>NZ_JBIDAD010000001.1:0-34751 GCF_043202315.1 Streptomyces sp. NPDC048211
CGAATACATCCAGTATGCGGGCGCCCCTCCGCCTTGCGATGCACCGCATCTGACGCCGCGCGCTGATCCACCAGGAATTGCGGGACAGCCCTTAGACGCTCGAATCCCGAGTCTCAAGCCTCGGCCCGACCCCGGGCCCCCGCCCCTCGAACGAGTGAACAGACCCTCTCGAAGCTCGGGTCTCGGGTCTCGGGACCCGAGCTTCGGGCTTCGGGCTTCGGGAGCCCGTACATATTTCTTGTACGGGTCGCCGAGGCGTGAAGTGCGGGGCCGGGTGGGGAGTGGGGACCGTATGCACCCCAGGAATCGGCAGCGCAGAAACGCGTCGGCCATGAAGCTCGTAGGCAAGCTGGTCGCCGTGTTCCGCGTCGCCGCCGGCCTGACCCAGGCGCAACTGGCCGACGCGGTAGGAATCCAGGTGGAGACGGTCGCGTCGATCGAGCAGGGACGCCGCGCGCTCCTCCCTGACCTCGCCCGCAGGATGGACGAACTCCTGGAGACGAAGGGTGCGTTGGCCACGGCGGTGGAGAACATGCCGGAGGTCGACCTCGTACCGGCATGGGCCGAGCAGTACATGGACCTGGAGCGGACGGCGTTGGCCCTCTCCTGGTACGACAACCAGGTCCTGCCCGGACTGCTCCAGACCGAGGCGTACGCGCGGGCGGTGTTCCGTAACCGGGTCCCCGTCTTCAGCGAGGACAAGATCGCCGTCCGGACCGCCTCGCGACTGGAGCGCCAGGAGATCCTGCACCGCCTCGAACCGCCGACGATCAGTTTCGTCGTCTGGGAGCCGGTGGTGATGCTCCGACTCGTCGACGACGCGGCGCATGCGGAGCACCTGCGCCACTTGCGCGCGTGCGCGTTACTTCCGGGCGTCAGCCTTCAGATTCTGCCGCTGAGCCATCGCACCCACGCCGGGCTCGACGGACCCTTCATCCTGCTGGAAACGCCCGACTACCAGCAGGTCGCGTACTCCGAGACGCAGCGTGGCAGCATGCTCGTCTCCGACCCCGATGAGATCAGCATCCTCTCCCAGAAATATGCGATGCTGCGAGCTCAGGCCCTCAGCCCTGAAGCCACCCTGGGCCTGCTGGACCGTCTGCTGGGAGACCGAGACCGATGAGCACTGCACGCGCGTGGTTCAAGTCCAGTTACAGCGGCGATGAGGGCGGGGCCTGTCTCGAAGTCGCGTACGAGTGGCGGAAGTCCAGCTACAGCGGCAGCGAGGGCGGCGCATGCGTCGAAGTCGCCACCCACGCCGCCGCCGTACACGTCCGCGACTCCAAGCACCCCGCGGGCCCGGCCCTCGCCCTCGCACCCGCCGCCTGGGCCGCGTTCACGGCACACGTCGGCCGCTGAGACACGGGAGGAATCGTGGGTGACTACTTCCAGACGGTCGTCGATCTCGATGCCACCGAGCAGGACGCGCAGGAGCTCGGGGCCCGGGTCCTGGACTGGCTGATCGCGGAGGGCATCGTGGCCGCCGAGCGCACCGACTGCGTCCTGGGCGGAGACGGGTACGGACACGCGCCCGGCCCGCACTTCACCAAGGCCGTCGGTGACCCGGACCCGGTCGACCTGTGGTCCGACGGCCTTCACGTCCAGACCGGCCGTACTGTCTTCGACAGCGGCCAGGGAGAAGCGGGCGCGGCCGTCTGCCCGCTCTGCCGGACCGAGATCCGACTGGTCGACGAGGTGTGGGAGCCCATCGAGTCCGCCTGGGACCCCTTCGAGGGGCGGTTCCACGACTGGGCCGAGGGCGGTGGCGAAGGGGTGGTGCACTGCCCGTCCTGCCAGGGCGCCTCCGGGATCGACCGGTGGAGCTGGGAGGACGACTACTACGTGTGCGGGCACCTCGGGTTCACGTTCTGGGGCTGGGCGGAACTCACATCCGGCTTCACCCGGGAGATCGGCCGCAGGCTGGGCGGCCACCGCACCGTGCTTCTCGCCGGAAAGCTGTAGAGCCTGCCGAAGGATCGGCCATGATCGGTCTCTTCCCGAGGGCCGAGGGCCGAGTGCCGAAGCCCGAAGCCCAGAAATCGACGGTCGATGACCGAAAAGCAACAAAGCACCCCCATGTCTCGATCTGGACATTTAGGGGGCTATTTCCGGTCCGAGGAGTCGTGGGTGATTGCCCTGTGCAGTCGGCTTGCGCGATCTTCGTCAAGCAAGAAAGAGAACGGGAATTGCGGTAATGCGTGGCGGGCGAATGCGTTTTCGGTTCCTTTTCGTTCGCTCGCCTGTGGCATGGCTTTCCCGTTCGAATTCGGAAGGTTGAACACCGAAGGTCGAAGGCTGAAGGCCGAAGGTGGAATGCCGGGTGCCGGAAATCGAATGAAGGGGATGTTGTGATTTCAAGGACGAAGAGGGCTGCCCGTTCCCTGGGTGTGGCGATCGCTGCCACCGCAGCGGTCACGATGGTCATGCCCACCAGCAACGCCTTCGCCATCGACCACGTCGAGTGCCGCGGCGGGGAGAACTTCCTGAAGGTCTGGTCCCACCTGGACGGCCGTACCAGCGTGGACTGCTATGCGAACAAGGGGCGTACCAGCTTCGGCAGTTGGTGGGTCGACCGTATTTCCACGGGTAATAACGACCTCATCTACTACGACGTGAACGGCGACTCGGTGCGCATCAACCGATGGACCGACATCACGTTCCCGAACAACCCGCCGCGGGTCAAGGACATCGAAATCCTCTGACCCCTTCACCACTGCTCCTCCGGGCCCGCGTGCGGGCACCCGAAGGCGGTCGGCCGCCGGCCGGGCATGTCGTCATGGACGAGATGCCCGGCTCGCGGACATGGGGACGGGTGGTCAGTTGGTCCAGAGGACCGGGCTGTCGCTGTACGCGTCACCCTCTTCGAACGAGGCCGCCGCGATGGGCGTGGTCTTCGTGGCGCTGAGCGAGCAGGTCTCGTACGACGCGCCCTTGGTGGTGAAGTCGCGGGGTGCCGACTCGCTGTCGCACTTGCCCGGGAGGTCGCCTATCAGGATGACGCCGGTGGGGCCGCCGCCTTCCAGCTGGCCGCGCAGCCTCAGCGACGAGTACGCCAGGTCGGTGCCGCCGACGTTCTCGACCTTCATCCGGATGTAATAGGGCGTCATGCCCTTCGCCTTCGCGCCGAACGCGGCCATGTCGGCCTCGGCGCCCTTCTCGATCGCCGTGACGGTCACGGCGACGGTGCCCTTCTTCTCCGTCCCGTACTTGAACGGCAGGACCGCCCGGTCGCCGACCTTGAACTTCGTGCCCGGTGCGGCGACGTCACCACCGGCCGGTGCCGCGGCGTCGTCACCGGGGTCCGCGGACGGGCTCTCGCTGCCCGGGTCGGACGATGCCGGGTCGGGCGACGCCGGGGCGGACGCCGAGGGCGAGTCCTGCACCGATGCCGAGTCCTCGCCGTCATTGCAGGCCGTGAGCCCGAGTCCCACAGTGGTGAGTGCGACCGCGAAGAAGATGCGTCCCTTGTGTGTCATTTTGACCTAACTGGCAGTGGCGGCTGCTCCATACGACAGCCGGAACGTTCATGACGCATCTCAGCCTGGGGCGGGAATGACACAGGCGCGCCACAGGCTTGCGACGGCTGCGGCACGGCTCGGCGCGGGGCGTGACCCCTGGAGCATCGGCTGACACACGTCGGCGCCCTGGCGGCCAGGGCCAGGGCGCCGCGTCGTTCGGATGCGGGAGCCCGGAAGTCCGGGAGTCCGGGAGTCCGGGAGTCTCAGTTCCCCAGGTCCGCCAGCTGATCGAACCCCGGGATCTCCTGCGGGCTGCGTGTGCCCGGCCCGATGTACGTCGCCGACGGCCGCACCAGGCGGCCCGTGCGCTTCTGCTCCAGGATGTGCGCCGACCAGCCCGCCGTACGCGCACACGTGAACATCGACGTGAACATGTGGGCCGGGACCTCCGCGAAGTCCAGCATGATCGCTGCCCAGAACTCCACGTTCGTCGCCAGCACCCGGTCCGGGCGCCGCGCGTGCAGTTCCTCCAGCGCGGCCTTCTCCAGCGCCTGCGCCACCTCGAAGCGCGGTGCGCCCAGCTCCTCGGCCGTGCGGCGCAGGACGCGGGCGCGGGGGTCCTCGGCCCGGTACACCCGGTGGCCGAAGCCCATCAGCCGCTCGCCCTTGTCCAGGGCCTTCTTCACGTACGCGGTGGCGTCCCCGGTCCGTTCGATCTCCTCGATCATGCCGAGGACGCGGGACGGCGCGCCGCCGTGCAGCGGGCCCGACATGGCGCCGACCGCGCCGGACAGCGCGGCGGCCACGTCGGCGCCGGTGGAGGCGATGACGCGGGCGGTGAACGTCGAGGCGTTCATGCCGTGCTCGGCGGCCGACGTCCAGTAGGCGTCGACGGCCTTCACATGCCGGGGATCCGGCTCACCGCGCCAGCGGATCATGAACCGCTCCACGACGGATCCGGCCTTGTCGATCTCGCTCTGCGGCACCATCGGCCGGCCCTGTCCGCGCGCGGACTGCGCGACGTACGACAGGGCCATGACGGCGGCCCGCGCCAGGTTGTTGCGGGCGGTCTCCTCGTCGATGTCCAGCAGGGGCTTCAGGCCCCACACGGGCGCGAGCATCGCCAGGGCGGACTGGACGTCGACCCGGATGTCACCGGAGTGCACCGGGATCGGGAACGGTTCGGCGGGCGGCAGGCCGGGACTGAACGCCCCGTCGACGAGCAGCCCCCACACGTTGCCGAACGACACATGGCCGACGAGATCCTCGATGTCGACGCCTCGGTACCGCAGCGAACCGCCTTCCTTGTCAGGTTCGGCGATCTCCGTTTCGAACGCGACGACTCCTTCGAGTCCGGGTACGAAGTCGGACATCAGGCGGCTCCCTCGGTCGGCGGCTGCGGGCGGGCCCCAGGGCCCACCCAAGATACTGGCGGGTTCCGACGTGACCGGGAAGCGTGACATCCGGCACAGCTTCCTCCGTCGCACCCGAAACAGCGGTGGCGGACCTCCTCGCCCGGTGGACGCGGCCGCTGCGGCAGGATGACACCGTGCCCACCGCAGACTCCTCCTCCGATTCCACCACCGATCCGGCCGCGATGCGCGAGCAGTACCGTTCCGAGGCCTTCGCCGAGGCGGATCTCGCCGCCGATCCGATGCGGCAGTTCGCCCGCTGGTTCCGGCAGATCGCCGCCGGCGGCATGCTCCACGAGCCGAACGCCATGGTGGTCTCCACGGCGACCCCCGAGGGCCTGCCGTCCTCCCGCACGGTGCTGCTCAAGATGTACGACGAGCGGGGTTTCGTCTTCTTCACCAACTACGACTCCCGCAAGGGCCGGGAACTGGCGGCCAACCCGCATGTGGCGCTGCTCTTCCCCTGGCACCCGCTGGCCCGCCAGGTCATCGTGACGGGCACCGCGGTCCGCGTCGCCCGCGAGGAGACGGTCGCCTACTTCCGTACCCGCCCCCACGGCTCCCAGCTCGGCGCCTGGGCCAGCGACCAGTCCACGGTGATCGACTCCCGCGAGGAGCTGATCCACCGCTACGAGGACCTCGCGGCCCGCTACCCGGAGGGCGAGAAGGTCCCGGCGCCGCCGCACTGGGGCGGCTTCCGCGTCGTCCCCGACACGATCGAGTTCTGGCAGGGCCACGAGAACCGGCTCCACGACCGGCTCCGGTACGTGCGGGAGGCCGAAGGCGCATGGCGCGTCGAGAGGCTGTGCCCGTAGGGCGGCGCTGTCCCGGGCCGTGTCGGGAGCCCGTGGGCGTAGGGCGGCGCTGTCCCGGGCCGCGTCGAGAGGCTGTGGCCGCGGGGCGGATCCGCCCCTGACATGCAGAAACCCGCAGGCTCTGGTCCCTCCTTGCGGAGGAGCCGGCCGGACTTACCGGCGAGCCTGCGGGTCGGTGACTGCTTGGGATTGGCCGATGACCGGCCTGCACTGCAAAGAGCGCGACAACGGGCGTCAGCCCGCAGTCACCTCACGAGTCCGAGAAGAAATCACTTCCGGAACACCTCCTTTCTGCGTGTAGCAGCAGCCTAGGAAGCTCTCCGGCGCCGCACAACCGAATTACCGGGGCCCTTGATTTCCGGTGATTTCCGGGAAGTTGATGTGTGCTGCGTCACGTTCGAGTTCAATGGTCTGACGTGCGGCAATGGCGGACACGTCCTGCAGGGGGTCCCGGGATGAGTGCTTCCACGAGCAGCGGAACGACCGATGCTCTCGGTCCCGAACCGATTCCCGGGGCGGAGCTGCTGGCGGCCCTGCTCGACGGGATGGACGCCGCGCTGTGCGCCTTCGACGCCGACGGCACCGTCACCCACTGGAACCGCGAGGCCGAGCGGATCCTCGGCTGGTCGGCCGAGGAGGCCGTCGGCCGGCCCGGGTTCGCCGGATGGGCCGTGCGGCGGGCGGACGCGGGCGAGGTGCAGGGGCGGCTGATGGCCGTCATGGACGGGGCCGGCCGGCAGGTGCACGAGTTCGCGCTGCTGCGCAAGGACGGCGGGCGGGTGCTCGTGCGGACCCAGTCGGCCGGGGTGCGGAGTGCGGACGGCAAGCCCGCCGGGGTGTACTGCGCGTTCAGCGAGGTCCATGCGCAGATCGATCTGGAGCGGTCCATCGCGCTGAGCGAGGCGCTGTTTGAGGACGCGTCATGGGGCGTGGTCCTCGTGGACGTGGACCTGCGGCCGACCGTCGTCAACGCCCACGCGGCCCGCGCGCTGGGCGGCGGCCGGACGACGCTGCTGGGCCGGCCCCTCGGCGAGCTGATCGTGCAGGGTGTCGAGGAGCTGGAGGGCGCTCTCCAGCACGTGCTGGCCGAGGGTGCGCCGCCCGCCCCGGTCGAGCTGTGGGTGACGTTGCGTACGGGCGAGGGCGACCGGCGCCGCTGCTGGCGCAGCGGCTTCCTGCGGCTGGCCTCGCCGCTCGCGGAGGAGCCGGTGCCGCTGGGTGTCGGCTGGCTGTTCCAGGACGTGACGGCGGCGAAGCTGGCGGCCCAGGACGCGGACCGGGTGCGCTTCCGGTCGAGGCAGCTGCACCGGGCCTCACGGTCGGCCGCCGAGTGCGAGGACCCGATGGAGGCGGCCACGTCGTCGCTGGACTACGCACTCGCGGGCTTCGCCGACCACGCGCTGATCGACCTGGTGGCGGGCGAGCGGCTGGTGCGCGCCGCCGGGACGCCGTCCGACGAGCCGGGCCCGTGCCTGCCGGTGGCCGGGGGCGGCATCCCGCTGCGGTACGCGCCGGGGCACCCTGCCCTGCAGGCGGTGGACCGTACGGGGTCGGTGCGGGCCTCGGCGGGGGCCGGGTCGGCACAGGCGGCGGGGGAGTGGGCGGCGGAGCGCCGGTGGCCGGCCGACGCGGTGCACGCGCTCTGCGTGGTGCTGCGGAGCCGGGGACGGACGCTGGGCGTGGTGACGTTCCTGCGCTCGTCGCACCGTGCCGCGTTCGAGCGCCCGGACGCGGTGTACGCGGAGAGCGTGGCGGACCGGGTGGCGGCGTCGGTGGACCTGGGGCAGGTGATGGCGGGCGAGCCGGGCCCGCCGGGCGTCTGAGGCGCGCCGCGCAGGGCGCACGGACGGGTGCGGGTGTCCCGCGCCCACGGCGGACGGACGGGCTCAGGCGCGCGGCAGCACGCCGAGGAGCGCCGCCGTGAAGGAGGTCCGCAGGGCGTCGCGCAGATCCAGGTGGAGCACGCCCAGGTCGGGCTCGTCCGCGTAGGCGGCGAGGAGACTGGGCGGCGGTGGGACGTAGGCCGACAGGGCGCCCGCCGAGACCAGGCTCATCAGGCAGAACACCTGCGCTCCGTCGCCGAGCTCGGGCACGTGGCGGCGTACGAGCTCGGTCATGGTCGCGAGCCGCGTGAGGGCGGCACGCTTGTGCCGCTTGACCACCTCGACCGAGACGTTGTGTTCGAGGACGCCGCCCTGCGCGCCGAAGAGGTCGCACAGCACCACCCGGTCCGCCAGTGACCGGCTGAGGGTCTCGGCCAGCCGGCCCGCCCGCACTTCCGGGGCCGCGTGCGCGTCGATGTCCGCGTCCAGTTCGGCCGCGAGCTCGGTGAGCCAGCTCTGCAGGAAGGCGTCCAGCAGCTCCAGCAGCACGGCCTCGCGCGACTCGAAGTACCGCAGGACGTTCGACTTCGCCAGACCCACCCGCCGGCTGAGTTCGTTGAGGGTCACCTCGGCCACGGGCATCTCGTCGAGCATCGCCGCCGCCGTGTCCAGGATCGCCCGGCGGCGGATCTCCCGCTGCTCCTCGCTGCGCGCACGCTGGAATGTCACGCCCCCAGCCTAACTTAAAGACCGCCGGTCCCTTGACAGGAGACCGTCGGTCTCTTACGTTTCCTTACAACAGACCGATGGTTCTTTAGGGGTGCGGCATGAGTGGCAAATGGACCGGACAGCACATTCCCGACCAGCGCGGCCGGGTGGCGATCGTGACCGGCGCCAACACCGGACTGGGCTTCGAGACCGCCCGGATGCTCGCGGAGCGGGGCGCGGCGGTGGTCCTGGCGGTCCGCGACGTCGAAAAGGGCAAACGGGCGGCGGCCCGCATCACCGGGGACGTCACCGTCCAGTCCCTGGACCTGGCCTCTCTGGACTCGGTCCGGTCCGCGGCGGCCGACCTGCGCGCGGCCCACCCGCGCATCGACCTCCTGATCAACAACGCGGGCGTGATGTACACCCCGCGGCAGACCACCGCCGACGGCTTCGAGCTGCAGTTCGGCACCAACCACCTGGGGCACTTCGCCCTGACCGGCCTGCTGCTGGACCGGCTCCTGCCCGTCCCCGGCTCCCGCGTCGTGACCGTCAGCAGCACCGGTCACCGCATCCGGGCCGCCATCCACTTCGACGATCTGCAGTGGGAGCGCTCGTACAGCCGCCTGGGGGCCTACAGCCAGGCCAAACTCGCCAACCTGATGTTCACGTACGAGCTGCAGCGCCGGCTCGCACCCCACGGCACCACGGTCGCGGTGGCCGCCCATCCCGGGGTGTCCAACACGGAGCTCACCCGCAACGCGCCCGCCGCGCTGCGCGTGCCCGTCACCTGGCTCGCGCCGCTGCTCACGCAGAAGGCCGAGATGGGGGCGTTGCCCACACTGCGCGCGGCCACCGACCCGTCCGTCACCGGCGGTCAGTACTACGGCCCCGGCAGCCGGGGCGAGATCCGGGGCTACCCGAAACGGGTCACCTCCAGCCCCGACTCCCACGACCGGGCCGTCCAGCAGCGCCTGTGGACCGTCTCCGAGGAGCTGACGGGGGTGGCCTTCTCCGCGGTGGCTCCGCAGCCGACGGAATCCTGAGGCCGCCACCGGAGGCGAGCGCGCCGGTGCGTCCCGCAGAGCAGGCGGAGGCGAGTGCGCCGGTGCGTACCGACGTCAGGCGAAGGCGAGTGCCGGTGCGTACCGACGGGCGGCTTCGCGGAGCGCGCCGACGGGGCGGCGCCGCGCTCAGTGGCGGTAGAAGATCCGGTCCGCGTACTCCGCCATCACGCGGCCGTTCCACTCGTGGCCCCCGTCGACGTTGCCCGACCGCAGCAGCGGCGGCTCGACGCCCCGCTCCAGCAGCCGCTCCGCGGCGGCGGCCATCATCGCCTGCATGATCGCGCTGGTGACCACCGTCGACGCGGGGGCGAAGGGCGCCTCGATGCCGTCCACGTCCAGCTCCGCGTCTCCGATGGAGATCTTGCTGTCCAGGACGATGTCGCAGTGGTCCCGCAGGAATCCGCCCGAGCTGTGGCGGGACCGGGTGCCTTCCGCGTACGCGACCGAGGTGACGCCGATGACCTTCAGCCCCAGCGCGCGGGCGTTCAGCGCCATCTCCACCGGCAGGGCGTTGCGTCCGGAGAGCGAGATGATCACGAGGACGTCGCCCGACTTCGCGGGGCTGGAGTCGAGTACCGCGCCCGCGAGGCCGTCGACCCGCTCCAGGGCCGAGCCGAGGGTCGCCGGCATGACGTCGACGCCGAGGGTGCCGGGGACGGCCAGCACGTTCATGAGGGCGAGCCCGCCGGCGCGGTAGACGACGTCCTGGGCGGCCAGCGAGGAGTGCCCGGCTCCGAAGGCGAAGAGCCTGCCGCCTGCGACGACGGTGTCGGCGATCGCGTCACCGGCTGCCGCGATGGAGCCCGACTCCTCGTCGCGCACGCGCTCCAGCAGGCCGATCGCTGCGTCGAAGAACTGACCGGCCAGCTTGCTTTCGCTCATCGAGGAGGGCCTTTCCGGCGGGGTGGGGTGTCCAGGGGGCGTCCGTACCGCCGATCACGTTGCGGTCTGGACCAGTGACATGTCAATACCGCACAGGCCGTTCCGGGCCCCTGCCGCACGAGCTCCTTCGGACGGTGAGGCACGGTTGTCGGCGCTATGCGTCAGAATTGGACGAGGGCCAGCGCACGACTGCATCGAGGGGCACGAATGTCCGGACTGATCGACACAACGGAGATGTATCTCCGCACCATCCTCGAACTCGAAGAGGAAGGCGTGGTCCCCATGCGCGCCCGGATCGCTGAACGGCTGGACCAGAGCGGTCCGACCGTCAGCCAGACGGTGGCGCGGATGGAGCGCGACGGCCTGGTGCAGGTCGCGGGGGACCGGCACCTGGAGCTGACGGAGGAGGGGCGCCGGCTGGCGACCCGCGTGATGCGCAAGCACCGGCTCGCCGAGTGCCTGCTCGTCGACGTGATCGGCCTGGAGTGGGAGCAGGTCCACGCCGAGGCGTGCCGCTGGGAACACGTGATGAGCGAGGCCGTGGAGCGGCGGGTGCTGGAGCTGCTGCGCCACCCGACGGAGTCTCCGTACGGGAATCCCATCCCGGGCCTGGAGGAGCTGGGCGAGAAGGCCGAGGCCGACCCGTTCCTCGACGAGGGCATGGTCAGCCTGTCGGAGCTCGACCCGGGCACCGAGGGCAAGACGGTGGTGGTCCGCCGGATCGGTGAGCCGATCCAGACGGACGCCCAGCTGATGTACACGCTGCGGCGGGCGGGCGTGCAGCCCGGTTCCGTGGTCAGCGTGACCCAGTCGGCCGGCGGGGTGCTGGTCGGCAGCAGCGGTGAGGCGGCGGAGCTCGACGCGGAGGTGGCTTCGCACGTGTTCGTGGCGAAGCGCTGAGCCCCGTGCGGGCGCCGAGCCCCGGCCCGGCGCCGCGCCCGGGTGGGCGCCGGGCCGAGCCCCGGCCGGTGTTGAAGGCGGGCGCACCGTGCGGCAGGGCGAGACTTTGAACGCGGCGATGCTCCACATGTGAGCAAGCGCCGGAGTGCGGGTGGCGGACGATCAGCGGTTGCTGACGTCCGTTTTCCGTTTTCCGTCCGGAATTGCAGCGCCCGGGCGGATCGCGTGCCAGGCTGTCGCGGAGGGATACCTGAGAGTGCCGGCCGGCTGGCCGCGCGTTCGGGGAGGGGAGCAGGGAATGCGCCCGTCGCACTGGCATGTCCGGCCTGCACGCCGGGAGAAGGCTGTCGAGGTCCGGCGGAACACCCCGGCGCACGCGCCCGTGACGCGCGCCCCGGTATCCGATGCGCGCCCCCGGACCGGTCGCGCCGGAGCGAGGGACGGCCTCGGGGCGACGGGTCCTGGGTCGACGGGCGGCCCCGGAGCGAGGGGCCCCGGAACGATGGATGGCCCCGGCGCCGCAAGGCGCCGGGGCCTGTCCTCCCCTGTTCCGACCTGGAGCCCCGAGCTCCCGAGGTCGGTTCCCGCGAGCCCTCATCCCCGAGTGGCTCGCCTCCCGGAGAAGATCTCCCCTCCGTGGCCGACGTCAATCCTGGGAGGCGGTCACTCGAACGAGCGGTGTTGTGTGCCGGAACCCGGTTTTCGAATAAAGGTTCGATAGTCTGGCCGACGCGACCACATGGTGATCGAGGGACCAGAAGGGGGTGCCAGAAACGATGGTGCGGCGCATCGATGTGACCGGAGCCGACGGCGTACGCCTCGCGGCCTGGGAGTTCGCCGACCCGCCCAAGGAGCGCGCGGAACCCGACCGCGCCGGGGGCGTCTTACTGCTCCACGGACTGATGGGCAGGGCCTCCCACTGGGCCTCCACCACCCGCTGGCTCGCCGAGCGGTACCGGGCGGTCGGCCTCGACCAGCGTGGACACGGCCGCAGCGAGAAGCCGGCCGAGGGGCCGTACACCCGCGAGGCGTACGTCGCCGACGCCGAGGCCGCGATCGAACAGCTCGGCCTCGCCCCCGTCACCCTCATCGGGCATGCGATGGGAGCGCTCACCGCCTGGCAGCTCGCCGCGAAGCGCCCCGACCTCGTCCGGGCCCTGGTCATCTGCGACATGCGGGCCTCCGCGCTCGGCGCGGCCTCGCAGCGGGAGTGGGAGGACTGGTTCGGCTCCTGGCCGGTGCCGTTCGCCACCCTGTCCGACGTACGGAAGTGGTTCGGCGAGGACGACCCCTGGGTGGAGCGCCCCAACCCGGCCCGCGGTGAATTCTTCGCCGAGGTGATGGGGGAGCGCGCCGACGGATGGCGGCCCGTCTTCTCCCGCCGGCAGATGCTCACCTCCCGCGCCACCTGGGTCTTCGACGCGCACTGGGAGGAGCTGGCGCAGGTCAGGTGCCCGGCCCTGGTGCTCCGCGGTCCGGACGGCGAGCTGGGCCGGGCGGAGGCCCAGGAGATGGTCAGGGTGCTGCCCCGGGGGCAGTACGCGGAGGTGGCCGACGCGGGCCATCTCGTCCACTACGACCGGCCGGAGGGCTGGCGCGCCGCGGTCGAACCCTTCCTGGAGCAGCTCGCCGAGGACGCCCAGGGCGACCGGGAGCCGGTGGCTCCGTAACGAGGCGACCGGGAGCCGGGGCCTCTTGTCACGGAGCCACCGGGGTGTGTGACAAGAGGCCCCGGCACCAGGGTCCGTCACCCCTTGCTGACCGCTGCCAGGATCTCGGGCAGGCGGTCCGCGGTGCGGGGCGCGGCGACCCGCAGCCCGGCCCAGGCGATCAGCGTCCCGTACACGGCACCCACCGGCACCATGAGCCACAGCAGGCCCTCCGCGTCGGCGAGATGCAGCCAGATCGTCAGACCGATGACGGGCGCGCACAGCAGCGCCGCCGAGACCATGCCGCCCAGAATGGAGATCCAGGCGAGCCCGGCCTGCCCCGGAGCCACGTTCTTGAAGGCGCCGTCCTGCGGGATCGAGTACGGGAAGTTCGCCGAGGCCACCGCACCCGTCGCCAGCATCGCGCCCAGCAGGGCGAGCGACAGCCCCATGACCCCCGGCAGCACCCCCCAGTCCCCGAGCACCGCCGCGGTCAGGACCGTGACCACGACCGTGTAGGGGAGGGTGATCAGCAGCAGGGCCAGGGCCCGCGCCCGCAGTTCGAGGTATGCGTCACGGGTCGAGGAGATCGTCAGCGCCACCATCCAGAACGCCGACGTGTCCTGCCCGAACTGGTTGTACATCTGGATGCCGAGCATCCCGGCGCCGAAGCACGCGAAGTAGACCGACCCCGTGCCCTGCAAGGCGTTGAGCAGCGGCACGATCAGCCCGATCGCCAGCGCCGTCACCCAGGCCGCCTTGGTCTTCGGGTCCCGGGCGACGTAGCGCAGGCTGCGCTGCATCACCGTGCCCGTGCGCCCCTCGGGGAACAGCCCCCAGAAGCCGGAGCCGTCCCCGCCGGACTTCGTACGGGCCGGTTCGGCGGCGGAGAGCGTCGAGCCGTCCGGCGCCGTCATCAGCTTCTCCAGGCTGCGCCGCCACAGCACCACCAGCAGGACCAGCGCGGCCGCGGAGAGCAGCAGTTGCACGGCGGCCCGTCCGTACGCCCCCTGGGACGCGGAATCCACGGAGCCGATCGCCGATGCGGGCGGCAGCCAGCGCACCACCTCCGCCGCCGGGTCGAGCGCGGAGAGGCCGCCCGCCCGGCCGAGCCGTTGCACGCCGAAGTTGACGCCCTGGATGCCGACCGCGATCACCAGTCCGCTGAGCACCGCCAGGTCGCGGCCCTTGCGGGACGTCAGCAGCCGGGTGTTGGCCGTGGCGACGGCCCGTGCCAGCGCGACGCAGACCAGCAGGGTCAGCGGGGCCGCCAGGACGGCGAACACCACAGCGCCCGGCCCGTGCGCGAGCGCGACGACCGAACCGGCCGCCAGGCAGAGCGTGAACAGCGGACCGATGCCGATGAGCGAGGACACCAGGAGTGCCGTGATCAGGGGCCGGGGCCGCAGCGGCAGCATCACGAGACGGCTCGGGTCGAGGGTCTCGTCACCGGCGGCGAAGAACAGCGGCATCACGGCCCAGCCGGCTGCCAGCACCGCGGCCAGCAGGACGACGAGGGAGCCCGCGTGGGCGTGCCCGCGGAGCGCGATCAGCCCGATCAGCTGGCCCAGGGCGATCAGCAGGGTGGCGACGACGGAGGCGATGTACACGGCCCGGCGGCCGGCCGACTGCCGCAGCCCGTTGCGGAGCAGGGCGAGCTTGAGGCGTACGAGGACGGGGACCAGTTCCGTACCTCCCGCCGGGCGGTACGCCGGAGGTCCCGAGGCGGCCGGGGCGTCGAGCACGCTCATCGGGCACCGCCGAGCCAGTCCAGGGCGGCGCTGTCGTCGCGGCCGCCCGCGCCGACGAGTTCCAGGAAGGCGTTCTGCAGCGAGGGCGCGCCGCCGCGGACCTGGTCGAGCGTGCCCTGGGCGCGGATGGTGCCCGCCGCCATGACGGCCACCCAGTCGCAGAGCGACTCGACGAGCTCCATCACATGGCTGGAGAAGACGACGGTGGCCCCGGAGCCGGTGTAGCGCTCCAGCACCCCGCGGATGGTCTGCGCCGAGACGGGGTCGACGCCCTCGAACGGTTCGTCGAGGAAGAGCACCTCGGGGTTGTGCAGCAGGGCGGCGGCGAGCCCGATCTTCTTCCGCATGCCCGTCGAGTAGTCGATGACGAGTTTGTGCTGGGCGCCCGCCAGATCCAGGACGTCCAGCAGTTGGGTGGCCCTGCTGTCCACCTCGGCACCGGGGAGCCCGCGCAACCGGCCCGTGTAGGCCAGGAGTTCACGCCCGGAGAGGCGCTCGAAGAGCCGCAGGCCCTCGGGCAGGACGCCGATGCGGGACTTCACCTCGACCGGGTCGCGCCAGACGTCGCGGCCGCCGATCTCGATCCGGCCCATGTCGGGGCGGAGCAGGCCGGTGACCATGGACAGGGTGGTGGTCTTGCCGGCGCCGTTGGGGCCGACCAGGCCGATGAACTTGCCCGCGGGCAGCACCAGATCGATTCCGGCGACCGCCGTGTGGTCGCCGAAACGTTTCCACAGTCCTTCCACACGCACCGCGGGGGGCGTCGCCCCCGGCTCGACGGCCCGGTCCGCTCCGTCGGTGTCCGCTGTCCGGTCCGGCATGGTGCACGCCCTTCGAAGTCCCCTCGGAGCACCGGGTGACGCGGGGCGGTGTCACCCCGCCTCCGTCGCCGGACGCTCCTTCTTGGGGCCACCCTACGAAAGGCGCCCCCGCGCGTCCGCGGCTTCGCGCCCGCAGGCGTAGGCGAGCGGGCTGATGAGCTCCTCCACCTCGGGCAGCCAGCGGTTGGCGGTGGAGGGGCTGCGGGCCCACTGCACCGCCCCGGCGCCGCCGACACGGGTCGGCGGTGCGGCGACGTAGTGGCCCTCGCCGAACCCACGCAGCGCGATCGCCGCGGCGTCCCACCCGATCCTCCGGACCAGGGCATCGGTCTTGGCGGCCGCGCCCGGCAGGACGAAGAACTGCATCCGGCGGTCGGGGGTGCGGGTCACCGGTCCGAGCGGCAGGCTCATCCGCTCCATCCTGGCCAGCGCCAGGAAGCCCGCCGACTCCGGTACGTCGATCGCGTCGAAGACGCGGCCGGTCGGCAGCAGGATCGAGGCGCGGGGCTCCTGCGACCACATCCGGCGGGCCGCCGCGCCGCTGCCGGTGGCCCGGCCCGCCCAGTCGGGCCGGGTCGGGTGGGCGCCGGGCGCCCCGCAGCCCGCCTCGCCGCACGAGCACCGTTCCGTGCCGCCGGCCGGCTCCAGCCAGGCGCCGGGGCACACGTCCCAGTGCCGCTCCTCCGCGTACCTCACGGCAGCGTCGAGCAGCTGCTCGACCCGCTGCTGGGGGATCGGTGCGGCTTCCATGACTCCGATGGGCTCTTCCACGCCCAGCACAACTCCCGCCACCACCCGGGGTTACGGGCGCGGCGAGCGCGGTTACGGCCGCTCGCGCCCGCATGTGGGGCGCATCGATGCACCAGTGGGGGCGCGCGGGAGGGACGGTGGCGGCGGGCGGGTAGCCACGTACCGGAGATCCGGCACAGTTCGTTCTGCATCTTAGGGTGCGCGCCGGGAGGAAAAGGTAGAGACGCGTCAAAAGTGACCATCACGATGAATCGGCGAATTTCTCAGGCATATGTCGGGCAGTGATTCCTCAATGATCACTGCGGCCTCAGGGGGACAAACATGGCAGCCAGGCCTCTCGTCGCACGCCAGCCGAACGAACGGCTCCAGGCGCTCATTCAGGAAGCCGGATGCTCCAACGCGGGCCTCGCCCGCCGGGTCAACATGGTCGGGGCCGAGCGCGGGCTCGACCTCCGCTACGACAAGACCTCCGTGGCCCGCTGGCTGCGCGGACAGCAGCCACGCGGCAGGGCGCCGGGAATCATCGCCGAGGCGCTCGGCCGCAAGCTCGGCCGTACGGTCACGATCGACGAGATCGGGATGGCCAACGGCAAGAACCTGGCCTCCGGTGTCGGCCTGCAGTTCGCCCCGACGGTGATCGGGGCGATCGAGCAGGTCTGCGAGCTGTGGCGCAGCGACGTCGGGCGCCGTGACTTCCTGACCGGTTCTGCGGTCGCGTCCTCGGCGCTGGTCGAGCCCAGCAGGGACTGGCTGATCTCCGGGGCGGACCCGCAGGTCGCGCGGGCGGCCGGGGCCCGGGTCGGGATGCCGGACGTGGAGGCGGTGCGGGCGACGACGGCGGCGCTGGTCGACCTGGACCACCGGTTCGGCAGTGGTCATGTGCGGCCGGTCCTGGTGCACTACCTGAACAGCGTGGTCTCCGGGCTGCTCTCGGGGGCGTACCGCGAGTCGACCGGGCGGCAGCTGTTCGGGGCGGTCGCACGGCTCACCGAGCTCGCCGGGTACATGGCGATCGACACGGGTCAGCCGGGCCTCGCCCAGCGTTACTACATCCAGGCACTGCGTCTCGCCCAGGCGGCGGGCGACCGCGCCTACGGGGGATATGTGCTTGCCGCCTCGATGAGCCATCTCGCGGCCCAGCTCGGCAATCCGCGGGAGATCGCCCAGCTGGCCCGGGCGGCGCAGGAGGGCGCGCGCGGGCGGGTCACCCCTAGGGCGGAGGCGATGTTCTACGCGGCGGAGGCGCGCGGCCACGCACTGCTCGGGGACGCGCGGACCACGCAGGCGGTGGCGGGTCGGGCGTTAACCGCGCTGGAGCAGGCCGACCCGGACAGCGGTGACGATCCCGACTGGATCGTGCACTTCGACCACGCGTATCTGGCCGACGAGCTGGCGCACTGCCACCGCGACCTCGGCCAGGCGGAGGCGGCCGCGCGCCGGGCGAAGGAGGCCCTGGGCGGCCTTCCGGCGTCCCGTGCCCGCCGCCGGGGCATCGGTCTGGCCCTGCTGGCCGCCGCGCAGGTGCAGCTGCGCGAGGTGGAGCAGGCCTGCCACACGGGGACGCGGGCGATGGAGCTGCTGGGCACGGTGCGTTCCAGCCGGGGCGTGGAGTATCTGGACGATCTGCAACAGCGTCTGCTGCCCTACGGGGACGAGCCCGCGGTGCGGGAGTTCGGCGCCCGTCTGGAGCTCCAGGCGGCCTGATGGGAGGGCGTTTCCGGGCCCGCCCGGCGCGGGCGCCCCCTTAACTGCGTCTTAAGGCGGCGGAGTGTTACAGCCGGTGTGAAGGGGTGGTGAGCGACAACACGCGCTTGGCGAACGGTGGGGACCACCCGATAGCGTGAGCCGACGATTCCATAGGTTCACACGTAGGAGTCCCGGTGACACAGAGCGGACAGGGTGACGAGCAGCAGCTCCCTGCTGTACGACCCGCGCACGAGGGCGTCGTGCTGCCCGCGGGCGGCGGAGAGCCCTGGACGCCGGGAGGACCGGCGGACCAGGCCGCCCCGGCCGGCGGCCGGCCGTGGGGGCAGCCCTGGGGGCCGCAGGCACCCCAGCAGGACCCCGCGCAGCAGGGGCAGCCCCAGGGCGGCCACAGCGCGTACGGGCAGGACCAGCAGAGCGCCTACGGGCAGCAGGGGCAGCAGTACGGGCAGTACGGGCAGGGGCAGCAGGCTCAGCCCCACCTGCCCGCCCAGCAGCCGCACCAGCCCCAACCGTCGCCGTACGGACAGCCGTTGCCACCGGAGGCGGGGCCCGGCGGGGGCGGCGACGTGGACGCCACGCAGTACATCGCCCCGGTTCCGGGCGGACCCGGGCCGGGCGGACTGCCGCCGGAGAACCCCGCGGAGTCCACGCAGTTCCTGGGCCGTGCCCAGCAGCAGGCGTACCAGCAGCCGGGTGGTCACGCCGCGCCGCCGCCCGCGCAGGGCGGCCAGGACGCCGACGCGACCCAGTACATACCCCCGGTGCCGGGCGGTGCCCCGTACGGCATCCGGCCGGGGACGCCCGGTGAGCGGCAGCCGCCCGCTGAGTTCGACAACCTCTTCCGCAACGACGAACCCGCGGGCGCCACACAGCAGATGCCCCGGTTCGACCCCTCTCAGCACCAGCAGCACCAGCAGTACCCGCCCCAGGGCGGACAGCAGCCGTACCAGGGCGGGCCGCCCCCGCAGTACCAGCAGGCACCCCCGTACAGCGGTCCCGAGGACGGGCTGCCGCACGACGGGCAGGACGGGCGGCGGAAGAAGTCGGCGCACATCCCGCTGATCGCCGCGGTCGTCGTCGGCTGTGCCGTGATCGGTCTCGGCGCCGGCGCCCTGCTGAGCGGTGGCGACGACGACAAGACCGAGGACGGCAAGCAGCCGGTGGCGTCCGCGAGTTCACCCGCTTCCGCCCCGCCCTCGTCCGAGCCCGCCGTGGACCCGGCGAAGCCGCAGGCGGAGGCCCTCGACAAGCTGCTCGCGGACAGCAACAACAGCCGGTCCGCGGTGATCGGCGCGGTGGAGAAGACCAAGAACTGCACCGACCTGGACAAGGCCGTGGCCGACCTCAAGGGCGCCGCCCAGCAGCGTCGCGATCTGGTGACCCGGCTCAAGGACCTCTCGGTCGACAAGCTGCCGGACCACGCCCGGCTGACCGCATCGCTCACCAAGGCCTGGCAGGCGTCCGCCTCGGCGGACGACCACTACGCCGCCTGGGCGGCGCAGGCCAAGAGCAAGAAGGTGTGCAAGCACGGCAAGGCCCGCACGACGACGCAGACGCAGCAGGCCAACGCGCAGAGCGGTGAGGCGACCGACGCCAAGAAGCAGGCGTCCAAGCTGTGGAACACCATCGCGGCGAAGTACGGCCTGACGAAGCGTGCGTCCACCGCACTCTGAGCGCGGCGGACGCCACGGGACCCCGGCGCCGGTACCGGGGTCTTCTCAGCCGGTCGCGCTGGCGTCCGCCAGGGTCCGCGTCACATCCACGAAGCCCTTCTTGTCGGCGACCAGCCGGCCGTCGCGGACGACCTGGAACGTCACCTTGCTGTTCACGATGCGCGGGTACGAGGCCGAGCCGATCATGTCCTCGTAGCGCCAGCGCAGTGCGGGAGTGAGGCCGCCGGTGTCCACCCGGGTGCCGTGGACGAGGGCCTTGGTGACCTTGCGGGACGTGATCTCCGCCTCGTTCAGCGACTCGACGATCGACTTCAGGGCGGTGTAGGCGATCCATGTCGTCTGCACCCCCGTGTCGTCGGGGTCGATGCGGTTGTCGCCGAAGGCGTGCTTGCCGATCACCTGCCGCATCAGATTCCAGCGGCTGTCACCGGGGGCCGGGTACCACCCGGTGACGTACGCACCCTCGAACGGGCTCTCACGGCCGCCGGTGCGGTCGATGAGCGGCTGTCCGATGCTGCCCAGGACCGAGGAGATCCGCACGGATCCGCCGGCCGGCTCCAGCCGCCTGAAGGAGTCGAAGAACGTCTCCGTGCGGTCACCGAGCACGGCCGTCACACAGCCCCCGTCGGTGCCCGCCCCCGCCAGCGAGCGCCCGGCCGAGTCGTCGTACGACGTGGCGCCCTCGGGAGCCTGGACGTCGACCGGTGCGGGCCGGTGGGCCTCGGTGAGACCGGTCTTGAGGAGCCAGGCCTGGCTGTCGCCGCCCAGGGTGTCCGGACGCACCAGGGAGACCCGGTCGCAGGTGGCGGCCAGCTGCTTCGCGTTGCCCGCCAGGAGCGCCGACTGACCGCCGGTGACCGGGTAGGACATGTAGCTCCGGAACTCCTCCTCGGAGGCGCCGTAGCCGCCGATGTAAGGGATGCCGGCGACTTCGAGCGGTGCCATGAACGCCCGTCCGTGCCGGCTGTAGGAGCCGAGGACCGCGACGGCCTTCTCCTCGACGGCCCGGCGGGCGCAGTTGCCCGCCCCGATCGAGGTGTCCTGTTCGTCGCAGGTGATCACGCGCAGCTTGTGTCCGTCGATCCCGCCCTCGCCGTTGATCCAGCGGGCGTACGTCTGCGCCATCGCGGTCATGCCCGCCATGTTGGCGGCGTCCGGCCCCGAGGTGCCGCCGGGCGCCCAGGTCACGACGGTGACGGGCTCCCTGGAGCCCCCCGATGCCCCAGGGAGTGCGCCGCAGCCGGTCATCAGCAAAGCCCCTGCCGCCACCGCACCGGTGAACAACCTGAGGGGGCGGGGGGAGGTGGGGCGTCGCCGTCCGGTCATGGGCACAGACACTTCCCGCCCCCGGGTAACGCCACAGTGTGCTCCGCTCAACGCTCGGTGACGTGCAGGTGAATTACAGGGGCCCGTAAGGGAAGCCGGAAAGGGAACGTACGATCGACAACCGTGCAGCAAGGTTCCGAGAACTCTTCCCGTCGCGGCCGTCGCTCCTCCACCATGGGCGGCATGCCGCTCAATGACATCCCTTGGTGGCGCTGGCGCAGCAACGTGCGCTCGGCGCTGCATATGCTCTCCGACCCCGTCTTCCACCACGAGTGCTGGCTGGCCGGCCGGGAGGGGTACGGCGACGTCACCGACGCCGTGTACCGCCTGGTCGAGGACACCTGGCTGGACAACTGGTCCGCCGAGAAATACGTCGGCACGGTCTTCCGGGACTCCGGCGAGGCCGCCCTCGTCGACGTCGCCGTGCTGCGGGTGCTGCGCATCATGCACCAGGTCGGCGCGGACGCCCCCGTCTCCGCCTATCTGGAGCACCACGGCTGGCCGGAGGCCGTCCGGGCCGCCCGCGAGGCCCATGTGCTGCTCGCCACGAACGACGGCGAGGACCCCGACGTCCCGCCCCGCTCGCTGGACGTGCTCCGCATCATGACCAGGACCGCCTGAAACGAGGACGGTGTGGCACGCTACGGGGATGACCGCGCCGCAGCCTGCTGACACCGCCCCCGAGCAGTACGTCCTCACCCTCTCGTGCCCCGACAAACAGGGCATCGTGCACGCCGTGTCGAGCTATCTCTTCATGACCGGCTGCAACATCGAGGACAGCCAGCAGTTCGGGGACCACGACACGGGTCTGTTCTTCATGCGCGTCCACTTCTCGGCGGACAGCCCGGTGACGCTCGACAAGCTGCGGGCGAGTTTCGCGGCGATCGGCGACTCCTTCCGGATGGACTGGCAGATCCACCGCTCCTCGGACCGGATGCGGGTCGTGCTGATGGTCAGCAAGTTCGGCCACTGCCTCAACGACCTGCTGTTCCGGTCCCGCATCGGCGCCCTGCCGGTCGAGATCGCGGCGGTCGTCTCCAACCACACCGACTTCGCCGAGCTGGTCGCCTCGTACGACGTGCCTTTCCGCCACATCCCCGTGACCAGGGAGAACAAGGCGGAGGCGGAGGCGCAGCTGCTGGAGCTGGTCCGCGAGGAGGACGTGGAGCTGGTCGTCCTGGCCCGCTACATGCAGGTCCTCTCCGACGATCTGTGCAAGCAGCTCAGCGGCCGGATCATCAACATCCACCACTCGTTCCTGCCGAGCTTCAAGGGCGCCAAGCCGTACCACCAGGCGCACGCCCGCGGGGTGAAGCTGATCGGTGCGACGGCGCACTACGTCACGGCCGACCTGGACGAGGGCCCCATCATCGAGCAGGAGGTCGAGCGGGTGGGCCACGGCGTGACGCCGGACCAGCTGGTCGCCATCGGGCGCGATGTGGAGTGCCAGGCGCTGGCGCGCGCGGTGAAGTGGCACGCGGAGCGGCGCATCCTGCTGAACGGCCGCCGCACGGTGATCTTCGCCTGAGGGCTGCCCGGCGGTCTACAGCCTGCTGAGCGAGGCCGCCGCGAAGAGCACGTCCCGGATCGCGTCGCGGTCCCCGCGCTGCCCTGCCGCCGCCTCCACGGGCGGCACGTGCCCCGCCACCAGCTGGCAGAACTCCACGCCGTCCAGTGCGACCTGCGCCACCGTGTGATCGGGGGAACCGAGGGCGGCGGGGGAGTCCAGCGCGATGTACCAGTCGCCGCCGCCCGAACCCTCGACCTCCAGATGGAGCGAGCGGCCCGGGGAGCCGGCCGTCACCAGACGGCGGGCCGGACCGGCGAGCCCCGCCCGGCGCCGTACGGCCAGGGCTGCCGGCAGGAGCCGCGCCGCCAGGTCGATCATCCGGTGCAGGTGGGCGGCGGACGGCGGCTCGTACGGATAGTCGACCGCGTCCGCGATGTCACCGGCGTGTACCCAGCACTCGAACGCCCGGTCCAGCAGGGCGTCCTGCAACGGCAGCGCGAAGTCGCCGTAGGAGACGGAGAGATCCGAGACGCCGCGCCCCGCGAAGGACACGGTGCGGATGAGGGTGTGGCTCTGGTCGCGCCACGGTTCGCGGACGCTGCGGGTCGGCGGGCGCCGGGCGGCGGACCAGTACGTCTCGGTGCGCGTGGTGGGGGCGAGCTGCAGCCCGGAGCCCCGGCGCGGGGTGCCGGGGACGCTCTCGGCGAGCGGGTCGTCAAGGCCGAGGGCGGCGCTGACCAGGCCGTCGACGGTCATCAGATGACCGATGACACCGGCGACCGTCGTCTTGCGGTTCACCCCGCGCTCGTCCTCGAACCACTTGAGCCGCACCGGGGCGTGCCACTCCGAGTCGCCGATGTCGCGCAGCAGCGCGTCGAGCCGGGCCGTCTCGGCGTCGTACGGGGCGGCCCACTCCGGAACCGGGATCTTGGCCGGCCGGCGGTTCAGGCAGTTCTCCAGCACCCGGGTCCGGAGCATCGGATCCAGGTCCAGGCTGCGGTCGGTGTGCAGCAGGCCGACCGCGTCGCGCAGCCGCAGCGCCTCCTCGGCACAGGGGGCGCACTCCGTGAGGTGCGCCTCGACGGCCTCGGACTCCTCGGCCGAGCACGCGGTCAGCGCCCAGGCTCCCAGCAGCGCCTTCAGGACGCGGTGCGGGAGCGCGAGGGCGGGCGGCGGGCCGGGCGGTTCGTCGTCGGGCCGCGCCTGTTCCGGCGCGGGCACCTGAGGCGCGGGCGCGGGCACCGGTGGCGGGCCGGGCGGTTCGTCGTCGGGCCGCGCCGGCTCCGCCTCGGCCTCCTGAGGCGGAGCGGGTGCGGGCACGGGCGGCGGCGGGACGAACCGGCTCGGGTCGAAGTCGTCCGCGGCGGCCCGTGGACCCGGTATGCGCCGGGCGCCCCGCGCCACTTCGTCCCGCCCCTCTCCCTCGCGGCCGCCCTCGTCGAAGCCGTCACTGCCGTCGGTCACAGCGGCCGTCCGTATCCGGGCGGTGAGGAGCCCTCCAGTGGCCGGGTGTGCGCGGTGGACAGCAGCTGCAGCCCCAGCCGCAGCCGGCGGCGCGCCTCGTCCTCGGTCACCCCGAGGTCGGTCGCGGTCTGCCGGTAGTCGCGCCGCTGGATGTACGCGAGCTCCAGCGCGGCCCGCAGCGGTGCGGGCATGGACGCGACGATGTAGTCGGCGCGGGCCGCGGCGGTGGCCAGGCGCACCCGTTCCTCCAGGTCGGCCGGGCCGATGCCGGACCCGTCGTACCCCTCGTCCTCCCCGTACCCGTCGTAGGCGTCGTTCGCCTGCCGGGCGGCGGCGGTCCTGCGCAGCCGCTGCACGGACTCGCGGTGGGTGAGCCGGGCGACCCAGGACCGCATCGAGCCCTGCTTGGGGTCGTAGGCGTCGGGGTTCTCCCACACGTAGCCGAAGACCTCGCGCGTGACGAGGTCCGCGGCGCTCTCGTCGTCGAGCATCCGGTTGGCCTGGCTGTGCACGAGGGAGGCGAACCGGTCGTAGAGCTCGCCGAGGGCGGCCGCCTCACCGCGTGCCAGACGCTGCTGCATCCTGCGGTCCCAGCGGGGTGGTGCGTTTTTGGCCATGCGACCCCCAGCCCTGTGCCGTCAGGGCCTCTCGCCCTGTACCCCTCGTCACATCGAATGTAGTCGGCAAGGCTGACCGAGCACGCCCCTTTACGGCAAGTACGTCCCTGTGAGCGCCCTGGATGGTAGGGAATGCGGCACACCGCAACGACGGAATCGGACCTGAAGTGATCATTTCTGCACGAAACCGTTCTGCGCCTTCCTCGGGGAGGCGGTGTTTCATGGGGAGTGCGCCTGGGCAGCCGCGAGGAGGAACGCAAACTTCCGGATCACTGGAACCCCCAGGAATCCCCGGAACGAGAGGCCCAGTCGCGTGACACTGAAAGTGGCCGAGACCGAGCAGGGCGTGTGGACCGTTCTGCACATGCGCGGCGAGCTGGACCTGGTGACCTCACCGGTGGTTCGTCAGTCCGTCCATGACGCGGTGGCCGTGGGCTGCCACGACGTCGTGCTCGACCTTTCCGAGGTCTTCTTCTGCGACTCCAGCGGCGTGGGCGTCCTGATCGCCTCCCGCCGTCTGATGCGGTCCTGCGGCGGCCGGCTGCGGCTGATCCTGCCCGCCCGGGGCGCCGAGGAGGGCTCCCACGTCAACCGGGTGCTTGCCGCGCTGGGCGTACGCCGGCTGTTCGAGGTCTACCCGGACTGGGACTCCGCCGTCGACGAGGAAGCCCAGCCGCTCTCGGCCTGAAACGGCTGCCGGCTGGTCGCCCGCCCGGACATTAATACCGGGTTGTCACACCGGTGACGCGCGTAAGTGACACGTGACGCCTGCGAGCGTCGTACGCTCCCCGCATGGACAGCGCAGAGTATGAGCGCAAGATCGCCTTCCGCTTCGCCGCCTTCGACCAGGACGGCAACGGATACATCGATCGCGCGGATTTCAACGCCGCCGCGGCCCGTCTGCTCACCGAGTTCGGTACGACGGCCCGCTGCGACAAGGGCCAGGCGCTCTACAGCGGAGCCGAGGCGTTCTGGCAGGGCATGGCGGGTATCGCCGACGTCGACGGGGACCAGCGGGTCACCCGTGAGGAGTTCGTGGGCGGCGCGGTGAAACGGCTGCGCGACAACCCCGAGCGCTTCGCGGAGATCGCCCGCCCCTTCCTGCGGGCGGCCATCGCGGTGGCCGACCCGGACGACGACGGCGCGGCGGCCGTGCCGGCGGTCGAACGGGCCCTGCGGGTCCTGGGCGCGAGCCCCGACGCGGCGGCGTTCGCCGCGCAGAGCCTGGACGCGGACCGCGATGGGCGGATCGCGGAGGCCGAGGCGGTGGCGGCGTTCGCCGGGTACTTCACTGTGATCGAACCCGACGCGTAGCCCTTGGGCGGGCGGCAGCGGGGTTCCTTGCCCTTGCCCTTGCCCCGGGCGGGGGGTTCCGTCCTCAATCGCCGGACGGGCTTGTCGGTGCGGGTGCCCCCGTTGGGCGCGGCGTGCGCCTCTGCCCGGTGGGTGGGGGGCCGGGGCCCCTCCGGGGCGTCTCCTCAAACGACGAACGTTCCGCGGGTACGTGATGGACCCGGGTCGGTGTTCGTCGTTCTGCGGGGACTCCCCTGCACGGCCCCGGCCCCGGCCGTTCTGCGTCTGCGGCGGTCGATTCGCCGGTGTGCAGACGCGGTGGTGCGGGTGTTCCCGTGGGGTGCGGGGTGCGCCTTTGCCGGGTGGGTGGGGGGCCGGGGCCCCTCCGGGGCGTCTCCTCAAACGACGAACGTTCCGCGGGTACGTGATGGACCCGGGTCGGTGTTCGTCGTTCTGCGGGGACTCCCCTGCACGGCCCCGGCCCCGGCCGTCCTGCGTCTGCGGCAGTCGTATCGACGGCGTGCGGACGCAGTCTGGACTGGGTGGGGGCGTGGAGGGGAGTCCCCGCAGGAAATGGCGTACGACCCGGGTCCCCCTCGGACCCGAGTGAACACGCCATTTTTGAGGAGACGCCCCGGAGGGACCCCACCCCCACCCACCGGACGGTGGCGCCCCGCACTCGGCGGAGCACCCGCACCTCTCAAGCCCGTCCGGCGATTGAGGACGGAACCCTCCGCCAGGGGATGGGCAAGACATAGGACCCGGCCCCGCAGGGGCCCCCGCCGGTCCGGCGATTGAGGACGGAACCCTTCGCCCGGGGATGGGCAAGACACAGGACCCGGCCCCGAGAGGGGCCCCCGCCCGTCCGGCGATTGAGGACAAAGCCCCGCCTCAAGCGAAACGCGCACGCAACTGGTACTTCAGGACCTTGCGGAGCGCCTCGTTGCGGGGCAGCGCGGCGACCAGTTCCAGTTGTTCCGGGAGCTTGTGGACGGACAGGCCCTCGCCGCGCAGGTAGGCCGTCAGTTCGGGAAGGGTGAGTGGCGGGGCGTCCGGCGGCTGTTCCACCACCGCGCAGACGCGTTCGCCGCGCGCCCGGTCGGGGAGGCCGATCACCGCCGCGTCGCCGACGCCGGGGTGGCGGGCGAGGAGGTCCTCTATCTCCTTCGCCGAGATGTTCTCGCCCTTGCGGATGATGATGTCCTTCAGCCGGCCGGTGAGTACAAGGTGCCCGCTCGGCAGGAGGTGGCCGACGTCGCCGGTGATCAGGAAGCCGTCGTCGTCGAAGGGGGAGGCGGCGCCCAGATAGCCCCGGCAGACGGCTTCGCCCCGCAGGCGGACCTCGCCGTCCGCGCCGTACGGCAGCGGCTTGCCGTCCTCGTCCGTGATCCGGATCTCCATGCCCTCCGGCGGGCGGCCCTCCGTTTCGGCGAGGTGCTCCACCGTGTCGTCGGGGGCGCCCATCGTGATCATGGGGACCTCCGTCATGCCGTAGCCGTGGGTGAGCTGGACGCCCATCTCGCGTACCACCGCGTGGTAGATCTCCGGGGGTTTCGGGGCGCCGCCGCCCGCGAGGAGGCGGAGTGTCGGGATGAGCGGGGTGGACGGGGCCTTGCGCTGTTCCGTCAGGAACATGGAGTAGAACGCCGTGGAGCCGCCCGCCACCGTCACCCCGTGGCGCCGGTACTCCGCAAGCGCGTCCGGCATCGCGAAGTGCTCGAAGAGGACGGCGGGGAAGCCGTAGAGGAGCAGCATCACCGCGTAGTCCGGGCCGCCGACGTGGGCGAAGGGGAAGGCCACCGAGCCGATGTCGTCGGCGGACAGGTGCAGCGCGTGGGCGAGGCACGAGCCGCCCGCGATCAGGCTGCGGTCGGTGTGCAGGACGCCCTTCGGGTCGGACGTGGTGCCCGAGGTCCAGTAGATCCAGCGCACGGCCGTGCCGTCGGAGGAGGGCGGGGGCAGCGTCGCGGGATCGCCGTCGGGGAGGGTGTCGTACGCCTCGAAGACCTGGGGCGGGCGCGCGAGGTCCGCCGAGAGACCGGCGGCCATCGCCGTGTGGTCGAAGCCGCGCCAGGTGCCGGGCACGGCGAAGTACTCCGCCTTCGACTCGCGCAGGGCGAAGCCGACCTCGCGGTCGCGGTAGAAGGGGATGACGGGGGTCTGTACTGCGCCGATCCGAGTCAGGGCGAAGGACAGCAGGACTGTCTCCAGCCGGGTCGGCAGCTGCCAGGCGACGACGGTGTCCGGGCGGACGCCCATGGCGTACAGGCCGGCCGCCACCCGCTCGGCCCGGGTGTGCAGCTCGCCGAACGTGAGCGTGCGGTCGTCCTGGATCAGGACGGGGCGGTCCGGGGTCAGGGCGGCCCGGCGTTCGATGAGCTCCCAGAAGGTGCGTGAGGCACCCAGGGCATGTGCGGTCTCGTTCACGGCGAACCCCTCACAGCTGACGGGTAGTCAGATCGTGCGGAGAGCGTAGAGCTCTGCGCCTTGTCGGTCCAGGGGTGCGGGGCTAGCCTGAGGGCGACGTCAATCTGACGGGTCATCAGAAATGTGTGCGCCGAAGGGGACACCATGACGGAACTGCCTCGGATCGTCAGCGTCGACGACCATGTGATCGAGCCGCCGCACCTCTTCTCGACCTGGCTGCCGGCCAAGTACCGCGAGCGCGGCCCGCAGCCGCTGACCGCGGGCATCGGGGAGCTGGCGTACACCGGGGGCAAGTACGTCATCACGATGGACCCGGACGGACCGCCCACCGACTGGTGGATCTACGAGGACCTCAAGTTCCCGTACAAGCGGAACATCGCGGCGGTGGGGTTCGACCGCGACGACATGACGCTGGAGGGCATCACCCGGGCCGAGATGCGGCGCGGATGCTGGGACCCCGTCGAGCGGCTGAAGGACATGGACCTCAACCATGTCGAGGCGAGCCTCTGCTTCCCCACGTTCCCGCGCTTCTGCGGGCAGACCTTCGCGGAGGCCCACGACAAGGAGGTCGCGCTCGCCTGTGTGCGCGCGTACAACGACTGGATGGTCGAGGAGTGGTGCGGGGACAGCGGTGGCCGGCTGATCCCCCTGTGCATCATCCCGCTCTGGGACATCGATCTCGCCGTCGCGGAGATCAGGCGGAACGCGGCGCGCGGGGTGCGGGCGGTGACCTTCTCGGAGATCCCGACGTATCTGGGGCTGCCGTCGATCCACACCGGGTACTGGGACCCGTTCTTCGCCGTCTGCCAGGAGACCGGCACGGTCGTGAACATGCACATCGGGTCCAGCTCGCAGATGCCCGCCGCCTCGCCGGACGCCCCGCCCGCGGTGCAGGCCTCGCTCTCGTTCAACAACGCGATGGCCTCGATGATGGACTTCCTTTTCAGCGGGGTGCTGGTGAAGTTCCCGCAGCTCAAGCTCGCCTACAGCGAGGGCCAGATGGGGTGGATCCCGTACGCGCTGGAGCGCGCCGACGACGTCTGGGAGGAGCACCGGGCCTGGGGCGGGGTGCGCGATCTGATCCCCGAGCCGCCGTCCACGTACTACTACCGGCAGATGTTCTGCTGCTTCTTCCGCGACAAGCACGGCGTCGCGTCGCTCGACGTGGTGGGGCGGGACAACGCCACGTTCGAGACGGACTATCCGCACGTCGACTCGACCTTCCCGCACACCAAGGAGGTCGCGCTCGACCACGTCAAGGGACTGGACGACGAGACCGTCTACAAACTGATGCGCGGGAACGCGATCCGGATGCTCGGCCTCGACCTCGACAAGTAGGCGCGTGCGTCATGGACCTTGCGTACACGGAGGAAGAGGAAGCCTTCCGGGCGCGGCTGCGGGAGTGGCTGGGTTCGGTGCTCCCGGGGCTGCCGGGGAAGCCGGATCCCGGTGACTGGCCGGGGCGGCGGGCGTACGACGCCGGCTGGCAGAAGCTGCTGTACGACGCCGGGTACGCGGGCCTGCACTGGCCCGCCGATGCCGGTGGCCGGGGCGCCACACCCACTCAGCACCTGATCTTCCTGGAGGAGACGGAGCGGGCCGGGGCGCCCTACGTCGGGGCGAACTTCGTCGGGCTGCTGCACGCCGGGCCCACCATCGCGGCCGAGGGCACGGCCGAGCAGCGGGCCCGCTGGCTGCCGCCGGTGCTCCGGGGCGAGGAGATGTGGTGCCAGGGGTTCAGCGAGCCGGACGCGGGATCGGACCTGGCGTCGCTGCGGACCCGGGCGGTGCGCGACGGCGACGACTACGTGGTGAGCGGGCAGAAGATCTGGACCTCGCACGCGGAGGTCGCCGACTGGTGCGAGCTGCTGGTGAGGACGGACACGGAGGCGCCGAAGCACCGGGGCATCAGCTGGCTGGCGATGCGGATGGACGGTCCGGGCGTCACGGTCCGGCCGCTGCGCACGCTCGCCGGATCGACGGAGTTCGCGGAGATGTTCCTCGACGAGGTGCGGGTGCCCGTCTCGCACCGCGTCGGGGCGGAGAACGACGGCTGGCGCGTCACCATGGTCACGCTCTCCTTCGAGCGCGGCACGGCCTTCGTCGGCGAGGTCGTCGCCTGCCGCCGGACCCTGGACGCGCTGGCCGCCGAGGCCCGCAGGAGCGGGCGCTGGGACGACGCGGTGCTGCGGCGGAGGCTGGGCCGGCTCAACGCCGAGTTCCGGGCGCTGTGGCGGCTCACCCAGTGGAACGTCAGCGAGGCGCAGTCCAGTGGGGGAGTCCCCGGCGTCGGCGGTTCGGTCTTCAAGCTGCGGTACTCGCACGCCCGCCAGGAGCTGTACGAGGCGGCGGCCGAGGTGCTCGGCGCGGGCGACGGCCTCGATCTGGACCGGGAGTGGGTGCTGGACCGGCTGTCCTCGCTCTCGTACACGATCGCGGCCGGTACCTCGCAGATCCAGCGCAACATCGTCGCCGAGCGGATTCTCGGCCTGCCGAAGGGGCGGTGAGCGGGGGTGGACTTCCAGCTCTCGGAGGACCAGCGAGCCCTGCGGGCAGGGATACGGAGTCTGCTCGCAGGCCGGTTCGACAGGGGCCGGATGCGGGCGGCGCACGAGCCGGGAGGGGGCGTGGACCGGGCGCTGTGGCGGGAGCTCGGCGCGTCCGGGTTCTTCGCCCTGCGGCTGCCGGAGGCGGCGGGCGGGATCGGTCTCGGGCTGCCCGAATCCGTACTTCTGTTCGAAGAGGTGGGTCGGGCGCTGCTGCCCGGGCCACTGGCCGCCACCCAGCTCGCCGCAGGCGCGGTGAAGGGGGCGGCCGAGGGGGAGGCGGTGGTGGCCCTGGCGGAGCCGGGGCGGCCGGTGGGGCATCTCGGAGGGGCGGACGCGCTGCTGGTCCTGGACGGGGACCGGACGCGGGTGGTGACCGGCGCGGTGCTGCGGCAGGTGGCGGACGAGGCCCGGCCCGTACGGTCGCTCGACCCGGGTACGCCGCTGTGGCGGGTGCCGGATCTGTCCGGGTACGAGGGGGAGGCGCTGCCCGGCGGAGCCCGGCTGCGGTACGAGGGCGCTCTGCTCACCGCGGCCGAACAGCTCGGCGGTTCGGCCCGCAGCCTGGAGACGGCGGTCCAACACGCCGGGGAGCGGGAACAGTTCGGAGCGCCGATCGGGGCCTTCCAGGCCGTCAAGCATCTGTGCGCCGGAATGCTGGTGCGGGCCGAGCCGGCCCGCAGTGCCGTCTACGCCGCCGCCGTGACCGGGGACCCGGTGGAGGCCGTCGGGGCCAAGCTCCTCGCCGACGAGGCCGCCGTCGGCAACGCCCGCGACTGCCTCCAGGTGCACGGCGGTATGGGCTTCACCTGGGAGGCCGACGTGCATCTGCGTCTCAAGCGGGCCTGGCTGCGGGCCGGGCAGTGGGTGACGGCGGCGGACGCGGAGGAGGTGCTGGCGGCCGATCTGGGCTGATCCCGGGCGGTTGGGTGCCCGGCGCACGCACGTGACGCGACGGACCCCTGAGGTTCACGCTGTGGAGTGACGCAGTGCAGTCGGTATGCGTCGATACCGGCTTGTGTCCTTTGCGTGATTCGTCACGGGGTGGAGTCGGCGCCGGGCTCAGGTACGCTCCGTTGGATGCGAGTGGTTCTGGAACCTGGCGATCCGGATGTGGCCTGTGCGGCGACTCCGGTCCGCGAGAGGTGCCCTGCTCGTGATCCACGCGGAAGCGCCGGGCCTGCCGGGGAAGCGATTCCCGGGTCTGTGACGCGCTTCTGTTCGACTCGCCGCAGAGCGCATCGCACAGTATGCACCACGCGTACTCCTTCGCGTTGGAATATGCCCGAAGCGCTTGTTGCGGTGACTGTACGTCAACCATGCTGTCTCGTAAGGGAATCACGTTCCGTGACCCTGAGGAGGCGCGAGGCGATGTGTCCGCCGGTTCGGATGGTGTGAGCGGTGCAGGTGCTTCAGGTTCAGTTGGAGGTCGGGCCCGACCCCGCGGAGGTCGGACGGGCCCGCAGATGGGCGCGTTCGAGGCTCGTCGGGTCCGGGATAGGAGACGACGAGCCGCTGGCCGAGACGCTCATCCTGCTCATCTCGGAGCTCGTCACCAACGCGGTCGTGCACACCGGCTGTCCGGCCGTGCTGCGCATGCTGTTCGGCTCGACGGGGGCCCCGGGAAACGCCGGGACCGTCCGGGTCGAGGTGGCCGACGCCAGTTGCCGCCCGCCGCAGCAGCGGCACGCGGAGGGCGAGGACACCGGCGGCCGCGGCCTTGAGCTGGTCGACGGCCTGGCCGACCGCTGGGGCTGGCAGCCGGAGGGCGCGGGCAAGCGCATCTGGTGCGAGGTCGACCGCGGCATCCCGCTGATCCAGGTGCAGCTGCAGCCCGGCCCCCCCGAGCGCGAGGGCGACGGGTGCGGCGCGGGTGTGGCGTACGAGGCCTCGCACGCCGGTACCCCTCGCGCGTAGTACCACCCCCGTGCGCGGGGGCGCCTGCCGTGCATCGGGTTCCCGGCGCGCGGTCGGGCCTCAGAGGATCGCGACCGGGGCGACCGGCGTGCCGGTCGCGCCGGTGAAGGGTTCCGGCATGGCGGAGAGCAGGAAGGCGTAGCGCCCCGCGTCCGCACAGGCTGTGGACAAGCCCTCCAGGTTCCAGTTCTGGCCCTGGAGCATGCCCATCTCGACCAGGTCGAGTGCGTGCACCCCCAGCCACAGGTCCTCGATCTCCGGCGGGAAGATCTCGAAGGTCAGTGTGTCGTTGGCGACCGCGGCCGCGTCCCGGGCCCGGAACCACTCGGGTGTACGGATCGACAGCCCCGGCGACGGATACCCGTAGGCGTTCTTGTCCCCGGAGAGGTACACCTGCACCTGTCCCGTCCGTACGAGCACGATGTCGCCCGGCCGCACCCGGACCCCGGCCAGCTCCTCGGCCGCCTCCAGGTCCTCGGGCGTGACCGCGTGGCCGCCCGGCAGCCGGTCCACGCCGTGGGCGCGGGCCACGTCGAGGAGGACGCCGCGCGAGACGATGTGCGGGGCCTTGTCGATGCCGCTGAACTGCGCGCCGCCGTGGGCGGTGATGGTGGCGGCGGGCCGGCCGTTGTAGATCTTCCCCGAGTGCGAGGCGTGGGTGAGCGCGTCCCAGTGGGTGGCGGTCTGGAGGCTCATGACCACGCTGTCGTCGCTGGTGGCGACGGTGCCGGGGCCGAAGAGCTCCTGGTTGATCTGGACCATGGTGTGCAGCGGATTGACCCGCCCCGGGATGAGCCCGTTCTGGACGCCGTCCTGCTGGAGCGGCAGGGCGAGGGGGATGCGCTGCCCGCTGCGGACGGTGGCCGCCGCCCCGCGTACGACCTCGTCGGTGATGAGGTTGAGCGTCCCGATCTCGTCGTCCGCTCCCCAGCGGCCCCAGTTGTTCACGCGCTTGGCGAGGTCGTGGAACTCGGCCGGCAAGGACATGGCGCCTCCTGGGGCTTGTGCCGGTGGACCTGATGACCCATAGAATCTAACGGTCCGTCAGAAACCGCGGGAAGGGGCCGGGCATGGGGAACTTCTTGGCAGACAAAGTGGTGGCCGTCACGGGTGCCGGTCGCGGCATCGGGCGAGCCGTCGCGCTCGCCGCGGCGGCCGAGGGGGCGAGAGTCGTGGTCAACGACTACGGCGTCTCCGTCGAGGGCGGCGAACCCGCGAGCGAGATAGCCGAGTCCGTCGTCAAGGAGATCGTGGCGGCGGGCGGCGAAGCGGTCGCGGTGGCGGACGACATCTCCACCATGGCCGGAGGGCAGCGGGTCGTGGACACCGCGCTCGCGCACTTCGGGCGGATCGACGGGGTCGTCTGCGTGGCCGGGATCCTGCGCGAACGCATGCTCTTCAACATGTCCGAGGCGGAGTGGGACCCGGTGGTCGCCACCCACCTCAAGGGCACCTTCACCGTCTTCCGGGCCGCGTCCGCGGTGATGCGCAAGCAGGAGGGCGCCGGCACGCTCATCGGCTTCACCAGCGGCAACCACCAGGGCAGCGTGGCCCAGGCGAACTACAGCGCGGCCAAGGGCGGCATCATCTCGCTCGTCCGCAGCGCGGCACTCGGTCTGCACAAGTACGGCGTCACGGCGAACGCGGTCGCACCGGTGGCGCGTACCCGGATGTCGGCGAACGTGCCCATGGAGCTCAAGGAGATCGGTGAGCCGGAGGATGTCGCGGCCCTGGTCGTCTACCTGCTGAGTGAGCGGGCGCGCGCGGAGAAGATCACCGGTCAGGTGTACACGATCGCGGGCCCGAAGATCGCGGTCTGGGCCCAGCCGCGGGAGCTGCGCGCGGGGTACGCGGAGGGGGCGGCGTGGACACCGGAACGCATCGCGGACTTCCTGCCCGGGACGGTCGGGACGGACCCGATGCCGATGCTGGCGCAGCTGGAGGAGATGGCGGCGGCGGCGAAGGCCGCGGCGCGGCCGAACGCGTAGGCCGCGCCGCGTGTGCCTTGCGGGGCGGGGTGCGTGCGGCTTCCGCCGGTGGGGCGGGGTGCGTGTGGCTTCCGCCGGTGGGGCGGGGTGCGTGCTTCTGCCCCTCTGCGGGTGGGGTGCGGGGGCGGAGCCCCCGGTTGGGGTCGAGCTCCGGAGTCCGGGCGGCGCAGGCGCGTCGCCGGGGCGCTGCCCCGGACCCCGGTCCTCAATCGCCGGACGGGCTGGATATGGGGCCCTGGCCCCACATGGG
>NZ_JBIDAD010000001.1:34847-164520 GCF_043202315.1 Streptomyces sp. NPDC048211
TGGGCGGATGGCCTGGATGTGGGCCCTGGCCCCACTTGGGCGGATGGCCTGGATGTGGGGCCCGGCCTCACATGGGCGGATGGCCTGGATGTGGGCCCTGGCCCCACTTGGGCGGATGGCCTGGATGTGGGGCCCGGCCTCACATGGGCGGATGGCCTGGATGTGGGCCACGGCCCTGGAAGGGCGAGTGGGTGCGACAGGGCCCCGGGCCAACGGAACACCACCGCCGAGCGCAGCGCGCGCTCGGCCTACCGAGGGAGCCGAGATGAGAGGCGTCGTTTTCGACGGCACGAGGACCGAGGTCGTCGACGACCTGGAGATACGCGACCCCGGCCCCGGCGAGGTGCTGGTGGCGGTGGCCGCGGCAGGGCTCTGCCACAGCGATCTGTCGGTGATCGACGGGACGATCCCCTTCCCGTCGCCCGTGGTGCTCGGGCACGAGGGCGCGGGCGTGGTGGAGGCGGTCGGCGCGGGCGTGAACCACGTCGCGCCGGGCGACCACGTGTCCCTGTCCACGCTGGCCAGCTGCGGCGCGTGCGCGCAGTGCGACCGGGGCCGGCCCACGATGTGCCGCAAGGCGATCGGGATGCCGGGGCAGCCGTTCTCGCGCGGTGGGAAGCCGCTCTACCAGTTCGCGTCCAACTCGGCCTTCGCCGAACGGACCCTGGTCAAGGCCGTGCAGGCGGTGAAGATCCCCGCCGACCTGCCCCTGACCTCGGCCGCCCTGATCGGCTGCGGGGTGCTGACCGGGGTCGGAGCCGTACTGAACCGGGCCAAGGTCGACCGCGGCGAGAGCGTCGTCGTGATCGGCACCGGCGGCATCGGGCTCAACGTGATCCAGGGCGCGCGCATCGCCGGCGCGCTGACGATCGTCGCGGTCGACTCCAACCCCGGCAAGGAGGCGGTGGCCCGGCAGTTCGGCGCCACGCACTTCCTCACCTCGGCCGAGGGGGTCAAGGAGATCCTGCCGCACGGCGCCGACCACGCCTTCGAGTGCGTGGGCCGCACCGAGCTGATCCGTACCGCGATCGATCTGCTGGACCGGCACGGCCAGGCGATCCTGCTGGGGGTACCGGCGGCGACGGCCGAGGCGTCGTTCCTCGTTTCGTCGATGTACCTGGACAAGTCCATCCTGGGCTGCCGCTACGGCTCCTCACGCCCGCAGCGGGACATCGCGCTGTACGCGGAGCTGTACCGGGAGGGCCGGCTGCTGCTGGACGAACTCGTCACCGAGACCTACCCGGTGGAGGACTTCGCCAAGGCGGCGGACGACGCGCACCACGGGCGGGTGGCCCGGGGGGTGCTGGTCTTCTAGGGCCTTCTGTTCGCATCGGGCCGGGCGCGCGGGGCCGGGACCGATACGCCCGGCTTCCAGGCTCCCGGGCCCGATCCGAAAGGCCTTCAGGGGTGCGGGGCCGGACCGGAAGGAGAAACTTCGGGCTCGGGGAGCCCGGCCCGGCCCGGTCCGGTCCTCAGGGGCTTCAGGGGCGCGGGGCACCCGCCGCCGACCGGAACGTCCGCCGGTACACCGTCGGCGACACCCCCAGGGCCGCCTGCAGATGCTGCCGCAGCGAGGTGGGCGTGCCGAAGCCGGCCTCCCGGGCGATCCGGTCGATCGACAGGTCGGTGGACTCCAGCAGATGGCGGGCCCGTTCCACCCGCTGCCGGGTGAGCCACTGCACCGGGCTGATCCCGGCCTCCTCGCGGAACCGGCGGGTGAACGTCCGTACGCTCATCGACTCCTGCTGCGCCATGTCGCGCAGCAGGATCGGCGACTCCAGCCGCCCGAGCGCCCAGGCGCGGGCGGTGGTCGTGGCCGAGGCTCCGGTGTCGGGGACCGGGCGCTGGATGTACTGCGCCTGGCCGCCGTCGCGGTGCGGCGGTACGACCGTGCGCCGGGCGACGTCGTTGGCGACGGCGGAGCCGTGGTCGCGGCGCACTATGTGCAGGCAGAGATCGATGCCGGCGGCCACTCCGGCGGACGTCAGGACGTCGCCGTCGTCGATGAACAGGACGTCGGGGTCGACCCGGACGGCGGGGAACAGCTGCTGGAAGTGGTCGGCGGAGGACCAGTGGGTGGTGGCCGGGCGCCCGTCGAGGTATCCCGCCGCCGCGAGGACGTAGCTGCCGGTGCAGATGGAGACCATCCGGGTGCCCGGCCTGACGTACGCGAACGCGGCGGCGAGCTCGTCGGTCAGCCGGCCCTCGGCGTAGACGGGGCCGAGTTCGTAACTGGCGGGGATGACCACGGTGTCGGCCGTGGCGAGGGTCTCCGGGCCGTTCTCGACGGTGATCGTGAAGTCCGCGTCGGTGCTGACCGGGCCGGGCGGGCGGACCGAACAGGTCACGACTTCATAGAGTTTTCGGCCCCGGTTGAGCGGCTCGGAGCCGAGCGAGCGCCCGAAGATCCTTTGGGGGATGCCCAGTTCGAAGGGGAGAAGCCCATCGAGGGCGAGAACGACGACCCGGTGCGGCACGGTACGGACTCCCTTCGGCACTAGCTGGTATAGACCATAAGCTGATACATGTCATCGGTGTGAAGGAAAAGTCAGTAGACCTCGCGGGCATTCCCGCCGTGCACCACGCAGCCGCACTGCGCGATTCGCCTCCCTTGTCGCCTTTGCCCGTGGCGCCGGACCCGCTCTGGAACCGGAACTTCCGGCTCTTCTTCGTCGCCCGGACCGCCGCGCTCTTCGGTGACGGAATGATCCCGGTGGCCCTCACCGCGGGACTGCTGGGGGCCGGGCGGCCGCACTCCTCCGTGGGGTACGCGCTGGCGGCCTGGATGGGGCCACTGGCCGTGTTCGTCCTCTTCGGCGGCGTCCTGGCGGACCGCTTCACCCCACGCCGGATGATGATCATCGCCGATACGCTGCGGCTGGTCGGCGCCTCCGTGCTCGCGGTCTCGTTCGCCACCGGCAACCCGCCCTTGTGGGCGGTGTACGCGCTGAGCGCGGTGGCCGGCGTGGGGGCGGCGCTCTTCCAGCCGGGCGTCGCCTCGACCGTGCCGCGCGTGGCCTCGGACGTGCAGCGCGGCAATGCGGTGCTGCGGGTCTCCGAGGCCCTGATGACCATGGCGGGCCCGGCGTTCGCGGGCATGCTCGTCGGGCTGGCGAGCGCCGGGGCGGTCTACGCGGCGAACGCGTCGACGTTCCTGGTCTCCGGTATCTGTCTCTTCCTGCTGAGGCTCGCGCCCGCCCCGTCGGACGACACGCCGCGCGGCACGTTCGTCGCCGAACTCGTCGACGGCTGGCGAGAGTTCAGGGCGCGCAGCTGGCTGTGGGGAGTGATCGCGATCTGGACGGTGTACGGGTTCACCGTGCTCGGCCCGATGCTCCCGCTCACCGCCGTCGAGGTCACCGAGGCCCATGGCTCGGGGACGTACGGCGCGATGATGGCGGTGAACGGTGCCGGCAGCGTCGTCGGCGGCCTGCTGGCCCTGCGGCTGCGGCCGCGCCGGCCGCTGGCGGCGGGCGCCGTTGCCCTGACCGGGGTCTGTGTGAACCTCGTTGCGCTGGGGCTCGGGCTGCCCGTGTTCGCGCTGGGGGCGGGGCAGTTCGTGGCGGGCTCGGCCTTCGCGTTCTGGCTGGTGATGTGGTCGACGACCGTCCAGACGCACGTGCCGCCGGAGGCGTTGAACCGGCTGCACGCCTACGACGTGGCCGGCTCGCTGCTCATGCTGGCGGCGGGCCGCGCCCTGGCCGGACCGGTCGCGGACCGGGTGGGCGCACCGGAGGTGCTGCTGGCCGGGGCGGTGATCAACATGCTGGCGGTCGGCGTGCTGCTGGCGGCCCGGCCGATCCGGCGGCTGGAGCGGATCGGGTGACGGCCCGCGGAGGAAGTACCCACCGGGCCCGAGCCGTCGCGGCGGCGGCGGCCGTGCTGACCGTGGTGGCCGGGCTCGGCGTGCGTACCGTGACGGACGGCGCTGTCGCCAAGTACGCGGGTGACGCGCTCTACACCGTCCTGATCTGCGCCCTCGTCGCGCTGTGCGCACCCCGGGCCCGTCCGCTCCCCGTGGCCGGTGCCGGGCTGGGCATCAGCTGGGCCGTCGAGCTGTCCCAGCTCACCGGAGTGCCTGCCGCACTGTCCGAACACAGCGCGGTGGCACGGCTGGTGCTCGGCTCGACGTTCAACGCCCCCGACCTGTTCTGGTACGCGGTGGGGGCGGCGGCCGCCTGGGCCGTGCACGGAGCGGCTACTTGGCGCGCGCCCGCTCCTCCGACTGCTGCATCTCGATGACACGGAGCACGTGCGCGCTGGTCTGCCGACGCGCACTGCCCGCGACGAGCAGCGCCGAGCCGGCCACCGAGAGGGGCGCGGAGAGAGCCAGGAGGATCAGCTGCTTGGGCATGGTGCTGTCCAGTTCGCAGATCGACGACGCCCGGAAGCAGTACAACGAGTCGTCCTGATCCCACAGCAGGAAGCCCAGCCACACCCACAACACGCAGGCGACGAGCAGGAGAAACGCGCCCCAGCCCTGCATCAGCGCGGACCTGTGGTGGAAGTGCTGACGTTCGACCCACTGCATGAGATCCCCCGGGTACGTGGACGAAGCGGCGCGGACGCGTACCCGCGCACCGTGCGCGCGGTGCCCGGCCGCCGATCGACGCAGATCGTACGCGCATGCGGACCGGCGGGTCGGGCCGGGCGGCGGGTCGGACCGGAGGGCCGTGGCCCGATCCCTGCGAACCATGCCCTTCGGGCCACTCGTGGGAGAGGGTGCGGGAGCCGGATGCTGGGCGGCGTGACCCAGACAACCGAAGCCGCCGCCCGCGACGACAGCCCGCGGACCGGCCACGAGGCGCCCCGGCGCCGACGCGTCCACCGTGCCTGGATCGTCGCCGCCGTCACCTTCGTGACGATCATCGGCGGTGCCGCGTTCAACGCCCTGCCAGGGCTGCTCATCGACCCTCTCCACGAGGAGTTCCGCTGGTCGCGCGGGGAGATCGGCCTGGCCGTCTCCCTCGACATGGCGCTGTACGGGCTCACCGCCCCGTTCGCCGCGGCGCTGATGGACCGGTTCGGCATCCGCCGGGTCGTGGTCGTCGCTCTCAGCGCGGTTGCCGCCGGTGCGCTGGCCAGCGTCTGGATGACCGCCTCCTGGCAGCTGATGATCTACTGGGGGCTGCTCGTCGGCCTCGGCAGCGGCGCGATGGCGATGTCCTTCTCCGCGACGGTCACCCACCGCTGGTTCGTCGCCCGCCGAGGTCTGGTCACCGGCGTCCTCACCGCGGCCGGCGCCTCGGGGCAGCTCGTCTTCCTGCCCCTCTGCGCCTGGATCGTCGACCGGCACGGCTGGCAGCCCGCCTCGGTGACGGTCGCCCTGGCCGCCCTGGTCGTCGTCCCGTTCGTCTGGCTCCTGATGCGCGACCACCCGGCCGACGTGGGCCTCGCCCCGTACGGCGGGGAGTACGTGGCCAAGCCCGCGCCCGCGCGCGGGGCGGCGCTGCGGACCGTACGCGTCCTGGCCGACGCGGCCCGCACCGGACCGTTCTGGCTGCTGGCCGGGTCCTTCGCGATCTGCGGCGCCTCGACCAACGGCCTCATCCGCACCCACTTCGTGCCCTCGGCGCACGACCACCACATGCCCATCACCGCGGCGGCCTCGCTGCTCGCCGTCATCGGCGTCTTCGACATCATCGGCACGATCTTCTCGGGCTGGCTCACCGACCGCTTCGACGCCCGCCGGCTGCTCGCCGTCTACTACGCGCTGCGGGGGGTCTCGCTGCTGTTCCTGCCGCTCCTGATGCAGGCCACCGTGGAGCCGCCGATGGTCTTCTTCATCGTGTTCTACGGACTCGACTGGGTCGCCACCGTCCCGCCGACGCTGGCCCTGTGCCGGGAGCAGTACGGCGAGGACAGCGCGATCGTCTTCGGCTGGGTCCTCGCCTCCCACCAGGTGGGTGCGGCGCTGGTGGCGTTCCTGGGCGGGGTGGCGCGCGAGCACTTCGGCTCGTACGACGTGGTCTGGTACGCGGCGGGGGCGCTGTGCGCGATGGCGGCGCTGATGGCGCTGATGATCCGCCGGGTGAAGGGGACGGAGGGGCCGAAGGGGGTGGCGGCGGGCGTCGTGGCGGGGTGAGCCGCTCAGCCGCCGAAGCGTCCGAACGCGCCCCGGTGGAACAGCAGCGGTCCGGGCCCGTCCTCCTCCGAGGCCCCCAGCGCCTCCACCCGGCCCACCACGATCAGATGGTCACCGCCGGTGTGGACGGCCTGGATGCGGCAGTCGACCCAGGCCGGTACGGAGTCCAGCAGCGGTGAACCGGTCGCGGGGGCGGGGGAGTGCGCCACCCCGGCGAACTTGTCGGCCCCGCTGACCGCGAAGCCCCGGCAGAGCGCGCTCTGGTCCGCGCCCAGGATGTTGACGCAGAAGGCCCCGGCGCGGGCGATGCGCGGCCAGGTGGTCGACGTACGGGCGACCATGAACGTGACCAGCGGCGGGTCCAGCGAGAGCGAGGCGAACGACTGGCACGCGAAGCCGGCCGGACCGTCCGGGTCGGCCGGGTCATGTGCCGTGACGACCGTGACGCCACTCGCGAAGTGACCCAGCACGCGGCGGAACTCGCCCCGGTCGAGCGGCAGCCGCTCGTCGTCGGCGACCGCCCGCAGGGCCGGGCGGGGCAGTGGATCGACCCGCTGCGGACCGGTGGCCGTCGGAGCGCCGACGGACCTGAGGTAGCGGACTGCGGTTGCGGCCATGCCTGCGTGACCCATCATCCTCCGATTAGAGCTGACGATGCGTCAGATGGGAAGGGCGGGCGACCCCCGACCTTCGTCAGGGGTGACCCCTGACGTTCGGCCCGGGAGTTCCGCCGTCGTCGCTCCTAGGTTCGGGCCCCATGAGAAGAGAATCCGGAAGCAGGACCCGCAGCGCACGGCCCCTGCTCGCCTGCGCGGTCCTGGGCGCGGGGACGGCCACCGTCGTGGGCCTCGCCCCGGGAGGCCTGGGGGCCACGCAGCCCGTGGAGGTGACGGAGGGCGCTTCGGCGTCGGCGTACCGCTCGCTGACCGGGGCGGTGGCCGATGCGCCCTCCTGGGCGGGACCGCTGTTCGAGGCGGCCGGCGACGGGACGCTCGTGGTCCTTGGGCTGCTGCTGGTGTGGGTCTGGTGGTGTGCCGTGCGCCGGGCGGACCCACGGGTCTGCGCCGGGGCGGTGCTCACCGGGATCGGCACCGTAGTCGCCTACGCGATCAGTGAGGCCGTGAAACTCGTGGTCGACGAGGAGCGCCCCTGCCGGGTCCTGCTCCGTGGCGCGGCATCGGTCGCCGAGTGCCCGCCGCCCGGCGACTGGTCCTTCCCGAGCAATCACGCCACCCTCGCGGCCGGACTCGGGGCCGGCCTGGCCCTGCTGAGGCCGCGACTGGCGGCCGTCACCCTGCCGTTGGCGGCGGCGACGGCGCTGGCGCGGGTCCTGGCGGGGGCGCACTATCCGCACGATGTGCTGGCCGGCGCGGTACTCGGCGGGTCGGTGGCCGCGGCGGCGCTGCTCGCGTTCCTCCCGCTTGCCGGGGCGGCGGCGTCAGCGCTCGGCCGGCGGTTCCGCGGGGGCGGCGACCCCGGCCTCGTGGGCGACGACCGCGGCGGCGGCCCGGTTGTCCACGCCCAGCCGGGCCAGGATGGAGCTCACGTGAGCTTTGACCGTTCCCTCGACGAGGTGGAGCCGCCGCGCGATCTGCCCGTTGGACAGCCCGCCGCCGAGAAAGGAGAGCACGTCCCGTTCCCGGGCGGTGAGCGTACGGACCCGTTCCCGGGCGGCGTTGCGGCGGCCTGCCAGGGCCCCCGCACCGGTCGCCGAGAGGTGGGCGACGACCCGGGCCGCGACCTTCGGTGACAGATAGGCGGCTCCGTCGGCCACCGCGCGGACACCCGCGATCAGTTCCTCGGGCTCGCCCGACTTGATCAGGAATCCGGCGGCGCCGCCTCCGAGGGCCTGGAGGATGTACTCGTCCTCGCCGAACGTCGTCAGCATCACGATGCCCGTCCCCGGGACGGTGCGCCGGATCTCGGCGGCCGCCTCGATGCCGTTGGTCCCCGGCATCCGGATGTCGAGCACGGCGACGTCGGGGCGATGGCGGTGCACCTGCGCCACCGCGTCGTGTCCGTCCGAGGCCTCTGCGACGACGTCGATGCCCGGATCGGTGGACAGCACGGCACGCACCCCCGCGCGGATCATCGGCTCGTCGTCGGCGATGAGGACCCGGATCATGTGTCTTCCTTCGTGGGACAGGGGCGGCGGCGAGGGAGATACGTCTCCTCCTTCGAGGCGCGGGCGTCGTGGTGGGTCGTTCTGTGAGGCGCGGGAGTGGCGAGTGCTTCTGTGAGGCGCAGGGGTGACGTCGTGGGGCCGGAGGTCATGGGGCGAGTGCCTCCTTGGACGTGAGCCGGCCGTTCCGGAAACAGAGCCGGTACGCGTCCCCGGACCGGTCGTCGAAGCGGTCGGCCGTCATCGCGTAGTACGCACACGTGATGCCCGGCCCCTTCGGCTCCCCGGCCACGGACCGCTGCGTGGTCTCGCGTTCGGGCAGCAGACGTGTGACGGCGGCCCGGTCCTGGCCCACCCGCAGCCGGGCGTAGTCGCCCGGGTCCAGAACGGACTGCCGGGCCGAGCGGATGTCCCAGGCCATGAGCGCGGCACTCAGCGTCGCCCACGCCACCAGGGGCAGGACGACGGTGAGGGCCAGGGCGCGGCGGGCCCTGCTGCGGGCGTGACGGTGTTCCGGGGGCAGGGCCTCCGGGGCGAACGGGGGCGCGGCGGCCGGGAGACGGCCGGGCGGGAGGCAGTCGACCGGGAGGCGGCCGAGGCGGTCGGGGGGAGTGTGCGGGAGCCGCGCGGTGACCGCGAAGCCCCCTTCGTACGGACCGTGGGCGAAGGTGCCGCCCGCCAGCCGCACGCGTTCGTCCAGCCCGATCAGCCCCAGCCCGGTGCCGGGGACGTCCGGGGCGGTCGCCGGTACGGGTGCCGGGGCGTTCTCGACCTGGACCGTCGTCGTCTCCTCCGTGTGGGTCACCCGGACCTCCACCCGGGCCCGCGGCGCGTGTTTGGCCGCGTTGGTCAGGGCCTCCTGGACGACGCGGTGGGCTGCTCGCGCGGCCGGCGGGGGCATCGCGTGGGCGTCACCCTCGACGTGAAGGGTGACCGGAAGGCCGGCGGCGGTGGCGTCCGCGACCAGCCGGGGAATGCCGGTGCCGGGCGGCCCGTCGTCCGCCGGGGTGTCCGCCTCCTCGCGCAGCAGGCCGATCACCTCGCCGAGCCGCTCCACCGAGGCGGCCGCCCGGGCCCTGATCTCCCCGGCCGCTGCACGGTGCGCCTCGGCCAGGCCGGGGGCGAGCTTGAGGGCGCCCGCGGACAGGGCGATGAGGCTGAGATCGTGTCCGAGGAGATCGTGCATGTCCTGTGCGATACGGGCCCGTTCGCGGGACCGGGCCTGCTCCGCGACGAGCCGCTGTTCGCGTTCCAGCCGCCCCGCCCGCTCCCAGCCCGCCCGGACGAGCTCCTGGTACTGACGCCAGAACCGGCCGGCAAACCACGGCACCATCGCGGCCACCACGACCACCGCCACGAACCGCCCTGCCATGAGCAGCCAGGAGGGCACCAGGGCCACCGCCGCCACTCCACCGGCCACGACCGCGACGAGGACCAAGAGGGTCGGCCCGGTCCTCCCCGGCTCCCGGCCGGCGAGGAACGCCGTCACGGCGGCGGGCAGCGCCCACCACAGACTCACCGTGCTCAGCGCGACACAGGCCGCGGCGGCCACGGCCGGCAGATGCGCCGGGGCGAGCAGGTTCCCGCGGGTGGTGGCCCGCCCGGCTGTTGTGCCACTGATCGTCGCTCTCTCCACCCCGTCGACCGTACGCATCCGGAGGCCGGGGCGGCACTGCCGAAAGTCATGGGTGCCGGCGGCGCGCGGAGGGCGCGGCAGCGGCTTCGTACGCTCCGGTGACGAGGCCGCCGGCCTCACGGAGCCGATGGAGGACTCACCGCGAGGGGCCGCGCTCAGTGTCCTTCGAGTGCGCGGCGCACGACGACGCCGGTGCCGGGCGGCTGTCCGGCACGACGGTCCTGCTCGTTCCCTGATCACGGCCCGACACCTCCGACCGGGCCGCCCGCCGCTCGCAGTCCTGCCGACGGGCGGCCCGGCAGCACGACGCGGGCCGCCCCCGCGACCTGTCAGGTCCGCCGCCTCCACGCGCCGGGTCCGCCGACTCCACGTGCCGGGCCCGACGACTCCACGCGCCGGGCACGCGGGCCCGGTTACGGGAGGCCCCGCAAGGGCGGCCCTCCAGGACAGCTCTCAGACTCCCCGGTACTTCGGCACCCGACGCTCCACGAAACTCGCCACGCCCTCGTTGGCGTCCCGCGTCGTCATGTTGATCTCCTGGGCCATGGCCTCGGCGGTGAACGCCGTGGCCCGGTCCGCGTCCAGCGACGCGTTGACCAGCTGCTTGGTGAGGGCGATCGCGCGGGTCGGCCCCTCGGCCAGCCGCTGGGCCCACGCCCGCGCCGTCGCCGTCAGCTCCTCGTCCGGAACGATCCGGTTGACGAGGCCCAGGCGTTCCGCGTCCCGGGCCGGGAGCGAGTCGCCGAAGAACATCAGCTCCTTGGCGCGGTGCGGGCCGATGAGGCGTGGCAGCAGGTAGGCGCCGCCGCCGTCCGGTACGAGTCCGCGGCGTACGAACACCTCGATGAACTTCGCCGATTCGGCCGCGAGCACCAGGTCGCAGGCGAACGCGAGATGCGCGCCGATGCCCGCCGCCGTGCCGTTGACGGCCGCGAGGACCGGCTTCTCGCAGTCCAGGACCGCGGAGATCAGCCGCTGCGCGCCGAGCCGGATCGTACGGGCCACATCGCCGGCCACCCGGTCTCCGGTGGCCGGGGCGCCGCGCAGGTCGGCGCCCGCGCAGAAGCCGCGGCCGGTGGCGGTGAGGACGACGGCCCGGACGGCGGGGTCCGCGGAGGCCTCGGCGAGCAGGGCGATGATGCGTTCGCGCTGGTCCCAGGTGACGGCGTTCATCGCCTCGGGGCGGTTGAGCGTGATCCAGGAGACGCCGTTGTCAGTGGTGTGGAGTATCAATGATTCAGGCGATCCGGACGGGTCGGCGTGGTCGGTGGTGTCTTCGGGGGAGGACGGCATGAGGCAGCTCCTGGGCGGGTGGCGGGCTCGACGGCGGGCGCGGCGTCGGGGCGTCGGGTCAGCGGCAGACGGCCAGCGCGTCCAGGGCCACCGCGCCCTGTCCGCGGCCCAGCACCATCAGCGGGTTGATGTCGAGTTCGCTGAGGTCGTCGCCGAGTTCCAGGGCCATCCGCTGCACCCGCAGGACCACTTCCACGAGGGCGTCCACATCCACGGGCGGGCCGCCCCGCACTCCTTCCAGCAGGGCCCGGCCGCGCAGTTCGCCGAGCATCGCGCGCGCCTGGTCCTCGCCGAACGGCGGCACCCGCACCGCCGCGTCGTGCAGCACCTCGACGAGTACGCCTCCGAGGCCGACCGTCACCGTCGGTCCGAACAGGGCGTCCTGCGTGACGCCGACCATCATCTCGACGCCGCGCTCGACCATCTGGCAGACCAGGATGCCGTCCAGCTCGACGCCCTCGTAGCGTGCGATGTCGGTGAGTTCGCGATAGGCGTCGCGCACCTGGCTGGCGGAGGTGAGGCCGACCTTGACCAGGCCCAGTTCCGTCTTGTGCGCCAGCTGCGCGCCGGACGCCTTCATGACGACGGGGTAGCCGACGAGGCCGGCGGCCCGGACGGCCGCCGCGGCGCTGGTCACCAACTGCTCGCGGGGCACCCGGATTCCGTACGCGCGCAACAGCTGCTTCGCCGCGTGCTCGCTCAGCTGGTGGCCGGGGCGCATCAGTGCCTGCGCCTTGCGGAAGGAGGGGGACGGCGTGCGCGGCGCCTCGTCGAACGGGGAGCGGTAGGACGCGGCGAAGCGGTGGTGGTCCAGATAGGCCTTCACCGCGGTGATGCAGTTGCCGAACGTACGGAACGTGGCGACGCGGGACGAGCCGAGCAGCGTCGTGCGGTAGGCGTCCTCGGTGCCGACCGGCGACCCCCACACCACGCACACCAGCTTGTCCGTGGTCTCCGCCGCGTCGACGAGGTCCTGCGCGAGTCTGTCGCTCATCGGGGGGAAGGGGCCGGTGATCGGACAGATCAGGACCCCCACGTCCGGGTCGGCGAGGATCGCGTCGATGATCTTCCGGCCGCGCCAGTCGCCGACCGGGTGGCCGCCGTTGTCGACCGGGTTCGCCACGTTCAGGTAGCCGGGTATCCAGGTGTGCAGTTCGGCCTGCTTCTCCTCGGACAGTACCGGGAGCGAGAGTCCTGCCCCGGTCGCCAGGTCCGAGAAGTGCGCGCCCGTGCCGCCCGAGATCGAATACACCACGACGCCGTCGGCGAGCGGCTTGCGGGCCCGGGCCAGGAGGGCCGCGGTGTCCTGGAGTTCGTCGAGGCCGTCCACCCGGATCACGCCGAACTGCCGCATCGCCGCGTCGACGACCTGGTCGGCGCCGGTCAGCTTGCCGGTGTGTGACGCGGCCATCCGGGCCCCCGTCTCCGTACGTCCCACCTTGACCGCCACCACCGGAACACCCGCCCGTGCCGCCCGGTCCGCGGCCAGCAGGAAGGAGCGTCCGTCCTTGAGCCCCTCGACATAGCAGGCGATGGCCCCGACCTCGGGGCGCTGCGAGAAGTACGCGATGAAGTCGGAGGTCTCCAGATCGGCCTCGTTGCCCGTGGGGGCCCAGTGCGAGAGGCGCACGCCCAGTTCCTGGAGCGTGTAGACGGGGCGTCCCTGGTGGCCTGACTGGGTGATCAGCGCGATCGCCGGTCCGTCCAGGTCCTCGCGGAACTCCTCGAAGGCGTTGAGGTTGGTGTTCGGACCGAGCAGCCGCAGTCCCGACCGTTCCACGGCGGCGGCCAGCCGGGCCTGCGCGGCGGCGCCCTCCGCACCGGTCTCGGCGAAGCCGGAGGCGAAGGCGACGGCGAACTTCACCTTGGCCTGGGCGAGTTCCTCGATGACCGGTAGCGGGTCGCCGACCAGCAGCACCGCCAGGTCCACCTGTTCCGGCAGATCGGCCACCGAGGGGGCGCAGGTCCGTCCGAAGACGGTCTCGCGCGTGGGGTGCACGGGATACAGCCGCGCCCCGACCCGCTCGGCCCAGGCGATCAGCTGACGGGTGATTCCGGTGTTGGGCCGTCCCCCGGTGTCGGACGCGCCGATGACGGCGACGGACTCCGGCCGGAAGAAACGGTCCAGGTCCGGCACGGTCGCGTGCAGCGGGCGGCCGCTGACGTCGAGGTCGCCCTCCGCGGCGGCGGCCGCCATGCTGTGGACGGCGGCATGCGGTTCCTCGCCGCAGGCCACCACCCTTGCGCGGAAGTCGGTGGTGAGGGTGCCGTGAGTCGATCCAAGCATCGTTCCGCCCACTCCTGCTCGAAAGTCCGTCGGCACGCGTGGTGCCCGGGCACAAAGCTGACGCACTGTCAGGTTACTGAACTGACGGCCCGTCAGGAATGGGTGTGCAGAGAAAGCTTGAGAGCGGTGGTCCGGGATCTTCCCCGGGCCACCGCTCTCAACCTCGCCGGTGCCCCGCGGGCGTCCGGGTGCGGCGAGGGCCTCCTCGGTGACGCGCCCGGACGGGCGGAGCCGCGCCCGCGGCCCCCTCGTCGGTGCGCTCACGCTCTACGGGCTGGGCGGGGCCAGTGCTGTGACCGGGATGGTCCACCGTGATATGGACGACGTCCGTTCCCGCCAGGCGGCGGCCTCCGCTTCCGGGCGGGGGGCCTGGTGGGCCAGGCCCCTGACACGGCGCCTGGTGGGCCAGGCCCCCGACACGGCGCCTGGTGGGCCAGGCCCCCGACACGGCGCCTGGTGGGTCAGGCCCCCGGGCGGGGTGCGGGCGTCCTGGCCACCCGCTTGGCGATCTTCCGGGCGTCTAGCGCCATTTCGCGGAACATGCCGCTGATCGGGTTGGTGAACCCGGTGAAGTACAGGCCGGGCGCCTGCTTCGGGGTCCGGCCGCCGTGCGCCACCGGCCGGCCGCGGGCGTCCAGCACCCCGAGATGCCCGACCAGTGGCTCCAGGGCCCGCAGATAGCCGGTCGCGACGATCACCGCGTCCGGGGTGATCCGGTCCCCGTCCGCCAGCACCACCGCGTCCTTGTCGAACGACTCGACGGCCGCCACCGGCACCACCCGGCCGCCCTTCACCGCGTCGATCAGCCCCACGTCCTGAACCGGGATGGCCCCGTCCTTGACGCGGGAGTAGAGGCCCGTGTCCGGCCGGGGCAGCCCGTGTCCGGCGAGGTCCGGCACCGCGACGCGGGCCATCAGCCCGCCGGCCCGGTCGACGAGGGCGACCGGCAGCCGGCGCACCAGGATGCCCGTCGCCTGCGCGGGCCAGCCCGCCGTGGAGCGGCGCACGATGTGCGGAACGGTGCGCACCGCGAGCCGTACGCGGGACGCCCCGCCCTCCACCAGGTCGACGGCGATCTCCGCGCCCGTGTTGCCGACGCCCACGACGAGGACGTCCTTGCCCGCGTACGGGGCCGGGTTGCGGTAGTCGGCGGCGTGCACCAGCTCGCCCGTGAAGGAGTCGCGCCCGGACCAGTCGGGGATCCGCGGGGTGTGGTTGAAGCCCGTGGCCACGACGACGGCGCGGCCCGTCAGCTCGCGACCGCCGGTCGCGGTGAGCCGCCATCCGGTGCCGTCCGCCGCGCGGTCGACGCGGGAGACCTCGACGCCCGTCACCACTTCGAGGCCGTGGTGCTCGACGTACTTCTCCAGGTAGCGCACGACGTCGTCGCGGGAGACCCAGCGGCCGAACCTGCGGGGCATGGGCAGCCCGGGGAGGGCGGACCAGCGCCGGGTGGTGTGCAGATGCAGCCGGTCGTAGTGGCGGCGCCAGGAGGCCCCGACGTCCCCGGACTTCTCCAGGACGACGGCCCGCACCCCCTGCTCGCGCAGGGCCGCGGCAGCGGCGAGGCCGCCCGGACCGCCGCCGATGACGTAGACGGGGCGGTCCTCGGTGATGTCGGTGGGGGCGGCCGGGGCGCCGCCACCGGCGGTAGGTGTGCTGTCGGACATGCTTCGGAGCGTAATCGCGCGACTCCTTGATGGGTCTCGGTCAAGACCGGAATCGATTGCGAATTGATCACGGGTGCGCGCCTCTTGCGCAGTCCGCCGCCATCAGGTGAACTGACGTACCGTCAGATTACGTGAACGGGAGGGCCCCATGCGAACGATCTGGCTCGACGGCGCACAGTGGCTCGCCGTCCTCCGCATAGGCCTCGGCCTGTGGTGGCTGGAGAGCTGGCGCCACAAGGACAAGAAGGGCTGGTTCGAACGCGGCACCGGCATCGCGTGGGCGGCGGACGTCGCGGGCAAACACCGCTGGCCGGTGGTCCGGACCGGCTTCGAGAAGGTCGTCGCGCCGCGCCCGAAACCCATGGCGTACGTCGTCGTGTACGCGGAACTCGCCCTGGGCCTCGGTCTGGTGACCGGCTTCCTGACCCCGGTCGCCCTCGTCGCCGGGCTCCTGCTCAACCTGCTCTACCTGGTGCTGATGATCCACGACTGGGCCGAGCAGGGGCAGAACGCGATGATGGCGCTCGTCTCGCTCGTCGCCCTGTTCGCCATGTCCTGGCAGACCTGGTCCCTCGACGACGCGTTCGGACTCTTCCTGTGACGCCCGCGAGGCCTGCCTCGGGGCCCGCTCCGACGCCGACGCCCCCCGCCCCCACGCCGCCCCGCTACGACCTCCCCGAACCCGACGCGTTCACCCGCCCCTACTGGGACGCCGCCGCCGAGGGCCACCTGCTGCTGCGCCACTGCCGTGCCTGCGACCGGACGCACCACTATCCCCGCGAGTTCTGCCCGTACTGCTGGAGCGATTCCACCGACTGCGCCTGGGTCCGGGCGAGTGGCCGGGCCACGCTGTACACCTGGTCCGTCGTCCACCGCAACGACCTGCCCCCGTTCGGTGCCCGCGTGCCGTACGTGGCCGCCGTCGTCGACCTGGCGGAGGGGCCGCGCATGATGACGGAGATCGTGGAGTGCGAGGAGAGCGCGCTCGCGATCGGGATGGAACTACGGGTCACGTTCCGGCAGGAGGAGGGACGTGAGGCGGTACCGGTCTTCAGGCCGTGAACGGCCGAGGCGCTACGTGACGGGCGCCGGGCCCACCGGGCGTCGGGCCCACCGGGCGTCCGGCCTACCGGGTCCCGCTCACCGGGCGTCCCGACTACCGGGCGTCCGGCCGCCGCCCGGGCACCGGACCTGCCGTGGCCGGTCAGGCGGAACGGGTGCCGCCGTGCGGGGCCGGTCCGGCGGGACGGGTTGTGCCGGGACCACCGGTCCGGCGGGACGGGTTCTGCCGTGCGTGGCCGGTCCGGCGGGACGGGCTCTGTCCGGACCCCGGCGGCGGCCGGGATCCGTGCGGTGTCACGCTGGTGTTCCCTGATCCGAACAGCCGCGAGGGAAGCACCATGGACACCGGCAGCTACTACGAGCGCATCGACGAGCACTGCTTCAAGCCCACCGCCCATGCGAGCGGGGCGTGGAGCCCGGACGAGGTGCACTTCAGCCCGCTCGGCGGTCTCATCACCCACGCCATCGAGCGGCACCTGGCCGACCGGCCGGGAGACGCACTCGTGCTGTCCCGGATCAGCTTCGACATCCTGGGCCGGCTCGCCCTCGACACGTGCGAGATCCGGGTCGAGACCGTCCGGCCCGGCCGCACCATCGAACTGGTCGAAGCCGTCGCCCTCATAGGCGACCGTCCCGTCGTACGGGCCAGGGCCTGGTGCCTGGCCGCCGGCGACACCGGCGCCGTCGCCGGCGGGGAGGCCGGCCGGCTCACTCCTCCCGAGGCACTCGCTCCCTGGGCCATGGGGGAGCTCTGGCCGGGCGGCTACATCGCCTCGATCGACGTCCGCCCGGTCGGGACGCCCAGGCCCGGCCGTACGACCGCCTGGGTCTCCACACCGCTCGGCCTCGTCGCGGGCGAACCCGTCGGCCCGCTCGCGTCCTACGTCGCGCTCGTCGACACGGCCAACGGCATCGCCGCACGCGAGCAGCCCACCGCCTGGATGTTCCCCAACGTCGACCTGACCCTCCACCTGCACCGCCGGCCCGAGGGCCGCTGGACGGGGCTCGACACGACGGTCGTCTTCGGCCCCACCGGCCAGGGCATCACCAGCACCGTCCTGCACGACGTCAACGGACCCGTCGGCCGGGCCGAGCAGCTCCTCACCGTCCGGCCCGTGTAGGCAGGACGGGGCAGGGGGCGGTGGTCAGCGCGACGACTCCTTGCGCTGCCTGCGCCGTTCCCGGAGGTTCGCGTGGCGGATGACCACGCCTCCCGCGCCGCACGTGCCCGAGATGCGGAGCACCGGCGTGCCGGGCAGCCGTTCGCCCGTGGTCTTGTCCTTCAGGCCGCCGAAGCCCGGATCCAGCGCGTCCGTCTCCGCCTTCCAGCCCGCCGGGACCACGAACACGACTCCGGCCATCTGCGAGTCCACGACCACCTCGATCTCGCGCAGCCGGCACTCGGCCTGCGTGAAGTCGAGGCGTACGCCGCCCAGGCCCCCGTACGCGACGATCCGCGGCGGCACCTTCCAGCGGCCCGTACGGGTGGCACCGTGTATGCCGCCCTTCAGGGTCAGCGGCTCGCCCGATTCGAGCACCACCGGCCCCAGATCATCGGTGAGCGGCGCGAGTTCGGCGTGGGTCTTGGCCGTCAGCGCCAGTCCCAGGCGCTCGTCCAGTTCTTCGAGATCGATGCGCCCCTCGGCCGCCGCCTCCCGCAGCTGTTCCACCACCGCTTCGCGGTCGGCGTCGGAGGCGCGCATACGGCCGGCGGATCGCGAGGGTTCGGCAGTCATGCAACAGATGATACGGACGCGGGTGAGCCGGTCCGGGGTCCGTGGCCGCGGACCCCGGCGGCGGGACGCCGGGGCGCCTCCTACCGCCGGGTGCGCTCCAGCCACGGGCCGAAGTCGCTGTCCAGGACCAGCCGTCCGAGTTTGCGGTACTCGGCGAGGACCGCCGAGACGAGCTGCTGCGTTTCCAGGGGACGGCCCGACTCCGCCGCCTGGTACGCGGCGGTGACCGCGCAGGCGCGGATGGACCCGCCCGTCAGCTCGAACCGGTCCGCACAGGTCCGCAGGTCCAGATCGGGGGCGCGGGGGATCTCCGTGCCCAGGCAGCGTTCCCACAGGGCGAGGCGCTGCTCCGCGTCCGGTACGGGGAAGTCGGCGACCACGTCGAGCCGGCGGGTGAACGCCTCGTCGAGGTTGGCCCGCAGGTTGGTGGTGAGCACGGCGATGCCGTCGAAGGACTCGATCCGCTGGAGCAGGTAGGCCGACTCCACGTTGGCGTGCCGGTCCTGCGCGTCCTTGACCTGCGAGCGCTTCCCGAAGACGGCGTCCGCCTCGTCGAACAGCAGCACCGCGTTGACGTCGGACGCCTCGACGAAGATCCTCTCCAGGTTCTTCTCGGTCTCGCCGACGTACTTGTCGACCACGGAGGACAGGTCCACGACGTAGAGCTCCATGCCCAGGTCGGCCGCGACGACCTCGGCCGACATGGTCTTGCCGGTGCCGGACTCCCCGGCGAACAGCGCGACGATGCCCCGGCCCCGGCCACCGCCCGGCCGCATCCGCCACCGGCCGAGCACCTGCTCCCGGTGGCGTGCGCGCAGCGCCAGGTCGGACAGCTGGTGGCGGGTCGCCGGGGGCAGCACGAGGTCGTCCCAGCCGACGGTGGGCTCGATGCGGCGGGCGAGCCGTGCGAGTCCCGCCCCGTTCTGGGCCCGGACGGCGGTCCGCAGGTCCTGGGCCTCCACCGGGCGGCCCTCCAGCGCGGCCAGCCGGGAGGCGACGGCGGCGGCCCTGCGTATCTGGCCCGAGTCGAGCCGGTAGGCGCGGGTGGCGTCGGCGAGGCGCGCCTCGGCCGTCGCCGTCCCGGCGGCGAGGCCGGCCGGGGAGCCCGCCGCGGTGAGCTCCCGCTGCCACCTGCGGGCCGCGTCCGCCGGGTCCGGAGGCAGGACGGGGATCGTCACGGGGCTCTCGCCGGCCCACAACGGGTCCCAGTGCTTCTTCCCGTACATGACCAGCGGGGAGCCGCCGCCGACCGCCTCGCAGAGGCCTTCGATCACACCGGCGCCCTTGGGCTGCTCGGGGGTGAGCGTCTCCAGAGGTCCGAGGACGAGACCGCCCCCGCTCAGCCGTGCCTCGGTCGCCAGGATCCGCGCGGTCCGCACCGGCTCCGGGGCCGCGGCCAGGGCCGCGGCGTCCACCACGAGCGGGCGGAGTCCGACCGCGAGAAGCGCGTCGGCCGCGAGCCGGCCGGGGTCGCCGCCGCGGTCCAGCAGATGCACCAGACCACTTCCGGTGCCCAGCGCCGCAGCGACCCGCTCGGTCGTCCGGCACCGGTCCGGCTCCTGCGCCCCGCCCTCTTCCGGTCCGGCCACCCGCACCAGGCCGTGCAGCCTTCCGTCCACCTCGTCGTCGCCGAGCAGATGGGCGGTGACCCGGTCCGGTACGCGCAACACCCGTGAAAGCAGGGGACGGTCGGCCTCCAGCACCTCCACGAGACCCGACGCGACCAGGGGGGCGGACGGCGAGAAGCGGAAGCGGCCGGAGCCCGCGGCGGGCAGTCCGCAGAGTTCGAGGGCCAGGTCGATCGTGGCGCGGCGCCGGGTGAGGTCGTCGTTGAGATAGCCGTACAGCCGCTCGAACCGTGCGTCGATGTCCGGTGCCATCGCGACCAGCAGGAGGTCGACGTCCGGCGCGACCAGCCCGAAGCGCTCCGCGAGCGCGGCGATCCGGCCCCCGGCCGGTGAGCCGGCCGTGCCGTCGGGCCCGTCCGCCGGCGCCGGGACGGGCACCGGGAGGAACGCGTCGCGGGAGTCCAGGATCCGCTCGGCCGCGGCGGGGGTGAGGTATTGCCCCCGGAACGGATCGTCCGGCTGCGGGTCGGTGTCCTGGCGCAGCGCGACCGCGTGCCGCACCCGCCGTTCGATGTGCCCCAGCCGTGCCCAGAGGTCCTCCAGGTCCGTCGGCAGGGTGCCGCCCGGTTCCCGGAGCTCCCCCCGGGTCTCGTACGCCGTGGTCACCGGGCCGGACCTCCACGCCTGCGCCGGCCCGGCGGAAGCCCGCGTTCACGTTCCGCGGCGAAGCCCTGCCCGGCGGGGTCCGACGCACCGTCGTAGCGCAGCCGGCGCCCCGGCTCCGTCGCCCCGCCGTCACGCTCGGGCACCGTCCGCACCAGCAGGCCCTCGGTGACCGGCGGTCCGACGGCCGTCACCTCGCCGGCCAGCGGTGCCCACACCCGCAGGTCGATCGCGGCCTTCAGTTCGCCGCCGAGTGCGGACCACACGTCCACGGTCGACGGCCGGTCGCCGGACCCGGCGGACGCCGCCTCGACCTCCACCGGGAGTCCGAGCGTGGCCAGGCTGCCCGTGAGCATCCGGTCGGGCAGCACGTCCGTGCGGATCAGGCAGCTCAACACCTCGGAGAGCAGCCGGTGTTCGTCCTGCGGGCGGTTGGTCCACGCGGTCAGCAGATAGGTCAGTTCGAACCAGCGCGGAGGTGTCCGCCGCCCCGTGACCACACCTTCGCCGTCGAACTCCTCGGTCGTGCCGGTACGGCGCCTGGTCGCGTCCTCGCGGATGCCGTAGAGGAAGACGCTGACCGTGGGAGCGTTGCGCCGCGCGGACCAGTCCCGCGTCGGGGCGTCGAAGACCAGCTCCACGCCGCTCTCCTGGAGGCCGGCGTCGACCAGCAGCAGGCGCAGGCCCTCGTCGACTTCGTGGATCACCGGCGTCCCACCTCGTCCGGCGGGACGATGGTGCCGGACACCACCAGGAAGTCGGTGGTGACGGGGCTGAACCCCGGCCCCGACGCGGTGATCGTGCGCGGCCCCGTCCGGTCCTTCACCAGGATCAGCAGCTGTGCGATGAAGGTGCCGTCACCGCCCGGCCGGGCCGGCGGCGCGGTCGCGGTGATCCCGGGCTTCCAGGTGAGCTTCACCGGCACGCCGGGCGGGAAGTTCTTGCCGCGCACCGAGGTGACGAATCCCGGCTTGCCGACCTCGGGTACCGAGACGATGCGAGGCTGGAGGATGCGCAGCGGAATCCGGGAGACGTTGTCACCGCGGTCCGCGTCGGTGCCGCTCGTGGTCAGCGTCCCGGTGACGTTCGTCCGCAGGGCGTGGTCCGGGGCGAGCACCACGCGCAGCACCGAGGAGGCTCCCGGCGTCAGGTCGGGCAGTGCGCACACCCCGGCCGCGCAGCCTGCCGGGAGGGTGGCCACCGGGATCCCGGCGGGCAGTCCGAGCCGCAGCCGCAGGCCGGTGGCGAGCGCGTTCTTCCCGTTGCGCACGGTGTACGTCACCACGACCCGCCCGCCCACGTATCCGGGGCTGGGCTGGGCCCGCACGACGACTCCCGGTCCTGCCTCGGGCTCGGGCGGCAGCGGGGCGGGCGGCTGTGCGGGGGGCGGGGGAGCGGGGGCCGGCGGGGCAGGTGCCGAGGGTGACGGGCTGGGTGACGGGGGGACGTCCCTGACCTCGACGGACGTCCCGGTGGCGTTGTCCGTGGGGTTCGGGTCGACGACGGCTCCGGTGACCGACCAGCCGATCTGCCAGGGCCCCGTCGTGACGCCCGTCAGCCGTGCGGTGATCTTCACCGTGGCGCCCGGCGCGAGCACGCCCAGGTCGCAGCTCGGCGAACCGGCCCCGCAGGAACCGGAGTCGGTGCTGAGCTCCTCCAGGCGTACGCCCGGCGGTACGTCCGCGACGAACGTGGTGCCGGGGGAGGGGGCCGGACCGTGGTTGGTGACGGTGACCGTCGTCGTCACCGAGTCACCGGCCTCCACCGACGGGCCGACGGGCGGCGCGGTCGTCGCGAGGTCGACCTGCTGCTGGAAGGCGGGCTCCTTCTGGCGGCCCGGCAGTTCCGCGGTCAACGGGGTCAGGGTGCCCGTGGCGAGGTCGAGTTCGGACAGCTGCTCGGGGGAGTTCGGCGCGATGTCCCGGCGGGAGCTCAGCACCAGCCGCTTCGCGTCGGCCGACCAGGCCACGTCACGCGGCTGGTAGGGCCCGGTCGCCGAGACGTCGGGGATCGCCGCGCCGCACGCCGTGGGGTCGTTGCGACGCGAGGAGGGCAGCACGACCCGGCAGCCGGCGCCGCCCGGCGAGGTGACGACGACGCTGGCCCGCTGGTTGATCTGGTCGGCGCGGTCCTTCCGGTTGAAGGCGATGGACCTGCCGTCGGGGGAGAAGGCGGGGCTGTCGTCGATCACCTTGCACTCGCCGGGGCAGCCGGTGGTGCTGAGGTCCTCCTGCAGGTGGAGCGCGTTCACCGGGGCGGTCCAGACGTGCTTGATCCCGCCGAGGCCGCGGATCACCTGGTTGCGGGTGAAGGCGAGCATGGTGCCGTCCGACGACCAGGCGGGCTGGGCGTCGGCGCCCGTGACCTCTCCGGCGGGCGGGACCACTTCGCCGAGGATCTTCCCCGTGGCGACGTCGGCGACGAGCACCTTGCTCGGTCCGGCCGCGTCACCCACACCACCCGGAGAGGTCCGGGTGAAGGCCAGCTTGGTGCCGTCCGGGGAGAAGGAGGGGTCGGTGTCCCAGTCCTGGGGGCCCTGCCCGTCCAGCTTCATCTCCACCGGGTCCGTGCCTTCGGTGGTGGCCATCCAGATCCGCTGGACCCGTTGGCCGCCGACGGTCGCGAAGCGGGTCACGGCGATGTGCCGGCCGTCGGGCGTGTACGTCTGCCGCTCGGTCCAGGGGTCGTAGCCGGCCGCCGGGTGGAACAGCGGATCGTCGGCGGGGTTCTCACTGGTGTTGGTACGGGCCCGCGGATCCTCGCGCAGCACGTCGAGCCTGAGGTCGCGGGGGTCCGACCCGTCCTGCCGCATGTCCTGGAGGGTGACGAGGTCTCCCTCCACGGTGGTCCTGTGGGTGACGATCACCTCCCAGGAGTCCACGTCACCGAGCACGGACGGTGCGTCCACGTCCCGGTCCTCGTCGAGCTTCATCACCGGTACCGGGTCGGTGAGGGTGTCGGCCCGGTACACGTGCTCGTAGGTGGAGCATCCGCAGTCCGTGTTGGGGCTGAGGAAGACGAGACCGTTCCCGCTCGGGAGCCAGGCGGCCGAGCGGGTGCCCCAGCCGGCGAAGTTCCCGGTCAGCAGGGGGCGGCCGGTGCCCGGACCGGTGGTGACCCGCAGCCGGTCGCCGGTGTCGGTGTCCGACTCGGGCTCCTGGTGCAGGGTGTAGATGAGGAGGTCCCGGTGGTCGCCGTCGTTCACCGGGTTCCACTCCGGCTCGCTCGCGTCCCCCTCGGCGGGGTCGCTGACGCAGGTCACATCCCCGCCGGCCAGGAGCCGTTCGTACACCTGCGTGCCCTGTTCCGGGCCGCCGTCGCTCGCGTACGCGATCCGGGTGCCGTCCGCGGAGAGCGTGGGGTGGGTCTCGTCGGCGGGTGTGTTCGTCAGCCGGCGCAGCCCCTTTCCGTCGACGCCGATCGACCAGAGGTCCCGCTGAGACGTCTGCCCGGCCCCCGGTTCGGCCGAGTCGAAGACCACGGTCCGCCCGTCGTAGGACAGTTCGGGGTGCGCGGCGTCACGGCCGGTGGTCAGCCCGAGTACGGTTCCGTCCGCATGGCGCACGTACACCTGGGGCTTCGCCTCGTCGCGGAGGCTCGTGAAGACCAGGGTCCCGCCGCGCCCGTAGGAGTCCTGGTCGTAGTGCACCGCGCCGGCGCCGAACAGGTCCTTGCTGGTCGTCACGGAGGTACGTTCCCCGAGGCTGCGGTGCCCGGTGCCGGCGAAGGCGATCCGTCCGGTGTCCGCCGGCGCGTCGGCCACGGCGGCGACCGCCTGCGTCGCGCCCTGCGGGGCGGACACGGAGCCCGCCACCAGCAGCGGAGTCAGCAACACCACGACACCGCTCAGCCGGCGCACTCGCCTACGGCGTGCCGGGACAGCAGGACCGCCCACGGTCCACCTCACAGTCTGGTCGATGGTTCTCCACGTCAAGCATCGGGCCCGCCGGGGAAGGGGGACAGGGCCCGGAGTACCCGGAGCGGGGGAAGACCTGATGCCCTTTGCGGCTGCCCGGCACCGGACGGCGGCCCGTCCGCGCCCGGTCAGGTACCCGCACCCCGGTGATCGCGGAGCGGCCGAGCGGCGTCCGGACACTGCGGGGGCAACGGCCGTTGCCCCCGCGGGCCCGTCGGTGCGGGAGACCGCCTGCCCGCCGGCGACGGGCGGCTCAGATGAGACCGTGCCGCATGGCGTAGCCCACCGCGTGGGCCCGGTTGCGCAGATCGAGCCGTGTCGCCACCTCGTGCAGCACGTTCTTGACGGTCCGTTCGGAGTACGACGTCTTCTGCGCGATCTCCGCGGTGCCGTACCCCTCCGACACCAGCCTGATCATCTCCGCCTCCCGCGCCGTGAGGGTGGAGAGGGAGAGCCCCCGGGGGTCCAGCACCGTGCGGTGCAGGCTGCTGACGTGGTCGAGGAGCTTCCCGAGCAGGTCGCCCGGCAGCACTCCTTCGCCCTTCGCGATCGCCGTGACCAGGTGGGCGAGGCGGTCCTGGTCGGCCTCCCCGCGCCTCAGTACGGCGGCGACGCCGTACTCGATCAGGGTCTGGAGCGCCCCGGCCTCGAAGAAGCCGACGACGAGACCGGTGCGGGTGGAGGTGTTGCGCTGGAGGCGGTGCAGGAGCTGGATGGTGGCGTCGTTCACCACGTCGACCACGACCAAGGAGACCTGGGCGCGGTCGACCTCCTCCTCCGGTATCAGCTCTATCTCCGGACGCATGCGCAGCTGGTGCACCACCCCGGTCTGCAGGATCAGGTCCTCCGCGTACACCGCCACGGAGATCCTGCCCCCCGGGGCGCCTCCGGGGTGCACGGCCGGGGAGCGCTGCGCGGGGAGTCCGGGCGTGGACGGTCCATGGCTGCGGCTGCCCGCCGTCCCTGTATTGGTCACATCAGTCGTGGTCATGGTCATCTATTCGTCCTTCTCAGCCGCTTCCGTCGGTACCCGATACGTCAGACCTCGTCCTCGCCCGTTCTGTGACAGAGCAGGGAGACCTGGCCCTGGGGCGGGTCCCCGGGGCGGGGAGCAGATGGGCCGTCAGGGCAGCGGTCCTGCCCGCACATTGCCCTCCCGCCTCTGCTGACAGGACCGTCGCGCGGCCTAACTTCGCAGGGTGACCACATCTGCCGAATTCGACATGCCCACGGTGACGGTGTCGCCCGGCGCCGAAGCGACGACCACGCTGACCGTCCGTAACGACGGCGATATCGTCGAGGCGTACACCCTCGAAGTGGTCGGTGACTGTGCGGCATGGACCACGGTGGATCCGCAGCGGGTCTCCCTCTACCCCGGCACTTCCGAGACCGTGACGGTGCGCCTCGCGCCGCCCCGGTCCCACGAGGTCAAGGCGGGCGAGGTCCCCCTGGGCGTACGTGTCCTGCCGGCGGAGCACCCCGAGTCGGTGGCCGTGCCCGAGGCGACGGTGATCGTCGAGCCGTTCCGCGAACTGCGGGCGAGGCTGGAGCCGGGCCGCCGCAGGGGCTGGCTGGGCGCCCGCTTCCGTACCTCCGTGCAGAACCGGGGCAACACCCCCGTCGACGTCGTGTTCTCCGGGAAGCAGGAGGGGGAGGAACTCCGCCTCGCCTTCACGCCGGAACGCCGGAGCCTGCTGCCGGGCGAGTCGGCCGAGGTGGGCCTGCGGGTCCGGGCCCGGAAGCTGATCTGGTTCGGAGCTCCGGCCACCTGGCCGTTCGAGGTCCGGGCCGTGGACAGCGAAGGGGCCGACAGCGAGGTCGAGCAGCCCGGCAGGGCGGAGCCGCTGCCGGGCGAGTTCGCGCAGCTTCCGCTGCTTCCCAAGTGGCTGCTGATCGTCCTCGCGGCGCTGATCGCCCTGCTGGTGGCGTGGTTCGCGCTGGTGCGGCCGGAGATCCGCAGCACCGCGAAGGAGGCCGGCACCAAGGCGGCCCAGGAGGAGAACCGGGAGCGGCCGCAGGGCGGTGCGGCGACCGGCGGTACCGGCGGCGAGGCCACGGCCGGCGCGCAGGGCCAGGAGAAGGGCCAGGGCGCCACGGCGGGGGCGGGCGGTTCCGGCGGTGCCGGCACGGGCGGCTCCGGATCGACGGGCGGCGTCGGCGAGTTGAACGCCCAGCAGAGCTCCGAGACCATCGACGTGCAGACGGGGGCCGGGGCCAAGCAGGACGGGACGTACCAGGTCCCTGCCGGGAAGGTCTTCGGTGTCACCGACATCGTGGTGGCGAACTTCCAGGGTGACGAGGGAGTGCTGACCATCTCCTTCGGTGAGCGGAAGATCACGACCATCGCTCTGGAGACGTTCCGCAACCAGGACTATCACTGGGTCACCCCCATTCGGATTCAGGAAAACGCCAAGGTCACCGCTTCCGTGACCTGTTCAAAACCTGGCACTCCGGCGACCGGTAAGCAGGCCTCCAAGTGCCACCAAGTACTCAATGTCAGTGGCGTGCTGAGCGATATCGCACCGTAGGAACGATAGCGCCGGATTCCTGCCCGCCCGTTCCGGGAACGTGAACAAAAGGCGCTGCGGCCAGCGATAACCGTCACATGACCCTCCATCAGGGTGTGCTTCTTCACACTCCGTTCGGGGGCGGAACCGAATCGTCGGCGCGGCCGTCGACCGGTGAATACCGGTATGTCGCGGGTGATTCCCGGTCTTTTGTCGGCGGGCGGATCCGCTCGGACTGTGAACGTTCCCGCTCAGTGGAGCGGATCGGGATCCCGGGGTATCTGCGGCGACCGTGGGATTCCGGCCGGTGCGGGCGGACGGACCCCTTAGTTTCTGGCTGAAACTAAACCCTTGTGCGGTGCCGCGGCGGTGCCGGCCGCCGCGGCACCGCCCCGCTGCCACCGCGCCGCCGCCGCCCGCCGTCGATACGGCGGCTGCGGCGGCCGAGGCCGTTGTGGCGGCCGTCGCGGGAGGGCCCCGCTGTGCCCCCGGGGTGCCTGGGAAGGCAGTCGCCCTGCCCCGTGGCCGGGACTCCGGGGCCTACCAAGCGCAGACATCCCCGGGCAAGACTGGACAGGCGAACGACTGACCACCCGAAGGAGCGAGCATGCCGTCGTACCTCACCCCAGGTGTATACGTGGAGGAGGTGCAGTCCGGAGCGCGGCCCATCGAGGGAGTCGGCACCGCGGTCGCAGCCTTCGTCGGGTTCGCGGAGACCGGGCCCTTCCACCGTCCGACGCTGGTGACCAGCTGGGACCAGTACGTAGCGTCCTTCGGTACGTTCACCCCCGACACGTACCTGACGCTCGCCGTCCACGGCTACTTCAGCAACGGCGGCGGCGCGGCCTACATCGTGCGCATCGGCGGTCCGGCCGAGGACGCACCGCAGGGCTCCGCGCCGGCGGCCGCCCCGTCCGTCGCCATCGGCGGCTTCCTCGTCTCCGCACGGCCGGGCGCCGGTGACGGCCTCTCCATCGAGGTCGCCGACCCCGAGGGCGAGAACCCTCCGGAGGACCGGTTCCGCCTGCTGGTGCGCCAGGGCGGCAAGGTCGCGGAGACGTACGACACCTCCGTACGCAAGAACGTCAAGGGCTACCTGGTCACCCAGGCCCGTCAGTCCAAGCTCATCGAGGTCACCGAGCAGCCCGGTGCGGCGCAGACCCGCCCCGAGAAGCAGAGCCTGTCCCTCGCGCCGGCCGCCCCCGACGCGGGCACCACCGCCCGGACCGGCCCGACCGAGTACGTCGGCGACGCGTCGGCCCGTACGGGCATCGCGGCCCTTGAGGCGATCGACGAGATCACCATGGTCGCCGTCCCCGACCTGATGAGCGCCCACCGTCGCGGCGACATCGACGACGAGGGCGTCAGGGCCGTACAGCTGGCCGTCATCGCGCACTGCGAGCAGATGGGCGACCGGGTCGCCGTCCTGGACACCCCGCCGGGGATGAACGCCCAGCGCGTGCGCACCTGGCGCAACGACGACGCCGGGTACGACTCGCGCTACGCCACCGTGTACTACCCGTGGCTCAAGGTCCTCGACCCGGCGACCGGGCAGCAGACCCTGATTCCGCCGAGCGGCCACGTCGCCGGTGTCTGGGCGCGCAGCGACGCCGAGCGCGGCGTGCACAAGGCGCCCGCCAACGAGGTCATCCGCGGCGCGCTGGACCTGGAACTCCGCCTGAGCAAGGGCGAGCAGGACCTGCTCAACCCGATCGGCGTCAACTGCGTCCGCGCCTTCCCCGGCCGGGGCATCCGCATCTGGGGCGCACGGACGCTCGCGTCCGACCCGGCCTGGCGCTACCTCAACGTGCGCCGCCTCTTCAACTACCTGGAGGAGTCCATCCTCCTGGGCACCCAGTGGGTGGTCTTCGAGCCGAACGACGACCGCCTCTGGTCGAGCATCCGGCGCAACGTCACCGCGTTCCTCACCGAGGAATGGCGCCGGGGCGCGCTCTTCGGGCGGACGGCGGAAGAGGCCTTCTACGTGAAGTGCGACCGGGACAACAACCCGCAGGAGTCCATCGACCTCGGCCAGGTCGTCTGCGAGATCGGCGTCGCCCCGGTGAAGCCGGCGGAGTTCGTGATCTTCCGTCTCTCGCAGTTCTCCGACAGCACCAGCCTCGTCGACGAGTGACCCTTCCTCGTCGAGGAGTGACCCCGCAGGCAAACGAACGGAACAGGTGACACACAGTCATGGCAGAGGGCGATGCTCTTTCCACCCACGTCTTCGGCGTGCAGCTCGGCGGCTATCTCGTGGAGTCCATCCAGGAGATCAGCGGTCTGACCGTCGAGGAGGAAGTCGTCGAGGTCCGCCAGGTGACCGCCGAGGGCAAGCAGATCATCCGCAAGCAGCCCGGCGCGCGCCAGGCCGGTGAGGTGACGATCACCCGCGGGCTCGACAAGAGCAGCGAGTTCACCAAGTGGATCAAGGAGACGCTCAACAACGGAGCCGTCGACACCGCACGCCAGAACCTCACCATCGAGATCAAGGACTCGAAGGGCGAGACCGTCCGGCGCATCCAGCTGATGCAGGGCTGGGCCAGCAAGTGGGAGGGCCCCTCGCTGAAGGCCGGCGAGTCCAGCGCGGCGACGGAGACGGTCACCATCACCTTCGAGGAGATCGTCGTCGAATGAGGCGCAGGACCGTTTCCGGCGGCGGCCTCGACGAGGTCCTCGACACCCTCGCCGCCGCCGCGCCCGCCCCGCGGGAGGAGGCCCCGACGCCTCCTCCCGCCCGGGAGCGGGACCGTCAGGACCTGCGTACGGAGTTCGAGTTCGAGCTCCCGCGCGGTTACGTCGACGACGAGGGCCAGGTGCACCGGAGCGGGTCGATGCGGCTCGCCACGGCACGGGACGAACTGCGCCCGCAGATCGACCTGCGGGTCAAGGAGAACCCCGCGTACCTGAGCGTGGTGCTGCTCAGCCAGGTGATCACCCGGCTCGGCACCATCACGGACGTGCACGCCGGGGTGGTCGAGCGGATGTACGCCACGGACGTGGCGTTCCTCCAGGACTTCTACCGCCGCATCAACAGCGAGGGCCACACCCACGCCGCGGTGACGTGCCCGCTGTGCCACGGGTCGTTCGAGGTGGACCTCTCGGGTGAACGCCTGGGGGAATCGTGACGTACGCGCCTGCCCGGCTGCGGGAGGAGCTCGCGTACATCGCCTACCACTTCCACTGGCAGCGTGAGGACATTCTCGACCTCACCCATGGTGAGCGGCAGGAGTGGGTGAAGGAGATAGCGCGGATCAACACCCGCGTCAACGAGAGCGGGTGAGGGCGTGGAGTTCAGGGACTGGTTCCGTGGCGGGAGCCGACGACAGGCCGGCGCGCCCGGCCCGGTGCCGGCGCAGGCCCCCACCGGGGGCGACGGTACGCAACCCCCGGCCGGGACCGACGCCGTCCGGCCCGGGCGTCCGGAAGCGGACCGGGACTGGGACGGAGGCTGGCGGCGGGTCGCACCACCTGCCGTGACCGTCGCCCGGTCCTCGATCGGGGTGAGCGACGGGCTGCGCTTCAGGTCCGGGCTCGCCTCGTGGCAGAACATCGCGTACGGAGGCGAGCTCGGCCACGCGGTCCTGCCCTCCGCGCCGGTCGGCCTCATCCACGGCGTGACGCGGCCGGGCACCGCCCGTCCCACCGCCCCCGGAACTCCCCTCCTCCTGCGTGCCGCCACCACCGGCGGACCGGAGGAGCCGGTCCAGTCCCCGGCGTCCGGCGCCCCGGGCCGTACCCCCGCCGTTCAGCGGAGCCCCGCCCCCGTCCGGCGCTCGGGCGGCACACAGCCCGGGAGCGCCGCCGGGCGTGAACCGGCGGCGCGGCGGCCCGTCGTCGACGAGGCGGCCCCGAGCACCGGAGCGAACCCCGCGTCCGGATCCCGGCCGTCCGCGGCTCCGGCGGCCCACGCTTCCACGGACAGCGGGGCCACCCTGGCCGCGCGGCCCGCCCCGGTCCGGCCCCGGCGCACCGCGCCGCCCCTGATCGTCGCCCGCCGGCCGGTGGCCGCCCCTCGCCGCCTCTCCGCGTTCGCACCGGCCGGCACGCCCGCACCGGCCACGGCTCCCGCACCGGCCGCCCCGGCAGGGGACGCGCCCGCACCCGGCCGGACGGCCACCGGGGAGCGCCCGTCGGCCTCGCCGGAGCGTTCCGCGGGCGCGCCCGCCGCGCCTCCCGTACGCCCCGCCCTGGGCAGGCCGCTGCGACAACTGCCGCCCGGTGCGGCACCGTTCGGACCGGGCGGCGCGGAAGGGAGTACCCCCTCCGGCACGACGGTTCCGCAGGGACCGGCCCTGCCCGTGGTCCAGCGGCAGACGCAGGAAACGGCCGCTCCCGCGACCTCCTCTCCGGCGGCCGCTTCCCCCGCCCCGTCGACGCGCGCGGCCGAGCCGGGCCGGCAGCCGGGGCAGCGGCAGCAGGGACAGGGCCCGGCGGGACAGGGTCCGGCAGAACGGCAACGGAGCGGGCGGCCGACGGACCGCCGGACGACGGACCTTCAGGCGCAGGGCGGGAAGCCGACGGACCGGCAGGCGACCGACGGGCAGCGTCCGGCCCCCGGTGCGTCCCCGGCGTCCGGGCCGGCCGCGCCCCGGGCCGGCTCACCCGGTCTTCCGCCCTCCGTCCAGCGCACGGCCGCGCCCTCCACGCGCCGCCCGGGGACACCCGCACCGGACGACGGCCCCGCCTCCGCGCCCCGGGGGCCGGGCTCGCAGGCCCGCACCCGGGGCGGGCTCGGCGCGCCTCTCTCCTCGCTCCCGCCGACCGCGGGCACCGCGAACGACGCCCCGCTGCTGGGCGACCCCCGCCGTGCGCGTCCCGGCACCAATGGCCCGCTGCCGGGCGGCCCGCCCGCGTCCGCGCCCACGGCGGCCGTGCCCTCCTCGCCGGTGCCCACCGCCATGCCTCTGCGCGCGCCGGCTCAGCCCGGCGGCACGGCACCCGCATCACCCTCCGACCGGCCGGCAGCCGTCCAGCGCGCCACGGACGCCAGCCGCACGTCCGCGACCGCGCCCTCGTCCGCGACCGTGTCCGCGCACACCGTCACGCCGTCCTCCGCCACGGCCCCGGCCACCCCGCCCGCCCCCGTACGCGTCCGGCGGATCACCTCGCGAGGGCCCCAGGGGCCTGCGGCGGGGACGGCTTCGGCAGGCGGCCGGGCGCCGGTTGCCGTCCAGCGGTCGCGCGCCCTGCTCGCCGGACGGACGCTGACCGTGCGCACCGGAGCGGCCGAGGGCTTCACGGCGCCCGTATCGGCCACCACCGCACGGCCCGTCGTGGCGGCGACCTGGCGGCGGGATGTCCGGCCGCCGGCCCCCGACGGGCCGTCCCCGGCCGGTGGCGGCGCCCGGCCGGAGAGGCGGCCGGACACCCCGGCCGGCCCCGCCACGGTGCGGCGGTCCGTGCCCGGCGCCCCGGCGGCCGGCGCATCCTCCCCGGACGCGCGGGCCCAGGGGCCCGTGTCCCCCTCACGTCGTGCGGCCCCGCGAGGAGGCGTACCGGGCGAGGGCGCTAAGGCCGGGAACACCGGCGCGCCCGCCGCGGCCCGGCCCTCCGTCCGCTCCCTCACGCGGCTGGTCCAGCGCTCGGCACGCGGCACCACGCCGTCCGGGCCGCCCCTGCCCGGAGGGGAACGATCCGGGCGCCCCGCCCCGCGTACCCCTGAACTGCCGCTCCCCGCACCGCGGTCCGCCAGGGTCGCGGCGTCCACCGGACCGGCCGCGCCCGCACCGGCCGCCGCACCACCCGTTCCGGTGGTGCGCCCGCACCCGGCCGGCTCCGCCCGGCCCGGGGGCGCCGCCGTGCCGGTGCAGCGCCTCCGGATGCCGGTGGCGGCCGACAACGGCGCACCCGCCACCGGGCCGGCGCCGGCGGCCGACACCCCGTCCGGCGCACCGCAGGAGCTCGCCGTGCGCGCGTCACGCCCCGCACCGGCCCGGCCCGGCGGAGCCCAGGGAGGTCCCGTGCCCGTCCCCCGGAGCCCCGTCCCCGGCAACCGTGCCCCGGACGCACGGACCCAGGCGGTCCAGCGCGCGGTCGCCGAAGCGGGGCTCGCCGGAGTCCCGGTGCGGGTGGTCCAGCCGAAGGCCTCCCGTACGCCCTCCGAAGCGGCACCGCCCGCGGCCGGTGCGCCGCGCACGGACGAAGGGGCCGGCGGCGTGGACATCGAGGACCTCGCCCGCCGGCTGCTCGACCCGGTCAGCAGGCTGATCCGGGCCGACCTGCGCAGAGGGCGGGAACGCTCGGGACGGCCCTACGACGGCCGCCGCTGAAGCCCCCACCCCGTCCGCCGGGCCGGCCACGGGCAGCAGAGACGACGCACCACCCCACGGACAGCAGAGAAGACGAGAAGCACATGACGGACAACATCTTCGCGACGAGCGTGTTCTTCAAACTCGCCATCGGGGGAAGCGACCTCGGGGCCTTTCACACCTGCTCCGGCCTGGGCGCCGAGGTGGAGCTTGAGCAGTACGCCGAGGGCGGCAACAACGGCTTCACCTGGCAGCTGCCCGGCCGGATCACCTGGACCAACATCACGCTGACCCGCCCCGTCACCGCCGACACGCTGAAGATCGCGCGGTGGCTGAACGAGACGACCCAGCGGGTGGAACGCAAGGACGGCGAGATCGTCGCACTCCGCCCCGACCTCAGCCGGATCATCAGCTGGCAGGTGCAGGGCATCGTCCCGGTGCGCTGGCAGGGGCCCTCCTTCGACCCGTCCAGCTCCGAGGCGGCGATCGAGACGCTGGAGATCGCGCACGAGGGCCTGGTGCCGTCCTGATGGACCGCCCAGTGCCCGGTTCCCGAGCCGATGACCGAGACGAGCAGGAAGGAGGGACACCATGCCATCAGCAGCCCGCACGAGCCGTGCCCGTGCCCAGCTGACGATCATGGAGCCGCCGTCGGACGTGGGCGCCAAACCGGCCGGCACCCTTGCCCGGCTCACGTTGCAGTTCAACCCGGCGACGCTCTCCCTGAGCAAGAACACCGAGTGGCGGCGGACGCCCTCCCGGACCGCCGGCGCCTCCGCGCTGCCCGAATTCGTGGGCAGCGGGCCCCGGTCGCTGTCCCTGGACGTCTTCCTGGACGCCACCGCCACCCACGACAACTCGGTGGAGAAGGCCGTCGAGCAGCTGATGACGGCCTGTGTGCCCACCCCGAGCAGCCTCGGCCGCAAGAAGCCGTCGAGCCCCTGGGTGCGCTTCGACTGGGGGACGTCGAAGACGACGTCGTTCGACGGGGTGCTGTCCAGCCTCTCCGTCTCGTACACGCTGTTCGACGTCGACGGGAAGCCGCTGCGCGCCACCTGCTCCCTCTCGATCGAGGAGGCGAGCGTCGACCCGGCCGGCCAGAACCCCACGTCCGGATCGAAGGAGGCCCGCCGCACCCACCGGGTCGTCGCCGGTGACAGCCTGCCGCTGCTCGCCTGGCGCGAATACGGTGACGCCACCGCGTGGCGCACGATCGCCGAGGCCAACGACATCGACGACCCCATGCAACTGGCCCCGGGCACGGAACTCCTCGTTCCCGCCCTGGAAGACCACGCCCCGGAGGGCAACCGGTGACCGCACCCGCCCGTTCCTTCGCCGCCGACCCGATCGTGGAGGCCCCCGCCGAGCTGCCCCAGGCGTGGGCGTCCCAGCTGGTGAGCTGTGCGGTCGACGAGAACGTCGGCCTTCCGGACACCGCCGTACTGACGTACCGCGACCCGTACCACACGCTGCTCACCGCCACCGGAATCACCATCGGCACCCCGTTGAAGATCTCGGTGGTCACCGTCCAGGAGCAGGCGCGCGAGCGGCTGTTCACCGGTGAGGTCACCGCGCTCGAACTCGACAGCGACACCACCGGCTCCTTCACCGTCGTCCGCGCCTTCTCCAAGGCCCACCGGCTCCAGCGCGGGCGGAAGGTGGTGGCCTTCCGGAACATGAAGGCCGCCGACATCGTCCGCAAGGTCGCCGCCGGTGCCGGACTCACCTGCGGCAAGGTCGAGGCGGCGCCCGTCATGTACAAGCAGCTCACCCAGCCCAACGTCTCGGACTGGGACTTCCTCCAGTACCTCGCGGGCGAGAGCGGTGCGCACGTGCGGGTGGACGAGAAGGGCCTGCTGCAGTTCGTGAAGCCGAAGCCGGCGTCCTCGGCACCCGCTCCGTCCACCTCCGCCACCCGGCATCCGATGGTGCTGGAGTACGGACGCAATCTGCTGGCCCTGCGCGCCGTGCTGACCGGCGCGGACGGGGCGGACAGCGTCGAGGTGCGCGGCTGGGACGTGGAGACCAAGACCCGTCTCGTGGCACGCGAACCGTCCGTCCGCTCCACCACGGTGGTCCCCGGGATGAGCCCGTCCGTCGCGGCCGGGGCGTTCGGCCCGAAGGCCAGGATGACGGTCGCCGACACCCCGTACCGCACCCAGGCCGAGGCCGGTTCGGTCGCCGGGGCCGTGGCCGCACGGGTCAGCGCGGGCTTCGGGGAGATCGAGGCGGTCGCCGAGGGCAACCCGCGGCTCCGCGCCGGCGAACCCGTCGCCCTCGGCAACGTCGGACCGGCGTTCGCCGGCCGCTACACGGCGACCGCGGCCCACCACGTCCTCGACCCGCACGGCGGATACCGCACGACCGTACTGGTCAGCGCCGCCCCCGACCGCTCCCTGACCGGGCTCACCGGCGGCGGCGACGCGCCCCCGCGCGGCCCCCGTATCCCGGGCCTCGCGATCGGAGTGGTCACCGACATCCGTGAGGGCAAGGGCAAGGGCGAACGCGGTTCGGTCCGGCTGAAGTTCCCCTGGCTCGACGACACCTACGTGTCCGACTGGGTCCGTACGGTGCAGTGGGGCGGTCAGGGCGGCGGCGGGGTCTTCAGCCCCGAGGTCAACGACGAGGTGCTGGTCGGCTTCGAGCAGGGCCTGCTGGACAGCCCCTATGTGCTGGGCGGCCTCTACAACGGCGTCGACAAGCCGTCGCCCCACGACGTGCCGCTCGTCGACCCGACCAGCGGCAAGGTCAACCGCCGTTCCCTGGTGTCCCGTTCGGGCAACCGCATCGAACTGCTCGACACCCCGCGCGGCCCGTCCGGAGTGCGGCTGGCCACCGGCGACAAGCAGCTGGAGGTCACCCTGGACGAGCGGAAGGGGGAGATCGCCCTGAAGGTGTTCGCCCGCGGCACCTCCCGGGTGCTCAGCTCCCTCTCCCTCGGCCGGTCCGGGATCACGCTCGACGCCGGTACGGGCAACGTGAACGTGAAGGGAGCCTCGGTGACCATCAACGGCAAGACCGGGGTCACCGTGGACGGCGGACTGCTCGCCGTCCTCAAGGCCCGACTCATCCGGATCAACTGACCCCGCACCCGCCGCCCGGTACGACTCCCCGGCCCAGCAAGGAGAACAGCAGCCATGCCCCCCGCAGCCCGCACGGGCGACCCCACCGTCCACGGTGGACTCATCGGCACCCCGCCACCGGGTGCGGTGGCCGTGGCCACCGTGCTGATCGGCGGCAGGCCGGCCGCCGTCACCGGCAGCCTGCACGTGTGCGTCGTCCCGCCGCACGCCCTGCTCGGACCGGGGAACGTCATCATGCCCAACCCGGCCGCCGCGGTCGGCGGCATGGTCCTGATCGGCGGGCTGCCGGCCGCCCGCATGGGGGACACCACGAGCTGCGGCGCCAAGATCATCAGCGGTGCGCCGAACGTCCTGATCGGAGGCCCGGTGTGAGCGGCGGCGGATTCATCGGCCGCGGCTGGGGCTTCCCGCTGCGGGTCGGCACCACGGGCGGCATCGGCATGGTCGAGCGCGACCAGGAGATCGAGGAGGCCATCGGTCTGGTGCTCGGTACCGCACCGGGGGAGCGGCCGATGCGGCCCGAGTTCGGCTGCGGCATCCACGACTACGTCTTCGCGCCCGGTGACGGTGCCACCGCCGGGCGCATCGCCCACGAGGTGCGTACGTCCCTGGAGCGCTGGGAACCCCGCATCGAGGTGAGGGACGTGGTGATCGCGTTCGACACCGTCGACGAGGGAACGCTCTACATCGACGTGCACTACACCGTGCGGTCCACCAATGACCTGCGCAACCTCGTCTTTCCCTTCTACACCATCCCGAACTCCGGCAGTCCCGAGGCGAGTTCCGACGAAGCGGGTGCGGCCTGATGTCCCTGCCTTCCCCCAACCTGGACGACCGGCGCTTCCAGCAGCTCGTCGACGAGGCCAAGCGGTACGTCCAGCAGCGCTCGCCCGAATGGACCGACCACAACGTGTCGGACCCCGGGGTCACGCTCATCGAGACGTTCGCGTACATGGTCGACCAGCTGCTCTACCGGCTCAACCGGGTGCCCGACCGGAACTACTCCGCCTTCCTCGACCTGCTCGGCGTGCAGCTGTTCCCGCCGACGGTCGCCCGCGCCGACGTCGACTTCTGGCTCTCCGCCCCCCAGCCGGACCCGGTGCGGCTCCCGGCCGGCACGGAGGTCGCCACCGCCCGCGGTGAGACCGAGGAGGCCGTGGTCTTCTCGACCGCCGAGGACCTGGCGATCGTGCCGAGTTCGCTGATCAGGCTGGTCACCGCCCCCGCGTCCGGGGACCAGACCGACCGCACCGCGCCGCTCGGCGCGGGCAAGGACATCCCCTGCTTCCAGTCCCGTCCGGAGCCGGGCGACGCCCTGCTGTTCGGGCTGCCCACCGCCGTACCCCGGTGCATCGTCGCCGTACGCCTCGACAGCCGGGTGGAGGGCGTCGGCGTCGACCCCCGGCAGCCGCCGCTCGTGTGGGAGGCGTGGGACGGCGCCCGCTGGGTGCCGTGCCTGACGGGGACCGACAGCACCGGCGGGCTCAACAAGCCCGGTGAGGTCACCGTGTTCGTCCCGGCCGGGCACACCGCTTCGGTGACGGCCGGAGTCCGGGCCGGGTGGCTGCGCTGCCGGGTCACCCCACCCGAACCGGGACAGCCCTTCTACTCGGAGTCGCCGACGATCCGGGAGGCCGAGGTGTTCACCGTCGGCGGCACCACCGGCGTCGAACACGCCGAGACCGTCCTCGACGTGCCGCTCGGCGTGTCCGAGGGAGTGGCCGGCCAGACGTTCTCCGTGCGCAGGGTGCCGCTCCTGCTGGACGGGGACCCGCCGGTCGTCCAGGTGTCCTCCGCCGAGGGCTGGCAGGTCTGGACACCGGTCGAGCACTTCGGCGCCTCGTCACCGGGCGACCGGCACGTGCGGATCGACGCCGTCAACGGCGCGTTCGCCTTCCCGCCGGAGGTCCGCGAGGCGGACGGCACGATGCGGGTGTACGGCGACGTGCCCCCGAAGGGCGCCCAGCTCCGGATCCCCCGCTACCGGACGGGCGGCGGCGCGGCCGGGAACGTGGCCCGCGGTGCCATCCGGGTGCTGCGCAGCTCGGTGCCGTACGTCGCCGGCGTCGACAACCGCGAGGCGGCCCGCGGCGGGGTCGACGGCGAGAGCGTCGAGAACGCCAAGGTGCGCGCGCCCAACATCCTCCGGGTCCAGGAACGGGCGGTCACGGCCGAGGACTACGAGGTCATCGCCCGCGAGGCCGCGCCCTCGCTGCACCGGGTCCGCTGCCTGCCCGCCGTCGCGGGCGAGGCCGGTGCGGTGCGCGTCCTGGTGGTGCCCGACGCGGTCCCCGACGAAGGCGGCCGGCTGCGGTTCGAGCAGCTGATCCCCCCGGACTCGGTGCTGGCGGAGGTCGCCGGACGGCTCGACGAGCGTCGGCTGGTCGGCACCCGGCTGGTCGTGGAACCGCCCGCCTACCAGGGCGTCACCGTCGTCGCCGAACTGGTGGCGTCCGACGGCGACGTGGACCGCGTCCGTGCCGAGGCGCTCGACGCGCTGTTCCGCCACATCGACCCGCTGCGGGGCGGCGCGGACGGGACCGGCTGGCCGTTCGGCAGGCCCGTGCAGTACGGCGAGATCTTCGCCGTCCTGCAGAGCGTGCGCGGAGTCCGTCTGGTGGACGAGGTACGGCTGTTCCCCGCGGACCCGCTCACGGGGCGGCGGGGAGCGGCGGCTGACCGGATCGACGTCGCCGCGAACGCCCTCGTCTTCTCCCACCAGCACCAGGTCGTCGTCACCGCGAGCGGGGCCGGTGAGCGCTCGTGAGCAGGGCCGCGGTCCCGGGCCTGCCCAGCCGTTACCCGATCGGCGGGCTGCTGCCCGCCCTGTACGCGGACGACGACCTCGCCCAGCGGTTCACGGCGGGCCTCGACACCGTCCTGGCACCCGTCCTGTCGACCCTGGACAACCTCCCGGCGTACTTCGACCCCGCGCTGACCCCGGAGGACTTCCTGCCCTGGCTGTCGTCCTGGGTCGGGGCCGGCATCGACCTCGACTGGCCGGCGGAGCTGCGCCGGGCCGCCGTCGCCCGAGCCGTCGAGCTCCACCGGTGGCGCGGCACCCGCCGCGGCCTCACCGAACACCTCCGGCTCTGCTTCGGCGTGGAGGCCCACATCCACGACGGCGGCGGCGCCGCCTGGTCGTCGGAGCCCGGGGCCGAACTCCCTGCGGCCCCGACCGGCGAACTGCTGGTACGGGTCCGGGCACCGGCGGGGCGGCCGGTGGACGCGGCCCGCGTCCTGGCCGTCGTCCGGGCCTCGTGCCCCGCTCACCTCACCTGCCGGGTGGAGATCCTCCCAGGCGCACCGGACGAGACAGGAGACTGACGTGACGCGCTCGTGCCCGGCGTGCGGAGCCGCCAACGAGGAGGACGAGGACTTCTGCGGAAGTTGCGGTACGTATCTGGGGTGGTCCTCACGCCGTGCCCGAACGGCGGCCCCGGCGCCGGACGCCGAGGAGCCGGCACGTCCGGGGGAGGAGACGGCGCCCGAGGGTGAGAACACGCCCCCGGTGCCGGCACCGCGCGCCGCACCGGCACCGACGCCGGTCGTCGCGCCCACGCCCGCCCCTGTCCCGCAGGAGCCGCCGCGCCCCCCGACGCCCGAGCCCGCGGCCGAGCCCGCGGCCGCGCCCGAACCGACACCCGGACCCGCACCCACCCCCCTCGCCGAGCCCGAGCCGCAGCCCGCACCCGTCCCCGTCACCCCGCCGGCCCCGCCCGGTCCCGCGCGGTCGGCCCCGCCCGCACCCGTCACACCGCCGGCCCCGCCTGCCCCCGCACCGCCGGCCCCGCCCGCCCCCGCGCGGTCGGCCCCGCCCGCTCCCGTGCGACCGGCCGCGCCCGCCCCCGTACGACCGGCGCCCCCGGGCCCGGTGCGGCCGGAGCGGCCGGCGGAGGACGAGCCCGTCGTGGCCGTGCAGCCCGGCGTGCCGATCGCCCAGCGCCCCGTCGTCAGGCCGGTGGCGGCACAGGAGGAGCCGGACGGCTTCCCCTGCCCGGTGTGCGGGACGTCCAACCGGCCGGGACGCAGGTTCTGCCGCAGCTGCGCGGCCCCGCTGCAGCCGGGCGAGCGGGCCGAACCGCTGCCCTGGTGGCGTACGCGCTGGCCGTTCGACCGCAAGGTGCGGGCCGGGTCGGGGCGTCTGCTGCGGGGGAGCGTGCTGGCCCTGCTGATCGTCGGACTGCTGGTCGCGGGCTTCCTGCTCGTGCCGGCCGGGCGCTATGTCGTCGAGGACGTACGGGACAAGCTCGGCGACACGGGGGAGATCAGCCCCACCGGCGTCACGGCGAGCGCCGCCACCGCCGGGCACCCGGCGAAGCTGGCCACGGACGGGGTGACGAACACCTACTGGGGTGCCCCGAAGGCCGGCGCCTCGCTGACCGCCGAGTTCGAGAAGCCGTTCCGGCTGGTCGGCGTCACGGTCCACACCGGGGTGTCGACGAAGCCCGAGGCGTTCCAGAAGGGCGCCAGGCCGACACAGGCGGACCTCCGCATCAGGACGAAGGACGGGAAGATCCACGAGAAGGCCTGGTCACTCACCGACAAGCCCGGCGAGCAGAGTGTACGGACCGGCATCAGCGATGTCGTCTCCATCGAGTTCGTCGTGCAGGAAGCGGCAGGTCAGGAGGGTGGACGGCCGATCGCCCTCGGGGAGATCGAGTACTTCAAGCGCACCTGAGGCCCTGGACGCCGTCCAGGGCCCCGGGCGCCGTCCGGGGCCTCAGGCGGCGTGCTCCTCGGTGGCACGGGAGTCGGTGAGGGTGAGCGCACCGCCGGCCGCGACCAGGCCGACGATGACCGCCAGCACCGCGTAGGTGATCCGCTCGCCGTGGAAGAACGACGCCACCAGGGCGTCGCTCCAGGTGCCTGCGGGCAGCTGGGTGGTGACCAGCGCGGCGATCAGGGTGCCGACCACCGCGGTGCCGATGCTGCTTCCGACCTCCTGGGCGGTGTCGTTGAGCGCCGTGCCGATCGACGTGCGGTTGCCCGGCATCGCGTCGACGAGCGCGATGGCGCAGATCGTCATGACGGTGCGCAGTCCGACGGTCATCAGGACCATGCAGGCCGCGATGGCGCCGTACCCGTGGTCGACGCCCCAGGACAGACCGGCCAGCGAGCCGGCCAGGCAGGCCGCGCCGACGAGGCAGGCGATGCGGTGGCCGAACCTCTTCGCGAGCCACTCGGAGAGGGGTGTCGCGAGGATCATGGTCACGATGAGCGGCAGATTCGCCAGGCCGGCCCGCACCGGGCTCCACCCGTAGGCGTACTGGAAGTGGAGGATCAGCCCGAACATCACGGCGGCCATCGCGATGGCCGTGCCTATCTGGGCGATGGCGGCGCCACGGACGGTGCCGTTGGAGAAGAGGCGGAGATCCAGCATGGGCGCCGCACTGCGGCGCTCGTGCCATACGAACGCGATGCCTGCGGCGAGGGCGCCGATGACCGAGGCGAGCGTGATCGTGGAGAGCCAGCCGTGCTCGACGCCGCTGGTCAGCGAGTAGCAGGCGAGGCCGATGGTGGTGACGCTCAGTGCGGCGCCCGGCAGATCGAGCTTGTCCCGGGTCAGGTCCTGCGGCCGGTCGGCCGGGACGCCGAGACGCACACCGATGGCCGCGATCAGCGCGATCGGGGCGTTGACGAGCAGGAGCCACTGCCACCGCACATGAGCCAGGGCGGTGCCGCCCAGCAGCGGGCCGAGGACGAAGCCGGACATGCCGACGACGATCATCAGGGTCATGGCGCGCATCCGCAGCGCCTTGTCGTCGAACAGCCGGAAGACCAGCGAGTTCGTGATGGGGGCCATCGCCGCCGCGGCTATGCCGAGGCCGGCCCGCAGGGTGATCAGCTCTCCCGCAGTGCTGACGGCGACGACGGCCAGACTCAGCAGGCCGAACACCGCCAGGCCGACCAGCAGCACCCGTCGGCGCCCGAGCCGGTCGGCCATCGATCCTGCCGTCAGCAGCAGACCGCCGAACGTCAGCGAGTACGCGCCGGTGACCCACTGCAACGACGTGGTGCCGCTGTCGAGGTCCCGGCCGATCGTGGGCAGCGCGATCGAGAGCAGTGTGTTGTCGACCATCTCGACGAAGAAGGCCAGGCAGAGCGCGGCCAGGGGGATCCATGCCGCGCGCAGCGACGGATAGGTGCGCGATGCGGCGGGCTCGGTGGCGGTCGTAGTCATGGCGGGCCTCCTCTCGGACGTTGCCGAACATCGAACGATGTTCGACAATGGAACAAGGTTCGACCATAGAACATGGTTCGATAAGTGTGCAAGCTGTGATTGGATGAGTGCCATGACAGGCCCGCGACCACGACCCGCCGACCGCCCTTCCCGAGGGCGCCAACGCGGGTCGCACTCCATCGAGGCCGTTCTCACCGCGGCCGTGGCCCTGCTCGACGAGGCGGGCGCGGGTGCGCTGACCCTTCGCGCCCTCGCCGCCCGGCTCGGCACCGGCGTCGGCAGCATCTACTGGTACGTCTCGGGCAAGGACGAGCTGCTCGACCGCGCCATCGACCATGTGCTCGGCGGGGTGCTGACCGAGATCGAGGGGCAGACCGGCAGCGGTGATCCGATCGACGACCTGCGCGTGATGGCTGTCACTCTGTTCGACGCGATCGTGGACCGGCCGTGGCTGGGCACGCAGTTCATGCGCAACATCGCCGACCGGGGGAACTCCCTGCGGCTCTACGAGACGCTGGGACAGCAGATGCTCCGCCTCGACCTCACACCGCGCCAGCGGTTCCACGCCGTGTCGGCGATCGTGGGCGTGGTGGTCGGCAGCGCCGCCGACATGGGCCAGGAGCCGCCCGAGGAGGTGCTCGACGGCGCCGTCGACCGGGACGAGTTCCTCGGCCGCTACGCCGATACGTGGCGCGAGCTCGACGCCGCGGAGTTTCCGTTCGTGCACGACATCGTCGACGAGTTCGACGGCCACGACGACAAGGAGCAGTTCCTCGCCGGGCTGGAACTGACCCTGACGGGCCTCCGCATCCAGGCAGGAGCAGGAGCAGGAGCCGAAGTCTGAACCGGCCGCCCGGTCGCCCGATCCGGGCCGGGTCGTGCCGATCCGCGCCGGGGTCAGGAGCGGCAGGCAGTGCCCTGCCTACCCCCGCGTGCGCGTCGCGTGGTCAGTTCTGCCATCGGGCGAGCGAGGCGCGCGCCTTGACGGTCTCCGGGTGCTCGGGTCCCAGGACGCGCAGTACGTCGGTCAGCAGGTCGGCGAACGCACGGGCGGCGCCCTCCGCGTCGCCTGCCTCGCCCCGCCATCGGGCGAGGTTGGACCTGGTTCCGAGGGTGCGGGGGTGCTCGGGGCCCAGAATCCGCAGCCGGTCCTCCAGCAGTTCGGCGAACTCCGCGGCGGCCCTCGTGGCATCACCCGTTTCCCCGTGCCACCGAGCGACGTTGTGCCGACTCGTGAGGGTGTGGGGATGGTCGGGCCCCAGGATGCGGAGCCGGTCCTCCAGCAGTTCGGTGTACGCGTGCAGGGCGCCGGCGGCGTCCCCCGCCTCACCGCGCCAATAGGCGAGGTTCCCCCGCGTGTTGAGGGTGTGGGGATGGTCGGGGCCCAGGACGCGCAGCCGGTCCTCCAGCAGTTCGGCGTAGGCGGCGACGGCCCGGTCGACGTCTCCCGCCATCCCCTGCCAGCCGGCGACATCGCCCCGCGTGACGAGGGTGTCCGGATGGTCGGGCCCCAGGACGCGCAGCCGGTCCTCCAGCAGTTCGGCGAAGGCGGCGGCGGCCCCCGCGGCGTCCCCCGCCTCGCCGCGCTGGTAGGCGAGGTTCGCCCGGGTGTTGAGGGCGTCGGGGTGGTCGGGGCCGAGGACGCGTCGCCGGTTCTCCAGGAGCTCGGCGAAGGCGGCGGCAGCCCCAGCGGCGTCCCCCGCCTCACCCCGCCAGAAGGCGAGGTGGTGACGGGTGGTGAGGGTGTCCGGATGATCGGGGCCCAGCGAGCGGTGGGCGGCGGCGTGGAGTTCGCTCCAGTAGGCATGGGCGGCGTCCAGGTGTCCGGCCTCTCCCAGACTCCTGCCGGCCCGGAAGAGCACAGGGTGCCACCCGGGCTCCCGGAGCGGGCCGGGTGCGTGGGCGCGGAGGGCGTCGGCATTGGCACGCAGGACCTGGGCGAGGGCGCTGTCGCGTTCCACCTCGGGCCAGGCCTCGACCAGGGCGTCGCCCGCGGTGCGGGCCAGCTCGTCGTGCAGATCCCGGGGGAGGTCCTCACGGGTGGCCCGCTGGACGAGCCGGTGGACGCGCACCGCCTGGTTCCCGGTGGCCGGGGTGTGCTCGACGAGGCTGAGCCTGTGCAGCACCCGGAGCGCGAGGACGGCGTCCTGCGGACGGACCTGAGGGGACGGCCCGGTGTTCCCGGCAGCGCGGGTGCGCTGCTCCGTGAGATGGGCGAGGGCGTGCGGACCGGCGAGGACTCCGCCCGGGACGCCGTTGGGGTCGAGCATGGCCGCGAGCCGGAGCATGGGACGGGCGAGCCCGACGGGATCGAGCCGGTCGGCGCGTTCGATGGACAGGGACCACGACGCGGACAGCGCGACCTGCTGGTCGTCGGGCAGCGCGCCCGTTCCGGGCATCACCTGGGCCAGCGTCCGCGCCCGGTCGGCGAGCAGCCGGCGGTAGGCGTCGCAGTCGAGATCCGCGTCGACCAGGTAGGCGGTGGCCTGCGAGAGGGCCAGCGGCAGGTGGCCGAGATCATGGGCCAGCGCGGCAAGCCGGCCGGCCGGCTCGTGGCGGTCGTGGGCCGCCAGGGACGTGGTGAGGTGGGCGACCGCGTCCGCCTCCGTGAACAGGCCGACGTCGATCAGGCGGCGGCCGTGCCCCACCAGAGCGGCTTCGCGGCGCCGGGTGGTGGCGAGGCTCCGGCCGTACGGACTCGCCGGCGGCCACAGGCCGCGCAGATCCGCAGGATCGGACACGTCGTCCAGGACGACGAGCCACCGGCAGGGGGCGGCGCCGGCCTTGGGATGGAGCCAGGCCAGGAACGTGCGCGCGGCCTGCTCCGGGTCGGAGGCGTCGGCCCGGCACAGTTCGACGCCCGCCTGCGCGTACCCCGTCACCACGGCCGATCGGTTGCCCGCCGAGATCCACACCAGCACGTCCAGCCGGCCGTCCAGCCAGGTGGAGTGCGCGTAGTCGGCGGCGAGTTGGGTCTTGCCCACGCCGCCCATGCCGGTGAGCACGGCCGTGCCCCCGCCCTCGACCGCCTCCTTCAGACGCTCCAGCTCGGTCCGGGGCTGGAAGGACAGCGCCCGCGGGGGGACCAGGCCGACCTGGTGCGGCCACGCGGCCGGTTCACGAGGGCCCTGTCTCACCACCATCGTGAGCGTGCTGACGTTCAGCTCGTGGATGTAGCCGCTGTTGGCCAGGCCGCCGGGGGCGGCGGTCGCGTCGCCGGTCCCGGACACGTGCACGGGACCGGCGGACCTCCGTGCCGGACCCGAGTAACCGGTCACCGCCTTACCGTCGGCCCCGGCCGACGGGTCGCCGGTGCCGGACACGGAGACGTCCGGCCGCGCACCGGGCCGCCGTGCCCTGCGCCGCCTCACCACCCGCCGGCCTCTCGCGGCATCCCGGCGGCCGGACCCGGGTCACTCGTAGTCGACACCGCTGACCGCCCGGCTGCCCTTCCCGCGGGCCTTCGCCTTCCCGGTGTTCCGGGCCTGCGCCGACCCGCTCCCCCTGCCCTTGGGGCGCTTGACGCCGGTGACCGCGGTTCCCCCGTCCTCGGCTTCGGACCCACCGGTCCGTACGGCGACGTCGTCGGCCCGGCCGGTGGTGTTCTGGAACAGGGCCCATACGAAAGCCGCGATACCGACGGCTCCCTGGACCGAGGCTCCGACGAGCTGCCCGGAGCCGGGACCGTCGAGCAGCCAGATCAACGGCGTCGAAACAACTCCGGCCAGTGCCACTGCCATGACCGCGATCTTTCCCGTCCGCGACATTCCCGCCCCTCAAGCACCTCGTGGCATCCGTCGATTCCTTGTGCCGCCCGGACTTTCACGCGTGCGCGCGTGCGAAAGCCTGCGCGAACCCGGAATCGCTCACTGTTCCGTTACCGCCCCCGGCCACGCGGTAGCCCCGGCCGGCGAGAGCGTTGACGGGATCGAGTACCTCGTGCATGAAATGCCTGATCCAGTCGCGCCTGTCCTGCGCCTCATACAGGGACAGGGGAGCGAGGATCGCCAGACTGCCGCCGGGATATCCGACAACACCCCAGAACACGCGGTACTGAGCCATGGTGCTCAAGATCATGCCGTCGGTCCGGAGGTCACGATCTCCCGAAAGGTGCGGCGCCGCCGCGAAGATCGCCTTCGTCATCTCGTCCGGGCCGTCGGAACCCTGCACCGTGATGACGAGTCCGGTGGCGTCGACCAGCCGGTAAAGGGATTCCTTGCGCGTGCCGTATGCGTGCGCGTCCATGGCGAGGCTGTACATTCCGTGATCCCCCAACTGCTTTTCGATGGCAGGACTTCTCGATGCGTTACGTTCCGGGCGCCGGATGCGGATCCCGGCGCGAAGTCGGTCAGCGCGCCGACTTGGCTGGGGTGCGCCACCCGCTGACGGCGCCGATGACGGCGCCCGCGGCCACGCAGACCATCGCGCTGACGAACGTGGTCACGCCGACCGTGTCGCCGTCCAGCCCGCCGATGCTCAGTGCGATCCCCAGGACGAGGGCGGCGGCGAACCCCGCCGCACAGCCGCAGAGCAGCCCGCCCCCGAAGCCGAGGACCGCGCCCACGGCACTCCTCGACCGCGGAGGCGATGCTGTCGCCGACCGTGCGTCTCGCCGCCCGGACGCGGATGCGGTGGGCGGGGCAGGCGCGACGGTCACGACGGGTGCGACGGGCGTGGGGCGCACCCGGGGCGGAGCGTAGGAGATGGCGGTCCACGGAAGTCTCTCCAGCAGTGTGGAGACCGCGGCGAACGGTTTACCCGGCCCGACGGCGACGAGGTAGGCCGCTGACTCGTTGCGCAGTGCTCGGGAGTGCTCGTGGACGGGCTGCCCGCCCGTGCCGGAATGGTTGTTCCAGGTCTCGGTGTACGAGAAGAAACGCCCGTCGGCCGTGAGCACCAAGTCGATGGTGCAGCGGAACTCTTCCCAATTGTTGATGCCGCGGTATTCGTCCTTCGCGTGGTCCGCCAGCTGCTTGACGCACCACCCCTCGACCGTGGTTCCGTCGTCGGCCGCGAAAGGGCGTGGCCTGATGCCTTTTTCGGTGAGCGTGCCCACCGTCCGGCGGGCCAGGTCGAGCAATTGCTCGTAAGCGTCCATCGGGCTGCCGCCGCTCGCGGGGATTTCAGCCCTCGTCGCCGCAGCCCTGACATGGAGTACGAGGGACCTTGGTGGCGAAACACTTGCCGCACTTCACGGTTTCAGCCATAGCGACCGCCCAACTCTCTGCCCGGGGTCTCAAAGTCTGCCGAGCATAGCGCCGAGGTGACGCATTTCCGACAGTGAGTGCGGAACTCGGCTTCCTCAAAGGGTGTGTTGAGCGCGGTCAAGGCGCCTGACGACGCGTGGCGACGACATGCGGCGTGGCCGGATTTCCCTGATGAGCAGGGCTTTTGCCATCGCTCGAACGACTGCGCGACTGCTTTATGGGGTGAGCGGCCTCGACGACGTGCGTACGCACCCTGGAGCAGACCGTCCACCGCACCGAGCGTAGTGCGCCACCTTCACCGGTTCCTCACAACCCCGGCGCCCCCCACACCGGAAACCACCGGGCCAGGTCCTTCTCCACCCGCAGGTCGTCCCCGAGGGCGGCGCGCACCTGCAACTCCAGCTGGTTGTCGCGCTTCTCGCCACCGCCGGGCAGCGGGGCGAAGGGGTAGAACGTGCCGCGCTTGTAGAGGTAGACCAGGGCCAGCGCACGCCCGTCCGCGTCCCGGAAACCGATCAGCGAGCAGAGCAGCTGAGGCCCGAAGCCGCCGTCCTGAAGCAGGGTGTTGACCGCGTGCAGGTCGTTGACCAGAGCGGCGGTGTCCTCGGCAGGCTGCCGGGCGAGCAGCCAGGTGTAGCCGTACGCGTCCCGGCTGAACTCCACCGGGATGCCGCCGCTCCCGGTGTCCGCGTCGAGCAGCTCCCGTACGTCCTGCTGGATACGGGCGAAACCGGCGCCCTCCACGCCCGCGAAGCACACCGAACCCAGGCCCGTCGGCACGAACCCGGTGGCCGCCTGGAGGGTGAGGGCGGCGGACGGGACGGCGAAGAGCTGGTCGAGGTCGGGGCGGGCCGGCTTGCTGCGGCCCAGGATGGTGTCGAGCAGACCCACGGGAACTCCTTACGGGCGGGACAGATCGGCGGAGATGCGGGCCAGCTGGTCCAGGCGCTGCTCCAGCGTCGGGTGCGAGGAGAGCAGCCGGCTCAGGCTCTCCTTGGAGGAGAAGGCGGGGACGAAGTAGAAGGCGTTGTACGGCTCCGCCTTCCGCAGGTCCTCCGTCGGGATGCGGGCCATCTGGCCGCTCACCTTGGTGAGGGCGGAGGCCAGGGACGAGGGCTTTCCGGTGAGGAGCGCGGCCGTGCGGTCGGCGGACAGTTCGCGGTAGCGCGACAGGAGCCGGGTCAGCAGGAAGCTCAGGGCGTAGACGACCGCGCTGATCAGCGGGATCAGCATGATCGCGATACCCATGGGGTCGTTGCTGCGGCTGTTGCGGGAGAAGCCGCCCCAGAGCGCGACGCGGGTGATGATGCCGGCGAGGACGCCGAGGAACGAGGCGATCGTCATGACGGCGACGTCGCGGTGGGCGACGTGCGACATCTCGTGGGCGAGGACACCCTCCAGCTCCTCCGGTTCCAGTCTTCGCAGCAGGCCCGTCGTGGCGCAGACGAGGGCGGTCTTCTCGCTGCGGCCCGTCGCGAAGGCGTTCGGTACGTCGCTCTCGGCGATGGCGACCCGGGGCTTGGGCATGTCGGCGAGCGCACAGATCCGGTCGATCGCGCCGTGCAGTTCGGGAGCCTGCTCGGGCGTGACCTCGCGGGCGCCCATGCTGAAGGCCGCGATGCGGTCGCTGAACCAGAACTGGGCGACGAACATGCCCCCGGTGATGATCAGGATGATCGGCCAGGCGCCGCGCAGCACGGCCAGGAGCACTCCGACCAGCACCACGTACAGCAGGCCGATCAGGAACATGGTGGTGACCATGCGTGTGGTCAGGCCGCGGTCGGGGGCGTACCGGCTACGGGTTTTGGTCATGGGTGACCTCCAGTCCTCGCCTGTCTCCATAGTGCCCCTCGGCTGTCGAAAGCGGATAAGTGCGGCTGGGCGGCGCGCGCGGGGGGATCTGGCCGAACAGCGCCTACCCATTTAGATGCCTTGGGCATCTAGTGGTGGGTGATCGGTAGGACACCCCCTCTCCTCGTGAGGTCCGCCATGACACAGACCGAGACCGTCGCCTTCCCGCAGAACCGCACCTGCCCCTATCACCCGCCGGCCGGCTATCCGAGCACGAGCCGCGGTCAGCAGCCGGTGTCCCGCGTCCGGCTCTTCGACGGCCGCACGGTGTGGCTGGTGACCGGGCACGCCGAGGCACGGTCGCTGCTGGTGGACCCACGGTTGTCGTCCGACCGGGAGAACCCCGCCTTCCCCGTCTTCACCCAGCGGCTGGCGAAGACCTCCGTGCGGCGCGTCGAACTGGTCGGCGTCGACGATCCGGAGCACAAGGCGCAGCGCCGGATGCTGATCCCGAGCTTCACCGTCCGGCGGGCGGCGGCGCTCCGGCCGAGCATCCAGGAGATCGTCGGCCGGCTGCTCGACGCGATGGTCGAGCAGGGCCCACCGGCCGAGCTGGTCGACGCCTTCGCGCTGCCCGTCCCCTCCATGGTCATCTGCGCGCTGCTCGGCGTGCCCTACGCGGACCACGACTTCTTCGAGGCGCAGTCCCGCAAGCTGCTGCGCGGCCCCGCGGGTTCCGATGTCGACGAGGCGCGCGAAGCGCTCAACGAGTACTTCCGCACCTTGATCGCGCGGAAGCGGCGCCACCCGGGGGAGGGGCTGCTCGACGAGCTCATCGCCAAGCAGCTGGAGACCGGATCGGTGGATCTTGAGGAGCTGGTGCGGCTGGCCCAGATCCTGCTCGTGGCCGGGCACGAGACGACCGCCAACATGATCTCGCTCGGCACCTTCACCCTTCTCCGGCACCCGGACCAGCTGGCCCTGATGCGTGAGGGCGCCGGAGTTCCGGTCGCCGTCGAGGAGCTCCTCCGCTTCCTGTCCATCGTCGACGGGCTCTCACGGGTGGCCGTCGAGGACATCGAGGTGGGCGGGGTGACCGTCCGGGCGGGCGACGGTGTCCTGCTGTCCGCCGCGGTCATCAACCGGGACGCGTCCGTCTACCCGGCGCCGGACGAGCTGGATCTCGGGCGCGGTGCGCGCAACCACGTCGCCTTCGGGTTCGGCATCCATCAGTGCCTGGGCCAGAACCTCGCGCGGGCCGAGCTGGAGATCGCGCTGCCCGCGCTCTTCGGCCGCCTGCCCGGCCTGCGGCTGGCGGTGCCGGCCGAGGAGGTGCCGTTCAAACCGGGCGACACGCTTCAGGGGCTCGTCGAACTGCCCGTGACGTGGTGACCGGAATACCGACGGAAGGACGGACGGACATGCGGATCGATATCGACAGGGACGTGTGCATCGGGGCCGGGCAGTGCGCGCTCGCCGCACCGAAGGTGTTCACGCAGGACGACGACGGGCTCAGTGAACTCCTGGCGGAGGCCGAGCCCGGGCCCATGGCCGGCGAGGCCGCCCGGGCCTGCCCCGTACAGGCCATCACGATCACCTGACCCGGCAGCCGGTGAGGGGAGGGGCGCGGGTGCGGGCCCGGTCAGGGCCAGAGCAGCTCCCGCGTCCAGCCCGCACCGGCCCGGCGGTAGCGCAGCCGTACGTGCCGCCGCCGGGCGTCGCCCTGGAAGAACTCGGCCTCGTGCGGCTCGACCACGTACCGCGTCCAGCTCGCCACCTCCGCGTCCGGCTCCTCCCGCGCCCGCAGCCACGCGGCGTCCGAGGCCCGGTCGAGCTCGCCCGTAGAGCCCAGCACCTCGCTCTGCCGCCCCACCAGCGCCGAGGCCAGGGCCCCGGTCGAGCGGGCGTGCAGATCGGCGCGGCTCTCGGCGGGGGAGCAGACGGTGACGGGGCCCCGGACCCGTACCTGCCGTCCCTGCGCGGGCCAGTAGAAGCCGAGCGCGGCATAAGGGCGGGCGGCGAGCTCGCGGCCCTTCGCGCTGGTGGCGTGCGTGGCGAAGTGCCAGCCGCGCTCGTCGGCGTCGTGCAGCATCAGCGTGCGTACGTCGGGCAGGCCCTCCGCGTCGACCGTGGCCAGCGTCATCGTGTGCGGCTCGGCCTGCCCGGCGGCGACGGCCTCGGCGAACCAGGCGTGGAAGAGGGGGAGCGGGGCGGGCGGTGCCGCGGCCGGGTCGAAGGCGGGGAGCTCGATGTCCCAGACGCGCTGGGCGTGGAGGAGGTCGAGGAAGGGCTTCTGTGCGTCGCTCATGACCCCATTGCACAGGACGGACGCCGACGGAACGCACCACCCGCCCCTCATCCGTCACCCCCGCCCCAGCACCACCGTCCCCGACGAGCAGAACCAGCCGCCCGTCCCCGAGGCCACCGCCAGTTCCGGCAGCCGGCCCCCCGCCTTGCGCACCTGCCGGGCCCCCGCCTCGCCGCGCAGCTGGCGTACGGCCTCCACCAGCAGGAACAGTCCGCGCATCCCGGGGTGGCAGGCGGACAGGCCGCCGCCGTCCGTGTTGACCGGGAGCTCGCCGGTGAGGCCCGTGCGGCCCTTCTCCACGAAGGACCCGCCCTCGCCCTTCGCGCAGAAACCCAGGTCCTCCAGCGTCACCAGCGTCATATAGGTGAACGCGTCGTAGATCTCGGCCAGGTCGATGTCCGCGGGCGCCACCCCCGCCCGTTCGAAGGCGAGGCGGCCCGAGACGGCGGCGGGGGAGACCGTGAAGTCGTCCCACTCCGACATGGCGGAGTGGGAGACGTGCTCGCCGGTGCCGAGGATCCAGACGGGCGCCTTCACCGTGTCCGGTACGTACTCCTGCGCCGCCAGCAGCACCGCGCAGCCCCCGTCGCTGCGGATGCAGCAGTGCAGTTTGGTGAACGGGTCGGCGATCATCGGGCCCGACAGCACCTCGTCCACCGTGACCGGGGTGCGGAACATCGCGTCCGGGTTGGCCGCCGCGTTCGCCCGCGCCTGCACCGCCACCTCGGCGAGCTGCTCCAGGGTGGTGCCGTACTCGTGCATGTGGCGGCGGGCGGCCATCGCGTACTTGGCGATCAGCGAGTGCCCGTACGGCACCTCGAACTGGAGCGGGCCACGGGCTCCGAAGGAGAGGTTGGACGTGCGGCGGCCCGCTTTGATGTCCGCCCGGGCCGTCGACCCGTAGACCAGCAGGACGGCGTTGGCGCGGCCCGCGGCGATGGCGTCGGCCGCATGGGCCGCCATCACCTCCCAGGTCGATCCGCCGACCGAGGTGGAGTCCACCCAGGTGGGTTTCAGGCCCAGGTACTCGGCGACCTCGACCGGGGCGAGCGTGCCGAGCCCGGCGGAGGCGAAACCGTCGACGACCGACCGGTCCAGGCCCGAGTCGGCGAGCGCCCGGCGGGCGGCCTGGGCGTGCAGGGCGTACGGCGTGGCCGTGTCGACGCGTCCGCAGTCGGCGAGGGATATGCCGACGACAGCGACCTTGCGGCGGGAAGAGGGCGTGGCAGGCATGAATCTGACGGTACATCAGATAAGAGGGGAGTGGGCCGCCCGTGCGGGAGACGGATCATGTGAGCCCCGTCGCGTGACGCGACTCTGGGAATATCGCTCCGCCGCACCTAGCATGACGGCCCGTCAGATCGGAGGCCGTCGGCCTCCGAGGAGAAGGAGCCCGCCGATGGATGCCGCCTTCACCGCGGAACAGGACGAGATCCGCCGTACCCTGCGCGAACTGCTGGCCGCACACGGACCCGGCCGCACCGGGGATGCCCCGGCGACACCGGACGGATACGACACGGCCCTGTGGCGCCGGCTCTCCCGTGACCTCGGACTGCCCGGACTCGCCCTCCCGAAGGAGTACGGAGGCGGGGGCCACGGCCCGTCCGAGCTCGCCGTCGCCCTGGAGGAGACCGGCCGGGCCCTGCTGCCGTCCCCGCTGCTCGCCACCGCCGTGCTCGCCGCCCCCCTGATCCTCGCCCTCGGCACCGGGGAGCAGCGCGCCGCTCTGCTGCCCTCCCTCGCGGCCGGCGGGCTCACCGCGGCCCTGGCCGTCCCCGGCGGCTCGCTCTCCACCGCGCTCGGCCTCACCGGCGATCTCACCGGGGGCGCCTGGGCGGGCGGCGGACGGGCGGGCGGTGTGCAGGCCCGGCCGGCCGGCGGCGACGGCGGGTGGCGGCTGTACGGGGAGGCCGCCCAGGTGCTGGACGGGCACAGCGCGGGACTGCTCCTGGTCGCCGCCCACGCGGGCGGCTTCCCGCGCAGCCGCACCCTGCTGTTCCTGGTCCGGGCCGACGGGCCGCAGCCGCCCGCCGGACTCGTCCGCACCCGGCAGACCTCGCTCGACGGGACCCGGCCGCTTGCCCGGATCCAGCTGCGCGACACCGAGGCCGAACTCCTGGGCGCCGACGACACCGTGGACGTGACGGCCGCGCTCGCGGCCGCCGGGCGCACAGCCGCGGTCGCACTCGCCGCGGAGGCGGCGGGAGCGGCGGCGAGCGCGCTGGAACGGACGGTCGACTACGTCGGCGAGCGCGAGAAGTCCGGCCGCGCCGTCGGCTCCTTCCAGGCCGTGAAGCTCCGGCTGGCGGATCTGTACGTACGCGTGCGGTCGGCCCGCTCCGCCGCGTACTACGCCGCCTGGGACCCGGAGTCCGGCGGGCTCGCGCTCGCCCAGGCGCTGGAGACGCTGCGGATCACCACCGCCGAGGCGGTGCAGCTCCACGGGGGGATGGGCTACACCTGGGAGGACGAGGCGCAGTTGTTCTTCAAGCGGGCCGCGTCCGACGAACTGCTCCTCGGCCCCGTCCACCGGCTCCGCGACCACGCGGCTCAGCGGGCCGGGCTGTTCGGCCAGGAGGCGCACGAGGATCCGCCCGGGGACGACGGTCCGGCCGGGCGCGGGGAGCCGGAAGGGCGGGGCCGGACGGCCGGGCAGGGGAAGACGGCCGGGCAGCGGAAGACGGCCGGGCGTGGACCGGCCGGGCAGGTGGCGGTCTGATGGCGCCCGGGGTCCGGCTCGTCCAGAAGATGTCGTCGACCCGTGCCTTCGCGCGGATCGCCCCGCATGTGGTGCCCGCCATGGACCGCACGGTGCACCGGCTCACCCGGGGCAGGGTGCTGCTCAGTGCGCAGATGCTGCCGGGGGTGGTGCTGACGGTGCCGGGGGCGCGCAGCGGGCAACCGCGGACCACCCCGCTGGCCTGCATGCCGCAGTCGGGTGACGGGGGGCCGGGCAGCTGGATCCTGGTCGGCAGCAACTTCGGCCGTCCGGGTCATCCGGCCTGGACGGCGAATCTGCTGGCGCATCCCGACGCGGCCGTCATCAACTGGAAGGGCGGCGACATCGCGGTGCGGGCACGGCTGCTGGCAGGGGAGGAACGGGCCCGGGTGTGGGAGAGCGCGCTGAGGTTCTGGCCGCCCTACGCCGCGTACCAGGCCCGGATCGACCGGGAGATCCGGCTGTTCCGGCTGGAGAGGCGGGAAGGGCCGGAGGGACCGGAGGGGGCGGGGCGGTCGGAAGGGCCGGAGAAGACGGATCCGCCGGAGGGGCGTGACGGCCCCGCGTGACGGCCCTGTGTGACGGTCGGGCGCGACGGCCCCGCGTGAGGGTCGTGCGTGACATGGCGGGCCGGTCGTCCGCCGTCCGGGTACACCGACGGCGGACCACATGCGTGGTCCGCCGTCGGTGAGACAGGACCTGGGGCGCCCGGGATCACCGCGCGTCACCCAGTACGGGGTTCCGGCGCGGGCGCTACTTCGTCGGCTTCTTGCCGGTGATGCCCAGATGCACCAACAGCGCGAGGTTCGGCCTGAGTTCGGCCTGCTTCACGCCCCAGGTGGTGAAACCCTTCTGGTGCGAGGCGACGGCGGCCAGCATCGCGACCAGGGAGCCCGCCATGGCCGCGGGGCTGACGTCCTTGTCGACCTTGCCCTTGGCCTGGAGCTCCTTCACCGAATCCGTAAGGGAGTTGGTGACGGAATTCAGGATCTTCATGCGGATCTTGTAGAACCGCTTGTCGCCCTCGGCCGCGCCGAGGTCGACCACGCGCAGGATGGCGTCGTTGCGCCGCCAGAAGTCGAGGAATCCCTCGACGAGTTCTTCGGCGGTCTGCCATCCGGCCTTGCCGACCCAGGAGCGTCCGGCGACCAGTTCGGTCAGTCCGGCACCCTCCTTGGCCATTTCCTCGGCGATTTCGAGAACGGCGCCCTCGACGTCGGGGAAGTACTGGTAGAAGGTTGCGGGTGAAGTCCCCGCCTTCCGGGCGACGTCGATGACTTTGACGTCCCGGTACGGCGAGGAGCTGAGCATCTCGCTGAGGCAGTCGAGCAGCTTCTGCCGCGTCGCCTGTCCGCGTCGACCGGCCACGCGGCCGTCGACGGTGCGTACTTGTCCTGTCATGCCGTCAGCTTACCGACGGGTGATCGGAGCGCGATTCGGCCGACTGCAAATGGGGAGTGCGGCAGGCGCGGTGGGGGGAGTGGGGGGATTTCGGGGGGTGTGCCCCAGGGGTCGCCTCCCGGTTCCCCACAGCTTGATTAATGTTATCAACAGCCTGTGGACAACTTCGGTGGATAACTTTCCGTGACAGTCTCGTCCGGGGCGTGTGTATCGAAAATATGTTCGCTTCGGAGAGGCTGGAGCGCGAGCGGGCCGGGGCGCGGCTACGTTGGGTGTGACGAGCGTCACCGTGGATGGGCGTCATCAGGGACGAGCGTCATCACGGGTGAGCGTCTTCACGACGGAAGGATCCGGGCCCATGGCCGCATTCGCGCAGTCCGCGCCGTGCTGGGTGGATGTGCAGCTCTCCGATCTGGAAGCGGGCAAGCGCTTCTACGGTGAGCTCTTCGGCTGGACCTTCCGGGCGGGCGACGGCCCCGTCGCCGACGCCCTCAGCGACGGAAAGCTCGTCGCCGCCCTCGCCGCCAAGCAGGACGGCCGGATGCCGACCGCCTGGGGCGTCTACTTCGCCACCGAGGACATCACCGCCTCCGTCGCCCGGATCCGCGCGTCCGGCGGTCAGGTGATCACCGACCCCGTCCGGGCCGGCCGGGCCGGGGTGCTCGCCCAGGCCGTCGACCCCGGAGGCGCGGTGTTCGGCCTCTGGCAGGCCGGTGAGCGCCAGGGCTTCCAGAAGCAGAACGAGCCCGGCTCCTTCTGCTGGACCGAGGTCTACACCCGGCAGAAGGGCAAGGTCGACGCCTTCTACGAGGAGGTCTTCGGCTTCCGGTCCACGGACCTCGACGAGCCGGGCGCAGGCGATCCGGGCACCGCGGAGTCCGGCGTCGACTTCCGGATGTGGTCTCCGGCCGGCACCGAGCCGGGCCCGGACACCGCGGTCGGCGGGCGCAGCGTCATTACGGACGCGTTTCCCGCCGAGATGCCCAGCTACTTCCTCAGTTACTTCACCGTGGCGGACTGCGACGCCTCGACCGAGACCGTGAAGCGGCTCGGCGGCCGGGTCTCCGAGCCGCCCTTCGACATCCCCTACGGGCGGATGTCGGTCCTCCAGGACGACCAGGGCGCCGTGTTCGCCGTACTTCAGCCGCCGGTGTCCTGATACGGCCCGGAGTGGCACAGGACACCCCGATCCGCCCCCGGGTTCGCAACCCGGGGCTCGGCCAGGAAGAATCGGGGTGCGCACCGCCGGGTGGTGCCCGGTGATGAGACGCTGCACACGGCGGGTTTTTCGCGGACTTCTCCTCACGGAGGTCCGTACGGGGAGGTGGCAGGCAAGTGGTGGAGCAGCTGACGCAGCACGACCCGAGGCGGATCGGCCCGTTCGAGGTGCTGGGACGGCTCGGGGCCGGCGGCATGGGGCTGGTCTATCTCGCCCGTTCGGCGTCCGGCCGGCGGGTGGCGATCAAGACGGTCCGTACGGAACTGGCCGAGGACCAGCTGTTCCGGGTCCGCTTCACGCGTGAGGTGGAGGCCGCCCGCGCCGTCAGCGGCTTCTACACGGCCGCCGTGGTCGACGCCGATCCTCGGGCCGCCGTGCCCTGGCTGGCCACCGCCTACGTGCCCGCGCCCTCCCTCGAAGAGATAGTGAACGAGTGCGGGCCGATGCCCACCCAGGCCGTGCGCTGGCTGGCGGCGGGCATCGCGGAGGCCCTGCAGTCCATCCACGGGGCGAAGCTCGTGCACCGCGACATGAAGCCGTCGAACGTGCTCGTCGTCGAGGACGGCCCCCGGGTGATCGACTTCGGGATCGCGTCCGGTGTCTCCAACACCCGGCTCACCATGACGAACGTCGCCGTGGGCACGCCCGCCTACATGTCGCCCGAGCAGGCACGGGACTCGCGCAGCGTCACCGGCGCCAGCGACATCTTCTCGCTCGGTTCGACGCTCGTCTTCGCCGCGACCGGGCACGCCCCGTTCCACGGGGCCAACCCGGTCGAGACGGTCTTCATGCTGCTGCGCGAAGGCCCCGACGTCAGCGGGCTGCCGGACGATCTGCGGCCCCTGATCGAGTCATGCATGCAGATGGACGCGTCGCTGCGGCCCACGCCCGCCGAGCTGCAGGCCCAGCTCTCCCCGCACCTCTTCGCCTCCGGCAGCGACGACAGCGGCACGGCGTCGGCCTGGCTGCCGGCGCCCGCCACCGAGATGATCGAACAGCGCCGCGGCGGTGGACGCGCGGTCGCCGTCGCGCCGCCCGTTCCGCCCGCGCCCGTGGCGCCGCCCGCGCGGCCGCCGGCCGCCGACTGGGACAACGCCTGGCGCGGTGGCCCCGAAGGCCGCCCGTCGGCCGCCCCTCCGGCGCAGGCACCCGACACGGGCGGTCCGGTGCGACTGTCCGGTGTGCACGTGCCGATCGGTCCGGGCCCGCGCGCCCAGGAGGTACGCGCCTCGGTGTCCGGCGCGGAGGCCGGTCCGGCGACCGGCTGGGTGCGCCCGCCCGCCGGGGTGAACGGGGCGGTCACCGCCCCGACCGCCCCCGTGCCCGCCCCGGCGCACGCGCCCGACGGCGCACCGGCCGGACCGGGCCGCTGGCGGCCCTGGCGGTTCCGGATGTCGAACGACGTGTGGGGGACCCCCGTCGTCGTCGGCGACCTGCTGTACGTCACCTCCTTCGAGGTGCACGCGCTGGACACCGGCAACGGGCGACGCCAGTTCAAGACCCGTGACGTGGCCTGGGCGATGGCCGTGGACGGCGGCAGCATCCTCGCCTCGGACGGGCCCTCGCTCTACGCCCTGGACGCGACGAGCGGCAGCGAGCGGTGGCGCCTGCAGACCGATGCGTGGGTGTACTCCCTGAAGGCCGAGCGCGGCACGGTCGTCACCGGCACCCGGGGCGGCGGCGTCCAGGCGTGGGAGGCGTCCACGGGCGAGAAGCTCTGGGAGACGACCGGCGCGCAGACGGACTTCGAGACGGCGGAGGCGGGACCGGCCCTCCACGACGGCACGGTCTACCTCTGGCAGGACGCCCGGCTGCGGGCCGTCGACGCGCGTACGGGCACGGAGCGCTGGTCCTACCCGGTCGGCGACGCGGCCTCCTGCGGCGGGGTGCCGGTCCGGGTGACCCCGGCGCCGGACGGCTACGTGTACGTCTCCGCGGGGACGCGGGTCCTCGCCGTGGACATCGGCACCGGCCATGTGCGCTGGCACTTCGAGTCCCCGGCGGTCTTCCTCTCGCCGCCCGCCTTCGCTCCCGGCCCGGCCGTCACCGGGGGCGGGGTGTACCTCGCGGACTACCTGGGCACGGTGTACGCCCTGGACGCGTCGACCGGCAAGGACCGCTGGCGTATCGCCACGGAGTCCCGCCAGTCGATCGAACCGGTGCTGGTGGTGGCCGGCAACGTGCACGTCGGCAGCGGCAACGCGCTGTACACGCTGGACGCGGTCACGGGCACCCCGAAGTGGCGGTTCGCCGCGGGCGGCGAGGTCGTGGGCGCCCCGGTCGTCGCCGACGGCCGCGTCCACTTCGGCTCGGCCGACCACGTCCTGTACACGCTCGACGCGGTGGGCGGCCAGCTCCGCTGGAAGCTCGCCACGGGCGGCGAGATCACGGGCTCGCCGGTGGCGCAGGGCGGCGTGGTCTACGCCTGCAGCAAGGACCGCTGCGTGTACGCGCTGGACGCGCTGAAGGGCACGGGCACGGGCAACAGGGCCCGCGCGTAGGCCTCCCCGGCCGGGGGCGCCCGGTGGCCGCTTCGTCCTCAAACGCCGGACGGGCTTGAAGGGGTGGCGGCCTCGTCCTCGGTCGCCGGACGAGCCCGGTCGGCGGTCCCTGCGCTTCGGGGTTCGGCCGTGCCACTCCAGCCTGTCCGGCGTCTGAGGACGGAACCGGTGAGGTGGTGGGCGGGGCACGAGCGAGGATCCGGGGGCGCCCGGTGGCCGCTTCGTCCTCAAACGCCGGACGGGCTTGAAGGGGTGGGGGCCTCGTCCTCGGTCGCCGGGCGGCTTGAAGTGTGCCGGCCGCCTCGTCCCCACGTAGCCGGACGGGTTCGACGCGGCTGCGCTCACCGGTTACCGGGGCGGCGGGTGGTCCGGCGGGTCCTGGACCGGGTACGTCGCGGTCGGCTCCGTGTCGGGGTCACGCGGCGGCCCGGACGGCGGGCCCGGGGGCGGCCCGGACGGCGGCCCCGACGAACCCGACGGCGGTCCCACGTACGGGTCCGCCTCCGGCTCCGGCCACGGACTCGTCTGCACCGAAGGCCCCGGCTCCCGCGTGGGCGGCCACGTGTCCGGATCCGCCGAGCCCGGCGCCGCGTACGGCTGCTCGCGCCGGGGACGCCGCCGCCCCCGCCCCGACATCAGCGCCGCGCCCAGCAGAAGCAGCACACCGCCGCCCGCCGCGCTCGCCACCCCTTGTTGCAGTCCGGAACCGTCGCCCGCGACCGTCAGGCTTCCCTCCGCCTGCCCCTGGCGCACCATCCACAGCACCGTGAACCCCAGCACCAGCACGCCCGCGAGGGCGACCATCGGCCGGAAGCGGAGCACCACGCCCACGACGGCCAGGACCGCGGCGAAGAGGAAGGGCAGCAGGATCGATCCGAGGACGCCGGGGTGGGCCGCGGTGACGCCGGTGAACAGGTCGTCGACTCCGTAGTACCGCCCGAGGCGGCCGTCGTACCAGTCACGGAAGGGGCTCAGCACGGCGGCCGCCGCTCCTAGGAGAGCGACGAACGAGCCGAGGACGTTGCGGATCATGTCCGGTACCTCCCGCGGGGCGTGAGAGGCGCCGCCGGGCGGCAACGCGGATCCTCACCGCTCTCGACTCGACGCTACGCCGGGGCCAAGGCCCTCGCCACCAGACGATGATGACGAGACCGTGACAGGGCCATGACCGGACTGCCGGGCCGGGCCCGTCACGCTGTGCGCTACGGTGTCGCGCGGCCGACCGGCAGCCCGGCCGGCCCGCAGCACGCAAGAGGGACAACACAAGGGGGACGTACCGATGGTGCGGCAACACGTGAAGCTCACAGTGGTCCTGGTGGCAGTGGTACTCGCGCTCACCGGATTCAGCAGCGGCAGCAAGGGCGGCAAGAGCCGGAGCGGCAAGAGCAAGTCGAGCAGCAGCAGCGGCGGCGGGTGCTCCAACTCCAAGAAGAGCAACGGCACCTACCACGACACCGACTACGACGACGATGACGACTACAGCTCGTCGAGCAGTTCCTCCGGCTCCACGTACAGCACTCCGACCCCCACCGCCACGGCGACGGACGCCCCGCAGGCGTACGTCTTCCGCTGCGCGACCCCCCGCAAGGGCAAGTTCAAGGCCGTCACCACCTCCATCGTGCGCATCACGGCGAACGCGACGGGAACCCACACCTACGAGATAGACGTGAAACTCCTCGACGCGGTCGGCGGCACCGTCGACACGGGTGAGGCGACCGTGGAGGCGGACGGCGGCGAGACGAAGAACGTCTCCGTCCGGATGGACCACCCGAGCAGGATCTCCCGGGTGAAGAAGTGCTCGGTCACCGCCGAGCTCGACTACTGAGGGCCCGTCCGCAGAGGGCCCGTCCGCTCACCGCAGCCGGAAACCGCCGCCCCCGCCCCGCCCCCCGAACAGCTCCGCCTGCTGCTCCGGCGCCAGGTTCCCGAGCGCGATCAGGTGCGGGGCATGGGCGAAGGCCTGTGCCCGGGCCGCCTCCTTCGCGGACCAGAGCGCCCGTACCGTCCCCTGGACCCCACCGGACGGGTACGAGGCGACGACCGCCGCGGCCCGCAGCGCCGCCGGCACGGCCTCGCCGGGCGGAGTCACCTCGCTGACCAGCCCGGTCTCGTACGCACGACGGGCCGTGACCCGTTCAGCCGTCCCCATCAGGGACATCCGGGCCACCTCGCCGAACGGCATCCGCTGCGCCATGGCGATCGCCTCGTACGCGCTGACCATGCCGTACGTGGTGTGCGGATCGAAGAACGTCGCCTCCTCGGACGCGATGACGAACTCCGCCTCGCCCAGCAGATAGAACGCCCCGCCGCAGGCCATCCCCTCCACGGCCGCGATCACCGGCTTCCACAGGTCGTTGGCCTTCGGCCCGATCGCGAGCAGCGGATCGTCGATCGTGTACGGGGACGAGGGCTGCGGGACGTCCACGCCCCGGTCGATCCCGGTGCAGAACGCGCGCCCGCCGGCCCCCGTGATCACGACGGCCCGCACCTCGTCGTCGAACCGGAACGCCCGCCAGGCGGCGGTGAGTTCGGCGGCCGTCGCGAGGTCGATGGCATTGTGCTTCTCCGGCCGGTCCAGGGTGAGCAGCGCCACCCCGGTCTCCTTGTCCGTCTCCGTGCGCAGCGCCATCCCCGCTCACCGCTCCAGCAGCCAGCGGACCAGGGTCGCGTCGGGGGAGGCGGGGCAGAAGACCGCCTTCACCGCCGCCCCGATCCGCAGCCGTGCCGGATCGACGGAGTTCAGGGGGGCGTCGGGGCCGCTGACCACGTTTCCGACCAGCCGGATCTCCGGGGCGTCGGCCAGCTCGACGATCACGGCGTTGTACGGGGCCTGGGCGGCGTACGCGGGCAGCAGCGGCGGATGCGGCAGCACGTACGACCAGATGCGGCCGCGGCCGTTCATCACCCGCCACTCGCTCTCGAACGACTGGCAGTGCGGGCAGCACGGCCGGGGCGGGAAGCGGAGCCGTCCGCAGTCCGGGGCGGCGCACGCCTGGACGCGCAGTTCGCCCCGGGCCGCGTACTCCCAGAAGGGGGCGCCGTCCTCGTCGGCGACGGGCAGCAGCAGTCCGTCCATCTCGGTCAGCTCCTCAGTTCCTCAGCAGTACGGCGGACGTGGGGACGCCCTCCCCGGCAGTGACCAGGCAGGTCGAGGCGTCGGGGACCTGGGCGGTGGAGATGCCGCGCAGCTGCTTCACGCCCTCGTTGATGAGGTTGAAGCCGTGTACGTAGCCCTCGCTGAGCCCGCCGCCACCGGTGTTGATCGGCAGCCGCCCGCCGCTCTCCAGCGCCCCGCCCTCGGTGAACGCGGCACCCTCGCCGCGCCCGCAGAATCCGTATCCCTCCAGGGAGAGCGGGATGAGCGGGGTGAACGCGTCGTAGATCTGCGCGACATCGACGTCACCGGGCCCGAAGTCCGCCTGTTTCCACAGCTGTCGGGCCGCCGTCCAGGCGGGGCCGGTGAGCGGGTCGTCGTTCCAGTAGTTGACCATCCCGTGGTGCTGTGCGGGCAGTCCCTGGGCGACGGAGTGGAGGTAGACGGGCTTCTGCCGGCAGTCGCGGGCCCGTTCGGCGGAGACGATGACGCAGGCCAGCGCCCCGTCCGTCTCCAGGCAGTTGTCGAAGAGGCAGAGCGGTTCGCTGATCCAGCGCGAGGTCATATACATGTCGCGGGTCAGCGGGCGTTCGTACATCACCGCGGCGGGGTTCTGGTTGGCCCGGTTGCGGCAGGCGAGGGCGACGTTGAAGAGGTGGTCGCGGGTCGCCCCGTACTCGTGCATGTACCGCCGGGCGAGCATGCCGATCTCGTCGGCGGGCCGCAGCAGTCCGTACGGACGGGTCCACTGGGCGGGCGTGGGCAGCTGCACGGCGGTGTTCTTCCAGGGCCGCGGCCCCGATCCCCGCTTCCGCGACCGCCAGGCGACCCCCACGCTCGCCTGTCCCGTGGCGATGGCAGCCGCCAGATGCGCGAGGGTCGCGCAGGAACCGCCACCTCCGTACCCCACCTTGCTGAAGAAGGTGACGTCACCGGCCCCGATCGCCTTGGCGACCTCGACCTCGTCGGTCTCCTCCATCGTGTACGAGGCGAACGCGTCCACCTCCGACGCGGCGATGCCCGCGTCGTCGAGCGCCGCGGTGATCGCCCGGCACGCCAGGGTCTTCTCGGACTCGGGCAGGTGTTTCGCGAACTCCGTCTGCCCGATACCGGCTATCGCTGCCTTGTCCTTGAGCGTCGCCACCCGCCACCTCCGAGGCCGTCATGACTGCTGACAGCGGAGGAGGCTACAGCTAATCTGACGGATAGTCAGCTATGAGGCGGCTACTGCGGTTTCCGGTTCGACGGGAGGGCACGAGATGCGCGGCGACGAGGAATGGTCCACCGTCCCGAACCTGGTACGGGCGGCGGCGGAACGGTACGGGGAGCGGGAGGCGGTGGTCGAGGGCCGCACCAGGATCACGTACACGGAACTCGGCGAACGCGTGGAGCGGGCCGCCGCCGCGTGCATGGCCTCGGGCGTGGAGCCGGGGGACCGGGTCGCGGTCTGGGCGCCCAACACCCTGGACTGGATCGTCTCCGCACTGGGAGCGGTGACGGCCGGCGCGGTCCTCGTCCCGCTCAACACCCGCTTCAAGGGCACGGAGGCGGCCTACGTCCTGGAACAGAGCCGCGCGAAGCTGCTCTTCGTCACGGGCACCTTCCTCGGCACGTCGTACGTGGCGTCCCTGCGGCGCTCCGAGGTCGAACTCCCGCACCTGGAGAAGGTGGTGGTGCTCGCCGACTCGGCGCCCGACGACTACGTGACCTGGAAGGACTTCCTGGCCGCCGGAGAGCGGATATCCGCCGCGCAGGTACGGACACGGGCCGACGCCGTCGTCCCCTGTGCCCCCTCCGACATCATCTACACCTCGGGCACCACGGGCCGCCCCAAGGGTGCGGTCATCAGCCACACCCAGACCCTGCGCTGCTACGCGATCTGGAGCGAGCTGGCCGGTCTGCGCGAGGGCGACCGCTATCTGATCGTGAACCCGTTCTTCCACACCTTCGGCTACAAGGCGGGCATCATCGCGTGCCTGATGCGCGGCGCGACGATGATCCCGCAGCCGGTCTTCAACGTGGACACGGTCCTGGCGAACATCGCCGCCGAACGCATCTCGGTCCTGCCCGGCCCGCCCACGCTCCACCAGTCCCTCCTGGACCACCCGGCCCGCGCGTCCCACGACCTCTCGGCGCTCCGCCTGGTCGTGACGGGAGCCGCCGTGGTCCCGCTCCAACTGGTCGAACGGCTCCGCACGGAGCTGAACATCGCCACGGTCCTGACCGCCTACGGCCTCTCCGAGGCGAGCGGCATCGTCACGATGTGCCGCCGCGGTGACCCGTCGGAGGTGATCGCCTCCACCTCGGGCCGGGCGATCCCCGGTACGGAACTCCGCGTCCTGGCCGCCCCCGGCACGCCGGGCGAGATCATGGTCCGCGGCTTCCACGTGATGAGCGGCTACTTCGAGGACCCGGAGACCACGGCCGCCGCGATCACCTCGGACGGCTGGCTGCACACCGGTGACGTGGGGGTCCTGGACGCGGACGGCAACCTCCGCATCACGGACCGGATCAAGGACATGTTCATCGTCGGCGGCTTCAACGCCTATCCCGCGGAGATCGAACAGCTCCTGGGCCTGCACCCCGACGTCGCCGACGTCGCGGTGATCGGCGTCCCCGACCCCCGACTGGGCGAGGTCGGCAAGGCGTACGCGGTGCGCCGGCCGGGCGCGACGGTGACGGCGGACGACCTGATCGCCTGGTCGCGGCGGGAGATGGCGAACTACAAGGTGCCGAGGGCGGTGGAGTTCGTCAGCGAGCTCCCGCGCAACGCGAGCGGCAAGGTGGTGAAGGGGGAACTGCGGGGGCGGAGCGTGTAGCGGGTGCGGGGGCCCGAGCCGGGTGGCTCGGGGCGTTCCGGCTCCTGGACGCGGAGGGAGCTTCCGGACGGGAAGTGGCGCCGCCGGCAGGGGGCGCACCCGTGAGGTCCGGGCGGGAAGCCGAACAACGGTGGCGCGACCACCTGCATCAGGTCGCGGACATGCCGCGGCCGCGACGGCTCCCCCTCCGCGCCGCCGCGGCCGTTCCCCGTGGGACTGCAGCTCTTAGCTGGCCGGCTCGCTCGTGGCGTGAGTGTCCTGCGGCTTTATGTCGCCGCCGGTGGCATGGGTGTCCGAGAGCTTCAGGTCGCCACCCGTGGCGTGCGTGTCCTGCGTCGTCACGACCTCGGTCTCCGCGCCGGTGGCGTGGGTGTCCTGCGGCTTGACGATCGGGTCGGTCTTCTTCTTTTCACCCATGAGGTCATCTCCGTTGTGGCTGACATGCTGCGTCTGAGGAGCCCGTCCGGCTGTTCCCCCGTGGACCGCCGGACGGGCTCTGTGCGGGCCGTTCACCCTAGTGGTTCGGCCGCTCGTCGCCCCGTCTGCCCCCCGACACGACGGATCGACAGACACGAGCTTGCCGGTCGGAGATAAACGAACGATGAACGCTCCGCCGGCCGTTCGTCATGCCGGTGCGGAGGAGACACGGGCGAGAAGGTCGCGAATCCCGGTCGCCTCGTCGGAACCGAGGCTGTCATAGATCGCGAGGGCTTCACGCCAGCACACCGCGGCCCGCCCCGACTGGCCGACTCTGTCGAGGGCGTATCCGAGGACGGTGAGTACGTTGCCCCGACGCCATTCCCCGCCAATGCCGCGCAGGACGGTCAGCGCCATCTCCGCCCCGGAGGCGGCCTGCGCGGGGTTGTCACCCGCCAGGTCCGCCTCTGCGAGGCGGAACAGGGTCATTCCCTCCCACAGCCGCTGGCGGCTGTCTCGGAAGACCCTCAGCGCCTCCAGGAAACTGCTGGTCGCTTCGGTGAGTTCCCCGCTTCGCGTCAGCGCGATCCCGAGCGCGTAGCGCGCGTTGGCGCCCCGCAGCGAGTGGCCCATGCTGTCGTAGATGCTGATTCCCTTGCGGGCCAGCGCGACGGCACTCGTGGTCCGGCCCATGGCGAGGTGGACCCGGGAGAGGTTGCACAGCGCGGACGCTTCCCCCGGAAGGTTGTCACCGGCGCGGAAGTCCTCGATCGCTCGTGTCAGGTACTTCTCCCCGGCCTCGTGCCGGCTCTGGTAGATGGCGATCACACCACGGTGGTTCAGCGCCCAGCAACTGGGCAGCGGGTCGTCCTCGTCGTCGGACAACTCCACCACCTGGTGGGCCTCTTGATCGGCCAGGGCGAACCGGCCGGCGACCAGGTGGGCGTTGCTCAGGGCAACCAGGGCGCGTCGCTCGGCCCTGGGGTTGCCGCACGCGCGCGCGGCCTCCAGCATGAAGGAGGCGGTGGTCTCGTACTGCTTGGAGTTCGCACCGGATTCGGCGAGATCCAGTGCGGCCCACAGGAGGTCGACCGCCCGGAGGAGGGCCTCAGGTCTCGTGGACTGGCTCACGCAGGCCAGCACCGCTCCGGCCTCCGAGTAGAGCCAGTCCTGGGCATCGTGCCGGTCGGTGAAGGACAGACCGGCGCGCTCCGTCGCCTCCAGGTGATCCACCAGCCGGTCCCCCGGCCGCTCCAGCGCGTACACCCCCGCCGCCGTGGCCAGGTAGAAGTCCAGCAGCCGCGACAGGGCCGACTCCCGCTCCTGCGGTGACTTCTCGTCCCGTTCCGCGCACGACCGCGCGTAGAGGCGCACCAGGTCGTGATACCGGTAGCGCCCCGGGGCCGCCGACTCCAGGAGGGACGTGTCGACCAGGGCCTCCAGGAGGTCCTCCGCCGCGTGCGCCTCCAGGTTCAGCAGGGCCGCCGCGGCCGCCAGGGAGATGTCCGGGCCGTCCGCGAGGCCCAGCAGGCGGAAGGCGCGGGCCTGGGCCGGTTCCAGCTGGCCGTAGCCGAGTTCGAAGGTGGCCTTCACCGCGAGGTCGCCCGCCTGGAGCTCGTCCAGCCGGCGGCGCTCGTCCGCGAGCTTCGCGGCCAGGACCGAGACCGTCCAGGTGCGCCGGGCCGCCAGCCGGGAGGCGGCGATACGGATGGCCAGGGGCAGGAAACCGCAGGCGGCGACCACGTCGAGGGCGGCCTCGCGCTCGGAGTTGATGCGCTCCTCACCCACGATCCGGGTGAAGAGCTGGAGCGCCTCCTCGGGCGACATCACGTCCAGGTCGACCAGGTGCGCGCCCGCCAGGTCGACCATCCGGACCCGGCTGGTGACCAGGGCCGCGCAGCCCGCCGTGCCGGGCAGCAGGGGGCGGATCTGGGCGGCGTCGTGGGCGTTGTCCAGGAGGATCAGGATGCGGCGGCCGTCGAGCGTGGAGCGGTAGAGCGCGGCGCGCTCGTCCAGCGAGTCGGGGATCGCCGAGTCCGCCGTGCCCAGCGCCCGCAGGAACGCGCCGAGGACCGTCTCCGGCTCGGCGACACGGGCGCCCGCGCCCTGGAGGTCGACGTACAGCTGGCCGTCCGGGAAGTGCCGGCGGGCCTGGTGGGCCACGTGCACGGCGAGGGTCGTCTTGCCGACGCCGCCGATGCCGGCGAGTGCGGAGACGGCCATGACGGACCCCTCCGCGGTGGCCAGGCGGTCGCCCAGCTCGCGGACGAACGAGGCGCGGCCCGTGAAGTCCGGCACCGTGGCCGGGAGTTGCGCCGGGCGGACCGGCGCGGCGACCGGTACGGGTTCGTCGGCCGGGCGGGCCAGGTCCTCGTCCGCCTGGAGGATCCGCTGCTGGAGCGCGGCGAGTTCGGGGCGCGGGTCGACGCCCAGCTCCTCGGCGAGCAGCCGCCGGGTGTCGGCGTAGACGGCGAGCGCCTCCGCCTGGCGGCCGCTGCGGTACAGGGCCACCATCAGCAGTTCGCGCAGCCGTTCGCGCAGGGGATGCGCGGCGGTGAGCGCGGTCAGTTCGGAGACCGCCTCCGCGTGGCAGCCGACCTCCAGGTCCAGATCGAGACGGGTCTCGGTGAGCTGGAGGTGCCACTCCTCCAGGCGGGTGCGCTGGTACTCCGCGTACGGTCCGGGCACGGAGGCGAGGGCCTCGCCGTCCCAGAGGGAGAGGGCTTCGTTCAGCAGGGTCCGGGCCCGCCCGCGGTCGCCCGACGCCCGGGCCTTCTCCGCGTCGGCCGCCCGCTCCTGCGCCACGGTGAGATCGAGCGCCTGGGACCCTATCCGCATCGCGTACCCGCCGGAGTCGCTCGCCAGGGTGAGCGGGCCGAGGGTCTTGCGGAGCCGGGAGGCGTAGGTGCGTACGGCGGCCAGGGCCTGGGAGGGCGGGTCCTCGCCCCAGATCGCGTCGATGAGCTCGGCAGCCGTGGCGGTGCGCCCGCCCCTGAGCAGCAGAGCCGTCAGCAGGGCGCGCTGCTGCGGTGATCCGGACGGCAGCGTCTCGTCGCCCCGCCGGGCCCGTACCGGACCGAGCAGGGAGAAGTACAGCCCCGTTTCTCCCGCCGGCCGCTGCTCCGGGGCGCGTTGCTCCGGAACGCGTACCCGTGGCCCGTCGTCACGGCCCATTGCCGCCTCCTGTCCTGCTCTGTGCGCTGCCCGGCACGTTCGCACATGTCCGGATTCCTAGGGGGCTATCCGGATTGCTCCATACCGTTGGTATCGCCGTCAACAGTCTGCCTTGTGAAAGGGGGGCGCGTCAGCACTGGGTGACTCTCTGCACAAGCCCTCGACAACGATTATGGAACGAGGCCCCGTCCGGATAGCTGACGGTTCGTCAGATCAACGCTACCGTGGTACGCATGGAGACCTTCCCGAAGATCATCTCGGTGGACGACCACACGGTGGAGCCCGCTCATGTCTGGCGGGACCGGCTCCCGTCCAAGTACGCGGACTCAGGGCCGCGGATCGTCCGGGCGCCGCTCAAGGAAATGACGTTCATGGGCGGCAAGTTCGCGCCTGTGATGGGTGCGAAGGGGGATGACGGGCCGATCGGCGACTGGTGGGTGTACGAGGATCTGCACCGCCCGCTCACCCGGCTCGACACCGCCGTCGGCTACGACCGGGACGAGATCAAGCTCGAAGTCATCACCTACGAGCAGATGCGTCCCGGTTCGTTCTCGGTGCCCGAGCGCCTCGCCGACATGGACGTCAACCACGTCCAGTCCGCCCTCTGCTTCCCCACCTTCCCCCGCTTCTGCGGTCAGACCTTCACCGAGGCGAAGGACCGCGAACTCGGACTGCTGGGGGTGCGTGCGTACAACGACTGGATGGTCGAGGAATGGTGCGGGCCCGACGCGCACGGCCGGCTCATCCCGCTCACCCTGGTCCCGCTCTGGGACGCGCGACTGGCCGCCGACGAGGTCCGGCGCAATGCCGCGCGCGGGGTGCGCGCCGTGGCGTTCTCCGAAATACCTCCCCATCTCGGACTGCCGTCCATTCATACGGACGAGTGGGATCCGTTCCTCCGGGCCTGCGACGAGACGGGGACGGTGATCGCCATGCACATCGGCTCGTCCTCGAAGATGCCGTCCACCTCGGCCGACGCCCCTCCGGCCGTCGGCTCCACCATCACCTTCGCCAACTGCTGCTTCTCGATGGTCGACTGGCTGATGAGCGGCAAGTTCGAACGCTTCCCGAACCTGCGGATCATGTACGCGGAGGGCCAGATCGGCTGGATCCCGTACATCCTGGAACGCGCCGACGTGGTCTGGGAGGAGAACCGCGCCTGGGGCGGGGTGGCCGACAAGGTCCACCGGCCGCCGTCGGAGCTGTTCACCGAGCACGTCTACGGCTGCTTCTTCGACGACGCCTTCGGGCTGAAGAACCTGGACTCGATCGGGGTGGGGAACGTCCTGTACGAGACGGACTACCCGCACTCCGACTCCACCTGGCCCAAGTCCCGCGAGGTCGGTGAGGCGCAGATGGGGCACCTGGACGCCGATGTCGTGGACCGCATCGTGCGCCGCAACGCGATCGACCTGCTCGGGCTGACCGCGGACGGGCTGTGGGCGGGACCCGGTACGGGGGTGTGAACGGGGGAGGGGCCGGGGGCGGTTCCGCACACGGATCGCCCCCGGCCCCCTCCCCGGACGTCAGGACCGGGCCACCGGCTCCTGGAGCTCCGTCACCCACTTGTCCTCGTCCGCGGGGCACTCCAGATTGATCTCGCGCGCGTACCCGGTCGAGCGGTAGCCGCCCGACTCGATCCCCCGGGCCAGGTCCTGCGCCGTCGGCAGGATCCCGGCCATCGGGCCCCGGTGGACGATGGTCGCCGCCTCGAACGGCGGCAGCTCGACCACCGTGACCCCGGTGTCACCCAGGGGCCCCACCGGGGCCGAGACCGTCACCCCGGCGTGGACGACGATCGCGCCGCCCCCTTCCGGGGCGTCCTCGTAACGGGCGATCCCGGGGCCCGTCGGGGCGACCCCGGCCTCGCCCAGCAGCGGGAACAGCCGCTCGTACAGCGGGCGGATCACCGGAGTGATGTCCTCCGGCTCGTAGCTGCCGGCCACGCCGGTCAGTTCCGCGACCCGTACCGCCGGAACGTTCTTGATCACGACATCTTCCACGGACATGTGTCCCTCGCTCTCGATCGACCGGAGCCTCGCCTCGACCTGGGCCAGCCGGGCGGCCGCCGCCGCCATCGCCGCCTCCAGCTCCGCGCGCCGCAGCCGCAGCATCCCGCGCAGCTCCTCGGGACCCACCTCCTCGTCGAGGACGGCCCGCACCTGCTGGAGCGTGAAGCCGAGGTCCTTGAGGGCGATGATCCGGTTGAGCCGGGCGAGCTGGGCGGCCCCGTAGTAGCGGTAGCCGGTGGCCGGGTCGGTACGGTCGGGATGCAGCAGCCCCACGGCGTCGTAGTGACGCAGCATCCGGGCCGACACCCGTCCGTACCGGGCGAAGTCTCCGATGGTGAACATGATGTCTCCCAGTGCAAGGCCTCACACGGCGTCAAGGTCAAGCATCGCAGGGACCGGACTCGGGTGTGATCCAGGTCACGGGAACGCCCGGTCCGCTGCGGACAGGACCTGATGTGGAACATTCCCTGAGAGCCCGGATACGGGCAGGTGACCCGGACGCGTTCGGCGGCCTCTTCGACGACTACGCCCAGACGGTCTTCCGGTACGCGGTCCGCTCGACCGGCGACTGGGCGGGCGCGGAGGACGTCGTGTCGCTCGCCTTCCTGGAGGCGTGGCGGCTGCGCGGGACCGTGCGGGAGTCGGACGAGGAGCTGAAGCCCTGGCTGCTCGGCATCGCGACCAACGTCCTGCGCAACACCCGCCGTGCCGCCCGGAGACACGACGCGGCACTGACCCGGATGCCCGCCAGGCCCGCCGTGCCGGACTTCGCCGACGAGCTGGTGGGCCGCATCCACGACGCGGAACAGCTCGCTGCCGCGCAGGCCGCGCTGGGGCGGCTGAGGCCGAAGGAGCGGGAGGTCTTCCTGCTCTGCGTCTGGGACGGCCTGGACTACCGGGACGCCGCACGGGCGCTCGGCGTCCCGGTCGGCACCGTCCGCTCGCGGCTCTCCCGGGCCCGCAAACGGCTGAGGGACCTCACCGAGGACGAAATCAAGAAGATAGAAAAAACCGCCGCAAACATGGAACTACCCGGATCAGCCGGACAGTACCGGAGTGACCGCGCCACTGCGGTCCGGTCGAACGAGAGGGAGGGAAACCGATGAGTGCCGACGCGAAGAAGGTTGCGAGGGAACTGCGGGCGCAACTGCCCGAGCCGCACGGACCGGTCCTGCCGGACGACCGCCAACGGCTGCTCAGGGAGCACGTGATGAACGAGATTCACCAGGTCCGCGCGGCGGAGTCGCCGAAGTCCGTGCGGCCGCGCCGCATCCGCGCCCGGTACGCCGTGCCCGTCGGCATGGTCGCCGCCGGAGCGCTGGCCTTCACCTTCCTGGCCGGTCCCGGGCAGGGCGGCGGTGACACCGGGTACCACTTCAGCGCGGCCCCCGTGGTCAAGGTCGAGGTCGCCTCGGCGGACGGCGTCGGGGCGCTGATGGAGAACGCCGCCCGGCACGCCGAGGCGGGCCCCGCGACCCGTGTCGGCAAGAACCAGTTCGTCTACGTGCGCTCGCACTACTCCAACATGCAGGCCGAGGCGGGCAACCCCCTCAAGCTGAAGACGTACTACCGCGAGTCGTGGACGTCCCAGGACCCGGCGAAGGTCCGGAGCCGGCTCAAGCAGCCGGGCGACGACATCATCTGGTCGGCTCCGCGCGACGGCGACGAGGGATACCTGCGGGACCAGCGGAACCAGACCTACGCCGCGCTCCAGGCGCTGCCCACCGACCCCGACGCCCTGCTGAAGAAGCTCCGTGCGGACGCCGCGTACTCCGGCACGTCCGACCAGTGGCTCTTCGAGTACGTGGGCGGCCTGATCCGGGAGAACATCCTGCCGCCGGAGACGGGCGCCGCGATCTACCGTGCCGCCGCCAGGATCCCCGGCGTCGTCGTGGTGGAGAACGCGCAGGACGGCGACGGCCGTCCCGGTGTGGCGCTGGCCCGCACGGACGAGCGGACGCACGAGCGCAGGGAGCTGGTCTTCGACGCCAACAGCTACGACTGCCTGGGGCTGCGCGCCTACCTGGTCCAGGACACCGAGCTGGGCAGGAAGGGCACCGTCACCGAGCTCCAGGCCGTGCTCGACCGCGGCGTCGTGGACAGCCGCGACGAGACGCCCGGTACGTAGCGGAGCGCCCGCCCGACACAGGCAGGAGCCCCGCTCCTCCGCCGAGGCGGAGGAGCGGGGCTCCTTGGGTACTGCGTTACCGGCCGCGATCGGCCGACCCGGGCAACTAGGCCGGGGTGACGTTCTCAGCCTGCGGACCCTTGGGTCCCTGAGTGACGTCGAAGTTCACGACCTGGTTCTCCTCGAGGGAGCGGAACCCGGACGCGTTGATCGCGGAATAGTGGACGAAGACATCCGGGCCGCCGCCGTCCTGGGCGATGAAGCCGAAGCCCTTTTCAGCGTTGAACCACTTGACGGTTCCGGTAGCCATAAGCCCTCCTTGGGCCAAAGGGTTGCCCTGCTCCAGAACCTGCAAAGAAGTCTGAAAACTACAAAAGCCTGCGGGTTACATGCTCCGCAGGCTCTGTACTGCAAGGGAAACCAAACTGCAACTTGGCGTTGAGCCTAGCACGCAGCATGTGCGGAAGGGTAGAGGGAAAGATCACTTCACCCGGATGTTTGATTGCCGTGCGGATGAGCGCCCCGAGAGGGCCTTCCGAGTGGCTTCCGGATGGCTTCCGGGCGGCTTCCGGGTGCTTCCCGGGAGCCCTTCGGTATCCATTCCGCTGCCCCCGGAAGAGGGGGCGCCGCGACGCCGCGTCCCCCCGGTGAGGCCGTCGGCGGGTCACGGGTCTAGCCTCGCGATGTGGACAATTCAACCGTCTCAACCGTCGCAGGCGACGACCGTCGCAGCCGGCCGCGCGTCGGCCACATCCAGTTCCTGAACTGCCTTCCCCTCTACTGGGGGCTCGCACGGACCGGAACCCTGCTCGACCTGGAGCTCTCGAAGGACACCCCGGAGAAGCTCAGCGAGCAGCTGGTCAGGGGCGATCTGGACATCGGCCCCATCACTCTCGTGGAGTTCCTGCGCAACGCCGACGACCTGGTCGCCTTCCCCGACATCGCGGTCGGCTGCGACGGGCCCGTCATGTCGTGCGTGATCGTGTCGCAGCGCCCCCTGGAGGACCTCGACCGGGCCCGGGTGGCGCTCGGCTCGACCTCCCGCACCTCCGTACGGCTGGCGCAGCTGCTGCTCGCCGAGCGGTTCGGCGTCACGCCCGACTACTACACCTGCCCGCCCGACCTCGGCCTGATGATGCAGGAGGCGGATGCCGCCGTCCTCATCGGTGACGCCGCGCTGCGGGCCAACCTGCACGACGCCCCCCGGCTCGGGCTCCAGGTCCACGACCTGGGCGCCATGTGGAAGGAGTGGACGGGGCTGCCCTTCGTCTTCGCCGTCTGGGCCGCGCGCAAGGACTACCTCGCGGCCGAACCCACTGCCGTGGAGAAGGTGCACGAGGCGTTCCTGGCCTCGCGGGACGTGTCCCTGGAGGAGGTCACCAAGGTCGCGGAGCAGGCCGCGCGGTGGGAGGCCTTCGACGCGGAGGTCCTGGAGCGCTACTTCACGACGCTGGACTTCCGCTTCGGGCCCGCGCAGCTGGCGGGCGTCAAGGAGTTCGCGCGCCGGACCGGTCCGACGACGGGCTTCCCGGCCGATGTGAACGTCGAGCTTCTCGGTAGCTGAGGTACGGCACGGGCCGGCGGCTGACGTACGACGCCCGCCGGCTCGCACCCACGGGCCGGCGGGCGCGCGGCACGGGCGGTGCGGCGCTCGCTCCGGAAGGCCCGGCTCGGGACGTCCGGGCCGGACGCGTACGGGAGGCGGGCCCGATCGACCGGATCGGGACCGCCCCCCGGGCTCGGCTGCTCCGCGGTGCTGTTCCCGGGGAGAGAAAGCGCGGAATTGGCTCGTCGCCGTGCCCGGACCTGAAACCGCGGGTTCACCGCCGGGCGGCAGGCATTCTCGATTGCCCCGGAATGTCACTTCCTTCGCAATGGCGCCTGTCGTCCGGAATGGGAACCGGTATCGGGAGGAACGCGCGGCTTTCCTTCCGCTTTTTCTCCGCGGTCGCGAGCCGAAGCCCTCCCGGAGTTCCTGACCCGAGTTCGCGGCCCGTGCGCGTACCCATTCGGCTATCCGCCGGTCCGCCGAATGCGGCAGGGCGCGCAAGGGGTCCGAATGGCGCGGCCGGCAGCGGCGGGCCGAAAAGGGCGCCTCTCGCTCCAAACCGGCCCCTTGGTGGCAAAACCGGATGGCCGGACGGCCCGGACCGCATCGACGCGAGGGCCGACGCGAGGACCGGTGCCGGGATCGGCGCAGGGCTTCTCCCGCCGACGTCCGGCACGGTCTTCTACGGCGGACAGCGCCGCCCATTCGATGGGGACCCCCGGCCGGAAGGGGCATTTCGGGTGGCTCCGGGCGCGGTCTGCCGCTCGGCTCCTCCGACTGTCCGATCTTCTTCCGGGTGTTGCGTGTGATGCGGTAGCGTCCCCTGGAACAGCTGAAGTTGTTTGCGAATGCGACACGGGGAGGTCTCACATGGCTGGTGGACCCGGCGGTATCGACCGCGGTGCAAGTCTCACAGAGCTCAAGGCTCTGTACGAAGCGTTTCAGAAGAAGGAGGGCGAGGTCCGCGACCTCATCACCCTCCTGGACGGCAAGTCCAAGAACAGTCACGACTACTGGAAGGGCCCTGGCGCCGACCGGTTCCGTGACGACTGGACCGGCTTCAAGCCGCACATGGAAAAGCTCGCCAACTCCCTTGGCGACGCCCACAAGTCTGCAAAGAGCAGTCACGACCGGATCGACGAGGCAACCAGGTAGCAGCCTCCGGACGGTGTGATGCCGGGGCGGCCCGATCGGGCCGCCCCGGCATCTTGCTGTCGTGGACGGGAAGATGCCGGGGCTGCCTTCCTCGCCGCGCGCTGATCCACCAGGAATTGCGGGACAGCCCTTAGGCGTTGAGCAGCGCCTGGACCGGCATGGCCTGCCCGTTGCGGATGAGCAGGCCGCGGCCCGTGGGGCCGCTGCCCGGGCTGGGCAGCCGCATGTTGAACAGCTCGCCGTCCGAAGCGCTCTGGGGGGAGAGGATCAGGCCCTGGCGCGAGCGCCGGACCTCCACACCGAACCCCCGGTACTGCGAACCGAGCGTGTCCGTGGCGCCGGCGGCGATGATGCCGATCCCGCCGTCCCGCCCGCTCTGCGCGACCTCTTCGAGGGCCGTGTCGAGTTCGGAGTCGTAGAGCATCTCGGCATCGTCGACCACGACCGCGTACGTACCGTTCGTGCGGCCGGTCAGCTCGGCGAGATCCTTCGCCGAGCTCTCCGAGTCGAGGACGCCGAGGACACCCGGCTCGGTCTCCAGTGTGCGCAGCGGTGAGCGCCGGGGAGTCACGAGGATCAGGGGCACGTGCTGGTCCAGCAGGGTGCGCGCCGCCAGCAACAGGGTGGTTGAACGGCCCGACTTGGGGGGACCCGCGACGAGGAAGCCGGGGCCGGACTCCTCCAAGTCGATCCCGATCGGCTCCAGTTCGTCGCCGCCCACGCAGAAGAGCGCCCAGAGCGGTGACGGGGGAGTGAACGTGGGGTCGAGCGCCCTGGCCTCGGCGGCGGTGAACCGCATGGGCAGTTCGTCCACCCGGAGCGGCCGCAGACCCCGGGGCGGAACGCCGTGGACCCGCAGCGCCTCCTCCCCGATGTCCCGCAGGGCCGCGACCTGGGCCTGTCCGGCCGGATCCGGGGTCAGGAGCGCGATCTGGCTCTCCTGGACCCCGTGGTCGGTCATGCGCAGCGCCCGGCCGGACGGCATGCTCTTGGGCGTCTCCCGGGTGGAGAGGCCGGCCAGCGTGTAGTCGCTGCTGTCGGTCATCCGCAGGATGAGCTTGTCGCCGAACGACGGGGAGACCTGGCCGCTGAACCCGCTCCGGTCCGCGGTCATGACGACCTTCACCCCCACGGCCGCCCCCTCCCGGAAGATCTTGATGATCATCTCGATGAGCCGGCCGTAGTCGATGCCCTCCAGGGCCGAGGTGTACCCCTCCCAGCCGTCCAGGAGGAGCACCATCCAGGGCAGCCGGTCCTCGGGGGCCGCCCCCGCCCGCTGCTCCGCGGCGCTCGAAAGCCCCTCCATGGCCAGGAGTTGCTGACGGCGGGAGATCTCGTCGGTCAGCCGGCCGAGCAGCCGCCGCACCCGGTCGGGCTGGTCGCGGGTGACCACGGCCCCGCAGTGCGGCAGCCTCGTCAGCGGCAGCAGCGCGTTGGCTCCGCAGTCGATGCCGTAGAGGTGCACGTCCCTCGGCGACGTGGCGGCCACCAGCGAGCCGGCGAGGGTGCGCAGCGCGGTGGAACGGCCCGACCGAGCACCGCCGATCAGCATCATGTGCTCGCCGTGGACGAGGTCCAGCGCCAGCGGGGCGCGGTCCTGCTGGGCGGGAAGGTCCGTGAGTCCCATCCGGATGGGGGCGACCTCGCCGCCGGGCTCCGGTGCGGTGGCGGCCGCCGGCAGGTCACCGACCGACAGCAGCTCGGGCAGCGGCGGAAGCCAGGGGCTCGGCTGGGGGCCGAAGCCCATCAGCTCCGCGCTGTCGCGCACCGCGTCGACCAGCAGGCTGAGGTCGGTGACCATCGTCCCGTCGTCCTCGCCCTCGGCGGCGCGGGGCGCCGGACGGCCGAACGTCCTCCAGTCCACGGGGGCCGCGACGGCCTTGGGCCGGTCCGAGCCGATGCTCGGACGCCGGCCGCCGATACGGGCCGACTGGACGGCCACGAGGGACTGCGCGCCGGAGCGGACGTACGCCCGGCCCGGTGTGGACTTCGCGATGGCCCCGGCGTCGGGCGCCTCGATGACGTCCGTGGACTCGGTGCTGTCCGTCACCCGGAGCGCGATGCGCAGGTTGGTGTTGGCCCGGATGTCCTGGCTGACGACACCCGCCGGACGCTGGGTCGCCAGGATGAGGTGCACTCCGAGGGAGCGGCCTCGCCTGGCGATGTCCACGAGGCCCGCGATGAAGTCGGGCAGCTCGGCGACGAGCGAGGCGAACTCGTCGATGATCAGGACCAGTCGGGCCATCGGCTCCAGCTCGGGGCGGAGCCTTCGGGTGTCGTTGTAGTCCTCGATGTCCTTGGTGCCCGTGTCGAAGAGAATCTCCTCGCGCCGCTTGAGCTCGGCGGCCAGGGAGGCGAGGGCCCGCTCGGTCAGGTGCGCGTCGAGGTCGCTCACCATGCCCACGGTGTGCGGCAGCCGGGCGCAGTCCATGAACGCACTGCCGCCCTTGTAGTCGATCAGGACGAAGTTCAGCGCATCGGGCCGGTTGGCGACGGCCAGCGACGCGATGATCGTCTGGAGCAGCTCGGACTTACCGGCGCCGGTCGTACCCGCCACCAGCGCGTGCGGACCGTCGCGCCTGATGTCGAGCATGAAGGCGCCGTCCGCCGCGACGCCGATCGGCACCTCGGTCGTCGACCCGCCCCGCTTCCAGACTCCGGCGACATCCGCTCCCGTCGGGTCGGGCATCCCGAGCAGCGACAGCAGGCGCGCCGCGGTGGGCAGCGCCGCGTTGGCGTCGTCCTGGCTCACATCGCGTACCGGTGCCAGCGAACGGGCGACGAGCTCGCACCAGGCCGTCGACACCTGATCCGCCAGTACGTTGCCCAGCGCCTCCAGCCCGCCGCCGCTGATGTCGACGTGGTGCGGGGCGTCGGGCCGCCCGCTGACGGCCGCCTTGCACTCCTCGGGCAGCAGGCGCTCGTCCTCCTCGATGCAGAGGGCGAACATGCCGAAGAGCGGCCCCTCCTTGAGGAGTTGGGGCATTCCGGGGATGCGTCGCAACAGCCGCGCCCCGTCCAGCACGATCAGCGTGTACGGATCCGGGCTCAGCCGCGCGGACGTGCCGAACCCCTGGGACGCCGCCTTCCTGCGCTCCAGTTCGGCGAGCAGCTCCTGGACCCGGCGTCCCATGGCCTCGGGGTCGGAGCCGACCAGCGAAAGGCAGTTCTGGCCCGCCTGGGGGGTGGTGTGGGGCAGCCAGTGCACCCAGGTCCAGACGTTCTGGGCGTCCGGCGACGAGGAGAGCACGACGAGCGCGAGGTCCCGGGGGCTGTGCAGGATCGCGGCCTGCGCGACCAGCCAGTTCGCGACCCCGAGGGCGGAGCCGCGGTCCCCCGCGACACCGACGACGCCCAGCTCGGCCAGCGGCAGCACGGCAGGGACGTCCGCGAGGACCGGCGGTTGCACCGACTCGTCGAGAGCGCCACCGTTGGCCGCGCGCAGCTCGACGTCCGAGGGAAGAGCGGCGAGCCCGGCCCGGAGCTGCAGCACGTCGGGATCCACGATCCGGCGTTCCCAGAGCCGGCGACGCGGGCCGGTGGCCCACAGGAGCAACTCGGCCGGGTCCGGATGGGCCTCCCGGCGCTCGCGCTGCTCCTGCTTGCCGAGCTCGGTCAGCTTGACCGCGTACTCGGCACGGTCCGTCTTGTACTGCTTGACCGCCCGCTTGTGCCGCTTGCGTTCGTGGCGGGCCTCGCCGGCCCAGTAGCCGATCATCATGAGCGGGCTCATGGCGCAGAAGAGCAGCGTGTAGAGCTGCTTGGTCATGAAGTACATGCCCACGCCGAAGAAGGCCGGGATCATCGAGGCGAGCAGCTGGAGACGTGGCCCCTCGCCCTTCACGGGTTCGACGGGGACGACGAGGCGGGGGCGCCGGCGCAGTGGCGACAGCCGAGGGGGCCGGTTGTAGGCGTAGCCGCCGTCCTCGGTGGCGGCCAGGTGGGCGTCCGGCTCCTGCGGTTCGCGCAGCCCGATGACGGAGTCACCGACGCGGACGACCGCGCCCACGGGCCAGTCGCAGTCCTCGGTGACCACGTCGTCCCCGAGGGTGAGGGAGACGCCTTCGCGGGGATGGAGGGTGACCGCCCCGTCCAGGCCGACCGAGACGTCGAGAGCGAGCGCGGGAAGCGAGCGGTCGGCTAGGGGAAGGGTGCACGCGGAACCGGAACCGACGGTCGACCTGCCGACCTGGACGCGGGCGACATGCCCGGAACCGGGGCCGCCGCTGACATGGAGTTCGTACCGCCCGGTGGGCTCTCCCGCGCGCATGAACGGACCGATGGCGTCGTCCGTGGTGACCCGGACGCCGTCGCGGAGCACGGATCCCGCGGGCAGATCCGGGGCGCACCGATGGCCGTCGACCCAGAGCGCGGGCGGAATCCCGGCGTCGCGGGGCCCCGGTATCCGGTTGCTCCACTCGGCCCGGAGGGGGACGACCACCTGGGGTGGCGCCTGCGCGTACCCGGCACCTGACGCGGGCCCGCCGCCACCGGCCAGGCAGACCGCCACGTCCGCGGCGGTCGCCTCCTCCTCCAGGGTGACCAGGAGGTCCTGGGGAGCAACCCCCTCCCGCACGACCGTCACCAGGACTCGCATGGACTACTTCCTCCCGGCCCGCTGTCGGACCACCACTTCATGGATGCACGTTCAGGGATGCACGTTCAGAGGTGCACGTTCAGGGACGCACACGCAGGGGTGCACGTTACGGATGCCGCATCCGCCGCATGTGCCGTACGGACGTCACGCACGGCTCAAGGACGGTTCAGGACTTCTGCTTCTGCCGGGCGTCCTTGACCGACTGGTCGCAGGTGCGGGCCTCTTCGCGCAGGGCCTCCGCCACGGTGTCGCACTTGGTCCGCCAGGACTTCAACTCCCCGCGCGTACGCTCGGCGTGGGGGCCCTTCCACGTCTTCATCGTGGCGGTGGCGTAGGTGTGCGGAGCGTCGACGATGCTCGCGATGTGGTCGGCGAGGCTGCGGAGCTGGCCTGCGCGCCTGGTGAGCTCTTGGAGTTCCGGGTCTGCCATTTCCTCTGTCTCCCCGTTTCGTTCGGTTGTGCCCGTACTGTGCGAGTCAGTCCATCGGTTCGTGTCTCCGAGGGGTGATCGCTCTGTTAAATACCTCAAGTGTTGCCGCGTATGTTGTCAGGTCCATCGTGTCGACCTCCTCGAAGATGATGGCCAGTGCCAGATCGATGGCATCGCTCTCCCCGGTCGCGGTCCCCCAGCTACTGAGTCCCTTTCCGGACGGGTTCTTCTTCCGTTCGATGGCGACTTCCACCCCTGGGCGCCGGAGGGTGGATCCCTTGTTGACGCCCGTTACGGCGTAGTCGTACGTGCGGTCCAGCCAAGACAGTCGCAGTACGCGGTCCTTCTTTCGGAAAGCGCGACTCTTGAAGGACAGTTCGACGGGTGTGTTGTCGAGGAGGAGATGTGGATTCTTCAAGGTGGGGCGATGCGCGCCGAGAGACGTGTACGTGGCGTCAGGCATATTCGCACAGTGAAGGCGAAGCTCAATCGGAGTCGCGGTGGAGTTCGACCATTTTTTGCGCGCGTAACCGAGGCTTACTTCACCGTAAGGCTCCACGAGCCCTTTGCGGCCGGACTCTTTCTTTGTAGTAAATGGTTTTAGTTCGAACCTAATTTCACTCACCCTTTCAACTCCTCTTCTGCCTGAGTCAGAACCAGTTCATTGGGTTCGCATGTTTGGCGACACTCTTGGCGCCGTTCGCGATACCGGAGCCGACCTTCGAGGCCTTGTCTCCGACCCAGTCCTTCGCCTTGCCGTAGCCTTCCTTGACGTCAGCCCAGTGCTCCACGACCTTCGCCCCGACCCACACTCCGCCGAACACGACGGTCGCCCCGATCGTGAAGGGGTTCGGGGCCACCATCGCGGCCGTCAGCGAGGCATTGAAGCCGACCTCGGCCACGTCGGCCACATACCCGGCCCCCTTCTTCTTGAAGGCATCGACGGGGTTTCCCTGGGCCGCGACGTTGGCGATGCTCACGCCGGTCGCGAGAGCTGAGCTTGCTATACCGGCCCCGCGCAGGAAGCCGGCGGTCTTGCCCGCCGCGCCGAGCCCCCTGAGGAACGGGGAGGCCGTCTTCCCGGCGGCGATGATCGCGGGCCGGGCGTTGTTGAGTTTCTGGAAGTACGACGCTGTGCGCCAGACCTTGAACAGGTTGGCGTTGGCGGCCCGCTGGACGAGTGCGCCGGAGTGGGTCACCCCCCCGTACAGCGCGGCTGCGGCATCCGACCCGACAACGAAGTTGATGCCCCGGCTCACGAAGGGGGAGTTTAGGACCGGGAGACCGCGCGCTGCGTCCCAGGCGGTGCCGAACAGGCTCGCCTCGTATGTCGCGGTGAACGGGATCCGGCTGAGGGCACGGTAGAGCGCGCTGCGACTGCTGACCTGACCCGCCAGCTGGCTGGGAAGCCAGCTCCCGGGGGAAGACAGAGAGCGGAGAATTCCCGGAGCGGCACCTTGCAGCCTGCTGCCGAGTCGTCCGGAATCGATGAGGCCGCGCAGCCAGCCGCTGTGCCAGGAGTTTCTGAGGAGCACGTTTGCCATACCGAAGCCCGATGTAAGGGTGAGGCCACCGATCTTCAACCCGGTGGTGACGTCCGATATGTCGTTCAGGACCTCTTCGATCTCCTTCTCGCTGAACTGGCTGAGACCTGGCACCTTCGCCAGGTAGTGAGCCTCGATCCGCGCGAGCCAGTCGCTGTACGTCTCCCGGTCGCCGCGCTCGAGGAGCGTCTCGTCCCTGACCTTGGTCGCACGCTTGCGCATGTCAGGGCCGCTGTCCGTGACCCAGGTGCGCATCGGCCTGATCGTGGAAAGCCGGTCGGAAACCCCGAGCGTGGACGCCCGGGACAGGGCTTCGGTGAGCTTGTCTCCCATTCCGCCTTTGCCGTCTATGAGCTTGGCGAGCTGATCCAGATCGTCTGGGTTGACGTTTCGCACGGTGGTCCCCCGAGTGATGTTCTGCGGTTACGCGTTGCTTGGGACGAGGTCTTCCTTGTCGGGGAGCAGATCGGCGATCTTGTCCCAGAGGTCGCGGGAGCTGGTCCGGACGACGTGGAGCGTGGTGTCGGGACCGATCTGCCCGTCCTGGACGGGCTCCTGGGGTTGCACGCGTTCCCAGTTGCCGTGGCGCCCGCAGTCCCACACCGCGATGCTCCGCACCGAGTCCGCACCCGGCTTCCCGCCCCAGGTGGTGGTGATGCGCCAGGTGGAGATGAGGGACATGGTCAGCTCGGCCAGGGCGGACAGTTCGGGTTCGGCCAGGTCGCTCGCACCGGAGACGGAGGCGATGACAGCCGTCCTGGTGGCATCCGCGTCCATGTCGTCCGTCGCCTGTTCCAGAGCCGTGAACGCCGCGTCCAGCGCGCCCATCGTCGTCTTGATCTCGGGGACGCCGAGCAGCTCCGACGCCTCGATGTCGATGCTCTGCAGCTTGACCTTGCGGGCGAGCTCCCACACCAGAGTGCTGGGCTGGATGGGAACGTACTCGGACTCCTCGTCCCCGGGCCAGCCGTCGTGGGAGAACACGGTGTCCTGCCCCACCACGACACCGTGGTTCAGCGGCCCGTGCTGACCGGTCACCTCGGCCTGGATCAGGACCAGGGGGTTGGCGAGGGCGGTCAGGAGGTCGCGGAGCAGCGGCGAGAGTTCGCCCTCCGGGCCGACGAGGCCGATTTGCTGCAATTCGCCCAGAGAGTGAAAGAGTTCGGCCGGCGGTGTCTCCTTGTCCAGGAGGTGCGCCAGCACGGCAATGTGACGGTCGGCCAGCCGGAAGCGGCCTCGGGAGCTGTCGAAGGAAGGCATGTCGCTCATCCTCTCCTATCGGTTTTCGAGTGTTCCGCTGGTGGTCGCGTTGGCCAGTGCGGTGAGGAATGCCATCCGGTCGTGCGTGGCGATGGAGAGCCTTTCGCCCTGCCGTGTGCGGATTTCGACGCTGTCCATCCCCATGGGAGCGCCCCAGCCGCCACCGACGAGGCGGGGTGCGCCACGGTCGGCTGCCCGGAGCCCCGAAAGGGGGACGTCGACGTTGGCCAGGGAAGCGGCGTACCGCTGGGCGTGACTCATGGGCTGCTGCTGGATCTCATGGAGGACGGAGGCCGGGTCCACATCCGTCAGAGCCAACCGCTCGCGGCCGACCCGGAGGAGGTTCTGCGCCGGGTCGATCCGGATGCGGTGGTAGATGGCCTTCGAGATCGGTACGGAGAGGCAGGGGACGAGGATGAGAAGAAAGACCGCGGAGACGATGAGCCAGGGCCCGGTGTCCTCGGGGATCGAGTCGAACCCCATGTAGGCGACACCGGCGAGATAGATGCCGATGCAGAGGGCGGACCAGGTTCTGGGGAGCTTTTCGGTGTACATGCGAGAGCTTTCAGTGGTCGATGGTCTGGACTTCCTGGAGGGCGGCAGCGACGCCTTCGGCATCCTCCGGACGCGCGGTCGGAATGTGCCGCTCCGCCGATCTCATGGACGCCCTCGCTCGCGGGGCATGCGTGTCATGGCAGAAGGCGCTCGTCCGGGTGGCGTCCGAAGAACACGTTCATCGGGATGGCGAAGAGGGCGCCGGAGGTGGTCAGGGCTGATCTGTCCACCTCTTCCAGCACCAGGCGATGGCAAGATCGTCGGCGTCCACGGCTCCTTCAGCCTTCCCTGACCGGAATCTGCCGACATGGGAACGAACCGCCCGCGATCCATCGTGACGGTGGCGCCTTCCCGGTGCAGCCGGGCCTTTCTGGCTGCTCCCGTCGAGGTGTAGAGGTAGTGGCGTTCGCGGTATGTCAACTCCAGCCAACGTGAGCCCTTTCGGATTCCCTTGACCTTCACATCCATGCCGACGAGGCCGCCGTCCACCCCCAGCCAGCCTCCGTCCAGGGAGGGCGATACTCCGACTCCCCCACTGAAGAGGGTGTCGGGGAACCGCGCACCTTCAAGGATCACTTGCCGTTTCGGCCCCTCGCGGGGCTTGCTGATCTCGGAGCGCACGGTGACAGAGCCGAACGGCCCTACCGTGCCGCGATAGCCGCTGGCCCAATCGTCGGCCATGGGCTCTATTTCGAATTCGAAGTCGCCCATGCCGCTTCCTTCCTTCTCTGTTACCGAAGAGACTTCGTGAGATCCATTTCCCAGTCGCTGAGATCTGAGCTGACCTTGAAGTCTTCTCGCTCGTCCAGGCTGTTCCGGCCTTCTCGTCATTCTCGTCCGGCCGTCGGCGCTGCCTCACCCGGAGGTGAGGCAGCGCCGACGCAATTTTGCATGGATGCGAAGCCGCTCAACGGTTGATGGCTTGGATCTCCTGGACGGCGATGTCCTGGGTGGTGCCGAACGTGCCGGTGGGGAGGGTGCCGCCTGCGCCTCCGGATCCGGTCCACGTGACGTTCCAGGTGAGAGTGGCCCGGAGCTGGTACGAGCCGCTTCCGGAAGACCGCAGGTAAGTGACCCCGCACGACGGGGTCTTGTCGGCGTCACCCTTGGCGTACGGGGTGCCGATGTGGCCGTTCTGGAAGGTGCACTCACCGCTGCCGGGGTGAAGCGTCGCGTCCTTCGTGCCGGGCTGGATGCGGAGGGAGACCGGCGTGGCCGTGACGGTGGACTGGAGGTTGACGCCGCCGGCGTTGAGGGATGCCGTGACGGAGACCGGCTTGAAGGTCGCGTTGTCCAGCCAGGCCCAGGTCGGGAGGTTGACCTTGGTGTTGTTGGCCGGGGCCAGGCTCACCTTGGTCTCCGGGACATCGACCTGGTTGTAGGCGAGTTGCGCGAGGACATCGGGCGTGACGCTGTTCTGGACCGGGGGAGTGTCACCGGTCTTGACCCAGAAGGGCAGTTCGCTGCAGGTCCACGCGCCGGGTTCGTCCCAGCGGTCCTCGTCCTGGACGGAGACCCAGAAGGCGCCTTCGTCGGCCTTGTCCAGGTTGTAGTCCTTGTACTTGCCGTCCTTGTATATGTCCCGGTACTGGGCGACGGATGTCTTGGCGTAGTTGGGCATGCCGGGCGCGTTCACGGTCGACGTGTACATGCCCTCGATGTACTTCTTGAACTCCGCCGCTGTCCGCGGTTCGTACCAGCAGGCCGGCGGGGTCCAGTTCCCGGTGGGGGTGAAGCCTCCGGAGGACTTTCCGGATGTCCCCCTCGTGGAACCGGAGTAGCTGATGAGTGAGGTGAGGGTGTTCCCGTCTCGCTTGCCGGAGGATTTGACATTGCCCTGAGAGCCGTCGCCGCGGGATTTGTCCGCGACCGCGGTTCCGGGTACGAATGCGAGGGCGGCTGCCGTCGTGCCCACCAGGAGCCACTTGCCGAGATTGTTCACGGAGTGCATGCCTCGTGCCCCCTCTTCGAGGTCAGCTTTGCGGTCTGCCAGATTCCCTGATCGTCCTTGTCCACTCTGGTGCTGTAGTAGACATATGAATCGTTCGAGGCAGGGGACTTGTCGACCTTGCCGGACTTGCGGTCCTTGTTGTACGCCTTGCTCTCGTCCGAGCAATAGACAACGCCGGCAGACGTCTTGCTGAGCATTTCGATCTTGGGGTTGAAGTATCTGGTTGTTCCGGTGATGGAGAGACCGTCGTCCTTGTAGCCCTGAATCCACTCGGCTGCGCCGATCAGCCCGTCTCCCTGGTAATAGAAGGGGAGGGCCGGGGCGTTGGAATCGCCCTTTGCGATAGCGGCATCAGTCGCGTTGATGCGCTGGCTGACGTCTGACAGAACCGCATCCTTCGTGGAATCGCCTGTCTTCCAGCTTTCGAAGACGTTCTGCACATCCTTGGGAAGGGTGATCTTCGGGCGGTTCGCACCACTCGTCGGGGTGGCCGTGGGCGTTCCGGTTTTCGTCTCCCCCTTGTCGGCTCCCGTGATCTTGTCGTTGGCCTCGGGCTTGTCCTCGCTGCCGCACGCAGTCAGGAGCAGGACGGCTGCTGCGGTCAGTGCGGTAGCAATGGGCAACGTGCGGCGGTTCACTGGCGACTCCCGTGGGTCAACTGATGTCAGAAGCAACATGACGCTATCCGGGCCGCCCTTGGTTTCGCCATCGTGAACTCGGCGATCCTTCCGGCATGCACGTATCTGCCCGATAGGCGCGTTATGGGGGAGTGGGTTGGGCGGTGAACTCCGCCCCGGCGGATTCGCTGCCGCGCGCCCGGTGGACGGCCGCCACGCTTGGCCCGTTCGGCGCGAAACCGTTCAGGTGGCGGGGATCTCGACGGTGTGGGCGGGTGCCGGTGCCGGGTAATGGTGGGGGGTGCGGGGAGAGTTCGGTTCGCTAGTGCGCAGGTCGCAACCGTAGTGGGGGACGTTCACGGGATGAGTGAAAGATGAACTGTCTTGCGGCCTGGTAGGTATCGCCGGAGCGCCTTGATGCTACATATGTGCGACTGCTACGGTGCAAGGGCCTTGGGTGTCTCATGAGTCCCGGCCAACTCACCCGTCACTCCTGACGCGTTGGTAAATGGCCGAATTGTCTGTGGTGGTAAACGGGGAGCGGTTGCGTGAAGGTGCAGGACCGTACGGGGGCAGGGAACCAGCGGAGTTCCGGGCCTGCCCAGCATGCAGGTGAGCGGCTTCCGGCGCCCGCGCGTGAACGCAAGCCCGCGCTTGCCGCGCTCGCCGTACTGCTGATTCTCGTCGGCGCACTCGGTGCGACCGTGCTCGTGCTGCGGGCGGGCGACCGGATCGAGGTCGTGCGGATCTCCGCGGACGTGCCCGCCGGCAAGGCCGTGACCAGTGACTCCATGACCTCCGTGATGGTTGCGGAGGACTCGGGCGTCCACTACGTCAAGTGGGAGCAGCGGGAAGCCCTGATGAAGCTCCGGGCCAAGAACACGCTGGTGGCGGGCACCATCGCCATCGGTGAGATGTTCTCGGACGACGAGGGGCTGCCGGACGGCAAGGCCTTCGTGGGGCTCGCCCTCAAGGAGGGGCAGTACCCGGCCGGGATCAAGGTGGGCGACGAGGTCTCCGCGTACCGTGTCGGCGCCGACACCGACAAGGGTGCCGCCAACGCCAACGCGATGATCGTCCAGTCCGCCAAGGTCAGTGACATCGTCCGGGGCGACGACTCGATGGTCGGCAGTGGCAGTCTGCCCGTCACCCTCCTGGTCGGCAGCTCCGACGTCCAGGGTCTGACCCAGGCCGCCGCGACCGGTCAGGTCGCTCTGGTGCTGGTTCCCTCAGCCACCAGCTGATTCACGAGCGCACAGGAAGCAGAAGAAATGGCGCTCATCGCACTCGCGGCGGACAAGGGATCGCCGGGTGTCACCACCGCGGCCGTCGCGCTCTCCGCCGTCTGGCCGCGCCGCGTGCTGCTGGCCGAGACGGACCCCGCCGGCGGCGATCTCGTCTACCGCAGCCAGGCCGCCCACGGCGGCCCGCTGAACCCCAACGCCGGCATGCTCTCGATCGCCGCGACCGCACGCCGCGGGCTCGCCCCCGACCAGCTCTGGGACCACTCCCAGACTCTGTCGGGCGGCCTCGACGTCCTCGTCGGCATCGGTTCCTCCGAGCAGGCCGCAGGCCTCGTCGGTCAGTGGCCCCTGCTCGGGCGTGCCTTCGCGTCGCTGGCGGAGTCCCCGCAGGCCCCCGCCGACGTCATCGCCGACTGCGGGCGGATCAGCGGGGAGACCCCTGCCCTCGACCTGTTCGCGCACGCCAGCCTGGTCCTGCTCGTCGCACGTACGCAGCCGGAGAGCATCGCCCGCGTACGGGACCGGGCCCTCGCGCTCTCCACCCGGCTGCACAGTTCGTCGCGCGGGGGCGCCCAGCTCGCGACCCCGCTCATCGGCGTCCTGCTGGTCGCCGATCCCGGCGACTCGGCGAAGGTCGCCAACCAGGTCAACAGCATGCTGATCGGTGCGCAGTCCGTCGCTCGTGTGATGGGCACGCTGGCCCACGACCCTTCCGGGGCCGAGCAGCTGGCGGGGCGCAAGCGCGGCCGGCTCGACAAGTCGCTGCTGATCCGGTCCGCCCGGCAGATCGCCCGTGACGTCTACCAGCAGTACGGCGCCGCCTGGACGTTCCCCGTTCAAGGGGCGGCACCCGGGCAGATGGCGGGGAACATGCCCGGACAGATGCCCGGACAGGTGCCCGGACAGATGCCGGGGCAGATGCCCGGGCCGGCGCAGGGTCCGATTCCCGGTGCGCGTCGATGACCGCCATCGATCACCAGCTGGTCAAGCGGTTCCGTCAGGAAGCCGGTGACCGGATCGCCGAGCAGCGCCGGATCGACCAGACCTCCGGTGTTCCCCAGATGTCCGGCGAGGACGAGCGCCAGTACGCGCGCGCCGTCATCGCCCAGATACTCGAGGACTACGCGCGGGCCGAGATCAACGCCGGCCGCACTCCGTTCGACGCCGAGACCGAGGAACAGTCCGCGGCGGCCGTGCACGCCGCGCTCTTCGGAGTGGGACGGCTGCAGCCGCTGCTCGACGACCCCCAGGTCGAGAACATCGACATCAACGGCTACGACCAGGTCTTCGTCGGCTACGCGGACGGGCGGGAGGTGCGCGGGGAGCCGGTCGCCGAGACGGACGAGGAGCTCATCGAGCTCGTCCAGATACTCGGCGCGTACTCGGGCCTGTCCTCGCGGCCCTTCGACTCCGCCAACCCCCAGCTCGACCTGCGGCTGCCCGACGGCTCCCGGCTCTCGGCCGTGATGGACGTGACCCGCCGGCCCGCGCTGTCCATCCGGCGCGCCCGGATGGGCAAGGTCTTCATGTCCGACATGGTCGGGAACGGCACGGTCACGCCGGAGTTGGGACACTTCCTGGCCTGCGCGGTCCGGGCCCGTAAGAACATCATGATCGCGGGCGCGACGAACGCGGGGAAGACCACCCTGCTGCGCGCGCTCGCCAACGAGATCCCTCCGCAGGAGCGGCTCGTCACCGTCGAGCGGGCCCTGGAGCTCGGCCTCGACCAGTTCCCCGACCTGCACCCCAACGTCGTGGCGTTCGAGGAGCGGCTGCCCAACTCCGAGGGCCAGGGCGCCATCATGATGTCCGAGCTGGTGCGCCGGTCCCTGCGCATGAACCCGTCCCGGGTGATCGTCGGTGAGGTGCTCGGTGACGAGATCGTCACCATGCTCAACGCGATGTCGCAGGGCAACGACGGCTCGCTCTCCACGATCCACTCCAACAGCTCCAGCGAGGTCTTCACCCGTATCTCCACCTACGCGCTGCAGGCCACCGAGCGGCTGCCCATCGAAGCGAGCCAGATGCTGGTGGCGGGAGCCATCAACTTCGTGGTCTTCGTCGAGCGCCGCAACGACTTCCAGAAGGGCGGCACGCTGCGCCGCCTGGTCACCTCCGTACGCGAAGTGAACGGCGTCGACGGCCGCGTGCTGTCCAGCGAGGTGTTCGCCGAGACGCCCGACGGCAGGATCGTGCCGCACGCACCCCTCGCCTGCGTCGAGGAGCTGGCCGCGCACGGCTACCGCCCCAGCGGATCCTGGGGGTGAGCGGAGAAATATGAACGGCATCTCCTCCCTGAGCGGCGTCTTCTCGCTGCCCGTGCTGTACACCCTGGTGTGCGGGGTGGTCGTCGGCGGCGGCCTCGCCCTCCTCGTCCTCGCCATCCGGGGCACACCCGCGAAAGCCGCCCACGAGAAGGCCAGATCGAGCGAACGCCTCGCGGAACTGGCCCGGTTCACCGGACGCCGGGGCTCGGTCTCCATCGGTGTCGGTCTGGTCATCCTGCTGCTGACCCGCTGGACGGTGGCCGGTATCGCGGCCGGCGTGCTCGTCTTCTTCTGGGACCGCCTCTTCGGCGGCGCGGCGGCGGAGCGGGCGGCGATGCGCCGGGTCGAGGCCCTCGCGGCATGGACCGAGTCGCTGCGCGACACCATCGCCGGCGCCGTCGGTCTCGAACAGGCCATCCCCGCCTCGGCGCGGGCCGCCGCACCCGCGCTGCGCTCCCACCTGGACGCGCTCGTGGACCGGCTGAGGGCGCGTACGCCGCTGCCCGACGCGCTCCAGATACTCGCCGACGAGATCGACGACGCCTCCGCGGACATCATCGTCGCGGCCCTGATCCTCAACGCACGGCTGCGTGGACCGGGGCTGCGCCAGGTCCTCGGCGCCCTGGCCAAGTCGGCCCGCGAAGAGGTCGACATGCGGCAGCGCGTGATGGCCCAGCGGTCCAGTACCCGGCGCAGTGTGCAGATCGTCGTCGGCGTCAGCATCGCCTTCGTGCTCGGACTCGCGGTCTTCAACCGGGACTTCGTCGCCCCGTACGGCACGCCGCTGGGACAGCTCGTCCTCCTGTGCGTGTGCGGTCTGTTCGCCCTGGGCTTCTGGTGGCTGCGCAAGCTCTCCACCATCGAGACGCCCGAGCGCTTCCTGGTCCGGGACGACGTGGCGATGCGCTTCGTGCGCCCCCAGCCGTCGCACTCCCAGTCGTCGCAGCCGCACCCGTCGTCCCAGCCGTTCCGGTCTTCGGAGACCGGGCACGAGGAGGTCTTCCCGCGATGAACCTCACCCTGCCCGTGGTGGTCGGGGCCGTACTCGGTCTCGGGATCTACGCACTCGTACGGGCGCTGATGCCGTCCAAGCGGGGCGCGGTCGCGACCGTGGCCCGTATCGACGCCATGCGGGCGCGTGGCGCGGCGTACGAGACGGACCCGTACGGGGGCGCGGACGCGCCCACCGGACGGCTGGACTCGCTGCGTGCCCGGGTCGGCGCCCGGGTCGCGGACTTCTATGTGCAGCAGGGCTGGGAACAGCGCTCGCTGCGGGCCGACCTCTCGGTCATCGAACGCGGCTGGGAGCAGTTCCTGGCGACCAAGATCCTGCTGGGCGCCGCCGGTCTCTTCTTCGGCCCGCTCGTCTTCGTGATCGTCTGGACGCTCGGTTTCGGCAGCAGCCCGGTCGTACCGCTCTGGCTGGCTCTGGTCTTCGCGGCCGGGTTCTTCTTCCTGCCGGACCTCGAAGTACGCCGGGACGCAGCCGAGAAGCGCCGTGACCTGCGGCGCGTCATCGGCGCCTATCTCGACCTGGTCGCCATGAACCTGGCCGGCGGCCGCGGCCTTCCCGAAGCGCTGATGGCCGCCGCCGAGGTGAGCGACGGATCGGCGCTGCGGCGGATCCGCAACACCCTGGCGGACGCCCGGATCACCGGGACCAGCCAGTGGCAGGCCCTCGGGCGTCTGGGTGAACAACTGGGCATCGAGGAACTGAAGGACCTCTCGGCGTCCCTCGCGCTCGTCGCCGACGACGGAGCGAAGGTACGCGAGTCCCTGGCCTCCCGGGCCGAGACGATGCGGCACCGGGAGATGGCCCAGATCGAGGGCAGCGCGGGCGAGAAGTCGCAGTCGATGCTCGTCGCCCAGTTGCTGCTCTGCGCCGGCTTCCTCGTCTTCCTCATCTTTCCTGCCGCCGTGCGCGTCTTCCAGGTCAGCTGACCTCCGTCATCCGACTGCCCCTTCTCCGAGAGGATCCGAAACCATGAACGGGCCCCGTATCAGTCATCCGGCCATCGATTTCCTGCTGACCTTCCTGCGGGGCAGGGTGGAGCGTGCCCGCTCGGGTGAGCTCGACCGCGGTGCGTCCGCCGTCGAGTGGGTGATCATCTCCGCGGTGGTCGTCGCGATCGTCGGTGTGGTCGCCGCGATCCTCAACCTCGCGCTGAAGGACGGCGCCACCAAGGTCGGCAACTGCATCGCCGGCGCCGACTCCGATTCGACCTGCTGACTCGAGGGATGCCGACGGCCGAGCCACCCCGTCCCGATGCCGCGAGCCGCGTCGCCCGCCGGCTGCGCACTGCTGTGCGCCGCCGGGTCGACGCCGCATCCGCGCGCGGTGACTCCGGCGCGACCGCGATCGAGTTCGTCTTCCTGACCCCCATCCTGTTCTTCATGATCTTCGCGACCGTGCAGTTCGCGCTGTACTCCTTCGCGGACCATGTGGCACAGGCCGCCGCCCAGGCCGGCGCGCGCGAGGCACGGGCCCAGGCGGACGAGAATCCGGGCGGGTGGCGGGCCAAGGGGCGGACGGTGGCCGACAGCTACATCCAGCAGTTGGGCCCGCAGTTGGTCCTCTCGCCCCGGGTGCGGGCGTACCAGCCCGACGCGACGACTGTGGGCGTGGAGATCACCGCGAGGGTGCCGAGCGTCTTCCCGGGGCTCGACCTCACGATTCACGCACAGTCGCAGGGGCCGGTGGAGCGATTCGTACCGGATGGGGGGTGACGGGGATGACCTGTGTGACCGATGTGCTCGGCCGGGTGCGCGAGCGGATACGGGACCGGGCCGCGGGCGACCGGGGCCGGCCCGGGTGCGTCGCCGGTGACGGCGGCGTGTCCACGATCGAGGTGGTCATCCTCGCGCCCATCATGATCCTCTTCATCCTGGTCCTCGTCGGCTTCGGGCAACTCGTCGACGGCCGGGGAGCGGTCGCCGGCGCCGCACGGGACGCGGCCCGCGCCGGTTCGATCCAGAAGGACCGCGGCCTCGCGATGTCCGAGGCACGGAAAGCGGCCGAGGCCGATCTCGCCGACGTGTGCGCGGGACCGGTGACGGTGGCCAAGACCAGCAACGGCTTCGAGCCCGGCGGGTTCTTCACCGTCGAGGTGAGCTGCAAGGTCCGCGGCCTGGGGATGCTCGGCCTCGACATCCCGACCACCCTCACCGGCCGGTCCACCTCGCCGCTCGATCCCTTCAGGAGGGCCGCATGACGGCGCTGCGGGAGACGGTGCGCTCCCGGTGGGCGGCACGGTGCGAGCACCTGGACGACAGGGGCTCGGGCGCCGGCGCCGTCATCATCTTCGCGTTGCTCTTCATGGCCCTGGCCGCCTTCGTGGTCGACGGCGGCCTGGCGATCTCCCAGCGCGAACGGGCCGCGGACATCGCCGAACAGGCCGCCCGGTACGCGGCGCAGGACATCGACCGGGACGCCCTGTACGACGGCTCCGGCGGTTCGGCCCCCATCAACTTCGGCAACTGCGGCGCCCGGGTACGCGCCTTCGCCCGGGAGGAGGGGATGTCCGGTCCGGACGTCGCCGCCTCGCGCTGTGTGGCGGCGAACGCCCAACGGGTCGAGGTCGAGATCCGGCTCACCTACCGGCCCGTGCTGAGCGGAATACTGTTCGGCGGGCCGCTGACCGTGCACGGCAGATCGGCCGCAGAGTCCGTCGCCGGGTAGATCCGGGCAGTCCGGCTCCGGGTAGTCCCGGGGCCGGAGAGCGATCGCCCACCGCCTTGCCCGACCGTCCTTCTCCAGAGGAACCCTGTTATGGCACGCTCCACCTCCCGTACGAGCAGCAACCCGAGACGGCCCCGGCGGACCTTGGCCGACTTCGTCAAGGCCTTCCTCGCGTTCCTCGCGCTGGCCGCACTCGTCGTCGGCGTGCCCGGTTCACTGGCGTACTTCGTGGGCTGGCCGCTGGCCGACGAGATGCCCTCGATGGAGATGCTCCAGCAGCAGATCACCGTCAACACGTTCATCAGCGTGCTGACGGTGGTGGTCTGGCTGGCCTGGGCGCAGTTCACCGCCTGCGTCCTGGTCGAGGTGAAGGCCGCCGTCTCCGGGGTCGGCATGCCGGTGCGGGTTCCGGCTTCCGGGATGAGCCAGGCGCTCGCGCGGCAACTCGTGGCTGCCCTCCTGCTGGTGATGGCGGGAGCGGCGAGCTTCGCCCCCGGCCTCGCCCAGATGGGCTCGGGCCCGGAGGAGCCGAGCCGCCCGGCGGTGGCGTCGTCCGCGCAGCAGACCCCCGGCCAGCAGGTGCGGGATTCGGCGCGCGACCAGACGGCCGGGCACGCGGAGAGCGCGAAGCGGACCGCCGAGTCCGCCAAGGAGCAGGGGACCAAGTTCTACCGGATCCAGCCACCGGAGGGCAGGCACCACGACTCGCTCTGGGAGGTCGCCCAACGGCACCTGGGGGACGGGCGCCGGTACAACGAGATCTACCAGCTCAACAAGGACCGGGTGCAGCCGGACGGGTCGAGGCTTTCGCAGGCGAGCCTCATCCGGCCGGGCTGGATCATGGAGATGCCCGCGGACGCCCACGGCGGTGACGTCGTCGAGATGCCGGACGACGCGCCTCAGGTCTCCCAGGAGGTCCGGCAGCAGATCCAGGACTACGACGACGCCGGGGGCAAGGCGGGCGGCGCGCAGCAGGGCGGCGGCGCGCAGCAGGGCGGCGACACCGACACCGCGCAGATCTCCGTGCCCACGCAGCGGCCGGCGGTCCCGGACACCGGCCACGAGGTCGCCACTCCCGTCACCGACTCCTCCTCCTCTTCCTCCTTCGGCCTCTCCGAGGCCCTCATCGCCTCCCCGCTCCTCGCCGCGGGTCTGCTCGCGGCCCTGGGCCACCGCCGCCGCACCGCGCTGTGGCAGTCGGCGATGGGCACCGTCGCGGGCCGGGGCGGCAGGGAGCCGTCCGTGCCCACCGGCGCTGCCGCCGACGCCCAGGACTCGCTGCTGGTCGGCGCCGACCCCGAGGCCGTGCGTTTCCTGGACCGGTCCCTGCGCGGCCTGTCCGCTTCGCTCGCCGCGGAGTCCCGTCCGCTGCCGGTCGTGCACGCGGCCTGGCTGTCCGAAGGGGAACTGCACCTTCAGCTCGGCCGCCCGGAGGCCCGCCCGCCCGCCCCGTGGCAGGAGGGCAAGGACCCCGGCGTCTGGCACGTGGAGCGGTCCGCCACCGGAACGTACGAGAACGGCGACACGGCCTCCCCGTACCCCGGCCTGGTCAGCCTGGGCACCCACGAGGGCTCCCGGCTGCTGCTGAACCTGGAGTCCGTGCCCGGTCTCGTCTCACTGACCGGAGCCCCGCAGGACCGCGCCGCCGTGCTGGCCTCGGTCGCCGCGGAACTGGCCACCAGCGGCTGGTCGGACCGGATGACCATCACGCTGGTGGGCTTCGGCGAGGAGCTCCGCGCCCTGGCCCCCACCCGGCTGCGTCATCTCGAAGGGGTGGAGGACCTGCTGGAGGTCATGGAGGCCGAGACCCGGCAGCGCCGCGGCGCCCTGGGTGCGGCCGGCCACGACTCCGTCCTCACCGGCCGCACCGGTCACGTACAGAACAACCGCTGGGCCCCGCATCTCGTCCTGCTCACCGCCGAGCCCACCGGGACCCAGGCCGCACGGCTCACCGAACTCGCCTCCGACGCGGGCCGGCTGGGGATCGGCTATCTCGTCGGCGCGGGATCGGACCATGTGACCGGAGCGGTCTGGCAGCTCGACGTCACCCCCGAGGGCCGGCTGCTCGCCCCGCTGCTGGGTCTCGACCTCAAGGCGCAGATGCTGCCCCGGGCCCAGCACGACGCGGTGGTCCAGCTCTTCAAGCACGCCGAACCCGACCACGATCCGAGCCCCGACCCGTCGGCCTCCCCCTTCCTCGTCGACATCACCGAGCGCGGCCGGCCCGCCGTCTACGCCCGGCTTGTCGGGGCGTACGAGCTCATCGGGCTCGCCACCCCGGACAGCGAGCGCAGCGTGCTCCTGCACGAGGCGCTGGCCCTGCTCCTGCTGCACCGCGAGGGTGTGCACCCGCAGGTCCTCGCCGCCTCGTTGTGGCCGCGCGGGGTGACGGCGGACGTCAGGGACGCGCTCGTCGAGCGGATGCGGGAGTGGCTCGGAACCGACCCGGACGGCACGCCCCGGCTGCGGCTGGACGCGGCGGGCCGTCTCACGCTCGCCGTCTCCGTCGTCTCCGACCTGGACGTGCTGCGCTCCCTCCACCACGAAGCGACCCGGGGCAGGGGCGCCGGGAACGCGGCCGTGCGCGAGCGGCTGCTCAGCGACGCCCTGGACCTCGTCCGCGGCCCGCTGCTCGCGGACCGGCCCGAGGGGCGGTACGGCTGGCTGGCCCACGAGATCGTCGATGCCCAGCTGCCCCTGCTCGTCGCGGACGTGGCCCTCGCCCTGTCGGAACACCACCTCGAACAGGGCAGGCCCGAACCGGCCGTTGCCGCGCTCACCGTCGCGCTGTCCCCGTCGCCGGGCGACGAGCGGCTGTGGAACGAGCTGCTGCGTGCGACCCACGCCACGGGCGACATGGCGCGCCTGGCGGAGCTCGCCGGGTACCTCGTCGCCCGCGCGGACCGGCCGGGCGCCGGCGGCCGCGGGCTCCCGCCGCGTACGGAGGCGCTGCTGGACGAGCTGCTGCCGGCCTGGCGCAACGCCGACGCGGCGGCCGGCTGACCCGGAGGGCGCTCAGGGCCGTCCCACCGCCCGGGGCGAGCCGGAACACCACGGTCCCGGCCGTCCACGCCGTGGCCCCGGGGCCACGGCCGGTGCGCTGCGCGGCGGGACGGCTCGGGCGGCACGGCTCCGGGCCGCCACTCCGCGGCGAGGGTGCGGCGAGAGAGGCGCGCGAGCGCTGGCGTACGCTGATCCGGTCCGTAGATCCGTTGAAAAACCGCCGAAAGGTGACAGCCCGGTGACCGAGAAGGCCGACCTCCAGCCCATCCTCGACCGAGCCGCCGAAGGCGGCCGGATCACTCCGGCGGAGGCCCTCGACCTCTACCGGTCGGCGCCCCTGCACGCGTTGGGCGCGGCCGCGGACGCCGTGCGCCGGCGCCGCTACGCGGGTACGGAGCACATCGCGACGTACATCATCGAGCGCAACATCAACTACACGAACGTGTGCGTCACGGCGTGCAAGTTCTGTGCCTTCTACGCCGCTCCCAAGGACACCGCCAAGGGCTGGTCCCGCGACCTCGACGACATCCTGCGCCGCTGCGCGGAGACCGTCGAGCTGGGCGGCACGCAGATCATGTTCCAGGGCGGGCACCACCCGGACTACGGCGTGGAGTACTACGAGGAGCACTTCTCCGCGATCAAGAAGGCGTTCCCGCAGCTGGTCATCCACTCGCTGGGCGCCTCCGAGATCGAGCACATGGCCCGGATCTCCAAGGTCTCCGCCGAGGAGGCCATCAGCCGCATCCACGCCGCCGGCCTCGACTCCTTCGCGGGCGCCGGAGCCGAGCTGCTGCCGGCCCGGCCGCGCACCGCGATCGCCCCGCTCAAGGAGTCCGGCGAGCGCTGGCTGGAGATCATGGAGATCGCCCACGGCCTGGGTGTCGAGTCGACCTCCACCATGCTGATGGGCACCGGCGAGACGAACGCCGAGCGCATTGAGCACCTGAGCATGATCCGTGACGTGCAGGACCGCACCGGAGGCTTCCGTGCCTTCATCCCGTACACGTACCAGCCGGAGAACAACAAGCTGAAGGGCCAGACGCAGGCCACGCTCTTCGAGTACCTGCGGATGATCGCCATCGCCCGGATCTTCCTGGACAACGTCGCCCACATCCAGGGCTCCTGGCTCACCACCGGCAAGGAGGTCGGCCAGCTGTCGCTGCACTACGGCGCGGACGACCTCGGCTCGATCATGCTGGAGGAGAACGTCGTCTCCTCCGCCGGTGCCAAGCACCGCTCCAACCGCCTGGAGATCATCGACCTGATCCGCAAGGCGGACCGGGTCCCGGCCCAGCGCGCCACCACGTACGAGCACCTCGTCGTGCACGACGACCCGGCGAACGACCCGGTCGACGAGCGCGTCGTCTCGCACATCTCGTCCACCGCGATCGAGGGCGGCACGGCCCACCCGGAGCTCAAGCTCCTCAACGCCAACTGAGGTCTGTCGCTTGCTGACCATCCACGCCGCCGCCCTGCTCCTGCCGGGCGGAGGCCGTGCTCCCGTGCCCGGAGGGGCGGTCGCCGTGCAGGACGCGGTGGTCGCGTCCTTCGGACCGTACGAGGAGCTGGCCGCGCTCCACCCCGCCGCCCGGGTCCGGCAATGGCCGGGCGTCCTGACCCCGGGACTCGTCCAGCGCGACGCGGTCAGGCTGCTGGAGGAGTCGTACTTCCCCGATCCGCGGGAGGCGGACACCCTGGGCACCGCCCCGCTGACCGGCGAGGCACTCGGCGCGCTCGGGCCGGACGACACCTGGCGGGCCGGCAGCGTACGCCGCGGGCTGCACCGGATGCTGCGGCACGGGACGACCGCGGCGACGGTCACCCCCGCGGCACCGCCCGCCCTGGTCACGGCCATGCGCCGGTCCGGGCTGCTGGTCGTCGGAGCTCCGGCGCACCCCGGCGGCGACGCGCCGCGGCTCGATCCGCTGGCCGGGGCCGGGGCGGTGGCCGACGCCATGGCGGCGCCGCTCACGGCCGGGGGGCGGGCCGATCTCGCGGCCTTCGACGCGCCGGACGAGGACGCCCTGCTCGCGGCGGGCGCGGCGAGCTGCGTGGCGACGGTGGCGGCGGGGCGGCTGGTGTACCGGGGCAGATAACGCCCCGTGTCACGGCACGGAGGGGCCGCCGAGGTAGGTCCCGTGGGTGTCGTAGGGCCAGGCGTTGGATACGCATCCCTTGAGGCCGTAGATCTGCTGCATCATCGCGGGGGCGGGGCGTCCCTTGCCGGGGCAGGTCTCGTGGCCGTGGCCGAGCCAGTGCCCGACCTCGTGGTTGACGATGAGGGCGCGGTAGTCGGCGAGCGGGCCGTGGAACTCCGGCGAACCCTGCTCCCAGCGCTTCAGGTTCACCATGACGTCCGTGCCGACGCGGCAGTTGACCTCGCCATGGGTGTCGAGGCCGCCCTTTCCGCAGATGCGGTCGGTCGTCGCGGGGGTGGCGATCCGGATGACCAGCCCCGCCGGGCCCTCGGCGACCTGGCGGAAGGAGTGCTCCCCGTGGTGCGCCCAGCCCCGTGGCGCCGCCAGGATGCGGGCGACCTCGGCGGCGGCCTCGTCCGCGTCCAGACCGGAGCCCTTCTCCACCTCGACCCGGTAGGCGTCGCCCTTGCCGGTCTCCGAGACACCCGCACGGGCGACCGTGAAGGTGGCGGAGGCGGAGGACGTACGAGGACCGTGCGCACTGTTCCACCGGATGCCCACGACGGCCGCCGCGACCAGGACGACCGGCACCACCGCCTTGGCCGCCAGCCGGCTCCGGCCGGGTCCCCGCCGTCCGCCCCCGCGCACATTCCCTGCGGACATCCGCGCCCCTCCCCAGTCCTCGGTGGTTTCCGCTCCCCGCTATAAGGACCGGCGCAGGGGCCGATTGGTTCAGTCCACACACATATCGATTGCGGGCACGGGTCCGGCGGAACGTCACCTCGCGGAGGGGCCGCCGAGGTAGGTCCCGTGGGTGTCGTAGGGCCAGGCGTTGGATACGCATCCCTTGAGGCCGTAGATCTGCTGCATCATCGCGGGGGCTGGGCGTCCCTTGCCGGGGCAGGTCTCGTGGCCGTGGCCGAGCCAGTGCCCGACCTCGTGGTTGACGATGAGGGCGCGGTAGTCGGCGAGCGGGCCGTGGAACTCCGGCGAACCGGTCTGCCAGCGCTTGAGGTTCACCATCACCACCTCGTCCAGCCGGCAGTTGACCTCGCCGTGGGTGTCCATGGCGCCCGTCGCGCAGACGCGGTCGGTGGTCGCGGGCGTGGCGATCCGGATGACCAGCCCCGCGGGGCCCCCGGCCACCTGGTGGAAGGAGCGTGCGCCCGCGTGCGCCCAGCCGCGCGGCGCGGCCAGGACGTCGGCGATCAGGGCCGCCGCCGCGTCCGGGTCGACGCCCGAACCGTCCTCGACCTCGACCCGGTAGGCGTTCCCGCCACCGGAGGAGGCGCCGGCCCGGGCCACCGTGAACGTGCCCGGGCCGGATGCCGGGACACGGGGAGGCGTGGTGGGGGAAGGGGACACGGGGGTCGCCTCCGCTCGGGGCTTCGCGGTGGGGGAGGGGGAGGACGTGGTGCGGGCGGGGCCCGGGGCCGGGCGTGCGCCCGGGGACTGCGGAGCGGCCGCCGCGGCCGACGGGCCGTCCCCGCCCGCCCACCGGGGACCGGCGGTCACGGCGACGCCGATCAGCGCCGCCGGGACGAGCACCGCGGCCAGGACCCGTATCCGGCCGCGACGCCGACGTGCCCGGCCGGCACTGCGGCGGTCTCCCCGGCCCCGGCCCCGTCCTCGGCGCGTGCCTGTCTCAGCCGCCAAGGATGTAGTGCTCCTTCTCTTCCATCGGCTGTCCGTCCGCGTACTTCACGAGCTTCAGGAACTCGGAGTCACGTGCGACATCGATCAGTTGGTCCACCGTGACCGGTGACGACACCATCGAGGAGTCGTCGCCGTCGACCGAGAGCCTGACCGTGCTGTCGCCGTAGCGGAACGTGAGATCGACGCCGGTGATGGTCCGCGAGCCGTCGCTGTTCCCCTCCGCGCTGATGGCGCGGGCCTCGATGCCGCCCGGCAGCGTCACCATCCTGCACTGGAGGCCCTTCACGGAGCTGCGGCAGCGCGGAGTCGGGCCGCCGCCGGGATCCCCCGAATCGGCCTTGGGCTTCACCGAGAAGAGGACCGGGAAGGTGTTTCCGCCCGATCCGCCCTGGAACCGGTTCACCGCCAGGTCGACCGGGCGGACGGCGCCGAGCTGCTCGTGAAGGAAGGAGTCGAGCACCTCCGCGGCCTTCAGCTGGAACTCCTCCTGCCGGGCCCGCTCGGCCGCCGGCAGGTCGGCCATGGGCGTCTCGCCGTCGGTCGGTTCGATGTGCAGGGGCTTGGGGACGGGCCGGTCGGAAGCGGCCGGAGAGGGGGCGGCGGTCGTGGGCTGCGTGGCGACGGACCCGGTCCGCGCCGGCTGCGTCCCCCCTCCCGCCCCCCACATCGGCAGTGACACGCCGAGGACGCCCAGGGCCACCACACCCGTCACTCCTGCCCCGAGGGCCACACGGGCACGGGTGCGGCGCCGACGGCCCCGGACCAGGGCGACAGGCACCAGATCGGGCGGTGGCGGTGCGCCTTCGGCCGCCTGTTCCATGGCCGCCCTGATCAGCCGGTCCTCGGCCTCCGGGCCCGCGCCGGGCCCGGAGGAGCGGTCGGTAAACATGTCCACGACGGTCTCCTCAGCTTCGGGTGGTGTAGAGATGCGCGTCGCCCAGGCGGGTACGCAGCGTGGCCAGCGAGCGTGAACACTGGCTCTTCACGGTGGACGGGCTGCAGCGCAGCAGCCCGGCGACGGTCTCCACGCTCAGGTCCTCCCAGTACCGCAGGACGACCATCGCCCGTGCGCGGGCGGGCAGTTCGGCGAGCGCGGCCAGCAGGGTGACCGTCAGCTCGGGACCGGCCACGGGAGCGTGCGCGGCGATCGGCGTATGGGCGCGGAAGTCGCGCAGCCGGCGCCTGCGTTCGGCGATGTAGGTGCGGGTCAGCACGGTGCGGGCGTAGGCGTCCGGGTGGTCGGCCGCGCTCGCGCGGCCCCAGTGCTGGAACAGCTTCGCCAGCGTCGTCTGGGTCAGATCACGGGCGGCTTCGGCGTCTCCGCACAGCAGATACGCGGTGCGGTACAGCCTGCGCTGACTCGCGCGGGCGAACTCCTCGAAGCCGGCGGCGTCCGCGCTGCGTCCGGCGGTCATCCGGCCTCCTCTCTGCGTTCTGTCGATGGTCACTACGCCTGGTACTGAGCACCGACGGGCCGGAAAGGTTGAAGCCGGATCGGAATACGTGACCGAATCCCGGGGCGGACGGCGGACGGCGTACGGCGGACGGGGCTGGGCCGGGCAGGCCGGGCCAGGCCGGCGAGAGCAGGACGGAGCGGGGCGGGGCGAGGCGCCATGGCCGGGGCGGGCGAGGAGGCGAGGGCCGGGGCGGGCCGGGCGCGGCGCCCTGCGGTTTCCCCGCCGCGAAGCCGCCGCACCGGTGAGCGCCGTCGCGCCGCCGTCCGACAGCGGGCCCGCCCCGCCGCGGTCCGGCCGGGCTGCTTGAATGGGTGGGTGACCCGAGCCTCCCTGGACAAGCAGCCGCACGAAGTCGCCTCGATGTTCGACGACGTGGCGGCGAACTACGACCTCACCAACGACGTGCTCTCGCTCGGCCAGGCGCGGCTGTGGCGCAAGGAGGTCGCGAAGGCGGTGCACGCCCGGCCCGCGGAGAAGGTCCTCGACCTGGCCGCCGGCACCGCGACGTCCTCGCTGCCATTCGCCGCGACGGGTGCGTACGTCGTGCCGTGCGACTTCTCCATCGGCATGCTGCGCGAGGGCAAGAAGCGCAACTCCTGGCTGCCCTTCACCGCAGGCGACGCCACGAAGCTGCCGTTCCGCGACGAGACCTTCGACGCGGTGACCATCTCGTTCGGGCTGCGCAACGTCCAGGACACGGACGCGGCGCTGCGCGAGCTGTACCGGGTGACCAAGCCGGGCGGCCGGGTGGTCATCTGCGAGTTCTCCCAGCCGGTCTGGGCGCCGTTCCGGACCGTCTACACCGAGTACCTGATGCGGGCGCTGCCGCCGGTCGCGCGCGCGGTGTCGTCCAACCCCGACGCGTACGTCTATCTCGCCGAGTCCATCCGCGCCTGGCCCGACCAGGCCGGTCTCGCGGCCAAGCTCCAGCGGGCCGGCTGGTCGAAGGTCGCCTGGCGCGACCTCACGGGCGGTGTGGTCGCGCTGCACCGGGGTGTGCGCGCCTGACGCTCGGGCGCAGGCGCCCCGACGGGGCCGCCCGCCCGGTGAAGTCCGGGGCCGGCCATCGGAGTTGACGGGAACCGGGTAACGGGGAAGATGTGTCCGTTGATACGGCACGCGTCTTTCCCGTTCCTGTGTGTCACCCGCCCAGGCCGTCCCCGTCTCCTCCTGCGGAGCCCTCATGCCGTCGTACTGCCCCTTCTGCGGAACCCAGGCGCCGGACGAGGCGCGTTTCTGCATGACGTGCGGGCGCGAACGCCCGCAGGCACCCGCGGTGCCGCCGCAGGCACCCCCGCCACCGGCCCAGGCGCCCGCCGCGCCCCCGGGGAGACCCATGGCGGCGGGGCCCCCGCCCGCAGCGCCCCCGCAGACACCCCCGCCACCCGTCGTGCCGCCGCCCGCCGCGGCCCCGTTCGCTCCGGCGGCGGGTCCGCCCGCACCGCCCGGGTACGCGCCGATGCCGGCGGCCCCGGCGGGGCCGACACCGCTCGGCGCCTTCTTCGGCCGGGTGTTCCGGGGCGACTGGGCGGGGTCGGCGAAGGCCGCCGCCTGGCCGAGCGGACTGATCGTGGCCCTCGCGGTGGCGCTCTCCATCCCGACGTACGGGCAGGGCGACGACATCGTGGTCGGCTGGAGCGACCGGCTGCGGCTCGCGCTCGCGATGCTGCTCCAGGCGTTCGGCGGCGGCTTCGAGGTGCGCCCGGCCGGGTCCGGCGGTCCGAACGGATCCGGCTACGGCTCCGACTACGACTACGGCTCCGACTACGGCTCCGGCGGATCGGACTTCGGCTCGGGCTCCGGCTTCGGGAGCCTGGACCCGGGCACCCAGGGCAGTTACACGCTCGACCTCGTCCCCCTCACCGTCACCGTGCTCTGGATCGGCGCGCTGATCCTCGGCGCCCGTGCGGTCCGCAGACAGGGCGGCGGTCTGGAGGCGGCGGTCCGGATCAGCCTCGTGGCCACCGCGGCCGTCCTGCTCCTCGGGCTCTTCGCGCAGCCCGAGGTCGCGGACGTCTCGGTCTCGTCCTCCCCGGTCCTCGCCGCGCTCGGCGCGTTCGTCATGGCGCTGCTGGTCACCGGCGGCGTCCTGCAACGCGACGCGGCGGCCCAGTGGATGGCGGGACGGCCCGGGACGCTGACCCTGGTGCGGGCCGCCGGTTCGGCGGTCCGGGCGATGGGCGCCGTGCTGCTGCTCTGCTCGCTGATCGGCTTCGTCCTCTACGCCACCGCGGACGACGTCGACGGCCAGGCCCTGCTGATCGCCCTGCCGGTGCTGCCCAACATCGGACTGCACGTGCTCGGCCTGAGCTGGGGCGCCCATCTCGAGTACGACATCCAGGGCTGGCTGGACTTCTCCGGCTCCGATCTGCGGAACAGAAGCTTCGGGCTGTCCGGCCTGGCGGACGAATTCGGCGGCTGGGCCCTGACCGGGGCGCTGGCCACCGGTGTCGTCTGTGCGCTCCTGGTCGGGCTGCTGGCCGCGCGACGCTCGGCGGGCCGGGGCGAACAGGTCACCGCGGGCGGGCTGTTCCTGCTGTTGTTCCTGGTGCTGGCCGGGCTGGGCGGAGTCTCCAGCGGTCTCTCCGACCGGGACGACCGGGGCACCGCCGCATTCGCCCTGAACCTGCCGGAGGTGCTGCTGTTCGGCCTCCTGTGGGTGGGCTGCGCGGTGCTCGTCGCGCCGTACCTGCTCCGGCTGACGGGGCGCACGGAGGCGGTACCGCCGACGTACCCGGGTCCTCCGGGCCCGTAGGACCCGGCGTCATCCTCAGGACGGGGCCTGCGGGCCCGGAGCCCGGCGCAGGTGTCCCCAGGTCGGGGCCGCCGGGCCCGGAAGCCCGGCGCGGACGTCCCCACGCGCCCCGGCGGGTTCTCGGGGGCCGGGCTCACCTACGCCGGCCGACCCCGGGCGTCACCGGGGCGGCGCCGGCCGGAAGCAGCGCACCTCCTGGCCCGGCAGGGGCGTCGTGAAGGTCTCCGCCTCCTCCAGACCCAGGCGCCGGGCCAGGGCGATCGACCGCTCGTTCCGCACGTCGATCGTCGCCACCACCCGCTCCACCCCGGCCGCGCGCAGCCGCTCCAGCGTGAGGCGCGCGGCCGCGGTCGCGTAACCGCGGCCCCAGGCGGACCGGGTCAGCCGCCAGCCGATCTCGATCTCGCCCACCGGCCCGTACGCACTCTGCGGCCACGGCTGCGCGCCCGTGAAGCCGAGCACCTCGCCGTCCCCGTCCAGCACGGTCCACAGGCAGAAGCCGAGCTCCGCGTCGTGTCTGCGCTGACGGGCGGTCCACTCCTCGTACATGGACAGCTCGTCGGACGTACCGCCGAAGAACTCCATCACCTCCGGGTCGTCGAAGGCGCGGTGCCAGGCCACCGCGTCCTCGTCGGTCGGGACACGCAGCTGTACGACAGGGAGTGCGGGAGGCGCGAACGACATCGGGGAGCCCTTCGGAGGTTGATCAGCAGGCCCCCATAGACTGCCTTGGCCATGTGCCGCGCGGCACGCGAATTCGAGTCTTCGGGAGAACCGACCGTGACCGAGCCCCTGTCCGAACACAGCGCGGATGTGATCGTCGTCGGGGCGGGCCCAGCCGGCTCCACGACCGCCTACTACCTCGCCAAGGCCGGACTCGACGTCCTGCTCCTGGAGAAGACCGCCTTCCCCCGCGAGAAGGTCTGCGGTGACGGGCTCACGCCGCGTGCCACCAAGCAGCTCGTCTCCATGGGCATCGACATCTCCGAAGAGGCCGGCTGGCTGCGCAACAAGGGCCTGCGCATCATCGGCGGCGGTGTCCGCCTCCAGCTCGACTGGCCGGACCTTGCCTCGTACCCGGACTACGGGCTGGTCCGCAAGCGCGACGACTTCGACGAGCAGCTGGCCCGCCAGGCGCAGAAGGCCGGTGCGCGGCTGTACGAGCGCTGCAACGTCGGCGCCCCCGTCAAGGACGAGCGCACCGGCCGGATCACCGGCGTCCACGCGAAGCTCGGCGAGGAGAAGACCCCGGTCACCTTCCACGCCCCTCTCGTCGTCGCCGCCGACGGCAACTCCACCCGCCTCTCCGTCGCGATGGGCCTGCACCGCCGCGAGGACCGCCCGATGGGTGTCGCGGTCCGTACGTACTTCACCTCGCCCCGCCACGACGACGACTACCTGGAGTCCTGGCTGGAACTCTGGGACCGCCGCGGCGCCGAGGACCGGCTGCTGCCCGGTTACGGCTGGATCTTCGGCATGGGCGACGGCACCTCCAACGTCGGCCTCGGCATCCTCAACTCCTCCGCCGCCTTCAAGGAGCTGGACTGGCGCGAGGTCCTCAAGGCGTGGTGCGCCTCGATGCCGGAGGACTGGGGCTACACCCCCGAGAACATGACGATGCCGATCCGGGGCGCCGCCCTGCCGATGGCCTTCAACCGCCAGCCGCACTACACCAAGGGCCTGCTGCTCGTCGGTGACGCGGGCGGCATGGTCAACCCGTTCAACGGCGAAGGCATCGCGTACGCAATGGAGTCGGGGCAGATCGCCGCGGACGTCATCGTCCAGGCACACGCCCGTGCGACCCCGGCCCAGCGCGAACTGGCGCTGAACAACTACCCGAAGGTGCTCAAGGAGACCTACGGCGGCTACTACACGATGGGCCGCGCCTTCGTGAAGCTGATCGGCAACCCGAAGGTGATGAAGGTCGCCACCCAGCGCGGCCTCACGCACCCGCTGCTGATGAAGTTCACCCTCAAGATGCTCGCCAACCTCACCGACCCGACGGGCGGCGACGCGATGGACCGCATCATCAACGGGCTCTCCAAGGTGGCCCCGAAGGCCTGAGCGGTGGCCTCGGGCGGACTCCGTGACCGCCGGGCTGTCCGTTCGTCGAGAGAGGCGTCGGATGAGGTTGCGGGCCGCGGGCCGTCATCAGGCTGGTTCGGCTCAGGCTTGACACCTCGTACTCCTACGACGCCACCGGTATCGCCACGGGAGTGGCATGCTCGCGGCGGGGCTCTCCGCGGCCCTGGCTGAAGGCCCGCTCACGGGGCAGCTTCGTTCGCCCCTGCGGTCTCCGGCCCTATGTATCTCGAAGTCCATTGCGTCCCCTGTGCCGGGGCGTCGGAACGACCAGGCCGCGCGGCACCGCCGACAGCCGCGCGGTGGCGGCGCTGCCCTCCGTGGCGCGGAACCGGCTCAGGCGGGCATGGACGGTCTTCCCCCGGCCCGGGCCGGGGACGGTGCTCACAGCGTCGGTGAGACGGCGGATCATGTGCCAGCCGAAGCCTCCCGTGCCTCCGCTCAGGTCCGGGGTGCGTTCACACGGGGGCGAGGGGCTGGGGTCGCTGACGGCCACGTGCACCGATTCGGCGGTTGCGCCGAGCCGGAGGGTGTAACGGCCACCCCCGTGGCGCACCGCGTTGGTGGCGAGTTCGGACACCACCAGGGCCAGAGTCTCCGCCGCTTCGGCTTCCAGCGCCGGGTCGAGGCTGTCCGCGAAGGCATGAGTGGCGTCGCGGGCGCGGGCCACGCCGGCCGGGCTGCCGTCCTCGACGACCAAGGACGCGGGCACTGCCGCGCTGGTCGTCACCGTCGTCGCCTTGCTGTTCATGCGCGATCACCCCACTGCATCGGTCGCATCCCTGAGAGATGCACGTGCCCGGCCACTCGGACTTCACACCCACCGTGGAGCAATTTCCCTCACATGGGTGCAGCAGGAATGGTCATGTCGTGCAACGAAGAAAAACTGTCATGGCGGGAGTAGACATCTGACTTTCGGCGTGATTAATGTCTTCCTCGTAGCCAGGACGGAAAAGACGGCACGGCAGACGCGAACTGCCGTGCGTGCAGGACCAGAACAGGACGCGGAACGGCGGTGGAGTGGCGGAGCCGGAAACGGTGGGTTCCCTCACTGGCAGCCGGGCCGAGCGGCCCCAGGGGTCGCGTGCAGTGCCGCAGGACCCGCAGGAGTGACCGATGTTTCGAACGAGGTAAGGAGCAGACGCCATCAGGATCACCCGGGCGAGAAGAAGCGCCGCTCGGGTACCGCAGGCCCCAGAACGGAAGGTGGTCCCCGGTCACGCATATGCGATCTCCGCAACTCTGCCCTCCCGGGCGGACAAGCGGAACAAGGAGACCGGCGCAGTCAGTCGGTAGATGGTGTTGAAAGCTCGGGGTCCGAGTGCCGCAAGGCACTCGGACCCCTCGGACGTGTCCCCGAAAGAAGAGGTGCTATGCCCCCTCGCAGTCCCCGCCCCGCCGACAGACTTGATGATGACGACTACCCCGCCTACACCATGGGCCGGGCCGCCGAGATGCTCGGCACCAGTCCCGCCTTCCTCCGTACCCTCGGTGAGAACCGGCTGATCACCCCATTGCGTTCGGACGGCGGCCACCGCCGTTACTCCCGCTACCAGTTGCGCGTGGCCGCCCGTGCCCGTGAGCTCGTCGACCAGGGCACGAAGATCGAGGACGCCTGCCGCATCGTCATCCTCGAGGACCAGCTCGAAGAGGCCCAGCGCATCAACGCCGATTACCGCCGCACGGCCGAATCGGGGGACCCGCAGGCAACGGCCTCCCGCTGACCCGGCGTACGCGGCTCCGCGCGCCTCACGCCCGCCGCGAGAACCACCAGACCCGCCGTCACCGCCCCGCACCACATGACCGCCCGGAGCGAGGTGTGGTCGACGACCGCGCCGCCGGTGAGCGCGCCGGCGGCGAGCGTTGCCTGGAAGGACGCGGTGAACAGGACCGTGGCGGCCTCGGGTGCCTGTGGAGCCGCTCGGGCGAACCAGGTCTGGGAGCAGACCGGGACCGCGCCGTAGCCGAGTCCCCAGACGACGAGCAGGGCGAGGGCGCCCGCGTCGGTGCGGCCCAGGACGGGCAGCAGGGCGGTCGCGGCGGCGATCGTCGCGGCGGCGGTCCCGAAGGCGAGGCGGGGCGCGCGCGTGACCAGCGCGCCTCCGATGAAGTTGCCGACCACCCCGGCGGCGCCGTAGAGCAGCAAGTACCCGGTGATCCGCGCCGGATCGGTACGGGTGATCTGCCGGAGAAAGGGGGTTACGTAGGTGTACGTAGCGAAATGCGCGATGACGATGAGGAACGTCATCAACAGCGCGTACCGGGTGCCCGTGCCGCGTAGCAGGGCGCGGAGCACCGAGGGGCGGGTGACCGCGGCCGGGGGCAGGGCGGGGAGCGTCAGGAGCAGCAGGGCCAGTACGCCGGTGCTCAGCAGCCCCATCGCCGCGAACGCCGTGCGCCAGCCCGCCAGACCACCGATGAACGTGCCGGCGGGGACGCCGAAGACTGAACCGAGGGGTACGGCCGCGAAGACGACCGCCGTCGCCCGCCCGGCCGACGCGGGGCGGACCAGCCGGGCCGCCGGCCCGACGCCGATCGACCAGAAGCCGCCGATGGTGATGCCGACGAGGACCCGGGCGACCAGCACCAGCCAGTAGGCGGTAGCGGCCGCGGTGAGGAAGTTGGCCACCGCGAGCAGCAGGACGAGGGCGCTGAGCATCAGCCGGCGGTCGGCGCGGGCCGTCGCGAGGGTCACCACCGGGGCGGCGACGGCAGCCAGGAGGCCCGGCATCGTCATCATCAGGCCCGCCGTGCCGTCCGCGACGCCGAAGTCGGCCCCGATCGGGGTGAGCAGACCGATCGGCAGGATCTCCGTGGTGACGATGGCGAAGATGCCCAGCATCACGGAGAGGACGGCCAGGCGGCCGCGTAAGGGCGTGCGGGACGTGGCGTCGGTGCGGGGGGTGGTCGTGGTGGACATGGCGGGGCCGTCCTGTGCTCGGTGACGCGAGGGCTGTTCGCCCCAGTTCACAAGCTCCGGCGGACGGGGTCCGGCGGGTTCGCGACGTCACCCGTGCCGGCCGGGGGTGGTGTCGCGTACCTGCCGGAAACGGCGAAGGGCCGCGGCTCCCGAGCGGGGGAGCTACGGCCCTTCGATGTGCGCCGAGGCGCTTGTGAATCCGTGAACTCAGAGGACGCGGACCGCGCCGGTCGGCATGTCGTAGTCCAGGGGGCGCTGCACCACACCGGTGGAGGAGTTCTGTGCCCCGACGAACTGGCCGCCGCCCACGTAGATCCCGACGTGGTACGCGCTGCCGGCGCCGCCCCAGTACAGGATGTCGCCCGGCTGGAGGTTGCTCAGGGAGACCTGGGTGCCCGCGGTCGACTGGCTCTGCGAGACGCGCGGCAGGTCGACGCCCACCGTGCGGAACGCGGCCTGGACGAGGCCGGAGCAGTCCCAGGAGTTGGGACCGGTGCCGCCGGACACGTACGCGTCGCCGACCTGCGCCTGCGCGAACGCGACGACGGAGGCGGCGGAGCCCGTGGCGGTGGAGGAGTACGACGTCGTGGCGGACGACGAGGAGGCGGACGAGGAGGAGCCGGTGGAGGCGCTCAGCGTCGTGCGCGCGGCCGAGCGGGAGGCGCGCTCGGCGGCCTCCGCCTTGGCCTCGGCCTCGGCCTTCGCGGCGGCTTCGGCCTTCTTCTTGGCCTCGGCCTTGCGGACCGCCTCGGCCTTGGCCTTCTTGGCGGCCTTGGCGGCGGTGGTGGCCGCGGCCTCCTCGTGGGCCTGCGTCTCCAGGTCCAGGGCGACCTGCTGCGTGGCCTCGGCGGATGCCGCGACGGCGGTGGAGAGCCCGGCCGTGATGGTGGGCATCTCGATGGTCTGGGTCACCGGCTCGGCGGCCTGGGCCGGACCGGCAGCGCCTGCGACCGCGATGGTGCTGAGGACGCCACCGGCAACTCCGGCCCGCAGCGCCGTCTTCGAGGCGTTTCGGCGGGGCTTCCGGTGGCTGGGTATGAGAGCGGTGTGGGACATGGGTACTAGCGCTATCAGGGCCTCAGGGGTCCCATCAAGAAACGTGTGTTGCGACACAGTTACGTCCGGAATCTATGAATCCGCTTCCTGAGAGCCCTTATTGACGCCGTAACGGGCAAATCGGGCAAGCTTCGAAACGGCTGTGAGCACGGGTTTTCGGCAATACGCCCGAATTGCCCGTCACTTACCATCCGTTCACACGCTTGGCCAAGCCCGCTTGTATGGCGGCCCCTGTGGAGTGACGCAGGTCACAGCATGCCCTCGGTGTGATGGGCATACGAGGGCCTCGCGCGCGGAGCGTCCCGTGCGCGGGGAACGGGTGGCGGGCGTCGACCCATTCACCCCATAGGGGGTGTATGCCGGGAGACGCCCGCTTCGTTCCGTGCGCCTTCCGTGTGAGCGGCTCCGCTCCGATCGCAGAGTGGGGCAGATCCCTTTATCACCCGATCGCGTCCATGGCCAATTTGGCGGCAGGTGCTGGGGCTTGATAGAGCGACACCCGTTTGACCAGCGGTAACAGCAGGAGATGTCACGTCTCGTGATCACTCGGCCGCTTCGTGTACGAAGATCACCGCTCATCCGACTTCATGATCGTTCGTCAGGTGGTGGAGATCACAAAGGCGTTGTCGTACCCCGTGTCGCAGATCACAGGACGGCAGGCATAGGATGCGGGGCAGTCGGGCTTGTGAACTGCCTCACATGTGCACGATCTTGGTGAGGTGGCGAGCCAGGTCGCCCGATGCGGTCCAACGGTCAAGGACGACTGGAAGGAGCGAGGAGCGTGAATGCCTACGCGCCCATCCTCGTGCTCGGTGCCCTCGGGGCGGGGTTTGCGATCTTCTCCGTGGTCAGTGCCACGCTTATCGGCCCCAAGCGGTACAACCGGGCGAAGCTCGAAGCGTACGAGTGCGGTATTGAACCCACCCCGACTCCAGCCGGAGGCGGCCGTTTTCCCATCAAGTACTACCTGACGGCGATGCTCTTCATCGTCTTCGACATCGAGATCGTCTTCCTCTATCCCTGGGCGGTCACCTTCGACGCCCTCGGGATCTTCGGGCTCGTCGAGATGCTGCTCTTCGTGCTCACCGTCTTCGTCGCCTACGCGTATGTATGGCGTCGTGGCGGCCTGGAATGGGACTGAGGGGCTGAGGGGCACATATGGGACTCGAAGAGAAGCTGCCCAGCGGCTTCGTGCTGACCACTGTCGAGCAGGCCGCCGGCTGGGTACGGAAGTCCTCCGTCTTCCCGGCCACGTTCGGACTCGCCTGCTGCGCCATCGAGATGATGACGACCGGGGCGGGGCGCTACGACCTGGCCCGGTTCGGCATGGAGGTCTTCCGCGGATCGCCGCGCCAGGCGGACCTGATGATCGTGGCAGGGCGGGTGAGCCAGAAGATGGCCCCCGTCCTGCGGCAGGTCTACGACCAGATGCCGAACCCCAAGTGGGTCATCTCCATGGGTGTTTGCGCGTCATCGGGCGGGATGTTCAACAATTACGCCATTGTTCAGGGTGTTGATCATATTGTCCCGGTTGATATCTATTTGCCGGGCTGCCCGCCGCGGCCCGAGATGCTGATGGACGCGATCCTCAAGCTCCACCAGAAGATCCAGGGCTCCAAGCTCGGGGTCAACGCGGAGGAGGCCGCCCGCGAGGCGGAGGACGCGGCGCTCAAGGCACTGCCCCTGATCGAGATGAAGGGGCTGCTGCGATGAGCGACCAGGAGCAGCGAGACGGCAACGGCGTCCCCGCCCCGCGCGACGAGCACGGCGAGGTCATCGGCGTACGCAAGGGCATGTTCGGCGCCGACAACGGCGGCGACACCTCCGGCTACGGCGGCCTCGTCCGTACCGTCGTCCTGCCGGGCGCCACCGCGCGCCCGTACGGCGGCTGGTTCGACGAGGTGGCCGACGAGCTCGAAGGCGCCCTGGAGGAACAGGGCCTGCTTCCCGGCAACGCCATCGAGAAGACGGTCGTCGACCGCGACGAGCTCACCTTCCACATCGCCCGCGAGCACCTGCCCACCGTCGCCAGGACCCTGCGCGACGACCCGGCGCTGCGCTTCGAGCTCTGTACGGGGGTGAGCGGCGTCCACTTCCTCGGTGACAAGGGACGCGAGCTGCACGCCGTCTACCACCTGCGGTCCCTCACCCACGGCCGGCTCATCCGGCTGGAGGTCTCCGCGCCGGACAGCGATCCGCACATCCCGTCCCTCGTCGCGGTCTACCCGACCAACGACTGGCACGAGCGCGAGACCTACGACTTCTTCGGGCTCGTCTTCGACGGGCACCCCGCCCTCACCCGGATCATGATGCCGGACGACTGGCAGGGCTTCCCGCAGCGCAAGGACTATCCGCTCGGCGGCATCGCCGTCGAGTACAAGGGCGCCCAGATCCCGGCTCCGGACCAGCGGAGGTCGTACTCCTGATGACCACTCCCCACGCGACTCCCCGCGCCACGACGGAGGGGACTGTATATACAGTCACCGGCGGCGACTGGGACGAGGTCGTCGAGTCGGCGGTCAAGTCCGACGACGAGCGCATCATCGTCAACATGGGTCCCCAGCACCCGTCCACGCACGGCGTGCTCCGGCTGATCCTGGAGATCGACGGCGAGACCGTCACCGAGGCCCGCTGCGGCATCGGCTACCTCCACACCGGCATCGAGAAGAACCTCGAATTCCGGAACTGGACGCAGGGCACCACCTTCGTCACGCGCATGGACTACCTGACGCCGTTCTTCAACGAGACGGCGTACTGCCTGGGGGTCGAGAAGCTCCTCGGCATCGAGGACCAGATCCCCGACCGGGCCACCGTCCTGCGCGTGCTGCTGATGGAGCTCAACCGGATCTCCTCGCACCTGGTGTGCATCGCCACCGGCGGCATGGAGCTCGGCGCCACGACGATCATGATCTACGGCTTCCGCGATCGTGAACTCGTTCTCGATCTCTTCGAGCTGATCACCGGCCTGCGGATGAACCACGCGTTCGTCCGCCCCGGCGGACTCGCCCAGGACCTGCCCCCGGGCGCGGTCGACCAGCTGCGCGAGTTCGTGAAGACCATGAAGAAGAACCTGCCGGAGTACGACAAGCTCGCGACCGGCAACCCCATCTTCAAGGCCCGCATGCAGGACGTCGGCTACCTCGACCTGACCGGCTGCATGGCGCTCGGCGCCACCGGCCCCGTCCTGCGCTCCGCCGGACTCCCGCACGACCTGCGCAAGACCGATCCCTACTGCGGGTACGAGAACTACGAGTTCGACGTCCCCACGGCGGACAGCTGTGACTCCTACGGCCGCTTCCTCATCCGGCTGGAGGAGATGCGCCAGTCGCTGCGGATCATCGAGCAGTGCATCGACCGGCTCGCGCCGGGACCGGTCATGGTCGCCGACAAGAAGATCGCCTGGCCCGCGCAGCTCGCGCTCGGACCGGACGGACTCGGCAACTCGCTCGACCACATCAAGAAGATCATGGGCACCTCCATGGAGGCCCTGATCCACCACTTCAAGCTGGTGACCGAGGGCTTCCGGGTCCCGCCCGGGCAGGCGTACACCGCCGTCGAGTCGCCCAAGGGCGAGCTCGGCGTGCACGTCGTCTCCGACGGCGGCACCCGCCCCTACCGGGTCCACTTCCGTGACCCGTCCTTCACCAACCTCCAGGCCATGGCGGCGATGTGCGAGGGCGGTCAGGTCGCCGACGTCATCGTCGCCGTCGCATCCATCGACCCCGTGATGGGAGGCGTCGACCGGTGACCGAAGCACGTAGCGAAGTCAGTCTGGGGATGCCGCAGCTCCCCGCCCCCGCCTACCCGGCCGAGGTGCGCGCCAGGCTCGAAGCGGATGCGAAGGAGGTGATCGCCCGCTACCCCGACAGCCGCTCCGCGCTGCTGCCGCTGCTGCACCTCGTGCAGTCGGAGGAGGGGTACGTCTCGCGTACGGGCATGGCGTTCTGCGCCGAGGTGCTCGGGCTCACCACCGCCGAGGTCACCGCGGTCGCCACCTTCTACACGATGTACCGGCGCAAGGCCGGCGGCGACTACCAGGTCGGCGTCTGCACCAACACGCTCTGCGCGGTGATGGGCGGCGACGCCATCTTCGACCGGCTCAAGGACCACCTCGGCGTCGGCAACGACGAGACGACCGAGGACGGCAAGGTCACCCTCGAACACATCGAGTGCAACGCGGCCTGCGACTTCGCGCCCGTCGTGATGGTGAACTGGGAGTTCTTCGACAACCAGACGCCCGAGAGCGCGACGCGGCTCGTCGACGACCTGATCGCCGGCCGTACCGTCGAGCCGACCCGCGGCGCCCCGCTCTGCTCGTACAAGGAGACCGCCCGGATCCTGGCCGGCTTCCCCGACGAGCGCCCCGGCGCCGTCGCGGCCTCCGGCGGCGCGGGACCCGCCTCGCTCATCGGCCTGAAGCTGGCCAAGGGCGAGGCCACGCCGCAGCCCCGCGTGGTGGGCCCGCGCGGCGAGGCCCCGCGCGACGAACCGCAGAAGGGCGCCGAACACCTCAGCTCCCACGACGCACCGCAGCAGACCTCGGCGTCCGACCCGGACCACCCGGCCGGCCCCGCCGCCGAGGAGGGGGAGTGATGACGTTGGCCGCCGAAATCGACAAGAACGGGACCAGTCCCGAGAAGCTTCTCGCGCCTGTCCTGTCCGCCTTCTGGGACCAGCCGGAATCCTGGACCCTGGACACCTACCGGCGCCACGAGGGATACGAAGGGCTGCGCAAGGCCCTGGCCATGTCCCCGGACGACCTCATCGCGTACGTCAAGGACTCCGGTCTGCGCGGCCGCGGCGGCGCCGGCTTCCCCACCGGGATGAAGTGGCAGTTCATCCCGCAGGGCGACGGCAAGCCGCACTACCTGGTGGTCAACGCCGACGAGTCGGAGCCCGGGACCTGCAAGGACATCCCGCTCCTCTTCGCCAACCCGCACAGCCTGATCGAAGGCATCGTGATCGCCTGTTACGCGATCCGCTCCTCGCACGCCTTCATCTACCTGCGCGGCGAAGTCGTCCCCGTACTACGACGGCTGCACGAGGCCGTACGCGAGGCGTACGAGGCGGGCTATCTCGGTACGGACATCATGGGCTCCGGACTCGATCTGGAACTCACCGTGCACGCGGGCGCCGGCGCGTACATCTGCGGTGAGGAGACCGCGCTGCTCGACTCGCTCGAAGGACGCCGCGGCCAGCCCCGGCTGCGCCCGCCCTTCCCCGCGGTCGCCGGTCTGTACGCCTGCCCCACTGTGGTGAACAACGTCGAGTCCATCGCCTCGGTTCCCGCGATCCTGAACAAGGGCAAGGACTGGTTCAAGTCCATGGGCAGCGAGAAGTCCCCGGGCTTCACGCTGTACTCGCTCAGCGGCCACGTCTCAGGACCCGGCCAGTACGAGGCCCCGCTCGGCATCACGCTGCGCCAGCTCCTCGACATGAGCGGCGGCATGCGCCCCGGTCACCGGCTGAAGTTCTGGACCCCGGGCGGCTCCTCCACCCCCATGTTCACCGAGGAGCACCTCGACGTGCCCCTCGACTACGAGGGCGTCGGCGCCGCCGGATCCATGCTCGGCACCAAGGCACTCCAGTGCTTCGACGAGACGACCTGCGTCGTGCGCGCCGTCACCCGCTGGACCGAGTTCTACGCCCACGAGTCCTGCGGCAAGTGCACGCCCTGCCGTGAAGGCACGTACTGGCTGGTGCAGTTGCTGCGCGACATCGAGGCCGGCAAGGGACAGATGGCCGACCTCGACAAGCTGAACGACATCGCCGACAACATCAACGGCAAGTCCTTCTGCGCCCTCGGCGACGGCGCCGCCTCGCCGATCTTCTCGTCGCTGAAGTACTTCCGCGACGAGTACGAGCAGCACATCACCGGCAAGGGCTGCCCCTTCGATCCCGCCAGGTCGACCGTCTGGGCCGACGACAAGAACGCATCCCAGGGGGTGAACGCATGACAGTCACCACGAGTGCGCCCTCCGGGGGCGGCGAGGCGGCACTCCCGCCCGAGGACCTGGTCACGCTGACCATCGACGGCATCGAGATCAGCGTGCCCAAGGGCACCCTGGTCATCCGGGCCGCCGAACTCCTCGGCATCGAGATCCCGCGCTTCTGCGACCACCCGCTCCTCGACCCGGCCGGCGCCTGCCGCCAGTGCATCGTCGAGGTCGAGGGCCAGCGCAAGCCGATGGCGTCCTGCACCATCACCTGCACCGACGGCATGGTCGTCAAGTCGCAGATCACCTCGCCGGTCGCCGACAAGGCGCAGCGCGGCGTGATGGAGCTGCTGCTCATCAACCACCCGCTGGACTGTCCGGTCTGCGACAAGGGCGGCGAGTGCCCGCTGCAGAACCAGGCGATGTCGCACGGCGACGCGACCTCCCGCTTCGACGGGAAGAAGCGGACGTACGAGAAGCCCGTCCCGATCTCCACCCAGGTGCTGCTGGACCGTGAACGGTGCGTGCTCTGCGCGCGCTGCACCCGGTTCTCCAACCAGGTGGCGGGCGACCCGATGATCGAGCTGATCGAGCGCGGCGCGCTCCAGCAGGTCGGCACCGGTCAGGGCGACCCGTTCGAGTCGTACTTCTCCGGCAACACCATCCAGATCTGCCCCGTCGGGGCGCTGACCTCGGCGGCGTACCGGTTCCGCTCCCGCCCCTTCGACCTGGTGTCGACGCCCTCGGTGTGCGAGCACTGCGCGGGCGGCTGCGCCACCCGCACCGACCACCGGCGCGGCAAGGTCATGCGGCGCCTCGCCTCCAACGACCCCGAGGTCAACGAGGAGTGGCTCTGCGACAAGGGCCGCTTCGGCTTCCGCTACGCCCAGCAGCGCGACCGGCTCACCACTCCGCTGGTCCGCAACGAGGCGGGCGAGCTGGAGCCGGCGAGCTGGCCCGAGGCGCTGGCCGCGGCGGCCGCCGGTCTGTCCGCCGCCCGCGGCCGGACCGGCGTCCTCACGGGCGGCCGGCTGACCGTCGAGGACGCGTACGCGTACAGCAAGTTCGCCCGGATCGCCCTGGACACCAACGACATCGACTTCCGGGCCCGGGTACACAGCGACGAGGAGGCCGACTTCCTGGCCGCCCGCGTCGCGGGCCGGGGACGCGACCTGGACGGCAGCGGGGTCACGTACACCTCGCTGGAGAAGGCCCCGACCGTGCTGCTGGTCGGGTTCGAGTCCGAGGAGGAGGCGCCCGGCGTCTTCCTGCGGCTCCGCAAGGCGAACCGCAAGCACGGACAGCGCACCTTCTCCGTCGCCTCGCACGCCACCCGCGGCCTCACGAAGGCGGGCGGCACGCTGTTGCCCGCCGCCCCCGGCACCGAGACCGAGTGGCTGGACGCGATCTCGGGCGGGGTCGGCCTGGACGGCGACGGCGCCGTCGCGGCCGAGGCGCTGCGCGGTGCGGGCGCCCTGATCGTGGTCGGCGAGCGGCTGGCCGGAGTGCCGGGCGGGCTGACCGCCGCGGTACGGACCGCGACCGCGACCGGTGCCACCCTGGTGTGGATTCCGCGCCGGGCCGGCGAACGCGGTGCGGTGGAGGCGGGTGCGCTCCCGTCGCTGCTGCCCGGCGGCCGCCCGGCCACCGATCCGCGGGCCCGGGACGAGGTGGCGTCCGTCTGGGGTGTCGCCGAACTCCCGTCCCGCTTCGGCCGCGACACCGGCCAGATCGTCGAGGCCGCGGCCTCCGGCGAACTGGGCGCGCTGCTCGTCGCGGGTGTCGAGGCCGACGACCTGCCGGATCCGGCACGGGCCCTGGAGGCCCTGGACCGCGTCGGTTTCCTGGTCTCCCTGGAGCTCCGGCCCAGCGAGGTCACCGACCGCGCCGACGTGGTCTTCCCGGTGGCCGCGGTCGCCGAGAAGTCCGGCACCTTCCTCAACTGGGAGGGCAGGGCGCGGATGTTCGAGGCCGCGCTGAAGCCCGAGCAGATGACCCGCAACCTGGCCCCGGGCGACGCCCAGGTGCTGCACATGCTCGCCGACGCCCTGGACGTCCACCTGGCGCTGCCGGACCTGAAGTCCGTACGCCGCGAACTGGACCGGCTCGGCGGCTGGCAGGGCACGCACGCGGACGACCCGCGCGCCTCGGCGCAGCCGCTGCCCCGGCCCGGCGACGGCGAGGCCATCCTCGCGGGCCACCGGATGCTGCTCGACCTGGGCCGCCTCCAGGAGGGCGACACGGCGCTGGCCGGTACCCGGCACGCCGCGGTCGCCCGCCTCTCCGCCGCCACCGCGGCCGAGACCGGCGTCAAGGACGGCGATCTGCTGGCCGTGTCCGGCCCGGCGGGCACCGTACAACTGCCGCTCCAGGTCACCGAGATGCCGGACCGGGTGGTCTGGGTGCCGCTGAACTCCGTCGGGCGAGGCGTCCCGGCCGACACCGGTGTCCGGCCCGGCGGCCCGGTCCGGATCGGCCCCGCCGCACCCGGCATTTCCGACGTCACACCGGAGGTGGGGGCGTGAGTGCCTTCGCTCAACTGGCCGCGGCCCCGCACGGTTCCGTGCTCGCCGCCGAGGACCTGTCGATGTTCGGCAATGACCCCTGGTGGCTCGTCGTCGTCAAGGCGGTCTTCTGCTTCGCGTTCCTGATGGTGACCGTGCTCTTCTCCATCGTGTGGGAGCGCAAGGTCGTCGCCTGGATGCAGCTGCGCATCGGCCCCAACCGGCACGGCCCCTGGGGCATGCTCCAGTCGCTCGCCGACGGCATCAAGCTGATGCTGAAGGAAGACGTCATCGTCAAGCGGGCCGACAAGGTCGTCTACGTCCTCGCCCCGATCATCGCGGCGATCCCGGCGTTCATGGCGATCGCGGTCATCCCGTTCGGGCCGTCCGGCAACGAGGTCTCGATCTTCGGGCACCGTACGGCGATGCAGCTCACCGACCTGCCGATCGCGATGCTCTACATCCTCGCGGTCGCGTCGGTCGGGATCTACGGCATCGTGCTGGCGGGCTGGTCCTCCGGATCCACGTACCCGCTCCTCGGCGGGCTCCGCTCGTGCGCGCAGATGATCTCGTACGAGATCGCGATGGGCGCCGCGTTCGCCTCGGTCTTCCTCTACTCCGGTTCGATGTCGACCTCGAAGATCGTGGAGGCGCAGGAGGACCGCTGGTTCATCATCCTGCTGCCGGTCTCCTTCATCATCTACATCGTCACGATGGTCGGTGAGACCAACCGCGCCCCGTTCGACATGCCGGAGTCCGAGGGCGACCTGGTCGGTGGCTTCAACACCGAGTACTCGTCGATCAAGTTCGCGATGTTCATGCTCGCCGAGTACGTCAACATGGTGACCGTCTCCGCCGTCTCCGTGACCCTGTTCCTGGGCGGCTGGCGGGCCCCGTGGCCGATCAGCACCTTCTGGGAGGGCGCGAACCACGGCTGGTGGCCGATGCTCTGGTTCGTCATCAAGGTCCAGCTGCTGCTCTTCTTCTTCATCTGGCTGCGCGGCACGCTGCCCCGGGTCCGCTACGACCAGCTCATGAAGCTGGGCTGGAAGGTCCTGATCCCGGTCTCCGTCGTCTGGCTGATGATGGTCGCGACGGTGCGGGCGCTGCGCAACGAGGGCTACGACTTCTCGAAGATCCTGCTCTATGTGGCCGGGGCCGTGATCGCGGTCCTGCTGATCTCCTTCGTCGTCGACATGTTCCGCGACAAGAAGGGCCGGGAAGCCGCGGCCGACGCGGAACCGGAGCCGGCGTTCGACCCGATGGCGGGCGGGTTCCCGGTGCCGCCGCTGCCCGGACAGACCCTGCCGCCCGTGCCGCGGCGCAGGCCGCGCCGCGAGCGGGAGCTCGTTGTCAGTGGCGGCGTGGATACTCAGAGTGACGGAAATCCGAGTGACGGAAAGGAGGCCGACCATGTCTGAACTGCCTGAGTCGCGTGGGTCCGAGAGGGCGCCGAAGGCCACCGGGCCGACGGGGTCGAGCGCGGCTTCCGGGGCCTCGGGAGCCGGCGGGTCCGCCCAGTCCCCGCAGCCCCCGCAGTCCTCGGAGGACAAGTTCCAGAATCCGGTGGCCGGCTTCGGCGTGACCTTCAAGGCCATGTTCAAGAAGCGGCTGACCGAGCAGTATCCGGAGACGCCGAAGGTGACGGCGCCGCGCTTCCACGGCAGGCACCAGCTCAACCGCCACCCGGACGGCCTGGAGAAGTGCGTCGGCTGCGAGCTGTGCGCCTGGGCCTGTCCGGCGGACGCGATCTACGTCGAGGGCGCGGACAACACCGACGAGGAGCGCTACTCCCCGGGGGAGCGCTACGGCCGCGTCTACCAGATCAACTACGCGCGCTGCATTCTCTGCGGACTGTGCATCGAGGCCTGCCCGACCCGGGCGCTCACGATGACCAATGAGTTCGAGCTCGCCAACACCACCCGCGAGAGCCTCATCTACACCAAGGACGAGCTGCTCGCGGGCCTGGAGGAAGGCATGGTCGACAGCCCGCACGCGATCTTCCCCGGCACGGACGAACAGGACTACTACCGGGGCCTGGTGACCGAGGCCGCCCCCGGTACGGAACGCCAGCTCGCCGTCTCCAAGGGCGAGAAGCCGGACGACGGGGACAGCGAGAGCAACGGCGCGGCGCAGGAGGTGGACGCATGACCGGCCTGGCCGCTGCGGCCTCCCACACCTCGACCGGCGAGGCCTTCCAGTTCTGGGTGCTGGGCACGGTCGCCGTGATCGGCGCCCTGTCCACCGTGCTGATGAAGAAGGCCGTGCACAGCGCGCTGAGCCTCGCCGGGACCATGATCATCCTGGCGGTGTTCTACCTCGCCAACGGTGCCTACTTCCTCGGCGTCGTCCAGATCATCGTCTACACCGGCGCGATCATGATGCTGTTCCTCTTCGTGGTCATGCTCGTCGGTGTCACGGCGGCGGACTCGCTGAAGGAGACCCTCAAGGGCCAGCGCTGGCTGGCCGCCGGGTGCGGGCTCGGCTTCGGTGTCCTGCTGATCGCCGGAATCGGCAACGCCTCGCTCGGCAGCTTCAACGGACTCGGCACGGCCAACGCGGAGCACGGCGGAAACGTGGAGGGGCTCGCCAGCCTCATCTTCACCAAGTACGTCTTCGCCTTCGAGATCACCGGCGCGCTGCTGATCACCGCCACCGTCGGCGCGATGGTGCTCACGCACCGCGAGCGCACCGAACGGGCCAGGACCCAGCGGGAGATGTCCGAGGACCGCGTGCGCAGCAGCCACCTGCCGCCGCTTCCCGCACCCGGCGTCTACGCCCGGCACAACGCCGTGGACGTCGCCGGACTGCTCCCGGACGGCACACCGTCCGAACTCACCGTCATGCAGACGCTGCGCAAGCGCGGCCAGATGCGCGATGTGTCCCACGAGTCGCTGGCCGGCCTCAAGGCACTGGAGCAGCGCTCCGGTGAGCGGCTCGGCCGGGACACCGCAGAAGAAGAGGAGGTCGCCAAGTGAATCCGGTCAACTACCTCTATCTCGCCGCTCTGCTGTTCACCATCGGCGCGGCCGGGGTGCTGATCAGGCGGAACGCGATCGTGGTGTTCATGTGCGTGGAGCTGATGCTCAACGCCTGCAACCTCGCGTTCGTCACCTTCTCCCGGATGCACGGCAATCTCGACGGCCAGATCATCGCCTTCTTCACGATGGTCGTCGCCGCCGCGGAGGTCGTGGTCGGGCTCGCGATCATCGTGTCGCTGTTCCGTTCCCGCCACTCGGCCTCGGTCGACGACGCCAGCCTGATGAAGCTGTAGAGGGGCGCTTGCACTGTGGAGAACCTGATTGCGCTGCTTGTCGCGGCGCCCCTGCTCGGAGCGGTGGTGCTGCTCTGCGGCGGCCGACGCCTGGACCGCGTGGGCCACTGGCTCGGCACCGCGCTCGCCGCCGCCTCCTTCGTCGTCGCGGTGGTGCTCTTCACCGACATGCTCGGGAAGGGCGCCGAGGACCGCGCGCTGCACCAGAAGCTGTTCAGCTGGATTCCGGTCGAGGGCTTCCAGGCCGATGTGGCCTTCCAGCTCGACCAGCTGTCGATGACCTTCGTCCTGCTGATCACGAGTGTGGGCACCCTGATCCACATCTACTCGATCGGCTACATGGAGCACGACGAGCGCCGGCGCCGCTTCTTCGGCTACCTCAACCTGTTCGTCGCGGCGATGCTGATCCTGGTCATCGCCGACAACTACCTGCTGCTGTACGTCGGGTGGGAGGGCGTCGGTCTGGCGTCGTACCTGCTCATCGGCTTCTGGCAGCACAAGCCCAGCGCGGCGACCGCCGCGAAGAAGGCCTTCCTGGTCAACCGGGTCGGCGACATGGGCCTGTCGATCGCGATCATGCTGATGTTCACCACCTTCGGCACGTTCGCCTTCGCTCCCGTTCTGGAAGCCGCCGGATCCGGCCAGGCGAGCGAGGGCAAGCTGACGGCGATCGGCCTGATGCTCCTCCTCGCCGCCTGCGGCAAGTCGGCCCAGGTGCCGCTGCAGTCCTGGCTCGGTGACGCGATGGAGGGCCCGACCCCGGTCTCGGCCCTGATCCACGCCGCCACCATGGTCACCGCGGGTGTCTACCTGATCGTCCGCTCCGGCGCGATCTTCAACGGCGCCCCGGACGCCCAGCTGGTCGTCGTGGTCGTCGGAGCGGTCACGCTGATCTTCGGTGCGATCGTCGGTTGCGCGAAGGACGACATCAAGAAGGCCCTCGCCGGGTCGACGATGTCGCAGATCGGCTACATGATCCTGGCCGCCGGGCTGGGCCCCATCGGCTACGTCTTCGCGATCATGCACCTGGTGACGCACGGCTTCTTCAAGGCCGGGCTCTTCCTCGGTGCCGGTTCGGTCATGCACGGCATGAACGACGAGGTGGACATGAGGAGGTACGGCGGCCTGCGGAAGTACATGCCGGTCACCTTCGTCACCTTCGGACTCGGCTACCTCGCGATCATCGGCTTCCCCGGTCTGTCCGGCTTCTTCTCCAAGGACAAGATCATCGAGGCGGCCTTCGCCAAGGGCGGCACCGAGGGATGGATCCTCGGAGCGGTCACGCTGCTGGGTGCGGCGATCACCGCGTTCTACATGACGCGCGTGATGCTGATGACGTTCTTCGGCGAGAAGCGCTGGCAGCCGGACGCCGAGGGCCACGACCCGCATCCGCACGAGTCCCCGAAGTCGATGACCGTCCCCATGATCATCCTGGCGTTCGGTTCGGTGTTCGCCGGAGGGTTCTTCTCCATCGGTGACCGCTTCCTGCACTGGCTGGAGCCCGTCACCGGCCACAGCCACGGGGACGCCCCGCTCAGCGCGACCACCGTCACCGCCGCCACCATGGTGGTGCTCGTCATCGGTGTCGCCATCGCCTGGGCGATGTACGGACGCAAGACGGTGCCCGCGGTCGCCCCGCGCGGCTCGCTGCTCACCCGGGCGGCCCGCCGCGACCTCCTCCAGGACGACTTCAACCACGTGGTCCTGGTCCGCGGCGGCGAGCACCTCACCCGCTCCCTGGTCTACGTCGACCACTCCCTGGTCGACGGCGTCGTCAACGGCACGGCCGCCTCCATGGGCGGGCTCTCCGGCCGGCTGCGCAAACTGCAGAACGGCTACGCCCGCACCTACGCGGTCTCGATGTTCGGCGGTACGGCGGTCGTCATCGCCGCGACCCTGCTGATGAGGGCGGTCTGATCACATGTCCTTTCCTCTCCTGACAGCGACGGCGGCGCTCCCGGCGATCGGTGCGGTCGCCACCGCCGCCGTCCCGGCGGCCCGGCGCACCGCGGCCAAATGGCTGGCGCTGGCCTTCTCGCTGGGCACCCTGGTGCTGGCCGGCATCGCGCTCGCCCGCTTCGAGCCCGGTGGCAGCCGCTACCAGCTCACCGAATCGCACGCCTGGATCAAGGACTTCGGCGTGCGGTACGAGCTGGGCGTGGACGGCATCGGGCTGGCGCTCATGGCGCTCACCGCCCTGCTGATCCCCTTCGTCATCCTGGCCGGCTGGCACGACGCCGACCCCCTGGAGACGAACTCCTCCCGCTGGCGCCCCACTCAGGGATTCTTCGCCCTGATCCTGATGGTGGAAGCGATGGTGGTCCTCTCCTTCGTGGCCACCGACGTCTTCCTCTTCTACATCCTGTTCGAAGCCATGCTCATCCCGATGTACTTCCTCATCGGCGGCTTCGGGGACCGGGCCCACTCGGGGAGCGACGAGAACGCGGCGGCCCAACGTTCTTACGCCGCAGTCAAGTTCCTCCTCTACAACCTGGTCGGCGGGCTCATCATGCTGGCCGCGGTGATCGGGCTCTACGTGGTCACGGGGACGTTCTCGCTCTCCGAGATCGCCGCGGCCCGCGCCGACGGCTCGCTCTCCATGGCGACGAGCACCGAGCGCTGGCTCTTCCTCGGGTTCTTCTTCGCCTTCGCGGTGAAGGCTCCGCTGTGGCCGCTGCACACCTGGCTGCCCAACGCCATGGGCGAGGCGACCACTCCGGTCGCCGTGCTGATCACCGCGGTCGTCGACAAGGTCGGCACCTTCGCGATGCTCCGCTTCTGCCTCCAGCTCTTCCCGGAGGCCAGCAAGTGGGCCACACCGGTGGTCCTGGTCCTGGCACTGATCAGCATCGTCTACGGGGCGCTGCTCGCCGTCGGCCAGCGCGACATCAAGCGGCTGATCGCCTACGCGTCGATCTCCCACTTCGGCTTCATCATCCTGGGCATCTTCGCGATGACCAGCCAGGGCCAGTCGGGCGCGACGCTCTACATGGTCAACCACGGCATCTCGACGGCCGCGCTGATGCTGGTGGCGGGCTTCCTGATCACCCGGCGCGGTTCCCGGCTCATCGCCGACTACGGCGGAGTGCAGAAGGTGGCGCCGGTCCTGGCCGGCACCTTCCTGATCGGTGGCCTGGCCACGCTGTCGCTGCCTGGGCTCGCCCCGTTCGTCAGTGAGTTCCTGGTCCTGGTCGGTGCGTTCGCCGCGTATCCGGCGGTCGGCATCATCGCTACCACCGGGATCGTGCTCGCCGCGATCTACGTCCTCGTCCTCTACCAGCGGACGATGACGGGACCGGTCAAGGCCGAGGTCCAGGGCATGGCGGACCTCAAGGTCCGTGAGCTGGCCGTGGTCGTCCCGCTGATCGCTCTGCTGATCTTCCTGGGCGTCTATCCGAAGCCGCTGACGGAGATCGTCAACCCGGCGGTGCAGCACACCATGTCCGACGTACAGAAGAAGGACCCCCAGCCCGAGGTGGAGGCCGCCAAGTGAGCGCAACAGCTGTCCACAGCCTGTGGACAATGGCGGGCGGGGTGACATCGGCCGCCCCGGACGAGAAGTTCAAGGCCCCGGTCATCGAGTACACCCAGCTGACCCCGGTCCTGATCGTGATCGGAGTCGCCGTCCTCGGCGTGCTCGTCGAGGCCTTCGTGCCGCGCCGGGCCCGCTACTACACGCAGGTCTTCCTGACCGTCGTCGCGCTGGTCGCCGCGTTCGCCGCGGTGATCGGCCTGGCAGCCACCGGATACGGTACGACAAAGGCACACATCGCCGCGATGGGCGCCATCGCCGTCGACGGGCCCGCACTGTTCCTCCAGGGCACGATCCTGCTGACGTCGCTGGTCGCCGTCTTCACCTTCGCCGAGCGGCGGCTCGACCCCGAGTCGCACGGCAGCCGGGTCGACTCGTTCGCCGCGCAGGCCGCTTCGGTCCCGGGCAGCGACAGCGAGAAGGCCGCCGTCAAGGCCGGGTTCACCACCACCGAGGTCTTCCCGCTCGTCCTCTTCTCGGTGGCGGGCATGCTGGTCTTCCCGGCGGCCAACGACCTGCTGACGCTCTTCGTGGCCCTGGAAGTCTTCTCCCTCCCGCTCTACCTCCTCTGCGCCGTCGCCCGCCGCAAGCGGCTGATGTCGCAGGAGGCCGCGGTGAAGTACTTCCTCCTCGGCGCCTTCTCCTCGGCGTTCCTGCTCTTCGGGATCGCCCTGCTCTACGGATACGCGGGCTCCGTCTCGTACGCGCAGATCGCCACCGTCGTCGACGGCTCGATCCAGCAGATCGACCCGGCGCTCGCCGACACCATGGGCAACGACGCGCTGCTGCTCATCGGCGGCGCGATGATCCTGACCGGCCTGCTCTTCAAGGTCGGCGCCGTCCCGTTCCACATGTGGACCCCGGACGTCTACCAGGGCGCCCCGACCCCGGTCACCGGCTTCATGGCCGCGGCCACGAAGGTCGCCGCGTTCGGCGCGCTGCTGCGCCTGCTGTACGTGGTGCTGCCGGGCCTCACCTGGGACCTGCGCCCGGTCATGTGGGGCATCGCGATCGTCACGATGGTGGGCGGCGCGGTCGTCGCCATCACCCAGACCGACATCAAGCGGCTGCTGGCCTACTCCTCGATCGCGCACGCCGGATTCATCCTCGCCGGTGTCATCGCGGCCACCCCGCAGGGCATCTCCTCGGTGCTCTTCTACCTGGCCACGTACTCCTTCGTGACGATCGGCGCCTTCGCCGTCGTCACCCTGGTGCGTGACGCGGGCGGCGAGGCGACGCACCTGTCGAAGTGGGCCGGGCTCGGCCGGCGCTCGCCGCTGGTCGCGGCGGTCTTCGCGGTGTTCCTGCTGGCCTTCGCCGGTATCCCGCTCACCTCGGGCTTCTCCGGGAAGTTCGCGGTGTTCAAGGCCGCGGCCGAGGGCGGTGCGGGCGGACTGGTCGTCGTCGGTGTGATCTCCTCGGCGATCGCCGCGTTCTTCTACATCCGGGTCATCGTGCTGATGTTCTTCAGCGAGCCGAAGGCGGACGGCCCCACGGTCGCCGTCCCGTCCCCGCTGACGATGACGACGATCGCGGTCGGTGTCGCGGTCACCCTGGTGCTGGGCCTGGCCCCGCAGTACTTCCTGGACCTGGCGAGCCAGGCGGGAGTGTTCGTGAGGTAGGCGGACGCACCACCGTTTCGACGGCGCCGGACGGGCTTGGAAGTCAAGCCCGTCCGGCTTTGTCGTAGGCGGCGCCTATCGTGGCAGGGGAGAGCACTGGGACAGAACGGGACAGCCGTCGGGGGAACAGCGCAATGAGCATGAGGGCGGGACAGGCGTGACGGACATGACCACGGACGTGAGCACGGACGTGACCGAGAGCGATGCACTGCAGACGCTCCACCGGGTCTTCGGGTACGAGACGTTCCGCGGCGAGCAGGAAGCGGTCGTCGACCACGTGGTGGCGGGCGGCGACGCCGTCGTGCTCATGCCGACCGGCGGCGGCAAGTCGCTCTGCTACCAGATCCCGTCCCTGGTCAGACGGGGCACCGGCATCGTCATCTCCCCGCTGATCGCCCTGATGCAGGACCAGGTGGACGCGCTGCGGGCGCTCGGCGTGCGGGCCGGGTTCATCAACTCCACGCAGGACTTCGACGAGCGCCGCTCGATGGAGGCCCAGTTCACCGCGGGCGAGCTCGATCTGCTGTATCTGGCCCCCGAGCGGCTCCGGCTGGACTCCACCCTCGGCCTGCTCTCCCGGGGCGAGATCTCCGTCTTCGCGATCGACGAGGCGCACTGCGTCGCCCAGTGGGGCCACGACTTCCGGCCCGACTACCTGGCCCTGTCGGTGCTGGGCGAGCGCTGGCCCGACGTCCCGCGCATCGCCCTGACGGCGACGGCGACCGAGGCCACGCACCGGGAGATCACCCAGCGCCTGGGCATGCCCGACGCCAAGCACTTCGTGGCCGGCTTCGACCGTCCCAACATCCAGTACCGCATCGTGCCCAAGGCCGACCCGAAGAAGCAGCTGCTGTCCTTCCTCAAGGAGGAGCACGAGGGGGACGCCGGCATCGTCTACTGCCTCTCGCGCAACTCCACGGAGAAGACCGCCGAGTACCTCTGCCGCAACGGCATCGAGGCCGTCCCGTACCACGCGGGTCTCGACGCCGGCACCCGAGCGGTTCACCAGTCCCGCTTCCTGCGCGAGGAGGGCCTCGTCGTCGTCGCGACGATCGCCTTCGGCATGGGCATCGACAAGCCGGACGTCCGCTTCGTCGCCCACCTCGACCTGCCGAAGTCCGTCGAGGGCTACTACCAGGAGACCGGCCGGGCCGGCCGTGACGGCGCCCCGTCCACGGCCTGGATGGCGTACGGACTCCAGGACGTCGTCCAGCAGCGCAAGCTCATCCAGGGCGGCGAGGGAGACGAGGCGTTCCGCCGCCGTGCGGCCTCGCACCTGGACTCGATGCTGGCGCTGTGCGAGACGGTGCAGTGCCGCCGGGCCCAGCTGCTGAAGTACTTCGGCCAGGAGCCCGCCACGGCCTCCTGCGGCAACTGCGACACCTGCCTGACCCCGCCGGAGACCTGGGACGGCACGGTGGTCTCCCAGAAACTGCTGTCCACGGTCGTCCGGCTGAAGCGGGAGCGCGGGCAGAAGTTCGGCGCCGGCCAGATCATCGACATCCTGCTGGGCCGCAAGACCGCGAAGGTCATCCAGTTCGACCACGACCAGCTCTCGGTGTTCGGCATCGGCGAGGAGCTGGCCGAGGCGGAGTGGCGGGGCGTGGTCCGGCAGCTGCTGGCCCAGGGCCTGATCGCCGTCGAGGGCGAGTACGGCACGCTGGTGCTCACGGAGGAGAGCGGCACCGTGCTCGGCCGGGAGCGCGAGGTGCTGCTGCGCAGGGAGCCGAAGAAGCCCACGTCGTCCCGCTCCTCCTCGAAGGGCGAGCGGAAGGCGAAGTCCTCGGCGGCCGCCGCCGAACTCCCGCCGGAGGCACTCCCGGTCTTCGAGGCCCTGCGCGCCTGGCGCGGCGCCCAGGCCAAGGAGCTGGGCCTGCCCGCGTATGTGATCTTCCACGACGCGACGCTGCGCGAGATCTCGACCCTGCGCCCGTCGTCGCTCGGCGAGCTGGGCGGGATCAGTGGACTGGGCGAGAAGAAGCTGGCGACGTACGGGGAGGGCGTGCTGGAGGTGCTGGCGGGCCTCGACATGGACGAGGC
>NZ_JBIDAD010000001.1:164618-812605 GCF_043202315.1 Streptomyces sp. NPDC048211
GCCCCGGCGACTGCGGAGACCACGGAGCCCCAGGCGCAGACAACCCCGGCGACTGCGGAGACCACGGAGCCCCAGGCGCAGACAACCCCGGCGACTGCGGAGACCACGGAGCCCCAGGCGCAGACAACCCCGGCGACTGGGGAGACCACGGAGCCCCAGGCGCAGACAACCTCGGCCCCCACCCGCAAGCCCGCTCCGGCCGGACCCGCCCGCCCCGCCCAGCCGGCCGCCCCGTCGGCCGCCTTCGACGGCGCCGAGTTCGGCTGGGACGAGGAGCCCCCGGAGTACGAGTGAGACGGGCGGGTCGCGCGGCGGGCCTACATTCGGGAGTGTGTCCAGGTCATCGGCGGTCCAGCCGCCCTCGGGCGGGACCACCCACCGCGGCTCGGGGGCCTCGGGGCCGACGCTCATTAGTGCTCCCATGGACGGAGTCGCGCGGACTTTTCAGCGTATCCGCAGGGAACCGAAAGCGGCTCCCCTGTACGTGTGAACGACTCACGCGCTCCTGACCCCCACCCCCCGCCCCGCATACGCCCGCACATCCGCGTCCGCATCCGTGACCGCCCCCGCCAGGGCCTTCCGCGCCGCCGAGTCGCCCGGGTGGCGCAGCAGGGCCAGCACCGCCGCCTTGCGCACATCGGCGTTCGGGTCGACCAGCGCACCGGCGAGCGGGGGCACCGCGAGAGCCGGGTCCGCCGAGGAGAGCGCCGTCGCCGCACCCGCGCGGACCTGCCAGGCCGGGTCCGTCAGCGCGGCCACCGCCCGCTCGGCGTACGCGGGCGGGCACCCCGTCCCCGCGAGCGCCGCCAGGGCCGCCGCCCGCACCAGCGCGTCCGGGTCGTCCAGCAGCGGCCCGAGAGGGCCCGGCGCGGGGGAGCGGACAGCGGCCAGCCCCTTCGCCACCGCCACCCGTACCTCGCGTGCCGCGTCGGAGGCTGCCCGGACCAGGCCGCCCACCGCGTCCACGGACACCAGGGCCCGGACGGTCTCGACCCGTACATCGAGATCCGGGTCGGTGAGCGTGCCGCCGTACAGCTCCGCGTCGCCGAGCCGCAGCGCCCGCAGCGTGTCCAGGGCGGCGGCGCGGACCACCGGGTCGGCCGAGGAGAGCGCGGTGACCAGGGGCGCGCGGAGGGCGGGCGAGGGTTCCAGCACCTCGACCAGTTCCCGCAGGGACGCGGCGACGGCCGTGCGCACGGGCGCGGCCGGGTCGGCGAGCGCGGCCGCCAGGGCCGGACCCGCGCCGGGCGGGGTCGACTCCGTGAGCGCGGCGACTGCCGCGCGCCGGACCGCCGGGTCGGGGTCGGCCAGGTAGGGGGTGAGGGCCGCCAGCCCGGGCTCGCCCTCGTTCAGGGCCAGCAGTTCCAGAATGCGCGGGGAGGTGGAGGAGACGGGTCCGGGGGCCTGCGGCGCGGGCGTCCGGGCGGACGCCGACACCGGCGCCGCGTCCCGCGCACCCGCCGTCCCCACCCCCTCCGGCACCACTTCGCCGATCCGCCGTACCGGCCCCCCGGCCGGCGCGAACCCCTCCACGGGGACCAGGTACGGAGCCACCGGCCGGGCCGTGAACTCCATGGCGCCGGAAGGCGACTTGTACAGGTCCAGGTGGTGGAACCAGTCCGCGTCGTCCCGCTCCGGATGGTCCGTGCGCTCGTGGTAGAGGCCCCAGCGGGACTCCGTGCGGGCGAGCGAGGAGCGGGCCGCCATCTCCGCGCAGTCCCGGATGAACGACACCTCCGCGCACCGCATCAGTTCGTGCGGGGTCTTCGCGCCCATCTCCGCGAGATCCGTCCGCATCCGCTCGAACGACTCCAGGGCGATCGAGAGCCGGGCACCGGACTTGGGCGGGGCGACGTAGTCGTTCACGAAGCGGCGCAGCTTGTACTCGACCTGCGGCTGCGGCGGCCCGTCCGGGTTGCGCAGCGGGCGGTAGACCAGCTCGTGGGCGGCGGCGAGCTGGTCGGCCGGGAGCTCGCCCTCGTACGCCGTGAACCGGGCCGCGTCCTCGCCCGCCAGATCGCCGAAGACGAACGCGCCGATCATGTAGTTGTGCGGCACGCAGGCGAGGTCGCCGGCCGCGTAGAGCCGGTCCACCGTGGTGCGGGCGTGGTCGTCGACGCGGACGCCGGAGGCCGAGTGGCCGCCGCACAGGCCGATCTCGGAGATGTGCATCTCGATGTCGTGGGTGCGGTAGTCGTGGCCGCGTCCCGCGTGGAACGTGCCACGGGTCGGCCGCTCGGTGGAGTGCAGGATCGTCTCCAGCGCGCTGACGGACTCCTCCGGCAGGTGGCTCAGCTTCAGATAGACCGGCCCCCGGTCGGAGGCGACCTCGGCCGCGAACTCCGCCATCATCCGGCCCGACCAGTAGTCGGAGTCCACGAAGCGCTCGCCGTGCCGGTTGACCTGGTAGCCGCCGAAGGGGTTGGCGACGTAGGCGCAGGCCGGGCCGTTGTAGTCCTTGATCAGCGGGTTGATCTGGAAGCACTCGATGCCGGTCAGCTCGGCACCCGCGTGGTACGCCATGGCGTAGCCGTCGCCCGCGTTGGTGGGGTTCTCGTACGTACCGTAGAGGTAGCCGGAGGCCGGCAGGCCGAGCCGTCCGCAGGCGCCCGTGGCCAGGATGACGGCCCCGGCCCGGACCGTGACGAACTGACCCGTGCGGGTGTTGAAGCCGGCCGCGCCGATGGCCCGGCCGTCGTCGCCGGTGAGGATGCGCACCGGCATGACGCGGTTCTCGATCCGGATCCGTTCGCGCATCTCGCGGCGGCGCAGCTGCCGGTAGAGGACCTTCTTCACGTCCTTGCCCTCGGGCATCGGCAGCACGTACGAGCCGGAGCGGTGGACCTGGCGCACCGCGTACTCGCCGTGCTCGTCCTTCTCGAACTTCACCCCGTACGACTCCAGCCGGCGCACCATGGCGAAGCCGCGCGTCGCGGTCTGCCGCACGGTGGACTGGTCGACGATGCCGTCGTTGGCGCGGGTGATCTCGGCGACGTAGTCGTCGGGCTCGGCGCGGCCCGGGATCACGGCGTTGTTCACGCCGTCCATGCCCATGGCGAGCGCGCCGGAGTGGCGCACGTGGGCCTTCTCCAGCAGGAGGACCGAGGCGCCGTGTTCGGCGGCGGTGAGGGCCGCCATCGTGCCGGCCGTACCGCCGCCGACCACCAGCACGTCGCAGGAGAGTTCCTCGGCGTCGGCGAGGGCGGGGATCTGCACGGGGACATGCCTTTCGGGAGGGGGAGGCCGGGGCCGGGAGAGGGGGGCGGACAGGGGACGGACGGGAGGCGGGAGTTCAGAGGGCCCGGGCGAGCGACTCCAGGACCTCGCGGCGCAGCGCGACCGTCGCCGGATCGGCGTGGGCGGCGCGTTCGCGGGGACGGGGCACGGACAGCACCCGGCCCGTCGACAGGAGCGCGACGCGGTCGCCGAGGAACAGCGCCTCGTCCACGTCGTGCGTGACGAAGACGACCGTGGCGCCGGTGCCCCGGAGCACCTCGACGAGCAGCTGCTGCATCCCGGCCCTGGTCTGGGCGTCCAGCGCGCCGAACGGCTCGTCCATCAGGACCGCGCGGGGCCCGGCGGCCAGGGCACGGGCCAGCTGGACGCGCTGGCGCTGACCGCCGGAGAGCCGGTGCGGGAGCTTGGCGGCGTGCTCGGCGAGGCCGACCCGGGCCAGCCAGCCCGCGGCGCGCTCCCGTCGTTCGGCGCGCCCCACCCCCTGGATGGCGAGGGGCAGTTCGACGTTGGCGCGGACCGTGCGCCAGGGCAGCAGCGCGTCGTCCTGGAAGACGAGGGCCCGTTCGGCGCGGGGCGCGGTGACGGGTTCGCCGTCCTGGCTCACCTCGCCGCCGAGCGCCGGCAGCAGCCCGGCCAGGGTGCGCAGCAGCGTCGACTTCCCGCAGCCGGACGGGCCGACGACGGTGAGGATCTCGCCGGGTACGACGTCGAGGTCGACCCCGTCCAGGACGGGCACCCCGGCCCGGCCGAGCGTGGCGTCGCGCAGGGTGAGCCGGACACCGTGGAGGTTCGTGCTCATGAACGCACCCGTTCCTGTGCCGTGGGGACGGAGAGGACGGCGGCCGCCGCCGGGGCGGGCCGGCGGCGTGCGGGAGCCACCGGGCGGTTCTCCGTACGCGGCAGCCACCGTGTCAGCCTGCGGCCGAGCAGTTCCACGGCCGTCGAGGTCAGCCAGCCGAGCAGTCCGATGGTGGCCATGCCGACGAAGACGCCCGGATAGTCGACGACGGTGTAGTCCTGCCAGGTGCGGTAGCCGACGCCGTACTCGCCGGAGATCATCTCGGCCGAGATGACGCAGATCCACGACACCCCGATGCCGACGGACAGCCCGCCGAGGATGCCGGGGAGCGCCCCGGGCAGCACGACGGACCACAGGATCCGCCACCGTCCGCCGCCCATCGTCAGGACGGCCTCCTCCCATACCGGCGTCAGCGCCCGCACCGCGTGCCGGGTGGAGACCATGACGGGGAAGAACGCCGCGGTGCAGGTGATGAAGACGATGCCCTGCTCGTTGCTGGGGAAGAGCAGGATCGCGACCGGGACGAGCGCGATCGCCGGGACCGGGCGCAGCACTTCGAGGACCGGGGCGAGCAGGTCGGCGGCCAGCCGCGAGCGGGCGATCGCCGTGCCGGCGGTGACGCCGAGGACGGCGGCCAGCGCGAACCCGGTGACGATCCGGGTCAGGCTGTCGGTGAGGTCCTGCCAGTACGCGTCGCCCGTGATCCGGTCCGCGTAGGCGCGGGCCACCTCCGTGACCGTGGGGAACTGCTCGAAGCGCAGCCACAGGTTGACGTCGTAGGAGGTCAGCGCCTGCCACAGGCCGAGCGCCGCGACCAGCGAGAGCGCGCGCCGGACGAGGGACCACCGGCCGCTCATGACGCGCCCCGGGCCAGGCTCAGCGCGGTGGCGTACGGGACCGTGCGGGCGCCGGGGTGGGCCTTCACATCGGCGCGGGCCGCGGACTCGGTGACATGGGGCCGCAGCGCGTCCCCGTCGGCGACCCACACCGCCCGGTCCGCGAACCAGAGGGTGCCGGTCGACGCGTCGGGGACGTACGCCACCCGGACCGCGTCGCGGTGCGCGGCCACGTACCGCAGCAGTTCGGCGGAGGTGGCGAACGCCGTCGTGGTGTCCTTCCCCTTCAGCCAGACCTCGCCGCCGCGGCGTGCGGGCGGACCGGCGGCGAGGGCCTTCGCGTAGCCGGAGCCGTACACCCGCTTCACATAGCTGTCGTCGACGAACGCGTCCACGTCCACGTCACCGACGAGCTTCGCCGAGCGCAGCACCGGGACGTCCTTCTTCAGGGCGGCGATCAGGGCGGGCTTCAGGGTGGTGTCGAAGGTGGCGATGCCCTGGGCGCCGTTGTAGAGGTGGACGACCTCGGCCGGAAGGCCGGTGGCCTTCGCGACCGACTCGGACGCCGCCACCGGGTGCGCGTGCAGGTACTCGGTCGCCCGGCCCTGGGCGCGCAGGAAGTCCTCCACCACGGCGGACCGCTTCTTCGCGAAGTCCTGGCGGACCGTGACCCCGTGGAAGGTCGGCAGCTTCAGCTCGGCGCCGTCGTACAGCGCCTTCGCCCGGCCCTGGAAGGCGAGCAGTCCGGGCCAGGCGACGAACTGCGAGAGGGCGTCCGCGCTGCCGGCCTGGAGCGCCGAAGCGCCCACCGCGGGCTGCTGGTTGAGCTTGCGGATGTCCTTCTCCGGGTCGAGCCCGGCCTGCTGGAGCGCGCGGACGAGGGTGCCGTCCGCCGCCGATCCGACGCTGGTCGACACCTTCTTGCCGCGCAGGCCGGTGAGGGAGTCCAGCTTCGAGTCCGGGGCGGTGACGACCGTGTTGAGGCCGCCGGCCAGGTTGTAGCCGGTGACCGAGACGAGCCGGGTGGGGCGGTCGAGCTGCTTGCCCCGGGCCGCGTTGATGAGCAGCGGGAAGTCGCCCATGGAACCGATGTCGATCTTTCCGGCGGTCATCTGCGCGGTGATCGGTGCGCCGGTGGCGTAGTCCTGCCACTTCACCTCGTACCTGACGCCGTCCCGCTTTCCGCGGCTGCGCAGTTCGTCCTCGAAGTAGCCGAGGGAGCGCAGCAGGGTGCCGGCGGTGACCGTGTTGATGGTCCGTGACTGGTAGCCGACGGTCACCGTGACCGTGCCGCCGTCGTCCGCGCTCGCCCCGCCGCCGCAGCCCGCGGTGAGCGTGAGGAGCAGCGCGGCGCCGGACAGGGCGCCGAATGCCTTGCGTCGCATGGGAGTCGGGCCTTTCAGCGCAGGAGGTAGGGCATGTTGACGGTCACCGCGCCGGTGGGGCACCTGGCCGCGCAGGGGCCGCAGTACCAGCACTCGTCGACGTGCATGTAGGCCTTGCCGCTGTCCGGGTGGATGGCGAGGGAGTCGAGCGGGCACATGTCGACGCAGAGGGTGCAGCCGTCGATGCACTTCGACTCGTCGATGGTCACGGGCACGTCGGCCCGCTGGGGCGCCAGAGGCATGGCGGTCTCCAGGAAAGGGGTGAGGGAGGGGTTCAGGAGCTGCGGTGCAGCACGCCGTTCATGCTGATGCGGTCACCGCGGAAGCGGATGAACTCCAGGTCGACTGGGCGTCCGTCGGCGAGATGGGTGAGGCGCTCCAGCATCAGGACGGCGGAGCCGCGCGGGGTCTCCAGGACGGCGGCGGAGTGCGCGTCGGCATTGACGGCCTCCAGGGTGATGTCGGCGCTGCCCAGCGGCTGCCCGGTCAGCGACTCCAGCAGCCGGAACACATCGGTGTTCTCCAGGTCGGCGCCGAGCAGCCCGGCGCCGAGGTCCATCGGGACGTAGGTGAGGTCGAGGGAGAGCGGCAGCCCGTTCAGGAGCCGGCGGCGCTCGATGTAGAGCACGTCGGTGTGCTCCTCGACGCCGAGCCGCCGGGCGACGGGCGCGGGTGCGGGGACGGGCCCGACGGTACGGACCTCGTTGGTGACCCGGCCGTGTTCGCGCAGGGTCTCGGCGAGTCCCTGGAGCCGGTCCACGGCGTGCGGGTACTTCTCGCCGACGACGACGGTGCCGACGCCCGGCTGCCGTTCGACGATCCCCTCGCCGCGCAGCAGATCGAGGGCCTGGCGGACGGTGTTGCGCGAGACGCGGTAGTCGGTGCCGATGGTGTCCTCGTACGGCAGGACGCCACCCGGGAACGCACCCGTGCGCACCTGGTGGCGCAGCAGGTCGGCGAGGAGCCGGGCACCGTCCGCGCGCAGCCGGCGCCGGCGGGCGGCGGCGACGGGCACGGTGTGCTCACGGATGCGTTCGGCTGGCATGCGGTGGACCATACCGACGCCGTGGCGGAGATGGTGTTGCCACAGTGTTGCGCCACTTGGGGGCCGTTACGGGACGGCTGTGACCTGCGCGGATGCGGTCCGCGGCGGAAAGATCCGCCACCGGGGCGGCGTCACGCCCCGCCAACTCCCGTCCGGCGGGCCACGGAGCGGCCCGACCTGTCCGACGCGTCCCGGCGGACGTTGCGGTAGACCGCGTGGGCGGGCCACTGCTCGTGGATCAGTGCCCGCATCGCCGCGCGGGACGCCCTTCCGGCCCCGGGCACATGCCGGTCGAGCCCGGCCGCCGTCACGAGCGAGGCCAGGGCGCGGCTGCGGTGGTCCGGCAGCCCGGCCAGCTCGGCCGCCGCGTACCGCTCCCGGACGTGCTCCGCGTAGCTCTGCGGCCCCGCCGGGTGGCGGTGGTAGGGCACCAGCCCGAGGAAGCGGCGGGTCTCCCGGAGCAGGACACCGCGCTGCACCGCCGCCTCCAGATACATGCCCCCGACCGACTGCCCGGCGCGCCGGACCCAGCCCTGGGCCGAGACGCCCGAGCGGCCCTTGCCCGGAGCGGGCAGGCTCCGCATCAGGGCGGCCAGGAGCGGGTCCGGTGGCTCCAGCGGGTCGACCGTCCGGATCTCGCCGCGTTGTCCGGTGACCCGCCCCTGCAGCTCCAGCTCCGCCAGGGCCGCCCCGGCCAGCGCGTATTCGAGGGTCCGGTTGCGGCAGTACGGTGTGCCGCGCTGCGGGTCCAGCGCGAGCAGCAGCAGTTCCTCGGGCAACGTGGGGCCGGGGGGCAGGGTCATGGCGCGGAGACGATCTGTCCGGTGACCTCGCCGAGGCCGACGCGGGTGCCGTCCGGGCCGGGGGCCCAGGCCGTCAGCGTCACCGTGTCGCCGTCCTCCAGGAACGTCCGCTTGCCCTGCGGGAGGTCGAGCGGATCGCGCCCGTTCCACGTGAGTTCGAGCAGGGAGCCCCGCTGGGCCGGTTCGGCGCCGCTGATGGTGCCGGAGCCGTACAGGTCGCCGCTGCGCAGCGAGGCGCCGTTCACCGTCATCTGCGCCAGCTGCTGGGCGGCCGTCCAGTACATGGTGGAGAACGGCGGCTCCGCGACGACCTGGCCGTTGATCGCGACGGAGAGGCGCAGGTCGAAGCCGCCGGGCTCCTCCTCGTCCGCGTCGTCGAGGTAGGGCAGCAGCGGGAAGTCGCGTGCGGGCGGCGCGGTGCGGGCCGCGTCCAGGGCCTCCAGCGGTGTCACCCACGCCGACACGGACGTCGCGAAGGACTTGCCGAGGAAGGGGCCCAGCGGGACGTACTCCCAGGCCTGGATGTCGCGCGCCGACCAGTCGTTGAGGAGCGAGAGGCCGAAGACGTGCTCGCGGAAGTCGGCCAGCGGCACCGGACGGCCCTGCTCCGAGCCGACGCCGACGACGAAGCCGACCTCGGCCTCGATGTCCAGTTTGACGGACGGGCCGAAGACGGGCGCCGGGTCGGCGGGTGCCTTGCGCTGCCCTGCCGGGCGCACCACGTCCGTACCGGAGACGACGACGGTGCCGGCCCGGCCGTGGTAACCGATCGGCAGGTGCTTCCAGTTGGGGGTGAGCGCGTCGCCGTCGGGGCGGAAGATGCGGCCGACGTTGGTGGCGTGGTGCTCGCTGGCGTAGAAGTCGACGTAGTCCGCGACCCGGTACGGCAGATGGAGCGTGACGGAACCGACGGGGTGCAGCAGCGGCTCGATGTCCGCGCGGTGGGCCGGCACCGTCACCCAGGCGGTCAGGGCCCGGCGCACATCCCGCCAGGCCGTGCGGCCGGCCGCGAGCAGGGGCATCAGGTCCGGCTGGGCCAGCAGTTGGGCATAGGGAGAACCCAGCGCGTGCGCGGCCGCCCCGGCGTCCAGCACGTGGCCGCCGATGCGCACGCCGACCCGCGTCTCGCCGGGCCGGTCGGGCGTGGAGAAGACGCCGTACGGAAGGTTGTGCGGACCGAAGGGATCGCCCTCGGCCAGTTCGAGCGGGCTGCTCTGCTCGGGCATCTGTTGCTGCCTCGCTTTCCAGGTCGCTTGGGGGACACGTTACGTGGGGGACATCCCCCAGCGGCAGTGCCTCAATCATCCCCAATGCCCGGAAAGTTCCGCCGTATCCCCGCGAACGCGGGGATACGGCGGCGGGGTTCAGCCCGACGTGCGCGGAATCCGCTTCTCCCAGGTCCGGTGGAAGACGACCTCGCCGCCCTCCTTGCAGACGACCTCGTTGGAGGTGATGAAGTCGTCGGCGTCCGCGGAGATCTCCGAGCGCGTCTCCACCAGCACGTCCCAGGACATCTCCGGCCGGTGCAGCCGGATCGTCCAGTCGGATCGGGTGTGCGCCGAGAGCGGGTCGCCCTCCTGGATCGTGTACGTCTCCACCGCGTCCTCGGTGAACTCCAGACCGTCCGGATAGACGCGGGTGCCGCCGTAGCGCGGGTCGACCTCCATCCGCCACTCGCCCTTGGCGACGTCACGGACCACCAGCCGCTCGGGGCGCTGTTCGTCGAGCGTGACGGGGAAGACGACGCCCAGGGGCTCGGACTGCTCGGGCTCCTCGAAGCGGATCGAGGGGTCCTCGGTGTGCCGGCGCACCGGCAGTTCGACGAAGCTGCCGTCGGCGTCCAGGGTGAAGCCCTTCGAGCCGGCCTGCGGCCAGATCCAGGGCCAGTACGAGGAGGAGACCGCGAGCCTGATCCGGTGGCCGGGCGGGAAGGTGTGCCCGATGCCGTTCAGGTCGAAGGTGACGTCCTCGGTCTCGCCGACGGGCCAGTCCTCCGTGCGGTCCCGGCCGTCGCGGGCGGCGAGGTTGAGGACGCCGCGGGTGACGAGGGTGGAGGCGCCGTCGGGGGCGACGTCGCAGAGCCGGGCGATCGCCTGGCCGCGCGGGACGTCCATCCGGATCCGCAGCTTCACCCGGGGGCGGCCCAGGATCTCGATCGGGGCACCCTCGACCGGGAACTCGAAGCAGAGCGACTTGGCGTCCTCGTCACGCTGGTCGGGCGGCAGGTCGGCGTCGTTGCCGAACGGGAAGAACCGCCCGGCGTCCAGCCCCGTCTGCTGCGGCGAGTCCACGATCTGCGGCCCGCCCTGGAGGGCGTACGCGACCGGCGCGACGTTCTCCGAGGGCCAGCTGGTGTCCCCGACCCAGCGGCCCGGCAGCGTCTCGTAGACCGTGGCCGGACGGTGCGACTCGCTGATCCAGGACCGCAGCAGCGGCTCCGCCATGACGCCGGTGTCCTGGTCCTTCAGATGCTGGTTCCACCAGCGCAGCGTCTCCTGGAGGAAGCCGATGCCGGGCCCGGGCGGGAGCCCGCGGTCGGGGTACTGGTGCGACCAGGGCCCGATCAGCCCGCGGACCTTCGCCGGGTCCAGGTGCTCGACGAGCCGGAGCACGGTGTCGCGGTACGGGTCGTGCCAGCCGCCCACCGCGAGGACGTTCGCCTCGATGGCGGAGTAGTCCTCGCAGACGCTGCCGTGCTTCCAGTAGGCGTCGCGCGTCTGGTGCGCCAGCCAGGTGTGGATGAAGGGGTCCACGGCTTCGAGCCGGTTCAGCCACATCTCCCGCCAGTCGTCGCCGACGTCCGCGGGGTCCGGCGGCCGGCAGACGAAGGCCAGCATGGTCGCCGCCCAGGCGTGCATGTCCACGGCGAGGACCGAGCCGCCCATGTAGTGGACGTCGTTGTCGTAGCGGTCGTCGGCCGAGCAGACGGTGACGATCGCCTTCAGCGGCTCGGGGGCCAGCGCGGCGATCTGGAGCGAGTTGAATCCGCCCCACGAGATGCCGAACATGCCGACCCGGCCCGAGCACCACTCCTGCTGCGCCAGCCAGTGGATGACGGCCACCCCGTCGGCGAGCTCCGTGGCGTCGTACTCGTCGCCCGGCATCCCCTCGCTGTTGCCGTGGCCGCGCACGTCGACCCGGACCGAGGCGTAGCCGTGGCCCGCGTACCAGGGGTGACGCTGCCAGTCGCGCGGCGCGGTCCAGTCGCTCAGCCGGTACGGCAGGTACTCCAGCAGCGCCGGGACGGGCTCGTCCGTCACCGGCCGCCAGATCCGGGCGTACAGCTGGGTGCCGTCCGGCAGCGGGATGTAGAGGTCCTCGCGGGTCGTCTCGTACGGGAACGCGGTCTGGATGTGCATGGGGGGATACCTCGTTCCTCAGCGGACGGGGTGCATGGTGCGCTTGAGCCAGGGTGCGGCGGCGATGACGGCCACACCGGCGGCCACCGCGATAGCGCCATTGACACCGAAGTAGGCGGGGTTGGAGACCTCGCCGTAGAGCTTCACGATCTGTGCCTGGATGCCGTTGGCGAGGGCCAGCGAGAGGAACCAGAGGGCCATCGTCTGGCTGGCGAACGCCTTCGGGGCGAGCTTCGTGGTCGCGGACATGCCGGAGGTCTCCAGCAGGATGTCGCCGAGCCCGAGCAGCAGGTACGAGCCGACGATCCACCAGGCGGCCATCTTGTACGTGTCGTCGGCGTGCCCGGAGGTGGGCAGGACCATCAGCAGGAACGAGAGCCCGCCGAGGATCACCCCGATCGCGATCTTGTTGGACGCGTGCGGCTGGCGGGGCCCCATCCTCGCCCAGACGGCCGCGACCACCGGGGCGAGTGCCACCTCGAAGGCGCCGAGCGCGGAGGCGTACCAGCTGGCCGGGAAGTGGAAGCCGAAGATCTCGGTACGGGCGTTGGTCGACGCGAGCAGCATCATCGTCGAGTACGCCTGGAAGAGGATGAAGTTGAAGACGACGGAGGCCAGGAACAGCACCACGTACGGGCGCAGCCTGCCGCGTTCCTCCGCGGTGACCCGGGGGCTGCGGAACATCACCACGAAGTACACGACCGGCGCGATCACGGAGACGAGTGTGAGCAGGTCGACGAAGCGGTCCATGGTGAGCCAGCCCGCGAGGGCCAGCGCGGTCGCGACGGCGGCGACCACGACGACTCCGAGGACGATGAGCCGGATCGCCCGGCGCATGGGTCCGGGGGCCAGCGGGAATTCGGCGGCGTGCTTACGCCCGGCCAGGTGACGGCGGCCCAGGACGTACTGGATCAGGCCGAGCGTCATACCGAAGGCGGCGGCGGAGAAACCCCAGTGCCAGCTCGCGTGGTCGCCGAGCCAGCCGGTGATCAGCGGGCCGAGGAACGCGCCGATGTTGATGCCCATGTAGTACAGGGCGAAGCCGGCGTCGCGGCGCTCGTCGTCGGTGCGGTAGAGCTTGCCGACCATGGTGGCGACATTGGGCTTGAGCAGGCCCGTTCCGGCGCTGATCAGTCCCAGGCCGACCCAGGTCATGACATCGGTGGGCACCGCCATGGCGTAATGCCCGCAGGCGATGAGGATGCCGCCGTACAGGACGGCGCGGTACGAGCCGAGGATCCGGTCGGCCAGCCAGCCGCCGGCCACGGAGACCAGGTAGACGAGGGTGCCGTAGGCGGCGGAGACGGACGCGGCGGTGCCGGCCTCCATCCCCATGCCGCCGTTGGCGACGGTGTCGGCGAAGTAGAGGACCAGGATCGCCTGCATGCCGAGGAACGAGAACCGCTCCCAGACTTCCAGGCCGGACAGGGTCATCAGGCCCCGTGGCTGGCCGAAGAAGGCATGGTCGTCGCCCGGCGGAGGCTGGGTGGGTTCGGTGTCTGCGGCGGTGTGGGACAAAGGGACAACTCCTGATCGTATGAGCTGATCCCGAACATACCGGCGGTGGCGGGAAGGCGCCCACGGTGATCCAAAGGGGACCGGATACGCTGACTTGAGTGATGACAGCGACACATCGACATTCCGTGTGATCGTCAGCAGACAGGAGATCCCCTCGTGACCGTCGTCGGGCCGTTCGGACTGAGCGTGCGGGACCAGGCTCTTGAGGCCGGTGTCCAGGCCGGTTTGGCTGCTGTCGAGTCGGGGTTGCTCGATGCCACCAAGAGCGAGGTGCCCTTCATCACGGAGGCCGCCCAGCACCTCGTGCGCGCGGGCGGAAAGCGGTTCAGGCCCCTGCTGGCGATGCTCGCCGCCCAGTTCGGCGACGCGGACGCCCCGGGCGTGGTGCCCGCCGCCGTGGTCGTCGAGCTGACCCACCTCGCGACGCTGTACCACGACGACGTGATGGACGAGGCGGACGTACGCCGCGGAGTCGACAGCGCCAATTCCCGCTGGGGCAACTCGGTGGCCGTGCTGACCGGCGACTTCCTCTTCGCGCGCGCCTCGCACATCCTGGCCGACCTCGGCCCCGAGGCCGTCCGCATCCAGGCGGAGGCGTTCGAGCGCCTGGTCACCGGCCAGATCCTGGAGACCGCCGGCCCGCGCGACGGGCGCGACCCGGTCGAGCACTACCTCGACGTGATGCGCGGCAAGACCGGCTCGCTGATCGCCGTCGCCTGCCGGTTCGGCGCGATGATGTCCGGCGCCGACGAGTCGACGACCGACATCCTCACCCAGTACGGCGAGCGCCTCGGCGTCGCCTTCCAGCTCGCCGACGACGTCCTCGACATCGCCTCCGACTCCCATGAGTCCGGCAAGACCCCCGGCACCGACCTCCTCGAAGGCATCCCGACCCTGCCCGTCCTCCACCTGAGGGCGCAGGCCGCCGCCGATGGCAAGCCGGACGACCTGGAGCTCGTCGAGCTGCTGGACGGCGACCTCGGCGAACCGGGCAGGCTCGACGAGGCGCTGCGCCGGCTCCGCGCCCACCCGGCGCTCGACCAGGCACGACGCGACACGGTCCGGTACGCCCAGGAGGCGCGGGCCACCCTGACGCCGCTGCCCTCGTGCTACGCCAAGGACGCTCTCGAAGAGATGTGCGACGCCGTGGTGCACCGCGCCGGCTGAGCGCCCCGCGCCGGAACCCCTACGGGGTGGCGCGGGAGCCACCGCCCGGTGTCATCCCGGAGAGGTACGCGGAGTTGCTCCCGCGGGCTGACGCCTGAAGCCGCCTGATTTGGTCAGATGGAGAACAACCACTCCTGACCAAAACGGGTGAGAATGGCGGCACGGAGTGGACGAGTGCATCCGGACGGAAGCCGCCGACCACGGAGGTAGGGCACACATGGCACCGAACGACAGCGCAGGCACCAACGGCACGGCAGCGCCCGGCACCACGGGTGCCGTCGCGGGCCGCCGGAAGGCGGTGCGCTACATCGTCCCGTTCGCGGTGGCGGGGGTGGCGGCCGCGACGATCGGCCTGGTCCCGGCGCTCGCGAACTCGGGAGACCCCGATCTGCCGGAGATCACCGCGCAGGAACTCATCGAGAAGATCGCCGCCTCGGACACGCAGCAGCTCTCCGGCACGGTGAAGATCAGCACCGACCTCGGCATCCCCTCGCTGGGCGGCCTGGCCGGCTCCTTCCTCCCGGACGGCGCGGGCGACAAGGGCTCGGCGAGCGCCGACCCGCAGACCAGGCTGACGGAGCTGGCGTCCGGCACGCACACCCTCCGGGTGGCCGCCGACGGCCCCGACAAGCAGCGGGTGTCCATCCTGGACGACGCCTCCGAGTACAGCCTGATCCACAACGGGGACCAGGTCTGGGCGTACGACAGCAAGTCGAACGCGGTCTACCACGCGCAGAACGCCGGGAAGGCACACGACAGGGCGGGCAAGGAACAGGCCGCCCCCGACGGCGTGCCCACCACCCCGAAGGCCCTGGCGGAGCAGGCGCTGAAGGCCGCCGACGGCACGACGTCCGTCACGGTCGACGGCACCGCGCAGGTCGCCGGGCGCGACGCGTACCGGCTGGTCATCAAGCCCGAGCAGAGCGGCTCCACGATCGGCTCGATCACCGTCGCGGTGGACGCGGAGAACGGCGTGCCGCTCAAGTTCACCCTGCGGCCCAGCAGCGGCGGCAAGGCGGTGGTCGACGCCGGGTTCACCTCCGTCGACTTCGGCAAGCCCGACGCCTCCTCGTTCTCCTTCACCCCGCCCAAGGGCGCCGAGGTGACCGAGGCGGACGAGGCGAAGGAGCACGGGAAGGCCGAGGCCGAGAAGGCGCGGGGCGACCTGGGCGCACTCGACGGCATGAACGTGATCGGCAAGGGCTGGAACACCATCGCCGAGATCAAGACCCCCGGCGGGGCGGCCCTCCCGTCCGCCGAGTCGGGCGACGTACCGGCCGGGGCCCAGCAGTTCCTGGACGCCCTCGGCGACAAGGTCACCGGGAAGTTCGGCTCGGGCACGGTCTTCAAGACCCGCCTGGTCAACGCCCTGATGACGGACGACGGCCATGTGTACGTCGGCGCGGTCACCAAGGACGCGCTGGTGAACGCGGCGAACAACGCCGGCTGACACCACTTCGCACGCGGTCCCGTGCACCGGCACCGCCCCGTCCCGCCGTAGCCTCCGTACGGCGGGGCGGGGCGGGCGCGATCTGGGGAGTAGACATGACAGGGGCCGACACCGCGCCCGTGATCGAGACGCAGGGGCTCACCAAGCGCTACCGGGGCGGCCAGCTCGCCGTCGACGGGCTCGACCTCACCGTCCCGGGCGGCAGCGTCTTCGGCTTCCTCGGGCCCAACGGCTCCGGGAAGACCACCACGATCCGGATGCTGATGGGCCTGATCGACCCGACGTCCGGCACCGCGGCCGTCCTGGGCCACCCCATGCCGGGTGCGGCCCGTACCGTGCTGCCCCAGGTCGGGGCGCTCATCGAAGGCCCCGCGCTGTACGGGTTCCTGAGCGGCCGGGACAACCTCGTGCGCTACGACCGCGCCGACCCCACCGCCGACCCCCGCACCCGGAACGCCCGCGTCGGCGACGCCCTGGAGCGGGTCGGACTCGCCGCCGCGGCCGGCAAGAAGGCCAGGGCGTACTCGCTGGGCATGAAGCAGCGCCTCGGCCTGGCCGCTGCCCTGCTCCGGCCCCGCCGGCTGCTCGTCCTGGACGAACCGACCAACGGCCTGGACCCGCAGGGCATGCGGGAGATCCGTGCCCTGGTCCGGGAGCTGGCCGCCGAGGGCACCACGGTCTTCCTCTCCTCCCACCTCCTCGACGAGATCGAGCAGATCTGCACCCACGCGGCGGTCATGGCCCGGGGCCGGCTGATCACCCAGGGGCCCGTCGCCGACCTCGCCGCCGGCACCCTCGGGCGGCTCGCCGTCACCACGCCGGACCCGGCCGACGCCGCCCGCGTCCTGAAGGAGCACGGGATCACCGGCATCACCCTGGACGGCGACCGGGTCCGGGCCGACGCCCCCGACGGCTCCGTCGAGCTCGCCGACCTGAACGCCGCCCTGGTCGAGGCCGGGGTCCGGGTCCGGTCCTTCGGCGTCGAACGGGCCTCGCTGGAGGACGCCTTCGTCGCACTCACCGGAGAGGGATTCGATGTCGCAGGCTGAACTCGCCTCCGTCCGGACCGCTGAGGTCCGGCGCAATCCGCTGTGGACGCTCGGCATCCTTCGCTCCGAACTGACCACCACGCTGCGCCGATGGCGCACCCTCGCCCTGCTCGGCGTGCTGGCCGCCGTCCCCGTACTGATCGGGATCGCGGTCCGCATCGAGACGGCCGACGGTTCGCCGACCGGTCCCGGCGGGGGCGGGGGAGGGCCAGCGTTCCTCTCCCAGGTGACCAACAACGGCCTCTTCCTGGTCTTCGCCTCCCTCGCCGCGACCCTTCCGGTCTTCCTCCCGATGGCGGTGGGCGTCGTCGCGGGCGACGCGATCGCGGGCGAGGCCAACGCGGGAACGCTGCGCTACCTGCTGGTCGCGCCCGCCGGCCGGACCCGGCTGCTGCTCGCCAAGTACGCCTCCACCCTGGCCTTCTGCCTGGTCGCGACCCTGGTCGTGGCGGCCTCCGCACTCGCCGTGGGCGCGTTGCTCTTCCCCGTCGGCGAGGTCACGACGATCTCCGGGACCCGGATCGGCTTCGGCGAGGGGCTGCTGAGGGCGGGGCTCGTCGCGGTGGCGGTCGCGGCGTCGCTGATCGGCTTCGCGGCGCTCGGACTCTTCGTCTCGACCCTCACCAACAGCGGGATCGCGGCCATGGCGGCGACGGTCGGGGTGCTGATCACCGTGCAGATCCTGGACACCATTCCGCAGCTGAGCGGGATCCATCCGTATCTCTTCCCGCACTACTGGCTGTCCTTCGCGGACCTGATGCGCGCCCCCGTCTACTGGGACGAGGTGCTGAAGAATTTGGAGCTGCAGGCGCTGTACGCGGCGGTGTTCGGCTCTGCGGCGTGGGCCAGGTTCACGGCGAAGGACATCACCGCCTGACGGGAGCGGCTCCGATGGCCGTACCGTCGGCCGGCGAGCCGTCCCCCGATCGGCTCGTCGCGGCACGAACGGCACGAACGGTGCGAAAGGTAAGGAACGAGCCGACACGGTACGTTCCGTTTCCCGCCTGAGCATTGTTCGACTTCTGGCGACGGACTGTCAACAAGGATTGGCGCAAACAGACCTATGCTCACCGAATGATCACATCGCCGAGTTCGCTGCGCCGGAGCGAGAGCTCCCGCAGGGCGACGCTGGAGGCCGCCCTCGATCTCTGCACGGAGAAGGGGTACGGCCGCGTCACGGTCGAGGCCATCGCGGCCCGGGCCGGTGTCAGCAAGAAGACGATCTACCGCTGGTGGCCGTCGAAGAGCGCGGTGCTGCTGGAGGCGTTCACGGAGGCGCTGACCATCGCCACGCCGTTCGCCGACACCGGCGACATCGCCGAGGACCTGCGCGCGCACGTGGCGGGCGCGGTGAAGTTCCTGGCCGAGCCGCCCTTCGGCCCCGCGTACGCCGGCATACTCTCCGAGCTCCACCACGACGAGGAGTTGGCCGAAACGGTCCGCACACAACTGATCGACCCGCGCTTCGAGGCGGCGGTCGGCCGGATGCGCGGAGCACAGGAGCAGGGCCAGATCCCGCCGGGCGCGGACCTGCGCCTCGCGGTGGAGATGCTGTACGGCCCGGTCTACTACCGCCACGTCCTGCGCAAGCCGATGCAGGACGCGCAGACGGTGACGGCCCTGGTCGGGCACGTGCTCCGGTCGGTGGGGGCGCGGCTGGCGCCGGAGGCCTGACGGGCGGCCGGTACCCCACCGCGCGGCCGGGCCTTACGCGGCGGAGGGTCAGCCCCCGAAGACCCGCTCAAGGACGACCGCTATCCCGTCGTCCTCGTTGGACAGGGTCACCTCGTCGGCCGCCGCGCGCAGCTCCGGATGGGCGTTGGCCATGGCCACCCCGTACCCGCAGCGATGGAACATCGGCAGGTCGTTGGGCATGTCGCCGAAGGCGATCGTGGCGGCGAGGTCCACGCCCAGCTCCTCGGCGGCCAGCGCGATCCCGGCGCCCTTGTCGACCCCGTACGGCTGGAGCTCGACCGTCCCGGGCCCGGAGTGCGTCACGGTGGCCAGATCCCCGACGACCGCCCGTGCCGCGGCGGCGAGCGCGGCGTCGCCCAGCTCGGGGTGGCGGATGAGGACCTTGACGACCGGCGCCGCCCACAGCTCGCCCCGGTGCCGGGTGCGCTGTGCGGGCAGGGAGGCGTGCGGCATCCGGTACCCCGGCTCGATCAGCGTGCGCCCGTCGGCCCCGTCCTGATCGACGGCGGCGAAGACGGTCCCCACCTGGGCCTCGATCTTCCCGAGTGCCGCGTCCGCCGCCTCACGGTCGAGCGTGACCGCCCGGACGGTGCGCCGCGCCCCGGCGTCGTACAACTGCGTCCCCTGCCCGCAGACGGCGAGCCCTTCGTACCCCAGCCCCGCCAGCAGCTCCCGCACGCCCGGTACGGGCCGCCCGGTCACCACCAGGTGCCGGGCCCCGGCCGACGCGGCCAGACGGAGCGCGGCGCGGGAACGGGGGCTCACGGTGTCGTCCTGGCGCAGCAGAGTGCCGTCCAGGTCCGTGGCGACGAGGGAGTACGCGGGCGGGAAGGGCATGGGCCAAGACTAAGGACAGGTCCTGCTCGTCCGGGTCCCGGGCGCTGAGCCGGTCCAGACGCGCCGGTCGCCGTCGAGCTCCACGGAGTCGAGGAGGATGCGGTCGTGGAGCATGAGGACGAGCTCGCCGGCAGTGCCCCGGGCGGAGGCGTCGGCCGCGCCGGGACCGGCGCCGGGCCCGGGCAGGCGGGTGGCCCGTGCGCCTTCGGCGGAGAGCGACAGGTTTCCGCGTGCGCACCGTCCGGCGGGAGCGCCGGCGCACGAGGTCAGCCGCGCACGTGCAGGCCGAAGCCCGCGCGGCCCGCCGGCTCCAGGCCCTCCTTCAGGTGAAGCGAGGGGATCTCGTAGTCACCGAAGTTCTGCCGCCGGAACGCGATCGGTTCGGTCGACTCCAGCGTGAGCAGGCGCTGCTCCCAGGCCTTGGCGGCGTCCGGGAAGTCCTCTCCGGTCATCCGGTCGGTGCCGTAGAGCACGAACGGCGGCAGCACCTCGATGCCCGGGTAGTAGAGGATGCCGTGCTGGATCGGGAACAGCAGGTCGTCGATGGGACCGTTGATCCCGCGAGCGGCGTAGTGCGACTCCTGGCCGCCGACCGTCACCGACAGCAGGGCCCTGCGGCCGGCGAGCGTGCCCTCGCCGAAGCGTTCGCCGTACTTGGAGTCGCTGTGCTCACCGACGCCGTACGCGAAGTGGAAACTGAACACGCGGTCCACCCAGCCCTTGAGGATCGCGGGCATCGAGTACCACCACAGCGGGAACTGGAAGATGACCGTGTCGGCCCAGAGCAGCTTCTCCTGCTCGGCGCGCACGTCCGCCGTGAGCGTCCCGGCGTCGAAGGCCCGGCCCGAGTCCCGGGCGACCCTCAGGGGGCTGGAGGCGTCGGGGCCGTAGTCCGAGGCGTCCACGGCCGCCTTCCAGTTCATGGCGTACAGATCGCTCACCCGTACCTCGTGCCCGGCGGCCTCCAGGGTGGACACCGCGAGGTCCTTGAGCGAGCCGTTGAGCGACTTCGGCTCCGGGTGGGCGTGGACGATCAGCGTCTTCATGGGATGTCCTTCGGATCGGGTGTCGGTGCCTCCGATTCAAGACGTCCGGGCGTCCGGTGTTCAGGGGCGCCGCTTCCGTAGGACCGGACTTCCTGGTACCGGCAGGGCCACCTTCCCGGGCGGCACCGAGGCGATACTGGAGGAATGGACGATCTCGCGGGCTTTCTGCGGACCCGGCGTTCCCGGGTCGACCCGTCGGCCGTCGGCATCCCCACCGACAGCCGCCGCCGCGTCGAAGGGCTGCGCCGCGAAGAGGTCGCCCACCTGTCCGGAGTCAGCGTCGACTACTACGTACGCCTGGAACAGGGCCGGGCGACCCAGCCCTCCGAGCAGGTCCTCGACGCGCTCGCCCGGGTGCTCGGCCTCGACGGGACCGAACGGGAGCACCTCCACCGGCTCGCCCGGCAGCGCCGCCGCCGCGTGAAGGTGCCGGGCGGGCGGGTGCGGCCGGAGGTGCTGCGCGTCCTCGACCTGGTCGTCGACGCTCCCGCGCTGATCATGGACCACCGCTTGGACGTGCTGGCCGGGAACCGCCTCGCCGGGCTCCTCTACGGCCGGCCGGTGCCGGGTCTGAACACCGCCCGGCACCTCTTCCTGGAGGAGACCGAGCGCGGCCTCTACGCGGACTGGGAGAGCTGCACCCTCGACGCGGTCGGGCATCTGCGTCTGGCTGCCGGCAGGTATCCCGAGGACCCCCGCCTGGCCTCCCTCATCGGCGAGCTGGCGATGGGCAGCGAGCGCTTCCGCCGCCTCTGGGCCCGCGCGGACGTGCGCGCCCGCACCCATGGGCGCAAGGCGTACCGGCACCCGCTGGTCGGACTGCTGGAACTGCACCAGGAGAACTTCGCGCTGCCGGACGAGTCGGGCATGGAACTGCTGGTGCTGTCCGCGGCCCCCGGCAGTCCCGCCGAGGACGGACTGCGCCTGCTCGCGGGCCTGGGCGCGGACGGCGGTGACGCGCGGCCGTCGGTGGACGCGCGCCGGGCCCGGGACTGAGGACCTCCCGCGCCAGCGGCCGTCGCCGGGTCCGCGCAGGCCAATGACTCGGGCGACGCCGTGGAGCAAGCCGCTGACCTGCGGCGGCGCCCCTCGTGCGCGAGGTCGTCAGGGGCGGACCCAGGTCACTGCACGCAGAACTCGTTGCCCTCCGGGTCACTGAGCACCGTCCACGTTCCGCCCGGCTCCGCCACCTCGCGGAGCACCTTCGCGCCCAGCCCCTCTAGCCGGGCCACTTCCGCCTCGCGGCGCTCCGGTCCGGCGTGCAGGTCGAGGTGGAGCCGGTTCTTCACGGTCTTGGGCTCCGGTACGCGCTGGAACAGCAGCCGCCGCCCCAGTCCCGTCCCGCTCTCCGCCTCGTGGGGGTCGTCCGGGTGCCGCACTGCGGCCAGGTCCAGCCAGGCCCGCCGTCCGTGCGCGGTCGTCGTGATCGCCTCCGGTACGGCTCCGAGGCCCAGGAGGCGTTCGACCAGGGGGCTGTTGTCCTCGATCTCGTAGCCGAGGGCCGCCGACCAGAAGCCTGCCTGGGCGTGCGGGTCGGCGGCGTCGATGACGACTTTCCAGTCAAGAGTCATGGGGGACATTCTCGCCCGGAACGGTGGATTCCGGGGGATGGACCGAGACCAGGCGTGCGAAGGCCACCACATTCGACTGATAGCCGCCCGCGGCCGGGTCGTAGGCGCCGCCGCAGGTGAGGAGGCGGAGCTGGGCGTCCTCGGACGGGCCGTAGACGCGGGTGCTGGGGAAGTCGCTCTTCTCGAACTCCTCGACGGCGTAGACACGGAAGGCCGCGACCGTCCGGTCCGCCCGGCGCACGCCGACCGTCGCGCCGGGGCGCAGCGTGTCGAGTCCGGCGAAGGCGGCCGGTCCGGTCGGGGTGTCGACGTGGGCGACCACGATCGCGGTGCCCGGGGATCCCGGGGTCACCCCGTCCCGGTACCAGCCCGCCAGGTTGCGCTCCGCCGGGTCGGGTACGCCGAGCTTGCCCCGGCTGTCCAGAGTCAGGTCCACCAGGGGCGCGCTGACTCCGAGTCCGGGGATGTCGACGCGGACGGGGCGGGCGGCGGCCGTGGGCTTCGCGGGCGACGCGGCGGCGCCGGACCGGGGTGCGTCGGGGGTGCGGGGCTCGGTCAGGGGGGAGCCCAGGAGCAGGACGAGTGCCGCCGCGGCGGCCGGGACGAGCCCGGCCGCCGCGATCAGGCGCGGGAACGGCCGCCATGAGGGCCGTTCCCGCTGGGTGCGGGCGCTCAACCGCGCCGGCGCCGGACCGTGCGGAGCCCGCCGAGAGCGGCGCCCGCCACTGCCAGCAGCCCGGCCGCCCCGGCGGCCGCCAGGCCCGTACCGGAGAGGCCGGTGGAGCCGGTGCCGGTCAGGGCGGTGGAGCCGTCGCCCGCGTCGACCGGGCCGTTGGGCATCGGGCCGTTGCCGTGGCCGCCGCTCCCGTTGCCGTGGCCGCCGCCCCAGTGGCCGTTGCCGTGACCGCCGCCGTTGCCGTGGTCGCCGCCCGGCGGGGTCGGCTTGGGGTGATGGGTCCGGGTAGGGCTGGGCGAGGGGCTGGGCTCCACGTCCTCGGCCGTGATCAGGGTGCGGTCCGTCGCGCTGACGCCGGTGCGCTGCGGCCCGTCGACACCGGCGATGGTGACGGTCAGTTCGGTCGTCACGTCGAGCGGGCCGGTGGGCGCGCCCTCGGCGGCGGCGAGGGTGAACGCGGCGCCCGCCTTTCCGCCCGGCTCCAGCGTGCCGCCCGCCCGGAGGTTCGTCCGCAGCTCGCCGATGAGCGTCCCGTCCGTCCCCTGGGTGAGGGGGACTTCGGCGCCTTCGGACATGACGGTGAGCTGGTCCGCGTGGAGACCCGCCGGCCCCTTGAGGGTCAGACGGGTCCCGATGCCCGGGTACTGCGGGCCGTCCGCCGGGTCGGAGTAGGAGGCGTCGGCCGGGCGGGGGCCGTCCCCTGCCCGGATCTCCTCGGGCACGGTGAGCGCGGCCGTCGCCTTGCCGGTGACGGCGAAGTCCCAGATGGTGCCGTCGGCCGTGATGTTGTCGACGTACGTGTTCAGCCGTCCGTTCGCCGCGTCGCCGAGCCGCCCGATGTTGGCGATCACCCCGTACGCCCCCTCGCACTCCGCGATGAAGTGCGACAGCGGGGCGTTTCCGCCCGCCGGAATGCCCACCACGGCGTTCGAGGTCCGCATCACGGAGTCCCCGGTGAACCGGTACTTCTGCCAGGTGTCCGGCTTCAGTGCCGCGCCCTGCTCATCGGTGTTGTCGCCGGGCTCGAACGACAGGGTGGTGAACCCGCCGCAGGAGGCGGGGAGTTGCAGGTTGGCGCCGATGTCGGTGGCGCTGGAGCCCTCGCTGGAGGTGTACGCCCAGTACGAGATGCCCGCGTCCAGCAGCGGCTGCAGGGGCTTGGGCGTCCACGTCGCGTTGAAGTAGTGGGCGGCCTGGGCCTGTTCGCCCGGGCCGATGGCCAGGTGCAGGCTGCCGTTGAGGTGGACCGGGTCGGGCTTCGGGGAGACCTCGTGGATGCCGGGGTCCCGGTCGGGGGTCGTTTCCTGGAGCCGGAACCAGGGGCCCGCCGGGCCGAGGCCCGACGGGTGGACGGTCTGCACCGTGTCGTCCGCGCCCGCGGTGGGAGCGATCCCGCAGGCGAGGAGCGTCAGGGCGGACAGAGCGGCGGTGGTGGTCGCGGTGCGCAGGAGCGTGCGTGACGTCCCGGAGGTGCGCAGGGGTCGGGTCATAAGTGTGAGGAAAATATAAACTGTGCGTCAAGGATGGATTACCCACGGTGACGCGCTCAAGCTCGCTCCAATGCCGCAGCACTCAGGTACTCCCCGATCGCCCGCAGTTCGCCGGGCGGGGCGATCAGTCCGACGTGGTTGTCCGGCCGGACGAGGACCAGGAGGTCCTCGTCCGGCGCGATGCCGTACGCCGAGCGGGCGTGGCCGCCGTCATCGGCCAGGCCGTGCGCGTCGTCCACGTCCACCCCGTACGCGCGCAGTTCGCCCGCGTACGCGGCCGATGCCTCCCGCAGCGCGGGTGCCGTGCCCGCGCCGAAGCCCAGGAGGGTGAAGTGCGGCCCGGTGAAGGCCTCGAACAGCCGGCGGGGGGCGCCGCCGGCCAGGTCGCGGCAGGGTGCGTCCGGGGCGCGGTCGCCCGCGCGCAGCAGGGCCGTGGCGCCGAGGCGGGCCAGCGAGCTCCAGGGGTAGCCGTCCCCGGGGTTGCGGGTCTGCGGCGTGACCGCCGTGTCCAGGCCGCCGCCGGGCTTCTTGATCGCCTCCATGGTGGCCCGCAGCCGCTCCGCGCTGAGGTCCAGGACGCCGGCCGCGACGGGCAGCCGCTCCTCCTCGTACGTGTCGAGCAGGGCGGGGTCCGCCTGCCCGGAAGCGACCCGGGCGAGCTTCCAGCCGAGGTTGTACGCGTCCTGGATGCCGGTGTTCATGCCCAGCCCGCCCGCGATCGAGTGCACGTGCGCGGCGTCACCCGCGAGGAACACCCGGCCCACGCGGTAACGGTCCGCCATGCGCTCGTTGACCCGGTAGGTGGAGAGCAGCTCCGCCTGCGACAGCAGGGTGCCCGGCAGGCCGGTGTGCTTGGCGAACAGTCGCTGGAAGCTTTCCAGCGACGGGGGTACGGGGGCGCCGGACCCGTCGGTCTCCGGGCCGGCCTGGAACCACCAGCCCGACCGGGTGCCGGGAATCGGGCAGAGCATCACGGCGCCGTCCTCGTCGAACCACTGGTGCCAGAATCCGCGGTCCGGCCCCTCGGCCTCGACGTCGCCGCAGACCATCATCTGCGTCTCGTCCGTCTTTCCCTCGAACGGGATGCCGAGCAGTTTGCGCACCGCGCTGTGGCCGCCGTCGCAGCCGACGACGTACCGCGCCCCGATCTCCCCGCCGTCGGCGAGCGCGGCGGTCACGGACGTGTCGTCCTGTGCCAGTCCCACGAGTTCGCGGCCGAGTCCGACCCGTACGCCGTACGTCGCGAGCCGGTCCCTCAGGATCTCCTCCAGCCGCCACTGCGCCACCGTCCGGGGCCGGGCGTACGGGGAGTCCGGTGTCGGGTGCACGTCCGCGAAGGGGGCGGCGTCGGCGATCGCCACCCCGCCCCGGTACTTGCGCATCGGCAGCGGCGCGGAGCCGGCGGCCAGCACCTCCTCGACGACGCCGAGGTCCTCCAGGACCTCCAGCGAGCGCGCGTTGGGGCCCTTGGCCCGGGAACTGCGCGGGAACTGCGGGGCCTTGTCGATGATCGTCACATCGACGGCCCGCCGGGCGAGATCGATGGCCAGGGTCAGTCCGGTCGGCCCGGAGCCGACGATCAGCACCGTGGTCGGGGATGTGGGCATGCGTGCTCCTCGGTTGCGTCCGTGGATCCCAAGGGAAACGCAACCGAGTTAAAAAAGCAACTAGGTAATGATCTGGGTGGGGGTCGGAGTCTCCGTCGTCACCGGGGCGGCCTTCTTCGCCGCGGCCAGTCGTGCCGCCTGCGCCTGCGCCCTGGTGCGCCGCGACGTCCGCAACGCGTCCCAGGTCAGCAGCGTGAGGGCGAGCCAGACCAGCCCGAAGCCGGCCCACCGCTCCGGGGGCATCGCCTCGTGGAAGTACACGATTCCGAGGACGAACTGGAAGACCGGCGCCAGGTACTGCAGCAGGCCGAGGGTGGAGAGCGGTACGCGGATCGCCGCCGCCCCGAACAGGATCAGCGGGATCGCCGTCACCAGGCCGGTCGCCGCGAGCAGCGCCGCATGGCCGGCGCCCTCGGAGGTGAAGGTCGACTCGCCCTGCGTGCCCAGCCACACCAGATAGCCGAACGCGGGCACGAACAGCACGGCGGTCTCGGCGGTGAGCGACTCCAGGCCGCCCATGTTGACCTTCTTCTTCACCAAGCCGTACGTCGCGAACGAGAAGGCCAGGACCAGCGAGATCCACGGCGGCTGCCCGTAGCCGATCGCCAGCACGAGCACCGCGGCGACGCCGGTGCCGACCGCCACCCACTGCGCCGGGCGCAGCCGCTCACCGAGGAGCAGGACACCCATGGCGATGGTGACCAGCGGGTTGATGAAGTAGCCGAGGGAGGCCTCGACGACGTGTCCGTTGTTCACGGACCAGATGTACAGCCCCCAGTTGACGGTGATCACAGCCGCGGCGACGGTGATCAGCCCCAGCTTCTTCGGCTGCCGGACCAGTTCGCCGATCCAGGACCAGCGGCGCAGGGCGAGCAGGGCGATGCCGACGACGCCGAGGGACCAGACCATGCGGTGGGCGAGGATCTCGACCGCACCGGACGGCTTCAGCAGGGGCCAGAAGAGCGGAACGACGCCCCACAGGCCGTAGGCCGCGATGCCGGACAGGAGTCCCGCCCGCTCTTCGTTCTTTCCCTTCACGGGCCCCTCCTGGCAGGTGTCGGTCGACGACTCCGTCAACCTGACGAAGGTAGCGCCGACCGGGCCCGGTGTCATTGCCGTATCGCCAGACGGTCATGACACCGGGACCCGGACCCGGGCGGGCTGTGTGTCCGAGTGCCTGCGGGGGCGGGTGGTGCGCCCGGACTCGGACGCGGGGCCCGGGCGCACGGGTGCGTGCCGGGGGTGCGTGGTGTGCCCGGGTCCGGGCGTGGTGTGCGCCCCGGTGATTGATTACTGGGCGGCGACCGCCGCGGCGACCGTCTCGGCGAGGGGAGTCGTCGGCCGGCCGATCAGGCGGGTCAGGTCGCCGCTGGTGCCGGCCAGCAGTCCGCGCCGGATGCCCTCGTCCACGTCGGTGAGGATCGCCGCGAAGGCCTCGGGCACACCGGCGCCGACCAGGATCTCCTGGTGGGCGGAGGCCGGGACGTCCTTGTAGACGATCTCCTTGCCGGAGGCCCTGGCGATCTCGGCGGCGTAGTCCGCGAGCGACCAGGCCACGTCCCCGCTCAGCTCGTAGGCCCGGCCGAGGTGGCCCTCGCCGGTCAGCACGGCCACGGCCGCGGCCGCGTAGTCGGCGCGGGAGGCGGAGGCGATCCGGCCCTCGCCCGCGTTGGCCACGACGGCCCCGTGGGCCAGCACGGGGGCCAGGTTCGCGGTGTAGTTCTCCGTGTACCAGCCGTTGCGCAGGAAGGTGTACGGCAGGCCGGAGTCGAGGATCAGCTGCTCGGTCACCTTGTGCTCGGCCGCCAGCTGGACGTCCGCGTCGGGGCCGCCCAGGATGCCGGTGTACGCGAGCTGCGCCACGCCCGCCGCCTTCGCCGCGTCGATGATCGCGGTGTGCTGGGCGACGCGGCTGCCGACCTCGCTGCCGGAGATGAGCAGCACCCGGTCACCGGCCCGGAAGGCCCCGGCCAGCGTCTCGGGGTGGTTGTAGTCGGCGATCCGAAGCTCGACGCCGCGGGCGGCGAGGCCGGCGGCCTTGTCCTTGTCGCGGACGACGGCGGCGATGCCGTCGGCGGGGACGGTGGTCAGCAGCTGCTCCATGACGAGGCGGCCGAGCTCTCCGGTGGCTCCGGTGACGACGATGCTCATGGGGTGTTTCTCCTCTTTAGATGCTCATGCTTCTGTTCGTGCGTTCTGGTACTCACCTTAGGGGTGGCGCTAACTAAAGGAAAGTACCCACTTTGAGGTAAGGTACTGGCATGAGCGTAAGCAACCTGGAGCGACCGGCCGCTGTACGGGAGCCGATGTGCCCGTCCCGGCTGGTGCTCGAACACGTCACCAGCCGCTGGGGCGTCCTCGTGCTCGCTGCCCTGCTGGAGCGCTCGTACCGCTTCAGTGAGCTGCGCCGCGAGGTCGGCGGCGTCAGCGAGAAGATGCTGACGCAGACGCTCCGGACCCTGGAGCGGGACGGATTCGTGGACCGGGACGCGAAGCCGGTCATCCCGCCCCGGGTCGACTACACCCTCACCGAGCTGGGCCGGGAGGCCGCCGAGCAGGTGTGGGCCCTGGCCCGCTGGTCGGAGCGGAGCCTGGACGCGGTGGACGCGGCCCGCACGGCCTACGACGCGCAGAAGGACGGCCGCACCGGCTGAGCGGTCACGGCCCGGGCAGCCGGTGCGGCCCTCCGGACGTCAGACCGTCCGGTGCCGGCGCCGCTCCTCCAGCGCCCGCAGCTCCCGCGAGACGTCGTAGGGCAGGATGGTCACCACGACGTGCGGCAGTTGCGCCAGCGTCTTCGCCATCTTCTCGCCCGTGCCCCGGTGCAGCATCTTGCCGAGCGGATTGCTGTACGTACGCCGGGGCACCAGGACCGTCAGCCAGGTGTCCCCGTCCTCGGTGGTGCGGTGCGCGAGCTCCTTCATCGCATGGCGCAGACGCCGGTCCGGGCAGTTCACCAGAGCCAGCGCCACCGAGGTGGCGGCCGTCGCCTCCCAGCGGGCGGCCAGCCGCCCGGCGTACGCCTCGTCGATCGCGAAGTGCACCGCCCGGATCTCGTCGGGGCGCAGCTCATGGGCGTAGCGCAGGGCCTTCAGCGTCGCCAGGTCGAGCGTCTCGACGAGGACCATGACCAGATGGTGCCGAAAGTCGGCCCGGTCCGCGCCCGGGGCCTGGATGCCCTGGAGCACGGCGGCCTCGCGCCGGTACTCGCGGTTGATCCGCGTCAGCGCCCACACCCCGATCGGGAAGATCACCACGACCAGCCAGGCGCCCTCGGTGAATTTGGTGACGGCGAAGATCAGCACGACGGCGGCCGAGGTCGCCGCGGCAAGGCCGTTGAGCGCGATCTTCCCCCTGCGGTACCGCTCCCGGCGCCGCAGGTGGTGGACGGTGAGTCCGGCCCCCGCCATGGTGAACGCGGTGAACACGCCGATCGCGTACAGCGCCACCAGCTTGTCCACGCTCGCCCCGGTCGCCAGCAGCAGCGCCAGTGAGACGACGGTCAGCGCGATGATGCCGTTGGAGAACGCGAGGCGGTGCCCTCGCCGGGTCAGCACCCGCGGCAGGAACCGGTCCTCGGCGACGAAACTGGCCAGGTAGGGAAAGCCGGTGAAAGGGGTGTTGGCCCCGGTGTAGAGGACCAGCGCGGTCGCCAGCTGCACGAAGACCAGCCCGGCCGTGCCGAGCACCCCGTCGCCGAAGGCGAGATGGGCCTCCTGCGCGATGACGGTCGGTGTGCCGTCGGTGTACGGGACGGCATGGGTGTAGTGCGCCAGCGTGGAGACGCCGAGCACGAGGATGCCGAGGATCACGCTCATGGTGATGAGGGTGAGGCGGGCGTTGCGGCCCTGGGGCTCGCGGAACGCGGAGATGCCGTTGGAGATCGCCTCCAGCCCGGTGAGCGACGAGCCGCCGTTGGCGAACGCGCGCAGCACGATGAAGAGCGAGGCGCCGTAGAGCCACCCGTCCTGCGGGGTGCCGAGCGGCACGACCCCGGCGGCGTGCAGATCGGCGTGCGGCAGTCCGCCGGTCAGCCCGCGCAGCGCGGCGGCGATCAGGATCAGGCCGACGGCGGCCATGAAGAGGTAGGCGGGCAACGCGAAGAGGCGCCCCGCCTCGCGGACCCCGCGCAGGTTCCCGTACGCGAGGATCAGGATCACGGCGACCGAGACCGGCAGCTGGAGGTGGTCCAGGCCGGTGAAGCCGCCCCCGGCCAGATGGGCGAGCGAGATGAGCGCGTTCGTGCCGGCGGAGACCTGCACGGCGACGGTGACGATGTAGTCGACCAGCAGCGCCACGGCGGCGATCTGCGCGACGTTCGGCCCGAAGTTCTCCCGGGCGACGACGTACGACCCGCCGGCCCGCGTGTAGATCGTCACCACATCGCTGTAACAGAGCGTCAGAAGCACCAGGACCAGGAGGATCGCGAAGGTCACCGGCATGAGGAGCGTGAACGCGGCGGCGCCCACGACGGGCACGAGGACCCGGAGCATCTCCTCGGAGCCGTACGCGGACGAGCTGATGCAGTCGGATGCGAGCACCCCGAGCGCCGTCCGGTTGCTCAGCTTCTCGTCACTGATGTGCTCGGTGGTCAGCGGTGGGCCGAGCAGATGTCGTTTGACGCGGTACGCCGGACGGTCCAGAGCCATGGCCACATGGTGCGCGGCGGTGGGCCGGTGCGCGGTCCGGCATCACCGGACACTCCGGAAGACTGCCCGTTCGGCGACGCGGTGCGGCCCCGGAGACAGGTCCCCGGGGCCGCACCGGCCGTTCCTGTACGAGGGGCTCCCCGAGCCTCTCGTCAACGAAGGCCCCTAGCCGATGACCGTCCAGTTGTCGTTGCCCGCGAGCAGCGCGCCGAGGTCGCCCTTGCCCTGCTGCTCGACGGCGGTGTCGAGCTGGTCGGCCATGAGGGTGTCGTAGACCGGCCGTTCCACGTCGCGCAGCACCCCGATCGGGGTGTGGTGCAGCGTGTCCGGGTCGGCCAGCCTGCTGAGCGCGAAGGCGGTCGTCGGCGACGCCGCGTGCGCGTCGTGGACGAGGATCTGCGACCGGTTCTCCTCGGTGACCGCGACCACCTTCAGATCGCCCGTCAGGGAGTCCCGTACGACGCCCTTGGAGTCGTCCGTGCCGAACAGGACCGGCCGGCCGTGCTCCAGGCGGATCACCGCCTCCTGGGCCCGGTCCTTGTCCTTCAGGACCTCGAACGCGCCGTCGTTGAAGATGTTGCAGTTCTGGTAGATCTCCACCAGTGCCGTACCGGGGTGGTCGGCCGCCGCGCGCAGCACGCTCGTGAGGTGCTTGCGGTCGGAGTCGACGGTACGGGCGACGAACGAGGCCTCTGCGCCGATGGCGAGGGACACCGGGTTGAAGGGTGCGTCGAGCGAGCCCATCGGTGTCGACTTGGTGATCTTGCCGACCTCGGAGGTGGGGGAGTACTGCCCCTTGGTGAGGCCGTAGATCCGGTTGTTGAACAGCAGGATCTTCAGGTTCACATTGCGGCGCAGCGCGTGGATGAGGTGGTTGCCGCCGATGGACAGCGCGTCGCCGTCACCGGTGACCACCCAGACGCTCAGGTCCCGCCGGGAGGAGGCGAGTCCGGTGGCGATGGCCGGGGCGCGGCCGTGGATCGAGTGCATCCCGTAGGTGTTCATGTAGTACGGGAAGCGGGAGGAGCAGCCGATACCGGAGACGAAGACGATGTTCTCCTTCGCCAGTCCGAGCTCGGGCATGAAGCCCTGCACGGCGGCGAGGACCGCGTAGTCACCGCAGCCGGGGCACCAGCGCACTTCCTGGTCGGACTTGAAGTCCTTCATGGACTGCTTGGCCTCGGTCTTCGGCACCAGCTGGAGGAGTTCGTTGGTCTCAGGCATCGATGGCCTCCTGGAGGGCCGTCGCAAGCTGCTCGGCCTTGAACGGCATGCCGTTGACCTGGTTGTAACTGTGCGCGTCCACCAGATACTTGGCCCGGATGAGCGTGGCCAGCTGCCCGAGGTTCATCTCGGGGACGACCACCTTGTCGTAACGCTTCAGTACCTCGCCGAGATTCCGCGGGAACGGGTTGAGGTGGCGCAGATGGGCCTGCGCGATCGTCTGCCCGCCGGCGCGCAGCCGGCGGACGGCGGCCGTGATGGGGCCGTACGTCGATCCCCAGCCGAGCACCAGGGTCTTCGCCTCCGCCGGGTCGTCGACCTCCAGGTCCGGGACCTCGATGCCGTCGATCTTGGCCTGGCGGGTGCGGACCATGAAGTCGTGGTTGGCGGGGTCGTAGGAGATGTTGCCGGTGCCGTCCTGCTTCTCGATGCCGCCGATGCGGTGTTCGAGACCGGGCGTGCCCGGGACGGCCCAGGGGCGGGCCAGGGTCTGCGGGTCGCGCTTGTACGGCCAGAAGACCTCGGTGCCGTCGGCCAGTTCGTGGTTCGGACCGCCGGCGAACTGGACGCGCAGATCCGGGAGTTCCCCGACGTCGGGGATGCGCCAGGGCTCGGAGCCGTTGGCCAGGTAGCCGTCGGAGAGCAGGAACACCGGGGTGCGGTAGGTCAGGGCGATCCGGGCGGCGTCGAGCGCGGCGTCGAAGCAGTCCGCCGGGGTCCTGGGGGCCACGATCGGGACCGGGGCCTCGCCGTTGCGCCCGTACATCGCCTGGAGCAGGTCGGCCTGCTCGGTCTTGGTCGGGAGCCCGGTGGAGGGGCCGCCGCGCTGGATGTCGATGATGAGGAGCGGGAGTTCGAGGGAGACGGCCAGGCCGATCGTCTCGGACTTGAGCGCCACACCGGGGCCGGAGGTGGTCGTGACCGCCAGGCTGCCGCCGAACGCCGCGCCGAGCGCGGCACCGATCCCGGCGATCTCGTCCTCGGCCTGGAAGGTGCGTACGCCGAAGTTCTTGTGCCGGGACAGTTCGTGCAGGATGTCGGAGGCCGGGGTGATCGGGTACGAGCCCAGATACAGCGGCAGATCCGCCTGCCGGCCCGCGGCGATCAGGCCGTAGGACAGGGCGAGGTTCCCCGAGATGTTGCGGTAGGTGCCGGTGGGGAAGGCGTGCGTCGCCGGGGCCACCTCGTAGCTGACCGCGAAGTCCTCGGTGGTCTCCCCGAAGTTCCAGCCGGCCCGGAACGCCGCCACGTTCGCCTCGGCGATCTGCGGCTTCTTGGCGAACTTGGCCCGCAGGAACGTCTCCGTGCCCTCGGTCGGCCGGTGGTACATCCAGGAGAGCAGCCCGAGCGCGAACATGTTCTTGGAGCGCTCGGCCTCCTTGCGGGAGAGCCCGAACTCCTTCAGCGCCTCGATGGTGAGCGTGGTCAGCGGCACCGGATGGAGGTTGTACGCCTCCAGCGAGCCGTCCTCCAGCGGGCTGGTCTCGTAACCCACCTTCGCCATCGGCCGTTTGGTGAACTCGTCGGTGTTGACGATGATGTCGGCGCCGCGCGGCACATCGGCGATGTTGGCCTTGAGCGCGGCCGGATTCATCGCCACCAAAACGTTCGGCGCGTCGCCGGGCGTCAGGATGTCGTGGTCGGCGAAGTGGAGCTGGAACGAGGACACGCCCGGCAGGGTTCCTGCGGGGGCGCGGATCTCGGCGGGGAAGTTCGGCAGCGTCGAGAGGTCGTTCCCGAAGGACGCGGTCTCCGAGGTGAACCGGTCACCCGTGAGCTGCATGCCGTCTCCGGAGTCACCCGCGAAGCGGATGATCACCCGGTCCAGGCGGCGGATCTCTTTCTCGCCGGTGCCTGCTGTTGCGGACTGGGGGGCACGCTGTCCCCCTACGAGTGCCTCACTGGCCTCGTCGGCCTGTTCGGCTGGGCTACTGACCTGGCTGGTCACTTACTGGACCTCCCTCGGCGCGGTGGCTCGGAACCATCCGGCCCGCCGGCGGTCCCCAGCCCCACCCTACGTCTGTAAGGGTCGCCTACCTGGGGCCGATCACATGATGGACGGCCTTTTGAGACGCTTTTCGGTGCTGTTCCGTCATGATTCACCAGCCGCCCGGATCCCCGGCGGACCCTCGCTGGAGACATTCGGGGGTGAACCGTCGGTTCCGCTCGTTCACGCCCGCCCGCACCCCTCCCCGGGCCGGACGAGGACGTCTCGTCCGGCCCAGGGAGCAGCCCGGGCGGCCATTATCTGACAGGGTGTCAGATAATGGCGTGCGGCATCAGGGGTTCAGGTAGGTCGGAGGTTCAGGTAGGTCAGGAGCGTCTGACAGGTCGGGAGTTCGGACAGGTCGGGAGTCCGGGCCGGTCAGGGGCTCTGGCCGGTCAGGGATTCGCGCCGGTCAGGAGTTCAGATAGGTCAGGACGGCCAGGACACGCCGGTGGTCGCCGTCGCTGGGAGACAGCCCCAGCTTCAGGAAGATGTTGCTGACGTGCTTCTCCACCGCGCCGTCGCTCACCACGAGCTGCCTGGCCACCGCCGAGTTCGTCCGCCCCTCCGCCATCAGGCCGAGCACCTCGCGCTCACGCGGCGTCAGCCCGGCCAGCACGTCCTGCTTCCGGCTGCGGCCCAGCAGCTGCGCCACCACCTCGGGGTCCAGCGCGGTGCCGCCCTGGGCCACCCGGACCACCGCGTCGACGAACTCGCGGACCTCGGCGACCCGGTCCTTGAGCAGATATCCCACGCCCCGGCTGGACCCGGCCAGCAGCTCGGTGGCGTACTGCTCCTCGACGTACTGCGAAAGGACCAGCACCCCGATCCCGGGATACTCCTTGCGCAGCCGCACCGCGGCCCGTACGCCCTCGTCGGTGTGTGTCGGCGGCATCCGCACATCGGCGACCACCACATCGGGCAGCGCGTCCTGCCCGGCGAGGTCGCCCACCGTCTTGATCAGCGCTTCCGCGTCGCCGACCCCCGCGACGACGTCATGCCCGAGATCGGTCAGCAACCGGGTGAGTCCTTCCCGGAGCAGTACCGAATCCTCGGCGATGACTACGCGCACCCTGTCCTCCACCACGACGCTGAATCCCCCACTGTTCGCTCGTTCACTCGTCCGCTGTCCCGCCCGTATGCCGTCCAGCATCCCAGTACCGGCAGTGACGCCGCGAGCCTTCGCCGAGTTGCGTCGTGGCGGGCCGGCCGCGGGACGGACCGAAACGGCCGGTCGCCGGGCGGACCGGTGTACGGTCCGCCCGGCGACCGGGCACGGGAGAGGTCAGCCACGCCACGGCAGCTCGGCCGTGACCTTCGTCGGACCGCCCGCGGGGGACTCGACGACGAGGATCCCGTCCACCGCGTCCAGCCGCTCGGTCAGCCCGGCCAGACCGCTGCCCGCTGCCAGGTCGGCGCCGCCGCGGCCGTTGTCGGTGACCTGGAGCATCAGCCGGTCCGCCGTCCGCCACACGTCGACCGAGGCGCGGGTGGCACGGGCGTGCTTGCTGACGTTCTGCAGCAGCTCCGAGACGGTGAAGTAGGCGATGCCCTCGATGGCCTGCGCGGGGCGGGAGGACAGGTCCACCTCGACCGTGACGGGGACGGTGCAGCGGGAGGCGATGGCGGAGAGTGCGGCGTCCAGGCCCCGGTCGGTGAGGACGGCGGGGTGGATGCCGCGGGCCAGGTCGCGGAGTTCCTGGAGGGCGACCTTCACCTCACCGTGCGCCTCGTCGACCATTCTGGCGGCGGCCTCCGGGTCGTCGGTCAGCTTTTCCTTGGCCAGCCCCAGGTCCATGGCGAGGGCGACGAGCCGGGCCTGGGCGCCGTCGTGCAGATCCCGTTCGATGCGGCGCAGGTCTGCGGCGGCCGTGTCGACGACCACCCCGCGGTCCGACTCCAGCTCCGTGACACGCGTCGCCAGGCGCGACGGGCCCAGCAGCCCGGCCACCATCAGCCGGTCCACCGCGGCCAGACCGCGGATGATCCACGCCGTGACGAGGACGAGGACGAGCCCGAAGGCACTGGTCAGGGCGAGTTCGACGGACGAGTCCAGGTAGACCTGGTGGGTGGCGTCCCCGTACAGCTGCACTCCCTCGACCCCTGTGTAGGTGGGGAAGACCCAGTGCCACAACGGGTACGTGAGGGCCGCCCAGCCCCACGCCCACAGGGACAGCGAGACGCTGAAGGCGAAGACCGCCCACGGGAAGTGCAGCAGCGCGTAGAGCAGGTGCCGCCAGGACACCCCGCTCTTGAGGACCGCCCCGACCCAGGACATCAGACCGCCGGTCCGGCCCCGCACCGGTGCGGGATCGGCCACGTCCAGCTTCAGCAGGCCTCGCGCCCGGGCCCGCTCCAGCGCGCCGAAGCCGCGGCACGCGGCCAGGCCGGCGGCCAGGACCGGGATGCCCAGGAAGGTGATCAGCAGTCCGGTACCCACCGAGGTCATGGTGATCGCGAAGACGAACAGCACGATGCTGATCGGCAGGCTCAGCATCAGGTAGCCGAACTCGCGCCAGGTCCTGGCCTCGACCGGGGCGCGCAGCGCGGGCGGCAGGACGTGCTTCGCCCCGAGGCGGCCCTCCGGACCGCTACCCGACCGCTGGGGGGTCCGTGTGTCCGGTCCGTATGCCGTGGCCATGGGTTCCGTCCGTTTCTTCCGCTTCGGCTTCTGCTGCATCGGCTTCTGCTTCGCCTGCTCGGTCTGCTGCGTCTGTTCCATCGGGCCCACGGGCGTCCGGCCACTGGCCACCGGGCCCGCGGGTCTGCGGCCACCGGGCCGGCGGGTCCGGGGTGTCTGCTTCAAGAGTGCTGGGCCGGGCGCCTGCGCACCATGAGGGCCGTATCCCTGTTGGGCCGGGGGTTTTCCCCACCCCACCGCACCGCACCTCCGCCTCCGCCTCCGCCTCCGCCTCCGCCTCCGGTCCCGGTCCCGGTCCCTGTCCCGCCGGCCGTCGGGGTCAGGCCGTTCGGGCGCCCGCCGCGGTCTTCTCGCTCTCCCGGTCGCGCCAGGGCAGCTCCGCGGTGACGGTCGTCGGGCCGCCGTCCGGGGAATCGAGGACGAACAGTCCGTCGACGGCCCCGAGCCGCTCGGCGAGCCCCGCCATCCCCGTACCGCCGTCCATCGAGGCCCCGCCCCGGCCGTCGTCGGTGACCTGGATCAGCAGCCGGTCCGCCGAGCGCCACACGTCGACGGACGCCGCACGCGCCCCGCTGTGCTTGCTGACGTTCTGCAGCAGCTCGGACACGGTGAAGTAGGCGATGCCCTCGATGGCCTGCGCCGGCCGCCCCGGCAGATCCACCCGGACCGTGACGGGGACGGTGCAGCGGGAGGCGATGGCGGAGAGTGCGGCGTCCAGGCCCCGGTCGGTGAGGACGGCGGGGTGGATGCCGCGGGCCAGGTCGCGGAGTTCCTGGAGGGCGACCTTCACCTCACCGTGCGCCTCGTCGACCATTCTGGCGGCGGCCTCCGGGTCGTCGGTCAGCTTCTCCTTGGCCAGCCCCAGACCCATGGCGAGGGCGACGAGCCGGGCCTGGGCGCCGTCGTGCAGATCCCGTTCGATGCGGCGCAGGTCTGCGGCGGCCGTGTCGACGACCACCCCGCGGTCCGACTCCAGCTCGGCGATCCGGCGCTCCAGCTCGTCGGAGGGCGACAGCAGCCCGCGGACCATGCCGCGGTCGGCGTTGGTCATCAGCCGCGCCATATAGGGGAGCACCGGCCACAGGACGAAGAGACTCACGAGCGTCACCGCGAACGTGACCACGCCCCAGGGCAGCCGTATGAAGCAGTACAGCACCGCGCGCCAGCCGACCGGGTCCTTCAGACTCGACCACAGCCAGGCGAAGAACCCCTCCTCCCGGCGGACCCCGGTCATCGGGCTCGGCTCGTCGATCCGCAGCCCGAGCAGCCCCCGCGCCCGGCCCCGCTCGGCCCGCCCCAGCAGCCGGGCCCCCTTGAGCCCCAGCGCCAGCAACGGCAGACCGATCACCGTGACCGCGAGCCCCACACCGATGGAGACCATCAGCACGGTGTAGACGAATCCGGCAACGGCCATCGGGAGATTGGCGAGGAGATGCGCGATCTCCTTCCACGTCCACCGGTCGAAGGCGGAGCGGACAGGGGGCGGCCCGTCGTGGTCGGGTACCTGGGGGCTCGTGGTCATGCGTCCAGCCTGCCGGGCCCGGCCTCCCGACGCCATGGGGCTCGTGGGTGGGGGCGCAGTAGGGATATCCCTACCAGTTGCCCGACGCAACTGCTTACCGTTCCTTTACAGGGCCTAGACTCCCGTGCGTACAGATCGTCGGACGGGTTTCGAGGGAGCGAGGGGGCGGACGTGCCGGACGTGGCAGAACTGCCGGACGTGACGGACCTGCCGGACGTGACGGACCTGCCGGGACCGATCGTTCTCGCGTCGGACTACTTCCACAGCTACTCGGTGGTCGGACTGCTCGCGGTGATCGGCGTGCTGTTCGTCGCCGTCGCCTTCGGAGCCGGCCGGCTGCTGCGTCCCGTGGTGCCGACGCCGGAGAAGCTCCTCACCTACGAATGCGGCGTGGACCCCGTGGGGGAGGGCTGGGCACACACCCAGGTCCGCTACTACGTGTACGCCTTCCTGTATGTGATCTTCGCCGTCGACTCGATCTTCCTGTTCCCGTGGGCGACCGTCTTCGCCGCGCCCGGATACGGCGCGACGACGCTGGTGGAAATGTTCGTCTTCCTCGGTTTCCTGGCCGTGGGACTGCTCTACGCATGGAAGAAGGGCGTCCTCGAATGGACGTGACAGGCCAGTCGTCCTCCGGCCACCCGCACCCCGGACCGGAGGCGGACGCCGAACCCGTACCCACGTTCCTCCCGGAGCCGAAGCGCCTGGGCGTGCTGTCCCGGCTCGCGCCCGAGCCGATGAAGGTGGTCCTCAACTGGGGCCGCCGCTACAGCCTCTGGGTCTTCAACTTCGGACTCGCCTGCTGCGCCATCGAGTTCATCGCCGCCTCGATGGCACGCCACGACTTCATCCGGCTCGGTGTGATCCCCTTCGCGCCGGGCCCCCGCCAGGCCGACCTCATGATCGTCTCCGGCACGGTGACGGACAAGATGGCGCCCGCGGTGAAGCGGCTGTACGAGCAGATGCCCGAGCCCAAGTACGTCATCTCCTTCGGCGCCTGCTCCAACTGCGGCGGCCCGTACTGGGACTCGTACTCCGTGACGAAGGGCGTCGACCAGATCATCCCGGTCGACGTCTACGTGCCCGGCTGCCCGCCCCGGCCGGAAGCCCTCCTCCAGGGCATCCTCAAGCTCCAGGAGAAGATCGCGCGCGAGTCGCTCGGCGAGCGCTACGCGACGGGCGGCGGCCGGCCCTCCACCGCCGCGCTCCGCAGCGGACTGGTCTCCGCACCGCCGGCACCGGGTTCGTCGGGTGCGCGGGGTTCGTCGGATTCGCAGGAGTCGGCGAGTCCGTCGGGTTCTTCGGGTCAGCCGGGTCAGCCGGGTCAGCCGGATCCGTCCGGTCCGTCGGGGGAGGGGCGGAAGTGAGCGCCGCCGAGAGCACAGAGAGCACCGACAAGTACGACCGGCTGCCGGACGCCGTCACCGAGATCTTCGGCGAGGACGCCACAGCGGAGCAGGCGTACGAACTGCTGACCGTCGATGTGCCGGCCGCGTCCTGGATCGCCGCCCTCGAAACGGCGCGCGACGGGCTCGGCTGCACCTATTTCGACTGGCTGAGCGCCGTGGACGAACCCGGCACCGGCTTCCGCGTCTGCGCCCATGTCGCCGCGCTGCCGGCCGAGGGCGGGGGCGTCCGGCGGCTGCTGGTCCGTACGACGGTTCCGTACGAGGCGGCCGTGCTGCCCACCGCGATCGGCGTGTACGCCGGTGCCGCGTGGCACGAGCGCGAGACCCACGAGATGTTCGGCATCGGCTTCGACGGGCACCCGCACCTGGTGCCGCTGCTGCTGCCCGAGGGCTTCGAGGGCCACCCCCTGCGCAAGGACTTCGTCCTCGCGGCGCGCGTGGCGAAGGCATGGCCGGGCGCCAAGGAGCCGGGCGAGTCGGAACACGGCGGCCCGAAGCGCCGCACGATGCTGCCGCCCGGCGTTCCCGACCCGAACGAATGGGGCCCCCTGAAGGGCCAGCTCCCGCCGGCCCCCGCCCGCCCGGCGCGTGCGGCCAGGCCCGCGGGCGACCGCCCGGCCCGTCGCACCCGCAGCGCGAGCGACGCCACGCCTGCCACACCGGTAACTCCGGCCGCACCCGACACGGCTCAGGGCGCGGGTCCGGACACGGGCCCGGACGCGCCGTCGGCCTCGGCTGTGGAGCCGGCGCCCCGAACCGCGCCCCCGCGCCGCACCCGCAGCGCGTCACAGGGCTCGGCCAGCCAGCAGACAGCGGCGGGCACGGAGCCCGGGCCGGGTGCGGGTTCGGAGACTGGACCGAATTCGGGTCCGCGGTCCGTGCCGAGTGCGGGCACGAGTCCGGAGTCCGGGCCGGGTACGGAGTCCGGGCCGGGTACGGGCGGGGCGTCGGCTCCCGCTTCCCGTGCACCCTCGGCCCCGGCATCCGACGCACCGTGGCACGACGCCCGCCCGGCGTTCGACGAGCCGACCGCTGGGCCCGGCAGTTCCCGCGATTCCCGCGATTCCCGCGACTCCGGTGACACCGCTGATTCCGGCGAACCCACGCCCGAACCGGCCCCCACCGAGCCGGCTCCCGAACCACCCACTGAGCACACGCGCCAGACGCCCCAAGCGCCCCAAACGCCGCAGGCCCCTCCGTCCCCCCAGCCCCCTCCGTCCCCGCAGCCCCCCAACACCCCCGCCGGAGGCGACCCCGAGTGAACGACGTACTGGACGTCGCCCTACGCCTCGTCATCGTCTTCGCCGTGTTCATGGTCGTCCCCCTCGTCGTGGGTCAGGCCGAACACAAGGTGATGGCCCACATGCAGGGCCGCCTCGGGCCCATGTACGCCGGCGGCTTCCACGGCTGGGCCCAGCTCGTCGCGGACGGCGTGAAGTTCGCGCAGAAGGAAGACATCGTCCCGGCGGAGGCCGACCGCCGGGTCTTCCAGATCGCGCCCGCCGTCGCGCTGCTTCCGTACCTCCTCGTCCTGGTCGCGATCCCGATCGGCCCCAGTGAGGGCGCGGTCGGCCAGGTCGTCGACGCGGGCATCTTCTTCGTGCTCGCGGTGATGGGGGTCGGCGTGCTCGGCTCCCTCATGGCGGGCTGGGCATCCGCCAACAAGTTCTCGCTGCTCGGCGGCCTCCGTACCGCAGCGCAGCTGCTCGCGTACGAACTGCCGATGCTGCTCGCCGCCGCCTCCGTGGCGATGGCGGCCGGCACCGTCTCCCTCCCCGGCATCCTCAACGCCTTCGAGTGGTGGTGGCTGCCCTGGCAGATCGTCGGTGCCCTGGTCTTCTTCGTGGCCGGGCTCGCCGAACTCCAGCGCCCGCCCTTCGACATGCCGGTCGCGGACTCGGAGATCATCTTCGGCGCGTACACCGAGTACACCGGCCTCCGCTTCGCGCTCTTCCTGCTCGCCGAGTACGCGGGCATCGTCGTGCTGTGCGGACTCACCACCGTTCTCTTCCTCGGCGGCTGGCACGGCCCGCTGGGTGCCGACGGACTCGGCTGGGTCTGGACGCTCCTGAAGACCGGCATCCTCGCCTTCGTCGTCATCTGGCTGCGCGTGAGCTATCCGCGGCTGCGCGAGGACCAGCTCCAGAAGCTCGCCTGGACCACACTCATCCCGCTCGCTCTCGCGCAGATCGCGCTCACCGGCATCGTGAAGGTGGCGATCAACTAGTGCCCCCGATCCCCGGCTCAGGTCTGGCCAAGGGCCTCGCCGTCACCCTGCGGACAATGACGAAGAAGACCGTCACCGCCCAGTACCCGGACGTGCAGCCCGAACTTCCGCCCCGCTCCCGCGGCGTCATCGCGCTGTTCGAGGAGAACTGCACGGTCTGCATGCTCTGCGCACGCGAGTGCCCGGACTGGTGCATCTACATCGACTCTCACAAGGAGACGGTGCCCGCAGCGGTCCCGGGCGGCCGCGAGCGCAGCCGCAACGTGCTGGACCGGTTCGCGATCGACTTCTCCCTCTGCATGTACTGCGGCATCTGCATCGAGGTGTGCCCGTTCGACGCGCTCTTCTGGTCGCCGGAGTTCGAGTACGCGGAGACGGACATCCTCGAACTCACCCATGAGCGCGACAAACTGCGCGACTGGATGTGGACGGTTCCGGAGCCTCCGGCGCTCGACCCGTCCGCCGAGGAGCCGAAGGAGATCGCCGCAGCCCGCAAGACGGCGGACAAGCTCCGCGCCCAGCGCGAACAGGAAGCAGCGGCCGAGGCAGCCCCGCCTGCCGCACCGGCCCCGCCCGACCCCACGGATCAGGAGGGACCGGCGTGATCACCGCCACCGGCGCCGTCCTCGGAGCTACCCCCGGCGCCGCCTTCGGCGCCACTCCGGGCTCCGCCCTCGCCGCCGCCGCGAGCCACCCCGGCTTCCTCTCCCCGACCGGGGTCGAGATCGCCTTCGTTCTCGTCGGCATCGCCACCCTCGGCGCGGCCCTCGTCACCGTCACGACCAGACAACTGGTGCACGCCGCCCTCTGGCTGATCGTGGCGCTCGGCGGTCTCGCCGTCGAGTACCTCCTGCTCACCGCGGAGTTCATCGCCTGGGTGCAGGTACTGATCTACGTCGGTTCCGTCGTCGTCCTCCTCCTGTTCGGCCTGATGCTCACCCGGGCCCCCATCGGCCGCTCCCCGGACGCGGATTCGGAGAACCGCTGGGTCGCCCTCGCGGTCGCCGCAGCCGCGGCGGGGACCCTCGTCTGGGTCGTCGTGGACGCCTTCCGCACCACCTGGATCGATCTGGACGGTCCGGCGCAGGGGTCCACCGAGGCCACCGGCTCCTTCCTCTTCCGGCACTGGGTGCTGCCCTTCGAAGCGCTCTCCGTCCTGCTGCTCGCCGCCCTCGTCGGCGCGATCGTCCTGTCCCGCAAGGGCCGGGAGCAGGCGATCCCGGACAACGCGGCACGGAAGAGCACGAGCCGAGAGAACACGAGCCGAGAGGACCAGAGCTGATGCACCTCGCCTATCCCGCCGTGCTCGCCGCCCTCCTCTTCTGCACCGGGCTGTACGGAGTGCTCGCCCGCCGCAACGCGATCCTCGTCCTGATGTCCGTCGAGCTGATGCTCAACGCCGTCAACCTCAACCTCGTCGCCTTCGACGTCTGGCTCCGCGACGCCCTGCACTCCGGCCAGGCCCTCACCCTGTTCACCATCGCCATCGCGGCGGCGGAGATCGGCATCGGCCTGGCGATCGTCCTCGCCGTGTACCGCAACCGCGGCAGCTCCGACGTCGACCGCCTCCGCGACACCGCCGAGACCGACGAGGCCGAAGCACTCCCGGACGACCCGGACGACGAGAACGAAGCCGACGCCCCCGAAGACCAGGCCACTGCTCCGGCAGGGAAGGCAAAGAAGGCAGAGGCCACCGCGTGACCACCACGACGCTCGCCGTCCTCGTCCCCCTTCTCCCGTTCCTGGGTGCGGCGGCCGGCCTCCTCCTCGGCCGCACCGCACCGGGCTACGTCCGGCCGCTCGCCGTGCTGCCCTCCCTCGTGGCCCTCGTCGTCGCCGCGGTCGTCGCCGCACGCCAGGGCGGCGGGCCGGCCATCGACGCCGCGACGCAGCTCACCCCCACCGGTTCCGTCCCGATCGACCTCGCGCTGCACCTCGACGGCTTCGCCGTCCTCGTCGCCGTCCTGGTCGCCCTCGTCGCGAGCTGTGTGCAGATCTACTCGACGGCGTACCTGCGCGACGACCCCCGCTACCCCTCCTATGCCGCGCTCGTCTCCCTCTTCACCTCCGCGATGCTGCTCGTCGTCTACTCCGGCGACCTGATGGTGCTCCTGGTCGGCTGGGAGATCATGGGCATCTGCTCGTACTTCCTGGTGGGCCACTACTGGGAGACGCCCGAGGCCCGCGCCGCCTCCCTCAAGGCCTTCCTGGTCACCAAGCTCGGCGACGTCCCCTTCCTCATCGGCCTGTTCGCCCTCGCCGCCGACACCGGCACCTTCCGCATCACGGGCATCCTGGGTGCCGTCGCCCACGGCGGCCTCGACCACCCCACCCTGATCGCCCTGCTCCTCCTCGCCGGTGTCGCGGGCAAGTCCGCGCAGTTCCCGCTGCACACCTGGCTGCCCGACGCGATGGCCGGCCCCACCCCCGTCTCCGCGCTGATCCACGCGGCGACGATGGTCGCCGCCGGTATCTACTTCGTGGCCCGGCTCCTCCCCGTCTTCGCCGAATCCGGTGCCGCACTCGTCGTCCTCGCGGTCATGGCCGCCGTCACGATGATCGGCTCCGGGCTCGCCGCCCTCGCCCAGGACGACATCAAGCGCGTCCTCGCGTACTCGACCATCGGCCAGCTCGGCTACATGTCAGGCGCCCTGGCCGTCGGGGACCGCGGCGCCGCCGTCTTCCACCTCATCTCGCACGGCGCGTTCAAAGCCGTCCTCTTCCTCGCAGCGGGCGTCGTCATCCACGCCGCCGGCACCAACTCGCTGGCCGCCATGTCCCGCATGGGAGGCCTGGCCAAGCGCATTCCCGACGCCTACTGGACGATGACGGTCGCCCTCCTCGCGCTGGCCGCCATCCCGCCGTTCGCCGGCTTCTTCTCCAAGGAAGCCGTTCTCGTCGCCGCCGAGCACACCGCCCTCGGTGACCGGCACGTCGCCCCGGCCGCCGCCGGCTGGACCGTGCTCGTCGCCGGCCTCCTGGCCGCCGTGCTCACCGCCGCGTACGCCACCCGGCTGTGGCTCCTCGCCTTCCGCGGCCGTGGCGCCGAGGCCCCCGACCATGGCAGGCAGCCCGTCGCCATGACCTCGGTCCTGTGGGTCCTGGCCGTCCCCACCATGGCCTTCGGACTCACCGTGGGCGTGATCACCGACTGGTTCGACGGCCACAGCCTCACCCCCTCGCTGACGACCGCCGTGCTATCCACCGGCGTCGGACTCGTCGGCGGCCTCGTCACCTACGGGGCCTGGCGCCACACCACGGCGCTCGCCGCCCGCACCCCCATGGGTTCGGTCGTCGCCCACCCCGACGCGGAACCCGCCCTCGTCGAGATCGAGGCCATCGAGAGCCACACCGCCGCCTACGGAACCGCCGGTGACGCCCCCGACCCGGCCGACCCCGGCCGCCTGCTGCTCGGCCCGCTCCACCGCCACGCGGCCACCGGCTTCCACCTGGACGCCCTGTACGCGGCCCTGTTCGTCCGCCCCGTCCAGGCCGCGGCGAGCCTCGTCCGCTTCCTGGACCGCGAGGTCGTCGAGACCTACGTACGCGGCTCCGCCACCGGCGCACGCTGGCTCGGCACCGCCGTCCGCCGCGCGCAGACCGGCAACGTGCAGACCTACCTCAGCGCACTGCTCGCCGGTTCGCTGGTCCTGGCGGTCGCCGCCGTCGTCTTCGCCAACGTCAACGCCGGGTCGTGAGCCGTGATCGATATCAGCGCATCCGTGATGCAGTTCCTTCTGGCGTTCATCGTCGTCGCCCCGCTCCTGGGGGCCGTCGCGGCCCTGCTCCCGGCCCCGCCCGGGCTGAAGGGCAGGCACCCTGACCAGGCCGTGCTCCGCCACGGCGTGACCGTCACCGGCGTCATCCTCATCGCGGCGATCGTGCTGGCCCTGGGCTTCGACCACGACCATCCGTCGAAGATGCAGGCCACCACCGACATCAGCTGGATCCCGGCGCTCGACGTCCGCATCCATCTCGGCATCGACGGCATCTCGCTCCCCCTTCTCGTACTGACCGCGCTGCTGACCTTCCTCTGCGCGCTCTACAGCTACTTCAAAATGCCCGAAGGCCCCTCCCCGAAGGCCTTCGTCGCACTGATCCTCGTCCTGGAGTCCGGCACCCTCGCGACCTTCGCCGTCCTCGACCTGCTGTTGTTCTTCCTGGCGTTCGAGATGGTGCTCATCCCGATGTACTTCCTCATCGCCCGCTGGGGCGGTGCGCAGAAGCAGGCAGCCGCCTGGAAGTTCATCCTCTACACACTGCTCGGCTCGGTCGTCATGCTGCTGGGCCTGCTCCTCATCGGACTGAAGAGCGGCACCTTCGACATGGTGGCACTCGCCACTGACAACGGCCGCGGACTCACCTCGTCCGTGCAGGTCGTCGCCGTTCTCGCGATCGGCGTCGGACTCGCGGTGAAGACCCCGATGTGGCCGCTGCACAGCTGGCTCCCCGACGCCCACACCGCCGCCCCGACGGTCGGCTCGGTCCTCCTCGCCGGCGTCATGCTGAAGATGGGCACGTACGGATTCGTCCGGATCCTGCTCCCGATCGCCCCCGACGGCATGCACACCTTCGCGCCCTACCTCGCGGCCTTCGCGGTCGCCGGCATCATCTACGGCTCGCTCGCCTGCCTGGCGCTGGCCCGGCCCGGCGCCAAGGGCGACCTCAAGCGGCTGATCGCGTACTCCTCCGTCGGCCACATGGGCTTCGTCCTCCTCGGCATCGCGAGCATGACCCCCACCGGCGTCAACGGCGCGCTCTTCGCCAACATCGCCCACGGCCTCATCACCGGCCTGCTGTTCTTCCTGGTCGGCGCGGTCAAGGACCGGTACGGCACCGCCGACCTCGACACCCTCGCCGGAGCGACCGGCGCCGCCCTCTACGGCCGCGCGCCCCGCCTCGGCGGCCTTCTCGCGTTCGCCGCGGTCGCGTCCCTGGGCCTGCCCGGGCTCGCCGGATTCTGGGGCGAGATGCTCGCCCTGTTCGGAGCCTTCGACCCCGCCGCGGGACTGAGCCGCCCCGCCTTCCTCACCTTCATGTCCATCGCCGCGTTCGGCACCCTGCTCACCGCCGCGTACCTCCTCGTCGTGGTCCGCCGCGTCTGCATGGGCGCCAAGCGCGAGGAGCCGCACCCGATCGCCGACGTGCAGAGCTACGAATTCGCCGCCTGGACCCCCCTCGCGGCCCTCACCGTCCTCGCCGGCCTGTGGCCCGCCGTCCTCCTCGGCCTCACCGACCCGGCCGTGCAGAAGCTCCTCGCAGGAGGCAAGTCGTGATCGTGGCAGCCGAAAGCGCCACCGGCGCAGCAAGCCTCGTCCAGTCCGCGGCCGAGGGCGGCACCGGCCTCGTCCAGTCCGTCGACTGGCTCGCGATCGCGCCCCCGGTCACCGTCGCGGCCGTCGCCCTGGTCGTCCTGGTCGCCGACCTCTTCGTGCCCGCGGCCCGCAAGCCACTGCTCGGCTACGGAGCCGTCGCCGGACTCGTAGCCGCCCTCGCCCTCCTGATCCCCCTGCACGAGGGCGACCGGTCCACCTTCTGCCTCACCACCGGCACACACGCCTGCAGCTACACCGCCGACCACTTCACCCTGGTCATCCAGGCCCTCGTGCTCGGCGGCGCCCTGCTCACCGCGCTGCTCTCCATCGGCGACACCCGCAAGCTCCCGGCCGGCGAGTTCTGGTTCCTGCTGCTGTCCTCCGCCGCAGGCGCCGCACTCCTGCCCGCCTCCCGCGACCTCGCCACCCTCGTTGTCGCGCTCGAAGTCGCCTCGCTGCCCGCCTTCGCCCTCGTCGGCATCAAGCGCGGCGACCGGCGCTCCTCCGAAGCCGCGCTGAAGTTCTTCCTGTCCTCCGTCGTCGCGACCGCCGTGATGCTCCTCGGCGTCAGCTTCGTGTACGCGGCCACCGGCACCCTCCACCTCACGGAGATCGCCGCCCGCCTCGACGACGTCCCCGGACAGCTCTCCACGCTCGCCGAGGCGGGCGTCGCCCTCACCCTCGTCGGCTTCGCCTTCAAGACGGCGGCGGCACCCTTCCACTTCTGGGTGCCCGACACCTACGTCGGCGCCCCCCTGCCGATCGCCGCCTACCTCTCGGTCGTCGGCAAGGCAGTCGGCTTCTCCGGCCTCATCCTCGTGACCGTGGTCGCCTTCCCCTCGTACGCGGACGTCTGGGGCCCCGCCCTCGCCGTCCTCGCCGCCCTCACCATGACCGTCGGCAACGTCGCCGCGCTGCGCCAGAGCGCCACCCGCGCCCGCAGCGCCGTACGCCTGCTCGCCTGGTCGTCCGTCGCCCAGGCCGGCTACCTCCTGGTGCCGATCGCCGCGGCCGCGTACGCCGGGGACCGGCAGATCGGTTCCACCGTCGCGTACGCGCTGATGTACGCGGTCGTGAACCTCGGCGCGTTCGCGGTGGCCGCCCTGGTCGCCCGAACCCACCCGGGCAACCGCATCGCCGACTACCGAGGTCTGTACGCCACCCGCCCGCTCGCCGCCCTCGCCATGGGCTTCTTCCTGCTCTGCCTGGCCGGACTGCCGCCGGGCATCATCGGACTCTTCGCCAAGGTCACGGTCTTCTCCTCGGCCGTCGACGCCGGACTCGGCTGGCTCGCCGTCGTCATGGCCGTGAACGTCGTGATCGCGCTCTACTACTACCTCCGGTGGACCGCGGCCCTGTTCCGCGGCCCCGCCGAGGACGGCGTGGAGCAGCCCGTCACCCCCCGCCGCACCCCGGCCCCGCTCACCGCCGCGATCGTCCTCACCGCCGTCGCCGGCATCGCTCTGTCGGGTGCCCCGCAGACCGTCCTCAGATTCGCCGGCGTCAACCTGTTCTGACGGCGCCGCAGGACGAGCCCAAGATCGGTTTGCCCCCGACGGCCCGTACAGGGCAGGGTCATGCCCGCGCGCGGCGCAGACAGCCTTCACATCACAACAGAGGAGCCAGAAGCAGTGCTGAACGGGTTCAAGGACTTCATCCTGCGCGGAAACGTGATCTCGATGGCGATCGGCCTCGCCGTCGGAGCCGCGTTCACCGCGGTCGTCACCGGGTTCAGCAACGCGTTCATCGTGCCGCTGATCGGCATCATCACCCGCGGAACGGGCGACTTCAGCAAGGCGCACTTCAAGTTCGACGGTGTGACCTTCCCCTACGGCCTCTTCGTCAGCGCCGCGATCGCCTTCCTCATCACCGCCGCGGTCCTCTACTTCTGCGTCGTCGTGCCCATGGCCAAGGTCCAGGACCGCTTCACCGCCAAGAAGGACCAGGAGCAGGTCGACATCAAGGCCGCCCTGCGCGACTGCCCCCGCTGCTACACGGCCATCCCCGCCGTCGCCTCCCGCTGCGCCCACTGCACCAGTGACGTCGAGCCCGACCCCGAGGCCCTGGCGCTCGCGAAACTGCCCGTCCAGCGCTGACCCGCGGGCACGCCTCCACCCGTACGGCCTACGGCCCGCTCCGGCGCCCACACCCGGAGCGGACCGGGCCCCGCGGCAGTGAGCACAAGGGAACTAGCTCTCCTCGCCTGGCGTTGACCAGTACGGGAGGCTCCACTGGGGAGTGGAGCACCACCAAGCAAGGGTTCCCCTGCTGCACCACTTGGAGGGCGTACCGTGCACCGCCGGCACAACGGGCTGAGAACCGCCGTACTCCTCGGGGGCCTGTCCGCACTCATCATCGTCATCGGCAGCTTCTTCGGACGTACGGGCCTGATCGTCGCCCTCGTCGTAGCCGTCGGCACCAACGCCTACGCGTACTGGAACAGCGACAAGCTGGCGCTGCGCGCCATGCGCGCCCGCCCGGTGAGCGAGTTCGAGGCGCCCCAGCTCTACCGCATGGTCCGCGAGCTCTCCACCGCGGCCCGCCAGCCCATGCCGCGGCTCTACATCTCCCCGACGCAGGCACCCAACGCCTTCGCGACGGGCCGCAACCCGCGCAACGCCGCGGTGTGCTGCACCGACGGCATCCTCCAGATCCTGGACGAACGGGAACTGCGCGGCGTCCTCGGCCACGAGCTCAGCCATGTCTACAACCGCGACATCCTGATCTCGTCCGTCGCCGGAGCGCTCGCCTCCGTCGTCATGTTCCTGGTGAACTTCGCCTGGCTGATCCCGATCGGCCGCTCCAACGACGACGAGGGCCCCGGCATCCTCGGCATGCTGCTGATCATGATCCTGGGCCCGCTCGCCGCATCCGTGATCCAATTGGCCGTCAGCCGCTCCAGGGAGTACGAGGCGGACGCCTCGGGCGCCCAGCTGACCGGCGACCCGCTGGCCCTGGCCAGCGCCCTGCGGAAGCTGGACGCCGGCACCAAACAGCTCCCGCTGCCCCCCGAGCCCCGGATCGAGACCGCGAGCCACATGATGATCGCGAACCCGTTCCGCCCCGGACAGGGCATGTCCAAGATGTTCTCGACCCACCCGCCGATGGCGGAGCGCATCGCCCGACTAGAGCAGATGGCAGGTCATCGCCCGTGAAGACAATTCTGAACGTCATTTGGCTGGTCCTGTGCGGCTTCTGGATGTTCCTCGGCTACGTGCTCGCGGGACTCCTGCTGTGCATCACGATCATCGGCATCCCGTTCGGCCTCGCGGCCTTCCGGATCGGCCTCTACGCCCTCTGGCCCTTCGGCCACCGCGTCGTCGACCGCCGGGACGCGGGCGCGCCCTCCTGCGTGGGCAACGTGCTCTGGCTGGTCCTCGCGGGCTGGTGGCTGGCCCTCGGCCACATCACCACCGGAATCGCCCTGTGCCTCACGATCATCGGCATCCCGCTGGGCATCGCGAACTTCAAGCTGATCCCGGTCTCGCTGATGCCGTTCGGCAAGGAGATCGTCTCCACCGACGACGAGTTCGCCGGCTGGTGACGAACAGGGCGGTGGGCGGAGTCCGGCCCGTTCACACCCGGTGCTCCGCAACCGCCCGACCGGCTCGAACGTCTTGGATTCCAAGACCGAGTGACGGGTAGGTTCGCACGCATGACCATTATTGGCTGGATCATTCTTGGGCTTGTCGCCGGCGTCATCGCCAAGATTCTGCTGCCGGGCCGCGACCCCGGCGGCCTCGTGGGGACCACCCTCATCGGGATCGTCGGCGCCTTCCTGGGCGGCTGGATAGCGACGCGCTTCCTGGACCGCACGATCGACAACGAGGACTTCTTCGACCCGGCGACCTGGGTCTCGGCCATCGGTGGTTCGCTCGTCCTGCTGATCGGCTACCGGCTGCTGTTCGGGAACTCCCGCGAGCGCCGCTGACGCGCTTCCGACCCCGGGACGCCGAGTCCCGTCTCGCGCAGCGTCAGATTGAGCCGGCCACCGCTCATCCCCGTTCCGGGACCCGCCGTCCCGGGACGGATCCGGGGCACTCCGTGGAACGCGTAGCGCGACGGCCCGCCGAAGACGAACAGATCCCCGGAGGCCAACTCCACGTCCGTATAAGGCTGCCCCCGGCTTTCCGTGTTGCCGAAACGGAAGACGCAGGTGTCGCCGATGCTGAGCGACACGACAGGGGCACCGGACCGCTCCTCCTTGTCCTGGTGCATGCCCATCCGCGCGGCGTCGTCATAGAAATTGATCAGCGCGGCGTCGGGGGCGTACGTCCGTACCGGACTCTCCGGCCCGTACGCCTCCGCCACCGCCGCCCGCCCCAACTCCGCGAGCCACTCCGGGAACGGGGCGACCGGCGCGCCGTTCACGTCGTCCGCCGTGCGGGTGTACCGGTACGGCTGCCAGTGCCACCCCAGGCACACGGTCCGCACGGACATCACCCCACCGCCCGGCAGTGCCGTGTGCCGCAGCGGAACGGGCCCGCGCGCCCACTCCCGGCACGCAGCCACCAACTCCCGCTGCTGCTCCACGGACAGCCACTCGGGTACGTGTACGGCACCCGGTGCGACCACGGCCCGCGGCCGGGGGAAGAGCCCGGTCATCAGCTCGCCGCCAGGGCACCCTCGAGCCCCAGAAGCCGCTCCTTGCGCTCCAGGCCGCCCGCGTAGCCCCGCAGCGCCCCGTCCGCACCGATCACCCGGTGGCAGGGGCGCACGACGAGCAGCGGATTGCGCCCGATCGCCGTCCCCACGGCCCGTACGCCCGCCCCGGAGGCGCCGACCCGCTCGGCGATCTGCCCGTACGACACCGTCTCCCCGTACGGAACACCGTCCAGCGCGGCCCACACCCGGCGCTGGAAGTCCGTGCCCCGGCCGTCGGCGTACAGGACGTCGAACCGGGTCCGCCGCCCCTCGAAGTACTCGCGCAGCTGGGCGGCGATCCCGTCGAACGCCGAGGGATCGTGCCGCCAGCCCTCCTGGACGACCGCCGCGCCCTTCTGGCCCGGCAGGGAGAGCGAGACGAGCGCGATCCCCGCCGCGGTCCCGGCGGGTCCGGCAGTCTCCTCGCCGACCAGCAGCAGCTCACCCAGTGGGCTGTCGACCGTCGCGTACATGGTCATGACTCGTCCCTCTCCTCGTCCGTCGGCCAGCCGTAACACCGGCTGCCACGGACCAGTCTGCTTCGCCCGAACCGCCGGGACCGGCGGTATTCGGACATGCAGTCCGGGCCCGGAGCGGCACATTCCGCTCCGGGCCCGGGCCGTCGTGTCCTACCGGTAGTTCGCGAACTGGACGTCGAAGTCGAAGTCCTGGCCCTTCAGCAGCGCCTGGACGGCCTGCAGGTCGTCCCGGCTCTTCGAGCTGACCCGCAGCTCGTCGCCCTGGACCTGGGCCTTGACGCCCTTGGGGCCCTCGTCGCGGATGATCTTCGCGACCTTCTTGGCGTTCTCCTGGGAGATGCCTTCCTCGATCGTGCAGAACAGCTTGTACTCCTTGCCGGACAACTGCGGCTCGCCCGCGTCCAGCGACTTCAGCGAGATGCCGCGCTTGATCAGCTTGGACTGGAAGATGTCGAGGATCGCCTTGACCCGCTCCTCGCCGTTCGCCTCCATCAGGATCTTCTCGCCGGACCAGGAGATCGAGGCTCCGGTGCCCTTGAAGTCGTAACGCTGGGAGATCTCCTTGGCGGCCTGGTTGAGGGCGTTGTCGACCTCCTGCCGCTCGACCTTCGAGACGATGTCGAAACTGGAGTCGGCCATGACGTGTGGCTCCTTGTATCGGGGTGCTGGAAAGGAAGTGCTTACAGGGGCGGTCACGGCGCCCGCAGACGCCACGCCGCCACCAAAGCCTAGCCACCCGCGCCCGTCCCGGCCGCTGGTCAATCCAGTGGCGTAGCACCCCCGGGCATCAGGTATCGTTTACGTCGTTGCCACAGAGCACCGCCGCAAAGCGGGTCTCACGGCAGCATCCCTTGGCGGTGTGCCCGAGTGGCCAAAGGGAGCAGACTGTAAATCTGCCGGCTCAGCCTACCCAGGTTCGAACCCTGGCGCCGCCACTGGAAGTGAAGCCCCTTCCGACCTGCTGTTTAAGCTGGTCGGAAGGGGTTTTCTCGTGTGTGCGGCGACTCGGTGTCGAGGTAGCCGAAACGTCACCTTGTCTCACCTGATCCCGCCTCGATCCCAGGTCTGGTCCGATCAGGGCGCGTCCCCCAGTTGTCCCCCGGGGGGTGGGTCTTGCTCTCGGCTTGCCTGGTCCCCGCAGCGATGAGCCCATCCGGCCGTCAGCCCGCTGTTGCGCCTCCGCGTGGACCTGAGAAGGGGGCGGGTGCTGGTGTGGTCGGCCATGGGCGTGCGTTCCGTGGGGGTCCGTCCAGGACCTGAGCGGAGGAGAGGCGCATGTGTGATGTGGGTCACATGGGCGCTGGAGGGGTCAAGGCGTACCGACCGGTCAGGTGTGTCTCTGCGTGCCCCGGTTCTCCTGCACCCGGTCTCAGGAGTTGGCCGATCCGGCTCGGCGGGAGCCGGCAGAGCGCTCTGCAGGCTTGAGGGCGCCCGATGGGCCATCCGGGGAGCCGGGACACACGAGCGGAGGGTGGACCGCGTCGACCGCTGATGGCGCGGCGGAGGGGCGGTGTATCCGTCTCGGACCCCGGGGCTTTCTTCGGACGTATAGCGGGTTCAGCAGGACCGGCCGCGTGGTCGAGGTCGTTCCCCATCGGCCGAGCGCCGATCGGGTACTGCGCCGCAACGGCCGTCAGATGGCTATTGCGCACAGCGATGACCCGCATAGATGGTGCGGGTCATCGCCCCCTTTGTCTTCCTCATTCGGAGGTGCGGGCCGCGCGTTCATTGCCGAAGAGGTTCATCGAGTCGTGGATATTCTTCAGGTCCGCAGAAACCCCGCTCAGTTCCAGGACGACCGCTGCTGTCAAGTTGTCCCGCAGGAGCGGCTGTTGAATCTGCTCGATGAGTGCCAGTGAGCGTGCAGCTCGGACGTTCTTCTCGGCGTCGTCCCGCAGGTCTGCCAGAACCTGAAGCATCATCCGTCGTTCTTCCGCCCGATTCCGGAAGAAGAAGAAAGAAAGCGCCTGGGAGAAGGCGCCGGAGGCCGTCATGACGACAGCCAGCACCATGTCGTCCGAGCGGTAGACGCCGACCGCGATCCCGGCGGCGATGATGAGGTATCCGAGTAGTGCGGCTCCGATCGCTGCGAAGAAGCTGACATCAGCTCTTCGCCCCACCTTGTTGTAGTACGCCTCCAAGACGTCAGCGAGCGGGTCTTGCCGTGCCGTAGGCACCTCGACCGGAAGCGGGAGGGGAACCCCCTGCCCGAAGTCTTCACCTGGTTTCTCCGGGCCCGTCGCCGTATCGGCGTCTGGCGGAGGAGCTGTTCCGGCCTTGGCTTGTCGTGTTGCCTGAAAACTCTTCCAGGCGTCCCGGGCGGCCACACTCGCAGCTTGAGTTGCCACCGCCGCCAAGATTTCTACTCCTGCCAATGCCTCCCCCTATGCGCGTTGGTGCCGCCAGGCTAGCCGTTCATGCGACCTGAATGTGCGGTGTCCGCGGCAATCGACTGCTCGTCAGGAATCGTGCCAGACCGGATGTGCAGGGCTGCGGCTGAACAGGGTGGGCGTATCGGCACGCCGGGGGCGGGCAGATGGCTGGCCGAACACGGGGGCGTCCTGCGGTACAGCCAGGCGCTCACAGAAGGACGTGGGATACCCGCAGTTGTCACCCAAGCGAGGGGTGTGCCGCGTTTCCACAAAGCCGCATTCCGGCAGAACACCGGTGAGGGGCGCACCCTTTCGGTGCCGTGCGCCTCGTCAGGTCCTGCCGTGCGGTGACTCGAAGGGCCCCTTTGGCAAGTCGACCCAAGCGCACAGGCCACTTGCCACGTCGGCACCTCACCTCAGCCGTCGAACCAGACGACCAGGCGGACTCCCTCGTCGCCGTGCAGGTTCGCCAGCGTGCGCATGACCGACCGGACAGCGCCCCATTCGCTGTCGGGTACGGCGTCCTTCCGCCGCAGGCGGCCGATGCGGAAGAGCCGGTCGCCGTCCTGCCACTCGGTGTCTTCGGGATAGAGACTGCCCGCGCAGTAGAGCTGTCGGGGGTCGGTGAGGCCGGAGAGTTCGGCAAAGCGGGTGAGGCCGGAGTTCCGTCCGTGCATGTTCCAACTGCCGTCAGTGCTTCGGTGGTACTCGTGGACGCAGTTGTCGACCTCGTTCGCGACCTCGTCCCAGTCGACGGTTGTCAGTTCCGCCCAGGTGATCCAGGACTCGCCGTGCAGCTCGTCACTCCAGGGCTCGAAGGCGGTGAGAACTTCCTTGGACACGTCATGGGGGAGGCCGCGGTGATCGGCGAGTGGGCGGAATGAGGTGGTGTCGCGGACACCGAACAGGCATCCGAAGGCAACGTAGTCGCGTCCGTTGTAGAGGTGCGAGAGGTCGATGGCCTGGAACCACATGCGGTCGTCCTCGTCCAGCCAGCGATCCCAGCGGCACTCGATGAAGCCGTGAATGTCTGTCCCCATGCTCGGCATTGTTCTCAGCCGGCATGAGGACGGGCGACGTATTTTCCTGCACCTGGCCGGTCGAGCGCGCACTCTCCCCGGCCATGCTCTCCCAGGTGTGTACCCCGAGAGCACCCGCCGTAGAGAAGACTCGGATCAGACAGACGACGGGCACGACCGGGAAGGCCGCCGACCTTCGGAGGGGGTCTTCTCAGTTGCGCCGTGACGAGGGGCGTGACATGGAATCCGTACTGGTCAGCGCGTGTCTGCGGGGTGTGCCCTGCCGGTTCGACGGGCGCGGCAAGGCCTCCGCGGAGATGGCTGCGGCCCTCGGCGGGCGACGGCCGGTGGCCTTCTGCCCCGAGGTCGCCGCAGGGCTGCCCACGCCCCGCCGTCCCGCCGAGATCGTCGGCGGGGACGGCCACGACGTGCTGGACGGCCGGGCCCGCGTCGTGGACGACACCGGCCACGATGTGACCGAGGCGTTCGTGGACGGCGCCGGGCGAGCACTGAAGGCCGCGCGCGAGGCGGGCTGCACCGAGGCGCTGCTGATGGCCCGCAGTCCTTCCTGCGGGCGTGGCGCGGTCTATGACGGTACGTTCGCCGGCGAGCTGCGCGAGGGCGACGGGGTCACCGCCGCCCTGCTGGAACGGCACGGCATCACCGTCCGTCCCGCGAAGGGCGACTGACCTCCCCGCGACCTTGCCGCCCCGGCGCGGCCGGAGCAGTGAGCTCCCCGCGACCCCGCGACCCCGGAGCGGCCGGAGCGGTCAGTTACCCGCGATGTCCTTCACCGCGACCGACACCGGCACATTGCCCGAGATCAGTTCCAGCGTCAGCCCCGCCGTGGCCGGGGTGTCCAGCAGTTCGAGGAGCGCCGCCGCCACGTCGTCGCGCGGGACCGGGCCGCGTCCGGTCGACGCGGCGAGCAGGACCTGCCCGGTGCCCGCGTCGTTGGTCAGCATCCCGGGGCGCAGGATCGTCCAGTCGAGGGCCGAGCGGGAGCGCACGTCCGCGTCCGCCGCTCCCTTGGCCCGCAGGTAGACGTCGAACACCTCGTTGCCGGGGTGGTCCGGGTCGGCGCCCATGGACGAGACCACGACGTAACGCCGCACCCCCGCCCGCTGCGCGGCGTCGGCGAAGAGCACCGCGGCCCCCCGGTCCACGGTGTCCTTGCGGTCCGTACCGCTGTTGGGACCTGCCCCGGCGGCGAACACCGCGGCGTCGGCGCCGCGCAGCACCTCGGCGGTCTCCTCCACGGTGGCCGATTCCAGGTCCAGGACCACGGGTTCGGCCCCCACGGCCCGGAGATCCTCGCTCTGTTTCGGGTTGCGGATGATGCCCGCCGCCTCATCTCCGCGCGCAGCGAGCAGCCGCTCCAGCCGCAGCGCGATCTGACCATGTCCACCTGCGATGACAATGCGCATGGTGTCGACGGTACGCCGGAGCGGGCCGCCGCGCTCAAGGCCCGCCGCCGGTCCCGGAATCCGGTCTTCCCTGGCGCGGCAGTCCGAACGAGCCGTCGGCCTCCGAGTCGCAGTACTCGCGCACCGCGCTGGTCCGGGCGACCACCCTGCCGCGGTGCACCACGATCCGGCTGTACGCCAGCGAGAGCACGCCGGCCAGCTGTTCCCCGCGTACGGCGAGCAGCTCGGCGGGGAAGCCCGCCTCGACCCGCACCTCGGGCAGCCCCATGGCGCGCCTGGCCTCCGAGGAGACGGCCTCGTAGGCGTGTTCGGCCCGTAGCCCGCTCTGCGAGGCCAGCAGGAAGGCGGCCTCCAGCGGGTCGCCGCGTCCCACGGGGTTGGCGAGGTCGCGCAGGGCTCCGCTGCCCGCGGCGACCCGTACCCCGGCCGCGCGCAGCAGCCGTACCGGGGCGGTGTCCCGGTGCTCCGACCCGGAGCAGCCGCCCTGGGGGAGGCAGATCACCGTCACACCGGAGGCGGCGAGCTGGTCGGCGGCGCGGGCGGCGACGTCGCCGGGAAGCCGGGAGAGGCCGCCGCAGGGGCCGACGGAGACCCGGTGCCGCATTCCGCCGGCCATCGCCGCGAACCGGGCCAGCCAGGCGGCATCGTCACTGTCCGTGTGCAGGTCGACGGGGCAGCCGTGCTCGGCCGCGACCTCCAGGACGGCCTCCGCGTACCCCGTCGGGTCCGGATCCAGGTCGGGGCACCCGCCGACCCCGCAGGCCCCCATCTTCAGCGCGTCGCGGAGCATGGCCAGGTTGCCGGCGCCGGCGACGCCGGTGAGCAGCCGGGGGACGGCGACCGCGGTCAGATCGGCGAGCCCGCGAAGCGAGCGACGGGCCTGCAGGACGGCTTCGAGGGCGCCGAGACCTTGTATGTCGCCGATCCGCACATGCGAGCGCAGCGCGGTCGCGCCATGGCCGAGCTGCAGCAACGCGGCCTCGGTGGCGCGCCGCTGGACGTCGTCGGGGTGCTGTGAGGCGGGCCCGGGGGCATCGGCTCCGGCGCCGTCGGCGGTGAGCGCGGTGAGCGCGGTGTCGCTGTGGGCGTGCGGCTCGGCGGGGGCGGGAAGCAGCAGGTGGCCGCGGAGGTCCACGCGGGCGCCGGGTGCGACGAGGCTGCCGGCGGTGCCGACGGCCTCGATGCGGCTGCCGCCGAGCCGTACGTCCACGATGCGGCCGTCGGCGAGACGGGCTCCGCAGAGCGTCAGCGCGGAGCCCTCCGGGCTGCGGGTCGCGTCGGCCGCGTGGTCGTCCGGCTGCCGCGGCTGACTGTCGGGCATCGCGGCTCCTGGAAAGGGGACAAGGTCACACAGAGTGAGTCGAGCCTAGGGGGGCGCCCGGCCGGGTTCGAGGAGGAGCGAAATAGTCGTACCGGCGCGGCCCCGTGGTGCGCGGAGGACTCCGCTGTGATGCGCGGGGGACTCCGCCTCACGTGTGGGGCCAGGGGTGGACGAGTGGCTGATCAAGGGCCGGTCGAGGGGCTCGGAGCGGTGCGGGGCAAGGGCTCGGAGCGGTGCCGGCGAAGGGCTCGGGATGGGGCTTCGAAACGGATTTGGGCGATCGGCGACCGACCGTGTAATGTCTTCATCGCTCGCCCCAATAGCTCAGTCGGTAGAGCGTCTCCATGGTAAGGAGAAGGTCTGCGGTTCGATTCCGCATTGGGGCTCTGGTGATCGGGAAACCCCGCTTCGGCGGGGGGACTCAGTCATCAAAGCGGTGTAGCTCAGTCGGTAGAGCAAGCGGCTCATAATCGCTGTGTCACCGGTTCAAGTCCGGTCACCGCTACTAACAGTAGCCGATTGTGGGGTCGGTCCTCCGATCGGCTACTCTTTTTTTTGCGTTCATCCGTCCACCGTCCGTCCAAGGAGCACTCACGTGGCTGCCACCGACGTCCGCCCGAAGATCACGCTGGCCTGCGTGGAGTGCAAGGAGCGGAACTACATCACCAAGAAGAACCGGCGTAACAACCCGGACCGTCTTGAGATGAAGAAGCATTGCCCGCGCTGCAACTCGCACACTGCGCACCGCGAAACGCGCTGAATCAGGCTCGTACACGAGGCCGTCCCCATTGGGGGCGGCCTCGTGTCGTTGTACGGGGCTGTAGCTGTACTGCGGCCCCTTCGTCTTTCATCAGGAGGTTGCGAGCTCATGGCGCTCGACCAGTCCTTCGTGGGACGGACCTATCCGCCCACCCCGCCGTACGAGGTGGGCCGGGAGAAGATCCGAGAGTTCGCCGAGGCGGTGGGCGACGCCAATCCCGCGTACGTCGACCCCGAGGCGGCCAAGGCGCTCGGTCACAGCGATGTGATCGCGCCGCCGACCTTCGTGTTCTCGATCACCTTCAAGGCCGCCGGGCAGGTCGTGCAGGACCCCCAGCTGGGCCTGGACTACAGCCGGGTGGTGCACGGTGACCAGAAGTTCGTCTACGTGCGTCCGGTGCGGGCGGGGGACCGGCTGACGGTCACCTCGACGATCGAGGCGGTCAAGTCCATGGCGGGCAACGACATCCTGGACGTGCGTGGCGAGGTCCACGACGAGTCCGGTGAGCATGTCGTGACGGCGTGGACGAAGCTGGTGGCGCGCGCCGCCGAGGAGGCGTGATGACGGCGAAGGTGAGTTACGACTCGGTCGAGGTCGGTACGGAGCTGCCTCCGCAGTCCTTCCCGGTCACCCGGGCGGCGCTGGTGCAGTACGCGGGCGCCTCGGGCGACTTCAATCCGATCCACTGGAACGAGAAGTTCGCCCGCGAGGTCGGCCTCGACGATGTGATCGCCCACGGCATGTTCACCATGGCCGAAGCGATCCGCGTGGTCACGGACTGGGCCGGCGACCCGGCTTCGGTCGTCGAGTACGGGGTGCGTTTCACCAAGCCGGTCGTCGTACCCAACGATGACAAGGGTGCGCTGATCGAGGTCAGCGGCAAGGTGGCCGCACTGCTGGACGACAAGCGGGTGCGGGTCGACCTGACGGCGATGAGCGACGGCAAGAAGGTGCTGGGCCAGTCCCGCGCCGTGGTGCAGCTCGGCTGACGCCGCCGTGACGTGTTGTAAGGGGCGCGGTCCGTGGGACCGCGCCCCTTACGTATGCGTGGGGCGCGGTCCATGGAGGTCGCGCCTCTTACGTATGTGTGGGGCGCGATCCAAGAGGGTCGCGCTTCTCACGTATGCGCGGCGCCGACGGACCGGTTGACTAAGTTAGTGATTGAGTACTAACTTACTCGCATGGCAAGGATGAGTGCAGACGAGCGGCGCGAGAGCGTCATCCGTGCGGCGATCACCGAATTCGCCCGCGGCGGGTACAGCGCCACGTCCACCGAGTCGATCGCCAAGCGTGTGGGCGTCTCGCAGCCCTACCTGTTCCGCCTCTTCTCCAGCAAGCAGGCCATGTTCCTGGCCGCTACCGAGCGGAGCCTGGAGGACACCCGCAAGGTGTTCATGGACGCTGCCGAGGGGCTGGAGGGCGAGGCGGCGCTCCATGCCATGGCGACGGCCTACCAGCGCCTGATCCTCCATGACCCCGACAAGCTGCTGATGCAGATGCAGCTGTACGCGGCCGTGGCGGCGGCCGAGGCGGCAGGGGATCACGAGTTCGGCGAGTCGGCGAGGGCCGGATGGCTCCGGCTCTGGGGTGACGTGCACCTCGCGCTCGGGGCCGACGTCGACGAGACGACGACCTTCCTCGCGTACGGAATGCTCGCCAACACGCTGACCTCGCTCGGCTTTCCGGCCGGCCACCGTGTCTGGTCCGGGTTCTACTCCTCGGCCAGGCCGGACGCCTGAACGGCACCACCCGGGCTCGGCCCGGTTTTCTGTCCATGAAAGTTAGTCATCAATAACTAACCCTCAGGGGGAGCAGTGGACCAGCACACGAAGGGCCGCTCGGGAGCGGTCTGGGCCCTTGTCATCACCAGCGTGGCCGGCTTCATGGCGGCCCTCGACAACCTCGTCGTCACCACCGCACTGCCGTCCATCCGCGAGAGCCTCGGCGGGCGACCGGAAGAGCTCGTGTGGACGGTGAACGCGTACACCCTGACCTTCGCCGTGCTGCTGATGTTCGGCGCCTCCCTCGGAGACCGGTTCGGCCGGCGCCGGCTCTTCACCATCGGTCTCGCCGTCTTCACCGGCGCTTCCGCCGCGGCCGCGCTCTCGCCCGGCATCAACGAACTCATCGCCTTCCGCGCCGTCCAGGGCGTGGGTGCGGCGATCATGATGCCGCTGACGCTCACCCTCCTCACCGCCGCCGTCCCGGCCGCCCGCCGGGGCGCCGCACTGGGCATCTTCGGTGCCGCGACCGGACTGGCGGTGGCCAGCGGCCCGCTGATCGGCGGCAGTCTCACCGAGCACATGTCCTGGCAGTGGATCTTCTGGCTGAACGTCCCGATCGGCCTGGTCCTGCTGCCGCTCGCCCGGCTGCGCCTGACCGAGTCGTACGCCCCCGACCCCCGGCTCGACGTGCCCGGCACCCTCCTGGTCAGCGGCGGGCTCTTCGGGATCGTCTACGGCCTGGTCAACGCCAACGCCGACGGCTGGACCAGCCCCACCGTCCTGACCGCCCTGATCGCCGGTTCCGTCCTCATCGGCGGATTCGTCCGCCACGGCTTCCGCGCGAAGAACCCGATGCTGCCCATGCGCCTCTTCAAGGACCGGGCGTTCTTCGGGATCAACACGGCCAGCCTGCTGATGTTCTTCGGCATGTTCGGTTCGATCTTCCTGCTCAGCCAGTACTTCCAGGGAGTCCTGGGCTACTCGCCCACCGAGGCCGGTCTGCGGATGCTGCCCTGGACCGGGATGCCGATGCTGGTGGCGCCCGTCGCCGGCCTGCTCGCCGACCGGTTCGGCGGCCGCCCCGTGGTCGTGACGGGGCTCGCCCTCCAGGCCGTCGGTCTCGGACTGTTCGCCCTGACCCTCGCCTCCGACGCCTCCTACGTCTCGCAGCTGCCCGCAATGATCGTCGGCGGTGTCGGCATGGCCCTGTACTTCGCACCCGCCGCCAGCCTCGTGATGTCCAGCGTCCGCCCCGGCGAACAGGGCATCGCGTCCGGCGCCAACAACGCGCTCCGCGAGGTGGGCGGTGCCCTCGGGATCGCCGTGCTCGCCACGGTCTTCTCCTCGCAGGGCGGATACGGCTCCGCGCAGTCCTTCACGGACGGAACCGTTCCCGCGGTCTGGATCGGCGCCGGAGTCGTGGCCCTCGCCGCGCTGGTGGCCCTGCTGATTCCGCGCCGCCGCAGCACCCCGGCGCGGGAGTCCGCCCCGGCCGAGGCGCGGGTCCCCGTAGCCGCCTGAGAGCCCGGCACGCCCGTACGGTCCGCTGCCCCGCCCCGACGGCGGGGCAGCGGACCGTACTCTTGTCCCCGTGCAGGAACTCCACGACGCGCCCCTCGCCCCCCTGACCACCTTCCGGCTCGGCGGCCCCGCCACACGCCTCCTCACCGCGACGACCGACGCCGACGTGGTCGCAGCCGTGCGCGAGGCCGACGACAGCGGCACCCCGCTCCTGGTCATCGGCGGCGGCAGCAATCTGGTCATCGGCGACAAGGGCTTCGAAGGCACCGCCCTGCGCATCGCGACCAAGGGGTTCGTGCTGGACGGGGCGATGCTCGAACTGGCCGCCGGAGAGGTCTGGACGGACGCCGTCACCCGCAGCGTGGAGGCCGGTCTCGCCGGGCTGGAATGCCTGGCCGGTATCCCGGGCTCCGCAGGTGCGACGCCGATCCAGAACGTCGGGGCGTACGGACAGGAGGTGTCGTCCACCATCACGGAGGTCGTCGCCTACGACCGCCACACCCGGGAGACCGTCACCATCCCGAACTCCGAGTGCGCCTTCGCGTACCGGCACAGCCGCTTCAAGGCCGAACCCGACCGGTTCGTGGTGCTGCGTGTCCGGTTCGGGCTGGAAGAGGCGGGCGGTCTGTCCGCGCCCCTCAAGTACCCCGAGACGGCCCGCGCCATGGGCGTCGAGGAGGGGGAGCGCGTTCCCGCCGCGGCCGCCCGCGAAACCGTGCTCCGGCTCCGCGCCGGCAAGGGCATGGTGCTCGACCCCGAGGACCACGACACCTGGTCGGCAGGGTCCTTCTTCACCAACCCGATCCTCGGCCACGACGAGTTCGAGGCATTCCGCGCCCGGGTGGCGCAGCGCCTCGGGCCGGACGTGACGCCCCCCGCCTTCCCCGCGGGCGAGGGACTCACCAAGACCTCGGCGGCCTGGCTCATCGACCGGGCCGGATTCACCAAGGGATACGGCTCCGGCCCGGCCCGTATCTCCACCAAGCACACCCTCGCCCTCACCAACCGGGGCGCGGCCAGCACCGAGGACCTGCTGGCCCTGGCGCGCGAGGTCGTCGCCGGCGTCCACGAGACCTTCGGCGTCACGCTGGTCAACGAACCGGTGACCGTCGGCGTGAGCCTGTGACGGAGTCCGCCCCTCAGTACGCCACGCCCACCCCCTGCTTCACCGCGGCGGGGTCGTCGATCAGCGCCAGCATCGCGTGCGCCACGTCGGCCCGGGAGATGGACCGGCCGCTGCGCGGATTGCTGCCGATGACCGTCCGGTAGGTGCCGGTCAGCGGGCCGTTGGTGAGCTTCGGAGGCCGTACGGACGTCCAGTCCGTCGCGGAGGCCGCGAGCGCGGCCTCCATGGCGGTGAGGTCCGCATAGAGCTCCTTGAGGATCGCGCCGATCGCCGCGAGCATCATCCGGTCGAGCAGCGGGTCGTCCGCGGGCTTCGGGGCGACCGGCGCCGCGCTCACCACGAGCAGCCGCCGGGTCCCCTCCACCTCCATGGCCGTCAGCACGCTCCGGGTCAGCCGCTCGGCGATCCCGTCGGCCTTCCGGCCCCGTGCGCCCAGGCCGGAGAGCACCGCGTCGCGGCCCGCGACCGCCTCGCGCAGCGCCTCCGGATCGTCGATGCGGGCTGCCGTGTGGACGGTGACGTCGGAGAGGGGCACGGGCAGGCGCGCAGGATCACGGACCACCGCCGTCACCTCGTGCCCCGCCGCCACCGCCTGGCGGACGATCTCCTGGCCGATGCCGCCTGTGGCGCCGAACACTGTGAGCTTCATGGCACACCCTCCTCGGGTGGGTAAGTGTTCACTCACCTCTAGAGTGAGTGGGTACTCACCCACTCGTCAAGCTTCGTTGGAGTGCACATGGAGCAGAAGCCGGCCCGCGCCCGCATCATCGACGCCGCCCACCAGCTGATGCTCACCATCGGCCTGGCCCGGGCCACCACCAAGGAGATCGCCCGGGCCGCCGGCTGCTCGGAGGCGGCCCTCTACAAGCACTTCCCGAGCAAGGAGGAGCTGTTCGTGGTGGTGCTGAAGGAACGCCTGCCCAAGGTCGACGGCGTCCTGAAGCGGCTGATGGCCGACCCGGGGGAGGGGGAGGGCTCGCTGGAGCGGAATCTCACCGAGATCGCCCGCGAGGCCGCCCTCTTCTACGAGCAGAGCTTCCCGATCGCCGCGTCCCTGTACGCCGAGCCGAGGCTCAAGGAGCGCCACACCGCGGCGATGCGCGAGCTGGGAACCGGCCCCCACATGCCCATCCGCGGAGTCGACGCGTATCTGCGCGCCGAACAGTCCGCCGGCCGGGTACGGGCCGAGGCCGACACGTACGCCGCCGCCTCCCTGCTGATGGGGGCCTGCGCCCAGCGGGCCTTCGCCTACGACGCGACGGAGACCGGCGGCCCTCCGCAGTCACTCGACGCCTTCGCCGCCTCGATCGCCCGGATGCTGCTGAGCGGGCTCACGCCCTGAGGGCGGTCCCCGAGCCTTGGCCCACCGGCTTGGCCAGCCAGTCGTCTACGCCCGCCAGAAGCTCCGCCCGCACCGCGTCGGGCGCCGCCGAGCCCCGTACCGACTGACGTGCCAGCTCCGCCAGCTCCTCGTCGGTGAACGCGTGGTGGCGGCGCACGAGGTCGTACTGCGCGGCCAGCCGGGAACCGAAGAGCAGCGGGTCGTCCGCACCGAGGGCCATCGGCACACCGGCGTCGAACAGAGTGCGCAGGGGTACGTCCGACGGCTTCTCGTAGACGCCGAGCGCCACGTTCGACGCCGGGCAGACCTCGCAGGTCACCCCGCGCTCCGCCAGCCTGCGCAGCAGGCGCGGGTCCTCGGCCGCCCGGACCCCGTGCCCGACCCGTGAGGCGTCGAGGTCGTCCAGGCAGTCGCGGACGCTGGACGGACCGGACAGCTCACCGCCGTGCGGAGCCGCCAGCAGGCCGCCCTCCCTGGCGATGGCGAAGGCCCGGTCGAAGTCACGGGCCATGCCGCGGCGCTCGTCGTTGGAGAGGCCGAATCCGACGACGCCGCGGTCGGCGTACCGCACCGCGAGACGCGCCAGGGTCCTGGCGTCCAGCGGGTGCTTCATCCGGTTGGCCGCGATCACCACCCGGATCGGCAGCCCCGTCTCGCGGGATGCGCTGTCCACCGCGTCCAGGATGATCTCGATCGCCGGAATGAGCCCGCCGAGCAGGGGCGCGTACGAGGTGGGATCGACCTGGATCTCCAGCCAGCCGGAGCCGTCCGCCACGTCCTCCTGGGCGGCCTCGCGCACCAGCCGCTGGATGTCGTCGGGAGCGCGCAGGCAGGACCGGGCGATGTCGTAGAGCCGCTGGAAGCGGAACCAGCCGCGCTCGTCCGTCGCCCGCAGACTGGGGGGCTCGCCGCCGGTCAGGGCCTCGGGCAGCCGCACGCCGTACTTGTCGGCGAGTTCGAGCAGCGTCGTGGGCCGCATCGACCCGGTGAAATGCAGGTGCAGGTGGGCCTTGGGCAACAGCCGTACATCACGCTCCATCCAAAGATCTTGCCGCATGGACGGGGTGCCGCGGTAGCCGCTTTCCCCATCGAGTTGCCCATCGAACAGGGGAGCGAACGAGAGAGCGGCCCCCGGCCGGAGCCGGGGGCCGCTCTTCGGAATCCGGGGGCGTCAGGCCTTGGCCTCGCCCAGCAGCTTCTGGATGCGCGAGACGCCCTCGACGAGGTCGTCGTCACCCAGCGCGTACGAAAGCCGCAGGTAGCCCGGCGTCCCGAAGGCCTCGCCCGGGACGACCGCGACCTCGGCCTCGTCCAGGATCAGCGCCGCCAGCTCGACGGAGGTGGCCGGGCGCTTGCCGCGGATCTCCTTGCCGAGCAGCGCCTTCACGGAGGGGTACACGTAGAACGCGCCCTCGGGCACCGGGCACACCACGCCGTCGATCTCGTTGAGCATCCGCACGATGGTCTGCCGGCGCCGGTCGAAGGCGGTGCGCATCTCGGCGACCGCGTCCAGGTTCCCGGAGACGGCGGCCAGCGCGGCGACCTGCGCGACGTTGGAGACGTTGGAGGTGGCGTGCGACTGCAGGTTGGTCGCGGCCTTCACGACGTCCTTGGGGCCGACGATCCACCCCACGCGCCAGCCGGTCATCGCGTACGTCTTGGCGACACCGTTGACCACGATGCACTTGTCGCGCAGCTCGGGCACGATCGCCGGCAGCGAGGTGAACTTCGCGTCGCCGTAGACCAGGTGCTCGTAGATCTCGTCGGTCAGCACCCACAGGCCGTGCTCGACGGCCCAGCGGCCGATCGCCTCGGCGTCCGCCTCGCTGTAGACCGCACCGGTCGGGTTCGAGGGGGAGACGAACAGGACGACCTTCGTACGCTCGGTACGCGCCGCCTCCAGCTGCTCCACGGAGACCCGGTAGCCGGTGGTCTCGTCGGCGACGACCTCCACCGGGACACCGCCGGCGAGGCGGATCGACTCGGGGTAGGTGGTCCAGTACGGCGCCGGGACGATGACCTCGTCGCCCGGGTCGAGGATCGCGGCGAAGGCCTCGTAGATGGCCTGCTTGCCGCCGTTGGTCACGAGGATCTGGGAGGCGTCGACCTCGTAGCCGGAGTCGCGCAGCGTCTTCTCTGCGATGGCGGCCTTGAGTTCGGGGAGCCCGCCCGCCGGGGTGTAGCGGTGGTACTTCGGGTTGCGGCAGGCCTCGACCGCGGCGTCGACGACATAGCCGGGGGTCGGGAAGTCGGGCTCGCCGGCACCGAAGCCGATCACCGGTCGGCCGGCGGCCTTGAGGGCCTTGGCCTTGGCGTCGACGGCGAGGGTGGCGGACTCGGAGATGGCACCGATGCGGGCGGAGACCCGGCGCTCGGAGGGAGAAGTAGCAGCGCTCATGCCCCCATGCTCCCAGACCGGATTCCCCGTCGGCACAGGGGTTTCAGGGAGCGGACAGCACTCCGACACCATGCGGACAGCCAACCGGAACGGCATCGTGCAGCATCGGTCAGGAACGGTCGGGAAGCTATCTGTTCGACGCCGGGCCTCTGAGCACGTACACTCACCTGTCGTTGGCCTTCACCAGCCGCACCGTTCCTGCACCCGAAGCATCCGGGGACATGCGGTAGGTTGGTGGAAACCACAAAGGGTCGTAGCTCAATTGGTAGAGCACTGGTCTCCAAAACCAGCGGTTGGGGGTTCAAGTCCCTCCGGCCCTGCTACACACTCCTTCGCCGGGATGTGTGCGCATGTACGTACTTCAATGCTCCGCCGTGCGCGGCTCCACCGGGCGCGGCACGGCCATGACCCGGAATCAGGTGAGAAGCGTGACGGACGCCGTGGGCTCCATCGACATGCCTGATGCCGAGGATGAAGTCCCCGAGTCGAAGAAGAAGACCCGGAAGGGCGGAAAGCGCGGCAAGAAGGGCCCTCTGGGCCGTCTCGCGCTCTTCTACCGCCAGATCGTCGCCGAGCTCCGCAAGGTTGTCTGGCCGACTCGCAACCAGCTGACGACATACACCTCAGTGGTGATTGTGTTCGTCGTCGTCATGATTGGTCTCGTTACCGTGATTGACTTCGGTTTCCAGCGGGTCATCAAGTACGTCTTCGGCTGATCCCGCGGAGGGCGCCTCATGGGCGCCCCTTTCGCATGTTCCACCCATTTGTATCCAGGAAGAAGCAGCCACCGTGTCTGACCCGAACCTGAACGACGCCGTCGAGCCGACGGCGGGCGCCTTCGAGTCCGCCGAGGACGAGCTCGACATCGTCGAGGCGGCGGACGCTGTGGAGCCGGACCAGGCTGAAGCTGCCGACGCTGCCGCGGGCGAGCCCGCCGAGCAGGCCGCCGTGCACACCGAGGACGCCGTGCACACCGAGGACCTCGCCGACGAAGCCGATGACGAGGCCGTCGAGGCCGAAGCCGGTGACGACGAGGACGAGGACGAGAGCCCCGAGGCCGAGGAAGCCGCCGACGAGGAAGAGGCCGAGCCCGTCGACGCCGTCACCGCCCTGCGCGAGGAGCTCCGCACCCTCCCGGGCGAGTGGTACGTCATTCACACGTACGCCGGTTACGAGAAGCGTGTGAAGGCCAACCTGGAGCAGCGCGCCGTCTCGCTGAACGTGGAGGAGTTCGTCTATCAGGCCGAGGTGCCTGAGGAGGAAATCGTCCAGATCAAGAACGGCGAGCGCAAGAACGTCCGCCAGAACAAGCTCCCGGGTTACGTCCTGGTCCGCATGGACCTGACGAACGAGTCCTGGGGCGTCGTCCGCAACACTCCCGGCGTCACCGGCTTCGTGGGCAACGCCTACGACCCGTACCCGCTGACCCTGGACGAGATCGTCAAGATGCTCGCCCCCGAGGCCGAGGAGAAGGCAGCCCGCGAGGCCGCCGAGGCCGAGGGCAAGCCGGCTCCGTCCCGCAAGGTCGAGGTCCAGGTGCTGGACTTCGAGGTGGGCGACTCGGTCACCGTCACCGACGGCCCGTTCGCGACGCTGCAGGCGACGATCAACGAGATCAACGCCGACTCGAAGAAGGTCAAGGGTCTCGTCGAGATCTTCGGCCGCGAGACGCCGGTCGAGCTCAGCTTCGACCAGATCCAGAAGAACTAGCGGTTTCTCGCCAGCTTCTGGACACATGCCTACCGAGCAGGTCAGACCGGCTGTCACAGCAGGTCTGACCTGCTCGGTTTTTGGTCGCGCAGCTATACCCGTTATCGTTGTGCGGTATGCCTGCATCCGGATGACCGGATGACGGCGAAAACTCTCACTAGGACCCGGAGAGAGCACATGCCTCCCAAGAAGAAGAAGGTCACGGGGCTTATCAAGCTCCAGATCAACGCCGGTGCGGCCAACCCGGCCCCGCCGGTCGGCCCCGCACTGGGCCAGCACGGCGTCAACATCATGGAGTTCTGCAAGGCCTACAACGCCGCGACCGAGTCGCAGCGTGGCATGGTCGTGCCGGTGGAGATCACGGTCTACGAAGACCGCTCCTTCACCTTCATCACCAAGACTCCGCCGGCTGCCAAGCTGATCCTCAAGGCCGCGGGTGTGGACAAGGGCTCCGGCGAGCCTCACAAGACCAAGGTTGCCAAGCTGACGGCCGCCCAGGTCCGCGAGATCGCCACGACGAAGCTCCCCGACCTGAACGCCAATGACCTCGACGCCGCGTCGAAGATCATCGCCGGCACCGCCCGTTCCATGGGCATCACGGTCGAAGGCTGATTCAGCCCCACCCCTCAGTGGTAGGACCAAGCGCTGGTCCGCACCACGACTCCACACTCTGAAACCACAGGAGTAGAAGTGAAGCGCAGCAAGAACCTCCGCGCTGCGGACGCCAAGGTCGACCGGGCGCGTAACTACGCCCCGCTCGAGGCCGTCCGTCTCGCCAAGGACACCGCCTCCACGAAGTTCGACAGCACCGTCGAGGTCGCCTTTGCCCTGGGTGTTGACCCTCGCAAGGCCGACCAGATGGTCCGTGGCACCGTGAACCTCCCGCACGGCACCGGCAAGACCGCCCGGGTCCTGGTCTTCGCGACCGGTGACCGTGCTGCGGCCGCGGAAGCCGCGGGCGCCGACATCGTCGGCGCCGACGAGCTCATCGACGAGGTGGCGAAGGGCCGTCTGGACTTCGACGCCGTCGTCGCGACCCCGGACCTCATGGGCAAGGTCGGCCGCCTGGGCCGCGTGCTCGGTCCGCGTGGTCTGATGCCGAACCCGAAGACCGGCACCGTCACCCCCGATGTCGTGAAGGCTGTCAACGACATCAAGGGCGGCAAGATCGAGTTCCGCGTCGACAAGCACTCGAACCTGCACTTCATCATCGGCAAGACCTCGTTCGACGAGACCAAGCTGGTGGAGAACTACGCAGCGGCGCTGGAGGAGATCCTCCGTCTGAAGCCGTCCGCCGCCAAGGGCCGCTACATCAAGAAGGCCACGCTGGCCACCACGATGGGCCCCGGCATCCCGCTGGACTCCAACCGCACCCGTAACCTCCTCGTCGAGGAGGACCCGGCCGCCGTCTGAGCCACCGTGCTCGTACGACCGCCGTGTCACGTGTGACATGGACGGGCCCCGCAACCTTTCGAGGTGCGGGGCCCGTCCTCGTATATACGTACCGGCGCTGTCGGTGCCGTGCGCTAGCGTGCGGGGACCGAGAGCCGAACGAGGGGTGGAAGCGGATATGAGGACCAGTACCGTGCGGCGCGTGGGTGCGGCCGTGGCTGTGGCCGCGGCGCTGACGACGGTCGCGGCCTGCGGCGGATCGGACGACGACGGCACGAGCAAGGCCAGGGCCAAGGGCAGCGGCGTGGTGAAGGTCGACGCGATCGCCGCGCTCCTGGACGTACAGAAGAAGACCGGTGCGGCGAACTCGGCGAAGGTCGAGGGCACCACGGTCATGGGCAGCACCATGTCCATGAAGCAGTCCGGGGCGCTCGACTGGAGCGACGGCATCACCGGCACCATGGAGATCACCTACACCGGCGGCGCCATGGCCGACACCATGAAGAAGGCCGGCGGCACCGGCACGATGCAGGCGCGCTACTTCAAGGACGGCTACGCGGCCGACATGGGCGCCGCCCTGGCCCAGCAGACCGGTGGCAAGCGCTGGATCAGCTACTCCTACGACGACCTCGCCGAGCTCGGGGGCGCCTCCGGGGCGGCGATGAAGGACCAGATGCAGAACACCACTCCCGACCAGGGAGTGAAGTCGCTGCTGGCCTCCGGCGATGTGAAGGAGGTCGGTAAGGAGCAGGTCCGCGGTGTCACGGCCACGCACTACTCCGGCACGGTCGACGTCGCCGAGCTGACCGCCAAGAACTCGAAGCTGGACGCCGCTCAGCTGACCGCTCTCAAGAAGCAGCTCAACGACGCCGGGATCACCACGGAGAAGGTCGACATCTGGGTCGACGGCAACGACCTGCTGGTGAAGAAGACCGAGCGCGGGCAGATGAAGACCGGCGAACTCAACTCGACCGTGTTCTACAGCGACTACGGGACCAAGGTCTCGGTCGAGCGGCCGCCGGCCGGCGAGACCATCGGTTTCAAGGAACTGCTCCAGCAGCAGGGCGCGGCCGGGAGTGCCTCCTAGGAGGGGCTTCCAAACCTCTCGGACCACACGAACCGGGACGGATTTGCTCGGCGCGACCCCCGTCGCGTACTCTTCTGCAGAAGCCAAAGACCGCTGGTCGTTGCTGAAACCCGCAAGGGTGACGGCAACCGAAGGATCCGTTGAATGCGGACGACCTGCGCAGGTGACTGTGGAAAAGCTCCCGGACTTCGTTCGGTCGAGCTTCGCCCTGGCGCCTGCGCCGGGGCGTTTCGTCTTTTCCGGGCCCTTTTGAGCGGTCCTCATCACCCGGAAGGAGGCCACGCTCATGGCAAGGCCCGACAAGGCTGCAGCGGTAGCCGAGCTCGCGGACCAGTTCCGCAGCTCGAACGCCGCCGTGCTGACCGAGTACCGGGGCCTCACCGTGGCACAGCTCAAGCAGCTGCGCCGTTCGCTCGGTGAGAACGCCCAGTACGCCGTGGTGAAGAACACGCTGACCAAGATCGCGGCCAACGAGGCCGGGATCGACACGCTGGACGACCTGTTCGCAGGTCCGACGGCGGTTGCCTTCGTCACCGGTGACCCGGTGGAGTCGGCGAAGGGTCTTCGTGACTTCGCCAAGGACAACCCCAACCTCATCATCAAGGGCGGTGTCCTTGACGGTAAGGCGCTGTCCGCCGATGAGATCAAGAAGCTCGCGGACCTCGAGTCCCGCGAGGTTCTGCTCGCCAAGCTGGCCGGCGCCATGAAGGGCAAGCAGACTCAGGCTGCGCAGCTCTTCCAGGCTCTGCCGTCGAAGTTCGTCCGCACCGCGGAAGCGCTTCGTGCCAAGCGGGAAGAGCAGGGCGGTGCCGGTACTCCGGCTCCCGCCGAGGCCGCCGAGTAATTTCGCTCAGCGGTCCAGCGGGCTCCACGTACGCCCGCCGACATATACATCCGGCACCTGCCGAATAGTGGAAGGACGCCATCATGGCGAAGCTCAGCCAGGAAGACCTGCTCGCCCAGTTCGAGGAGCTCACCCTCATCGAGCTCTCCGAGTTCGTTAAGGCCTTCGAGGAGAAGTTCGACGTCACCGCCGCCGCGGCCGTCGCCGTTGCCGGTCCCGCCGCCGGTGGCCCCGCCGCCGAGGCCGAGGCCGAGCAGGACGAGTTCGACGTCATCCTCACCGCCGCCGGTGACAAGAAGATCCAGGTCATCAAGGTCGTGCGTGAGCTGACCTCCCTCGGCCTGAAGGAGGCCAAGGACCTCGTCGACGGCGCCCCGAAGCCCGTCGTCGAGAAGGTCGCCAAGGAGGCCGCCGAGAAGGCTGCCGAGTCCCTCAAGGCCGCCGGCGCCTCCGTCGAGGTCAAGTGACCCAGCGAGTCTTCTGACTCCTCTGGGACCCCCGTGCCGCAAGGCACGGGCGTCACTTCGCGAAAGGCGATCACCCGTATGGGTGGTCGCCTTTCGGCGTACCCGCGGTGGGTGCCTTGCTCTTCCCACGCTGACGAGTATGGTGATCTTCGCCGTGCGCCTCTCGTGGGGGGCGCGGGCGGCGTCGAGGGGCGGCGGCCCCGGGTCTCGGGGCCCGTCCGGGCAGGGGGGGCCTTGACGAACCGCGCGAGGCGCGCAATTCTCAAGGCGCGTCGTCACATCGGTCCGAATCCGAGGCATGGATCGATGACGAAGAGGGCAGTAAAGAAGAGCGCACCCCGCGCAGGGCTAGACATAGGTGTTGAGAACAGCTGTTGAGAGCAACGTGGGTCTCTGAGAACCCCGACTGGACATCAGTGTGCCGCTTGGCTACACTGACCCTTTGCGCTGCCTGTTAGCTGCCTCCTGCCCGTCACCAGGGGCATACCCATCTTGTGCACCGTGGACCGTTCGTCCCTCACCTGGGATATCTGTCCACCTGTCCAGTTTGGGACCGGTACGCGCGTAGTGAGTCCGAGCCCTCGGAAGGACCCCCTCTTGGCCGCCTCGCGCAACGCCTCGACCGCGAATACGAACAACGGTGCCAGCACCGCCCCGCTGCGCATCTCTTTTGCAAAGATCAAGGAGCCCCTCGAGGTTCCGAACCTCCTCGCGCTGCAGACCGAGAGCTTTGACTGGCTCCTCGGTAACGCCGCCTGGAAGGCTCGCGTCGAGGCTGCTCTGGACAGTGGACAAGACGTCCCCACCAAGTCCGGCCTGGAGGAGATCTTCGAGGAGATCTCACCGATCGAGGACTTCTCCGGGTCGATGTCGCTTACGTTCCGCGACCACCGCTTCGAGCCCCCCAAGAACTCGATCGACGAGTGCAAGGAGCGCGACTTCACGTTCGCCGCCCCGCTCTTCGTCACGGCCGAGTTCACCAACAACGAGACCGGCGAGATCAAGTCCCAGACGGTCTTCATGGGCGATTTCCCGCTCATGACCAACAAGGGCACCTTCGTCATCAACGGCACCGAGCGTGTCGTGGTGTCGCAGCTGGTCCGCTCGCCGGGTGTCTACTTCGACTCGTCGATCGACAAGACGTCCGACAAGGACATCTTCTCCGCCAAGATCATCCCGTCCCGGGGTGCCTGGCTGGAGATGGAGATCGACAAGCGCGACATGGTCGGTGTCCGCATCGACCGCAAGCGCAAGCAGTCCGTCACCGTCCTCCTGAAGGCTCTCGGCTGGAGCACCGAGCAGATCCTCGAGGAGTTCGGCGAGTACGAGTCCATGCGCGCCACCCTGGAGAAGGACCACACCCAGGGCCAGGACGACGCACTGCTCGACATCTACCGCAAGCTCCGCCCGGGCGAGCCGCCGACCCGCGAAGCCGCTCAGACGCTGCTCGAGAACCTCTACTTCAACCCGAAGCGCTACGACCTCGCGAAGGTCGGCCGCTACAAGGTGAACAAGAAGCTCGGCGCCGATGAGCCGCTGGACGCCGGCGTGCTCACCACCGACGACGTCATCGCGACCATCAAGTACCTGGTCAAGCTGCACGCCGGTGAGACCGAGACGACCGGCGAGTCGGGCCGGGAGATCGTCGTCGAGACCGACGACATCGACCACTTCGGCAACCGTCGTCTGCGCAACGTCGGCGAGCTCATCCAGAACCAGGTCCGTACGGGCCTGGCGCGGATGGAGCGCGTCGTGCGTGAGCGCATGACGACTCAGGACGTCGAGGCCATCACGCCGCAGACCCTGATCAACATCCGGCCGGTCGTCGCCTCCATCAAGGAGTTCTTCGGCACCAGCCAGCTGTCGCAGTTCATGGACCAGAACAACCCGCTGTCGGGTCTCACCCACAAGCGCCGTCTGTCGGCACTTGGCCCGGGTGGTCTGTCCCGTGAGCGGGCCGGCTTCGAGGTCCGTGACGTGCACCCGTCCCACTACGGACGCATGTGCCCGATCGAGACCCCTGAAGGCCCGAACATCGGTCTGATCGGCTCGCTCGCCTCGTACGGCCGCGTCAACGCGTTCGGCTTCATCGAGACGCCGTACCGCAAGGTCGTCGACGGCCAAGTCACCGACGAGGTCGACTACGTCACGGCCGACGAGGAAGACCGTTACGTCATCGCCCAGGCGAACGCGACGCTCTCCGACGAGCTCCGCTTCACCGAGCCCCGCGTCCTGGTCCGCCGTCGTGGCGGAGAGGTCGACTACGTGCCCGGCACCGAAGTCGACTACATGGACGTCTCGCCGCGCCAGATGGTGTCCGTCGCCACCGCGATGATCCCGTTCCTGGAGCACGACGACGCCAACCGTGCCCTCATGGGCGCGAACATGATGCGTCAGGCGGTGCCGCTCATCAAGTCGGAGGCCCCGCTCGTCGGCACCGGCATGGAGTACCGCTGCGCCACCGACGCCGGTGACGTACTGAAGGCCGAGAAGGACGGTGTGGTCCAGGAGGTCTCCGCGGACTACATCACCGTGACGAACGATGACGGTACGTACACCACGTACCGCATCGCGAAGTTCATGCGCTCCAACCAGGGCACCTCGGTCAACCAGAAGGTCGTCGTCTCCGAGGGCGACCGGGTCGTCGCCGAACAGGTACTCGCCGACGGTCCGGCCACCGAGAACGGTGAGATGGCCCTCGGTAAGAACCTGCTCGTGGCGTTCATGCCGTGGGAGGGTCACAACTACGAGGACGCGATCATCCTGTCGCAGCGCCTCGTGCAGGACGACGTCCTCTCCTCGATCCACATCGAGGAGCACGAGGTCGACGCCCGTGACACCAAGCTCGGCCCGGAGGAGATCACCCGGGACATCCCGAACGTCTCCGAAGAGGTCCTCGCGGACCTCGACGAGCGCGGCATCATCCGTATCGGTGCCGAGGTCACGGCCGGTGACATCCTCGTCGGCAAGGTCACGCCCAAGGGCGAGACCGAGCTGACCCCCGAGGAGCGCCTGCTCCGCGCGATCTTCGGTGAGAAGGCGCGCGAGGTGCGCGACACCTCGCTGAAGGTGCCGCACGGCGAGATCGGCAAGATCATCGGCGTCCGCGTCTTCGACCGCGAAGAGGGCGACGAGCTGCCGCCGGGCGTGAACCAGCTGGTCCGCGTCTACGTCGCGCAGAAGCGCAAGATCACCGATGGTGACAAGCTCGCCGGCCGTCACGGCAACAAGGGCGTCATCTCGAAGATCCTCCCGATCGAGGACATGCCGTTCCTGGAGGACGGCACCCCGGTCGACATCATCCTCAACCCGCTGGGTGTCCCGTCCCGAATGAACCCGGGACAGGTCCTGGAGATCCACCTCGGCTGGCTCGCCAGCCGCGGCTGGGACGTCTCCGGCCTCGGTGACGAGTGGGCCAAGCGCCTGCAGCTCATCGGCGCCGACCAGGTCGCCCCCGGTACCAACGTCGCCACGCCCGTCTTCGACGGCGCCCGCGAGGACGAGATCACCGGCCTCTTCCAGGCCACGATCCCGAACCGCGACGGCGACCGGCTGGTCCAGCCCTCGGGCAAGGCCAACCTGTTCGACGGCCGCTCCGGCGAGCCGTTCCCGGAGCCGGTCTCGGTCGGCTACATGTACATCCTCAAGCTCCACCACCTCGTCGACGACAAGCTGCACGCTCGTTCGACGGGTCCGTACTCCATGATCACCCAGCAGCCGCTGGGTGGTAAGGCTCAGTTCGGTGGACAGCGCTTCGGTGAAATGGAGGTGTGGGCCCTTGAAGCTTATGGCGCCGCTTACGCCCTCCAGGAGCTGCTGACGATCAAGTCCGACGACGTGACCGGCCGCGTGAAGGTCTACGAGGCCATCGTCAAGGGCGAGAACATCCCCGAGCCCGGCATTCCCGAGTCCTTCAAGGTGCTCATCAAGGAAATGCAGTCGCTCTGCCTCAACGTGGAGGTGCTGTCCTCGGACGGCATGTCCATCGAGATGCGCGACACGGACGAGGACGTCTTCCGCGCGGCGGAGGAGCTCGGAATCGACCTGTCCCGGCGCGAGCCGAGCAGCGTCGAAGAGGTCTGACGGGTTGGCCGGCCGGATCCCCGTGATCCGGCCGGCTCTCCCCGGACCCGTTCAGACCATTGCTGAAGTGCCCCGATTTCTCGCGTGAAGCGAGGGGGCTCGAACCCCCGAAAGAGGGATTGACGACAAGTGCTCGACGTCAACTTCTTCGACGAGCTGCGGATCGGCCTTGCCACCGCGGACGACATCCGGACCTGGTCCCACGGCGAAGTGAAGAAGCCGGAGACCATCAACTACCGCACGCTCAAGCCCGAAAAGGACGGACTCTTCTGCGAGAAGATCTTCGGTCCGACCCGGGACTGGGAGTGCTACTGCGGCAAGTACAAGCGTGTCCGCTTCAAGGGCATCATCTGTGAGCGCTGTGGCGTCGAGGTCACTCGCGCCAAGGTGCGCCGTGAGCGCATGGGCCACATCGAGCTTGCCGCTCCCGTCACCCACATCTGGTACTTCAAGGGCGTCCCGTCGCGCCTGGGCTACCTGCTGGACCTCGCGCCGAAGGACCTTGAGAAGGTCATCTACTTCGCCGCGTACATGATCACGTTCGTCGACGAGGAGCGCCGCACGCGCGACCTCCCGTCGCTGGAGGCCCACGTCTCCGTCGAGCGCCAGCAGGTCGAGAACCGTCGCGACTCGGACCTCGAGAACCGCGCCAAGAAGCTCGAGACCGACCTCGGCGAGCTGGAGGCCGAGGGCGCCAAGGCCGACGTGCGCCGCAAGGTGCGCGAAGGTGCCGAGCGTGAGATGAAGCAGCTGCGCGACCGTGCGCAGCGCGAGATCGACCGCCTCGACGAGGTGTGGAGCCGCTTCAAGAACCTCAAGGTCCAGGACCTCGAGGGCGACGAGCTGCTCTACCGCGAGCTGCGTGACCGCTTCGGCACGTACTTCGACGGCTGCATGGGTGCCGCTGCTCTGCAGAAGCGCCTCGAGTCGTTCGACCTCGACGAGGAGGCCGAGCGCCTCCGCGAGATCATCCGTACCGGCAAGGGCCAGAAGAAGACCCGTGCGCTCAAGCGCCTCAAGGTCGTCTCGGCGTTCCTGCAGACCAGCAACAAGCCCAAGGGCATGGTGCTCGACTGCGTGCCGGTCATCCCGCCGGACCTGCGTCCGATGGTGCAGCTGGACGGTGGCCGCTTCGCGACCTCCGACCTGAACGACCTGTACCGCCGTGTGATCAACCGCAACAACCGCCTCAAGCGTCTCCTTGACCTCGGTGCCCCCGAGATCATCGTGAACAACGAGAAGCGGATGCTGCAGGAGGCCGTCGACGCGCTGTTCGACAACGGCCGCCGCGGTCGCCCGGTCACCGGTCCCGGTAACCGCCCGCTCAAGTCCCTCAGCGACATGCTGAAGGGCAAGCAGGGTCGATTCCGTCAGAACCTTCTCGGTAAGCGTGTGGACTACTCCGCGCGTTCCGTGATCGTCGTCGGCCCGCAGCTCAAGCTGCACCAGTGCGGTCTGCCGAAGGCCATGGCGCTGGAGCTCTTCAAGCCGTTCGTGATGAAGCGCCTGGTAGACCTGAACCACGCGCAGAACATCAAGTCGGCCAAGCGCATGGTCGAGCGCGGCCGCACGGTCGTGTACGACGTACTGGAAGAGGTCATCGCCGAGCACCCGGTTCTCCTGAACCGTGCGCCGACGCTGCACCGTCTCGGCATCCAGGCCTTCGAGCCGCAGCTGGTCGAGGGCAAGGCCATCCAGATCCACCCGCTCGTCTGCACCGCGTTCAACGCGGACTTCGACGGTGACCAGATGGCCGTGCACCTGCCGCTCTCCGCGGAGGCGCAGGCCGAGGCCCGCATCCTGATGCTGTCCTCGAACAACATCCTGAAGCCGGCCGACGGTCGTCCCGTCACCATGCCTACGCAGGACATGGTGCTGGGTCTGTTCTTCCTGACCACCGACGGCGAGCTCCGTGACACCAAGGGCGAGGGCCGCGCGTTCGGCTCCACGGCCGAGGCGATCATGGCGTTCGACGCCGGCGAGCTGGCGCTCCAGTCGTCCGTCGACATCCGCTTCCCGGTGGGCACCATCCCGCCGCGTGGCTGGGTGCCGCCGGTCGCCGAGGAGGGCGAGCCCGAGTACCAGCCGGGTGACACCTTCCGCCTGCGCACCAGCCTGGGCCGCGCGCTCTTCAACGAGCTGCTGCCCGAGGACTACCCGTTCGTCGACTACTCGGTCGGCAAGAAGCAGCTCTCCGAGATCGTCAACGACCTCGCCGAGCGCTACCCCAAGGTCATCGTGGCGGCGACGCTCGACAACCTGAAGGCGGCGGGCTTCCACTGGGCCACCCGTTCCGGAGTCACCGTCTCCGTCGCGGACATCGTCGTCCCCGAGGCCAAGAAGGCCATCGTCAAGGGCTACGAGGACCAGGACGAGAAGGTCCAGAAGCAGTACGAGCGCGGTCTGATCACCAAGGACGAGCGCACGCAGGAGCTCATCGCGATCTGGACCAAGGCGACCAACGAGGTTGCCGAGGCGATGAACGCGAACTTCCCCAAGACGAACCCCATCTTCATGATGGTTGACTCGGGTGCCCGAGGAAACATGATGCAGATGCGTCAGATCGCCGGTATGCGTGGTCTGGTGTCCAACGCCAAGAACGAGACGATTCCCCGTCCCATCAAGGCGTCCTTCCGTGAGGGCCTCACCGTTCTGGAGTACTTCATCTCCACGCACGGTGCCCGTAAGGGTCTGGCGGACACCGCCCTGCGTACCGCCGACTCGGGTTACCTGACCCGTCGTCTGGTGGACGTCTCGCAGGACGTGATCATTCGCGAGGAGGACTGCGGCACCGACCGCGGCCTCAAGCTGAAGATCGCGGTCAAGGGTGCCGACGGCGTGCTCCGCAAGACGGACGACGTCGAGACCTCGGTGTACGCCCGCATGCTCGCCGAGGACGTCGTCGTCGACGGCAAGGTCATCGCGCCTGCCAACGTCGACCTCGGTGACGTCCTGATCGACGCCCTGGTGGGCGCCGGCGTCGAGGAGGTCAAGACCCGCTCGGTCCTGACCTGTGAGTCCGCGGTCGGCACCTGTGCCTTCTGCTACGGACGCTCGCTCGCCACCGGCAAGCTGGTCGACATCGGTGAGGCGGTCGGCATCATCGCCGCCCAGTCCATCGGTGAGCCCGGTACCCAGCTGACGATGCGTACCTTCCACACCGGTGGTGTGGCCGGTGACGACATCACCCAGGGTCTGCCCCGAGTCGTCGAGCTCTTCGAAGCCCGTACGCCGAAGGGTGTCGCCCCGATCTCGGAGTCCGCGGGCCGGGTCCGGATCGAGGAGACCGAGAAGACCAAGAAGCTCGTGGTCACGCCGGACGACGGCAGCGACGAGATTCCCTTCCCGATCTCCAAGCGCGCCCGTCTGCTGGTGGGCGAGGGCGACCACGTCGAGGTGGGCCAGAAGCTCACCGTGGGTGCCACCAACCCGCACGACGTGCTGCGGATCCTCGGTCAGCGCGCGGTCCAGGTCCACCTGGTCGGCGAAGTCCAGAAGGTCTACAACTCGCAGGGCGTGTCGATCCACGACAAGCACATCGAGATCATCATCCGGCAGATGCTCCGCCGCGTGACGATCATCGAGTCCGGCGACGCGGAACTGCTGCCGGGCGAGCTCGTCGAGCGTTCGAAGTTCGAGACCGAGAACCGTCGTGTGGTCCAGGAGAGCGGTCACCCCGCCTCCGGCCGACCGCAGCTGATGGGTATCACCAAGGCCTCGCTGGCGACGGAGTCGTGGCTGTCCGCGGCTTCCTTCCAGGAGACGACCAGGGTCCTGACGGACGCGGCGATCAACGCCAAGTCCGACTCCCTGATCGGCCTCAAGGAGAACGTCATCATCGGTAAGCTCATCCCGGCCGGTACGGGTCTGTCCCGCTACCGCAACATCCGGGTCGAGCCGACCGAGGAGGCCAAGGCCGCGATGTACTCGGCCGTCGGCTACGACGACATCGACTACTCGCCGTTCGGCACGGGCTCCGGCCAGGCCGTTCCGCTGGAGGACTACGACTACGGTCCGTACAACCAGTAAGCGAGTCGCTTGATACGACCGGAGGGCGGTCATCCCGTTACGGGGTGGCCGCCCTTCGGCGTGCGATGCGTCACTCCGGCGGGATGCGGCGTACGGTGGTTACAGCCCGGGAGGGCGCTGAGAGGCCCGTGAGGGGCCCTGTGGCACGCCGTACGGGTCAGGGCAAGCCGGACGGCCGGCCGGGCGTGTCGGGGCGGACAGCATTTGTTTTGACCGGAGTCGATGAGGTAGGTACGCTCAGACCTTGTGCCTGGGGTGTGCCTGGGCTCGTGTGCGTGTCCTCAACCGCACGGCGAGTCCGTCTTTGGCCACCGCAATCTGTGCTTCCACTGCTCCAGGGGAGTGGCCCGCAGTATTCGACACACCCGACCGCGTGGGTCGGTGGGTGTTCCAGGTTAGTTTCACCGACGGCACACAGAAACCGGAGAAGTAGTGCCTACGATTCAGCAGCTGGTCCGGAAGGGCCGGCAGGACAAGGTCGAGAAGAACAAGACGCCCGCGCTCGAGGGTTCGCCCCAGCGCCGCGGCGTCTGCACGCGTGTGTTCACGACCACCCCGAAGAAGCCGAACTCCGCGCTCCGGAAGGTCGCACGTGTGCGTCTGACCTCCGGCATCGAGGTCACGGCCTACATCCCGGGTGAGGGACACAACCTGCAGGAGCACTCCATCGTGCTCGTGCGTGGTGGCCGTGTGAAGGACCTGCCGGGTGTTCGTTACAAGATCATCCGCGGCTCCCTTGACACCCAGGGTGTCAAGAACCGCAAGCAGGCCCGCAGCCGCTACGGCGCCAAGAAGGAGAAGTAAGAATGCCTCGTAAGGGCCCCGCCCCGAAGCGCCCGGTCATCATTGACCCGGTCTATGGTTCTCCTCTTGTCACGTCGCTGATCAACAAGATCCTGCTCAACGGCAAGCGCTCCACCGCCGAGCGGATCGTGTACGGCGCCATGGAAGGCCTCCGCGAGAAGACCGGCGCTGACCCGGTCATCACGCTGAAGCGCGCGCTTGAGAACGTCAAGCCCTCGCTCGAGGTCAAGTCCCGCCGTGTCGGTGGCGCCACCTACCAGGTGCCGATCGAGGTCAAGCCCGGTCGTGCCGCCACCCTGGCGCTGCGCTGGGTCGTCGGTTACTCCCGTGCCCGTCGCGAGAAGACGATGACCGAGCGGCTCATGAACGAGCTGCTCGACGCCTCCAACGGTCTTGGCGCTGCCGTCAAGAAGCGCGAGGACACCCACAAGATGGCCGAGTCGAACAAGGCCTTCGCGCACTACCGCTGGTAGTCGCTTACCCCATCGAGACCGAGAGAAGATTGAGCCTTATGGCCACCACTTCGCTTGACCTGGCCAAGGTCCGCAACATTGGGATCATGGCCCACATCGACGCGGGCAAGACGACCACCACTGAGCGGATCCTCTTCTACACCGGCGTTTCGTACAAGATCGGTGAAGTCCACGACGGCGCTGCCACGATGGACTGGATGGAGCAGGAGCAGGAGCGCGGCATCACGATCACGTCCGCCGCGACGACCTGTCACTGGCCGCTCAATGATGTTGACCACACCATCAACATCATCGACACCCCGGGTCACGTCGACTTCACCGTCGAGGTGGAGCGTTCGCTCCGCGTCCTCGACGGTGCCGTCACCGTGTTCGACGGTGTTGCCGGCGTCGAGCCGCAGTCCGAGACCGTGTGGCGTCAGGCGGACCGCTACGGCGTGCCGCGTATCTGCTTCGTCAACAAGCTCGACCGCACCGGTGCCGACTTCTTCCGTTGTGTCGACATGATCGTCGCGCGCCTCGGCGCCGTTCCGATCGTCATGCAGCTCCCCATCGGCGCCGAGGCGGACTTCACGGGCGTCGTCGACCTCGTGTCGATGAAGGCCTTCGTGTACCCCGAAGAGGCCGCCAAGGGCGAGATGTACAACGTCGTCGAGATCCCGGACAACCTGAAGGAGGCCGCCGAGGAATGGCGCGGCAAGCTCCTTGAGGCCGTCTCGGAGAACGACGACGCCATGATGGAGCTGTACCTGGAGGGCGAGGAGCCCACCCAGGAGCAGCTGCACGAGGCGATCCGCCGGATCACCCTCGCGTCGAAGGGCACCGCGGACTCCGTCACGGTCACCCCGGTGTTCTGTGGCACGGCGTTCAAGAACAAGGGCGTTCAGCCCCTGCTCGACGCGGTCGTCCGCTACCTGCCTTCCCCCCTGGACGTCGAGGCCATCGAGGGCCACGACGTCAAGGACCCGGAGAAGGTCATCTCGCGCAAGCCTTCGGACGACGAGCCGTTCTCCGGCCTGGCGTTCAAGATCGCGAGCGACCCGCACCTGGGCAAGCTCACCTTCGTCCGGATCTACTCCGGTCGCCTCGAGGCCGGCACCGCGGTGCTGAACTCGGTCAAGGGCAAGAAGGAGCGCATCGGCAAGATCTACCGCATGCACGCGAACAAGCGTGAGGAGATCGCGTCGGTGGGCGCCGGTGACATCATCGCCGTCATGGGCCTGAAGCAGACCACCACCGGTGAGACGCTGTGTGACGACAAGAACCCGGTCATCCTGGAGTCCATGGACTTCCCGGCGCCGGTCATTCAGGTCGCCATCGAGCCCAAGTCCAAGGGTGACCAGGAGAAGCTGGGTGTCGCCATCCAGCGCCTCTCCGAGGAGGACCCGTCCTTCCAGGTGCACTCCGACGAGGAGACCGGCCAGACCATCATCGGTGGTATGGGTGAGCTTCACCTCGAGGTGCTCGTCGACCGCATGAAGCGCGAGTTCCGCGTCGAGGCGAACGTCGGCAAGCCGCAGGTCGCGTACCGCGAGACGATCCGCAAGGCCGTCGAGCGCATCGACTTCACGCACAAGAAGCAGACTGGTGGTACCGGCCAGTTCGCGAAGGTGCAGATCGCCATCGAGCCCATCGAGGGTGGCGACGCGTCCTACGAGTTCGTCAACAAGGTCACCGGTGGCCGCATCCCCCGTGAGTACATTCCTTCGGTGGACGCGGGTGCTCAGGAAGCCATGCAGTTCGGCATCCTGGCCGGTTACGAGATGGTCGGCGTCCGCGTCACCCTTCTCGACGGTGGTTACCACGAGGTCGACTCCTCGGAGCTGGCCTTCAAGATCGCCGGTTCGCAGGCGTTCAAGGAGGGTGCCCGCAAGGCGTCCCCCGTGCTCCTGGAGCCGATGATGGCCGTCGAGGTCACCACGCCCGAGGACTACATGGGCGATGTCATCGGCGACCTCAACTCCCGCCGTGGCCAGATCCAGGCCATGGAGGAGCGCAGCGGCGCTCGCGTCGTGAAGGGCCTCGTGCCCCTCTCGGAGATGTTCGGCTACGTCGGAGACCTCCGCAGCAAGACCTCGGGTCGCGCAAGCTACTCGATGCAGTTCGACTCCTACGCCGAGGTTCCGCGGAACGTCGCCGAGGAGATCATCGCGAAGGCCAAGGGCGAGTAACTCCCCGAGTTGACGCTTTAGGCTTATCACCGGAGCCTGGTGGGGCATTTGACGCGGCGCGCAAGCAATGCGTCGAATGCCCCCGGCCCCGGCATCCCAGCAAAGATCACCTGGCGCCGATGAAGCAAGGCGTACAGAACCACTCCGCAGGAGGACCCAGTGGCGAAGGCAAAGTTCGAGCGGACTAAGCCGCACGTCAACATCGGCACCATCGGTCACATTGACCACGGTAAGACGACCCTCACGGCCGCCATTACCAAGGTGCTGCACGACGCGTACCCGGACCTGAACGAGGCCTCGGCCTTCGACCAGATCGACAAGGCTCCCGAAGAGCGCCAGCGCGGTATCACCATCTCCATCGCGCACGTCGAGTACCAGACGGAGTCGCGTCACTACGCGCACGTCGACTGCCCGGGTCACGCCGACTACATCAAGAACATGATCACGGGTGCGGCGCAGATGGACGGCGCCATCCTCGTTGTCGCCGCCACCGACGGCCCGATGCCGCAGACCAAGGAGCACGTGCTCCTGGCCCGCCAGGTCGGCGTTCCGTACATCGTCGTCGCGCTGAACAAGGCCGACATGGTGGACGACGAGGAGATCCTGGAGCTCGTCGAGCTCGAGGTTCGTGAGCTCCTCTCCGAGTACGAGTTCCCGGGCGACGACCTTCCGGTCGTCAAGGTCTCGGCGCTCAAGGCTCTTGAGGGCGACGCCGAGTGGGGCCAGACCGTTCTCGACCTGATGAAGGCCGTCGACGAGTCCATCCCGCAGCCCGAGCGTGACGTCGAGAAGCCGTTCCTGATGCCGATCGAGGACGTCTTCACGATCACCGGTCGTGGCACCGTCGTCACCGGTCGTATCGAGCGTGGTGTCCTCAAGGTCAACGAGACCGTCGACATCGTCGGTATCAAGACCGAGAAGACCACCACCACGGTCACCGGCATCGAGATGTTCCGCAAGCTGCTCGACGAGGGCCAGGCCGGTGAGAACGTCGGTCTGCTCCTCCGTGGCATCAAGCGCGAGGACGTCGAGCGCGGCCAGGTCATCATCAAGCCGGGTTCGGTCACGCCGCACACCGACTTCCAGGCCCAGGCCTACATCCTGTCGAAGGACGAGGGTGGCCGTCACACCCCCTTCTTCAACAACTACCGCCCGCAGTTCTACTTCCGTACCACGGACGTGACGGGCGTTGTGACCCTTCCCGAGGGCACCGAGATGGTCATGCCGGGTGACAACACCCTCATGGACGTCGCGCTGATCCAGCCGGTCGCCATGGAAGAGGGCCTGAAGTTCGCCATCCGTGAGGGTGGCCGGACCGTGGGCGCCGGCCAGGTCACCAAGATCCTCAAGTAAGTCCTTGAGCGTCTGATCTGGTAGCTCCGCACAAGAGCACCAGAAGGGCCCCGTCCCACCGCGCGAGCGGTGGGACGGGGCCCTTCGTCGTTCCTAGAGTGTGTGAGGGTGGCGCACCATGAACACGTCGATCGCGTCCTCGCGTTCCGTGGCGAATCCGTACCGCTCGTAGAGTCGTCGGGCCGCGCTGCCCTGGAGCACGTTGAGGCGGACCGGCGCTCCGTCGGCGTCCGTACGTTCCAGCAGTGTGCTCAGGACGGCCGAGCCGATGCCCTGTCCCTGGAGCCTCTCGTCGAGGAAGAAGCTCTCCAGGCACCAGCCGTCATCGAAGGGGCGGAGGGTGACGCTGCCGGCGAAGCGGCCTTCGACGACGATCACCGAGGTGTGCTCGGGCACGTAGCTGTCCCGGAACCTCTGTCGCACCCGGTGCTCGTCGTAGCGGCCGAGGCGGGTCAGGTCGGGGCGCATCACGACGGCCCGGATCTCGGCTATGGCCTCGACGTCGTCGGGGGTGGCGGGGCGCAGGGCCCAGCTGTGGGTGGTACGTACATGCATGGCGGGAGTCTGTCAGAGCGCGGGTGCCCGGTGGCCGGGCAGGCGGCACCAGGAAATGCTCTATATCTGCCTAAAGTGGGCGCATGTGCCACTACTGCGGCTGCCGTGAGATCCCGTTGATCAAGGAGTTCATCGCGGAGCACGAGTCCGTCACCGACCTGGCGGGAGGCGCCCTGCGCGCCCTGGACTCCGGCGACCGGGACTCCGCGGCGGAACTGGTGGCCCGGATGGAGCGGGAGTTGCGGGCCCATTGGCAGGGGGAGGAGCAGGGGTTGTTCGAGGTGATGAGCGGCGACGCGGAGTACGCCGGCTACATCGACGCACTGGTGCGGGAGCATCGCGAACTCGCCGCGTTCCTCGGCCGGGTCGATCTGGGCCGCAGCGAGGACGTCGTACGGCTGCGGGAAGCGGTCGACGAGCTGTACCACCACATCGCGAAGGAGGAGGACGGCCTCTTCCCGGCCTCGCTCACCGCGCTGTCCGGTGACGAGTGGGACCGCTCGATGAAGGCTTGGCGCAGGGCGCACCCGGACGCACGCGGGGGCCTCGGACGATAGCGGGGCGGGGATCGGGCCCAGGCGGTGCCCCGGCACGCGGTCAGGGTCCGTGCGACAGGTCGGAGAAGCGCACACCGTGCCGCACACGCAGGCGTCGCAGTTGCCAGTAGGCGAGGAAGACCAGCGTCACCGGGCCGGTGAGGCCGAGGATCAGGCGCACCGCCATGGGGACCTTGTCGTACATCGGGTCGCCGAGCGTGGGCAGGGTCAGGCAGAGCATGAAGAACGTGGGCAGCAGGACCGGCAGGCTGTCGTTGACGTCGGCGGTACGCCCTCCGTTGAGGACGAGCAGCAGCAGGCCGTACAGGCCGAAGGAGCCCGTCCACAGGCCGCCGACGGCGGACAGGGGTGAGTTCGGCGGCCAGTCGGAGAGGCTGGTCCGGAAGAAGACCATCCAGGACGCGCACGTGAGGACGTAGGCGAGGAGCGGGCCGCGCCACATCTTGGCCGCGGCCCACTTCCGGCCCTTGGGCGCCCACGCGACGGCTATGCCGCAGAGGTTGAAGACCATCAGCATGGAGCCGGCCGTGTAGGTGAAGCTCTGCCAGACGCGGCCGGGGATCTCGTTCATCGGCACGAGGCCGATGGCCAGCCAGGCGGCGACGGTCAGGGCGAGGCCGAGTGCACCGCGCCAGATCTGCGCCCTGCCGAGCACACGGTCCCTGACCCGCTCGGGGTGGGTCGGTGAGCACAGGCGGTGCGCGGTGACCACCGGCACCAGCCAGCCCAGCCACCACAGGACACCGCGCCGCGCGCGGGGGACGACTCGGAAGAGAGGTGCGGGAGTCCGGCGGGGAGGTGCCCCCGGTGGCGGCACAGTCGGACGTCTCGTACCCGGTTGCGCCATCGTTGCCCCCCGTGGCCGGTGTCCGAACCACTGTAGGGAAACGCGGAGTTGGCGTCGTCAGGGATTCACCGGACAGGGACCGCCGGGCCGCGGTGCGGTTCAGGCCGGCTGGAGGGAACTGCGTCGCGGGGCCGGGCGGCCTCCGCTCCGACGTCGTCGGCGCCCGCTCCCGCGGCCGGCTTCGCGCCGGGTGCGCGGGCGGGGTCCGTCCCTCGGGCCGGGCGCCGACTCCCTATATACGTACCGGCGCCAGCGACGCCCCCCGGATGCCCCGCAGCACCTCCGCCCCGATCTCCGCCAGCCGGTGGGCCGGTGGCGGGGTCGTGCCGAGCCCGATCGCGTACCCCGTGCGGTCGCCGACGGTGAGCGGGCGCGGCCAGATGCGGCAGTCGGCGGCGCCGGCAGCGGCGAGCGCGGCGGTCAGGGCCAGGAGGCGGCCGCGCAGCCGCCCCTCGTCCGGGCCGTCCGGGGGCGCGGAGGCGAGGGCCCAGGAAGGGTGCAGGTCAGGGAGGTGCGGCGGTGCGCACAGCAGCGACCGCGGGCCGGAGCCGTCTTCCGCGGCCTCCACGATCTCCCAGGCCCGGTACAGCTCCACGGCAAGGAGATCGCGGCCCGCGGCGGAGACCTGTGCGGTGCAGGAGCGCACCGGGGCGGTCGGGGTCAGCACCGTGACCGGTGCCCCGGACGGGGTCGCCGGGCCCACCGGAGCCGTCGGGGTCAGCACCGTGACCGGGCCCCCGGCGGGTCCTGGACCCACCGCATCGTTCCAGTCCCACGCCGCCCACGTGGCGAAGAAGTGCCGGAGCAGCGCGAGGGGCGGCAGGCTGCCTGCCTCGTGTGCGGTACGGGCCGCGAGTACGGACCAGGCGAGGCCCGGCAGACCGCCGCAGGGCGCGGAGTCCAGGCCCCTCGCCGCGGCCCACGCCTTGACGTCCCGGGCGAGAGCGGCGAACGCGTCCCGGTGCGGATCCGCCGCCGCGAGCACCGCTTCGGCGTCGCTCACCGCGCTCAGCGCGACCGCCGCCGCGTCGCCCAGCTCGGCGCGGCGGGTCACCGCCTCGGCGGGGGAGAGGGTGCCGCTCGCCACGGTGACCAGGTCGACCCGGAGGCCGTCGGCGTACCAGCGCAGGCCGGGCACGCGGGCGCCGGACACCTCGCGCAGGTCCCTCGCCTCCGGGAACGCGGCGGCCAGCGACCCTCGTACGCCTGCCGGATCGGGGGCACCCGGCAGCGCCGCCACCAGGTCCAGGTCCGCGTCCGGCAGCGCGCAGCCCATCCGCCGCGAGCCGACGACGTGGATGCGGGCGCCGGGGAGGGCGGTGGCGACCCGCTCGGCGACGAGACCCGCATCGGCGGCCGGTGCGGGCGGGCCCAGCTCCACCCGTACCCCGAAGTGGTCGGAGACGTACAGCCCCTCCGGGTCCGGCACCTCGCCGGTCAGTACCGCTGACCTGGCGCGCAGCCGTTCCGTACGCCGCAGGACCCTGTCCAGCCGGGAGACGCGGCCGGACAGGGAGGAGATCGCGGCGAGGGGGTTCACGGACGGGTCGAAGGTGGGGGTGGTGTCGGCGGGGCCGTGCACCTCGGTCCACGCGTCCGTCATCGCCAGCCGGGTCTGCGGGTGGTCCCCGCCGTCGTTGAAATCGCCCACGAGCAGCAGCTCGCCCTCGATCCCGGCCAACCCCGTTGCCAGGTCGCCCAGTTCGGCGGCGCGGCGGGTGGCACCGTCGGGGGAGTGGTCGCTGCTGAGGTGGGTCACGGCCACCGTGACGGGGCCCTCGGCCGTCTCGACGACAGCCGCGGTCACCGCCTTGTGCGGGCCGAGGACGTGCAGAGCCGCCTCGCTCACGGGCAGCCGGCTGAGCAGCAGCAGTCCGCAGTCCGGTACGTCATGGCCCGCCGGGTCGGTGGCGACGACGTACCCGGCCCGTATCCAGTCGCAGTCGAGCAGCAGCCCCAGTAGCGCGGGCTCCACCTCCTGGAGCGCGATGACGTCCGCGTCCGCCGCGTGCAGGGCGTCCAGCAGGAGCGGGCGGCGCCGAGCGGTGTCGATGCGGTCGCTGTCGTACCGGTCCCAGAGGGTGTTCCAGGTGAGGACCGTCAGCGCGGCGGACGGGCCCGGTGAGCCGGGGGATGCCGGTTCCCAGGAGCCCGTGACCGGGGAGAAGGCGTGCGGGGTGCGGGAGGTGAAGCAGGGGGACGGCAGTCGGCGCGGGGTCCGGATCCGGCCCGCGTCCGCGGTGTCGATCCGGTCGGTGCCCGTGGAGCGGTCCCACACCACTTCGCCGTCCGCCTCGAAGAACAGCACCCGGTGCCACGGGATGTCCCCGCCCGGCGTGAACCGCTCCAGCGGCACCCGCTTGGAGTCCCGCCCGCGCTGGGCGACCCCCAGGACGAAGCGCGCCGGGTCGAACCGGGCGTCCCAGCGGACCCGGTGGTAGATCTCCTCGCTCGTACGCATCAGGTCCGGTCCTCCACGGTTCCGCTCGTGCCGATGTACCAGGTGCGGTGGGCCCGGCCGGGATACGGGGGGACGAAGCGGTGCAGCTGGGAGGAGAGGACCGCCGGGGGTACCGGGTGGGCGCGCCGGTTGTTGCGCGCGGTCAGCTCGTCCGCGCCCACCCATGCCACGGCGTGGGTGATCAGGGCGTCCCGGCGGTGGGCGACGGCATGCACCAGGGAGCGCTGGTGCGGGTTGAGCGAGGTGGCGTCCCAGACCACCGTCGCGCCGGGGACGAGGGCGGCGTCCAGGCGCCGCAGCCCCTCGCGCAGCACGTCCGCGTTGGCGCTCTGGCCGGACCGCGAGCCGCGGGACTCGCGCAGGTCGTCGAGCGAGAGGTACGTGGCGACGCCCGGCAGAGCGCGGCCGAAGGTGCTCTTGCCGCTGCCGGAGGGGCCGGCGAGGTGGATCAGGCGCGGGAAGTCGCCGGACCGCCATCGCCAGGTCGCGGCGACCGCCTCCTGCGCGGTGGTGACGCGGCCCAGCGCGTACGCCTCGCGGGCCTGCGCCAGGCAGCGGGCCGCGGCCTCCGGCTCCAGGTCCGCGAAGGCCTCGGGCAGGCCGGACGGCTCCGCCACATCCGCCGCGTGCAGCGCCGACCACTCCACCTGCTCGCGGGCCTCGGGCCCGTCAGCCAGCACCCCGGCCAGCGCGTGCAGGACCGGCAGGTCGGCGGCGAGCGACATGCGCGCCAGGCCGCCGTGGCGCTCCTCGTCCGGACAGGGGCGGTGCAGCGCGGGGTACAGGCCGACCAGGTCGGCGGTCCGCCGGGCGAGCGGCATCCCGAGCGGTCCGGCGAGCGCCGGCGCGAGGGCCGCCCGGCGGGTGCGGTGGAGCAGGGCGGCGAGCACCCCGGTCAGCCGGTCGTCACCCGTACTGCCCAGCGCGTCCAGGGCGTCGGCCGTCGCGAGGGCCGCCGCCGCGTCGCCCGGACCGGTGCCCGCGGCGACGGCGAGCGCCGCCGGGTCCACCGGGGCGCCCGAGCGCACGGCCCACAGGGCGGCGGCGGGTCCCAGCCCGTTCTCCACCACCGCCGCGTGCATCCAGTGCGTGTCCGTCGTCACGTGGCCCGGCCGCACCCACTTGGCCACCCGCCGCCCGAACGCCGCGGCCGGAAAGCCTTCGACGGGGCGGACGACGTATCCCTCCTGGCGTTCCGTGTCCGGCTTCAGCGCACGCAGCGCCTTCTCGGCCCGGGCGTCGAACACGCCGCGCCACAGCACCGGCGGAGTCGGGATGCCGAGGTCGCGCAGGAAGTCCACGGTCCGGTCCCAGTCCAGGCAGCGGTCCCCGTCCCAGACGGAGAAGCCGTAGAAGTGGCTCGCCAGGTCCTCGTACGGGATCGAGTGGCGGGCGAACACGTTTTCGCCGCAAATCCGCCACCCTGCCGGAATGCGGGGGCCGACGCGGCTCTGGAGCGCCTTGGCCCGGTTCCGGGAGGGGTGGTGCGCGGAGTCGAGGGAGCGGGCGTGCAGCCCGTCCGCGTACAACGTGGTGTTCTCGCCGTCGAGCTTCTCGGTGACGACGACCTCGCAGCCGGTCAGCCCGGCGAGGTCGGTGATCCGCACGTCGTCCGAGGTGGCCCCGGGTGACCAGGGCAGATGCGCGGTCCGCGGATAATGCGTACGCATGTTCCCTGCCCCCGTCGGTCGCCGTCCCGGCCGGTCACTGTAGGGGCGGGGGCCGGTGGCACTCGACCGAATATCCGGATCGGGCGGTCGCGGTTCGTGCCTGCGTTTGACCACGGCGGCGCGGGGGGTAAGATCCTCCGCCCGATTGGCCAGGCTCATGCGCCGTATGGCACACTAGCCAGGTTGCTCGGTTGAGTGTCAATGCTGCGCGCCTCCCGCCGGGAGGACCGGAAGCGAGTCCCACAGTACTCGTCGGCCCTGTAAGGGCCGGACGTACGGGAATCTTTCGGGAAGCGTACGTGTGGCACCGGCCAGGCGCCCGGTGGGGTTCCTCCCCCGGCAGCGCGGTCTCAGGCCCGCACCCCCTTGGTTGGGATCTTCTTCGGGAGATTTTCGTAGAGGGGATGCGACACGCCCGACCGCGTGGGTCGGAGGCGGAGTTACCAGAACCTCGGGTTCCAGAGCGTTACGAGAGACAGGACTACTAGTAGCCATGGCGGGACAGAAGATCCGCATCCGGCTCAAGGCCTACGACCACGAGGTCATCGACTCCTCGGCGAAGAAGATCGTCGAGACGGTGACCCGCACTGGTGCGTCGGTCGCGGGCCCGGTGCCGCTGCCCACTGAGAAGAACGTGTACTGCGTCATCAAGTCGCCGCACAAGTACAAGGACTCTCGCGAGCACTTCGAGATGCGGACGCACAAGCGCCTCATCGACATTCTCGACCCCACGCCCAAGACGGTTGACTCGCTGATGCGCCTCGACCTGCCGGCTGGCGTCGACATCGAGATCAAGCTCTGAGGGGACGGGCCGAGATGAGCAAGAACATCAAGGGCGTCCTGGGCGAGAAGCTCGGTATGACCCAGGTCTGGGACGAGAACAACCGGGTTGTCCCGGTGACCGTCGTCAAGGCCGGTCCGTGCGTCGTCACGCAGGTGCGTACGAACGACAGCGACGGCTACGAGTCGGTCCAGATCGCCTTCGGCGAGATCGACCCGCGCAAGGTGAACAAGCCCCTCAAGGGTCACTTCGCCAAGGCCGACGTGACTCCGCGCCGCCACCTGGTGGAGCTCCGCACCCCTGACGCCAGCGAGTACACGCTGGGCCAGGAGATCACCGCCCAGGTGTTCGAGTCCGGCGTCAAGGTTGACGTCACGGGCAAGAGCAAGGGCAAGGGCTTCGCCGGTGTCATGAAGCGTCACAACTTCAAGGGCCTCGGCGCCGGTCACGGCGTCCAGCGCAAGCACCGTTCCCCCGGTTCGATCGGTGGCTGTGCCACCCCTGGGCGTGTCTTCAAGGGCATGCGCATGGCCGGTCGGATGGGTAACGAGCGCGTCACCACCCAGAACCTGACCATCCACGCGGTTGACGCGGAGAAGGGTCTGCTCCTCATCAAGGGCGCAGTCCCCGGTCCGAACGGCGGCCTCGTCCTGGTCCGTACCGCGGCCAAGGGGGCTTGAGGTAATGAGCACCATTGACATCCTTTCGCCGGCAGGCGACAAGGCCGGTACCGTCGAGCTCCCCGCGGAGATCTTCGACGCGAAGACCAGCGTTCCGCTGATCCACCAGGTCGTTGTCGCACAGCTGGCAGCTGCCCGTCAGGGCACGCACAAGACCAAGCGTCGCGGCGAAGTCCGTGGTGGTGGGCGCAAGCCTTACCGCCAGAAGGGCACCGGCCGCGCCCGCCAGGGTTCGACCCGCGCACCGCAGTTCGTCGGCGGTGGCGTCGTCCACGGCCCGCAGCCGCGTGACTACTCGCAGCGCACCCCCAAGAAGATGAAGGCCGCCGCCCTGCGCGGTGCCCTCTCCGACCGGGCGCGTCACTCCCGCATCCACGTCGTCACCGGCGTGGTCGAGGGTGGAGTCTCCACGAAGGCCGCCAAGTCGCTGCTCGGCAAGATCTCGGAGCGCAACAACGTGCTCCTGGTCGTCGACCGCAACGACGAGGCCGCGTGGCTCTCCGCACGCAACCTGCCCCAGGTGCACATCCTGGACCCGGGCCAGCTGAACACGTACGACGTGATCGTCTCTGACGACGTGGTCTTCACCCAGGCCGCTTTCGAGTCCTTCGTGTCTGGCCCCCAGACCGCTGAGACCGAAGGGAGCGACGCCTGATGAGCGAGGCGACCGTTACCAGCAAGACCTACTCCGACCCGCGTGACGTTCTCGTCAAGCCGGTTGTTTCGGAGAAGAGCTACGCGCTGCTCGACGAGAACAAGTACACGTTCATCGTCGCGCCCGGCTCCAACAAGACCCAGATCAAGCAGGCCGTCGAAGCGGTCTTCTCGGTCAAGGTCACCGGGGTCAACACGATCAACCGTCAGGGTAAGCGCAAGCGCACCAAGACCGGTTTCGGCAAGCGCGCTGACACCAAGCGCGCCATCGTGACCCTCGCTGAGGGCGACCGAATCGACATCTTCGGCGGCCCGACCTCCTAACGGAGGTCGAGTCGTCCGGAATCGGACGAGGACTGAGAAATGGGTATCCGCAAGTACAAGCCGACGACCCCGGGCCGTCGTGGCTCCAGCGTCGCCGACTTTGTCGAGATCACGCGGTCCACGCCGGAGAAGTCGCTGGTCCGCCCCCTGCACAGCAAGGGCGGCCGTAACAACACCGGTCGTGTGACCGTTCGCCACCAGGGTGGTGGCCACAAGCGCGCCTACCGCGTGATCGACTTCCGTCGTCACGACAAGGACGGCGTGCCGGCCAAGGTCGCGCACATCGAGTACGACCCGAACCGCACCGCGCGCATCGCGCTCCTGCACTACGCGGACGGCGAGAAGCGCTACATCATCGCGCCGCGTGGCCTGTCGCAGGGTGACCGTGTCGAGAACGGCCCGGCCGCCGACATCAAGCCCGGCAACAACCTGGCGCTGCGCAACATCCCGGTCGGTACGACCATCCACGCCATCGAGCTGCGGCCCGGCGGCGGCGCGAAGTTCGCCCGCTCCGCGGGTGCCTCCGTGCAGCTGCTGGCGAAGGAGGGCACCATGGCCCACCTTCGTATGCCGTCGGGTGAGATCCGCCTGGTCGACGCCCGCTGCCGCGCCACCATCGGCGAGGTCGGCAACGCCGAGCAGTCGAACATCAACTGGGGCAAGGCCGGCCGCATGCGCTGGAAGGGCGTTCGCCCGTCCGTCCGCGGTGTCGCGATGAACCCGGTTGACCACCCGCACGGTGGTGGTGAAGGCAAGACCTCCGGTGGACGTCACCCGGTCTCGCCGTGGGGTCAGAAGGAGGGTCGTACTCGTTCGCCGAAGAAGGCATCGAACAAGTACATCGTCCGCCGCCGCAAGACGAACAAGAAGCGCTAGGAGCGGGTTTAGATGCCGCGCAGTCTCAAGAAGGGGCCCTTCGTCGACGGCCACCTCGTCAAGAAGGTGGATGTCCAGAACGAAGCTGGCACCAAGAACGTCATCAAGACCTGGTCCCGTCGCTCGATGATCATCCCGGCCATGCTGGGTCACACCATCGCGGTGCACAACGGCAAGATCCACGTCCCGGTGTTCGTCACCGAGTCGATGGTCGGCCACAAGCTCGGCGAGTTCTCGCCGACTCGCACCTTCCGCGGCCACGTCAAGGACGACCGGAAGTCGAAGCGCCGCTAGCGCGGGGTGGAAACGACTATGACTCACACCGAAGGGACAACCATGGAAGCCAGGGCCCAGGCGCGGTACATCCGCGTCACGCCCATGAAGGCCCGCCGAGTGGTGGACCTCATCCGTGGCATGGATGCCACGGAGGCTCAGGCGGTCCTGCGTTTCGCCCCGCAGGCCGCGAGCGTGCCGGTTGGCAAGGTGCTCGACAGCGCCATCGCCAACGCTGCACACAACTACGACCACCCTGACGCCTCTTCGCTGGTCATCAGCGAGGCGTACGTGGACGAGGGCCCGACCCTGAAGCGGTTCCGTCCGCGTGCTCAGGGCCGTGCCTACCGGATCCGTAAGCGGACCAGCCACATCACCGTGGTCGTCAGCAGCAAGGAAGGAACCCGGTAATGGGCCAGAAGGTAAACCCGCACGGGTTCCGGCTCGGCATTACCACGGACTTCAAGTCCCGTTGGTACGCCGACAAGCTGTACAAGGACTACGTCAAGGAAGACGTTGCCATTCGTCGCATGATGACGAAGGGCATGGAGCGAGCCGGCATCTCGAAGGTTGAGATCGAGCGCACCCGCGACCGCGTCCGCGTTGACATCCACACCGCCCGCCCGGGCATCGTCATCGGCCGCCGCGGCGCCGAGGCCGACCGCATCCGTGGCGAGCTGGAGAAGCTGACCGGCAAGCAGGTCCAGCTGAACATCCTCGAGGTCAAGAACCCCGAGGTGGACGCTCAGCTGGTGGCCCAGGCCGTCGCCGAGCAGCTCTCCTCCCGCGTCTCCTTCCGTCGTGCCATGCGCAAGAGCATGCAGAGCACGATGAAGGCCGGCGCCAAGGGCATCAAGATCCAGTGCGGCGGTCGCCTCGGCGGCGCCGAGATGTCCCGCTCGGAGTTCTACCGCGAGGGCCGTGTGCCCCTGCACACGCTCCGCGCGAACGTGGACTACGGCTTCTTCGAGGCCAAGACGACCTTCGGCCGTATCGGCGTGAAGGTCTGGATCTACAAGGGCGACGTCAAGAACATCGCCGAGGTCCGCGCCGAGAACGCTGCTGCCCGTGCGGGCAACCGCCCGGCCCGTGGCGGCGCTGACCGTCCGGCCGGCCGCGGTGGCCGTGGTGGCGAGCGTGGCGGTCGCGGCCGCAAGCCGCAGCAGTCGGCTCCGGCCGCCGAGGCCCCCAAGGCCGAGGCGACCGCCGCTGCTCCGGCGGCTGAGAGCACCGGAACGGAGGCCTGACCGAAATGCTGATCCCCCGTAGGGTCAAGCACCGCAAGCAGCACCACCCGAAGCGCAGCGGTATGTCCAAGGGTGGCACGCAGGTTGCGTTCGGCGAGTACGGCATCCAGGCGCTGACCCCGGCGTACGTGACGAACCGTCAGATCGAGTCCGCTCGTATCGCGATGACCCGTCACATCAAGCGTGGCGGCAAGGTCTGGATCAACATCTACCCGGACCGTCCCCTGACGAAGAAGCCTGCCGAGACCCGCATGGGTTCCGGTAAGGGTTCCCCCGAGTGGTGGATCGCGAACGTCAAGCCGGGCCGGGTGATGTTCGAGCTGTCCTACCCGAACGAGAAGATTGCTCGTGAGGCGCTCACCCGCGCTGCTCACAAGCTTCCGATGAAGTGCCGGATTGTTCGGCGCGAGGCAGGTGAGTCGTGATGTCGGCCGGTACCAAGACGTCCGAGCTGCGCGAGCTGGGCAACGAGGAGCTCCTCAACAAGCTCCGCGAGGCCAAGGAAGAGCTGTTCAACCTCCGCTTCCAGGCGGCGACCGGACAGCTCGAGAACCACGGCCGGCTCAAGTCCGTCCGTAAGGACATCGCCCGGATCTACACCCTGATGCGTGAGCGCGAGCTCGGCATCGAGACGGTGGAGAGCGTCTGATGAGCGAGAGCACTGTGACTGAGACGAACACCGACCGCGGTTTCCGCAAGACCCGTGAGGGTCTGGTCGTCAGCGACAAGATGGACAAGACCGTCGTCGTCGCTGTCGAGGACCGCGTCAAGCACGCGCTGTACGGCAAGGTCATCCGCCGTACGAACAAGCTCAAGGCTCACGACGAGCAGAACGCCGCCGGCGTCGGCGACCGTGTCCTCCTCATGGAGACCCGGCCGCTGTCCGCCACGAAGCGGTGGCGCATCGTCGAGATCCTCGAGAAGGCCAAGTAATTCCTGAGGGGCTTCCCCTTCAGGCAGGTTCCGCCAGGCTCGGCGGGGGTTCGTTCCGGTAACGGAGCGGCCCCCGCCGGGAACCGGCAGACGATCAGGAGATAGACGTGATCCAGCAGGAGTCGCGACTGCGCGTCGCCGACAACACGGGTGCGAAGGAAATTCTCACCATCCGTGTTCTCGGTGGCTCGGGTCGCCGCTACGCGGGCATCGGTGACGTCATCGTCGCCACCGTCAAGGACGCGATCCCCGGTGGCAACGTGAAGAAGGGTGACGTCGTCAAGGCCGTCATCGTTCGCACCGTCAAGGAGCGTCGTCGTCAGGATGGCTCGTACATCCGCTTCGACGAGAACGCCGCCGTCATTCTGAAGAACGACGGCGACCCCCGCGGCACCCGTATCTTCGGCCCGGTGGGCCGTGAGCTGCGCGAGAAGAAGTTCATGAAGATCATCTCGCTCGCGCCGGAGGTGCTGTAAGCATGAAGATCAAGAAGGGCGACCTGGTTCAGGTCATCACCGGTAAGGACAAGGGCAAGCAGGGCAAGGTCATCGTTGCCTACCCTGCTCAGGACCGCGTCCTCGTCGAGGGTGTCAACCGGGTCAAGAAGCACACCAAGGCCGGTCAGACCGCTCGCGGTTCGCAGACCGGTGGCATTGTGACGACCGAGGCCCCCGTCCACGTCAGCAACGTGCAGCTGGTTGTTGAGAAGGACGGCAACAAGGTCGTTACTCGCGTCGGCTACCGCTTTGACGACGAGGGCAACAAGATCCGCGTTGCCAAGCGCACCGGTGAGGACATCTGATGACTACCACCACTGCGCCGCGTCTCAAGACGCGCTACCGCGAGGAAATCGCCGGCAAGCTGCGTGAGGAGTTCTCCTACGAGAACGTCATGCAGATTCCCGGTCTGGTCAAGATCGTGGTCAACATGGGTGTGGGCGACGCCGCCCGCGACTCCAAGCTGATCGATGGCGCCGTGCGCGACCTCACCACGATCACCGGTCAGAAGCCGGCCGTCACCAAGGCCCGCAAGTCGATCGCGCAGTTCAAGCTGCGCGAGGGGCAGCCGATCGGCTGCCACGTCACCCTCCGTGGTGACCGCATGTGGGAGTTCCTGGACCGTACGCTGTCGCTCGCGCTTCCGCGTATCCGTGACTTCCGTGGCCTGTCGCCGAAGCAGTTCGACGGCCGTGGCAACTACACCTTCGGTCTCACGGAGCAGGTCATGTTCCACGAGATCGACCAGGACAAGATCGACCGGGTCCGGGGCATGGACATCACCGTGGTCACCACGGCGACCAATGACGACGAGGGTCGTGCCCTCCTTCGTCACCTCGGCTTCCCGTTCAAGGAGAACTGACCGTGGCGAAGAAGGCTCTGATCGCTAAGGCCGCCCGTAAGCCGAAGTTCGGCGTTCGCGGGTACACCCGCTGCCAGCGCTGCGGCCGGCCCCACTCCGTCTACCGCAAGTTCGGCCTGTGCCGCGTGTGCCTTCGTGAGATGGCTCACCGTGGCGAGCTGCCGGGCGTGACCAAGAGCTCCTGGTAATTCTCCTTCGCCCCTTGGGCGTTGGGAATCACCGGAGACTCTCGGTAAGCATCTGGTCGGCAGGAGCCCGGCCTCACATGCCGTAGGCTTGTGGGGTTGGGCGCCTGCCGCCCAAGACCGACTTACTACGCCGTAGGTCCCCGCACCGCACCCGTCCTGCCTCTGAGTAGGGAGAGGGATGGCGCATACAGGAAACCCCGGCGAGAGAGGCCGAAGGCCAACTCATGACCATGACTGATCCCATCGCAGACATGCTCACGCGTCTGCGTAACGCGAACTCGGCGTATCACGACGACGTCACGATGCCGCACAGCAAGATCAAGTCGCACATCGCGGAGATCCTCCAGCAGGAGGGCTTCATCACGGGCTGGAAGGTCGAGGACGCCGAGGTTGGCAAGAACCTCGTCCTCGAGCTGAAGTTCGGCCCGAACCGCGAGCGCTCGATCGCCGGCATCAAGCGAATCTCGAAGCCGGGTCTGCGTGTATACGCAAAGTCCACCAATCTGCCGAAGGTTCTCGGCGGCCTGGGCGTGGCGATCATCTCCACGTCCCACGGTCTCCTGACCGGCCAGCAGGCCAGCAAGAAGGGCGTAGGTGGGGAAGTCCTCGCCTACGTCTGGTAGTCGGGAACGGAGGAATAGCTCATGTCGCGAATCGGCAAGCTCCCCATCCAGGTTCCCGCCGGTGTGGACGTCACCATCGATGGCCGCACGGTCGCGGTGAAGGGGCCCAAGGGCACCCTCTCGCACACCGTCGCGTCGCCGATCGAGGTCACCAAGGGTGAGGACGGCGTCCTGAACGTCGCCCGCCCGAACGACGAGCGTCAGAACAAGGCCCTTCACGGCCTGTCCCGCACGCTGGTGGCGAACATGATCACCGGCGTGACCACGGGATACATCAAGGCGCTCGAGATCAGTGGTGTCGGTTACCGCGTCCAGGCGAAGGGCTCCAACCTGGAGTTCGCCCTGGGCTACAGCCACCCGATCCTGATCGAGGCCCCGGAGGGCATCACCTTCAAGGTGGAGTCCCCCACGAAGTTCACCGTCGAGGGCATCGACAAGCAGAAGGTCGGCGAGACCGCGGCCAAGATCCGCAAGCTGCGGAAGCCTGACCCGTACAAGGCCAAGGGCGTCAAGTACGCCGGCGAGGTCATCCGCCGCAAGGTCGGAAAGGCTGGTAAGTAGCGATGGCATACGGCGTAAAGATCGCCAAGGGCGACGCGTACAAGCGTGCAGCCCTCAAGCGTCGCCACATCCGCGTCCGCAAGCACATCTCCGGTTCGCCGGAGCGTCCGCGCTTGGTTGTGACGCGTTCGAACCGCCACATGGTGGCTCAGGTCATCGACGACATCGCGGGCCACACGCTCGCGTCGGCGTCGACCCTGGACGTCTCCATCCGTGGTGGCGAGGGCGACAAGAGCAGCCAGGCCAAGCAGGTCGGCGCCCTGGTCGCCGAGCGTGCCAAGGCCGCAGGCGTCGAGGCCGTCGTGTTTGACCGCGGTGGTAACCAGTACGCCGGGCGGATTGCCGCTCTGGCTGACGCCGCCCGTGAAGCCGGGCTGAAGTTCTAAGCCCCGGTTCCTACGCACAGCGGACGTAACAGAGAGAGGTAAATCCAATGGCTGGACCCCAGCGCCGCGGAAGCGGTGCCGGTGGCGGCGAGCGGCGGGACCGGAAGGGCCGTGACGGCGGCGCTGCTGCCGCCGAGAAGACCGCGTACGTCGAGCGCGTCGTCGCGATCAACCGTGTCGCCAAGGTTGTGAAGGGTGGTCGTCGCTTCAGCTTCACCGCGCTGGTCGTGGTGGGCGATGGTGACGGCACCGTCGGTGTCGGTTACGGCAAGGCCAAGGAAGTTCCCGCGGCCATTGCCAAGGGCGTGGAAGAAGCCAAGAAGAACTTCTTCAAGGTTCCGCGTATCCAGGGCACCATCCCTCACCCGATCCAGGGCGAGAAGGCTGCGGGCGTCGTTCTGCTCAAGCCTGCTTCCCCCGGTACCGGTGTTATCGCCGGTGGCCCGGTGCGCGCCGTTCTGGAGTGCGCCGGCGTTCACGACATCCTGTCGAAGTCGCTCGGTTCTTCGAACCCGATCAACATCGTGCACGCGACCGTGGCGGCCCTCCAGGGCCTGCAGCGTCCCGAGGAGATCGCGGCCCGCCGCGGTCTGCCCCTCGAGGACGTCGCCCCCGCGGCTCTGCTTCGTGCTCGTGCGGGAGCGGGTGCGTAATGGCCCGTCTCAAGATCACGCAGACGAAGTCGTACATCGGCAGCAAGCAGAACCACCGCGACACCCTGCGTTCGCTCGGGCTCAAGCGCCTGAACGACTCGGTTGTCAAGGAGGACCGCCCCGAGTTCCGCGGAATGGTTCACACCGTCCGCCACCTCGTGACGGTTGAGGAGGTCGACTGACATGGCGGAGAACAAGCCGCTGAAGGCGCATGACCTCCGGCCTGCCCCGGGTGCCAAGACCGCCAAGACCCGTGTGGGTCGTGGTGAGGCATCCAAGGGTAAGACCGCTGGTCGTGGTACCAAGGGCACCAAGGCCCGTTACCAGGTTCCGGAGCGCTTCGAGGGTGGCCAGATGCCCCTCCACATGCGTCTCCCGAAGCTCAAGGGCTTCAAGAACCCGTTCCGCACCGAGTACCAGGTCGTGAACCTGGACAAGCTCGCGACGCTCTACCCCGAGGGTGGAGAGGTCACGGTGGCCGACCTGGTCGCCAAGGGCGCTGTGCGCAACAACCACCTCGTCAAGGTCCTCGGACAGGGCGAGATCTCCGTAGCGCTGCAGGTTTCGGTTGACGCCGTCTCCGGCTCCGCCAAGGAGAAGATTGCCGCTGCCGGCGGCACCGTCACCGAGCTCGTCTGAGACAACTCGGACCATTCGGTGGCCTGAACATCCGACCGGGGATGCCTCTCATATGGGGCATCCCCGGTTGGTCGTTCCTAGGGGGGCATGTACGCCGGTAAGGTGGCCTCCGTTGCTGTGGTAAGCCCTGGGCGCAAGCGCCTTGGGCCCTTTGGCTATCACTTATTCATCGATCCTCAAGACCGTCACCTCTACGCATTGCGCGGGGGTCGCAGGAGGCACCGTGCTCACCGCGTTCGCCCGGGCGTTCAAGACGCCCGACCTGCGCAAGAAGCTGTTCTTCACGCTCGGCATCATCGTGCTCTACCGGCTCGGGGCGCACATCCCGGTACCGGGAGTGAGCTACGAGAACGTCCAGACCTGTGTTGATCAGGCAAGTAAGGGCAACAACAGCCTCTTCGGCCTGGTGAACATGTTCAGCGGTGGTGCACTGCTGCAGATCACGATCTTCGCGCTCGGCATCATGCCGTACATCACGGCCAGTATCATTCTTCAGCTGCTGACCGTGGTGATTCCCCGACTCGAGGCGCTCAAGAAGGAGGGGCAGTCCGGCCAGGCAAAGATCACGCAGTACACGCGTTATCTGACGGTCGCACTCGCCATCCTCCAGGGCACCGGCCTGGTGGCCACCGCACGCAGCGGTGCGCTCTTCAGCGGTTGCCCGGTCGCCGACCAGATCGTCCCCAACCAGTCGATGTTCACCACGGTCGTCATGGTCATCACCATGACCGCCGGTACGGCCGCCGTCATGTGGCTCGGTGAGCTCATCACCGACCGCGGCATCGGCAACGGCATGTCGATCCTGATGTTCATCTCGATCGCCGCCAGCTTCCCCGGCGCCCTGTGGGCCATCAAGACGAGCGGCAAGCTCGCGGACGGCTGGATCGAGTTCGGCACCGTCATCCTGATCGGCTTCGTGATGGTGGCCCTCGTCGTCTTCGTCGAGCAGGCCCAGCGCCGCATCCCGGTGCAGTACGCGAAGCGCATGATCGGACGTCGCTCGTACGGTGGTACATCCACCTACATCCCGCTGAAGGTGAACCAGGCGGGTGTGATTCCCGTCATCTTCGCTTCTTCGCTGCTCTACATCCCGGCCCTGATCGTCCAGTTCTCCAACTCCACTGCGGGCTGGGCGACCTGGATCCAGGACCACTTCGTCAAGGGCACCCACCCGTACTACCTGACGACGTACTTCCTGTTGATCGTCTTCTTCGCCTTCTTCTATGTGGCGATTTCGTTCAACCCCGAGGAAGTCGCCGACAACATGAAGAAGTATGGTGGCTTCGTCCCGGGTATCCGGGCAGGTCGACCTACTGCCGAGTACCTGAGCTACGTGCTCAACAGGATCACTTGGCCGGGCTCGCTGTACCTGGGTCTGATCGCTCTTGTGCCGACGATGGCGTTGGCAGGCTTCGGTGGCGCGAACCAGAACTTCCCGTTCGGCGGGACGAGCATCCTGATCATCGTGGGTGTGGGTCTGGAGACCGTGAAGCAGATTGAGAGTCAGCTCCAGCAGCGCAATTACGAAGGGTTCCTCCGCTGATGCGAATCGTCCTCGTCGGCCCGCCGGGTGCCGGCAAGGGAACGCAGGCTGCGTACCTTGCCAAGAACCTGTCGATTCCGCACATCTCCACGGGCGACCTCTTCCGCGCCAACATCAGCCAGGGCACCGACCTTGGCAAGCAGGCCCGCGCCTTCATGGACGCGGGGCAGCTGGTGCCGGACGAGGTCACGATCGGGATGGCCAAGGACCGCATGTCCCAGCCGGACGCGGTCAACGGCTTCCTGCTCGACGGCTTCCCGCGCAACGTGGGTCAGGCCGAGGCCCTTGATGTGATGCTCAAGGACGAGGGTGTAAAGCTGGACGCGGTGCTCGACCTCGAAGTACCCGAGGACGAGGTCGTGAAGCGGATCGCGGGCCGCCGGGTCTGCCGTAACGAGAGCGCGCACGTGTTCCACGTGACGTACAACCCGCCGCAGACCGAGGGTGTCTGCGACACCTGCGGCGGCGAGCTGTACCAGCGCGACGACGACAGCGAAGAGACGGTCCGCACCCGGCTGGAGGTCTACCACACGCAGACCGAGCCGATCATCGACTACTACAGGGCGCAGGACCTGGTGGTCACCATCTCCGCGCTCGGCAAGGTCACCGATGTGACCGAGCGGGCCATGGAGGCTCTGAAGTCCGACGAGGGCTGAGAGCACACCCGTAGTACTTGCAGTGCATTCGGCCGCGGCGTCCTTGGGCGCCGCGGCCGACTGTTTGCCGCCGTATCGTTGAATACCCGTCCCCGCTCATGCAGAAAGGCGCCGCGCAATGGTGCAGATCAAGACCCCCGAGCAGATCGCGAAGATGCGTGAGGCGGGGCTGGTGGTCGCTGCCATTCACGCGGCCACCCGCGAGGCGGCGGTCCCCGGCGCCACCACGCTGGACCTGGACCAGGTCGCCCGCAAGGTGATCGCCGACCACGGTGCGAAGTCGAACTTCCTCGGGTACGGCGGATTCCCGGCGACGATCTGCACCTCGGTGAACCAGGTCGTCGTCCACGGCATCCCCGACGAGAAGACCGTCCTCAAGGACGGCGACATCATCTCCATCGACTGCGGCGCGATCATCGACGGCTGGCACGGCGACGCCGCGTACACGGCCTTCGTCGGCACCGGTCACGCTCCGGAGCTCATCGAGCTCTCCCGGGTGACCGAGGAGTCGATGTGGGCCGGCATCGCGGCGATGAAGGTGAACAACCGCCTCGTCGACATCTCGAAGGCGATCGAGTCCTACATCCGCCGCCAGCCCCGTCCGGCGACGGGCAAGTACGGAATCATCGAGGACTACGGCGGGCACGGCATCGGCACCGAGATGCACATGGACCCGCACGTGCTGAACTACGTCTCCCGCAAGCGCGGCAAGGGCATCAAGCTGGTCCCGGGCCTCTGCCTGGCCATCGAGCCGATGGTGTCCCTCGGCACGGCCCGCACCGAGGTGCTGGAGGACGAGTGGACCGTCATCACCACCGATGGCACCTGGTCCTCCCACTGGGAGCACAGCATCGCCCTCACGGAGCAGGGCCCGCTGGTCCTGACCGCTCCGGACTGCGGCCGCGAGAAGCTGGCGCAGTACGGAGTGGAGGCGGCGCCCGACCCCCTGGGGTGATTGCCGGCCACCGCGAGGTCTAAGGATCTCCCGCGGTGGGCAAACTTGACGGATTCGTCTTTTGGAGTCCGCTGACGTAGACTGACTCGTCGGCTCTCGTGCATCCGTGTGTCCGCATACGAGTGACGGAAGTCGATCAAGGTAGCCGATTCGAAAGGCGAAGCGTGGCCAAGAAGCAAGGTGCCATCGAAATTGAGGGCACCGTGATCGAGTCCCTCCCGAACGCCATGTTCAAGGTGGAACTCCAGAACGGTCACAAGGTCCTCGCGCACATCTCCGGCAAGATGCGGATGCACTACATCCGTATCCTCCCGGACGACCGGGTCGTGGTGGAGCTCTCCCCGTACGACCTGACGCGTGGCCGGATCGTCTACCGCTACAAGTAGATCTTGCCCACATCTCGCTTCGGCGGGGTGCTGGCACTGACCCGGAGAACCTGACATCCCATGAAGGTCAAGCCGAGCGTCAAGAAGATCTGCGACAAGTGCAAGGTGATCCGCCGTCACGGTCGGGTCATGGTCATCTGCGACAACCTGCGCCACAAGCAGCGCCAGGGCTGACGCACGACCCCCTCGCATCTCGCAGTACTTCGCGCGACGCACGTAAACGTACATACGCAGTGCCCGTCCAAGCCACGGCTGACGACACCTCCGGCGGGGGCCGGAGACCCGGGCGTACCACCTCTCCACGCGAGAGGTCGGCGGTCGGGAGTGGCGCTGCGGAAGACCCCCGACATAACAACTGGAGCCATTGAATGGCACGCGTTTCAGGTGTTGACATCCCGCGCGAAAAGCGCGTGGAGGTTGCCCTCACCTACGTCTTCGGTATCGGGCGCACCCGGTCCAAGGAGATCCTCGCCACCACCGGCGTGAACCCCAACACCCGCGTTCGTGACCTGGCCGAAGAGGACCTGGTCAAGATCCGCGAGTACGTGGACGCCAACCTCCGCACCGAGGGTGACCTTCGCCGCGAGATCCAGGGCGACATCCGCCGCAAGATCGAGATCGGCTGCTACCAGGGCATCCGCCACCGTCGCGGTCTGCCGGTCCACGGTCAGCGCACCAGCACCAACGCACGTACCCGCAAGGGTCCGCGTCGCGCGATCGCCGGTAAGAAGAAGCCGGGCAAGAAGTAGTCCTCAGCGGACGCACTGCGAGCGTCCGGTTCGCCGGACATCCGCAGCATCCAGCGGTCTTCGCTGTAGGACCGATCACCTCCCCTCTCCATCTGGAGTCAAGACATGCCCCCCAAGGGTCGTCAGGGCGCAGCCAAGAAGGTGCGTCGCAAGGAAAAGAAGAACGTCGCTCACGGCCACGCGCACATCAAGAGCACGTTCAACAACACCATCGTCTCGATCACGGACCCCTCGGGCAACGTGATCTCCTGGGCCTCCGCCGGCCACGTCGGCTTCAAGGGCTCGCGCAAGTCCACCCCCTTCGCCGCGCAGATGGCCGCCGAGTCGGCCGCCCGCCGCGCGCAGGAGCACGGCATGCGCAAGGTTGACGTCTTCGTGAAGGGTCCGGGCTCCGGCCGCGAGACCGCGATCCGCTCCCTGCAGGCCACGGGCCTGGAGGTCGGTTCGATCCAGGACGTCACCCCGACGCCGCACAACGGCTGCCGTCCGCCGAAGCGTCGCCGCGTCTGATCCGCCACGGCCGGTGACGGCCGTGCGTCAGTAGCGTGGGTACGGGCGGTATGCCCCCTACGGGGGTGTGCCGCCCGTATCCTTGTTTCATCTGTCGGGTGTCAAATAGTGGGCGCCCACGACTGAAGGATTCACACATGCTTATCGCTCAGCGTCCGTCGCTGACCGAAGAGGTCGTTGACGAGTTCCGCTCGCGGTTCGTCATCGAGCCGCTGGAGCCGGGCTTCGGCTACACGCTCGGCAACTCCCTGCGCCGCACGCTCCTCTCCTCGATCCCGGGTGCCGCTGTCACCAGCATCCGCATCGACGGTGTCCTGCACGAGTTCACCACCGTGCCGGGCGTCAAGGAGGACGTGACCGACCTCATCCTCAACATCAAGCAGCTGGTCGTCTCCTCGGAGCACGACGAGCCGGTCGTGATGTACCTGCGCAAGCAGGGTCCCGGCCTGGTCACCGCTGCCGACATCGCCCCGCCGGCCGGTGTCGAGGTCCACAACCCGGACCTCGTCCTGGCCACGCTGAACGGCAAGGGCAAGCTGGAGATGGAGCTGACCGTCGAGCGCGGTCGCGGCTACGTCTCCGCCGTCCAGAACAAGCAGGTGGGCCAGGAGATCGGCCGGATTCCGGTCGACTCCATCTACTCGCCGGTGCTCAAGGTCACGTACAAGGTCGAGGCGACCCGTGTCGAGCAGCGCACCGACTTCGACAAGCTGATCGTCGACGTCGAGACCAAGCAGGCCATGCGTCCCCGTGACGCCATGGCGTCGGCCGGTAAGACCCTGGTCGAGCTGTTCGGTCTGGCGCGCGAGCTCAACATCGACGCCGAGGGCATCGACATGGGCCCCTCGCCCACGGACGCCGCTCTCGCCGCCGATCTGGCGCTGCCGATCGAGGAGCTGGAGCTCACGGTCCGCTCGTACAACTGCCTCAAGCGCGAGGGCATCCACTCGGTGGGCGAGCTCGTGGCCCGTTCCGAGGCGGACCTGCTCGACATCCGCAACTTCGGCGCGAAGTCGATCGACGAGGTCAAGGCGAAGCTGGCCGGTATGGGCCTGGCGCTGAAGGACTCGCCTCCCGGCTTCGACCCGACCGCCGCCGCCGACGCGTTCGGCGCGGACGACGACGCGGACGCCGGTTTCGTGGAGACCGAGCAGTACTAGTACGCCTCCGGCTGGGGTGCCCGGGTTCTCCGGGTGCCCCGGACCGGACGAGGGCTCTGCCCTCGATCGCCGGACGGGCTTGATTTCGGGCCGGACCGGCAGACACACACTTCCGTGTGGCGACCGCCTCACGGGAACTGACACCGGTACCTGATACGGCCGGTGCAGCACACAAGGAGAAAACCATGCCTCAGCCCGCCAAGGGTGCCCGTCTGGGCGGCAGCGCTGCGCACGAGAAGCTTCTTCTCAACAACCTCGCGAAGTCGCTGTTCGAGCACGGCCGCATCACCACGACCGAGGCCAAGGCCCGCCGCCTGCGTCCGGTCGCCGAGCGTTTCATTACCAAGGCGAAGAAGGGCGACATCCACAACCGTCGCCTGGTGCTGCAGTCGATCACGGACAAGGGCATCGTGCACACGCTCTTCACCGAGATCGCCCCGCGGTACGAGAACCGCCCCGGTGGTTACACCCGTATCACCAAGATCGGCAACCGTCGCGGCGACAACGCCCCGATGGCCGTCATCGAGCTGGTCGAGGCCCTGACCGTGGCGCAGGCCGCCACCGGTGAGGCCGAGGCTGCCACGAAGCGTGCGGTCAAGGAAGACGCCCTCAAGAAGGACGAGACCCCGGTCGAGTCCGTCGAGGACGCCAAGCCGGCCGAGGCCGACGAGGAGTCCAAGGACGCCTGAGCGTTCTGAGACCTCTGGACGGGCCCGCATCACCCTTCGGGGCGGTGCGGGCCCGTTTCGCTGTGTACGGATCTTGAGAGGATCGCGGTGTGAGTGACGTGGTGGAGCCCGGCTTCGTCCGGGTGCGGCTGGACCTGGCGTACGACGGCAAGGACTTCTCGGGCTGGGCGAAGCAGACCGGCCGGCGGACCGTCCAGGGCGAGATCGAGGATGCGCTGCGGACCGTGACCCGCTCGGCGCACACCTACGACCTGACCGTCGCCGGGCGCACCGATGCGGGCGTGCACGCCCGGGGCCAGGTCGCGCACGTGGACCTGCCGGCCGGGGTGTGGGCCGAGCACGCGGACAAGCTGCTGCGGCGGATGGCCGGGCGGATGGCGCCCGATGTGCGGATCCGGCGTATCGAGGAGGCACCGGCCGGGTTCAACGCCCGGTTCTCGGCCCTGTGGCGCCGGTACGCGTACCGGATCTCGGACGGTCCCGGCGGGGTGGATCCGCTGGTGCGCGGTCATGTGCTCTGGCACGACCGGGAGTTGGACCTCGACGCGATGAACGCGGCGGCGGCGCACATGACGGGCGAGCACGACTTCGCGGCGTACTGCAAGAAGCGCGAGGGTGCGACGACCATCCGGACCCTGCAGAAGCTGAGTTGGGTACGTGACGAGGCGTCCGGGATCATCACCGGGACCGTGCAGGCCGACGCCTTCTGCCACAACATGGTGCGTGCGCTGGTCGGGGCGATGCTGTTCGTGGGCGACGGGCGTCGGCCCTCTCCCTGGCCGGCCGAGGTGCTGGCGGCCAGGGTGCGCGATCCCGGGGTGCACGTGGTGCGGCCGCACGGACTGACGCTGGAGGAAGTCGCCTACCCCGCCGACGAGTTGCTCGCGGCCAGGGCGGTGGAGGCGCGCAATGTGCGGACGCTTCCGGGGGCCGGTTGCTGCTGACGGCCGGTCACGGGGCGGTGCGTCCGCGCCGGAGCAGGGCGGCCGTGAGGGTGCCCGCCAGGTACAGGGCCGCGCCGCTCAGCAGCGAGGAGCGGAACCAGCCGATCCGCGGACTCCACCAGGCGAGGACCGCGGCGGCGCCGACGGCCACGAGTGCGGCGCAGCGGGTCAGCCACCAGCGGCCCGTCCTCGGGGTGTCGGGGCGGGGCGCGCGCGGATGGCTGCCGGTGCTCGTCGTCATCGTGTCGCGCATGCCCGCCAGGATGGAGCGGCGGGCCTGGACCCGGGCGCCGGGGATCTCGCCGAGGACCTCGGTATCCCCGCCGAACCCCGGCGGTACGGGCGGCAGACCGAGGGCGGTCACCAGATCGGCCTGGTGGCGGACCGGGTCGCCGGTGGCGCGCAGGATGTGGGCCAGGGGGCGCGGGTCCGCCACCCGGTACAGATGCGCGAGCTCGCCGGCGACGGCGGTCACGTCGGCGTGGTCGGGGGCGGGGGACTCGGCGTCCCAGGTGTGCGTGGCGACCTGCCGGCCCTGGTGGAGGGCGGTGACGGTGCAGCGCTCGGGGGTGCGGTGCAGGATCAGCGCGGGCCAGCTCTCCCCGGTCGTGAAGGTCTCCGCCGCCGCCGTCAGCGGCTCCTCCGGGAGCAGCGCCGCACGTCGGCCGCGGGTGGCCTCGGGGACCACCTCGACATAGCTGCAGCCCTCGCCCGCCGGGGCCGTACGCAAGGAGAAGCCGCAGATCAGGGCCGCCTGGGCCACGGCGGCCGGGGGTGCGGGGACGATCGCGACCGCGCGCGGGGTCAGGGCCGCCCAGTCCGGGGCGGTGGCGGGCGGCTCGGGCGGGCGGCCGAAGAGCGGGATCCGTGAGGCGAGGTCGAGCCGGACGTCGGACCGGGCTTCGAGGAACTCGGTACGGGGGTCGCCGAGCCGGTTCCACGGGTGCTCGGTCGCGTGGACGCCGATGGCCCGGAACACGTCGAGGGCCTCGGCCGGCCGGTCCGACATGAGCAGCAGCAGGGCCAGGTCGTTGCGGAAGCCGGCCGCCTCGCGGTCGCCCGCCCCGTCGTAGGTGTCGGAGAGGGCCAGGGCGCGGGTGATGGCGGCGTCGGCCTCGGGGCCGTACGGGTCGGGGCCCTCGGGCCCGTCCGCCTCGGACAGCCGGTACTCCAGCGCCGCCTGGAGCGGCAGCGCGTGCAGCCTGGACCCGGGCGGGGCCGACTCGGCCACCCGCTCCGCGTACCGGAACATCTCCTCGTGCGAGCCGTACCACTTGGCGCACAGGTACTGCAGCGCCTGCGCATGGCAGCCGAAGTGGTGCGGGTCGCGGGCCTCGGCCTCGGCGAGATACGCGTCGAAGACCTCGCGCGGGGCCTGCGTGCCGCGGGCGTGGGTGAGCGCGATGCGCCAGGGGACCGGATCGGCGGGATTGAGCTCGGCCGCTGCGCCGATCACCGGTACGGCGTCCTCCAGCAGCGCGAAGAACGCCTGGAACTGGTCCCGCTCGACATCCTTCGCGCGGGCGTCCGTCCGTACCTTCCACGCCTGGTGGAGGTGGAGATCGGCGACGACGAGGAGCGCGTCGGGGTCGTCGGGGGACTCCGCCAGCCAGGTGTCCAGCCAGCCGTCGTGGTGCAGCGCGGTCCGGGCCAGCCGGCTCACGTACGCGTCCCTGCGCTCCCACTGGGCATGCAGCCGCGTCGAGGCGAGGAGCTCCCGCGCCGGGGTGTGATCGCCCGCCGTCGCCGCGGTGAGGGCGGCGCGCAGCTGGGCGTCCGGCGGGTCCAGGACCACGGCCTCGTCGGGCGCCAGGTCGACGCCGATCGCGTCGCGGTGGCGCAGGATGCGCAGGAAGGAGACCAGGAAGACGAGACGCACAGCAGCGGTCCTCCTCATCCGGGAGAAGTGACGGGACGGAACGGCGTGCGGGTCAGGTCAGGTGGTGGGTGCGGTGGCCGCGGCCGAGGCCTGGACCTCGCCGCGGTGGCGGATCTGGCGGAACGTGAAGTTCGTCAGGTCGTCGCCGACGGCGAACACGTTCTTGTCGGCCTTGGTGACGCTCTTGCCGCTGGTGAAGCCGCTGATCGCGAAGTAGGCGTACCGGCCGTAGGAGTTGGACGTGCGGCGGCAGACGGAACCGGGGCGGCAGAACGCCGGCACACCGGAGCCGCTGAGCGCGGCGATGCTGCCGCTGGCCTGCTGGGCGGCCTTCTTCGCCCGGGCCTCCGTCTCGAAGACCGCGAGTCCGATGGTCACCGCCACGCCGCTGCGGCTGTACGTGGCACGGATGACCTGGTCACAGCCGTTGTTCGTGAGGATCGAGCCCAGTGCGTCCTTGGTGGTCGTGGCGCACTTCGTGGTGCTGTGCGTCGCGCCCTTGGCGTAGACGCGGGTGCCCATCGTCAGCTTCTTGCCGGGGAAGAAGGCGTCGACGGTGACCGGCGCCCGGTCCTTCTTCACGTCGGATATGTAGTCCTTCGGGTCCGGTGGGGGCAGCGGGGCGACCGAGGAGAACGACGGCTCGGGCTCCGCCGTCTCGCTCGGCAGAGCGGTCGCCGACGGCAGCTCGCTCGCGTTCTTCCCGGACGTGCCGCCGGAGCCGTTCTTGCTGGTCGAGATGACGGCGGTCGCCACGATCGCGGCAACCGCGGCGGTGGCCAGCGCGCCCCCGCCGATCATCAGCCACTTCTTGCGCCTGGCGCGTGCGGCGGATGCCTCGGCCAGCGCCGCCCAGTCCGGAGTCCCAGTGCCCCCGGGCCCCCAGGAGGGCCCCCCTTGCCCAAAGCTCATGCGCCGAATCCTAGACGGAACGCAAACCGGTTGGGCCTCAGCTTCGCGGCCCGTGACAATGCTCTGTATGGGACATCTTGAAGCAGGCCATCTCGAGTACTACCTACCGGACGGGCGGGTGCTGCTCGGCGATGCTTCGTTCCGCGTCGCGGACGGTGCCGTGGTCGCCCTCGTGGGGGCGAACGGCGCCGGGAAGACCACGCTGCTGCGGCTGATCGCCGGGGACCTCCAGCCGCACGGCGGCTCGGTCTCGGTGAGCGGCGGACTCGGCGTGATGCAGCAGTTCGTCGGCTCGGTGCGCGACGAGCGCACGGTGCGGGACCTCCTGGTGTCCGTCGCCCAGCCCCGGATCCGGGAGGCCGCCCACGCCGTCGACCGGGCCGAGGAGCTGATCCTCACCACCGACGACGAGGCCGCGCAGATGACGTACGCGCAGGCACTGAGCGACTGGGCGGAGGTGCGCGGGTACGAGGCCGAGACGGTCTGGGACATGTGCACGATGCAGGCCCTCGGCGTCCCGTACGAGAAGGCGCAGTGGCGCGAGGTGCGCACGCTGTCCGGCGGTGAGCAGAAGCGGCTGGTCCTGGAGGCGCTGCTGCGCGGGCCCGACGAGGTGCTGCTGCTCGACGAGCCGGACAACTACCTCGACGTCCCCGGCAAGCGCTGGCTGGAGGAGAAGCTGAAGGAGACCCGTAAGACGGTCCTCTTCGTCTCCCACGACCGGGAGCTGCTCTCCCGGGCCGCCGAGAAGATCGTCAGCGTGGAGCCGGGACCGGCGGGCAGCGACGTATGGGTGCACGGCGGTGGCTTCGGTACGTACCACGAGGCCCGCAAGGAACGGTTCGCGCGCTTCGAGGAACTGCTGCGCCGCTGGGAGGAGGAGCACGCCCGGCTGAAGGCCCTCGTCCTGCGGATGCGGCAGCAGGCGGCGAACAGCCCGGACATGGCCAACCGCTACCACGCGATGCAGACCCGCTTCAAGAAGTTCGAGGACGCCGGACCGCCCCCGGAGCCGCCGCGCGAGCAGGACATCAAGATGCGGCTGCGCGGCGGCCGGACCGGAGTGCGGGCGGTGACCTGCAAGAACCTGGAGCTGACCGGCCTGATGAAGCCGTTCGACCTGGAGATCTTCTACGGGGAGCGCGTCGCGGTCCTCGGGTCGAACGGGTCCGGCAAGTCGCACTTCCTGCGGCTGCTGGCGGGCGGCGACGTGGCGCACACCGGCGAGTGGAAGCTCGGCGCGCGCGTCGTGGCGGGGCACTTCGCGCAGACCCACGCCCATCCGGAGCTGCTGGGCAAGACGCTCGTCGAGATCCTGTGGACGGAGCATGCCAAGGACCGGGGCGGGGCGATGTCCGTACTCCGCCGGTACGAGATGGAGCGGCAGGGGGACCAGGCCTTCGAGAGGCTGTCCGGCGGACAGCAGGCCCGCTTCCAGATCCTGCTCCTGGAGCTGGCCGGCACCACCGCGCTGCTGCTGGACGAGCCGACGGACAACCTGGACCTGGAGTCGGCGGAGGCCCTTCAGGACGGGCTGGAGATGTACGACGGCACGGTGATGGCCGTCACGCACGACCGGTGGTTCGCGAAGTCCTTCGACCGGTACCTGGTCTTCGGCTCGGACGGGGTCGTACGCGAGACGGCGGAGCCGGTGTGGGACGAGCGCCGGGTGGAACGGGCCCGGTGACTGGCCCTTGGGCGGGCGGCAGCGTGTTGGTTGCCCCTCTCCGGGCGCGGGGTTCCGTCCTCAATCGCCGGACGGGCTTGAGAGGTGCGGGTCGCTCCGCGGGGTGGGGGCTGCCACCGTCCGGTGGGTGGGGGTGGGGTCCCTCCGGGGCGTCTCCTCAGAAATGGCGTGTTCACCCAGGACCGTGAGGGACCCGGGTCGTACGCCATTTCCTGCGGGGACTCCCCTGCACGCCCCCACCCGGCATCGCCCGCGTCTGCACACCGGCCCGGCGACTGCCGCAGACGCAAGGCGGCCGGGGCCGGGGCCGTGCAGGGGAGTCCCCGCAGGACGACGAACACCGACCCGGGTCCATCACGTACCGGCGGAACGTTCGTCGTTTGAGGAGACGCCCCGGAGGGGCCCCGGCCCCCCACCCACAGGGCAGAGGCGCACCCCGCACCGCGGAGCACCCGCACAAACAAGCCCGTCCGGCGATTGAGGACGGAACCCCGCGCCCAGGGAACCCCGCGCCCAGGGAACCCCGCGCCAAGGGAACCCCGCACCCGCGTGCCCGCCCGGCCGAGGGACCCGTTTTGACCCGTCCGGGGCGAGCCGGGTACTGTCGGGGATTGTTATACGTATTGGCTTCGTCGTTCTCACGCGAAGGGCCCTTACGTAGGTTCCCTGGAGCAGTTACCAGTGGTTCGCATACGGGCAGCGTCCCCGGCATTGTGAGCCCCAGCTGCATGATCGCTTCAGAGGTGCCGTGTGTCTGGACCCCATCCACTGAAGAAGCGAAGGCTACGAAGTGCGTACGTACAGCCCCAAGCCCGGCGATGTCACTCGCCAGTGGCACATCATTGACGCTGAGGACATCGTCCTCGGCCGTCTGGCCACCACGGCCGCGAACCTCCTCCGAGGCAAGCACAAGGCGATCTACGCCCCCCACATGGACATGGGCGACTTCGTCATCATCATCAACGCCGACAAGGTTCACCTGTCCGGCAACAAGAAGACCCAGAAGATGGCGTACCGCCACTCCGGGTTCCCGGGTGGTCTCCGCTCCGTGCGTTACGACGAGCTGCTCGCGAAGAACCCCGAGAAGGCCGTCGAGAAGGCCATCAAGGGCATGATCCCCAAGAACACCCTGGGCCGCCAGATGATCTCGAAGCTGAAGGTCTACGCGGGTGACCAGCACCCGCACGCTGCGCAGCAGCCGGTTCCGTACGAGATCACCCAGGTCGCGCAGTAGTTCCGGCCTCCCCCTAAAGACGTAAAGAAAGATCTGAGGAGAATCGTGGCCGAGACCACTGCAGAGACGCCCATCGAGGGCACCGAGGGCGAAGAGACCTTCGCCGAGGTGACCACCTTCGAGTCGGAGGTCCCCGTCGAGGGTGAGTACACCTCCGAGTCGCTCGCGGGCCGCTTCGGCGACCCGCAGCCGGCGGCCGGCCTGGGCCGTCGCAAGAACGCCATCGCCCGCGTCCGGATCATCCCGGGCACCGGCAAGTGGAAGATCAACGGTCGCACCCTTGAGGACTACTTCCCCAACAAGGTGCACCAGCAGGAAGTCAACGAGCCCTTCAAGGTTCTCGAGCTCGACGGCCGCTACGACGTCGTGGCCCGCATCTCGGGTGGCGGTGTCTCCGGTCAGGCCGGTGCCCTGCGCCTCGGTGTGGCCCGCTCGCTGAACGAGGCGGACGTGGACAACAACCGCGCCACGCTGAAGAAGGCCGGCTTCCTCTCCCGCGACGACCGTGCGGTCGAGCGCAAGAAGGCCGGTCTCAAGAAGGCCCGTAAGGCCCCGCAGTACAGCAAGCGCTAAACCGCCTGCTCAACCGCGTTACACGTTCGCCCCGGCGGCACACTCGTGCTGCCGGGGCGTTCGTTTATTAGCGGTCACGGGCATATAACGGCATAAGGCATTCATAGGCTTGTTGCTTGCTTAGTCTGATTTTTGCGTTTCGGAGCACCTTCGGAGGACACCAGTGGGACGACTCTTCGGCACGGACGGCGTGCGCGGTGTCGCCAATGCGGACCTGACGGCCGAGCTCGCGCTCGGTCTGTCGGTCGCGGCGGCGCACGTACTGGCCGAGGCAGGCACCTTCGAGGGCCATCGGCCGACGGCCGTGGTGGGCCGCGACCCCCGCGCCTCCGGAGAGTTCCTGGAGGCCGCCGTGGTGGCCGGCCTCGCCAGCGCCGGCGTCGACGTGCTGCGCGTCGGCGTGCTGCCGACCCCGGCCGTGGCCTACCTCACCGGCGCCCTGGGCGCCGACATCGGAGTCATGCTCTCCGCCAGCCACAACGCCATGCCGGACAACGGTGTCAAGTTCTTCGCCCGCGGCGGCCACAAGCTCGCCGACGAGCTGGAGGACCGCATCGAGACGGTCTACGAGCAGCACCGCACCGGCGAGCCGTGGGCCCGTCCCACCGGCGCCGGCGTGGGCCGGATCAGCGACTACGCCGAGGGCTTCGACCGTTACGTCGCCCATCTCATCGGAGTGCTCCCCAATCGGCTCGACGGCCTGAAGGTCGTCCTGGACGAGGCGCACGGCGCCGCCGCCCACGTCTCGCCCGAGGCTTTCGCGCGGGCCGGGGCCGAGGTCGTCACGATCGGTGCCGAGCCGGACGGCCTGAACATCAACGACGGCTGCGGCTCCACGCACCTGTCGCTGCTCCGGGCCGCCGTCGTCGAGCACGGCGCCGACCTCGGCATCGCGCACGACGGCGACGCCGACCGCTGCCTGGCCGTGGACGCGGCCGGCGAGGAGATCGACGGCGACCAGATCCTCGCGGTGCTGGCCCTCGCCATGCGCGAGGCCGGGCAGTTGCGCAAGGACACCGTCGTCGGCACCGTGATGTCGAACCTGGGCTTCAAGATCGCCATGGAGCGCGAGGGCATCCACCTCGTCCAGACGGCCGTCGGCGACCGCTACGTCCTGGAGTCGATGAAGGCCGAGGGCTACGCCCTGGGCGGCGAGCAGTCCGGACACGTCATCGTCCTGGACCACGCCACCACCGGGGACGGCACGCTGACCGGTCTGATGCTGGCGGCCCGGGTCGCCGCCACCGGCCGTACGCTCGCCGCGCTGGCCGGTGTGATGGAGCGTCTGCCGCAGGTTCTCGTCAACGTGCCGGACGTCGACAAGTCCCGGGTGTCCACCTCCCCGGAGCTGGCCGCGGCCGTCGCCGAGGCCGAGCGCGAGCTGGGTGCCACCGGCCGGGTGCTGCTGCGCCAGTCGGGCACGGAGCCGCTGGTCCGGGTCATGGTCGAGGCGGCCGACATCGAGCAGGCGCGCGCGGTGGCCGGACGCCTGGCCGACGTGGTGAAGTCCGCGCTCGGCTGACCCGCCCCCGACTCCGGGGAGGGCCCGGCTTCACGGCCGGCCCTCTCCGCGTTCCGCGGCAGGTCGTCGCGGTGGCCCAGCCCCAGCTCGTCGAGGACGCGGGTCAGGTCGGCCGGAGCGGCCGCGAGGCGGACCGGGGTGCCCGCGTCGTCGAGCTCGGCGATGTGCCAGCTCCTCTGGAGGGTGTCGCCGTCGCCGCCCCTGATCTCCTGATTCCGCCCGTACTGGATGTACGCGCGCAGGTCGGCGATGTCGGACCACGGCATCGTCCGGCGGCGCAGCAACGTGCGGGTGCGCAGGCCGTACGCGTCCGCGCTCACCCGGGCGGTGGCCACGTACAGGGCGCAGAGGCCCACGAGCGTGACCAGCAGCCCCAGGGCTCCCAGGAGCCCGCCCCCGTGCACCGCGCTCACCGCGGTCAGTGCCGCTCCCGCCGTGCCGAGCGCGACGCACCACCACAGGACGCGTGGCCGCGTGATGCGGCAGATTACTTCCCCGGCCTCGGTCATGGCTGGAGCATGTCACCCGCACGTATGTGCGCGCCCTGGCGATGTGCGGCAGTTTCCGAGGTGTTCACCTTGCCGGGCCGTCACCCGAGGGCGGGGGTGTACGGGCGGGGCCGGGCACCCGTGCTCAGCGCGTCGGCGCGGTCGGCTTGGTGTGGGCGCGCTGGTGGGCCCGCTGGTGGCGGCGGGTCGTCCGCCACAGGACCTTCTGGGCGAGCAGCGTCAGCGTCCCGGCGAGCACGATGCCGCCGAGGTTCGCCAGCAGTTGCTGGATGGAGCCCGTCATCTGGCCGTAGTCGCGGTAGCTGAAGGCCACCGCCGCGTTCGCCGCGGCCGGCACGGTGGTCACCGAGATCGCGACGCCGATCAGGGCTCCGGACTTCGCGGAGGTCAGGGAGAGCGTCCCGGCGATCCCCGCGAGGAACGCCACCACGAACGACATCCAGTCCGGCTGCCAGACGAAGGCCGTGTTGGGCCGTTCCGCCTCGATCATCGCCATGTCGAAGAGGCCGAAGGCGTCCATCAGCCAGGCGAAGCCGGCCGTCAGGACCATGGCGGCCGCGAAGCCGCCGATCAGGGCGTACAACGACCGCCACACCAGGTACGGGGCGCGCTGCACCAGCGCCGTGGAGATCCCGGCCAACGGCCCGAACTCCGGCCCCACCGCCATCGCTCCCACGATGAGGATCGCGTTGTCGAGCATCACACCGCAGGCGGCCAGCATCGTCGCGACCGCGAGGAACGCCACATAGGTCGCGCTGAACGTGGATTCGTCGTGCGTGGCCTCCACGAGCTCTTCCCACAGCACCGCGTCGGCGCCCTCGCCCGGTGCGTCCTCCTCCGCCCGGTCGGCGCGCGCGGAGAGGGTCAGGTCCATGTTCTCGACCGTGATGGCACCGTACGTGTCGACCCCGAGCCGCCGCAGTGCCGCGATCAGTTCGTCGCCCGCCTCCCGCGCGACATCGCACAGCACCACGTCGCCGACCGGATCACGGGCCACCCCCGGCAGCACCACGAGATGGGCGGTGCCGACGGTCCGCTCCAGCAGGCCCGTCACCTCGTCCGTGCGGTCGGCGGGGACGAGCAGGCGCAGATGCAGCACAACGCTCCTCTGGGTGGCTCGGACGGATCAGAGCTTGCGCAGTGACAGCCGCTGGACCTTGTGGTCCGGGCCCTTGCGCAGCACCAGGGTGGCACGGCCGCGGGTCGGCGCCACGTTCTCCACCAGATTGGGCTTGTTGATGGTCCGCCACATCGTCGCCGCGTACTCCATCGCCTCCGCCTCGGAGACCTGTGTGTACTTGCGGAAGTACGAGGACGGGTCCTGGAACGCCGTCGCGCGCAGCTTGCGGAAGCGGTTGAGGTACCAGGTCTCGATGTCCTCGGGGCGCGCGTCCACGTACACACTGAAGTCGAAGTAGTCGGCGAGCCCCACCCTGGTCCGGCCGTCCTTGCCGGGCAGTGCGGGCTGGAGCACGTTCAGCCCCTCGACGATGAGGATGTCCGGACGCCGTACCGTGAGCCGCTCGTCCGGCACGATGTCGTAGATCAGGTGCGAGTAGACGGGGGCCGTCACCTCGTCCTTGCCCGCCTTGATGTCGGCGACGAAACGGGTCAGGGCGCGCCGGTCGTACGACTCCGGGAAGCCCTTGCGCGACATCAGCCCGCGCGCGTGGAGCTCCTTCATCGGCAGCAGGAACCCGTCCGTGGTCACCAGCTCCACCCGCGGGTGCTCCGGCCAGCGGGCCAGCAGCGCCTGGAGGATACGGGCGCTGGTGGACTTCCCCACCGCGACACTGCCCGCGACCCCTATGACGAACGGGGTCCCGCGCTGTTCCCCGTGCCCGTTGCCCGCGTCCCCGAGGAAGGTGTTCAGGGCGCCGCGCAGTCCGGAGGTGGCCTGGACGTACAGATTGAGGAGGCGCGAGAGCGGCAGGTAGACGTCCCGTACCTCGTCGAGGTCGATGACGTCCCCGAGTCCGCGCAGCCGCTCCACCTCGTCGGCCGTCAGCGGCAGCGGCGTCTTGTCGCGCAGCGCGCTCCACTCCGCCCGGGAGAGGTCGACGTACGGCGTCGCGGCGGTATCGGCGCGTCGGTTCGTGCTCCGTGTCGGCGAGGTGATCACGGGTTCATTGTTGCGGGAGTTCGACGGGAGTTCGAACGGAGTGGGGGGTGGGCTCGGTCACGTGGCGGGCGGACGAAAAGGCCGGCCCGGCGCGCAGTGCGCCGGGCCGGCCTTTTCGCGGGGCGGGGTACTAGGGCGTGTGGTGAAAGTCCGGTCTGGCTCGCGACGCCTGGCACGGCACCTCGCCGCGTTGTCGGGATCGCCCGAGTACGTCCAGTACGCGGGCGACCCTCCGCCTTGCGATGCACCGCACCGGACGCCGCGAGCCCCGCACTCCGGGCGGACGACGCTACTTTCAGAACGCGCCCTAGTCCGTGCCGGACTCCATCGCGGCGCGGTCCAGCATCTCGTCGGCTTCGGAGACCTCACCGCGGGAGGCGATGGCCTGGGCGCCGCCCTCGGGCAGCGAGCCGATCAGGCCGGTGGCGGCGGCCTGGGCCGCGCCGATGGCCGGGTTGGCGGTGCCGATCAGGCCGAGGCCCGCGTACTGCTCCAGCTTGGCGCGGGAGTCGGCGATGTCGAGGTTGCGCATCGTGAGCTGGCCGATCCGGTCGACCGGGCCGAACGCGGAGTCCTCGGTGCGCTCCATGGACAGCTTGTCCGGGTGGTAGCTGAACGCCGGGCCCGTGGTGTCGAGGATCGAGTAGTCCTCGCCGCGCCGCAGCCGCAGCGTGACCTCGCCGGTGACGGCGGTGCCGACCCAGCGCTGGATCGACTCGCGCACCATCAGCGCCTGCGGGTCCAGCCAGCGGCCCTCGTACATGAGACGGCCCAGGCGTCGGCCCTCGTTGTGGTACTGGGCGAGGGTGTCCTCGTTGTGGATCGCGTTGACGAGGCGCTCGTACGCGGCGTGCAGCAGGGCCATGCCGGGGGCCTCGTAGATGCCCCGGCTCTTGGCCTCGATGATCCGGTTCTCGATCTGGTCCGACATGCCCATGCCGTGACGGCCGCCGATGCCGTTCGCCTTCATCACCAGGTCGACGGCGGAGTCGAACTTCTCGCCGTTGATGGTGACCGGGCGGCCCTGGTCGAAGCCGATCGTGACGTCCTCGGTCTCGATCTCGACCGAGGGGTCCCAGAACTTGACGCCCATGATCGGGTCGACGGTCTCGACGCCGGTGTTCAGGTGCTCCAGGGTCTTGGCCTCGTGGGTGGCGCCCCAGATGTTGGCGTCGGTGGAGTACGCCTTCTCCGTGCTGTCGCGGTACGGCAGGTCATGGGCGACCAGCCACTCGGACATCTCCTTGCGGCCGCCGAGCTCGGTCACGAAGTCCGCGTCGAGCCAGGGCTTGTAGATCCGCAGGTGCGGGTTGGCGAGGAGGCCGTAGCGGTAGAACCGCTCGATGTCGTTGCCCTTGTACGTGGAGCCGTCGCCCCAGATCTGTACGTCGTCCTCAAGCATCGCCCGGACCAGGAGCGTGCCGGTGACGGCGCGGCCGAGCGGCGTGGTGTTGAAGTACGCCCGCCCGCCCGAGCGGATGTGGAACGCCCCGCAGGTGAGCGCGGCCAGCCCCTCCTCGACGAGCGCCGCACGGCAGTCGACCAGTCGCGCGAGCTCGGCGCCGTAGGCCTTGGCACGGCCGGGCACGGAGGCGATGTCGGGCTCGTCGTACTGGCCGATGTCGGCGGTGTAGGTGCACGGGACGGCACCCTTGTCGCGCATCCACGCGACCGCGACCGAGGTGTCGAGGCCGCCCGAGAAGGCGATGCCGACGCGCTCGCCGGTGGGCAGGGAGGTGAGGACCTTAGACATAGGAAGATTATGCATCATCTCGCATGATCATGCAACGCGAGGTGAATCCTGTGGCCCCGGACCCCGGAATCCCACCATGGCACGGGGCTGCCCCGGCCGCCCCGGGAGGAGAGCGGGGCAGGGCCGCCCCGGGAGGAGACCGGCGGCGCAGCCGGTCGGCCTGCCCGGGGTCACTTCGTCTGGCGTCGGGCCCGTCTCACCTCGTCGCTGATGGTCCAGGCGTCGGCGACCGGTCCGAGGTGGCCGAGCTTGTCGGGGTTGAGCACCGTGCGGATGGTCTGGATCCGCCCGCCGAGCACGTCGAGGGTCAGGGTGTGGAGCACCTTGCCGTCCCTGTCGCGGAAGACGGCACCGGGCTGGGCGTTGACCTGCTGCGGCTCCCACGTCACGTCGATCCGGGCCATCACCGGGAAGACGGACGCCAGCAGCCGGGCCACGTTCTCGGCGCCGACGACGGCCCTGGCCAGCTGCGGTGCCTTGCCGCCACCGTCCCCGACCAGCTGTACGTCGGCGGCCAGCAGGTCCCGCAGACCGGCGACGTCGCCTTCGCGGAGGGCGTCGAAGAACCGCTTCGCCAGCTCCTCACGCTCCTGACGGTCCGCTTCGAACCGGGGCCTCCCGGCCTCCATGTGCCGCCGGGCCCGTACCAGCAGCTGCCGGCACGCCGCCTCCGAACGCCCGACCGCCGAGGCGACGTCGTCGAACCCGAAGCCGAACACCTCCCGCAGGACGAACACCGACCGCTCCAGCGGGCTGAGCCGCTCCAGCAGCAGCAACGCGGCCATCGAAACCGAGTCGGCCAGCTCCGCCGAGCGCGCCGGATCCTGATACGGGTCGCTCAGCAGCGGCTCGGGGAACCACGGGCCCGCGTACTCCTCCCGCCGCACCCGCGCGGAGCGCAGCACGTCGATCGAGAGCCGCGTCACCGTGGTCGACAGGAACGCCTTGACCGACGTGGGGCGGGCCGCCGAGCGGTCGAAGCGCAGCCACGTCTCCTGCACCGCGTCCTCGGCCTCGCTCACACTGCCCAGGATCCGGTAGGCGATGGAGAACAGCAGCGGCCGCAGCTCCTCGAACTCTCCGACCTTGTCCACGTCGCATCTCCTTTGAGGTCCACCGCCCCGCCCTCCCGGAGGGGGCACGTTCCGGCTTGATCCTGTGTTCATCGGCGGGGCCGTACAAGACCTCTGGCGGCCCGGGGCGTCCGACAGCGCCCCGGGCGTCGGCGGGACCTCAGTGGAACTGCCCGGCTTCGTAGTCCCCGGCCGGCTGCTGGGCGATGATGTTCAGCCGGTTCGCCGCGTTCATGAAGGCGATCAGGGCCGCCAGCGCGGCGAGCTGTTCCTCGTCGTAGTGCTTCGCAGCCCGCGCCCACACCTCGTCGTCGACCCCGCCGGCCGCGTCCGCGACCCTGGTGCCCTGCTCCGCCAGCTCCAGCGCGGCCCGTTCGGCAGGAGTGAAGACCGTGGCCTCGCGCCACGCCGCCACCAGGTGCAGCCGCACCGCGGTCTCGCCCGCCGCGGCGGCCTCCTTGGTGTGCATGTCGATGCAGACGGCGCAGCCGTTGATCTGGCTCACCCGCAGGGCCGTCAGCTCCTGCGTCGTAGCCGGCAGCGTCGTCTCCTTCAGCGCCTTGCCCGCCGACATGAAGTGCTTGAGGACCTTGGCCGACGTGGGGTCGGCGAAGTAGTTCAGTCGCGCGTCCATGATGTGCTCCTCCGTGCTCGTCGGTGGTTACACCCCCTGGGACGAGACAGCCCGATGCCCTGTGACACGGATGCGTGAGCGGCGGGCCCTGTGCCGTCGCCGACAGGGATGACGGACGGGCGAGCGGCAGGGCGGAGCTGTTGCTCGACGGCGTCGTGCGCCCTCACCTCCCGACGGTCAGCACCGCGTTCCCCCGCACCCGCCGCCCCCGGATGTCCCCGATGACCTCCGCCGTCCGTGACCAGTCCCGTACCGAACCGATCTCCGGGTGGAGGCGACCGCCCGCCACCAGCCGGACCAGGGTGGCGAGATCGTCGGCGTACGTCGTGTCCGCGCGGGTGTAGTCGAAGTGGGCGATACGGGCCTGGGCCGGTCCCTTGAAGAAGTCGAAGAAGTCCAGCGTCACCGGGGTGCGGCTCGCCTGGCCGAACCAGACCAGCAGTCCGCCCGGGGCCAGCCGGCCCAGGGCCGTGGGCAGGGAGTCTCCGCCCACCGACTCCAGCACGATGTCGTACGGTCCCTGCGCCTCGTCCGGTGACGTCACCACGGCACGGGCGCCCAGGTCCAGCAGCCTCGCCCCCCGTTCCGGCGTCGCGCTGACCGCCGTGACCGCCGCGCCCGACGATGCGGCCAGCTCCGTGACGTAGTGGCCGACGCCTCCGCTCGCCCCGGTGATCAGCAGCCGCCGCCCCGCCACCGGGCCGGCCGCCCGGAGCAGGCGTAGCGCGGTGATGCCCGCCAGGGGGAGTGCCGCCGCCGTCACCGCGTCGACGCTGTCCGGGAGTTCGGCCACGCTGTGGACGGGGACGGCGACGTGCTCGGCCCAGCCGTACGCGGGCGGGTGGGCGACGACCCGGGTGCCCGCAGCCGGTCCGGTACCGTCGGCTGCCGCCCTTGCGACCGTGCCCGCGACGTCCTTGCCGGGCCGCCAGCCCGCCCAGCGCCGGTCCAGCTGCCCGTCGAGCTGGAAGGTCTCGCCCCGGTTGACGGAGTACGCCTCCACCGCGATCAGGGCCTCGTCTTGGGCGGGCCCGGGCTCCGGGGCTTCGCCCAGGAGGACCGTGCCCTCGGGGGTGGGAATCAGTGCTCTCATCGGATGCTCCCTGCCTCTTCCCGGCTCACGCGAAGACGACGGTGTGGGCGTGCAGCGTGTCGAAGTGCTCGCGGACCGACGCGATGCGGCCGTCCCGGACCGTGAAGACGGCCAGGCAGTGCTGGTCGTACCGGGCGCCCTTCCTGGTCAGCCCCCGTGTGTTCCACTCCGCCAGGACCCGCTCGCCCTCGGCGATCACGCCCTCGAACTCGATCTCCATCGACTCCGGCACCAGCCGGGCGACCATCTGGGCCACGAACGCGTCGAAGATCTCGTCCGGCCCGGTCCAGGTGCCCGACACCGGCAGGTCCCCGGCGAGCGTCCAGGTCACGTCGGCGTCGAAGAACGCGCGCAACCGGTCCATGTCACCCTCGGCGAGAGCGTTCATGTAGTCGAGGACGACGTCCTTCGGGGTGGGAACGGCGGTGGCGGGGGTAGCGGTGGTGTTCATGATTCCGTGGCCTTTCCTGCGGTTGTGCTCCGACTCCTGAAGGCTAGGAAGGGGAGGGGTGCGCAGGGAAAGACCTGTTTTCGATCGCTCCAGAACGGACCGGCATCGCCCCAGCTCAGCGCCGCTCGTATGCTGCTGCGCATGTCAGAACTTCGGCGCCTGCGCTACTTCCTGGCCGTGGCCGAGGAACGCAACTTCACCCGTGCCGCCGAGCGGCTCCACATCGCCCAGCCCGCGCTCAGCCGGCAGATACGCGAACTGGAGAAGGACTTGGGCGTGCAACTCCTCGACCGCACCACCCACTCCGTCGAACCGACCGAAGCGGGCGCGGTGTTGATGGAGCGGGGCGCCGCCCTCTGCGAGGAGGCCGACCGGCTCTGGCGCGACGTACGCGGCTTCGCCGGCGGCGGGCAGGGCACGCTGGCCTTCGGGTACAGCATGAGCACGAGTTACGAGACGGCCCCCGCCCTCCTCGCCGCCCTGGCCGAACGCCGGCCCGGCATCGCCACCACCACGCAACTCCTCCCCACGGCCGAGATCCTCGCCGGTGTCGCCGACGGCACCCTCGACGCGGGCCTCGTCCGCTGCCCGCCGCCCACGCCCGAGCTCGTACGGACGCTCGTCCGGCTGGAGCCGCAGGGCGTCCTCATGGCCGCCGGGCACCGGCTCGCCGCCGAGCCGGTCATCGACCCCGTCGCCCTGGCCGGCGAAACCCTTCTCGTGCACCCGCGCGAGGCCAACCCCGGTCACTACGACGCGATCACCGCCATCCTGGACCGTGTCGGCGTCAGCCCGCGGCTGATGCTCCGCCCGCTGTCGTTCGACGCCGGTCACACCCCGGTGGTACGCGGCGACGCCGTCTCCGTCGTCGGCGGATCGGCCGCGTCGAGCCTGCCCGCGGGCCTGGTGTGGAGGCCGCTGGCCGGGGGAGTCGCCATCGAGCTGCACCTGCTGACGAGGGGCAGCGGCGCACGCCCCGTCGTGGCCCAACTGCTGCGTACGGCAGGCGAGACGGCCCGGGCGGGCGGCTGGCTGCGGTCGCCGGACGCGGCCGTGTGACCCCCGGCGCGGCGCGCACCCGGTCACTTCGCCGGGTCACCAGGGGATGATGGCGAGCGCCTCCACCTCGATGAGCAACTCCGGCCGGATGAGCGCGGCCACCTGTACGGCGGTACTGGCCGGGGGCCGTTTCACGTCGATGTGCGCGTCCCGCGCGTCCCGGACGGCCGGCAGGAACCCGATGTCGGTGACGTAGAAGGTGAGCTTGGCGACGTCGGCGAACGTCGCTTCCCCCGCTGCGAGGCAACGCCTCAGGTTCTCGAAGACCTGACGGGCCTGGGCGGCGGGATCACCCTCCCCGACCACGCTTCCCTTCTCGTCCAGGGCGACCTGGCCGGAGATCACGACCAGCCTGCCCTCACCCATGACCACATGGCTGTAGCCCCGGGCGGGTGCGACCCCGTCGGGCGGGTTGTGGGTCAGCATGGTCTCTTCGGAACCGTCGGTCTCGTCCTCCACGGCAACCTCTCTCCCCGGGTCTGCTCGGCGACCCAACGATAGGCACGGGCGGGCGAGTTCGGACAGGCCCCGCCCGGTCGCTATGGGGCGGCGGTGAGCTCCCGTCGGCACTCGGCGCGGTTGAGCTCGAACGCGGGGGTCCGCTGCGCCAGGTCGGTCAGGACCGCCGAGGCCGTCCGGTCCAGGCGGTCAGGTTCTCGCCCGGGATGGCAATCCCGGCGGGGGCCGTCTCAGTCCGAGAGGGCGATCACCCGCCGCAGCGAAGCCCTCGACACGCGCCTGCGCGCCGCAGTCCAACTGGGCCGCACCCTCGCCACCCGCACCACCGCCGAACTCAAAGCGGCGATTGGTCAGGGGGCTGGGCTCCAACACCTCGCTGCAGGCGCGCTGCAATCGGATTGCAAGCGCCCTGCAACCCGGATAGGGAATGCTTTCTTTGCCGCCGTCACACATGGGGCGGATCGCGCTTCAAGCGAAATGCAACAGTTGCTCTTTCGGATCCGACCAGAGAGTCAGATCGCGCTATTCGATCCCCGCGCCGACAATATTGATAAAGTAAACCTGAAAGAAAAGGAACGCAAATGCGCATGCTTGCACGTGTAGCCATCACTGCCTCGTCGCTAGCCTTGGCGGCCTTCGCTGCAGCTCCTGCCAATGCTGCCGGTAACGCAAAGTATGTCGCCCACTCCCGCCACGAACTGGGATCGAGCTGCTCGTACGGAGGGAAGACCGGCTTCGAGTCGTACGGCGAATGGCTGACTGTCACAGACACGTGTGCGGACGGTCACTCTGCCGTCGGTGTCATCAACATCGCCAACTCCACCTACTACTACTGGAACAGTAAAGGTGCCGACACTACGAGAAGGGTAAATATGGAATTCGCTGAAAATGCCCAGGTAGGCATCAAGTCCTGCCTCGGTGATTGGTCCGGCACTGCGACGGACGGAATCCTGTGGGAGACCTGTGGCGAAATTACTTTCGGTAGCGCCTGAGCTTGTATTTTAACCTCTGGCCTCGAACGTCGTCCCGTACGGGCCCACTCGTTGGAGAGTTCGCCGGGCAGGCGGACGGCCTTCGCCTGACCATGCATTCCGCCACGGAAGCTTGTTCATGCGAAGGCCGCAGGGGTGAGTGTGCTGGACGACGGTGCCCGGCGTGATGCGTTCGACTTCGCGTCACACTTCCGGAAAGAGGCGAAAGTCGCAGTTTCTTCTTCCCGAAGGACTTAAAAGCCTTTTACGTCGTGCGTCACCGCGTCGTACGCAGCCGCGTCGCGGCCCACCGGGTCGTGGATTGCGGACCCGGTCAGCGCGAGCTCCGCCCAGACGGTCTTGCGGGGGAACGGCCCGGGCTCGACGCCCCAGCGGGTGGCCAACGCGCCGACGACGATCAGCCCCCGGCCCGACTCGTACGCCTCGGACTGCCGCAGGACGCGCGGCAGCTGATCGCCGCGCGCGTCCGTGACCTCGATACGGAGCCTGTCCCCGTCGACCGTCAGCAGGACGCGGAAGTCCCGCCCCGGTACGTATCCGTGCAGCACGGCGTTGGCCGCCAGTTCGGCGACGACATGGCTCGCGTCCTCCAGCGGCAGGCCCCAGGAGCGGAGCTGCTCCCTCGCCAGCAGGCGGGCCAGGCGGGCGCCCCGGCGGGTGGCGGAGAGCTGCACGGCGAACTGGCCGCTCCGGGAGCGTGGTGGGGTGATTTCTCGGTTCACGTCACTCAGCGTGGCGGCCCGTGTCTACGCTGAACAGCAGTGACGCGTGTACGGACGGTGACTGTCCAGCCGCTATACGGGCCTGTCCCACGCGTACAGCGGTCAGGTGCCGGTCACGGGCGGAGGCGGGTGGCGTATGGGTGTCAACGACGGTACGGACGAGCGGGAGTGGGGCGCCGAACCCGAGGACGATTCGGGCGCCGTGATCGCGGTGGTCGGCCGGCAGATCCGCCTCTGGCGGGAGGCGGCGGGGTTACGTGCCGCTGAGCTCGGCGAGGCGATCGGGTACGGGGAGAACCTGGTCTACAAGGTGGAGGCCGGGACGCGGATTCCGAAGCCGGAGTTCCTCGACCGGGCGGACGAGGCGCTGGGGGCGGGCGGCAGGATCGCCGCGATGAAGCAGGACGTGGCGGAGGCGCGGTACCCGAAGAAGGTCCGGGACCTGGCCAAGCTGGAGGCCGAGGCGGTGGAGATCGGTTCGTATGCCGGTGTCGTCATCGACGGCTTGCTCCAGACCGAGGCGTATGCGCGGGCCCTGTACGGAGAACGGCGCCCCGCGTACACGGAGGAGCAGGTCGACCGGCTCGTGGCGGCCCGCATGGCACGTCAGTCAGTCTTCGAACGCCGGCCTGCCCCTCTGCTGACTTTCGTCCAGGAAGAGGCAACGCTCCGCAGGCCGACGGGCGGGAAAAACGTGTTGCGTGAACAGCTCGAACGCCTGCTAGAACTGAGTGTGTTGAGGCACGTCGAAATCCAGGTGATGCCGACGGAGGCAGAGGAGCACGCAGGCTTGGGCGGCTCGCACGAGGTGCTCAAGTTGAGTGACGGTTCGGCTGTGGGACACAACGAGGTCCAGCTCATCAGCCGACTGATCAGCGATCCCAGGGAAGTTCAGATCCTTGAGATGCGGTACGGCATGATCAGGGCACAAGCGCTCACGCCTCGGCTGTCGCGGACCTTCATCGAAAAACTGCTGGGAGAGACATGAGTGCCAAGCCCTCGGCTGCAAACCCTTCAGATCTGACCTGGGTCAAGAGCAGTTACAGCACCAATGACGGCCCACAGTGCGTCGAGGTAGCCGCCGCCCCCGCCACCGTCCACGTCCGCGACTCGAAGAACATCCCCGGCCCCGAGCTCGGCTTCACCCCGGCCGCCTGGGCCGACTTCGTCCCGTACGCCTGCGCCGTCTGATCGCCGGTCCGGCCGACGTCCGCGAGGGCCTGTGACGCACGCGCGTCACAGGCCCTCGCGGACGTCATGGGGTTACTTCCCCGGCCGCGCGTCCGTCGGGCCGGGAGCGCGAACCATGCGGCCGCCACCCGCTTCGAAACCCATCCGTCACAGGCGTTTCAAGCCTCGGCGATTCGGCCACAACGCGCCGTTCCGGGACCGCTCCAGCGCGCGGCGGGAGCCCGCGGACCCCTGTCGTTGCTGAGGTCACACGCGTCCGGAATCGAGTGCGTTCGATTCTCCGTGCGCGTCGTTAGGCCGTGCACCGCCGAGCCATCCAGGTGCGGCACCGAGTCCCAGGAGGGACGCAGGTGACTGTGACTGACGCCTTGACCGCGCACTCGGATACACCACCACCCCCACCCCCGGCCGTTCTCGACTTCCAGGGCAAGCACGGCAGGAACCCGCTGGCAGAAGCCGGTTTCCGCACCATGTGCGGACGCCTTCCCGGTGTTCTGCGGCATACCGTCCGCCTCGCCTGGGCCGTGGACCGGGCCGCTGTCCTGATCCTCCTGGGCTGCCAGCTCCTCACCGGAACCGCGGCCGCCCTCACGCTCGCCTTCACGGCCAGGGCGATGACGTACCTGCTGGCCACAGGCTCCGTATCCGAACGCCTGCACGGCGCTCTGCCCGCGCTCGTCGTGGTGGCCGTCGCCGCCGGGGCGGGCCGTCTCGGCATGTCCCTCGCCTCGCACGCGGAGCGCCGGATCACGCCCCTGCTGATGACCGAGGCCGATGTGGCGCTGGTCGCCGCCGTGTGCCGGGTCGAGGTGGCCGCGTACGGGGAGGACGGCTTCGCGGACCGGCAGGAAGCCGCCGAAGTGGGAGTCACCCGCACCACCACCCTGGTCGGCGACGCCCAGCGGTTCATGGCGGCGGGTGTCCGTATGGCCGCCGCGGGCGGTGTCATCACCGTCCTGCACTGGACCATGCTTCCCGCCCTCCTGCTCGCCGTGTTCCCGGCCGGGCTCGGCGCCGTTCTCCGGGCCCGGGTGGACTACGAGACGCACTACCTCAACGTGGGCGACCGGAACGTGCGCGGCATGATGCGCTGGTGGGCCACGTCCTCGCGGTACGGCGACGAGGTCCGCGCCAACGGCATGACCGGCTACCTCCTGTTCTGGTACCGGTCCCTGTCCGGGCGCATCGACCGGCGCACCCTGACCGCCGCACCGCGGCAGCTGCGCATCGACGTGTCCACCAGCGCCGTCAGCGGTGTCTTCCTCACGGGTACCTGGGTCCTCCTCGCGTGGCTGGCCACCACGGGGCGCGTCCCCCTGGCGGTCGCCGCGACCGCCGTCGTCGCCGTGCAGACCACCCTCGGCGCGCTGGCGCAGCTCGTCATCCAGGGTGCCGCCCTGTTCCACACGTCGCTCTACCTCGCCGACATGCGCGCGTTCCTCGACCTGGCCGACCAACGCGCTCCGAAGCGCGGCGAGCTGACGATCCCGGAGGTGGTGGACGAGATCCGGCTCGACGGCGTGGTCCACCAGTACCCGGGCAAGGAGCAGCCCGCCGTCGACGGCGTCTCGCTGACCCTGCGCCGGGGCGAGATCCTGGCCGTGGTCGGCGAGAACGGCTCCGGCAAGTCGACGCTCACCAAGCTCATCACCGGCCTCCTCCTCCCGGACAAGGGCCGGGTGCTGTGGGACGGCGTCGACCTGGCGCACGCCGACGCCGAGGCCGTGTGGAAGCGGACCGCGCTCGTACCGCAGAACTTCGCCACCTGGCCGCTGCGGGCCCGCGAGAACGTCACGCTGGGCCAGCCCAGGTCGTGGGACGACGACCTGGTGTGGAAGGCCGTCGACGCGGTGGGCATGCGCGAGGCCGTGGAAGAACTGCCGAACCGGCTCGACACCCTGCTCGCCCGTGAACTGTTCGGCGGGGCGGAGCTCTCCGGCGGCCAGTGGCAGCGGCTCGCGTGCGCACGGGCGCTGTACCGGCGGACTCCGCTGCTGATCCTGGACGAGCCGACCTCGCAGATGGACGCCCGGGGAGAGCACCGGATGTTCCTGGAGATCAAGCGGCTGGCCGCCGACTGCATGACGATCGTCGTGACGCACCAGCTGGAGAACACCCGGCTGGCCGACCGGATCATCGTCATGGAGCACGGCCGGGTGACCGAGGACGGTACGTACGACGACCTGATCCATGCCGGGGGTCTGTTCGCCGAACTCGTGGCCCTCGCCAAGGACCGGTGACGGCGGGCCGGACCCACCGCTGCCGGACGCAGCCCACGGGTATGTCAGGTGAAGGCCACGGGCTTTCCCGAAGTAGGAGCGGCTCAAAGTATGAGCCGCTCCTACTTCACCCCTCAGTGCTTACGGCTACCCCCGGAACGGCCGGTAGGTCAGCTGCTTGACGCGGCGCAGGAACGGCATCGATTCCACATGCTCGACTCCCTCCAGCGCGCCCAGACGCTCGCTCAGGTACCGGTACAGATGGCCCGTGTCGCGGGTGATCACGACCGCCACCAGGTTGGACGTGCCCGTGGTCGCCGCCGCGTAGGCGACCTCCGGGTGGATGGCGAGCGCCTCGCCCACCGTGCGCAGGGCGCGGGGCGCGGCGGTGATGCAGAGCATCGTCGGGTGGCGGAAGCCGAAGTGGCCGGAGTCGAACTCGACGTCCACGTACAGCGCGCCCGAGGCCACGAGGTGGGCCATGCTGCGCTTGATCGCTGACTCGGAGCGGCCCGTGGCCTTCTGGAGTTCGGGGTACGTGGCCCGGCCGTCCGCCTCCAGCGCGGTGACCAGGGGTTCGTCCTCGGCGGTGATGACGGCCGGGCCCCGGTGTTCCGGAAGGGGCGCGGGAGTGAGAGCCGCCGACTGCTCGGGGGACAGCGCGCCGCTCTTGTGGAGCCAGCCGGACGGCCCGCCGTAGAACCGGTGCAGCAATTGGTGGGCGCGGATGTCGACGATGTGCGGGGTACGCGGCAGCTTGCCGAGGAGCAGGTCGTCCGCGTCGTCCCGCGAGCGGACGTTCGCCGTGCAGGTGACCTCCGTACCGCCCGAAGTGAGGCCGATCCACGCCGTGTCCGGCCGTTTGGCCAGGGCTTCCGCGATGGCCGTCGCGCCCTCGGGGGCGCAGCGCACGCGCAGCAGCCAGTGGTCGAGCGAGTCCTCGGCTGCCGCGCAGCGGACCCCGACGACCCGGAGGCCCGCCTCGGACCGCAGTCTGCGGAAGCGGCGGGCCACGGTCTGGTCGGAGACGCCGAGAACGGCCGCGATCCGGCTGAACGGGGCGCGGGCGTCCAGCTCCAGCGCGTGCAGGATCCGGAGGTCGAGAGCATCGCCCGCTGTGTTGGATTCCATCGGTGGTGGCCTCATCCAAGTCGAATTCCGCCGATCCGCGCTCTCTGGCCGGTGGTTTCGGCCGCGCTTCTCCGATCGTACGGGGAGTGGTCGCCGACCACACCGAAGCCGTACAGGGAGAAACACATGCGCAAGTGGGGACCGCTCACCGCGGTCTGTCTGGGGACGTTCATGCTGCTGCTGGACGTCACGATCGTCATCGTGGCGCTGCCCGACATGGCGCGGGTGCTGGGCGCGTCGCTGTCGGACCTGCAATGGGTCATCGACGGCTACGCACTCGCGCTCGCCGCATTGCTGCTCGGCATCGGGGCCGCCGCCGATCTGCTCGGGCGGCGCCGGGTCCATGTCGTGGGCGTCGTGGTCTTCGCCCTCGCCTCGCTGGCCTGCGGGCTCGCTTCCTCGCCGGCGCTGCTGGTCGCCGCGCGCGGGGTCCAGGGAGTGGGCGCCGCCGCGATGTTCGCGACCACGCTGCCGTTGCTCGCCTCCGTCTACCGGGGCAAGGGCCGGTCCGTCGCGCTCGGGCTGTGGGGTGCGGTGAGCGGGGGAGCCGCCGCGGTCGGACCGGTGGTCGGCGGGCTGCTGACCGAGGGGCCCGGATGGCGCTGGATCTTCTTCGTGAACCTTCCGGTCAGTGTCGCCGCGGTCTGGCTGACGGCCCGGACCGTGCCCGAGTCGCGCGGGGCGCAGGGCCGCCGGATCGACTGGGCGGGGACCGTGAGCTTCGCGGTGTTCGCGGCGGCGGCGACGTACGCCGTCGTACGGGCGGGGAGCCTGGGCTGGGCATCGGGGCGCACGCTCGCCACGTTCGGGGTCGCCGCGCTCGCGCTGCTCTGCTTCGTGCTCGTCGAGCTGCGCGCCGAACACCCTCTGCTGGAGCTGTCGTTGTTCCGGAAGTCCGCGTTCACCGGTGTGATGGCCGGGGCGCTCGCCTACAACCTGGCGGCCTTCGCCGTCCTGCCGTACACCTCGATCTGGCTGCAGACCGTGCTCGGGCTCAGCCCCGTCCAGGGCGGCCTCGCTCTCCTGCCGCTGGCCGCGACGGCCTTCGTGGTGGCGGCCGCCGGCGGCCGGCTGCTGCACGGGGCGCAGCCGAGGCTGACGATCGGCATCGGGCTCGCGCTGATCGGCGTCGGAACGCTCGGCCAGGCGGTCCTCGGCGCGGGTTCCTCGTGGCCCGCGCTGCTGCCGGGGCTCGTGGTCGCGGGCATCGGTACGGGTCTGGTCTCGCCTGCCCTCGCGGGCGCCGCGCTGGCGGCGGTGGAGCCGGAGCGGGCAGGCATGGCGGGTGGCGCGGTGAACACCTTCCGGCAGCTCGGGTACGCCTTCGGAGTGGCCGTGCTCGGGACGGTGCTGACCTCGCGGATCGGCGAGACGCTGAGCGAGGAGCAGTCGCACGGGCTCGCGGGGGGCGGGGCATCGGGGCTGCGGGCGGCGGGGGTGCCGGAGCACGCGCTGCGGGCGGCGTTCGCCTCCGGGCTGAACACGGCGGCCGTGGTGGCCGGCGTGGTGGGGGTCGTCGCGGGGGCGGCGGTGCTTCTGCTGGTGAAGGGGACCCGGAAGGGTGCGGAGGTCCCGGTTCCGGCGGCGGAACGGGTGCCCGCGCGGTGAACAGGGGGCGGGCCCGGTGGGCTCGACGTGCCCGACCGGCCTGGTTGGTGGGCTTGAAATAGCGGTCGCTTCTGCGACTATGCGAAGAACAGGGGCCGGTGACCAGGAAAGGACCACTATGTGCGGAATCGTGGGTTACGTCGGTGGGCAGTCGGCGCAGGACGTCGTCGTCGCCGGTCTCAAACGGCTGGAGTACCGGGGGTACGACTCCGCCGGGGTCGCGATCCTCGCCGACGGGGGACTGGCCGCCGCCAAGAAGGCCGGGAAGCTCCTCAACCTGGAGAAGGTGCTGGTCGAGCGGCCGCTGCCGGCCGGCAGCGCCGGGATCGGCCACACCCGGTGGGCCACCCACGGCGGCCCCACCGACACCAACGCCCACCCGCACCTCGACAACGCCGGCCGCGTCGCCGTCGTCCACAACGGGATCATCGAGAACTTCGCCGCCCTGCGCGCCGAGCTCGGCGGGCGCGGCCACGACCTCCTCTCCGAGACCGACACCGAGGTCGTCGCCCATCTGCTCGCCGAGGCGTACTCCCAGAGCGCGGACCCGGCGGAGGCGATGCGGCAGGTCTGCCGGCGCCTCGAAGGGGCGTTCACGCTCGTCGCCGTGTTCGCGGACGCGCCCGACGTGGTGGTCGGGGCCCGGCGGAACTCGCCGCTCGTCGTCGGGGTGGGGGACGGCGAGGCCTTCCTCGCCTCCGACGTCGCCGCGTTCATCGCCCACACCCGTTCCGCGATCGAGCTCGGCCAGGACCAGGTGGTCGAACTGCGGCGGGAGGGCGTCCAGGTCACCGGGTTCGACGGGGAGCCCGCCGAGGTGCGCGCGTACCACGTGGACTGGGACGCCTCCGCAGCCGAGAAGGGCGGCTACGCCTCCTTCATGCTCAAGGAGATCGCCGAGCAGCCCAAGGCCGTCACCGACACCCTCCTCGGCCGGATCGACCCGGAGGGCACGCTCCACCTCGACGAGGTGCGGATCACGCGGGGCGAGCTCCGGGAGGTCGACAAGGTGGTGATCGTCGCCTGCGGGACCGCGTTCCACGCCGGGATGATCGCCAAGTACGCCATCGAGCACTGGACCCGGATCCCCTGCGAGACCGAGCTCGCCAGCGAGTTCCGCTACCGCGACCCGATCCTGGACCCGCACACCCTGGTCATCGCCATCTCGCAGTCCGGCGAGACGATGGACACCCTGATGGCGCTCCGGCACGCCCGCGAGCAGGGTGCGAAGGTCCTCGCCATCTGCAACACCAACGGGTCGACCATCCCCCGCGAGTCCGACGCCGTGCTCTACACGCACGCCGGTCCCGAGGTCGCCGTCGCCTCCACCAAGGCCTTCCTGACCCAGCTCGTCGCCTGCTACCTCGTCGCGCTCTACCTCGGCCAGGTCCGCGGGACCAAGTGGGGCGACGAGATCCGCACCGTCATCCGGCAGCTCTCCGAGATCTCCGGATCCGTCGACCGGGTCCTGGAGACCATGGAACCGGTGCGCGAGCTGGCGCGGTCGCTCGCGTCGCACGACACCGTGCTCTTCCTCGGCCGGCACGTCGGCTATCCGGTCGCCCTGGAAGGCGCGCTGAAGCTCAAGGAGCTCGCGTACATGCACGCCGAGGGGTTCGCCGCCGGGGAGCTCAAGCACGGGCCGATCGCGCTCATCGAGGACGGACTGCCCGTGGTCGTGGTCGTCCCCTCACCGGCCGGACGCTCCGTGCTGCACGGCAAGATCGTGTCGAACATCCAGGAGATCCGGGCCCGCGGCGCCCTCACCGTCGTCATCGCGGAGGAGGGCGACGAGGAGGTCGTCCCGTACGCCGACCACCTCATCCGCATCCCCGCAACGCCTACGCTGCTTCAGCCGCTGGTCGCCACCGTGCCGTTGCAGGTCTTCGCCTGCGAGCTGGCGACGGCCCGCGGCAACGAGGTGGACCAGCCGCGCAACCTGGCGAAGTCCGTCACCGTGGAGTGAGCCGCAGGCCAACAGTGAGGGTGCGTACGTGATCATCGGGGTCGGGATCGATGTGGCGGAGATCGAGCGGTTCGACGCGGCGCTGGAGCGTACGCCGCAGATGGCCCAACGCCTCTTCCTGGAGCAGGAGTTGCTGCTGCCCAGCGGCGAGCGGCGCGGCATCGCCTCGCTGGCCGCCCGGTTCGCCGCCAAGGAGGCCCTCGCCAAGGCGCTGGGCGCGCCCAGCGGGCTGTTGTGGACGGACGCCGAGGTGTACGTGGAGGAGAGCGGGCAGCCCCGGCTGCGGGTCCGGGGCACCGTCGCCGCGCGTGCGGAGGAGCTGGGCGTGCGGCAGTGGCACGTGTCGCTGAGCCACGACGCGGGGGTGGCCTCGGCGGTGGTGATCGCGGAAGGGTGAGCCCGGGGCGTGGGCGCGGATTCCTGCGTACGTTGGAGCCATGCGTACCGCCTACAGCGTTTCGACCGTACGGGCCGCCGAACAGGCCCTGATGGCACGGCTTCCCGAAGGCGCGCTGATGCAGCGCGCCGCCGCCGGACTCGCGGCCGCCTGCGCCGATCTGCTGCGGCGGAGCGGCCGCGTCTACGGATCCAGGGTCGTCCTCCTCGTCGGCAGCGGCGACAACGGCGGCGACGCGCTGTACGCGGGAGCCCGGCTGGCCCGGCGGGGCGCCGGAGTCGTGGCCGTGCGGGTGTCACCCGGCCGGGCCCACGAGGGCGGGGTCGCGGCCCTGCTGGCGGCCGGCGGGCGGGTGATGGACGGCGGCGACGTCGCCCCGCACCGCGACTGGGGCGGACACATCGACCTCGTCGTGGACGGCATCACCGGGATCGGCGGGCGCGGGGGACTGCGGCCGGAGGCCGCCGCCGTGGTGGAGCACTACGCGGCCCACGGGGTGCCCGTCCTCTCCGTCGACCTGCCGAGCGGTGTCGAGGCGGACACCGGCGAGGTGCGGGGGGCCGCCGTGCGTGCCGACGCGACGGTCACCTTCGGTGCCTACAAACCCGGGCTGCTCGTCGACCCGGCCGCCGAACGGGCCGGGGCCCTGCACCTCGTCGACATCGGGCTCGGCGCCGAACTCCCCGACGTGCCCGATCTGGAGGCGCTCCAGTACGCGGACGTCGCCGCGCTGCTGCCCGTGCCCGCCGCGGAGAGCGACAAGTACCGGCGCGGCGTCGTCGGCATCGTCGCCGGATCGGCGCGCTATCCGGGGGCCGCGGTGCTGGCCGTCTCCGGGGCGCTGCGCGGAGGGGCGGGGGCCGTGCGCTACGTCGGGCCGGGCGGTGACGCCGTGATCGCGCGGCATCCGGAGACCCTGGTCCACGCCGGTCCGCCGTCGAAGGCCGGACGCGTCCAGGCGTGGGTGGTCGGGCCGGGGCTCGGCGACGGCACGGACGCCGTCGAGGCCGTCTCCGACGTGCTGGCCACGGACGTGCCGGTGCTCGTCGACGCGGACGGGCTGCGGCTGCTGGACGCCGACGTCGTACGGGCGCGCACCGCGCCCACCGTCCTCACCCCGCACGCCGGGGAGGCCGCTGCGCTGCTCGGCGTACCGCGCGAGGAGGTCGAGGCGGGGCGGCTCGCCGCCGTACGCGCGCTCGCCTCCCGGTTCCGCGCCACGGTCCTGCTCAAGGGGTCGACGACCCTGATCGCCACCGACACCCCGCACACACCCGTGCGGGTCAACCCGACCGGCACCTCCTGGCTGGCCACGGCGGGCAGCGGCGACGTCCTCTCCGGGCTGACCGGCTCGCTGCTGGCCGCGGGACTCGCCCCGCGCGACGCCGCGTCCGTCGGCGCGCACCTCCACGGCCTCGCCGCCCGGCACGCGTCCGACGGCTCCCCGGTCGCCGCGCAGGACGTCGCGGACGCGATCGCGGCGGCATGGCGGGACGTACGGGCCTGAGTGATGCTGGGAGCGGCGAGAGGGGAGTGCCGGTGACCGCCGACAGCGACCTGCGCGTACGCAGGGTGTACGACCCCCGGGAGGACGGCGACGGCACTCGCGTCCTCGTCGACCGGCTGTGGCCGCGCGGTGTCTCCAAGGAGCGGGCCGCGATCGACAAGTGGCTCAAGGACCTCACCCCGTCGGACGAACTGCGCTCCTGGTACCACGAGGACCGTTCCGGTACCCGGTACGACGCCTTCGTGGACCGCTACCGCGCCGAGCTCGCCGGCCCCGTGCAGGCGGCGTCCGTGGACGAGCTGACGGCGCTGGTCCGCGCCGGCGGCCCGGTGACGCTGGTCACGGCGGTGAAGGACGTCCCGCACAGCCACGTACCGGTTCTCGTCGACCATGTGGAACACGAGTTGCGCCACCGCTGACGTGCGCGTCCACCGCCCTGCCCCGGCTGTCGCCCTGGGGCCCCGTCGTACGCCAGTGAGAGACTGGGCGCGATGAACGAGACAGCGTCCTTGAGAGCCCGTGCCGAGATCGACCTCGCCGCACTCCGCGCCAACGTGCGCGTACTGCGGGCCCGGGCGTCCGGGGCGCAGCTCATGGCGGTGGTCAAATCCGACGCATACGGGCACGGGGCGGAGCGCTGCGCCCGCGCCGCGCTCGAAGCGGGCGCCACCTGGCTGGGCACCGCCACCCCGCACGAGGCGCTCGCCCTGCGCGCGGCCGGTGTCGGCGGCCGGCTGCTGTGCTGGCTGTGGACGCCGGGCGGCCCGTGGCGCGAGGCGATCGAGGCCGGCATCGACGTGTCGGTGAGCGGCATGTGGGCGCTGGACGAGGTCACCGCGGCGGCAGCGGAGGCGGGCCGGCCCGCCCGTGTCCACCTCAAGGCCGACACCGGCCTCGGCCGCAACGGCTGCCAGCCCGCCGACTGGGCCGAACTGGTCGCCGCCGCCCGCGCCGCCGAGCAGGCGGGCACCGTCCGCATCATCGGCCTCTGGTCCCACTTCGCCTGCGCGGACGAGCCCGGTCACCCCTCCATCGCCGCGCAGCTGGACACGTTCCGCGACATGGTGGCGTACGCGGAGAAGGCCGGTGCCGAGCCCGAGGTGCGGCACATCGCGAACTCCCCGGCGACGCTGACGGTCCCCGAGTCGCACTTCGACCTCGTGCGGACCGGGATCGCGATGTACGGCATCTCGCCCAGCCCCGAGCTCGGCACCGCGGCGGACTTCGGACTCCGTCCCGTGATGACGCTGGCCGCGTCCCTCGCCCTGGTCAAGCGGGTGCCGGCCGGTCACGGCATCAGCTACGGGCACCACTACACGACCTCCGCGGAGACCACGCTCGGCCTGGTGCCGCTGGGGTACGCGGACGGCATCCCGCGCCACGCGTCGGGCCGCGGCCCGGTCCTGGCCGGCGGTGTCCGGCGGACGGTCGCGGGCCGGGTGGCCATGGACCAGTTCGTCGTCGACCTCCACGGGGACGAGCCCGCGGTGGGCAGCGACGCCGTGCTGTTCGGCCCGGGGGACCGGGGCGAGCCGAGCGTCGAGGACTGGGCGCAGGCGGCCGGCACGATCGCGTACGAGATCGTCACCCGGATCAGCGCCAGAGTGCCGCGCGTCTACCGCGACGACGAAACGCCACCGGGCCCCTCGGCCGGGTCCTGACCGAACAAGCGCCCCTGACCAGGCACGATCTGAGCATGCCGGGGACGGCCGGACGAGAGCGCAGAAGACCGGGCCGCCCCTTCGACCCTGACCCGACGGACACGGCACGACCGACGAGGAGTGCGGCACGGTGAGCGAGATCAGCGCGGGGGACGCGGTGACGACGGCCGCTTCGGCGGTCGGCTGGCGCCGGGCGGGGATCGCCGGGGCCGCCATAGGCGTGATCGCCGCAGGCGCGGCGGCCGGGGTCGCGGTCGAGCGGCTGACGGTCGGCCGCGGGATGCGCAAGCGCGCCAGGCTGGCCCTGGACGCCACCGGGCCGTACGGCTCGCTGCGCGGGCTGCCGGGCCGGGCGACGGCCGACGACGGCACCGAGCTGTACTACGAGATCGACGAGGTCGACCCGGGCAGCGGTACGGGAACGGGCGGAACGCCCCCCGGCACCGCCGCCGGTCCGCGCAGGCGCCGTCTCTTCGGGCGCAAGGCGCCCGCCCCGGTCACGGTCGTCTTCAGCCACGGCTACTGCCTCAGCCAGGACTCCTGGCACTTCCAGCGGGCGGCCCTGCGCGGCATCGTGCGCACCGTCCACTGGGACCAGCGCAGTCACGGCCGCTCCGAGCGCGGCCGGGCGCAGGCACAGGGCGTGCACGTCGGCATCGACCAGCTCGGCCGCGACCTCAAGGCCGTCATCGACGCGGCCGCCCCCGAAGGGCCCGTGGTACTGGTCGGGCACTCGATGGGCGGCATGACGATCATGGCGCTGGCCGACCAGTACCCGGCCCTGATGCGCGACCGGGTCGCCGCCGTCGCCTTCGTGGGCACGTCGAGCGGGAAGCTCGGCGAGGTCAGCTTCGGGCTGCCGGTGGCGGGCGTGAACGCGGTACGGCGGGTGCTGCCCGGCGTGCTGAAGGCGCTCGGCTCGCAGGCGGAGCTGGTGGAGCGGGGGAGGCGGGCGACCGCGGACCTGTTCGCCGGGCTGATCAAGCGGTACTCGTTCGGTTCACGGGACGTGGACCCGGCGGTCGAGCGGTTCGCCGAACGGCTCATCGAGTCCACGCCGATCGATGTCGTCGCGGAGTTCTACCCGGCCTTCGCCGAGCACGACAAGAGCAGGGCGCTGCCGCTGTTCCGGGACGTCCCGGTGCTGGTCCTGGCGGGCGACAAGGACCTGGTGACGCCCAGCTCGCACAGCGAGGCGATCGCGGACCAGCTGCCCGACGCGGAACTGGTCATCGTTCCGGACGCCGGGCACCTGGTGATGCTGGAGCACCCGGAGACGGTGACGGACCGGCTGGCGGACCTGCTGGTGCGGGCCGGGGCGGTGCCGGAATCCTCTAACGTTGGCGGGCATGGAAGCACCGCACAGCAGCCCGGCGGCTGAGACCGCCGGATCCGTCGCGCACGGCACCGTCACCGTCACGCTGGCCGTCGAATCACCCGAACAGATGCAGGCCCTGGGCCGCAGGATCTCCGGTGTCCTGCGCCCCGGCGACCTGGTGATGCTCACCGGCGAACTCGGGGCGGGCAAGACGACCCTGACCCGCGGTCTCGGCGAGGGCCTGGGCGTGCGCGGCGCCGTCACGTCCCCCACCTTCGTGATCGCCCGCGTCCACCCCCCGCTCGGTGACGGCCCCGCGCTGGTCCACGTCGACGCGTACCGCCTGGGCGGCGGGCTCGACGAGATGGAGGACCTGGACCTCGATGTGTCGCTGCCGGACTCGGTGGTCGTCGTCGAGTGGGGCGACGGCAAGGTCGAGGAACTCTCCGACGACCGGCTCCAGGTGCTGATCGACCGCGCGGTCGGTGGCACGGACGACGAACGTCGCGTGGTGACGCTCGTGGGCGTCGGCGTGCGGTGGGCGGGGCTGCGCAATGACTCCTGGGACCCGTGGGACGTGGCGGGCGCCTGAGGCGAGGCCGCACGGGGCCGTTTCCGACATCGTGTCGGCAAATTGTTGCGCGGGGCGGTGCGGGCGTGGTGACATGGAGGACGAGAGCAGGTTAGGTCTGCCTAACCGTGCCTTCCACCGGAGCCCGAGGAGGCGTCCATGCCGACATCCGAGCGTGACGTGCAGCCGCCGCGGGCGGTTTCGATGAGAGACCTGCTGGCCGCGGGGGCGGCGGCGGACGCCGTCTCCACCCCGCCGACCGGTCCGCGCGGCGCGGCCCCCGCCCCGCGCGAGGGCGCGGGAGCCCGCCCGAAGCGGGCCTGAACCCCACGGACACGCCCCCGAGGGCCGGGGTCCCCCGTCCGCCGGCGCGGCACGTGCCGGACGCAGGGTCCTAAGGGATGACGTTGACCTTCACGCCCACCGTGGCGAACGTCCACACCGCGTTGCCGTCCGCACGGGACATCCGGACGCCGCCCGCCTTCAGATTCGGATCCGGGCTCTCCATCGAGCCGTCCTGCGCGGCGCTGAAGCCGATGGCCACGTCATCGGTCGTCGCGAACCGGACCACGTGCTCGATCGGCACCCCGTCGGAGCCCGTGACGCTGCCGGAGCGCGAGCTCACCGGATAGGTGCCCGGCAGCGGACTCACCGCGCTGGGCATCACCTTGAAGGTCCGCGTCGACTTGTTCTTCGCGTTCACCAGCCACACCCGGCGGTCACCCAACGCGTACACCACGCGCATGCCCGTGCCGGACGAGGCGGGAACCGCGAGCGGGTCCTTCTTCGGCTTCGGCTTGGCGTGGCCGCCCTTGGCCGGTGCGCTGCTGGACGCCTTCGGTGTGACGGCGAGGTCGTCGGGGACGTTCGCCGACGCCTGGTAGGCCAGGAAGCCGACCGCGGCCACGGCCGCCGCGGTGAGCGCGGCCACGATTCCCGAGCTGCCCCTAGCCACCGTTCGCGCCTCTTTCACCGTTGCGGTCCGTCGTATGTCGTACAAGCGTTTACACGTACTCCGCTTATACCCGGTGACGGTAGCACCGGAGCACCCCCGCACCGGGACGCCGTACGGGGCGCGATACCGCCCGCGGCGGAGCCGTAGGCTGTTTGCGTGCTCTTGCTCGCTATGGATACCGCCACCCCCGCCGTCACCGTCGCCCTGTACGACGGGACCCACGTCGTCGCCGAGTCCGGTCAGGTCGACGCCCGAAGGCACGGGGAGCTGCTGCTGCCCGCCGTCGACCGGGTCCTCGCCGAGGCCGGCGTGACGCTCGACACCGTGACGGACGTGGTCGTGGGCGTCGGCCCCGGCCCGTACACCGGACTGCGCGTCGGCCTGGTGACGGCCGCGACGTTCGGCTCGGCGCTCTCCGTGCCCGTGCACGGGCTGTGCACCCTGGACGCCCTGGCGTACGCCGCGGGGCAGGCCGGGGTGGCGGGACCGTTCGCCGTCGCCACGGACGCCCGCCGCAAGGAGGTGTACTGGGCGCGGTACGAGGACCCCCGCACCCGGACCGGTGAACCCGCCGTCGACCGGCCCGCCGACATCGCCGGGCAGCTCGCCGGTCTCCCCGTCGTCGGTGGCGGCGCGGTGCTCTACCCGGACGCGTTCCCGGACGCGCGCGGCCCCGAGCACCTCGCGGCCGGCGCGATGGCCGCCCTCGCCGCCGAGCGCCTTGCCGCGGGTGACGTACTGCTGCCGCCGCAGCCGCTCTACCTGCGCAGGCCCGACGCGCAGGTCCCGAAGAACTACAAGGTGGTCACGCCGAAGTGACCGCCACGACCGCAGTGCTGCGCGAGATGCGCTGGTGGGACATCGACCCGGTGCTCGACCTGGAGCACGAGCTGTTCCCGGACGACGCATGGTCGGCCGGGATGTTCTGGTCCGAGCTGGCGCACGCCCGCGGACCGCAGGCCACCCGCCGCTATGTGGTCGCCGAGGACCCGGTCACCGGCCGGATCGTCGGATACGCGGGCCTCGCCGCGGCCGGCGACCTCGCCGACGTACAGACGATCGCCGTCTCCCGGAGCCAGTGGGGCGGCGGACTCGGCTCCGAGCTGCTGACCGACCTGCTGAAGCACGCCACGGCCTTCGAGTGCGCCGAGGTGCTGCTGGAGGTACGCGTCGACAACACCCGGGCGCAGAAGCTGTACGAGCGCTTCGGCTTCGAACCGATCGGCTTCCGCCGCGGCTACTACCAGCCGGGCAACATCGACGCACTCGTCATGCGCCTCCACGTGCACGAAGACGTACGCGAGGACGCACACGAAGACGTATCAGGGCACGTACAGGGAACAGAGACTGACTGATGGCTGACGAACCGCTCGTACTCGGCATCGAGACCTCCTGCGACGAGACCGGCGTGGGCATCGTCCGCGGGACGACGCTGCTCGCCGACGCCGTCGCGTCCAGCGTCGACACGCACGCCCGCTTCGGCGGCGTCGTCCCGGAGATCGCCTCGCGCGCGCATCTGGAGGCGATGGTCCCCACGATCGAGCGCGCCCTGAAGGAGGCCGGCGTCACCGGCCGCGACCTCGACGGCATCTCCGTCACCGCGGGACCCGGACTCGCCGGCGCCCTGCTCGTCGGCGTCTCGGCGGCGAAGGCGTACGCGTACGCGCTGAACAAGCCGCTCTACGGTGTGAACCACCTCGCCTCGCACATCTGCGTCGACCAGCTGGAGCACGGCCCGCTGCCCGAGCCCACGATGGCGCTGCTGGTCAGCGGCGGGCACTCCTCGCTGCTGCTCGCACCCGACATCACCAACGACGTGCGCCCGCTCGGCGCGACGATCGACGACGCCGCGGGCGAGGCCTTCGACAAGATCGCCCGGGTGCTGCAGCTCGGCTTCCCCGGCGGCCCGGTCATCGACCGGCTCGCGAGGGAGGGCGACCCGAAGGCCATCGCGTTCCCGCGCGGCCTGACGGGCTCGCGCGACCCCGCCTACGACTTCTCCTTCTCCGGCCTGAAGACCTCCGTGGCCCGCTGGATCGAGGCGAAGCGCGCCGCGGGCGAGGAGGTGCCGGTACGGGACGTGGCGGCGTCCTTCCAGGAGGCCGTGGTGGACGTGCTCACGCGCAAGGCCGTCCGTGCCTGCAAGGACGAGGGCGTCGACCACCTGATGATCGGCGGCGGCGTCGCGGCCAACTCCCGGCTGCGGGCCCTCGCCCAGGAACGCTGCGAGCGGGCCGGCATCCGGCTGCGCGTGCCGCGGCCCGGACTGTGCACCGACAACGGGGCCATGGTCGCCGCACTGGGTGCGGAGATGGTGGCCCGCAACCGGCCCGCCTCCGACCTGGAGCTGTCGGCCGACTCCTCGCTCCCGGTCACCGAGACCCACGTGCCCGGCGCGGACCACACCCACACGCACGACCACGTGCACGAGATCAGCAAGGACAACCTCTACTCATGAGCGGGACGACCGTCGCGCTGATGTGGGAGGCGCGGGCCACCGAGGGCCGGGGCGCGGAACTGCTGGAGTGGGCGCGCGCCCGCACCGGCGAGCTGGCGCGGCCCCCGCTGCGCAGCGAACTGCTGCGCGCCCCGCAGGACCGCGTCCTGGTCCTGACCTGGTGGGAGGGCGCCTACGGCGACGAGCTGCCGGAGCTGCCCGAGCCGGACGCGGCGATCGTCACCCGTCCGGTGCACCGCTGGCGCTTCGAGTCCCTCGGGCCCGCGGACCGGTGACGACGGCGTCGGGTGCGTCGGAATACGGACCCGAAGCCGTCCCGGTGGCCGATCCGGAACATTCTCAGAAGAATTCCGGAGGGAGTGTCGATCCGGCTGTCTCCCGTTCGACGCAGAGGTGAGAGGCGGGGAAAGCCCCCGCCCTCCCGACCGAGGAGTCACCATGCCGCGCTTCATGTCACTCATCCGCATCGACGAGCAGGCGGCAGCCGGGTTCGAGCCCGACCCGGACTTCGAGAAGCGCATGGGCGCCCTGTTCGAGGAGATCACCAAGGCGGGCGTCATGCTGGAGACGGCCGGCCTCACCCCGACCGCCGAGGGCACCCGCGTCCACTGGTCCGGCGGAAGGATCAGCCACACCGACGGGCCCTTCACCGAGACCAAGGAGGTCGTCGGCGGGTACGCCATCCTCCAGTGCAAGGACAAGGACGAGGCACTGGAATGGACCAAGCGGTTCCTGCGGTGCCACCCGGAGAGCTGGAGCGTCACCTCCGAGGTCCGGGCCATCGACGAAGCGACGGTCTGACCGGCCGGCCGCGCTTGCCCGGGTACCGGGCGGCTGCTCTGATGGGTGGCCGTGACGGCAGCGAGCGCGGTTGAAGCGGTGTTCAGGATCGAGTCCGCGCGGATCATCGCCGGTGTCGCCCGGATCGTCCGGGACGTGGGCATCGCCGAGGAGCTCGCGCAGGATGCCCTGGTCGCCGCGCTGGAGCAGTGGCCGGAGTCGGGTGTCCCGGACAACCCGGGAGCCTGGCTCATGGCCACGGCCAAGCACCGCGCCATCGATCTCGTACGCCGCCGCGAGACGTACGCCCGCAAGCTGGCCGAGATGGGCCGCGACCTGGACGGGGTCTCCGGCGAACCCGACCCGGGCGCGGTGGACCCGGACCGCATCGACGACGACCTGCTGCGGCTGATCTTCACCGCCTGCCATCCGGTGCTCTCCACCGACGCCCGGATCGCCCTCACCCTGCGGCTCCTCGGCGGCCTCACCACCGAGGAGATCGCCCGCGCCTTCCTCACCACCGAGCCGGCCGTCGCCCAGCGGATCGTCCGGGCCAAACGCGCGCTCGGCCGGGCCGGGGTCCCCTTCGAGGTGCCGTACGGACCCGAGCGCGCCGCCCGGCTCGGATCGGTGCTCGAAGTCATCTACCTCGTCTTCAACGAGGGCTACGCCGCGACCGTCGGCGACGACTGGCTGCGCCCCGGGCTCTGCGAGGACGCCCTGCGCCTGGCCCGGCTCCTGGCAGGGCTGATGCCCCGGGAGCCCGAGGCGCACGGGCTGGCCGCCCTGCTGGAGCTCCAGGCCTCGCGCACCGCCGCCAGAACCGGGCCGGACGGTGCCCCGGTGCTGCTCGCCGACCAGAACCGGGCCCGCTGGGACCGTCTGCTGATCCGCCGCGGGTTCGCGGCCCTGCTCCGGGCGAGCGAGACGGCGGCGGAGACGGGCCAGGCCCTGGGGCCGTACGCCCTCCAGTCCGCCATCGCCGCCTGCCACGCCCGTGCGGCGCGCTACGAGGACACCGACTGGGCCGCCATCGTCGCGCTGTACGGCCGGCTCGCCGCCCTGACCCCGTCACCGGTCGTCGAGCTCAACCGCGCCGTCGCCGTCTCCATGGCCGAGGGCCCGGCCGCCGGACTCGTGCTGGTCGACGCGCTGGCCGCCGACCCCGCGCTCAAGGGCTACCACTTGCTGCCGAGCGTCCGCGGGGATCTGCTGGAGCGGATGGGGCGTACGGACGAGGCGCGCGCGGCGTTCGTACGGGCGGCGGAGCTCACCCGCAACGAGCGGGAACGGGCCCTGCTCCTGGGCCGGGCCGGCCGATGAGTTCCGGGCCCGCCGGCGGTCTACCCTGCACGGCGTTTCGCACCACCGGCACCACCGAGTGAGGAGAAGACCATGCAGAAGGTCACCACGTTCCTGTGGTTCGACAAGAACCAGGCCGAGGAGGCGGCGGACCACTACATCTCCGTGATCGGCGGGGACTCGCGCGTCCTGGACGTGACCCGCTGGACGGCGGCGTCACCGGGCGAGGACGGAGCGGTGATGACGGTCCGCTTCCAGCTGGACGGCACCGAGTACATCGCCTTCGACGGCGGCCCCGAGTTCCCCTTCAGCGAGGCCGTCTCCCTCTCCGTCGAGTGCGAGTCGCAGGAGGAGGCCGACCGGCTGTGGGACGCGCTCACCGCGAACGGCGGTCAGGAGAGCCAGTGCGGGTGGCTCAAGGACAGGTTCGGCGTCTCGTGGCAGATCATCCCGCCCGGTCTCGGTGACGCCCTGACCGACCCGGACCCGGACAAGGCCGCCCGCGCCATGAAGGCGATGTTCGGCATGAAGCGCCTGGACATCGAGGCCCTGCGCAACGCGTGAGACGGCGTCACCCGGGTGCGGGCGCCGTCCGTCGCTCGGTAGGGTCTGGCCCATGTCCGCTCGACCGGCGCTGCCGCCGCCCCCGCCGCCCGTGGAGATACGCACCTGGCCCGACCGGGGGGCGATGCTCGCCGACCGGGCCTTCATCCTCGGGGCGTTGGTGAGGATGCACATCGGGCCGGGCCGTCTCGGCCTGCTGTGGGCGTGGGGAGCGCTCGGGGCGTCCGGCTGGGCGCTGATCGGCACCGCTTTCATCACCTTCGAGGAGTCGTACGACGTCATCAGCGCCCTCATCGGCGGGGTCATGCTCGTCCTGGGCGCCGGCGCCCTCGTGCCGGCGGTCATCCTCGTCGTCATCGGCCTGCGCCGGGACCGGAGCATCCGCCGACTGCTCACGCAGTGGGGCGCGTTGGACCGTGATCCGGCGGGCGACAGCGCGCTCCGGCTGCCCGGCCTCAGCCTGGCCTGGCTGCTGGGCTCCTTCGCCCTCTGCGCCCTCGGTCTGTACGCCTGCTTCGCCGTGCCCGCGGGCGCCGTCCGGGGCAACGACACCTACGGCCTGATGGCCCTGATCATGGGCCTCGGATTCATCGGCTGGCTCGTCGGCCTCATCGGCGTCACCAAGGCGTTCCGGCACCGGAGTTGGATCCTCGGCACACTGGCCGGAACGGCCGCGCCCGAGCCGCTGATCTCCTCCGGCGGAGGTACGCGCCGCTGACCCCGGCGGCCCTATCCTTGGCGCGTACACGGGCGACTCAGGGGGAGGGCGTTTCCATGGAGTGGTACTGGTGGCTGCTCATCATCTTCTGGACGGGCGGCTTCGGCTGGGCGGTCGACAACGTCCGTACGGCGCTGCGCAACCGGCACACCCGCAGGCTGGAACTGCTGGAGGCCGGCAAGCAGGAGCGGCTGGCGGTCGAGGCGGCGAACCGGCCGCCGGAACCGGTCTGCGGCTGCACGCACCACCTCGCCAAGCACGACAAGCGCGGCAAGTGCCACGAGCGGGTCGAGGTGCCGACCGCGTGGGACGAGCAGAAGAAGCCGGTGCACTTCGAGTCCGGGCAGTGCAACTGCCAGCAGTACGTGGGTCCGCAGCCGCTCTCGCAGGTGTACGCGGAGGACCTGACCGACCTCGCGTAGCCCCGTCCGCTACCGGTGACCGGCCTCCGGGCCGGTCACCGGACGGCCGATCAGCATCGTCGGCGCGTCCGCGACCCGGGTCAGGAAGACCGTGGCCGCGTTCGGGCCCTGGAGCTTCATCTTCCTGCGCAGTTCCTCCGGTTCGACCGCCGATCCGCGCTTCTTGACCGTGAGGACGCCGACCTCCCGCTCCCGCAGCAGGGCCTTCAGCCGCTTCATGTTGAAGGGCAGCTGATCGGTGATCTCGTAGCCGGCGGTGTACGGGGAGTCGTACAGCTCGTCGCTCGTGACGTACGCGATCATCTCGTCGAACAGCCGGCCGCGGCAGCGCTCCACGACCGCGGCGACCAGATGCGCCCGGATCACCGCGCCGTCCGGCTCGTACAGGTAGCGGCCCACCGGGCCGACCGGCGGGGCGGGCAGCGCGGCCGGAGCGGACAGGGTGGCGCCCGACGGGAGCAGGGTCGCGCGGTAGGAGCCCGCCTCGAAGCCCTCGCCGAACCAGAGCACCGCCTCCTTCACATCGCCGCCGTCCGAGATCCACTCCGCCTCGGCCTGCGGCCCGATCGCCTCGTGCGGCACCCCCGGGGCGATCTTCAGCGCGGCTCTCGGCGCCTTCAGCGCGGCCTCGGTCGCCCAGGACAGGGGCGGGGAGTACGCCTCCGGGTCGAAGATCCGGCCGCGTCCGCCCCGTCGGGCCGGGTCGACGAAGACCGCGTCGTAGGGCGCGGTGTCGATCTCCGTGACATCGGCGCACCGCACCTCGATCAGGGCGTCCAGGCCGAGCGCGACGGCGTTGGCGCGGGCCACCTCGGCGGTCAGCGGGTCGCGGTCCACGGCGAGGACGGAGATCCCGGCCCGGGCCAGGGCGATCGCGTCGCCGCCGATCCCGCAGCAGAGGTCGGCGACGCTGCGCACCCCGGCGCCCGCGAACCGGCGGGCCCGGTAGCCGGCCACCGACGTGCGGGTCGCCTGTTCCACCCCGTTGGGCGTGAAGAACATCCGGTGCGCGTCCTCGGCGCCGAACTTCGCCACCGCCCGCTGCCGCAGCCGGGCCTGTCCCAGGGCCGCCGAGACGAGGGCGGCCGGGTGGCTGCGGCGCAGCCGGGTGGCGGTGGCCAGCTCGGTGGCGGGGTCGTACGACCGCAGTCCGGCCAGCAGTCCCGCGCCCTCGGGAGTGCGCAGGGCCAGGAAGGCGGCGAGCGGGTCGGGGGCGTCGGACGGGCCGGATGCGTCGGACGGGCCGGTCGGGGCGAGAGCGTTCACCCGTCCCATTGTGGGCCAGTCGGCTGCGCGCCAGGCGGGGGACCGTGCGGGGCGGGTGCTGTGTCGGCCCGGATACCCGATCCCGGGCTGGCAGGATGCGGCGCCATGCAGCCAGTACGACAAAAGGAAGAATTTGCTATGAAGCGGCGCAGACCGGGTGTGGTGTCGGGCGGGCGTGGACGTGCGGCGCGTGGACGGGGCCACCTGCGGCGCCGGCCCGGCTACGCGGCCCTGGCGGCGCTGCTCGTCGCCGCGGCGGCCTCGGGGTGCGCGGCCGAGACGGGCCACCGGGCCGCGAGCGACCCGGTGCGCGAGGCCGCGGCCCATGCCGGACCGGCGGCCGGCGCCCCGGTGGGGGCGGCCGGGTCCGTCGCGGCCGAGGCCGAGAAGGCGCGCCGCGTCCAGGCCGCACGGGCCGTCGCCGCCAAGAAGTGGGGGCTGGCGAGCACCCCGCTGACTCCGCCCGCTCCGCCCGCCGTGAAGCCGCACCTCACCACCCGCAAGGGCTTCGAGGTCGAGGGCGGCGACGCGTCGCTGCCGCCGGTCTTCACCACGGTCCCCACCAAGGAGAAGATCGTCTTCCTGACGATGGACGACGGGGACGACAAGGACCCCGAGCTGCTGCGGATGATGTCGGAACTGAACATCCCGTACAGCGCCTTCCTCAGCGACTACCTGGTGCGCGACGACTACGCGTACTTCAAGGACGCGCAGGCCCGTGGCGTCGTCCTCGGCAACCACACGCTGAACCACCGCTACATGCCGGGTCTCTCCCACGAGGAGCAGCAGCGGGAGATCTGCGACCAGCAGGACATCCTGGAGAAGCAGTACGGCGAGCGCCCCCGGCTCTTCCGGCCGCCGTACGGCAACTACAACGGCGACACCCTGCGCATCGCCAGGTCCTGCGGCATCACGGCCGTGCCGCTGTGGGCCGCGGAGGCGTTCCCCGACCACATGGAGTGGCGCGAGGAGGACCAGGACCTGCACCCCGGCGACATCATCCTCACGCACTTCCGGGGCAAGAAGGACTGGAAGGGCAGCATGCCCGACCTGATCCGGTCCGTCATGAAGGTCATCACGGACAAGGGTTACGCCGTGGCCCGGCTGGAGGACTACGTATGAGAAGGGCGCACCGGCTGCTGGCCGGGCTGCTGACCGCCGGTGCGCTCCTGACCGCCACCGCCGGCTGCGCACAGTCGGTGGACCCGATCGAGCGGCTGGGCCGCAAGGCCGCGCAGCGGGTGCGCCCGTCGCCGAGCGTCCCCCGGGCGCGGCCCGCGGCGGTGCGCGGTGATCACGGGGCGCCGGGGGCGATGGTCGTCGTCGCCTGCGGCCGCCCCGCGTCGGCAGGTGGTTCCGGGGTGCGCGAGCCGGTCCAGTGGTGGCCGGAGCGGTCCGGCGAAGGGGCCGCGGCGGACGCGGGGTGCGCGAGCCGGTAGTCGCTGTGCCATGCCGTGAGCTGCCGGTCCGGCGGGTCGCATGAGCATGCGGCCCCGTCGTACGGAACGGCGCGCGCGGTCCCCGCGTTGTCCCTACGGGGACCGGAACGTTGTACGGGCGCAGCCGTACGAGGAGGAGGGCCCCGGACGCCACGAGGGGCGTGAATTGGCACTCCGCTTGACCGAGTGCTAATCGCGGTCATAGTCTCAGTGCTGGCACTCCCCACTGGAGAGTGCCAGCAGTACTGTGCGACCGGCAGGTCCGGCACCCGCGACGACGGGCCCACCTGGTCGCCACCCCAAAGACTGATAACCCCGTGAGATCTCCGAAGGGGGAGACCGGATCGTGTCGACCAGCACCAAGGTTGCGATCAAGCCGCTCGAGGACCGCATTGTGGTCCAGCCGCTCGACGCCGAGCAGACCACGGCCTCCGGCCTGGTCATTCCGGACACTGCCAAGGAGAAGCCCCAGGAGGGCGTCGTCCTGGCCGTGGGCCCGGGCCGCTTCGAGAACGGCGAGCGCCTTCCGCTCGACGTCAAGACCGGCGATGTCGTGCTGTACAGCAAGTACGGCGGCACCGAGGTGAAGTACAACGGCGAGGAGTACCTCGTCCTCTCGGCTCGCGACGTGCTCGCGATCATCGAGAAGTAATTCACCCACGTTTGCTTCTGTTCTGCGCCCCTGGCCCCCTGCGAAATAACTAGCCGGGCGGCAGGGGCGCAGTTCTTGTTTTTGAGAGGACAGTTCAGCTCCATGGCGAAGATCCTGAAGTTCGACGAGGACGCCCGTCGCGCCCTCGAGCGCGGCGTCAACAAGCTTGCCGACACGGTGAAGGTGACGATCGGCCCCAAGGGCCGCAACGTCGTCATCGACAAGAAGTTCGGTGCGCCCACCATCACCAACGACGGTGTCACCATCGCGCGCGAGGTCGAGCTGGACGACCCGTACGAGAACCTCGGTGCCCAGTTGGTGAAGGAGGTGGCGACCAAGACCAACGACGTAGCCGGTGACGGTACGACCACCGCCACCGTCCTGGCCCAGGCGCTCGTCCGCGAGGGCCTGCGCAACGTGGCCGCGGGCGCGTCCCCGGCCGCCCTGAAGAAGGGCATCGACGCCGCGGTCAAGGCCGTGTCCGAGGAGCTCCTCGCGACCGCCCGCCCGATCGAGGACAAGTCCGACATCGCCGCCGTGGCCGCGCTCTCCGCGCAGGACACCCAGGTCGGCGAGCTCATCGCGGACGCGATGGACAAGGTCGGCAAGGACGGTGTCATCACCGTCGAGGAGTCCAACACCTTCGGTCTGGACCTCGACTTCACCGAGGGCATGGCCTTCGACAAGGGTTACCTGTCCCCGTACATGGTGACCGACCAGGAGCGTATGGAGGCCGTCCTCGACGACCCGTACATCCTGATCCACCAGGGCAAGATCGGCTCGATCCAGGAGCTGCTGCCGCTCCTGGAGAAGGTCATCCAGGCCGGTGCCTCCAAGCCGCTGCTGATCATCGCCGAGGACGTCGAGGGCGAGGCCCTGTCGACCCTGGTCGTCAACAAGATCCGTGGCACCTTCAACGCCGTCGCGGTGAAGGCCCCGGGCTTCGGTGACCGCCGCAAGGCCATGCTCGGCGACATCGCCACCCTCACCGGTGCGACCGTCATCGCCGAGGAGGTCGGCCTCAAGCTCGACCAGGCCGGTCTGGACGTGCTGGGCACCGCCCGTCGCGTGACCGTCTCCAAGGACGACACCACCATCGTCGACGGTGGCGGCAAGTCCGACGAGGTCGCCGGCCGCGTCAACCAGATCAAGGCCGAGATCGAGTCCACGGACTCGGACTGGGACCGCGAGAAGCTCCAGGAGCGCCTGGCGAAGCTGGCCGGCGGTGTCTGCGTGATCCGCGTCGGTGCTGCCACCGAGGTGGAGCTCAAGGAGAAGAAGCACCGTCTGGAGGACGCCATCTCCGCGACCCGCGCCGCGGTCGAGGAGGGCATCGTCTCCGGTGGTGGCTCCGCTCTGGTCCACGCCGTCAAGGTCCTCGAGGGCAACCTCGACAAGACCGGCGACGAGGCCACGGGTGTCGCGGTCGTGCGCCGCGCCGCCGTCGAGCCGCTCCGCTGGATCGCGGAGAACGCGGGCCTCGAGGGCTACGTCATCACCTCGAAGGTCTCCGAGCTCGACAAGGGCCAGGGCTTCAACGCCGCGACCGGCGAGTACGGCGACCTGGTGAAGGCCGGCGTCATCGACCCGGTCAAGGTCACCCGCTCCGCGCTGGAGAACGCCGCGTCCATCGCGTCGCTGCTGCTCACGACCGAGACCCTGGTCGTCGAGAAGCCGGCCGAGGAAGAGGCCGAGGCCGGTCACGGCCACGGCCACTCGCACTAGCGTGTAGCTGCCCCGCGCAAGCGGTGAGGCCCGGTACCCCGCGAGGGGTACCGGGCCTTTCGCGTGTCCGGCTTCTCCGGCTGCTCCGGCCTCTCCGGCTTCTCCGGCTGCTCCGGCCTCTCCGGCCTCTCCGGCTTCTCCGGCTTCTCCGGCTTCTCCGGCCGTCCGGCCTCTCCGGCCTCTCCGGCCTCTCCGGCCCGAACGGCCTGAACGACCTGAACGGGCTGACTACGCCGACCGGGAGAGCGTGTCCCCGTGCACCGGGTCCGCGAAGGGGAGGCCGCTCGCGAAGCGTTCCAGCTCGTCCAGTGCCTGGTCCGCCATCCGGTGCAGCTCGTTGCCGAGTGATCCGGCGACGTGCGGAGTCAGCAGCACGTTCGGCAGGTCGTACAGCGGCGAGGTCGCCCCGGGGAGATCGGGGTCCGTCACGTCCAGGACCCCGTGCAGCCGTCCGCTCGTCAGCTCGGGCAGCAGCGCGTCCTCGTCGACCAGCGACCCGCGCGCCGTGTTGATCAGCGTCGCGCCGGCCGGCATCGCCGCCAGCTGGGCGGCACCGATGAGGTGGCGCGTCTCGGGCAGTTGCGGGGCGTGCACGGAGACGACGGAGCTGCTCGCGCACAGCTCGTCGAGCGTGGTGAGACGGACGCCCAGCCGCGCCGCCTCCTCCTCGCCGACATACGGGTCGTACAGCAGGACGTCGAGATCGAAGGGGCGCAGCAGCTCGATCACCCGCCGGCCGATGCGGGAGGCGCCGACGATGCCCACCGTACGGCGGTAGTTGCCGGTGCCGCCCAGCTCGTCGAGCCAGTCGTGCCCGGTGCGCAGATCCCGGTAGCGCTGCGCCGAACGCAGGACCTGCTTGCCCGCGAAGAGGATCGCGGCGAGGGTGAACTCGGCCACCGGCAGCGCGTTGGCCCCGGCCGCCGAGGTGACGGCGATGCCCCGTTCCCAGCAGGCGTCGGTGATGTGGTGCTTCACGGACCCGGCCGCGTGCACCACCGCCCGAAGCCGGGGGGCGGCGGCCAGCACCGGTGCGGTGAGCGGCGTCGCGCCCCAGCAGGTGAAGAGCACGTCGGCCTCGGCGAGCGCGGCCGCCACCTCGGGGGTCGGGTCGGCCAGGTCGTGGGCGACGAGCCGGGTGTCCGTGCGGGTGAGGGCGGCGAGCCGGGTGTGGTGGTGTTCGGCGAGGAGGCGCCCGGCGATGCCGGGGGCCATCGCGAGCAGGGCCCGGGGCCGGTTGTCAGTGGCGTGCTGCATGGTGGAACTCGTACTCCTCGGGGCTCGCGTGGACGGTCACTTGACGCTTCCGGCGGTCAGTCCCGCCTTCCAGTGCCGCTGCAGGGAGACGAAGGCGACGATCAGCGGGATGACGGCGAGCAGGGAGCCGGTGACGACGAGGGGGTAGAAGCTCGGTTCGCCGTGGGTGTTGGTGTTCCACGAGTACAGACCGAGGCTCAGGGGGAAGAGCTTGCGGTCCGAGAGCATCACGAGAGGGAGGAAGAAGTTGTTCCAGATCGCGGTGAACTGGAAGAGGAAGACGGTCACGAAGCCCGGCATGACCATGGGCAGACCGACGGACCAGAAGATGCGCAGCTCACCCGCCCCGTCGATACGTGCGGCCTCCAGGGCCTCGTTCGGTATGTAGCCCGAGCTGAACACCCGGGCGAGATACACGCCGAACGGGTTGACCAGCACCGGGATCAGCACCGACCAGTAGGTGTTCACCAGGCCGACCTTGGACGCCAGCAGGTACATCGGCAGGGCGAGCGCGGTGGTGGGGACGAGCACGCCCATCAGCACCAGGCCGAACAGCTGGTCCTTGCCCCGGAACGCGTACTTGTCGAAGGCGTACCCGGCGGCGACGCAGATCAGCGAGCAGACGATCGCACCGCCGCCCGCGTACAGAAGGCTGTTGAGGTACCAGCGGAAGTAGATGCCGTCGCCGTAGGAGGCCAGGTTCGAGAGGTTCTCGCCGAGGTTGAAGCCGTCGAAGGAGAACGCGTTGCCCGCGAGCAGGCCACCGGTGTCCTTCGTGGCCGCGGTGACCAGCCAGACGAGGGGGAAGAGCATGTAGACGACGGCGAGCAGCAGGAAGCCGTTGACGGCTGTCTTCGACATCCAGCGGCCGCGGGAGGCGGGGGAACTCATGCTTTCTTGCCCTTCCGGCCGGTCAAGCGGGTGATGACGAAGGACAGCAGCGCGGCCGTGAGCGCCAGCAGGATGGAGGCGGCCGCGGCGAGGCCGTAGTCGTTGCGCTCGAAGGCCGCGGTGTACGCGTACATGTTCGGCGTCCAGGTGGAGGAGACGGCGGAGCCGGTCCCCTTGTTGAGGATCAGTGGCTCGGTGAACAGCTGGAGCGAGCCGATGACGGTGAAGAGCGCGACCATCACGACGGAGGCGCGGATCAGCGGGACCTTGATGCCGATCGCGATCCGCCAGGCGCCGGCCCCGTCGACGGTGGCCGCTTCGAGTACGGAGCGGTCGATGGCCTGCAACGCGGCATAGAAGATCACCATGTTGTAGCCGAGCCACTCCCACAGCGCGATGTTCACGACCGAGGGGAGGGCCCCGTCGGGGGAGAAGAAGTCGAAGCCGATGCCGCCGGACTCCATGGCGCTCACCACCGGGCTGAGCTGCGGGGTGTACAGGTACACCCAGATCAGCGCGGCGATGATGCCGGGCACGGCGTGCGGCAGGAACAGCGCGAGCTGGAAGAACCGGCGGGCGCGGGCCAGCGTGGAGTCCAGCAGCAGCGCGAGGGCGAGGGCTCCGACGAGGAGCAGCGGGATGTAGAACAGGCAGTATCCGAGGAGTACGCCGAAGCCCTCGCGGAACGCCCGGTCGCCCAAGGCCGCCGTGTAGTTGTCGAGTCCGCTGAAGACGGTCTCGGTGCCGCCGAAGCCCAGGCCGGACTGCTTCTCGGTGAACAGGCTGAGCCAGACCGCGTAGCCGATCGGCAGCACCATCGCCAGCGTGAACAGTACGAAGAAGGGCCCCAGCAGGATGGCGGCGGCTCTGGAGGTCCGGGCGCGCTTCATCAGCCTGCGTCCTCGACCTTCAGACCGCGCTTCTTCAGCTCGGCGACCGTGGCGTCGTGCCCGGCCTTCACCGCGTCCTTGACGGTGGTTCCGCCGCTCGCGACCTTGCCGAACTGGTCCTTCATCGTGGTGTTCGTGGTGCCGGTCGTCGGGCCCCAGTTCCAGTTCGGGCCGATGGACGTCGCGGCGTCCTCGAAGACCTGGTAGATGTCCTCGCCGCCGTAGTAGTCCGCGTCGAAGGCCTTCTTCGCGACCGGGCGCAGGGACGCCGCGGCCGGGAAGGCGCTCGATGTGCCGGACTCGATGCGGGCCTTGATGCCCTCCGGGGTGGTCGACATCCAGGTGGCGAACTCGACCGCCGCCTCCGCCTTCTTGCTGTCCTTCGTCACGGCGAAGGTGGAGCCGCCGAGCATGCCGCTGGCCGGCTTGCCGTCCCAGCTGGGCATCGGGGCGACGGCCCACTTGCCGCTCTGCTCGGGCAGGGTGCCCTTGAGGACACCCGCGCCCCAGGCCGCGCCGAGGTAACCGACGGTGCCGCCGTTCTTGAGGGAGTTGGTCCACTCCGGGCTGAAGGAGGCGTTGGCGCGGATCAGGTCGTCGTCGAGCAGGCCCTGCCAGTAGTCGGCGACCTTGTTGGTCGCGGCGTCGGCGGTGCTCACCTTCCAGGTGTCGCCCTCGGGCTTGTACCACTGGGCGCCGGCCTGCCAGGCCATCGCCTGGAACGTGGTGGGGTCGTCCGGGAAGAACGTGCCGATCCGGGCCTTCTTGTCGGCCTTCTTGACCTTCTCCGCGGCCTTGCGGAAGTCGTTCCAGGTCTTGGGGACCTCCACGCCGTACTTCTCGAACAGGTCCTTGCGGTAGTAGAAGGACTGCGGCGAGGCGTCGAAGGGGACGGCCCAGTTCTTGCCGCCGAGCGTCGTCAGCTCCACCGCCTGCGGCAGCAGCTTCTTCCTGATGTCCTCGGTGAAGTACTGGCCGATGTCCTGGAGGGCGCCCTGACTGACGTACTCCGGAAGCTGCGGGTACTCGATGGAGACGAGGTCGGGGGCGTTGCCCGCCTTCACGGCGTTGGAGATCTTGGCGTAGCCGCCCGCGTTGCCGGACGGGATCTCCTCGTACACCACCTTGATGTTCGTGTGGGAGGCGTTGAACGCGTCAACGACCTCCTTGGACCCCTTGGTCCAGCCCCAGAAGGTGATGCTGACGGGCTTGCCGTCACTTCCGGCGGCGGAACTGTCGTCCCCGCTGCCGCCGCAGGCCGTGAGAACGGCGAGGGCGGTGGCGGCTCCGACTACGGCGAGGGACGTTCTGCTCGAACTGCGGCTCACAGCGAGGCTCCTGAACAGGCGGCGACATGGGCGTTGGCCGTGATCCTTGGACCAGCCGTGACCGAAGTCAAGAGCGAAAGAGCGATTGATCGAAAAAAGATCAGAAAAGTTGCGTACGGAAGCCTCCGGGGCGCCTGGGATCGCCTACGGAAGCGGCCCTCCGCAGGAGTCCCTGACCCGCAGCTGCGGGAGCAGCGTCAGATGCCGGCGAGGGGTGTCGGGGCTCTGCCCCAGCCGCTCCACCAGCAGTTCCGTCGCATGGCGGCCCACCTCCCGCTTGGGCGGGGCCACGGCGGTGAGCGGGGTGTCCGCGAGCGCCGCCACCTCGTCGTCGTACGCGATCAGCGCCAGGTCCTCCGGCACTCGCACACCCAGTTCGGCCAGGCGCTGGACCACCTGGATCGCGTCCACGTCGTTGTGGATCAGCGCCGCCGTCGCCACCCCCGTCCGGACCGCTTCGCGCAGGGCCTGCACGGCTTCCTCGAACGCCTCCGGGGCCAGTTCCGCCGGTACGGAATCGATCACGTCCTGCGGGGGGCGCAGGCCGAGCACGGTCAGCGCCTCCGCGTATCCGGAGCGCACCGCGAGGGCGGTCGGGGAGTCCGCGCGGGCCATCAGCAGCGGCGCCCCGTGCCCGAGCTCCACCAGGTGGCGCATGGCCAGCAGCACCCCGTGCGCATGGTCCGAGCAGACCCGGTCCAGGCCGTCCAGGGGTGATCCGGCGGTGGGCCTGCGCTCCAGCAGGACGGTCGGTACGGGCAGCGAGCTGATCCAGTCACCGAAGGCCGACGGGTCGCCCGGATGCTGCCAGCCGGGTGCGACGAGCAGCCCCTCGGCCCCCGCGGACAGCAGCCCCTCGGTGCGGGCCTGGTCCTCCTGCGGGCGGTAGTCGGAGATCCGCAGGATCAGCCGGGCGCCCGCCCGGGCGGCGGCCTCGTGGGCACCCCGGATCACCTCGGCGAAGTAGTAGGTCGCGGAGGGCGCGAGCATGCCGAGCACCAGCCCGTTCCCCGCGCCGGCGGGCCCCGTGGCGGGGGCGGTGTCCTGGGGCCAGGAGACCGAACCGTGGACCCGTTCGAGCAGGCCGCGGCTCGCCAGGTCCTCGACGTCCCGGCGCACCGTGACGGGTGACACCCCCAGCTGCGAAGCCAGGTCCGACACCCGGGCGGAGCCCCGGTCGCGGACCAGCCCGAGCAGGCGGTCATGACGTTCAGCAGCACTTTCGCGCACGGCGGCAGTCCCCTCGCAGTGTGTGACCCGGCCCCTGACCCGGCCGGTGCCGGAGCCGATGTCCGACCTTAGACCAACGTGATCGAACGATGGCAGTTTCGATCATTCAAACGTAATCCATTGACGTTCGATCAATCCGAGTCCAGGATTCCCGGCGATGCCGACCCGGCCGGCCTGGCCCGACCCGGCCGTGCCCGGCCCGCTTCGACCCCGACTGTTCCGACCCTGACTGTTCGTACGGAGGAATTGTGAGACATCGCGTCACCGCCGCGGCGCTCGCGGCCCTGACGGCCGCCGCCGGTCTGGCCGCCGCAGGCCCGAGCGCCGCGCAGGCGGCACCCGCCGGCCGTACCTTCCACGTCGACTGCGGCGCCGCGCCGCAGGGGGCCACCGGCAGCAGGCAGCACCCCTGGACCACCCTCGCCGAGGCCAACGCGCACTCCTACGGGCCCGGCGACCGGCTCCTCTTCAAGCGCGGCGCCGCCTGCACCGGCACCCTCGCCCCCACGGGCACCGGCTCCGCCCGCGCGCCGTTCACCATCGCCGACTACGGCAACGGCCCGGACCGTGCCCGGCTCGACGGCGCCGGGGCCCACGACACCGTCCTGCTGTCCAACACGCAGTACGTGCACCTCAGGGACCTGGAGATCACCAACGCCGACCAGCCGGGCAGCGAGCGCAACGGCGTCCGCCTGCGCCTGACCGACTTCGGCGTCGCCCGCGGCTTCGACATCAGCGGGCTCTACATCCACGACGTGCGCGGCGGCGACTACAAGACCGTGTCCGGCTCCAGCGCCATCCACATCGCGGTCGAGGGCACGGCGAAGGCCAGCTGGTACGACGGCCTGGACATCGGCCACAACCGCATCGAGGACGTCGACCGCGAGGGCGTCTACTTCAAGTCGACCTTCTCCAGGCGCGATCTGGTCGGAGGGCAGCAGGACCCGAACGTGTACCCGGGGGAGTGGACTCCGAGCACCGGCGTCCGTATCCACCACAACACGCTGAAGTCCCTGGCCGGCGACGGCATGAAGCTCGACACCACGAGCGGTGCCCGGGTCGACCACAACCGGGTCGACGGCTTCCAGCTCCGCTCGCCCTCCGCCAACGCGGGCATCTGGACCTTCAACACCGACGACACGACCGTCGAGTACAACGAGGTGTCGGGCGGCGGCAACACCCACGACGGCATGTCCTTCGACGCCGACGGCGCCTCGCAGAACACCGTCTTCCAGTACAACTACAGTCACGACAACAAGGGCGGCTTCCTGCTGATCTGCCCGTACAGCGGCGCGAAGACGATCGGCACGGTCGCCCGCTACAACGTCAGCCGCGATGACGGCGCCCGTCTGATCCAGAACTGCTGGGGCCCGATCCTCGGCACGGAGATCTACAACAACACCTTCCACAACAAGGCGCAGATCCCCGGCTTCCTCGTCCAGGACGACGCCGGCAGCCCCGCCACGACCCAGCACGAACTGTCCATCCGCAACAACGTCTTCGTGAGCGAGGGCACCGGCGGCTACGCCTTCAAGAACCCGACCCCCGGGCTCTCCTTCGGCCACAACGCCTTCTACGGCATCGACATGACGCGCCCGGACCCCGGCGGCATCACGGCCGACCCGAAGCTCCGGGACGACTTCCGGCTCGGCGCGGGATCGCCCGCCCTCGCCGCCGGAGCCGTCATCGAGGACAACGGCGGCAAGGACTACTTCGGCAACCGGCTGAAGCCCGGCGCCCCCAACATGGGCGCCTACGCGGGCCACGGCCTGCGGTAACCCACCGCTCACTGAGGTCCGTACTTGCGGCCTGTCTTGGAGGTGACCCCTCCGAGCAGGCCGCGAGGCGTCAGCTTCACCAGTCCCATCAGCGCCTTGTACCGCGGGTCCGGCACCGAGACCGACTTGCCGCGCGCCAGGTCCGCCAGGGCCGTGGCCACCAGCTTGTCGGCGTCGAGCCACATCCAGCCCGGGATGTTGCCGGTGCCCATCCCGGCCCGCTGATGGAACTCCGTCCGTACGAAGCCGGGACAGAGCGCCATCATCCGCACGCCCGAACCGGCCAGGTCCTTGGCCGCGCCCTGGGTGAACTGCACGACCCACGCCTTGGACGCACCGTACGTACCGCGCGGCACGAACGCCGCCACGGAGGCCACGTTCACCACGCCGCCCCTGCCCCGCTCCTTCATGCCGGCCGCGGCCGCCGACGTCAGCCGCAGGACCGCCTCGCAGTGCACCTTCAGCATCGCCAGTTCGTCCGCCATGGGGACGTCGAGGAAATGGCCCTTGTTGCCGAACCCGGCGTTGTTGACCAGCAGATCGACCGACTCCTTGCGGTCGGCCAGCCGGGTCTCGACCGCGGCGATCCCGTCGTCCCGGGAAAGGTCCGCGGTCAGCACCTCGGCCTCGATCCCGTGCCGGTCGTGCAGTTCGGTGGCCTGCTCCCGCAGCCGGTCGGTGTCGCGGGCCACCAGCACGAGGTTGTGCCCCTCGGCCGCGAGCCGCCGCGCGAAGGCGGCCCCGATGCCCGCGGTCGCGCCCGTAATCAGTGCAGTCGTCATACGCGGCACGTTAGTGCCCCGCGTATGCCGTCGGACGACCCGCCCACCGCTCCCCGTTCATCCCTGAGGTGCCACGTACGCGCGTGCCTTGCGCAGTGCCTCGGGGTGCAGCGCGTCGCCGGCCGCGAGCAGCCGCGGCAGCAGCTCGCGCCGGGTCGTCACGGCCCGGAACTGCAGTTCCACCGTCACCTCGTGATCGGGCCGGTGCACGATCTCGACCGGGTCACCGGCCCGGATGCTGCCCGGCGTGATCACCCGGAAGTACGCCCCGGGTATCGCCGCCTGCGTGAACCGCTTGACCCAGCGCTTCTCGTCGAGGTGGCCCGCGAACGTACGGCACGGAATCCGGCCGGACGTGACCTCCAGGACCAGCTCGGCACCGATCCGCCAGCGCTCACCGATCAGCGCGCCGCTGACCTTCACCCCGCTCGTGGTGAGGTTCTCGCCGAACGCGCCGTTCGCCAGCGGACGCCCCAGCTCCCGCTCCCACGCGTCGAGCTCCTCGCGGGCGAAGGCGTAGACGGCCTGGTGCGAGCCGCCGTGATGGCGCAGGTCGCAGACCGCGTCCCCGGCCAGGCCGCTGCCGCCGGTGCCCTCGGGGCCGGGATCGCAGACCCGTACGAGCCCCTCCGCGGGGCGCTTGTCGATCCCGGTCACGCCGCCGGGGGAGTCGGTGTAGTCCACCGCCACGGGGCGGCCCGTGTTCACGGTCAGGACAGTCATCGCATGCATGGCTGCACGCTAACCACTCCCGGCCCGATGGCGGCACGCCCACCGCCCCCGACTCAAAGTCACCTGCCGGAAATTAGCGACTGACCCAAGAATCCCTTATGTTGGAAGGGTGATCGAAGCCCGTCATCTCCGAGTCCTGCGCGCCGTGGCCGGCACCGGCTCCTTCTCCGCCGCCGCCCGCGAGCTGGGCTGCACCCAGCCCGCCGTGAGCCAGCAGATGAAGGCGCTGGAGTCCTCGGCCGGCACCACGCTGCTCATCCGCACGGGGCGCGAGATGCGGCTGACGCAGGCCGGTGAGGCCCTCGTGCGCCATGCCTCGGGCATCCTCGCCGGGCTCACCGCCGCCGAGGAGGAGGTCGCCGCGATCGCCGGGCTCCGGGCCGGACGGGTCCGGCTCGTCTCCTTCCCCAGCGGCAGCTCCAGCCTGGTCCCGGGTGCCCTCGCGGCACTCCGGGCCGCCCATCCCGGCACCAGGGTCTCCCTGGTCGAGGCCGAGCCGCCCCGCTCGGTGGAGATGCTGCGCGACGGCGACTGCGACATCGCGCTGGCCTTCCGTTACGGCACGCCGGGCGCCGAGTGGGACGACCTGGTGGTGCGCCCGCTGCTGACCGACCGGCTGATCGGCCTGGTTCCCGAGGGCCACGCACTCGCGGACCGGGCCGAGGTGGGCATCGGTGAGCTCGCCGGCGAACCGTGGATCGCCGGCTGCCCGCGCTGCCGCAGGCAGCTGGTGGAGGTCTGCGAGGCGTCCGGCTTCACTCCGCGGATCGACTTCGCCACCGACGACTACCCGGCGGTGATCGGCCTGGTCGGCGCGGGTCTCGGCGTGGCCGTCCTGCCGGCGCTGGCCGTCGAGTCGGTACGTCCCAGGGGCGCCCGGACCGTCGGCGTGGAGCCGGCCATCGAGCGCGAGATCGTCGCGCTGACCCTGCCCGACCTCGCGCAGGTCCCGGCCGTGGCGGCCACCCTGGACCAGCTGTCGCTGGCGGCCGCCCGCTGAGCGGCCTGCGTGGGTCCACGGGCCCGGGCGGGGTGGACCGTACGACCGCGGCCTGAGTGAAGAAGCGTTTCTGCCCTGATGGGGTGCGGGTGGGTCAGCCGTGTCCCGGCGGCGACGAAGGTGCCGCCGCGCTGATCAGCCGGCTCCTGGCCCGGCCCATGAGCTCCTCGCGCTCGTCTTCTGTCAGCCCTCCCCACACTCCGTAGGGCTCGCGTACCGCCAGCGCGTGAGCGGCGCACTCGGCGCGTACCGGGCATCGCATGCAGACCTCTTTCGCGGAGGTCTCGCGGGCGCTCCTGGCTGCTCCGCGTTCCCCCTCGGGATGGAAGAACAGTGAGCTGTCGACCCCTCGGCAGGCCGCCAGCAGCTGCCAGTCCCACAGATCGGCGTTGGGTCCGGGAAGGCGGGAGAAATCTGCCATTGCTTGTCCCCTCGAAACCATGCTGAGTCGGAAACGTCGTGGTCGTCCGTCGTACCGTGCCCATGACCGTACATCTACGGTGTTAGTAGATGTAAATATGACTGATTGCGAATCTAGCCACAGACACCAGCAAAAGGGAAGAAAACCCGCTAAATGGGGCATAAGTTCCTGGAATGGTTCGGTTGACGGCTGGACGACCTCGTGGCGCTCTCCTCCGTACTCGGCCCCTCACGTAGAGTGCCGAACTCGGCCGTCCGGGCCGTAACTCTTTCGAGTGACCATCGTTGAGAGTGCGGAGGCGGTTGGCAGAGAAAGCGATCGGGCAGGTGTCCGAGAGCGTCAACCGCACAGGTGACGACTTGTAACAGCCTGGAGGCTCAAGGTGACGCGCATCAGCTTCGGAGGGCGGTCATGACATCCGTTCTCGTCTGCGACGATTCCCCGCTTGCCCGAGAAGCGCTCCGTCGTGCGGTCGCGACCGTGCCCGGCGTCGAGCGGGTGACGACGGCTGCCAACGGGGAGGAAGTCCTCCGCCGCTGGGGTGCCGACCGTTCGGATCTGATTCTGATGGACGTACGCATGCCCGGTCTGGGGGGTGTGGAGACCGTCCGCCGGCTGCTCTCCGCCGACCCCGGGGCGCGGATCATCATGCTGACCGTCGCCGAGGACCTGGACGGTGTCGCGCTCGCGGTCGCCGCCGGGGCCCGCGGATATCTGCACAAGGACGCCTCCCGGGCGGAGCTCCGGGCGACCGTCACCCAGGCCCTGGCCGATCCGACGTGGCGGCTCGCCCCGCGGCGGCTGCGCTCGGCCGAGATGGGTGCGGCGCCCACGCTCACCGCTCGTGAGATCCAGGTGCTCGAAGGGATGAGCCACGGCCGCTCCAACGCGGAGATCGGCCGGGAGCTGTTCCTCTCCGAGGACACGGTGAAGACGCACGCCAGGCGCCTGTTCAAGAAGCTCGGCGCCTCGGACCGCGCGCACGCGGTGGCGCTCGGATTCCGCTGGGGGCTGGTCCGCTGAGGGCCGGCCGCCGACATCCACTCCCCGTCCGCTCGTGGGCGGACGGGGCGACCCCGGGTGAGGGGTGCGGTGCCGGGTCGCCTCCCCGGACGCGACCTGCTCGTACCCCGCCCGTGCAGCCCGCCGCCCCGGCGGCATGTGACGCTTCCCGGCCGATGACGCATCCTTGAGACGTGGAGTTCCTCGGGAACGATTCGGTCGAGCGGAAGGGGAGGGCGCAGGACATGACTTCCGGCGCACCCGCTCATAACGCTTCGGTGCACAACTACGGACGCGGTGCCGCGGATGATGCGGCGCCGGGGCACCATGGTTCGATGCGCGAGGAAGGAACGACGGTGATCGGTGCCCTGGTGCATCGTGCCGTCGAGGGCGACGCGCAGGCCACCCATGATCTGCTGGCCCACGTCCACCCCCTCGCGCTGCGCTACTGCAGGTCCCGGCTGAACCGGCTGCCCGGTGATGCCCGTCACTTCGTGGAGGACCTGGCGCAGGAGGTCTGTGTCGCGGTGCTGATGGCGCTGCCGCGGTACAAGGACACCGGCAGGCCCTTCGAAGCCTTCGTCTTCGCCATCGCCGGGCACAAGGTCGCCGATCTCCAGCGGGCCGCGATGCGGCACCCGGGATCGACCGCGGTGCCCTCCGACGAGATGCCCGAGCGGCCGGACGATTCACTCGGGCCCGAGGAGCGGGCGCTCCTCAGCAGCGATGCCGCCTGGGCCAAGAAGCTTCTCGCCAACCTTCCGGAGAACCAGCGGGAACTGCTGGTCCTGCGGGTGGCCGTCGGGCTCACCGCCGAGGAGACCGGACAGATGCTCGGCATGTCGCCGGGTGCCGTCCGGGTCGCCCAGCACCGTGCCCTGAGCCGGCTGCGGGCCCTCGCGGAACAGTGAGCCCGGCCTGGGGCGTCGCGGAATGGTGCCGTAGGAAGCTACAGAACCTCCCGGTGATCTTGTTCATGGAATGAGACACCCCCGGAGGCCGTTAGCATGGACATCCGCACCGATCAAGGCCATTTGGGGAAGGTGTCATGACTGCAAACGTCGACGGAGTGCCCGAGAAATTCGCGACGCTCGGGCTGACATACGACGACGTGCTGCTGCTGCCGGGCGCATCTGAAGTGCTGCCCAACGCGGTCGACACCTCGACGCTCATCTCGCGGAACGTACGGGTGAACATCCCGCTGCTGTCCGCCGCCATGGACAAGGTGACCGAGGCGCGTATGGCCATCGCCATGGCCCGTCAGGGCGGCGTCGGCGTACTGCACCGCAATCTCTCGGTCGAGGACCAGGTCAACCAGGTCGACCTGGTGAAGCGGTCCGAGTCCGGCATGGTCAGCGACCCGATCACGGTCAGCCCGGACGCCACGCTCGGCGAGGCCGACGCGCTCTGTGCCAAGTTCCGCATCAGCGGCGTCCCGGTCACCGACCCGGCGGGCAAGCTGCTCGGCATCGTCACCAACCGCGACATGGCCTTCGAGTCGGACCGCTCGCGCCAGGTGCGCGAGGTCATGACGCCGATGCCGCTGGTCACCGGCCGGGTCGGCATCTCCGGCGTGGACGCCATGGAGCTGCTGCGCCGCCACAAGATCGAGAAGCTTCCGCTGGTCGACGAGGCGGGCATCCTCAAGGGCCTCATCACGGTCAAGGACTTCAAGAAGGCCGAGCAGTACCCGAACGCGGCCAAGGACGCCGAGGGCCGCCTGCTCGTCGGCGCGGCCGTCGGCGCCAGCCCGGAGGCGCTGGACCGCGCCCAGGCGCTGGCCGGGGCCGGGGTGGACTTCCTGATCGTCGACACCTCGCACGGCCACAACAGCAACGCCCTCAACTGGATGGCGAAGATCAAGTCGGCCGTGAACGTGGACGTCATCGGCGGCAACGTCGCGACCCGCGACGGCGCCCAGGCCCTGGTCGACGCCGGCGTGGACGGCGTCAAGGTCGGGGTCGGACCCGGTTCGATCTGTACCACCCGCGTGGTCGCCGGCATCGGCGTCCCGCAGGTCACCGCGATCTACGAGGCCGCCCTCGCGGCCCGTGCGGCGGGCGTCCCGGTCATCGGCGACGGCGGCCTCCAGTACTCCGGCGACATCGGCAAGGCGCTCGCCGCCGGTGCCGACAGCGTGATGCTGGGCTCCCTGCTGGCCGGCTGCGAGGAGTCGCCCGGCGAGCTCCTCTTCATCAACGGCAAGCAGTTCAAGTCGTACCGCGGCATGGGTTCGCTCGGCGCGATGCAGTCCCGCGGACAGGGCCGCTCGTACTCGAAGGACCGCTACTTCCAGGCCGAGGTGTCCTCCGACGACAAGCTCGTCCCCGAGGGCATCGAGGGCCAGGTGCCCTACCGCGGCCCGCTGGCCAACGTGCTGCACCAGCTCGTCGGCGGTCTCCGCCAGACGATGGGCTACGTGGGCGCGGCCTCCGTCGACGAGATGGAGAGCAAGGGCCGTTTCGTACGGATCACCTCGGCGGGTCTCAAGGAGAGCCACCCGCACGACATCCAGATGACGGTCGAAGCACCGAACTACAGCAGGAAGTAACGCGACAGCGCAGGTGAGGGGCGGTCCGGGGTTCCCGGAACCGCCCCTCCCCCATGTGTCGGGGATACTGGACAGCGCAGACGTAGAGGGAAAGGCCACACCATCGTGACTGAGATCGAGATCGGGCGCGGCAAGCGCGGCCGCCGGGCATACGCATTCGACGACATCGCCGTCGTCCCGAGCCGCCGGACCCGCGACCCGAAGGAGGTCTCGATCGCCTGGCAGATCGATGCCTACCGCTTCGAGCTGCCGTTCCTGGCCGCTCCCATGGACTCCGTCGTCTCCCCGCAGCACGCCATCCGCATCGGCGAGCTCGGCGGCCTTGGCGTGCTCAACCTGGAAGGCCTGTGGACCCGGCACGCCGACCCGCAGCCGCTCCTCGACGAGATCGCCGAGATGCCGGTCGAGTCCGCGACCCGCCGGCTCCAGGAGATCTACTCCGCCCCCATCCAGGAGGAGCTGATCGGGCAGCGCATCAAGGAGGTGCGCGACTCCGGTGTCGTCACCGCCGCCGCGCTCTCCCCGCAGCGCACCGCCCAGTTCTCCAAGGCCGTCGTCGACGCGGGCGTGGACATCTTCGTCATCCGCGGTACGACGGTCTCCGCCGAGCACGTCTCGGGCGCGGCCGAGCCGCTGAACCTGAAGCAGTTCATCTACGAGCTGGACGTCCCGGTCATCGTCGGCGGCTGCGCCACGTACACCGCGGCCCTCCACCTGATGCGTACGGGCGCGGCCGGTGTCCTCGTCGGCTTCGGCGGCGGCGCCGCGCACACCACGCGCAACGTCTTCGGCATCCAGGTCCCGATGGCGACCGCGGTCGCCGATGTGGCCGGTGCCCGCCGCGACTACATGGACGAGTCCGGCGGCCGGTACGTGCACGTGATCGCGGACGGCGGCGTCGGCTGGTCCGGCGACCTGCCGAAGGCCATCGCCTGCGGTGCGGACGCCGTGATGATGGGCTCCCCGCTCGCCCGCGCGACGGACGCGCCGGGCCGCGGCCGCCACTGGGGCATGGAGGCCGTCCACGAGGACGTGCCGCGCGGCAAGCTGGTCGACCTGGGCTCCGTCGGCACGACGGAGGAGGTCCTCACCGGTCCTTCGCACACCCCCGACGGCTCGATGAACATCTTCGGCGCGCTGCGCCGGGCGATGGCGACGACGGGGTACAGCGACCTCAAGGAGTTCCAGCGCGTCGAGGTCACGGTGGCGGACTCGCAGCACCGGCGCTGAGTGCACGGAGCATGACCGGAGGGCCCGGACCGCGATCGCGGTCCGGGCCCTCCGGTGTGTGCGGTCCGCTACTAGTCGGACGTCTTCTTGGCCGTGGAGAACGCGACCGCGGCGGCGACCAGGAAGAAGATGACGCTGACGAAGTCGGAGTCTTCCTTCCACACCGTGTTCAGGTCGCTGAAGTGGTCGAAGAAGATCTCGGTGACCGAGAGCGGGAGCTGCTTGCTGATGATGATCGCTTCACCGAGCAGCTGGCCGAAGTACACGCCGATCAGCGCGAAGACACCGCTGATGACCGGCAGGGCGGGGTTGCGGCCGCCGAGCTTGCCGGCGGCGAAGCCGACGATGGCGCCGACGCCCACGGCCGCGTAGCCGATCTCGTGCTTCGTGGCGCCGATGATCGCACCGTAGATACCGGCCGCGACGAGGGCTGCGACGAACGCGACGAGTATGCCGAGGCCCACGTTGTTGCGCGCCGGTGCCACCGGAGCGAACGGTGCGCCGCCGCCGAAGGGGGCGCCGACGGGCTGCTGGCCCGGGAACGGGGCGCCGGGCTGGGGCTGGCCGGGCTGCGCGGCGTACGGGTTGCCGGGCTGGGGCTGGGCGTCGTACGGCTGGTTCGGCGGTGGTACGGGCGTGCTCATGGTGGGTTCCCCCTGGGATGTGGCGCACGGATGTGCGATGAGTGACGCCGCAGGCTAGCAGTCGGTTCCGACATTGACCCACTGGAATCCTTGGGGGGACTGAGCGGAGAGCGGGTTCAGAGCCGGTGCGCGGCCCCCGCCGGGGTGGCGCCGCGGGTGTCCAGGAGGAGCTGCGCCTTCACGGCGAGGCCCTGGAGGTCGTAGGTGCGGTGGTGCTGGAGCAGCACCGTCAGATCGGCGCTGGAGGCCGCCTCGTACAGCGAATCGGCACGGGGGACCGGGAGTTCGCGTACGCGCCAGTCCAGGACGTGCGGATCGTGGTAGCCGATCTGGGCCCCCATGTCCATCAGTCGGCCGGCGATCTCGCGGGCGGGAGAGGCCTCCTGGTCGGCGAGGTCCGGTTTGTAGGTGACGCCGAGGAGGAGGACCCGGGCACCGCGGACGGACTTGCCGTGCTCGTTGAGGAGGGTGGCGCAGCGCTGGATCACGTACTGCGGCATCCGGTCGTTGATCTCCTGCGCGAGCGAGACCATCCGCAGCGGGTGCCCGGGGGTGCGGCTGTTGTACGGGAGGTAGCCCGGGTCGACCGGGACACCGTGGCCGCCGACGCCGGGGCCGGGGCGGAACGGCTGGAAGCCGAAGGGCTTGGTCTCGGCGCACCGGATGACGTCCCAGAGGTCGACGCCGAGGTCGTGGCAGAGCACGGCCATCTCGTTGACCAGGGCGATGTTGACGTGCCGGAAGTTGGTCTCCAGGACCTTCGTCATCTCGGCCTCGCGCGGGCCGCGGGCGCGGACGACCTTGTCGGTGAGCCGGCCGTAGAAGGCGGCGGCCGACTCGGTGCAGGCGGGGGTGAGGCCGCCGATGACCTTGGGGGTGTTGGCGTAGACGTGGGTGCGGTTGCCCGGGTCGAGCCGGGTGGGGGAGTAGGCGAGGTGGAAGTCGCGTCCGCCGCGCAGCCCCGAGCCCTGTTCGAGGAGGGGGAGCAGGAAGTTCTCGGTGGTGCCGGGGGGGACGGACGACTCCAGCAGCACGGTGGTGTGCGGGCGCAGCCGTGCGGCCAGCGCGCGGGCCGCGTCGCCCACGGCGGTGAGGTCGAGGACGCGGTCGGGGCCCAGGGGGGTGGGCGCGCAGATCACGGCGGTACGGACGCGGCCCAGCTCGGCCTGGTTGGTGGTGGGGCGGAAGCCCCCGGAGAGCATGCGGCGGATGTCGGACGCGGTGAGCGATCCCTCGACGGGGGTGCGGCCCGCGGTGAGCTCCGCGAAGGCCCGCGGGTCCGTGTCGTAGCCGATGGTCTGGATACCGGCGGCGACGGCGGCTTGGGCGAGGGGCAGGCCGAGGTGACCGAGTCCGATGACGGCGAGGTCTGCAGGCACGTGGGTGGCCGTCCTTCCCTGAGTCCGACCGGCACATGAGGGGTGGCGTCGCGGGGCCGGGTGCGCGCATCCGCGGCGTCGTCGGCGATCACCATGGCTCCTGCCAGGTCTCGATCCTCCGCCTTGCGGCTGCTCACACGCGGGCCCGCTCCTTCTTCCACCCCTCATGTGCCGGTCGGTCTCGGACCATGAGGAGAGAAAGCGCAACTGCTGGGGACAGCGCAATGTCAGACTAGGCGTAAATATGACCTATATGTCGCATTGTGTGGCCCTCGTCGTCCGGGTGTTGTCCACAGGCGGTGGCTGAAGTCGCGGAGCGCGGACAGAATCGAGACGTGGGCACGGGCATCCGACCCCGCGGTCGGACCGCATCCCCCGTGCCTGACCACCCCGATCTACCGGGAGGCAGCAGTGAGGACAGCGACACTGGGACCTGCGCAGCGTGCCGAGGCGCTCGCCGCGATGGCCGAGCGCGAACTGGACGTGCTGGTCGTGGGGGCGGGCGTGGTCGGCGCCGGGACGGCGCTCGACGCGGTGACGAGAGGGCTCTCGACCGGACTGGTCGAGGCGCGCGACTGGGCGTCCGGCACGTCGAGCAGGTCGAGCAAGCTGATCCACGGCGGGCTGCGCTATCTGGAGATGCTCGACTTCGCGCTCGTCCGCGAGGCGCTGAAGGAGCGCGGACTGCTGCTGGAGCGGCTGGCGCCGCACCTGGTGAAGCCGGTGCCGTTCCTCTATCCGTTGCAGCACAAGGGCTGGGAGCGGCTGTACGCCGGTTCGGGCGTCGCGCTGTACGACGCGATGTCGGTATCGTCCGGGCACGGCCGCGGACTGCCCGTGCACCGGCACCTCTCCCGCCGCCAGGCCCTGCGGGTCGCGCCCGCGCTCAAGCGCGACGCCCTGGTGGGGGCCCTGCAGTACTACGACGCCCAGATGGACGACGCCCGCTATGTGGCGACGCTGGTGCGCACCGCCGCCGGGTACGGGGCGCAGGTGGCGAACCGGGCGCGCGTGATCGGCTTCCTCCGGGAGGGCGAGCGCGTCGTCGGCGCCCGGGTGGAGGACGTCGAGGCGGGTGACACGTACGAGGTCAGGGCCAAACAGGTGGTCAACGCCACCGGCGTCTGGACGGATGACACCCAGGCGCTGATCGGCGAGCGCGGACAGTTCCACGTCCGGGCGTCCAAGGGCATCCACCTGGTCGTCCCGAAGGACCGCATCCACTCCTCCACGGGCCTGATCCTGCGGACCGAGAAGTCCGTGCTCTTCGTCATCCCCTGGGGGCGGCACTGGATCGTCGGGACGACGGACACCGACTGGGACCTGGACAAGGCGCATCCGGCGGCGTCGAGCGCGGACATCGACTACCTCCTCGAACACGTCAACTCGGTGCTGTCCACCCCGCTGACCAGGGATGACGTCGAGGGCGTCTATGCGGGTCTGCGGCCGCTGCTGGCCGGTGAGTCGGACGCGACCAGCAAGCTGTCGCGCGAGCACACGGTGGCGCATCCGCTGCCGGGCCTGGTCGTCGTCGCGGGCGGGAAGTACACGACGTACCGGGTGATGGCCAAGGACGCCGTCGACGAGGCCGTGCACGGCCTCGACCAGCGGGTGGCCGAGTGCGTCACGGAGGACATTCCGCTGCTGGGCGCCGAGGGCTACCGCGCCCTGTGGAACGCGCGGGCCAGGATCGCCGCCCGGACCGGCCTCCACGTCGCCCGGGTGGAGCACCTGCTGAACCGGTACGGCTCCATGACCGAGGAGATCCTGGAACTGATCGTCGCCGATCCGGTGATGGGCGAGCCGCTGCCGTCCGCCGACGACTACCTGAAGGCCGAGATCGTGTACGCGGCCTCGCACGAGGGGGCCCGTCACCTCGACGACGTACTGACCCGGCGCACCCGGATCTCCATCGAGACCTTCGACCGGGGCACGCGCTCCGCCCGGCTGTGCGCGGAGCTGATGGCGCGGGTGCTCGGCTGGGACAAGGGCCGGATCGACCGCGAGGTCGCGCACTACGAGAAGCGGGTGGAGGCGGAACGGGAGTCGCAGCGCCAGCCCGACGACCTGACGGCGGACGCGGCACGGCTGGGCGCGCCGGACATCGTGCCCATTTAGGGCCTGTTGTTCGGATCGTGCCGGGTCTGCCGGGCGATCAACGGCTTGATGCCGCGCTTCCACTGCAGGCGCCGGTACTTGTCGAAGTCGTAGCCCCGGTTGGCATACAGGTATCGCGGCTTGCGGCGCGGTCGTCCTCGCAGCCCCCGGATCGGCGGGACCGCGTCAAGCAGCGGCAGCAGCGGGGTGACGTCGTGACGGTTGCCATCGGTGAGCGTGACAGCGAGCGGGATTCCGCGCCGGTCGACTATCAGGTGGTGCTTGGAGCCGGAACGGGCGCAATCGCCCGGGGTGGCGGCGCCGCCGCTCAGGAGCGGGTGGCAGGAGCGGAGCCACACGCTCCCACAGGTCGTCCGGAACAAGACCAGCACGCACCCGGACACCCCTGCCCACCAAGATCGCTAGACGTAGGACCCGCGGTTCAACTCATTCTGAAACGATCAGTAAGTCCATCGCAGCGCATCGTGCCAATCCAGGTAAGGCAGGGAATTCAGCTCAAGTGTGTGCCCTCCGCCCTCAGGGGTAGACGATGATCGTCGTCCTGACATGGTGTCACTTCACATGGCAAAGTCTGCTGCCGTACGGGTGGGCGGGGTGCGGGGCTTCGTCCGGTGCCCGGACCGCGGCATGCCTCGATCCCTCGCGTGCGGGACTCGCGGCGACGGAGGGGTGCCCCGTGTCGGGGGCGCCCGGAGCCGCGGGCTCCGGGCCTTCCGGGACGACCGGAGCCCAGAGCGGCTATCGGTGAAAGGCAGGACAGGTGATGTCGAAGAAGGCTCAGCAGCAGCGGAGTTCGAGGTGGGGGGACCTCCGCACATGGATGGCGAATGGCAGCTGGGAGACGAGCGACGGCTGGGGGCTGACCGGGACCTGGCGGATGGAGGGTGCGGAGGGCTCCTGGGACGTGGCGCGGTACATGCCCGGGGAGCGAGGCGCGGAAGCGACTGCTGCGGTTCAGCGGCCCCCGGCTCGATCCGCTGCCGGCGCCGGTGAGGAGGCGTCCGTACCGGCCGGCGGCCGCCCGTTCGACCTCGACCGGTGGCAGCGCCGGCTGGACGAACTGCGCGAGAAGTACGACGTGCCGGGCGCGGGTCTCGCCGTCGCGGTCGGCGGAGAGGTGCACGAGCTGGCCAGCGGATTACTGAACCTGCAGACGGAGGTGGAAACCACCACCGACTCCGTGTTCCAACTGGGCTCGATCGCCAAGGTGTACACGGCCGTCCTGGTCATGCAACTGGCGGAGTCCGGTGATCTGGACCTCGACGTCCCCGTGGTCAGCGTCCTGCCGGAGTTCGCCACCGTCGATCCCGCGGCCACCGAGGTCATCACCACTCGGATGCTCCTCTCCCACACGAGTGGGCTGACGTGCGACTTCCACATCGACACCGGGCGCGGCGACGACAGTCTGGCCAAGTACGTGGAGGCCGCCCGGGGTGTGGCGATGGACTGCCCGCCGGGCACGGCCGTGTCGTACAGCGGCATCGGCTACGTGGTGCTCGGCCGGATCGTCGAGGTGCTGACGGGCACGACCTGGGACCAGGCGCTCAAGGACCGGCTGCTCGTCCCGCTCGGCCTCACCCACACCATGACGCTTCCCGAGGAAGTCCTGCCGTTCCGCGCGGCCATGGGTCACCTCGCCGGCCCGGACGGTACGCAGGGCCTCGCTCCGGCCTGGGATCTGATGCCGCGCGCCGTCGGTCCCGCCGCCCGTGTCTGCGCCACCGCCGGTGACCTCGCCCGCTTCGCCCGGCTGCACCTGGACGGCGGCAGGGCGGCGGACGGCACCCGGGTCCTCGGCTCCGGCTCGGTGGAGGCGATGCAGCGGCGCGAGACGGACGTGCCCGACAAGTGGACGGTGAGTGCTGACGGCTGGGGCCTGGGCTGGACCCTGTACGACTGGGACGGCGTGCCGGGCTTCGGCCACGACGGCGCCTCCATCGGCCAGTACTCCTACCTGCGCGTGGTGCCCGGCGCGGGTGTCGCCGTCGCCCTCCTGACCAACGGGGGCGGCTCCCGCCTCCTCTACGCCGACCTGCTGCGCGAGGTCCTCGCCGATCACGCGGGTGTGCGCATGCCGGCCCCCTTCGCCCCCCCGGAGCACCCGCCGGCCGTCGACATCACCCCGTGGGCCGGCACGTACAAGCGCGAGGGCGTCCTCATCACCGTCTCCGAGAGGGACGGCAGGCCTCACCTGGTCTATGCCTTCGTCGACGGGATGGTCGGCTACTCCCCTGACCTCGAGATGGAGCTGGTCCCGCTGTCCGACACGGTGTTCGCGGGCTCGGGCGGCGGCGCGTCCTTCGCCGAGGACTGGATGCCGGTCGTCTTCTCCACCCTCCGCGACGGCACGAAGTGCGCGTACATCGGGATGCGGGCGGCACCGAAGACCGCGTAGGACGGCCGGGGGAACGCGCGGCAGCCGTGCCCGCACACGCCCCGCAACGCCGCGGCGGACCGGGGAGGAAGATGCGCTCGTCCTTCCCGGCCCGCCGACGGTCAGCCGTGCGTCACTCGCCCGCCGTCACGCGCCTCTCCGGCTCCGCGGCCGGACGGATCCGGAACCGCCGGAGCACCGGCCGCTCGACGAACGTGTACGACAGCCACCCGGCCAGTACCGACAGCCCCACCACGAACGGCAGCAGAGCGAAGTACGCCCCCGTCCCGAGTTGGGCGAACTCGCTGTCCATCAGGTACCAGACGGTTACCTGCATGACGATCAGGTGCCACAGGAACGTCCCGCAGGAGTTCCGTCCGAGCCACACCATCCTCCGCCGGGACAGCAACCGCTCCGGCCCGTTGCCCCGCGCCAGCACCACCGGCGCAGCGAGCCCTACGGCGACCGCCATGTGGCAGACGTATTTGAACGCGGCCTCCTCCTTCATGAGCACTGCCGAGTCGATGCTGCCCGCCCAGTCCGTGTTGGACAGCGCGAACGCCGCGAACGCAGCACCCCAGAAGGCCCACGGGTATCTGCGTACGAACCCGACGAACGCCGTCGGCGGCCCGCTCCGGGCCTTCGCGGCCGCCAGCGCGAGCAGCATCCCCGCCGCCAGGAACCCGAGGTAGCCGCGCAGCCACCACAGGGACGGCGGCCCCAGCGGGCTCGACGGGCTGGTGGCGACGAGCCAGGTGAAGTCGGCGACGATCACGGCGCCGAGCAGGGCCCCGGCGAGCCTCGCGCTCTTCGCCGAGCGCACCGCCTTGTGCAGCACGACCGCCACCACCGGCAGTGCGAGGTAGAAGTGCACCTCGGTGGCGAGGCTCCAGGTCTGCGCCCAGTTGGTCGGGCTCGGATCGGTGCGCAGATCTGCCCAGTTCTGCACGTGCTGGGCGGTCAGCAGCCGCACGGTGCGCCAGAAGTCGCCCAGCTGCTCCCGGTTGAAGACCACCAGCGCGGTGACCATGAGAAGCCAGTACGCGGGGAACACCCGCAGGACGCGGTGCCAGTAGTAGTGCAGGGCGTTGGGCTGCTTGCGTCCATCGATCGCGGCGTCGGCCCAGGGCCGGTAGAGCAGGTAGCCGCTGATGATCAGGAAGATCGGGATCGCCGCCAGGAAGCCCGTCATCACCGGGGCGAAGGGCCCCGCCTTGCCGGTCTCGTCAATGAGCGAGCCGGTCCACTGGGCGAGGTGCACGAGGAGCACCATCAGCGTTGCGATCGCACGCAGTCCGTCCACGGCCGGCTCGAAGGCCCGCTCGGACTGCACGAGGGGCTTCTCGGTGCCGATCACGGCGTGGGCCGGCGGCGCCGGCGAGGGTCTGCCCAGGAATGTGGTCATGGCGATGGGCCTCTCGTTCGTCGGAGGGGTGGCGTCACGTTCCGGGAAGGTAACAAACCGCCTCGGCGGTTTCTAGATTGACGGAAAGCGACCACTTTGCCTCCGCTTCCGTCGACCGTCCCTCCGCGCAGCCTGACCTGGTGCGATCGCGAAAGATCTCAATTCCGCACGTCACCGCGGCGTTCAAGTGTCCGCCGCGCACACTTGCCAGCCACCCTCCGCAAACAAAACAATCGGAACGGTTTCGTTGTGCTGGCGCGTTCTCAAAGGGTCTCCGTGTACAGCTCATGATCCACGCCCGTCTCCCCGGGCCCGGCCCGGAACCGCCCGTCTCGGGCCCGGGCGCCTCTCGTTCCGGCGCACTCGGCGCGCGCCCCGAACCCGCCGCGCACCAGTGGACGAGGTGGCGTGACGGGTCGGGACGGCCCGGCGGAGGCGGGACGCGGTGCGCCGCCGGCCCGGTGGTGCCGGGCATCTCCCCTCGGCACCACCGGGCCGCAGCCGGCTGCGGCTTCGAGGCGAACGCGGATTCAGAAGCACCGGCGAGGACGCCGGACACTGATCCGCGCCGACTCCGGAGGGGGCACCCACGAGTTCGTCGCCCGGCTCGCCCAGTGCGGAAGGTGGCTGTCGTACTCGGTCGGCATGACCATCACCGATGCCGTCCACCAGGCCGTCCTCAAGGTCCAGGCCATCGCGTGGACGGCGGCGATCGAGCCGGGCGGCGAGATCCGGGGCGGAGCCCGGGTCGCCGAGATCGCCGGCGACTGTCTCAAGGGCTGGCCGAAGGGAATGCGGCTGATCGTCCGCAAGGAACGGTCCCGCCCAGGAGTCCAGTTGCGGATCACGGACGCCGACGGCCTGCGGCTGACCTGCTTCGCCAACACCGCCGACATGCCGATCGCAGCCCTGGAGCTGCGACACCGCCGGCGGGCCCGGGCCGAGGACCGCATACGGGCAGTGCGGGCCACCGGCCTGCGCAACCTGCCCCTGCGCGACACCGCGCAGAACCGGAAACGGCTGGAGATCGTCCAGATCGCCCTCGATCTGCTCGCATGGATGCCCATGCTCGCTCTGACGGGCGAAACCCGCAGGTGGGAGCCCCGCCGCCTGAGAATCCGGCCCTTCTCCGCCGCCGCCCAGCTCGTCACCACTGCCCGCCGCCGTACCTGATATGCGCCCGCCACTGGCCCTGGGCCGACGTGATCACCGAGGCCATCATCTGGCTCGAAGCTCTCCCGAACCCGGCTGACCAGCACGTTCCCGCCCCTGCGAGCAGCACCCCCCGACCCGAGCCGTGGAACCCGGCGCCCACCCGACGCGACAGCCGGGCCATCAGCCTGCCCACCAGCCCCGACAACCGAAACGGCCAGCCGAAGAAACCGACGGACCGTCACGAAAGATCGAGGCGGAGGGAGGCGATGGCGTCCCGGGCGGTACGTCCCGGCGGGCGCGGAATGCGACGGTTCGGAACGTCGCTCCGGACGACGGGCCGTGGTAGGCAGGAGGGTGCCCGGGTGAGATGTGGTTCCCTGGGCAGGGAACGGTGGGGGCGCGGCCATGGCGCGGCGGCGCCGCGCGTACGGGCCCGGCAGGAAATCCCTTTCGCCGGCCACGTGATGAAGGTCCCCGGACCCGGCACCAGGACCGGTCCCGGGGTGAGGGACAATGAACGCTCTGCCAGGGCGGGTTGATCGCAGAGGGGACGCATGTCGGAGGCGGAGCAGGCGCGGGGGCCCCAACGGGACAAGGACGGACGTCTTCTCGCGGGGCGGTACCGGCTCGGAGAGGTGCTCGGCCGGGGCGGAATGGGCACGGTCCACCGTGCGGTCGACGAGACGCTGGGCCGCACGGTCGCGGTCAAGGAACTGCGGTTCCCGTCGGCGATCGACGACGACGAGAAGCGCCGGCTCATCACGCGCACACTGCGCGAGGCCAAGGCGATCGCCCGGATCCGCAACAACGGCGCGGTCACCGTCTACGACGTGGTCGACGAGGACGACCGCCCGTGGATCGTCATGGAACTCATCGAGGGCAAGTCGCTGGCCGAGGCGGTGCGCGAGGACGGCGTCCTGACGCCGCAGCGGGCGGCCGAGGTCGGCCTCGCCATTCTCGACGTGCTGCGCTCGGCGCACCGCGAGGGCATCCTGCACCGCGACGTGAAGCCGTCCAACGTGCTGATCTCCGAGGACGGCCGGGTCGTGCTGACCGACTTCGGGATCGCCCAGGTCGAGGGCGACCCGTCGGTCACCTCCACCGGCATGCTCGTCGGCGCCCCCTCGTACATCTCGCCGGAGCGGGCCCGCGGGCACAAGCCGGGACCGCCGGCCGACCTGTGGTCGCTCGGCGGACTGCTGTACGCGAGCGTGGAGGGCTGCCCGCCGTACGACAAGGGGTCCGCGATCGCGACCCTGACCGCCGTGATGACCGAGCCGCTCGACCCGCCGAAGAACGCGGGCCCGCTGGAAGAGGTCATCTACGGGCTGCTCGCCCGGGACCCCGAGCAGCGGCTCGACGACGCGGGTGCGCGCGCCCTGCTCAACGACGTCATCAACGCCCCGGAGAAGCCGGAGCTTGTGGTGCCGCCGCCGGCGGACGCCACCCAGGTGATGGCTCTCCCCAAGAACGTGGCCGATGCCCCGCCCAAGGCGGCGCAGAAGTCCGGTGAGACGGGCGAAGGCGCCCGGGACCGGCTGCGCGGGGCGCTGCGCTCGGCGCGCAACGCGAAGGCGGCGGGCGCGGGTCCGGCCGCGGCGGCCTCCGCCCCGGCCCGGCCGGCCAAGGCGCCCGTCACGGCCACGGCCTCCCCCTCGGGGGCCGTACCGCCGCCGCGTCCGGCCACGTCCCCGGTCACGCCGCCCCGCGCGTCCCTCACGGACGTGGTGCCGCGCCGCACGCTGGCGATCATCGCGGCCGTCATCGTGCTCGCCGTGCTCGGCACGGTCCTCGCGCTCACGCTCGGCGGGGACGACAAGGGCTCCGACGACGCGGGCAGGACCAAGGGCGGCGCGTCCGCCCCGGCCGGATCCTCCGCGGGCAGCGGTTCCGGCGGTTCCGGTGGTTCCGCCGACACGGAGCAGGGCAGCGGCAAGGAGCAGAGCCAGGGCGAGGACGCGAAGAGCGGCGGCGGCCAGGGCGCGGACGACGACGCGGACAAGGGGTCGGACGACGCGACGGAGGAGAAGCCGGACGACGCCGTGCCCGCCGGATTCCGGACGGTGGAGAACAAGCAGTTCCACTTCTCCATGGCGATGCCCGAGAACTTCCGTTTCGACAAGACGGCGGGTGCCAACTCCGGCGCCATCTACAACGTCAGCGGCGGCTTTCCCCGCATCCAGGTCGACTTCACCGACTCGCCCGGCGGCGACGCCGCCGGAGCGTGGAAGGTCGCGAGGGCCGGTGTCGCGGCCACCAGTAACGGCTACCACCACCTCGGCATAAACGAGGTCCAGTACAAGGGTTACCCGACCGTCGCCGACTGGCAGTTCGAGCGTACGCAGCAGGGCCAGCGGGTCCGGGTGATCAACCGGGGCTTCAAGGTCGACAGCGGTCACGGGTACGCGATCATGATCAGTTGCAAGGCCGACGCGTGGGACGACAAGGAGTGCCGCACGCTGCGCAAGACGGCGTTCGACACGTTCAAGCCGGTCGACTGAGGGAAGCCCGCGCGGCCGGGTTGCGCCGACCCTGCCGCGCGGCCGCCTCCTGCCACGTATTGTGAGAGCTCGAAGACCGTACGCAGCCGAAACCACAAGTCAATTGCGCAGTAAGTGACTGCAATTGACGGATTCGTGCGGTCTACGTGACCGGGGGACAGCGCGCTCTGGGGAGGCGTCGTGGACGACTATGCGGGTCGGGTACTTGCCGACCGCTACCGCCTTCCGCTGCCTCCGTCCGACGAGTACGAACTGGTCGAGACCCGGGCGTTCGACACCTACAGCGGCCAGGAGGTACTGGTCCGTCAGGTGCCCCTGCCGGAGGTCGTGGACGCCGAGGTGCTCGACGCGGACGGGCTGCCGACGGCGGCGCGGCGGACGAGCGGGCGCACGGTGCGGCGTTCCACCGACCCGGCGGTCCGGCGCGCCATCGAGGCCGCCCAGGCGGCGGCCCAGGTGCCCGACCACCCGCGCCTGGACCAGGTCTTCGACGTGTTCGCCGAGGCCGGCTCGCTCTGGATCGTGAGCGAACTGGTCGCGGCCCGGCCGCTGGCGGCCCTGCTCGCGGAGCACCCGCTCAATCCGTACCGGGCCGCCGAGATCGGCTCCGACGTCCTGACCGCGCTGCGCGTCCTGCACGCCCATGGCTGGACCCACCGCAACATCACCGTGCGCACGGTGCTCATCTGCGACGACGGGCGCGTCGTGCTGACCGGCCTGGCGGCCGGGGCGGCGGAGGAGGCGCTCTGCGGGTACGTCCCGGTGCCGCGCACCGACGACGACGCCGAGGACGGCTACGGCGGCCCCGCCGTCGAGACGGGGCCCACCGGCCCGTACACCCCGCCCGCGGTCGAACCGGGCAACGACGACCCGTACGGCTCGTACGGCCCCTCGGAGCCGGAGCCGGAGCCGGAGCCGGAGCCGGGCGGCGACCCGTACGGCCCGCCCGCGGCCCTGCCCGCGGCCGGACCCGAGGGCGCCGGTCCGTACGGCCCGCCCGAGGTGCCCGGTTCGCGGGGGCCCGCGGCCATAGAGTCGGGGCCCGGGGGCGCCCCGGTGCAGCCCTACGGAGCCGGCGAGCTGGAGGCCGTGCGCCGGCCGCCGCCCGCCACCGTGCCCGTCCCCGCCTCCGAGGCCGGCAGCGCTCAGACGCGCGCCGCGCGGGCAGGGGCCATCGCCGCGTACCGTGCGGGCGCCCGCGCCGCCGCCCGGCTCAGCGAGGAGGAGCGCCGGGCCGGTACGGACGGGGCGCAGGACACCGGCACGCTCCCCGTCCCCCGGCCCGCCCAGCCGCGGCCGCCCCTCGCACCGCCCGGCACCCCGGCCGCGTACGACGCCTACGACCTGGACGACGACGAGGATCCGTACGACGACGAGGGCGACGACGCGAGCGGCGGCTTCCACGGCGGTGACCTCGGCGACGACGGCGGCCAGGCGCCGCCCCGGCGGCTGCATCTGACCGGTTCCTGGGACGACGGCCCCGGCCATGGGCGCCCGGTGCCCGCCGGGGGCTCCAGCGAGGACGCCCTGCGCGCCGACTCCCGGCGCCGGAGCACCACCCCGGCCGTGCGGCCGCAGCTGCCCGCCCCCGTCCGTGGGACCACCGGGGACACCCACGAGACGTCCCCGGGCCGCTGGGACGAGATCGTCGCCGGAAGCCGCGACCCGTCCGCCTACCGCGGCCCCGCCACCACCCTCGCCGCCGAGCGGGCCCGGCAGGCCCGGATCGCCGTCGTCGGCGCGGTCACCGAGCGCTGGGCGCCCGAGCAGGCCGGGCCGGTCCACGAGAACTGGCAGCTGGCACCGCCCATCGGGCCCTCCACCGACCTCTGGGCGCTGGGTGCCCTGCTCTACCGCGCCGTGCAGGGCCACGCCCCGTATCCGGAGGAGAACGCCGCCGAGCTCGTCCAGATGGTCTGCGGCGAACCGCCCGCCTTCGCCGAGGAGTGCGGGCCGCTGCGGCCCGTCGTCGAGTCGCTGCTGCGGCAGGACCCCACCGAGCGCCCGGACTTCGAGGAACTGCGCGGCTGGCTGCGCTCCCTCGTGCGGTCGGCGCCCGAGCCGGAGGCCGGTGTCGACGTCGTGACGCTGCCCTCCGCCGACGCCACCCGGCTGCCCGTCGTGCGCCGCCGCGGCGAACTCGTCCGCAAGCGCCGCGGCCGCCGGGGCGGGGCGGCACACGGCCGGCACCGGCACACCAAGGAACGGCTGGAACCCGCGGAGCGGACCGCGCTCCAGCAGCACGAGCCCAGGAGCCCCAGGCCGCCGCGCGAGCCCAAGGGGCCGAAGGCGCTGCGCACCCCGCCCCGCCCGCAGCAGGAGGGGCGCGCACCGCGACGGCTCGGCCGGCTGCTGCTCGTCCTGATCCTGCTGGTCCTGGCCGCGGCGGTCGCGTACGCCGTGATGTTCATGCCCAAGTCCGGTACGGATTCCGGGGCCGGCGCCAGCCCTTCCCGTACCGACTCCGGAGCGCCCGAGCCCGGTTCGCCGGACTCCGGCGAACCGGCTCCGTCGAGCTCGGCCGGGGCGCAGCAGCCGCAGACCAGCCGCTCCGCCGTCGCACTCGCACCCGGCTACACCCTGCGCAAGGACGCCGAGGGCTTCGCGGTCGGGGTGCCCAAGGGCTGGCAGCGCAGCCCCGCCGGCGCGGACCGCCGGATCCGGTACGGAAGCGACGGGTTCAGCCTCCTCATCGTCCCCGGCCGCGACACCGTGAAGGCCAACGGCGCCGACCCGCTCGACTACCAGCGGGACAAGGAGCCGGAGTTGAAGCAGTTCCGCGACTCCAGCTGGGCCTCGGCGAGCGGGCTGCGCCGGATCGACGTGGGCCGGCAGGCCATGGCGGAGGGGCAGTTCACCTGGCAGGAGGCCGGTGGGCGCGAGGTCTACGTCCGCAACCTCGTGATGGTCGTCGAGGGCCGTTACCACGTTCTCCAGGTCATCGGCCCGGAGGACCAGCGCGACAAGGTGACCGAGATCTACCAACAGGCCAGCCTCTCCTACCGGGTGACGTAGCGAATCCGGACGGTCCGACAGCACCCGGGCCGGGCACGCTCCGGCAGAGCGACAAGCATCACAGTGCGATCTCGTGAGCGGTGCGAGGTTCCGTGGTCGTACCTCCCCTCCGTAACCTGGCATCCGAAGGAACGGGGCGGGGACACGTGGATCGATCGCAGAACACGGCAGCGGGACTGGTGCTGGCCGGGAGGTACCGGCTCGGCGAGGTCCTGGGACGCGGCGGCATGGGCAAGGTCTGGCGCGCCCACGACGAGGTGCTGCACCGCACCGTCGCCGTCAAGGAGCTGACCGCCGGGCTGTACGTCGCGGAGGCGGACCGGGTCGTGCTGCACGCGCGCACCCAGAAGGAGGCCCGCGCCGCCGCCCGCATCACCCATCCCGGCGTGGTCACCGTCCATGACGTGATCGAGTACGACAACCGGCCGTGGATCGTCATGCAGTACGTCGACGGACCGTCACTCGCCGACCAGGCCAAGGAGTCCGGCGAGATCGATCCGCGCGAGGCCGCCCGGATCGGGCTCCATGTGCTGGGCGCCCTGCGCGCCGCACACGGTGCCGGGGTGCTGCACCGCGATGTGAAGCCGGGCAACGTCCTGCTCGCGCGGGACGGCCGGGTGCTGCTGACCGACTTCGGGATCGCGGCGATAGAGGGCGACTCGACCATCACCAGGACCGGTGAACTGGTCGGCTCCATCGACTACCTGGCACCCGAGCGGGTCCGCGGCGGCGACCCGGGCCCCGCATCCGATCTGTGGTCGCTGGGCGCCACGCTGTACACCGCGGTCGAGGGGCGCTCGCCGTTCCGCCGCACCTCCCCGATATCCACGATGCAGGCCGTCGTCACCGAGGACCCGCCGACGCCCGCCCGGGCCGGGGCGCTCGCGCCCGTCATCACGGCGCTGCTCCGCAAGGAACCCGAGGACCGGCCCTCGGCCGAGCAGGCGGAACGGATGCTGCTGGAGGCCATGGAGGGGCGCGAGCCCCGGTCGGCCCAGGCCTACGTCCCCACCCAGCGCGTCCCCGAGGAGGTGCTGCGCTCCATGGGCGCCGACGGCACCTCCGGCGGCGGGGTGGTGAACGGCGGTACGGCCCAACTGCCCTACCCCGGTCCCGTCCCGCCCCCCGGCTCCGCGCCGGCGACCCGGCGCGGCCGGTGGCGTACGACGGTCGTGGTCATCGCGCTGGCGGCCCTGGTGGGCGGCGGAGCGGGCATCGCCGCGATGCTGTACGCGCACCGCACGGACGCGAGCACCGGCAGCGGCGGCGCGGCATCCCACGGCACCCGGTCGCCGGGGCGGGACACCACCACGCCCACGCCCACTCCCACGCCCACCCCGACTCCTTCGCCGGATGCGGCGAAGGAGGGCGTGCCGGACGGCTGGCGGCGGGTGGAGGACCCCTCCGGGTTCAGCATCCTCATGCCGATCGGCTGGGAGCGCCGGGTGGAGGGCACCAACATCGACTACACCCCGGACGACGGTGTGCACTACCTCCGCGTCAGCGTCGACCCGGCGCCCGACTTCGAGCACCCGTACACGCACATGCAGAACCTGGAGACGACCCTGCGCGAGCGGCTGCCGGACTACCGCAGCCTGGAGATGAACAGCAACGTCTACCGCGACTGCCCGGGATCCATCTGGGAGTTCACCTGGACCGAGAAGGACGGCGCCGGACCGCGGCACGCCATCGACCAGATGTACTACGCGCAGGAGGGCGGTCCGGAGTACGCGCTGTACATGACGGGGCCGGCCGACGACTGGGACGTCACCCGGGACCAGTTCAACACGATGCTGCGCAGCTGGCGCCCGCCGGCCGACGTCAGCTGACCGGCCGGCCGACTGATCCGGCGGACTGCCACAGGCGCGCCCACGCTCCACGGGCCGGGTGGTCAGGGGGAGAATCGGCGGGAGATACGCGCTGATCAGCGGTTATTCAGCCAGTGATCACTGGCTCGGTTGACGGGTGGCTGCACGGGGCTGTTGTGGGGAGTGTGAAAAGCTGTTACCCACGGGTACCCAAAGCATCCGGCTCGACGTACTCTCGCCCTCATGACGGACTCGCAGGCCTCCACGTCCCCCTCCGCCGCGGTTGTCGGTACCAACCCGGTGGCCGCCGCGCCCGCGGGCGTGCGCACGGCCGCCGATGTCGTGACCCCCGAGGTGATCGCCCGGCTGACCCGTGGTGTCGTCGGCTCCGGCCGCACGGCCAACCACACCCCCTTCACCGGCGAGAAGCTGGCCGACCTGCCCGAGTCCACCCCCGAGGACGTGGCGACCGCCTACGAGCGCGCCCGCGCCGCCCAGCCCGCCTGGGCCGCGACGTCCGTCCGGGCCAGGGCCGCCGTGCTGCTGCGCTTCCACGACCTCGTCCTCGACCGTCAGTCGGAGGTCCTCGACCTCATCCAGCTGGAGACCGGCAAGGCCCGGCTGCACGCCCACGAGGAGGTGCAGGCCGTCGCCGTCGCCGCCCGGCACTACGGCCGCAGGGCCGGCGCGTATCTGAAGCCGAAGCGGCACACCGGTGTCGTGCCGACCCTCACCAAGGTCACCGAGCTGCGCCAGCCCCGCGGGGTCGTCGGCCAGATCGCGCCGTGGAACTACCCCTTCGAGCTGTCCGTCGGTGACGCGCTGCCCGCGTTCGTCTCCGGCAACGCCGTGGTGATGAAGCCGGACACGGAGACCGCGCTGACCGCGCTGTGGGCCCGCGACCTGCTGATCGAGGCAGGGCTGCCCGCCGAGGTCTTCCAGGTTGTGCTCGGGGACGGGCCCGTCGTCGGCCCCGAGGTCGTCAAGCACGCCGACTACGTCTCGTTCACCGGCTCCACCCGCACCGGCCGCGAGGTCGCCCAGGGTGCCGCGGCCCGGCTCGTCGGCGTCTCGCTGGAGCTCGGCGGCAAGAACGCCATGCTGGTCCTGAAGGACGCCGACGTGGAGAAGGCCGCCGCCGGCGCCGTCCGCGCCTGCTTCTCCTCCGCCGGCCAGCTCTGCATCTCCATCGAGCGGCTGTACGTCCACGAGTCGGTCGCCGACGACTTCGTGGCCCGGTTCGCGGCCCGTACGAAGGCGATGCGGCTCGGCAACTCCCTCGCCTACGGCGCCGACATGGGCTCGCTCGTCGGCGAGCGGCAGCTGGAGACCGTCAGCCGCCATGTCGCGGAGGCCGTGGAGAAGGGCGCCACGCTCGTCGCCGGCGGCGTCGCCCGCCCCGACATCGGCCCGCTGTTCTACGAGCCGACCATTCTCGACGGCGTCGAGGCCCCGATGGCCGTCTGCAACGAGGAGACCTTCGGACCGGTCGTCTCGATCTACCGCTTCGGCGACGAGGACGAGGCCGTCGCCCTGGCCAACGCCACCCCGTACGGCCTCAATTCGAGCGTGTGGACCAAGGACGGCCGGCGCGGCCACCAGGTCGCCGCCCGGCTGCGGACCGGCACGGTCAACATCAACGAGGGATACGCCCCCGCGTACGGCAGCGTCCAGTCCCCGATGGGCGGCATGAAGGAATCCGGCCTCGGCCGCCGCCACGGCTCCGAGGGCATCCTCAAGTACACCGAGGCCCAGACCGTCGCCCAGCAGCGGCTGATGCCGCTCGCCCCGTCCTTCGGGATGGACGACGAGAAGTACGCGGCGTTCATGAGCCGCAGCCTGAAGGCGATGAAGGCGTTCCGCCTGCGCTGACCCCGCACCACCGCAGCATTTCTGTCCTTTCCGTACCGAGGAGAGCCATGTCCCAGGTCAGCCCTGCCCGGAATCAGCCCATGGACCCGGAAGGACCCGATGACGACGCCGCGTACGACTACGACGTCCTGATCGTCGGCTCGGGCTTCGGCGGCGCGGTCTCGGCGCTGCGGCTGTCCGAGAAGGGCTACCGGGTCGGCGTCCTGGAGGCCGGCCGCCGCTTCACCCCCGCCACGCTGCCGAAGAACTCCTGGGACCTGAAGAACTACCTCTGGGCCCCCGCCCTCGGCCTCTTCGGCATCCAGCGCGTGCACCTGCTCGGCAAGGTGATGGTGCTGGCCGGAGCGGGCGTCGGCGGCGGCTCGCTCAACTACGCCAACACGCTCTACATACCCCCGGCACCCTTCTTCGAGGACCGGCAGTGGGCGCACATCACCGACTGGCAGGACGAGCTGAAGCCGTACTACGACCAGGCCACGCGGATGCTCGGGGTCCGGCTCAACCCGACGATGACGCCCTCCGACGTCCATCTGAAGGCGACCGCCGAGGTCATGGGGGTCGGCGACACCTTCCATCTCGCCCCGGTCGGCGTGTTCTTCGGCGACGGCGAGGACGCCGACGGCACGGCGAGGGCGAAGCCCGGCGGCACCGTCGCCGACCCGTACTTCGGCGGCGCCGGACCGGCCCGCAAGGCGTGCACCGAGTGCGGCGAGTGCATGACCGGCTGCCGCCACGGTGCGAAGAACACCCTCAACGAGAACTACCTCCACCTCGCCGAGAAGGCCGGGGCGGTCATCCACCCGATGACGTCCGTCGTCGCGGTCACGGACGACCCGGAGGGCGGCTACCACGTCTCCACCGTGCCGACCGACCGCCGGAAGAAGGCGAAGCCCACCCTGCTGCGCGCACGCAAGGTGGTCGTGGCGGCAGGCACGTACGGCACGCAGACGCTGCTGCACACCATGAAGGACCGGGGACTGCTGCCCCGGATGTCCGCCCGGCTCGGCGAGCTGACCCGCACCAACTCCGAAGGCCTCGTCGGCGCGCAGACCTCCGACCGCCGCTACCGCAGGAAGCACGGCACCAAGGCCGACTTCACCCGGGGCGTCGCCATCACCTCGTCGATCCACCCCGACGAGAACACCCACATCGAACCGGTCCGCTACGGCAGGGGATCCAACGCGATGGGCGGCATGACCATCCTCCAGGTCCCCTACGGCACCCACCGGGTGCTGAGCTGGATCGGCAACATGGCCAAGCACCCGACGCTCGCCATGCGCTCGCTCTCCAACCGGCGCTGGTCGGAGCGGACCATCATCGGGCTCGTCATGCAGTCGCTGGACAACTCCCTGACCGCCTACCGCAAGCCCCGCGGCATAGGGAAGGGACTGCTCACCGCCCGGCAGGGCCACGGCGCGCCCAACCCGACGCAGATCGCCGAGGCGACGCAGAGCGCGACGCTGCTCGCCGAGGAGATCAACGGCTTCCCGGGCTCCAACATCGGCGAGCTGATGGGCACCCCGCTCACCGCGCACTTCCTCGGCGGCTGCCCGATCGGCGCGAGTGCCGAGGAGGGGGTCATCGACCCGTACCACCGGCTGTTCGGCCACCCGGGCATCTCGGTCGTCGACGGTTCCGCGGTCTCCGCCAACCTCGGCGTCAACCCGTCGCTGACGATCACCGCGCAGGCGGAGCGCGCCATGTCCTTCTGGCCCAACAAGGGCGAGCGGGACCTGCGCCCGGCCCCGGGGGAGGCGTACGAGCGGCTGGCCGCGGTCGAGCCGCGGACGCCGGCCGTCCCGAAGGAGGCGTTCGGCGCGCTGAGGCTGCCGTTCCTGGGCATGCCCACGGTGCCGCCGAAGAAGGCCACGGAGTCGGAGTAGCGACCGGACCCGGACAGCGGGCACGGGCGGCGGACCCGGACAGCAGAAGGGGCTGCACCCCCCTCCGAGTGCAGCCCCTCACGCTGTAGCCGGTGCGACCGCGCAGCGGTGACCGGTGTTCGCCATGCATGACCTGCGAGGAGTCCGGATGGTTGTCCCCTGACCCACGACATTCCGGTGTGAGGTCGATCACGTCCGGCGGTGTACCCGATTCGTGATCCGTAAGCGCGCAACCATCCCCGCACGCCCTTGGTCGTACCCATGCCGCTGTCACAGCGGTCACACAGCCACCGACGACCCAAGGGCCCGAGATGAGAAGCACGCCCCCGAGAGCAGCTCTCCGTCGCGTCACCGGAGGTTTCGCCGCAGCCGGCCTCCTGGCCGCCTGTGCTCTCGCCCTGAACGCCCCGGCGCAGGCCGCGGCCCCCGAATTCACCCTCGGCGGCCCCGCCGAGACCGCGCTGCACCCGTACCCGGCCACGGGCGCCCCGCAGAAGGCGACCCTCGGCTTCACGGTCGACAATCCGTCCTTGGACCCGGAGAACGGGACCTTCGCCGACGAGTACACCGTCCGCTTCGACCTCAGCGGGATCGCAGGCATCGCGGACGCGTCGTTCAGCAAGGAAGGCAGCGCCGACTGCCGGATCACCGGGACGACCGCTGTCTGCACCGACTGGGGCGTCTTCGCCGGCCTGAGCACCTTCGCCGACCTCGAACTCACCGCGGCCAAGGGCAGCAAGGACGGTGACGCCGGGACCATCGAGGTCACGGCCGAGGCGCAGGGAATCACCTTCCGCCCCTTCTCCGCCCACGTCGGTATCGGCGGCCCCGACCTGTCGATGAAGCGGCTCCCGTTCAGGACGAAGCTCCAGCCCGGCGACAGCCAGCCGGTGCCGGTCACCTTCACCAACAACGGCACCCGCGCGGCCGAGGGCGTGCTGCTCACCCTGCGGTACACCCGCGGCATGGCGTTCACCGAGCGGTACGAGAACTGCGAGTACAGCGAGAGCGACCTGGGCATGGGCAGCCCCGGCGCCTGGACCACCGCCCTGTGCTCCTTCGACGGCAGCTACGAGCCGGGCGCCACGTACACGCTGGTCGAGCCGCCCACCATCAAGGCCACCCCGCACGCGTTCTACGACTCCTTCCTCTACCGTGTCAACGAGGACGGCTCCGCCGCCCGCGCCGCGGAGCGGGCCGGTGCGCGGTACAGCTCCGGCAAGGGCGCCACGCTCACCCTGCGCAAGGCCCCGTCGCCGCGCTCGGCCGACCTGGAGCCGGGCGACAACCAGCAGGACGTCGACTTCCAGACCGCCAACAGCGCCGACTTCGCGGCGTACGGGGCACGGGCCGAGGGCGCCGCGGGCGCCACGGTCGAGGCGACCGTCGGATTCCGTAACCGGGGTCCGGCCTGGATCGGCTACATCCGCTCCGGCGAGGACGTCGCCACCGTGGACCTCACCGTGCCCGCGGGCGCCACGGTCGTCGGCAAGCCCGACTCCTGCCGCGGTGTGACCGCCGACGGTGACTACCGCGAGAACCAGAAGGCCGCCCCGCGCTACTTCTGCTCCACGCCGATGTCCGTGCGCGAGGACGCCGACTTCGCCCTCCCGTTCAAGCTGAAGATCGACAAGGTGGTCGCGGGGGCGTCCGGAAAGGTGACGGTCCGCAACACCCACCTGGCCGCACCCGGTCTGCCCTTCGACCCCGAGCCCGCCAACAACACCGCGTCCCTGGTGCTGAACGCCAAGGACTCGGGCGCGGCCTCGGGCGGCACCGGCTCCACCACCGGTGGAACCACCTCGGGCGGACCGGCCGCCACGGGCGGTGCCGGCGACGGCTCCACGGGCGGCGGCAGCGCGTCCGGCGGCTCCGCCGGTTCGACCGGCTCGTCCTCGGCCGGTACCACCGGCGGCGACGGGGGCGAGGGTGACACCGGGGGCGATCTGGCCTCCACCGGTTCCACGGCACTGATGACCGGGGGCGCGGCTGTCGTCGCGCTGGTTGCGGGTGGCGTCCTGTACACGGCGGCCCGCCGCCGCCGCGCGACCCGCTGACCAGGTCCCGGCCCCACGGAACGAGCGGCCGGGAAGGAACGACCGAACCGCTCCGGCCGGAACGATCGGCCGGAAGAGAGAAACGGCCGGCTCCGGGCGTCCCCGGAGCCGGCCGTTCGTGGAGAGGCCGGCGAGCGGCCTCTCCGAGTGACCGGGCTGCTGTCCCCTGCCGACCGGTCACGCACGCCGGTGTGCGGTCCCACGGCGTACATGCAGTACGCCACACACCCCGGCGGAGCCACGCGTGGTTTCTTTCCGGAGCCGCCCCTGGCTGGCACGGACACCGGGACCAACGAAGCCGTGCGGGGCACGGTCACGCGCCGTACGGGTGAGAGTCCGCCCGAACTGGGATACGCCCGTACAGCCCTGTCCGCCCTTGGGGCGCCCGACCTGCGGCGCGTCACACACGGCCGCGGCACAGCTCCAGCAGGGTCATCGCGAGGGAGGTGCCGGGCTTGCCCAGCGCGTCCCGGTACTGGCCCAGGATCTCCATCTCGCGGGAGAGGTTCACCCGGCGGCCGCCGGAGGTCATCCGGGCCTCCTGGATGACCGCGGAGACCGCCATCCGTTCCTGGACGAGGCCGATGATCCGGTCGTCGAGGGTGTCGATGCGCGTCCGGGCGTCGGCGATCAGGGACGCGGCCTCGTCGGTGTGCGCGCCGGTCACCTCGGCGGCGGTCCTGGCGGTGGTGGTGCTGCTCATGGCTGGTCTCCCTGGGGTGGGTGGGGCTCCCGAGGGCCGACCGGGCCCGGAACGCCAGAACGCCCCGGGCCTGTCGGCCCGGGGCGCCTGGAACGTTGCTTGTCAGTTGCTCAAGCAGCACGACCATGGCAGCCGGCGGGCCGGGTGCCATAGGTAAAGACGAAGGTCGTGTGCTGACGCATGGGGGACAGTATGGACCCGCCGGCGGGCCCGGGCCAACGCCGGGCCCGGATGGTGAGACGGCCGCGCGACCGCACCACCGGCTCCGGTGCGACGAGGGGTGTCCCCGGCCGCCGGTAGAATCGGAAGAACCGACCCCCTCTCCACCGCCGGAAGGCCGCCCCGTGCCAGCAGCACCCCCCGCCGCCCCCGACACCACCACCGACGTGGTCCTCGTTGTCGACTTCGGCGCCCAGTACGCCCAGCTCATCGCCCGACGGGTCCGTGAGGCCCGGGTCTACAGCGAGATCGTGCCGTCCACGATGCCGGTGGCCGAGATGCTGGCCAAGAACCCCCGGGCGATCATCCTGTCCGGCGGACCCTCGTCCGTGTACGCCGAGGGCGCGCCCTCGCTCGACCGCGCGCTGTTCGAGGCCGGGGTCCCGGTCTTCGGCATGTGCTACGGCTTCCAGCTGATGGCGACCACGCTCGGCGGCACCGTCGACGACAACGGTGCCCGCGAGTACGGCCGCACCGCGCTCACCGTCTCCAAGTCGGGCTCCACCCTCTTCGAGGGCACGCCGGACGAGCAGTCGGTGTGGATGTCGCACGGCGACGCCTGCTCCGCCGCCCCCGAGGGCTTCACCGTCACCGCGTCCACGGACGTCGTCCCGGTCGCCGCCTTCGAGAACGACGAGAAGAAGCTCTACGGCGTCCAGTACCACCCGGAGGTCCTGCACTCCACGCACGGCCAGCAGGTCCTGGAGCACTTCCTCTACCGCGGCGCGGGCATCGAGCCGAACTGGACGACGACCAACGTCGTCGAGGAGCAGATCGCCGCGATCCGCGCCCAGGTCGGCGACAAGCGCGCCATCTGCGGCCTCTCCGGCGGTGTGGACTCCGCCGTCGCCGCTGCCCTCGTGCAGAAGGCCATCGGCTCCCAGCTGACCTGCGTCTACGTCGACCACGGCCTGATGCGCAAGGGCGAGACCGAGCAGGTCGAGAAGGACTTCGTCGCCGCGACCGGTGCGAAGCTGAAGGTCGTCGACGCGGAGAAGCGCTTCCTCGACGCCCTGGCCGGTGTGTCCGACCCGGAGCAGAAGCGGAAGATCATCGGGCGCGAGTTCATCCGCGTCTTCGAGCAGGCCCAGCTGGAGATCCTCCAGGAGGACGGCCCCGAGGTCGCCTTCCTCGTGCAGGGCACGCTCTACCCGGACGTCGTCGAGTCCGGCGGCGGCACCGGCACCGCCAACATCAAGTCCCACCACAACGTGGGCGGCCTCCCCGACGACATCGAGTTCGAGCTCGTCGAGCCGCTGCGCCAGCTGTTCAAGGACGAGGTCCGGATGGTCGGCCAGGAGCTCGGCCTGCCGGAGGAGATCGTCCAGCGCCAGCCCTTCCCGGGCCCCGGCCTCGGCATCCGGATCGTCGGCGAGGTCACCAAGGAGCGGCTCGACCTGCTGCGCGAGGCCGACGCCATCGCCCGTGAGGAGCTGACCGCGGCCGGCCTGGACCGTGACATCTGGCAGTGCCCGGTGGTCCTGCTCGCGGACGTCCGCAGCGTCGGCGTCCAGGGCGACGGCCGCACCTACGGTCACCCGATCGTGCTGCGCCCGGTCTCCTCCGAGGACGCCATGACGGCGGACTGGTCGCGACTGCCGTACGAGACCCTCGCCAAGATCTCCACCCGCATCACCAACGAGGTCGCCGACGTCAACCGTGTCGTGCTCGACGTCACGAGCAAGCCGCCGGGGACGATCGAGTGGGAGTGATCCCACCCGCGCATTCCCGCCGATGCCGCCGTCCGTACCCACGGGCGGCGGCATCGCCGCGTTCCCGGCCCGAATCACAGCCCTGTGCCTCTGGTCACCTGGGGCGACCGGCGGTAACTTCCGATCCCGTACGCCTGATCCCGTACGCCCGGGAGCCCCGAGGAGTCGCCATGCCCGAGCCCACACCCGTACCCGTGGAGCAGCTCCACTTCGCCATGCCGCCCGTCCACACCTCCGTGGAGGAGGAGCGCGCCCACCGCAAGGAACGGCTGGCCGGGGCGCTGCGCCTGTTCGGCGAATACGGGTACGAGGACGGCGTCTCCGGGCACATCACGGCCCGCGACCCCGAGTTCGGTGACTGCTACTGGGTCAACCCCTTCGGCGCCCCCTTCGACGGGCTGCGCCCGGACGAACTGATCCTGGTGAACGGCGAGGGCCAGGTCGTCGAGGGGAGCCGGCACGTCAACCAGGCCGCGTTCGCCGTCCACGCCCAGGTGCACCGGGCCCGCCCGGACGTCGTCGCGGTCGCGCACACCCACTCCGTGCACGGCAGGGCGCTGGCCGCGCTGGGGGAGCTCGTCGAGCCGATCACCCAGGAGGCCTGCGCCTTCTACGAGGACCACGCGCTCTACGACGCGTACACCGGGGTCGTCGTGGACGAGGACGAGGGGCGCCGGATCGCGGCCGCGCTCGGGGCGCGCAAGGCCATCGTGCTGCGCAACCACGGGCTGCTGACCGTGGGCGACTCGGTGGACGCGGCGGCCTGGTGGTTCCTCGCGCTGGAACGGTCCTGCCAGGTCCAGCTGGCCGCGCGGGCGGCCGGGAAGCCGGTGCTGATCGAGCACCGGGACGCGGTCACCACGCGCGAACAGCTCGGCAGCGACCTGGTCGCCTGGATCAATTACCAGCCGCTCTGGCAGCGGATCTCCCGAACATTCTGACGATCCCACCCGCCCGGTGTGCCCCGATGCGGGAACCGCCCGTACCGTACGGCACAATTCGCAGCAATCACAGCCGAGTTGGGTTGATCAACGGCTGTACCGGGGCGGGAAAAAGGGGCGGGGCTCTCCGTGGCGTTGGACGAGGCAAGACAGGGCACGCACGGCGGTGGCTGTACGTGTGGCGACTGCCCGCACGGAGCGCGCCAGGGGCACCGGCGCGCGGTGGCCGCCTTCCTGGCCAAGCGGGACGAACTCGCGGCGGGCCAGGGGCTTCCCGCCGGGGTCGCCCAGTCCGCCTCCGCGACCCGGCAGTGGGTCTCGGACGAGCTGACCCAGTCCGCGCGCGCCGTCGCCGACCGGGGCCGGGAGGCCGGTGACGCCTGGCTGTACCGGGTGTGGCAGCGCACCCTGGTCATCGTCTGGGGCGCCGTCGCCGTGCTGGCCGTCGTCGAGGCCGCCACCGCCATCGGGGCCGGCTGGACCCACGCCCGTACCGCCGGGCTGATCGCCGGACTCGTCACCGCCGGCCTGCTCACCGCGGCCGCCCACATCCACCGGGCACGCGGCGGCCTGCTCGCCCCGCTGATCGGCGAGGACAACCGGCTCTCCACCTCCCGCGCGGTCGCCGCGTCCTGGGTGCTGCTCGCCGTCTTCTCCGTCCTCGTCCTGGCCCTCCAGCTCGCGGGCGCCTCCGGCCACGCGCAGCGCGACGCGCTGATCGAGGGCCTGGACCTGGCGCGCGGCGCCGGGGTCGTGACCGTACTGGCGCTGGTGTGCGCCATCGCGGTGGTCGTCCGGCGGGTGGTGAGCGTACGGGTGCTGTCCGGGCGGCTGCAGAAGCTGCGGGCGGACCGGCCGCGCGCAGCCGACCTGCTCACCGACGACTCCGGGCGCGGCGGGTTCACCGATGTGAGTTACGTGCTGGTGTCCACCGTCGCCGTGGTGTTCGCGGCCGTCCGGCTCGCCCGTCGGCCCGAGCAGCTGCCGGACCTGCCGTGGGGGCTCGCCCTGCTGGTGGCCGTGTCGGCGGCGGCCTACTTCGCCGGGAAGTACACCGAGGGCGGGCGGCCCGTGGTGCTGTCGGTGGTCCGGGCCCGCGAGGCGGGCGATCTGGACGCGCCGATCCGGACCGGCGACGACATCGAGATCCGCGGCGCGGGATTCGTGCCGCCCGGCGCCGGGACCCCGGACCGGCTGGCCCGCATGGTCGTGCGGATCGGCCCCGTCCACGTACACGTCCCGATGGTCCCGGTCACCGGCGGCTTCGCCAATCCGACCGACACCGTGCTGACCGTGCCGGTGCCGGTCGAGGTGGAGCCCGGGGTGGTCGAGGTCCAGGTGGTCACCGCGTCCGGGGCGGAGTCGAACCGCGTCGCGATCGACGTGACCGACTGACCCGGACCGCACCGCCGTGGCGACGACGCGCAGGAAAGCCGACGGAACCGCCGTGTGACCCGCACGCGCGCCGCCCTGGTACCGACGCGGAGGAACCCGACCGCACACCTGGTGAGCCGTGCGTCCGCAGCGTACGTATGGTCTGGAGAAGGATCGAACGGTCCGGCGAGGGTCGAACGGTTCTGCCGACGGACCGGGAGGTCCGGCGGCGGGGCCGCGGAAGGCGGGAGAAGCGATGCACGGGTACGGCACGAACGGGCGCGGTCTGGGTGAGGCCAGGAGCCTGGGGGAACTGGCGCGCGAGCATGCCCTGCTGCCCCTGCGGATCTTCCTCGGGGTCACCTTCATCTACGCCGCGCTCGACAAGCTGACCGACAGCGCCTTCTTCCACGCCACGGGACCGGGATCGATCGGCGAGCAGATGACCGCCGTCCGCGACTCCGCCGCGATCCCGGCCCTCGTCGACCTCGCGCTGAAGAGCCCCTCCGGATTCGGATACGCGATCGCCTTCGGTGAACTCGCCGTCGGCATCGGCACCCTGCTGGGCCTGTGGACCCGGATCGCGGCACTCGGCGGGGCGCTGATCTCGCTCAGCCTGTGGCTGACCGTCAGCTGGCAGGTCTCGCCGTACTACCTCGGCAACGACCTGATCTACCTCATGGCCTGGCTGCCGCTGCTGCTCGGCGGGGCCGCCTCGTTCTCCGCGGACGCCTTCCTCAGGACGCGGCGGCGGCGGATCCGGTAGGCGGTCCAGGTCACCACGGCGGACACCCACAACCCGCCCACCAGGAGAGGGATGAAGAATCCCCACGGAGGGTCCCAGGCGTCGGCCGCCTCCGCCGCGTACCCGGCGGCCAGCGCCAGCATCACCACACCCGCGACGGCCCGTCCGGGCCGGAACTCATGACGCAGCACGGGTGACCTCCACCTGTCCGATGCCGACTTCCAGATCGAGCGAGAGTGTCCCGGCCGGCTTCGTACCGGCGGCCGGTGCCAGGGTCCGGCGCTCGTTCTGCGAGGGGCGGACGTCCACATCACCCTGCCGCGCTTCACCCGGCCAGTTGATGTCGCCGAGACCGGCCCGCGCGTGCATCGTCACCGTGACGTCCTTCGGCACCCGCACGACGACCCGGCCCGCACCGACTTCCACACGGGTGCGCAGGGTGCCGCCCTTCGGCACCGCGACCCCGGTGAGGTCCAGGTCCGCCACCCCGGAGCCGACCTCGTAACGCGGCTGCACGGCGGCGACCGACGCCGGCCGCCATTCCTTGCGCACCCAGTGCGCGGTGATCTCGTCGGGGAGCGCGGACGCGCCCGCCAGCAGGAGCGCCGTGATCACCGCGAGCAGCAGCGTGCCGAAACCGGTCCGGCCGACGAAGGAACTGACCAGCAGCCCGACGCCGAACACCGCGAGTGCGGCGGTCAGACCGGTCTGCAGGCTGGTGCCGAACGGCTGGGAGTCCCAGTGCAGCCGCGTGCCCAGAAAGCCCGCCAGCACCGCGAGCAGGAAGACCGCACCGGCGATCGACGCCGGCTCCTCCCTCACGCACGACCGCTCCGGTCCGCGGCGCGGGGCATCGGCCGCCGCCCGGCGCGCGTCCCGCGCCCGGCCGTCCAGCACGGCGTCCTGCGGCCCCCACAGATAGTCCGCTCCGGCCTGCCCCGCCGCCCCGTCCTTGACGATCGGATCGCGCCACCAGGACGGCGCGGACGGCGTCGGCGGCGCCTTCACCTCGGGCGGCGCGTCCGACACCGCCCGCTCGGCCGCAGGATGCGTCCGCTCCTGCGGATCGGCCGTCCTGCGGTGCTGCGTCCAGACGGTGAAGCCGATGACCGCGAGCGCGAGCATCGCGGAGAACGCCAGCGTGCCGCTGTTGCCGAGCATGGACAGGAACAGACCGCAGCCGATCAGCGCGCACAGCACCGCGATCAGCGACGACCCCTCGACCCGGCCCGACAGCAGCCGGCGGGCCTCGTTCTCCTCCTCGCCCTCCAGCGGGATCAGCAGCCACGCGAAGCCGTAGAAGATCAGCCCGAGGCCACCGGTCACGGACAGCACTCCGAGCACGATCCGGAAGATCACCGGATCGACGTTGCAGTACCGGCCGAGTCCCCCGCACACCCCGGCCACCACCTTCTGCCGCGAGCTGCGGCGCAGCTGCGGTACGGGCCCGGGGGGCGGTACGACGCCGGGCGGCGCATCCTGGGGAACGGTCATGGCTCCATGGTGACGGGCGCCGGCGCCTTCCGGCACCCGCCCCGACCCTGGCCGGTCCCTGATATTGGGCCGGCCGACCCTGAGGGGACCCGCGCGGCCGTCCGCCGGTCTCAGGGTCGAAGTGGGGGCCGACCCTGATGCCATCGCCCGTACGGACGTGTGACGATCGGGTCATGCCAGCCGCCTCGCCCCGAGCCGCAAGCTCCCTCGCCCCCGACCCGGAGGAGCCGACCCAGCGCAAGCTGTACCGCAGCGCCGACGGGCGGCTGCTCGGCGGCGTCGCACGCGGGCTCGCCGGTCACCTCGGGCTGCCGGTCGCCTGGGTCCGCTTCGTCTTCCTCGGGCTCTTCTTCTCGGACGGCCTCGGCGCGCTCCTGTACGCCGTGTTCTGGATCGTCGTCCCGCTCGGCGTCGGCGGCGTGGACGGCCCGCGCTCCGTCTTCGAGACCGCCCCCGACGGCACCCGCAAGCTCCGCAAACCCGACAAGGGCCAGGTCTTCGCCCTCATCGGACTGCTCATCGGGGCCCTGATCTTCGTCGGCAACGTCGACATGGGCAGCAAGGCCGACCGCTACATCTGGCCCACCCTGCTGATCGGCGCCGGTTCCGTCCTGGTGTGGCGCCAGGCCGACAACGCCCGTCGCGCCCGCTGGATGGAGGTCGGCAGCCGCCGCCGGGTCCTGAACCTGGCCCGGGGCCTGGCCGGAGTCGCCCTCGTCGGCCTCGGCCTCGCCGGATTCATGGTCGTCCGCGGCTCCGCCGCCCAGCTCGGCAACGTCCTGACCGCGGCCATCGCCGTGCTCACCGGCATCGCCCTGCTGGCCGGTCCCTGGCTCGTCCGCATGACCCAGGACCTCTCCGAGGAACGCCTGATGCGCATCAGGGCCCAGGAACGCGCCGAGGTCGCCGCCCACGTCCACGACTCGGTGCTGCACACCCTCACCCTGATCCAGCGCAACGCCGAGGACGCGGGCGAGGTCCGCAGACTGGCCCGCGCCCAGGAACGCGAGCTGCGCAACTGGCTGTACAACCCCGAGGGCACCGGCAAGGACGAGGACGACGAGCCCGAGACCCTTGCCGAGGCCGTCAAACGCGCCGCGGCCGAGGTCGAGGACAAGCACGGCGTCCCGCTGGAGGTCGTCGTCGTCGGTGACTGCCCGCTCGACGAGAAGCTGACCGCACAGATGCAGGCCGCGCGCGAGGCGATGGTCAACGCCGCCAAGTACGGTGGCGAGGGCGGCGCCGTCCAGGTCTTCGCTGAGGTCGAGGGCCGCACGGTCTTCGTCTCGGTCCGCGACCGGGGCCCCGGTTTCGACCTGGATTCCGTACCGGGGGACAGAATGGGCGTACGAGAGTCAATCATCGGCCGGATGCAGCGCAACGGCGGTACCGCCCGGCTGCGTTCGGTGCCCGGCGGGGGCACGGAAGTCGAGCTGGAGATGGAGAGGACGAGCGATGAACGGGACCACTGAGGCGACCGGGGGCCACGAGGGCCCGGAGCGCCGGGTACGAGTCGTGCTCGTCGACGACCACCGGATGTTCCGCACCGGAGTACAGGCCGAGATCGGCCGCACCGAGGAGACCGGCGTCGAGGTCGTCGGCGAGGCGGCCGACGTCGACCAGGCCGTCACCGTCATCACGGCGACCCGCCCCGAGGTCGTCCTGCTCGACGTCCACCTCCCCGGCGGCGGCGGCGTCGAGGTGCTGCGCCGCTGCGCCCCCTTCATGGGCGCGGTGGAGAACCCGGTGCGCTTCCTGGCGCTGTCCGTCTCGGACGCCGCCGAGGACGTCATCGGCGTGATCCGCGGCGGCGCCCGCGGTTATGTCACCAAGACCATCACCGGCGCCGACCTGGTCGACTCGGTCTTCCGGGTCCAGGACGGCGACGCGGTGTTCTCGCCCCGGCTGGCCGGCTTCGTCCTGGACGCCTTCGCCTCGACGGACGCGCCGCCGGTCGACGAGGACCTCGACCGGCTGACCCAGCGCGAGCGCGAGGTGTTGCGGCTGATCGCCCGGGGCTACGCGTACAAGGAGATCGCCAAGCAGCTGTTCATCTCGGTGAAGACGGTCGAGTCGCACGTCTCGGCGGTGCTGCGCAAGCTCCAGCTCTCCAATCGGCACGAGCTGACGCGGTGGGCGACGGCGCGTCGGCTGGTCTGAGTCAGACGCCTTCGCGTTCGGGGTCGAGCGAGATGTTCAGCTTCTCGCCGATCCGGCGGTAGCCGATGGCCGCGTAGATCCGTTCGACATCGGCGTCGCCCGGCTCCAGCCACACCACCCGGCAGCCCCGCGCGAACGCGGTCTCCGTGAGGTGGGCGGAGAGGGACGCCCCGATACCGCGGCGGCGGAAGTCCGCCGAGACCGCGAGCCCGGCCAGCTCGCTCAGGCCGTCGACCGGGACCGAGCAGCCGCCCGCGCCGGCAGGCGTGCCGTCGAGGGTCGCGAGGGCGGCGACCCCGCCGTCCGCCGCGGCGGTGCGCAGCCACTGGGCCGTACCGGCCTCCGGTTCGCCCGTCCCGCCGTAGCCCAGGTGCTGGACGAGGGCCGCGGCGTCGAACTCCGCGTCCGTGGCGGGCTCCGCCATCACCAGGCCGTCCACCGGCTTGGGCGGCAGCAGCCCGGCGGGGTCGCAGCCCAGCAGCGGGGCGCGGTTCTCCACCGTGAACCCGGCTTCCAGCAGCGCCGGTTCGACGGCCGGTGCCCACGTGGGCAGGAACTCCAGACGCGGCATCCGGTCCAGCTCCCGGAAGGCCGCGACCAGCGCGTCGAGTTCGGCGGGCGTCGGCTCCGCGCCCTGGTCGGGCAGGGCGTAGTTGGCGTACTTCAGGGACCAGTTCGGGTTGTACCGGATGACGAACGGGCCGACCCGGACGTGGTCCGGGGAGCGCAGCGTGAGCGTACGGGCATGGTTCTGGACGTCGACGTCCATGGGCATGTGCGGGTGTCCTCAAGGCCGTTGCGGTCGAAAGCCGGGATCCTACGCCCTGTACACCAGGGGGAGCGGACGAGGGCTTCGGTGGCCGTGGCTCTCATGCCACCCGGGTCGCTCCGGCGAAGGGCATCTGGTCGATCGGCGCGATGCGGACCGGCGCCCCCGGGCGCGGGGCGTGGATCATCCGGCCGTTGCCGATGTACAGGCCGACGTGGCTGATGCCCGAGTAGAAGAACACCAGGTCACCGGGGGCGAGTTCGGAGCGCGAGACGCGCCGGCCGGCGTCGATCTGGGTGTACGTGGTCCGGGGGAGCGAGACACCCGCGGAGCGGTAGGCGGCCTGGGTGAGGCCGGAGCAGTCGAACGAGGAGGGGCCGGTTGCGCCCCAGACGTAGGGCTTGCCCAGGGCGGTGTACGCGAAGGCGACCGCTTCGGCGGCGCGGGCGTTGGGCGCCTGAGCGGTGCCGCGCGGGGCGCTGCGGTCGGCGTGGGTGCTGCCTCGGCCGCTCTCGGAGGCGTCGTAGGAGGCGCGCTCGGCGGGGGAGAGGCGGGCCAGCAGCTGCCGGGCCTCGGCGAGTCTGGCGCGGACCGTCGCCTTGTGCTCCTTCAGGGCCGCCTGGCGGGCGGCGAGCTCGGTCAGCTGCCGGGCGGCCTCGGCGCGGACCTGCGCCACGTCCGCGACCTGGCGCCGCACGCTGCGGACCTCGGTGGCACGCCGCTCGCCGGCCCGGTCCACGTACGAGGCGCGCTGGAGGTACTGGTCGGGGTCCGAGGAGAGCAGCAGCTGCACGGCGGGGTCGATGCCGCCGGAGCGGTACTGCGCGGCGGCGTACGAACCCAGCGCGTCGCGTGCGGTGTTGAGCCGCTCGGTCCTGCGGGCTGCCTCGTCGCGCAGGTCGTCCACGGACCTGGCGGTGGCGGCAGCCTTCTCCCTGGCGCCGTTGTACTGCTCGGTGGCCACCTCCGCCTCCCGGTACAGCCGGTCCACCTCGGCCCTGACCTGGGCGGGGGTCGGCGCCGGATCGGCGTGCGCGGATCCCGGCAACGCGGCAGCGGTCGCAGCCCCGGCGAAGGCGAGCGTCGCCGCTGTGCGGGCAGCAGAGCCGGTGTACGGGCGCTGCTTGGGTTTCCGGTGCGCTGCCACGAGGGCGGGCGTCCTTCCTGTCGACGGCCCGCCGGGGTCTACCGACGGGCCCGCCCGGCCCCGGCGAGGGGCCGCCAACAGGGGGAGCGGCCCGCCGCCGGGACCTCGGCGGGGTGACCGGGAACGCCGTCCGGGTGCGGATCGGAGCTGTGCCGGCCACCTGGGAAGGGACGCTAAACCCGGGACACGGGAAAGGGTTGTAATGACGGTTATTGTCTTAATTTGGCGTTGCGTTGCCACCGTACGATCGGAAAAATTGCACCAGAGTCAGGCAATTGGTGCATCACGCGGTCAAGTGGCCACTAAGCCTCACCCGGCTGCGGAGTGCTGATATGGCCGGGGCTAGGCTGCGGAGCCATGCGTGTACTCATCGATGTCTTCGTCGCCCTGCACATCATCGGCATCGCCTCCCTGCTGGGCGGTTTCCTGACCCAGATGAAGGCGATGAGTGCGGGCACGGCGCGGTTCGTCCCGGCCATGCTGCACGGCGCGCTGACGATGCTGGTCACCGGAATCGCGCTGGTCGGGCTCGACCAGGCCGACGACCACCCCGTGAACAACGTCAAGATCGGCATCAAGCTGCTGATCCTGGTCGTGATCCTCGGGCTCGTCTACGTCAAGCGCGACGAGGAGAAGGTCGACAAGGGCCTCTTCGCCGCGGTCGGCGGACTGACGATCGTCAACATCTTCATCGCCACGCTCTGGACCTGAGCCGTCGAAAACGCCGCTGCCCGGACCCCGTGGGTCCGGGCAGCGGCGTTTTCGCGACGCGGGAGGGGAGGTCAGCCCGGTCGCACGCTCCCGTAGATCGGCATGTAGAAGATCGACTCCTCACGCACGTTCGCCCCCGGCTTCGGCGCGTGGATCATCATGCCGTCGCCCTTGTAGATGCCGACGTGGCTGATGTCGTCGTAGAAGAAGACCAGGTCACCCGGTTGCAGATCCGCCGTGGCGATCCTGGTGCCGACGTTCACCTGGTCCCACGTGGTCCGCGGAATGTCGACGCCCGCCGCCTTCCAGGCCGCCTGGGTGAGTCCCGAGCAGTCGTACGAGGCCGGGCCGGTCGCCCCCCAGACGTACGGCTTGCCGAGCTGCGCCCTGGCGAACGCCATGACCTTCTCGGCCTTCGTCGAGGCGTCCGCGTCCGAGCCCGAACCGGTGCCCGTCCCGCTCCCCGTCCCGCTCCCCGTGTCCGCACCGCTTCCGGTGCCGGCCTCCTTGGCGGCCTCCTCGGCCTTGCGGTCGGCCTCGGCCTTCGCGGCTGCCTGCTTCTTCGCCAGTGCCTCGGCCTTGCGCTTGGCCTCGGCCTCCTTCTTGCGCTCCAGCTCCGCCAGACGCGCCTTCTCCTCGGCGGTCAGCTTCGACAGCAGGCTGCGGGCCTCGGACAGCTTCGTCTGGACGTTCTGCTTGCTGGTGCGCAGCGTCGCCTGCGACTCGGTGAGCGTCTCCAGGCCCGCCACGGCCTCGGCCCGCTGCTTGGACGCCTTCGCCTGCTGCGTACGGAAGTCCGACACCGCCTGCGTCTGGCGCGCGGTCATCCGGTCCATGAGGTGGGACTGGTCGAAGAACGACTGCGGGTCGTCGGCCAGGAAGAAGGTGGCCGTCGGGGCGAGGGCGCCGCTGCGGTACTGGTCGGCGGCGTAGACGCCCAGTGTCCTGCGGGCCTCGTTCAGCTTCTCGGTGCGCCGGGCGACGTCGTCCAGCAGCGTGTCCACCTTGGTGCGCTGCTTGCCCGTCGCCTCCTTCGCCTGGTTGTACTGCTGGGTCGCGGTGCCCGCCTGCCGGTAGAGGTCGTCGACCTTCTTCTGTACGTCCTCGATGCTGGGCTTGGGAGCCGGGGCGGCGAGTGCGCTCTGCGTGGACAGCAGGGTCACCGACGCGAGCGCGGCCGTCGTGATCCCGACGGCCGGGCCGGTGTTGCGCACACGGGTGCGCGGTTTGCGATGCGACGCCAAGGCCGGCATCTCCTTCCGTGGACCGCCTACCGGGTTAGCTGTCGGGTTCGGGCGGAACGGAAGGCTGCCCTACGGTCCTGGTGGGGGTTGCGGACCGATTCACCCCGGTGCTGCGTGTGGGTCCCCGGTTCCGGACTCCTTGTACGGCAGCCCGGATTCGGCGTGGAAGCCCGCTCGGCGTGGATCGCCTCTGGGGGTACGGGCCGCCCGAACGAGCACGCTAGCCAACTCATGGTGTCGCTGTGAAGGTTGATGTTCGATATGCCCGATACATTTTCGTGACCTCGACGCGGGGGAGTGCTGCGGGGCAGGTGGGGCCCGTGATCGCCCCACGCAGTGCGGTCCCCCGCTCGCTCTGCGTGGCCGCTCCCGATGCGTGGTTCGTCACTCGGCCGCGGAGTGTCAGTGCGCACGCCTAGACTCGGGAGGCGATGAGCAGCCTCTTTGACGACAGTTTCCTGGCCGGCCTCCAGCACACGGAGGAAGGGCCCCCGCCGCCCCCCGAGGACTCCGCACCCGAAGCGGTGCCGGAGGGCCTCTTCGCGGGCGTTTTCGACGGGCCCCCGCCGCCCCGTGACGCGTACTACCGCGACGGGGCCCACCGCCCGGTCATCGACACCGCCGCGCTGCTCGACGGGCTGAACACCGAGCAGCGCGCAGCCGTCGTGCACGCCGGCTCCCCGCTGCTCATCGTTGCCGGTGCCGGTTCGGGCAAGACCCGCGTGCTGACCCACCGCATCGCCCACCTGCTGGCCGAGCGCGGGGTCCACCCGGGCCAGATCCTGGCGATCACCTTCACCAACAAGGCCGCCGGCGAGATGAAGGAGCGCGTCGAGCAGCTCGTCGGACCGCGGGCCAACGCCATGTGGGTCATGACCTTCCACAGCGCGTGCGTACGGATCCTGCGCCGCGAGTCGAAGCGGCTCGGCTTCACCTCCTCGTTCTCGATCTACGACGCGGCCGACTCCAAGCGCCTCATGGCCCTCGTCTGCCGCGATCTCGACCTCGACCCGAAGCGCTTCCCGCCGAAGTCGTTCACGGCGAAGGTGTCGAACCTGAAGAACGAGCTGATCGACGAGGAGACCTTCGCCGGACAGGCCGCCGACGGCTTCGAGAAGACGCTCGCCCAGGCTTACGCGCTCTACCAGTCCCGGCTGCGCGAAGCGAACGCCCTGGACTTCGACGACATCATCATGACGACGGTGCACCTGCTCCAGGCGTTCCCCGACGTCGCCGAGCACTACCGCCGCCGCTTCCGGCACGTCCTCGTCGACGAGTACCAGGACACCAACCACGCTCAGTACACGCTCGTACGGGAGCTGGTCGGCCCGGCCGGTCCCGAGGACGCCCCCGCCGAGCTGTGCGTCGTGGGTGACGCGGACCAGTCGATCTACGCCTTCCGCGGCGCGACCATCCGCAACATCCTCCAGTTCGAGGAGGACTATCCGGACGCGACCACGATCATGCTGGAGCAGAACTACCGCTCCACGCAGACGATCCTGTCCGCGGCCAACGCGGTCATCGAGCGCAACGAGAGCCGTCGTCCGAAGAACCTCTGGACCAACGCCGGCTCCGGTGCCCGGATCGCCGGATACGTCGCGGACACCGAGCACGACGAGGCGCAGTTCGTCGCCGACGAGATCGACCGGCTGACCGACGCGGGCGACGCCAAGGCCGGCGACGTGGCGATCTTCTACCGGACGAACGCGCAGTCCCGTGTCTTCGAGGAGATCTTCATCCGCGTCGGCCTGCCGTACAAGGTCGTCGGCGGGGTGCGCTTCTACGAGCGCAAGGAGGTCAGGGACGTCCTGGCCTACCTCCGGGTGCTCTCCAATCCCGAGGACACCGTCCCGCTGCGCCGCATCCTCAACGTGCCCAAGCGGGGCATCGGCGACCGGGCCGAGGCGATGATCGACGCCCTCTCGATGCGCGAGAAGATCTCGTTCCCGCAGGCGCTGCGCCGCGTCGACGAGGCGTACGGCATGGCGGCCCGCTCGTCGAACGCCGTGAAGCGGTTCAACACGCTGATGGAGGAGCTCCGCACGGTCGTGGAGTCCGGCGCGGGGCCGGCGGTCGTGGTGGAGGCCGTCATGGAGCGGACCGGCTATCTCGCCGAACTCCAGGCGTCCACCGATCCGCAGGACGAGACCCGCATCGAGAACCTCCAGGAGCTCGCCTCCGTCGCCCTCGAGTTCGAGCAGGAGCGGGCGGAGGACGAGGGCGCGGGCACGCTCGCCGAGTTCCTGGAGAAGGTCGCCCTCGTCGCCGACGCCGACCAGATCCCCGACGAGGACGAGGACGGCTCCGGTGTCGTCACGCTGATGACGCTGCACACCGCGAAGGGCCTCGAATTCCCGGTGGTCTTCCTGACCGGCATGGAGGACGGCGTCTTCCCGCACATGCGGGCGCTGGGCCAGGTCAAGGAGCTGGAGGAGGAGCGCCGGCTGGCCTACGTCGGCATCACGCGCGCCCGCGAGCGGCTCTATCTCACCCGGGCGGCGATGCGCAGCGCCTGGGGCCAGCCCTCGTACAACCCGCCGTCGCGGTTCCTGGAGGAGATCCCGGACCAGCACCTGGAGTGGAAGCGCAAGGGTCCGATGGCGGCGCCGGCAGGACCGACGTCGGGCATCACCTCATCGCTCTCCGCGTCCCGCGCGCGCTCCGGCCCCTCGGGCTTCGCGACCCGGCGGACCTCGGACAAGCCGACGATCACGCTGGTGGCCGGCGACCGGGTCACCCACGACCAGTTCGGTCTGGGCACGGTGACGGCGGTCGAGGGCATCGGGGACCAGGCCAAGGCCACGGTCGACTTCGGCGACGAGCGCCCGAAGAAGCTGCTGCTGCGGTACGCCCCGGTCGAGAAGCTCTAGCCGGACGGGGCGGCCGGGGCGGCCGCCCCGATGAGGCGGTCGCGCCGGCCGTTGCGTTGCCTTGCGTCGCATGGGGTTGCCTTGCGTCGCGTTGCGTTGCGGGTCAGTTCGTGTTGACGTTGTGGCTGCGGAGCCAGGGCAGCGGGTCGATGGCCGCGCCGCCGCCGGGTCGCACCTCGAAGTGCATGTGCGGGCCGGTCGAGTTGCCGGAGTCCCCGGAGTACGCGATGACGTCACCGGCCTTGACCGAACCCGAGCGGATCCGGGTGCTGCTCAGGTGGCAGTACCAGGTCTCGGTGCCGTCGGCCGCGGTGACGATGGCCATGTTCCCGTAGGCGGTGTTGAACTGCGTACGGACGGTGCCGTCGGTCGCCGCCATCACCGGCGTGCCGTAGTCGACGGGGAAGTCGATGCCCGTGTGCACGGACATCCAGTTGACGCCCGCCTGTCCGAAGTACGCGCTGAGCCGGTGATCCTTGACCGGCATGACGAACTTGGGGCGCAGGGCCTCCTTGCGGGCGGCTTCCTCCGCCCGCTTCTTCTTCTCGGCGGCCTGCCGCTCCTTCAGGTCGATGCGCTCCTGGGTGCGGCTGGCGCGGTCGGCGAAGTTCTCCGCGTCGGCGCTGAGATTGGCCAGCTGGGTGTCCAGCTCGTTGTTGGCCGCGACGGGCTTGACCGTGCCGGGGTCGGCGGCCGCCATCGTCGTGGTCTCGTCCTTCTTCTCCTCGCCACCGCCCATTCCGCCCACGGAGGCTGCGGCGATGCCCGCCACGCTCATCACGCAGGCGGACGGGACGGCGACGGTGAGGAGCGCGGAACGCTTCGCGGGGGAACGCCTGCGGCTACGGCCGCCGCCACCGCCGCGGGTGACGGGGCGGCCTGCGGGGCGGTGGCCGGCGTCCGGTGCGGACGCGTGGCCGCCGGTGTGATCGTCGGCCTCCGCGGTCTCGGCCCGGGTGCCGTCGGTGGCCTCCGCGCCTGAGTCCTTCGCGGTCGCGGGCCCTGTCTCCGCACCCGTCCCGGTTCCGGTCTCCGTCCCGGTGTCCGTCTCCGGGAGGCTGAACTCGGCGGTGCGGTAGGGCTCGTACGGATCGTAGGAGGCCTGCTGCTCGTACGAGGCCTCGTGGGTGACCTGCTGCTCGTACGGTGCTCCGTGGGCCTGCTGCTCGTACGTCGTTTCGTGGGAGGGCTGCTGCTCGTACGGTGTTCCGTGCGAGGGCTGCTGCTCGTACGCCTCGTATGTCTCGTTGGCCGCGTACGGGTGCTGCGCCGTCTGTTCGGATTCGTGCGATGCGGTCGCGGTGTGCGCGGATTGCTGTTCGTGCTCGGGCGTGGCGCCGGTGTTCCAGGCGGTGGCGTCGTACGCGCCGGTGTCGTATCCCGCTGTTCCGGCGTCGGCCCACTGGCCGTTCTGGTGCCAGGCGGTGGTGTCCCACTGGCCGGAGGAGTCCGGGGCGCCGAGCTGGGCCGGGATCGCGTAGCCGTAGCCGGTGTCTCCCGGGATCCAGGTCGCGCCTGTGTCGTACTGCGGGTCGGTTTCGTACGGGTGCTGCTGCTGGGGCTGCGCGGTGTGGCCCGCGTAATCCGCGGGGTGGCCGTACCCGACCGTGTGGTGTGCGCCCGTGTCCCAGGCGCCGGTGTCGTACGCGCTGCCGCTGTAGTCGGCCTGGCCGCTGCCGTACGGGGCGGCGTAGGCCGTCGCGGTGTCGTACGAGCCGTCGTGGTCGCCGGGGAGGGAGCCGAAGAGCGGGTCGCCGTCGAAGCCGCCCGTGGAGTGGCCGTCGTATCCGGCGTACCCGGCGTAGGGGTGCTGGTCGTTCACCAACTTCTCTCTCGCCTCGGCAGCAGGACCAGTTTGTCCGGGGTCCGGTGGGACTCCGGGGGAAGCAGTGGCCGCGACTGTACCCGGCGGTATGCGACGCGGACAATCTTCGACGGCACCCCGGCGCTCAGGAAACGGGCAATCGGCCGCCTTTCGACGGGCTGCTCACACACCCTTGGCTCTATGTTCGAAACTCGTTCTATTCGTGCGCGGGGTGGTGCGTCGACCGAACAGGCCAAGGCTTCCGGAATGTGTGGGATTCAGGCCACGGAGGCGGCCTCGGCCGACCCCTGGGCCGACGTGGGGGCGTCGAGCGCCCGGCGGATACCGGCGGCTACGACCGGGTGCACGGGCAGTGCCAGATGGCCGACCCCGCTGACGCGTACGTTCACCGCGTCGAGGTCCGGGTGGTCGACGCAGGCCGCCTCGACGGGGGTGATCACCTGGTCCAGTTCGCTCCAGAAGCTGACGAACCGGGTGCGGCAGCCGGGTGCGGGGAGCCGCAGCTCCTCGATCGGCGCCGAACCGCTGCGCATCTGGCGGACGATGGGGTGGGCGCCGGCCAGCGGGGCGGCGGAGGTGCCGCCGTGCGGCGTGCCGAGGGTGACGAGCGTGCGGACCCGACGGTCACCGCCCAGTCGCTGGACGTAATAGCGCGCTATCAGGCCGCCGAGGCTGTGCCCGACGATGTCCACCTCGTGGTGGCCGGTGCGGGCGCAGATCTCTTCGATGTGCCGGCCGAGCAGCTCGGCGGCGGTGCGGATGTCGCACGTCAGCGGGGAGTAGTTGAGCGACTCCAGGTGGTGCCAGCCGTGCCGGGCCAGTGAGCGGCGCAGCAGGACGAAGACGGAGCGGTTGTCGATGAAGCCGTGCAGCAGCACGACAGGAGGCCGGCCGGGGTGCCCGGTGGGCAGCGCGGAGGTCCCCGCGGGGGCGGGCGTGGGCGTGGGCGCGGACGCTGGAAGGGCCGTGGGGGCGGACGGCGGAAGGGCCGTGGGGGCGGACGGCGGAGGGGACGTGGGGGTGGACGGCGGAGGGGACGTGGGGGTGGACGGCGGCACGGTTCGTTCCGCCGGGCCGGCCGTCGTGCCTGTCGCTGGTGCTGATCCCGTCGCTGATCCCGGTGCCGGTGCCGGTGCTGGTGGCGTTCCTGTTGCGGGTTGTGCGGGGGTGCCGGCCGCGGGATGCCGTTCGCCGGTGATGCCGGTGGGATACAGGAGCGCGTGCCCCGCGAGCACCACCAGTTCAAGGGCGGTCGCCTTCAGCAGGGCGGCGGACAGCCGGGTGGGCGGGGTCGGGGCGGACGGCAGCCAGGTGGTGCCGTTGCACATCCGGCGCAGCAGTAGGGGAAGAAGGGGGAGGAAAGGCAGGGTCTTCATGGTCGACCTCCTGCTCCGGCACCCGGGGAGAAGCGGCTCGCTGCCCCGTATGCCCTCATGGGGCGCCACGCCGGAGGCCCGGGCCGGCTGGTCGCCGTCCGGGACCAGCCGCCCGCCGCGCCCTCCGGATCACCTTCGGTGACCGGCGGACGGGCAGGTGGTGAGTCGTACCACCGTGCCGTGCGGCTGACGGCACGGTGGTACGACGACCTCGTCGCGGCTCCCCCGGCGGCCGGTCCCGCACGGCAGGACTGCCGCGTGCTGCGGGAACGGTGCCCGGTGAACATGTCCCACGTGTGATTTCCCCCTCCCCGTCCACCGCGAAACTGCGGCTTGCGGGATGCTGGCGATAACGTTCGTTCACATTCCCCGGCCTCCGGCCACGGGAGACGCATGTGGAGGCAGTGATGGGTGTGACCGGTCCGATCCGTGTGGTGGTGGCCAAGCCGGGCCTCGACGGCCATGACCGCGGGGCGAAGGTGATCGCGCGGGCGCTGCGTGACGCGGGTATGGAGGTCATCTACACGGGGCTCCACCAGACGCCCGAGCAGATCGTGGACACCGCGATCCAGGAGGATGCCGACGCCATCGGTCTCTCGATCCTCTCCGGTGCGCACAACACGCTCTTCGCGAAGGTGATCGAGCTGCTGAAGGAGCGCGACGCGGCGGACATCAAGGTGTTCGGAGGCGGCATCATCCCGGAGGCGGACATCGCGCCGCTGAAGGAGCAGGGCGTCGCGGAGATCTTCACGCCGGGCGCGACGACGGTCGCGATCGTCGACTGGGTCAACGCGAACGTCCGCCAGCCGGCGGAGGCCTGAGCCCGAGGCCGGGGCGGTGCGGTCCGTGGGCCGGGGTGCCCGGGTTGCGGTCCGTGGGCCGGGGTGCCCGGGTTGCGGTGCGGGGAGTGCGGTCCCTGGAGTGAGGTGGCCGGGGAGCGATCTCCGGAGACGGTCAGGGGAGTGCGGTCCCTGGGCCGCGGTCCGGGTAGTGCGGTCCCAGGATGAAGTCTCAGGGTTGCGGTCCGGGTGGCTGTCCGGTGTTTGCGGCCAGTCGCCAGTCGCCAGTCGCCCGCCGTCCGCGGCCTGCCGCACCCGCCTGCGGCCCATCGCCCCCGTCCACTGCCTCAGAGGCGGCGGCCCCGTCCGAGCTCCAGGTCCATCGCCGCGCGCAGCCGCAACGTGGAGACCAGGCGCTGGAACGCCTCGGACCAGTAGCCGTTCGCGCCCGGTGAGGCGTCCGCAGGCTCGTCGGGTGTCGTGGTGAGGACCTCCAGCCTGTCCGCCTCGGCAGGGTCCAGGCAGCGCTCGGCGAGGCCCATCACCCCGCTGAAGCTCCAGGGGTAGCTGCCCGCGTCCCGGGCGATGTCGAGGGCGTCCACGACGGACCGCCCGAGCGGCTCCGCCCACGGTGTCGGGCAGACCCCCAGCAGCTGGAACGCCTCCGACAGGCCGTGTGCCGCGATGAACCCGGCCACCCAGTCGGCCCGCTCGGCGGCGGGCAGAACGGCCAGGAGCTTGGACCGCTCCGCGAGCGACGTCGTACCGGGACCGTTCGACGGAGGTATGGACGGTGCGCCGAGCAGCGCCCGCGCCCACTCGGGATCGCGCTGGCGTACGGCCGCCCGGCACCAGGCCGCGTGCAGCTCCTCGCCCCAGCCGTCGGCCACCGGCAGCGCCACGATCTCCCGGGCTTCGCGGCCGCCGAACCGTGTCGGCCACACGGACAGCGGGGACGACTCCACCAGCTGACCCAGCCACCAGGACCGTTCGCCCCGCCCGGACGGCGGGAGCGCCACGACTCCGTCGCGCTGCATCGCCGCATCGCACTCGTGCGGGGCCTCCACGGCCACGGACGGCCCGGTCCCGGTGAGACCGGGGCTCACGCAGGACAGCGCGCGGGCGGCCATCCGGTGGGCCAGCGCCGATCCGGGAAGGGCGGACAACAGCTCGGCGGCCGTGGCGCGCACATTGCGGCTGCGGTCGGCGAGGGCCTGTTCCAGGAACTCCTCGTCCGCACCGGACAGTCCGGTGCGCAGCGAATCGATGAACATCAGCCGGTCCTCGGCCCGTTCCGTGGACCAGGTGGTGGCGAGCAGGGCGAGGGCGGCGTCCGCGTCATGTGCCCGTACGGCGGACAGCAGAGCGACGCGTTCGGCGAAAAGGCCCTCCTCCCAGAGCCGGCCCACCGCCTCCGGGTCCGTCACCTTCGGCAGCAGCGCACTGCCGGACGCGCCGCGCAGCGCGAACTTCCACTCCGGGTTCAGCCCGGCCAGCCACAGTCCGCGCGGTCCGGCGAACGCCAGGGCCTGGGGGCGCAGATCGGTCCGTGCCCGGGCCGCGTCCAGCAGGGGCGGCAACGCGGCGTCCGGCGCCCGGTATCTGTGCAGATTGGCGGCGGCGAGCCACTGCGGGAGCAGCTCCATGAGATCGGGGGCCGTGCCGCGCCTGCCGCCCGAGCCGTGCGGCGCCGCCCGGTCCGTGAGCAGCTGCGTCAGCCGGTTCCGGGCGGCCTCCGGCAGCGCGGGCCGCGGGTCGGCGGGCGCGGGATCGGGCCGGGGCGCGGCGGGGGCGGGCAGCAGGCCCGCCCGGCGCCGCACGGTGTGCAGGGCGGCCGCGTCCAGCAGCGCCGCCGCCGCGCCGTCCGGCCCGGTGCCGGACGCCGTCCCGGACGGGCGGCGGTCCGTGCCGAGGAGCGCCGAGGTGACGAGTTCCTCCCACGGCGGGGCCACGAGCCCGCCGGCAGGCGCGGTGGCCGACGCACCGGTCCGGGGCGCGGACGTGGATGTGGGTGCGGTCGTCTCTGTGGCGGTGGTCATGGGTGTGGGTGTGGGTGCGGATGTGGATCTGGATGCGTTCGCGGTCGGGGTTGCGGTCGTGGTGGTGCGGGGCATCGCTCCTCCTCCTCGGGTCAGATGAGCGGCACGATCGCGCCGGCGGTGGTCATGGCGCCGGCGTCAGCACCGGCGACGGCGGCGGCGGCGGCGTCGGCGTCGGCGTCAGGCCGGGCGCGCGACGACGGGTCCGGCGCCGCGGCGTCGCCGCCCTCACCCGTCACCGGCCAGGCGGCGAGCGGGTCGAAGCCGCGGTGACCGCACTCCCCGAAGACGGTGAGCGGACGGCCGCCGGAGAGCGCGACGAGCTTCCACAGCGCGGGCCGGGACAGCGCGGTGGCGGCGACGGGCAGGGCCGCATCACCCTCGGCGTCCGCCAGCTGCCAGCCGTCCGCGGACGGCACGGGTATGACGTCGCGCAGCGTCACCGGCCAGGAATCCAGCCATGGATCGTCGCTCAGCGCCTTGCCGTACGCGGCGATCGCCCCGGTGACCGGGACGCCCGGAGGCGGTGATCCGGCCGGCACGGGCAGGCCGAACTGCGGTCCCAGCTCGGCCCGTAGCTGCCCGCCTCCTCCATAGGCCGTGACCTCGGCGTCGAGAGTGACGCCCACCGGGAGCGCCTGTCCGGGGGAGCGCCCGGCGGCCCCGAAGGACAGCAGCAGCGCGATACGGCCCGATGCCCTGCCGTACAGCCAGATGCGCCGGGTGACGATCTTGCCCTCCGGCGTGTCGTACTGCGCGAGAACCAGCCAGTGGTCACGGACCGGCGGCCCCTCCGCAGCGGCCGGCAGGCCCACACGGGTGCGGACCGTCGCCGCGAGCGGCTGCGGAAGCCGGTCGATGCCCAGCCATGCCGTGTCCAGCAGATGAAGCAGGGAACACTCCTCCAACAGCCGCACCGGCCACCCGGGGCCGGAGGCCGCGATCGCCCCCAACTCCCGCACCCGGCCCGCCAGGCCGGGTGCCTGCGCGTCGACCATGCGGGCTGCCGTCTCCTCCCACAGCCCGTACCCCGACTGCTCGGCCGCGGCCAGCCCGCCGCGCAGCAGGTCGGTCAGGCGCTGCTCCAACTCCTGCGCGCCGCCGTCGATCCGCTCCGCCCGCCGCTCGGCACGGCGCCGCGCGGCCTCGGGATCGGCCGGACCACCGCCCGAGTCCTTCCCCTTCTCCTTCGCCTCGGCGCGGGAGCGACGGCCTGTCAGCCACTCCTCGGCCCAGTCGGGCGGTTCGCCGGCGGGCAGCGCCGATCCGTCGGCCGCGCGGAGCAGCAGCAGACCCAGCGCGTGCTTGCACGGGAACTTGCGGCTGGGGCAACTGCACTTGTACGCGGGCCCGGTGGTGTCGACCGCCGTGCGGTACGGCTTGCTCCCGCTTCCCCGGCACAGCCCCCAGACCGCGCCCGAAGCACTCCCTCCGGTGTCCGACCACCAACCGGCCGCACCCAGTTTGTTTCCCGCCTTGCGTGAAGCGTCGTCAGGAGCCAGGGCCAGGACCTGCTCCACCGTCCAGCGCGCCGCCGGAGCAGCGGCGCCCAAGGGTTCTCCCCCGTCAGTCAGCAGCATGGGAACGACGTTAGGCCGCACCACTGACAACGGGCCCTGACCTGCGGGAAGGTCGATTGTCAGTGCCATGGTGCACCGTGGGAACCACATCAGGTCGACCGATCTGGAGGGGGATCCATGACCGTGTCCGCAAGCACCGCAAACAACGTGACCACCGCAAGCGCCGAACGTACCGAAGCCATCGGCGCCGAAGTCCTGCGCCCGCATGCCGAGGACGCCTTCGCCGACGAGCTGAAGGCACTCGCCGCAGCCGACGACCGCCCCCGGCCCGAGCGTTGGCGCCTGTCTCCGTGGGCCGTCGCCACGTATCTGCTCGGCGGCACCCTGCCCGACGGCACGGTGATCACGCCCAAGTACGTGGGCCCGCGCCGCCTCGTGGAGGTCGCCGTCACCACACTCGCCACCGACCGTGCCTTGCTGCTCCTCGGCGTTCCGGGCACCGCCAAGACCTGGGTGTCCGAGCACCTCGCGGCCGCCGTCAGCGGCGACTCGACCCTCCTCGTCCAGGGCACCGCGGGCACACCCGAGGAAGCCGTCCGTTACGGATGGAACTACGCCCAGCTGCTCGCACACGGCCCCAGCCGTGACGCGCTGGTGCCCAGCCCGCTGATGCGGGCCATGTCCGAGGGCATGACGGCCAGGATCGAGGAGCTCACCCGCATCCCCGCCGACGTGCAGGACTCGCTGATCACGATCCTTTCGGAGAAGACCCTGCCACTGCCCGAACTGGGCCAGGAGGTCCAGGCCGTCCGCGGTTTCAACGTCATCGCCACGGCCAACGACCGCGACCGCGGGGTCAACGAGCTGTCCAGCGCGTTGCGGCGGCGCTTCAACACCGTGGTGCTGCCGCTGCCGGCCACCCCCGAGGCGGAGGTCGACATCGTCTCGCGGCGCGTCGACCAGGTCGGACGCTCGCTCGACCTGCCGCCCGCACCCGACGGCCTCGCGGAGATCCGGCGGGTGGTCACGGTCTTCCGCGAACTGCGCGACGGAGTCACCACCGACGGCCGGACCAAGCTGAAGTCTCCCTCGGGGACGCTGTCCACCGCCGAGGCCATCTCCGTCGTCACCAACGGTCTCGCCCTCGCCGCACACTTCGGCGACGGCGTGCTGCGCCCCGGGGACGTGGCCGCAGGCATCCTCGGCGCGGTCGTCCGGGATCCGGCGGCCGACCGCGTGGTCTGGCAGGAGTACCTGGAGACCGTGGTGCGCGAGCGGGACGGCTGGAAGGACTTCTACCGCGCCTGCCGTGAGGTCTCGGTATGACGGGCGCGCGCCCGTCGGGGCCGCTGCTGCTCGGGGTGCGGCACCACGGCCCGGGGTCCGCCCGTGCCGTCCGTGCCGCTCTCGACGCGGCGCGTCCGCAGGCGGTGCTCATCGAGGGGCCGCCCGAGGGGGACGCGTTGCTGCCGCTCGTCGCCGACGAGCAGATGCGGCCGCCCGTCGCGCTCCTCGCCCACGCGGTGGACGACCCGGGGCGGGCCGCCTTCTGGCCGTTCGCCGCGTTCTCACCCGAATGGGTCGCGATCCGCTGGGCGCTGGCGCAGGGCGTCCCGGTCCGCTTCATCGACCTGCCCGCGGCGCACTCCCTGGCCATGGCGGAGGAGGGGGAGCGGGACGGCCGGCAGGCTGAGGGCGCGGAGCGGGACGACGAGCTCCGGGCCGTTCCCGTCGACCCGATCCGGGTGCTGGCCGAGACCGCGGGGTACGACGACCCCGAGCGCTGGTGGGAGGACGTGGTCGAACACCGCGTGCCCGCAGGTCCCCGCGTTCCCGGAGCCCCCGGCGGTTCCGGCGTGCCCGGCGCGGCCGCCGCAGATCCGTTGGCCGCCTTCGCCGCGCTCGGCGAGGCGATGACGGCCCTCCGCGAGGTGTACGGGGACGGCGGACACCCGAGGGACGCGGTCCGGGAGGCGTACATGCGCATCCAGATCCGCGCCGCCCGCAAGGAGTTCGGCGGTGCCTTCGCCGTGGTCTGCGGGGCCTGGCATGTCCCCGCGCTCGAAGCGAGGACGACGCAGACGGCCGACCGGGCGCTCCTCAAGGGCCTCCCCAAGGTCAAGGCCGAACTGACCTGGGTGCCCTGGACCCATCAGCGGCTCGCACGGCGCAGCGGTTACGGGGCCGGGATCGACTCGCCCGGCTGGTACGAGCACCTCTTCGCCTCCCCGGACCGCCCGGTCGAACGCTGGATGACCAAGGTCGCCGGACTCCTGCGCGACGAGGACCGGTTCGTGTCCTCGGCCCATGTCATCGAGGCGGTCCGGCTCGCCGACACCCTGGCCGCCATGCGGGGCCGGCCGCTCGCCGGACTGGGCGAGACCACCGACGCCGTCCGCGCCGTGATGTGCGAGGGCTCCGACGTGCCGCTGGCCCTCGTCCGGGACCGGCTGATCGTCGGCGTGACACTCGGCGAAGTACCGGACACCGCCCCCGCCGTGCCGCTGCAGCGCGACCTCAACCGGCAGCAGCGCACCCTGCGCCTCAAACCGGAAGCCACCGAAAGGGAGTTGGAGCTCGACCTCCGCAAGGACACCGACGGCGCACGCAGCAGGCTCCTGCACCGGCTGCGCCTCCTCGGTATCGGCTGGGGCGAACCCGCCGCGGGCCGGGGGAGCACCGGCACCTTCCGGGAGAGCTGGCGGCTGCACTGGGAGCCCGAGCTGTACGTACGGGTCGCGGAGGCGGGGGTCTGGGGCACCACCGTGCTCTCCGCCGCCACCGCGCGCGCCGAGTCGGACGCCCTCGCGGCCACCGCGCTCTCCGAGGTGACCGCCCTTGCCGAGCGGTGCCTGCTCGCCGGACTGCCCGAGGCGCTGCCCGTCGTGATGCGGGTCCTCGCCGACCGCGCGGCCCTCGACTCCGACGTCGGCCACCTCGCCGACGCCCTGCCGGCCCTGGCCCGCACCCTGCGCTACGGCGATGTCCGGGCGACGGACACCGCCGCGCTCGGGGAGGTGGCGGCGGGGCTCGCGGAGCGGATCTGCATCGGGTTGCCACCCGCCTGCACCGGACTCGACGCGGACGGGGCCGCCGCACTCCGCCGCCAGGTGGACGGCGTGCACACGGCGATCGGCCTGCTCGCCGGGACCGTACCGGCGAACGCCGACGGGCTGCGTGAGCGCTGGAGAGCCGTGCTGCACCGACTGGCCGTCAGGGACGCCGTCGCCGGTGTGATCCGTGGGCGGGCCGCCCGGCTGCTGCTCGACGACGGACACCTCGCCCAGGACGAGGCCGCCCGGCTGATGGGTCTCGCCCTGTCGCCCGGCACGCCGCCCGCCGATGCCGCCGCATGGATCGAGGGCTTCGTCGGTGGTGCGGCCGGCGGCGGCATGCTCCTGGTCCACGACGAGCGACTGCTCGCCCTGGTCGACTCCTGGCTCACCGGCGTGCCCGCGGACACCTTCACCGACGTCCTGCCCCTATTGCGCCGCACCTTCGCGGCGTACGAGTCGGGCGTGCGGCGCACGCTGGGCGAACTCGTCCGGCGCGGCCCGGCCGCCGGCACGGACGCGGGCACCGGAGCGGTGCCGGGGCACGAGTCCACGGCGCCCGGATTCGGCCCCGTCCTCGACGGGGCGCGCGCGGACGCGGTGGTGCCGGTGCTGCGCCTGCTGCTGGGCCTGGACGCCGGGCCGACGACCGAGACGGCTGCCGGGATACCGGACAGCCACGGGGAACGGCCGGGGACACCGGGCAACGACGAGGAACGGCTGGGGGCAACGGGATGACCACGGGAAGCGGCGGGGACGCGCGGGACCTGGCAGCGGCGGCGACAGTGACGGCGGCGACAGTGAGGGCGGCGGCAGTGACGGCCATGCCACACGTTCCCTCGGACGAGGGGGAACGGCTGCGGCGGTGGCGCCTGGTGCTGGGTGCGGACAGTGCGGAGAGCACCGGATGCACCCTCGCCGGCCGCGACGCCGCGATGGACGGTGCGCTGACCGCGCTGTACGAGAAAGGGGGCCGGCCCGGTGGCAGGGGCGGCAGCGGCCGATCCGCCGGGCTCGGGGCCTCCGCCCCGTCCGTGGCGCGCTGGCTGGGCGACATCCGTACGTACTTCCCCACCTCCGTCGTCCAGGTCATGCAGCGTGACGCCATCGACCGCCTCGGCCTGTCCGCGCTCCTGCTGGAACCGGAGATGCTGGAGGCCGTCGAGGCGGACGTCCATCTCGTCGGCACCCTGCTCTCACTCAACAAGGCCATGCCCGAGACGACGAAGGAGACGGCGAGAGCCGTCGTGCGCAAGGTCGTCGAGAAGCTGGAGAAGCAGCTCTCCACCCGCACCCGCGCCACGCTCACGGGCGCCCTGGACCGGTCCGCGAAGGTCACACGGCCCCGGCACCACGACATCGACTGGGACCGGACCATCCGGGCGAACCTCAAGAACTACCTGACCCTCCCCGGTGAGAACGGCGCCGGCACGATCGTCCCCGAGCGGCTCATCGGCTACGGGCGGGCCGCGCAGTCCGTGAAGAAGGACGTCATCCTCTGCATTGACCAGTCGGGCTCGATGGCGGCCTCGGTCGTGTACGCCTCGGTCTTCGGTGCCGTCCTCGCCTCCATGCGCTCCCTGCAGACCAGGCTCGTCGTCTTCGACACGGCGGTCGTCGACCTCACCGACCAGCTCGACGACCCCGTCGACGTGCTCTTCGGCACCCAGTTGGGCGGTGGCACCGACATCAACAGGGCGCTGGCCTACTGCCAGTCCAGAATCACGCGCCCCGCCGACACGGTCGTCGTGCTCATCAGCGATCTCTACGAGGGCGGTATCCGCAACGAGATGCTGAAGCGGGTAGCCGCGATGAAGGCGTCCGGGGTGCAGTTCGTGACCCTGCTCGCTCTCTCCGACGAGGGTGCGCCCGCCTACGACCGTGACCACGCGGCGGCGCTCTCCGCGCTGGGTGCTCCCGCGTTCGCCTGTACGCCGGACCTCTTCCCGGACGTCATGGCGGCCGCGATCGAGAAGAGGCCCCTGCCCATACCGGACAAGGAGACCCATCAGTAACAGGGGACTTGCGTGACCCGGGGCGGCTCGTGCAAGCATCGTCCCGACGTCCGCGGAGGATCGCATTCCGCGGTCCACCCCATCCCGAGAGGGCTCGCTCCCGCATGACCACCGCAGTCGCCGGTCCCGTGACCGCCCCGCGCCCCCGGCGCGGAGCGGCGGGACGGCGCGCGCTGCAGGTAGTGCTGTTCCTCGGCGGTCTGCTGGCACTGGGCCTCCTCTTCGGCGCGCGAGCCCAGGCGGACCAGCAACCGGACGGGCAACCGGACCGACAGCCCGGGGGACATGCGGTCCAGCAACTCCTCCAACGGCCGTTCCAGGAACACCCGGAGCAGCAGGAACACGCTGAACTCCCGGAACAGCAGGAGCAGTCGGAACAGCAGGGTCAGCGGGAACAGCAGCCCGTCCGGACAGCGACGGATACGGCGGCGGATGGGGCGACGCTTGGGGTGGCACGCAAAGCCGCCGCCTCGCCCGCCTCGCCCGCCTCGTCCGCACCCGCGCCGCCCGCACCCAGGGACGCCGCCCGCGTCGCGCTGACCCCGGGCACGGAGCCCGCACGCACCACCGTCCGGCAGGTGACCCGGCGCGCCGCAGAGGTCGCGGAGGCCGGAGGAACCGGCGGCGAGACCGGCGAGACCGGCAAGCTCCGTGAGGTCGTGGACAAGACCGTCGGCGCGGCCGTCACCGGTCTCCGTGACATCACGGTGGCCCTCCCGGCCCCGGGCGCGTGGCCGCTTCCGGTGCCTTCGTCGCCGGCCGCTCCGGAGGCGCCGCAGTCCGGTCCCGCACGGGTGTCCGACGTCCCCGGCAGCGGTGCACCGGACCTTCCGGCCGCACCCCGGCCCGTCACCACGCCCGCAGCACCCGGCCATCCGGGCCCGGCAGCGTTCTCCGTACCGCGTGAGGCGGCGGAGGCCGCGTACGGGGAGGCCGCCGCGGACCACCGTCCGGCTCCCCGGAAGCCGTTCGGGCCCGACGGTGGGCAGGGCCACTCCGCGTCCGCCGAGGCCCACCCGCCCCGTGGCGGTGACCAGCACGCCGTTCCGCTTGCGGACGGCACCTCCTTCGGGCTCGTCCGTGGCGCCGGTCTTCCGGCGACCGCCGCGCCGGTCCGTGACAGATCCGGCGACATCCTCGAATTCCCCGGCTAGGGCAGGCCTTTCCCCGCCTCGACCTGCCGCGCGGGGGCGGAACAGGTCTGCCCGCAGTCCGGACGTACTCCGGACCGCCGACCACATTCGAAGGATCTGACCCACTCATGCACAAGAACATCCGCCGTTCCATAGCCGTCGCCGCCACGGCCACCGGTATGTGGGCGCTCGGCACCGCAGCCGCAAGCGCGGACGAACTGCCCGTCTCCCTCCCGCTGTCCACCCCGGACCACGCGGCCGACGCTCCCGACGTTCCCGACGTGAGCGAGGTGGCCGACGGCATCGTCGGTGTCGACGGTGCGGACGCCGTCACCAAGGCGGCAGGTCTCCAGAGCACCGCCCGGGCCAAGGCCGCCGACCTGACGTCCGATGCCCGGGCCAAGGCCGCCGATGTCGCGCCCGATGCCCGCGCGAAGGCGGCTGACGTCACGTCCGCCGCCCGGAGCGTCGCGGCCGGCCATGCATCCGACGCCATCGACACCCCCACGCCCACCCCCACCCTCGAAGCACCCGTCGACTACCTCTTCGGCCCGATCGAGCAGCTCCCCGGCTACGGGCAGAACATCGGCCGGGGGATTGCCCAGAACGCCGGGCAGCACGTCGACCGGATCGCCGGGCAGCACGTCGGCCAGGGCTACGCGCAGAGCGACTACATGCAGAGCGCCTACATGCAGAGCGACTACGTGCAGAACGCGACGCCCTACGTGCTCGGCACCGCCAGGACCACCGCCGAAGGCGCCCTCACCCAGGCCGCTCCGGTCGTCGGGCAGACCTCCGACGCCGTGCTGCCTCCCCTCGTCGCCGATGCCGTCTCCTCGGTGCTCCCGGTCGTCGGACAGGCCCTCGGCGACGTGTCCACCCTCGTCCAGGGCGTCACCGGTGAGGTCACGCCCTTCGCCGACGGAGTCGTGACGCAGGCCGCCGTGCCCTTCGTGCAGGGGGTGACGACCGAGGTCCAGCCCCTGGCGTACGGAGTGACCGGCTCGGTGCAGCCGTTCGCCGAGGGTGTCGGCTCCGAGGTCCGGCCGCTGGCCCAAGGCCTCACCGGCGACGCCGTCACCCCGTTCGCCCAGGGGGTCACCGGCCGGGTGATGCCGCTCGCCCAGGGCGTCGGCGCCCAGGCCCGGCCCTTCGCGGGTGGCCTCGTGTCCACGGTCGGTGACGACGCCCGTCCGGCCGTGGCGCACGCCGCGGACGGCTCCGAGGGGCTGACGGCCGTCACTCCCGGGTTCGTCGGCGACACCGTGTCGTCGGCGACGGGGACCGTCTCGTCGCTGTCCCCGGCGCACTCCGTCACCGCTCCGGCGTACCCGCTCCAGGGGATCTGAGAGCGCCGGGCGGTCCCTCCGCACGATCCGGATCGTGCCGGTCCGGACCAGGGGGGCCGCCCGGCCCGCCGGGCGGCGCCGCGCCGCCGTCCCACGCCGTTTTGTCCACTGCGACCCGGCCACCAGCGTGATCTGTGACCGTAATCACCGCCCAGGTGTGATCTGTGATTTAGGGTCCTGCGGGGCTCGGGGATAACCTGCGAGACGGACATGCCGCGTATTCGGTCACCGTGTGCGCCTTCCTTGTGACAGAGCAGTCACGTTGCCCCTCGCGGCACGCCCACGCAGAAAACCAACCGCGAGACCATTTGATAAGGGACGGACGCGCGTGGACCTGTTCGAGTACCAGGCGAGGGACCTCTTCGCCAAGCACGGTGTACCGGTGCTGGCCGGTGAAGTGATCGAGACGCCTGAGGCAGCCCGCGAGGCGACCGAGCGGCTGGGCGGCAAGTCTGTCGTCAAGGCACAGGTGAAGGTCGGTGGCCGCGGCAAGGCCGGTGGCGTGAAGCTGGCCGCCAACGCCGACGAGGCGGTCGCCCGGGCGACCGACATCCTCGGCATGGACATCAAGGGCCACACGGTCCACAAGGTGATGATCGCCGAGCTGTCCCCGGAGATCGAGGCGGAGTACTACGTCTCGTACCTCCTCGACCGCACCAACCGCACCTTCCTGGCCATGGCCTCGGTGCAGGGTGGCATGGACATCGAGGAGGTCGCGGAGAAGACCCCCGAGGCCCTCGCGAAGGTCCCGGTCAACGCCGTGGACGGCGTCGACATCGTCAAGGCCCGCGAGATCGTGGCCCAGGCGAAGTTCCCGGCCGACGTGGCCGAGGGTGTCGCCGAGGCCCTGGTGACCCTGTGGGACACCTTCGTCGCCGAGGACGCCCTCCTCGTCGAGGTCAACCCGCTGGTGAAGACCAAGGACGGCCGCATCCTGGCGCTGGACGGAAAGGTGTCTCTCGACGAGAACGCCGACTTCCGTCAGCCGGGTCACGAGGAGCTCGAGGACAAGGCCGCAGCCAACCCGCTCGAGGCTGCCGCCAAGGCCAAGAACCTCAACTACGTCAAGCTCGACGGCGAGGTCGGCATCATCGGTAACGGTGCCGGTCTGGTCATGTCGACCCTGGACGTCGTCGCGTACGCCGGTGAGAACCACGGCAACGTGAAGCCCGCCAACTTCCTCGACATCGGTGGCGGCGCCTCCGCAGAGGTCATGGCGAACGGCCTGGAGATCATCCTCGGCGACCCGGACGTCAAGTCCGTGTTCGTCAACGTCTTCGGTGGCATCACCGCCTGTGACGAGGTCGCCAACGGCATCGTCCAGGCGCTGGAGCTGCTCAAGACCAAGGGCGAAGCGGTCACCAAGCCGCTCGTCGTGCGCCTTGACGGCAACAACGCGGAGCTGGGTCGCAAGATCCTCTCCGACGCCAACCACCCGCTGGTTCAGCGCGTGGACACCATGGACGGCGCGGCCGACAAGGCCGCCGAGCTCGCCGCGGCTGCGAAGTAAGGAAGAGGGACTCAGACCACCATGGCTATCTTCCTCACCAAGGACAGCAAGGTCATCGTCCAGGGGATGACCGGCGCGACGGGCATGAAGCACACCAAGCTCATGCTCGCCGACGGCACCAACATCGTCGGCGGCGTGAACCCGCGCAAGGCCGGCACGACCGTCGACTTCGACGGCACCGAGGTACCGGTCTTCGGCTCCGTCGCCGAGGCGATGGAGAAGACCGGCGCGAACGTGTCCGTCCTCTTCGTGCCGCCGGCCTTCTCGAAGGCCGCCGTCGTCGAGGCGATCGACGCCGAGATCCCGCTCGCCGTCGTGATCACCGAGGGCATCGCCGTCCACGACTCGGCCGCCTTCTGGGCGTACGCCGGCGCGAAGGGCAACAAGACCCGGATCATCGGCCCGAACTGCCCGGGTCTCATCACCCCCGGCCAGTCCAACGCCGGCATCATCCCGGGCGACATCACCAAGCCCGGCCGCATCGGTCTCGTGTCGAAGTCCGGCACGCTGACCTACCAGATGATGTACGAGCTCCGTGACATCGGCTTCTCGTCCGCCGTCGGCATCGGTGGCGACCCGGTCATCGGTACGACGCACATCGACGCCCTCGCGGCGTTCGAGGCCGACCCCGACACCGACCTGATCGTCATGATCGGCGAGATCGGCGGCGACGCCGAGGAGCGTGCGGCGGACTTCATCGCGAAGAACGTCACCAAGCCGGTCGTCGGTTACGTCGCGGGCTTCACCGCCCCCGAGGGCAAGACCATGGGCCACGCCGGCGCCATCGTCTCCGGCTCCTCCGGCACCGCCGCGGCGAAGAAGGAGGCCCTCGAGGCCGCCGGCGTCAAGGTCGGCAAGACGCCGACCGAGACCGCCAAGCTGGCTCGCGAGATCCTCGGCGCCTGACGCCTCACCGCGTCGGAGCACCACAGCGGGAACGCGTCACCACGCGAAGAAGCGGGCCCGTACCCCCGGCCAGGGGTACGGGCCCGCTTCTTCGTGCACCGGGTCCGCCGCGGGTGTGCCGGATCAGCCGGCCCGCGGGACCAGCCGGCCCGGACCGCGCCCCAGCTCATCGCCCAGCTTCTGCCGAAGCTTCTTGTCCTGCGGCGTCAGCTTCTGCGGACCGCCGAGGGGAGGGACCCCCTCGACCCTCTGCGGGGGCGACTCGGGCGTCTCGTACCGGGTCGGGGCCGTCGCCAGGGTGATCAGCGTCAGTCCGATCAGCAGCACCGTGAACGCGATGGCCGCCCGGGTCCACAGCTGGGCCTTGCGCTCGCTGCCCGTACGGATCAGGTCCGGCACGGGAAGCGAGGACGCGGGCTGGGCGAGGGCGAGTGCGCCGAGGTGTTCGCGCAGCAGCGCGGACTGCTCCTCCGGTGTCGGGGGTCCGGCGAGTTCGGGCAGCTGCTCGGCGACCGCTGCTCTGGCGTTCACCAGCCGTCCGGCCGCCGCCGGAGTGCTCGCCTCGGTCTCCGCCGCGGTCTCCGGCAGGCCCAGGCCGACCCCGTCGTGCAGCAGCAGGGTGCGGCGGTACGAGGGCGGCAGAGCCAGCAGCGCGTCGAGCAGGGCGCGCGGGCCGGGTGCCTCGGGCGGCGGGTCGGGGCGGCGGTGCTCGCGGCGCAGCCGGTGCCACGGCGACATCGCGTACTCGTAGGCGGCCGCCCGCACCCAGCCCACCGGGTCGCGGTCGACGGCGACCTCCGGCCAGCGCTGCCAGGCCTGCTCGAAGGCCTTGCCGACGGCCTCCCGGGAGAGGGCACGGCGGCCGGTCAGCAGATAGGTCTGGCGATAGAGCGCGGCGGCGGTGTGCCGGTACAGCGCGTCGAACGCCTCGGCGGGCGAGGGCCCGGTCCCTTCTGCCCCGTCGGCTCCGTTGGTCCCGTCGGTCCCTTCAGCCCCGTCGGTTCCCACGGTTGCCTCGGCCGAGGCAACCGCATCAAGCACCTCAGTCGCCGCGACTGGCTCGGCCGCCCGAGCGGCTTCGGTCGACTCGACGACCTCGACCACTTCGAGCGCCTTGGGTGCCTTGGGCGCCTCGGGTGCGGTGGTGCCGGGTTCGGTCGGATCCATGGCGTCGCTCCCGGTGGCTTCGACGGGGGTCGGCGGACGGGTCTTCGGGGACTGCGTCGCGGGAAGCCCGCCGGTCTTCGGGGACTGTGTCGCGGGAACCCCGCCGGTCTTCGGGACCGAAGGCCCGGCAGCCGTAGGCGTCCCGCTCCCGGCCGCCTGCGCGTTCTCGGCCGACCGGGCCCGTCGTGCGGCGGCGGCCCTCGGCCTGTTGTTCGGAGTCGCCGGCTTGACGGTGGAGGGGCGTGAAGTGGACCGCGTGCCGCCGGTTCCGATCAGCCGCGCGTACGCCTCGCGCTTGCGCCCGCGCGGGCTGGTACGGCCCGTCTCCCAGGCCCGGACCGTGGCCCGGGTGACGCCCACCGCGGCCGCGACCTGCTCCTCACTCAGTGACTTCGCCTCTCGCAGTCTGCGTCGCTCCTTGGGCGAGGGAAGCGGATGCGCGGCGGGCGTGCCGGTCGTGCTCTGTGTCATGAGGGCCCCTCGCCCGGCCTGCACTGGGTGAAAAAGTACATAAACGTATATTGAGCGACACAACGGCCGTTCGCCCGTTACACGGAATAAGCGCGTGTCGTTGGGAGCATGGCGGCGTGACCCAAATGACCGAACGAGGCCCGTCGTTGTCGGCAGAGCACGGACGGTCCGTCGTGCAGGCCCGGGCGCTGCTGCGCGGCGCCGTCGCGGCAGGGCTGGGACTGGGCTCCGTCGCGGTGCTCGTCGTGGTGCTCTGGATCAGTTCCCCGGCACCGGACAGCGGCCCCGGCGAGGCCGTCCACGCGGCGGCGGGTCTCTGGCTGCTGGCGCACGGCGCCGGACTCATCAGGACCGACACCCTGACCGGGGCCCCGGCTCCCGTCGGCGTCGTTCCGCTGCTCCTCACCCTCCTGCCGGTCTGGCTGGTGCATCGGGCGGCCAGGGACGTGCTGGAGCCCGAGGAGGGGCGCGGCGCTCCCTCGGCCGGTTGGACGTTCGCCCTGGTGACGGGGGGATATCTGCTGGTCGGCGCGGCTGTCGCGCTCTACGCCCGGGGCTCCTCGCTGTCCGCGCGGCCGCTGTCCCTGCTGTTTCCGTCGGCCCTCGTGGTGGCGTGCGCCGCGGCCGCCGGGGTGTGGACGGCCTCGGGCCGCCCGCTCGGGCCGCCGCCCTCCTGGGCGCCGGTGCGCCTGCACGAGGCGATGGCGCGCTCCCGGTTCGCGCGGCGCGCGGAGGCGGTGGGCCGGTCCGCCGCGGCCGGGGTGGCGGTCCTGCTGGGCGGGGGCGCCCTGGTGGCCGCGGCGGCGCTGGTGTGGCACGCGGAGCCGGTCCAGGAGTCGTTCCTGCGGCTCTCCGGTGACTGGTCCGGGCGGATCGCGGTGCTCCTGCTGGCGCTGGCGCTGGTGCCGAACGCCGCGGTGTGGGGTGCCGCGTACGGGCTCGGCCCCGGCTTCGCGCTCGGTACGGCGTCCACGGCGACCCCGATCGCCTTCGAGGGGCACCCCGCGCTGCCGGACTTCCCGCTGCTGGCCGCGCTGTCGGCCCACGGACCCGGGGCGCCCCTGAACTGGGCCGCCGCCGCGGTGCCGGTCGCGGCCGCGTTGACGGTCGCCTGGTTCACCGTACGAAGGGCGGCGCCCGCCCACGGCGCGCGCGAGGAGGCGTGGAGCCTGCGCGAGACGGCGCTGACCACCGCGCTGGCGGCAGCCGGCTGCGGCGTCGGCGCGGCCCTGCTGGCGGCCGCGGCGGGAGGGCCGCTCGGGACGCACGCGCTGGCGCGGTTCGGGCCCGTCTGGTGGCTCACGGGCGCGGCGGCCCTGGTGTGGACGGCGGCGCTCGCCGTCCCCGTGGCGCTGCTGCTGCGGGCCTGGCGGCTCCGTGGGCGTACACCGGACGAGGAGCGCGCGGCCGAGGCGGAGAGCGCCGTTCGGAGCGGTGCGGGCGACGAGGAGCGGAAGCCCGGGGGAGCGGTGCGCAAGCCCCGGGGCGAGGCGGAGGGGGACGCGGGGAAACCGTCGCGCAGGTGGTGGCCGGGGCGCGGCCCCAGGCCGGCGGATCCCGGTACGGACGAGGCGTCCGTCTCCGTCCCCCACCCGGCCGGATCCCGGCGGGCCGACGAGGACGACGCGTTCGAGGCCTACGACTTCCAGGCGTACGACTTCCTGCCCACCGACCCCTGGCACGCGAAGGCGTCCGACGCACGGCCTGCCCGGTCCGCAGCACCCGCGGCGGCAGGCGAACCCGCACCGGCCGGAGAGATGGAAGAAGCCGCGGCAGCGGGCGAACCCGCATCAGCCGGAGAAGGTGTGCGGGCGGCGGGTTCCGCAACCGCCGGGCCGGCCGGGCCTCTCGGCCCGGCCGGCCCGGCGGACGCTACTCCTTGACGCCGAAGAAGGGTTCCAGCGGCTTCGGGAGCAGGTCGTTGCAGGACAGCTGGCCCGTCTTGGTGAGGGCGTCGTTCACGCAGGTGTAGTAGTCGCGGTAGACCAGCTGCACGGTGAACGTCGTCGCCACGATGGACAGAGCGACCAGCGCCGTCACCAGGCCGCTGACCGCGGCCGTCGTCTGCTGCCTGCTGCCGCGCTGGACGTAGTTGACTGCCTGCGGGCCCGCCGCGGGCGTGGAGCCGGTGATCGGTGCCGGTGCGGACGGCTGAGCGGGTGCGGTGCCCTGGCCCTGCGCGAGGGTGCCCGCGCCGGGTGCCCCGGCCGGGCCGGTGGCCTCCCCCGGCGCCGACGGCTCCTTCGGCTTGGCCCGGAGCGCGCTGATCGACCAGTAGGTGGCGAGCGCGCCGAGCAACAGCGCGATCTCCGGGAGGTCGAAGAGTGCGAAGAAGAAGGCCCACATGCCGGAGAGCAGGGAGTACCGGGCGCGCCGCTGGACCGGGTCGGTCGGGTCCCAGCGCAGGCTGGAGCGGGGGCCGTCGGGGCCGCCCCGCCCGCCGCCCGGGCCGCCCTGGCCGCCGGGACCGGTGGGGCGTCCGCCGAAGTTGCCGTTCTGGCGCCCCGGCTGGTGGCTGCTCCACTGGCTGCCCCAGACGGGCCGGCTGTCGGAGGAGCCGCCCTCGGGTGCGTCCCCGGAGTCGCCGTTGCCCTCGCCGCTGCCGTTCGTACCGCCGTTGGCCGGGTGGCGCGGCTGCCACGGCTGGTCGGGGCGGCCCTCGGGCGGCGGGGCGAACGGGTTGTCCTCGTCGGAACCGGACGACCCGGAGGAGCCGGCCGGTGAGGAGGAGGGCGGAGTGGAGGAGGAAGAGGAGCCCGGCGTGGGGGACTGGCGCTCCCGCATCAGCAGTGTGGACCGCTCGGGCAGCGGGTGGCGGAAGGCGTTGCGGCGGCGTCGGTCCGGCATATGGTGAACGTCTTCCCCATCTCGTCATTTCCGCCCGGTGGACGGTTCGCTGTCCCCTGACGCTACCCTCCGGCGCGGAGGCGCCGAAAGCTGGGCGTACAGGCGTGGTGGCGGACAGCTGCCCCCCGGACCGCCCGCCCGTGCCGGGCCGGCGGTCACCGGACCCTCACCCCCGTCAGACGAGGGCGTTCCGAGGTGCCGGTATCGTTGCTGACGGTCGGCTCGTTCGTAGAGTTCCCCGTATCGAGGGGCGCGATTCTTTCGTATGACCGTACAAACAGCATGGTCGCCGTGCCGCCGGTCCCGCAATGTGGCGGGTGGTGCGGCCGCTTCGAACTGCTCCACACGCGAGAAAGGGCCCAGCCGTGGCCTCCCCGCTCTCCTCCGCCGGACCGGCCCGCCTGGTCGTCCTGGTCTCCGGTTCCGGTACGAACCTCCAAGCCCTGCTCGACACGATCGGTGACGACCCCGAGGCGTACGGTGCCCGGATCGTCGCGGTCGGTGCGGACCGCGACGGCATCGCAGGTCTGGAGCGGGCCGAGAAGGCCGGGCTTCCCACCTTCGTGTGCCGGGTCAAGGACCACGCGTCACGCGCGGAGTGGGACGCCGCCCTCGCCGCGGCCACGGCCGAGCACCGCCCGGACCTCGTCGTGTCCGCGGGCTTCATGAAGATCGTGGGCAAGGAGTTCCTCGCCGGGTTCGGCGGCCGGTTCATCAACACCCACCCCGCCCTGCTCCCCAGCTTTCCCGGTGCCCACGGTGTGCGCGACGCGCTCGCGTACGGCGTGAAGGTCACCGGGTGCACCGTCCACTTCGTCGACGACGGCGTCGACACCGGTCCGATCATCGCGCAGGGCGTGGTCGAGGTGACCGAAGAGGACACCCCGGAGGGCGAAGCGGCCCTCCACGAACGCATCAAGGAAGTCGAGCGCAAGCTGCTCGTCGAGGCCGTGGGGCGGCTCGCCCGTGACGGCTATCGCATTGAGGGACGAAAGGTTCATCTCGGTCATGTCGGTGAATAAGCCCATCCGCCGCGCCCTGGTCAGCGTCTACGACAAGACGGGGCTCGAAGACCTCGCGCGCGGTCTGCACGAGGCGGGTGTCGAGCTGGTCTCCACCGGCTCCACCGCCGGGAAGATCGCAGCCGCCGGAGTCCCGGTCACCAAGGTCGAGGAGCTCACCGGCTTCCCCGAGTGCCTCGACGGCCGCGTCAAGACGCTGCACCCGCGCGTCCACGCCGGCATCCTGGCCGACCTGCGCCTGGACGCCCACCGCGAGCAGCTCGCCGAGCTCGGTGTGGAGCCGTTCGACCTGGTGGTCGTCAACCTCTACCCGTTCAAGGCGACCGTCGCCTCCGGCGCGTCGGACGACGAGTGCGTCGAGCAGATCGACATCGGCGGCCCGTCCATGGTCCGCGCCGCCGCCAAGAACCACCCGTCGGTCGCCGTCGTCACCAGCCCCGAGCGGTACGCCGACGTGCTGGCCGCCGTCAAGGCGGGCGGCTTCGACCTGACCGCCCGCAAGCGGCTCGCCGCCGAGGCCTTCCAGCACACCGCCGCGTACGACGTGGCCGTCGCCTCCTGGTTCGCCTCCGACTACGCCGCGGCCGACGACTCGGGCTTCCCCGACTTCACCGGTGCGACCTACGAGCGCAAGAACGTCCTGCGCTACGGCGAGAACCCGCACCAGCCCGCCGCGCTCTACACCTCCGGCGAGGGCGGCCTCGCCGAGGCGGAGCAGCTGCACGGCAAGGAGATGTCGTACAACAACTACACGGACACCGACGCCGCGCGCCGGGCCGCGTACGACCACGCCGAGCCGTGCGTCGCGATCATCAAGCACGCCAACCCGTGCGGCATCGCGATCGCCGACGACGTCGCGACGGCGCACCGCAACGCGCACGCCTGTGACCCGCTGTCGGCGTTCGGCGGCGTCATCGCCGTCAACCGCCCGGTGACGGTCGCGATGGCCGAGCAGGTCGCGGAGATCTTCACCGAGGTCATCGTCGCCCCGGCGTACGAGGACGGCGCCGTCGAGGTGCTCGCCCGCAAGAAGAACATCCGCGTGCTGCGCTGCCCCGACGCCCCGTCCTCCGAGGTCGAGGTCAAGCCGATCGACGGCGGCGCGCTGCTCCAGGTGACCGACCGCCTCCAGGCCGACGGCGACGACCCGGCCAACTGGACGCTCGCCACCGGTGAGGCGCTCTCCGCCGACGAGCTGCGTGAGCTCGCCTTCGCGTGGAAGGCCTGCCGCGCGGTCAAGTCCAACGCGATCCTGCTCGCCAAGGACGGCGCCTCGGTCGGCGTCGGCATGGGTCAGGTCAACCGCGTCGACTCCGCGAAGCTCGCGGTCGAGCGCGCGGGCGAGGAGCGGGCACGGGGCGCGTACGCGGCCTCCGACGCCTTCTTCCCCTTCCCTGACGGGCTGGAGATCCTGACCGCGGCCGGCATCAGGGCCGTGGCCCAGCCGGGCGGTTCGGTCCGCGACGAGCTGGTGGTCGAGGCCGCGAAGAAGGCGGGCGTGACGATGTACTTCACGGGTACGCGGCACTTCTTCCACTGACCCGTGTCTCACCCGGGTGGCCCGGGAGAGACACGAAGGCCGCCGATTCCCCACGCGTACGTGGGGAATCGGCGGCCTTCGTCATGCCGTGAGGGTGCTCACACCTTCAGCGCGTGCTCACTTCGTCTTGATGACGAGCGTGCTGCCGGCGCGGTCGTGCCAGCCCTGGAGCTTGCCCGAGTTGTCGAAGAAGGGGGAGAGGTAGACCAGCAGCGTGCCGAGACCGCAGAAGAGCGAGCCGACCATCGGGATGATCCAGCGGATGAAGCCCGCACCCAGGCCGGGGGCCTGACCGGTGTTCTCCTTGACGACCTTGACGTTGAGGACCATCTTGCCGAGCGTGGCGCCCCAGATGGAGACCATCAGCCACTCGTAGAGCAGCGCGATCAGAGCGAATACGGCGACGAAGCCGAGGAAGCCCGCGATGATGCCGACACTGGCGTCGGCATTGTCGTTCACGCACTGGGTGTAGGCGGAGGTGCCGTACTCCATGCCGCTGCAGTCGTCGATGGACTTCGAGGCGCCCACGAGGCTGGCGACGCCGATCAGCGAGAAGATCATGTAGAGGATGCCGTACGCGACGGCGTCCAGGGCGCGCGCACCCAGGCGGCGGCCCATCGTGGCGAGTTCGACGGTGCCGAGCCCCGCGACGTTGATGTAGCCGTTGTTGGCCTGGAGGGTGCCGCCGGGCTGCTGGGGCGGGTAGCCGTAGCCGGGCTGGCCCTGCGGGGGCACGCCGGGCTGCTGCGGGTAGCCGTAACCCGGCTGACCCTGCGGCGGGACACCCTGCGGCGCCTGCTGCGGGTATCCGTAGCCGGGCTGGCCCTGGGGCGGCTGACCGGGCTGCTGCCCGTAGGGGTTGTTCGGGTTCGGGTCGCCGAAGCTCATCTGGGGCGTTCCTCCAACGGACGTACGGGGACGAATGCGGCCGCGCGGAGGAAAGAAAACATCAGCGGTCCGCCCCCCGGGTACTTCTGCGGCACTGCGGCCTTCATCGTTATAAGCAGGACGTAAGTTTGTCCAGCCGCTGTCCAAGAAGTTGTCCAAGTGCAACCTTGTGTCCACGGCAGCGCCCGCAATTGGTCCGCGGGCGGGGTCATCCGCGAGAATGTCCCCATGACTGCCCAGATTCTCGATGGCAAGGCCACCGCAGCCGCGATCAAGTCCGATCTCACCGTCCGCGTGGCGGCCCTCAAGGCCCGGGGTGTCACCCCGGGCCTGGGAACCCTGCTGGTCGGGGACGACCCGGGCAGCAGGTGGTACGTGAACGGCAAGCACAAGGACTGCGCCCAGGTCGGCATCGGCTCCATCCAGCGCGAACTCCCCGACACCGCCACGCAGGAGGAGATCGAGGACGTCGTCCGCGAACTCAACGCCGACCCCGCGTGCACCGGTTACATCGTGCAGCTGCCCCTGCCCAAGGGGATCGACACCAACCGCGTCCTGGAACTCATGGACCCGGCCAAGGACGCCGACGGCCTGCACCCGATGAGCCTGGGCCGGCTCGTGCTCAACGAGCAGGGCCCGCTGCCCTGCACCCCGCAGGGCGTCGTGCAGCTGCTCCGCCACCACGGGGTCGAGATCAACGGCGCGCACGTCGTGGTCGTCGGGCGCGGTGTCACGATCGGCCGGTCGATCCCGCTGCTGCTCACCCGTAAGTCCGAGAACGCCACGGTGACCCAGTGCCACACCGGTACCCGTGACCTCTCCTCGCACCTCCGCCGGGCCGACATCATCGTGGCCGCCGCCGGTGTCCCGCACATCATCAAGCCCGAGGACGTGAAGCCGGGCGCGGCCGTGCTCGACGTCGGCGTGAGCCGCGACGAGAACGGCAAGATCGTCGGCGACGTCCACCCGGGCGTGGCCGAGGTCGCCGCCTGGATCTCGCCGAACCCGGGCGGCGTCGGCCCGATGACCCGCGCCCAGCTGCTCGTCAACGTGGTCGAGGCGGCCGAGCGCGACGCCGCCGACGCCGTCTGAGCCGGTTGATCCCGATCCGGAAGGAACCCCATGGGTGCTGGTACGAGTCCGGCCGACCGGGCCGCCTCGGCGACCGGCCCGGCCGACGAGCGGGCAGAGAGCGCGGCTGACACCGCGGACGACGCCCCGGCCGCAGGCCCGGCCGATGCGTCGGCCGCCGCCGCGGTCGACGAACCGGCCGAGGATCCGGACGGCCGCACCGGCAGCCACCCGGAACCCGGCCCCGGCGAGTCCCCCGCGGCGCGCCGGTCGCGGCGTTTCCCGTCGTTCACCCGGGACACCGCGCGTCCCGAGGGCGGCGGCCGGGCGGCGGGCGGCGACGCCCCGGCGCCCGCCCGTCAGTGGCCGCTGCTCGCCGTGCTCTGCACGGCCGGGGCAGGTCTGCTGATCGTGGCCGCCGACCCCTTCGAGGAAGCCTTCCGGATCGGCACGATCCTGATCGGTGCGGCGCTCATCGGGGGCGCGGTCCTGCGGCTCGTCGTCCCGTCGGTGGGCATGCTCGCGGTGCGTTCCCGCTTCACCGACCTGGTGACGTACGGACTGCTGGGCGTCCTCATCGTGATGCTGTCGCTCATGGCGCAGCCCAAGCCGTGGCTGGACATCCCGTTCCTGGAGGACGCGGTCCACTTCACGATCCGATGAACGGTGTCCGTCCCCTCCCCCGAGAAGGGACGGACACCGGGGCGGGGCGCACCGGAGCGAAAATGCCCCGGAACGCGGCGACTTGAGCGGCCTTGCCCCGTCCTGGCTCCAGCCTTGTTGACCGGGATCGAGGGTTCAAGGGATGGCTGTGGCCTGTGGCACGGAAGTGACCATTCCGCCACGGTGTGATCGCTGGGCAACGGTGGCAGACTGGCCCGGCCCGCCACGGGCAGGGGCGTGCGAGCGGGTGCCGGGACGCCGAGTGCCACCGTGCGCTCCCTCCCCGGGAACTGGCAGTCTGCGTCCGCGCATCCACCTGGGCAGTCCGGAACGGAAGACCAACCGCTCCGGACGGGGGCGGACCGTGCGCGCGCGGCGGAAGCCGGGCGTACCGAACGGGACGCACAAGCGACGAGCCGTCAGCGGTAGCGGTGACGGTGGCGGTAAGTAGGGGGAATTGATGCCTCGTTGGAAGGCACTGCCGGCGGATCTCGACCCACAGATCCGGGAGTTCACCGGCCAGCTGCGCAGAATCGTCGACCGCGGCGGCCTGAGCATCGCCGCGCTGGCCGACCGCACGGGCTACAGCAAGACGTCGTGGGAGCGGTATCTGAACGGCCGGCTGCTCGCCCCGCGCGGTGCGGTCGTCGCGCTCGCCGAGGCGACCGGTACCGACCAGACCCATCTGAACACCATGTGGGAGCTGGCGGAGCGGGCCTGGAGCCGCGCCGAGATGCGCCACGACATGACGATGGAGGCCATCCGGATCACCCAGGCGCGGGCCGCGCTCGACGCCGGGGCCCCGCGCGGCCACGGCAGGAGCCGCCCCTCCGGCGCCGTCGGTACGTCAGGGCGGGCAGGGGCGGGCGCGCTGCCCGGCGAGGGCCGCTCGGCGTCCGTGCCGGCCCAGCGCGGTTCGCTTCCGCGGGTGCCGCAACAGCCGCAGGCCGGGCCGGACCCGGTCCGCGGGCACGGTCTGCCGCCCGCCGTGGCCTTCGCCGCCGGCATCGGCGGACCGCAACCGCCCGCGCGCCGCGACGGCGGCGGGGGCACGTCGTCCGGGGGCGGCCGCAGGAGGGTCCTGATCGCGGCTGTCGTCGTGGGCGTCCTGCTCGTGGTCACCGGGGCGGTGCTGCTGCTCCGCCCGGACGGCGGCTCCCACGGCACCGAGGCCGCGACCACGCCCTCCCGGGCACCGCGGACCAGCGCTCCCGCGCTGCCCGCCGGGGTCGAGTGCAGCGGCTCCGCCTGCGCGGGCCAGGACCCCGAGGAGATGGGGTGCGGCGGCGAGCACGTCCGTACGCTCTCCAGCGCCACCGTCGGGACGAGCTTCATAGAGGTGCGCTACAGCGAGACGTGCGGCGCGGCATGGGCGCGGATCACCAAGGCCGCCCCCGGCGACACCGTGGAGATCACCGCGGGCGGGGCAGGGCAGAACAGCACGGCGGACGCCACCACGGCCGCGTACACCCCGATGGTCGCCGTACGGCGGGTCGCCGACGTCGAAGCCTGCGCCACGCTCGCCTCCGGTACGCGAGGATGCACCGCCGAGGCGTCCGAGTAGGAGGAGTGGGCGTGCCGCCCGCACGCCCGCCGGTACGCGACGCCCGCGGACCCGCCGCTCCCGCCGGTACGCCCGCCGGTCCGCGACGCCCGCGGACTCGCCGCTCCCGCCGGTACGCCCGCCGGTCCGCGACGCCCGCAGACCAGCACGCCCGCTCGTGCGTCCTCGCTTCCGCCCCCCCCCGGATGAGCGGGGAGTGACCGGTTGTGTGCGGTGCCACAGGGGGGTGGGCGGCCACGGGGTCGCGGGTCGGATAGCCTGACCGACGGATATCTCTTCACATCAAGATTCAGGGATGTCCAGCACCAGGGGCCAGGAGCCCCCACCGCCAGCTGTCTAACGGAGATCGCCATGACCCGCACTCCCGTGAATGTCACCGTGACCGGCGCAGCCGGCCAGATCGGCTACGCGCTGCTCTTCCGCATCGCCTCCGGCCACCTGCTCGGCCCGGACGTGCCGGTCAACCTGCGTCTCCTGGAGATCCCGCAGGGGCTGAAGGCCGCCGAGGGCACCGCGATGGAGCTCGACGACTGCGCCTTCCCGCTGCTGCGCAACATCGAGATCACCGACGACGCCAACGTCGGCTTCGCCGGCGCCAACGTCGCCCTTCTCGTGGGCGCGCGCCCGCGCACGAAGGGCATGGAGCGCGGCGACCTGCTCTCCGCCAACGGCGGCATCTTCAAGCCGCAGGGCAAGGCGATCAACGACAACGCCGCGGACGACATCAAGGTGCTCGTCGTCGGCAACCCGGCCAACACCAACGCGCTCATCGCGCAGGCCGCGGCCCCGGACGTACCGGCGGACCGCTTCACCGCGATGACCCGTCTGGACCACAACCGCGCGATCTCGCAGCTGGCCGCCAAGACCGGTGCCGCCGTCTCCGACATCAAGAAGCTGACGATCTGGGGCAACCACTCGGCCACCCAGTACCCGGACATCTTCCACGCGGAGGTCGGCGGGAAGAACGCCGCCGAGCTCGTCAACGACGAGGCCTGGCTGGCCGACACCTTCATCCCGACCGTCGCCAAGCGCGGCGCCGCGATCATCGAGGCCCGTGGCGCGTCCTCGGCCGCCTCGGCCGCGAACGCCGCCATCGACCACGTGCACACCTGGGTCAACGGCACCGCCGCGGGCGACTGGACCTCCATGGGCATCCCGTCGGACGGCTCCTACGGCGTCCCCGAGGGCATCATCTCCTCGTTCCCCGTCACCACGGAGAACGGTACGTACAAGATCGTCCAGGGCCTGGACATCAACGAGTTCTCCCGTGCGCGCATCGACGCGTCGGTGAAGGAGCTCACCGAGGAGCGCGACGCGGTCCGCGAGCTCGGCCTGATCTGATCCGTGCGTCCCCCTCGGGGACGCGGGAACGCCTTCGCCCCCGGCAGCGCTTGCTGCCGGGGGCGAAGGCGTTGCCGGCAGGGCCGGAGCGCTTGCGGAGCGTCAGAGAGCGGCGGCGAACTCGCCCAGGGCCGCCATGGCGCGGCGCTGGAGACCGGGGCCGAACGTGACGCGGGCGGCGCCCAGTTCGCCCAGGCCCCGTGGACCCGGACCGCCCGGCACGGCCAGGGCGTTCAGCGGCACCGGTACGGCGGCGGCCAGGCGGGGGAGCGCCTCGGCCGGTGCCGCGATCGGGTAGACGCCGTCGGCGCCCGCCGCCACGTACAGCAGCGCGCGTCGCACGGTCTCGGCCTCCGGGTCCGTGCCCTCCGGGACGCCGGTGACATACGTGTCCACCCGGGCGTTGACGAACAGCTCGTCCCCGGCGGCCGCCCGCACCCCGGCCAGCCGGTCCGCCTGCCACCGGGCATCCACGAGGACGCCGTCCACCGTGTCCTCCAGATTGCAGCCGACGGCCCCCGCGGCCAGCAGCCGCTCCACGAGTTCCCCGGGCGCGAGTCCGTACCCCGCCTCGATGTCCGCCGACACGGGTACGGAGACGGCGCGGGCGATCCGCTCCACCGCCGCGAACATCTCGGCGGCGGGCGTGGCCCCGTCCGCGTACCCGAGCGAGGCCGCCACTCCGGCGCTCGGTGTGGCGAGGGCCGGGAAACCCGCGTCGGCGAGCACCCGCGCGCTCACCGCGTCCCAGGGGCCGGGGAGGACCAGCGGGTCGGCGGGGGTGCGGCCGTGGTGCAGGGTACGGAGTTCGGACGCGGTCATCGCGGAGGGGCTCCTGGGACGGGGTGGGGGCGCAGACGGGGTCAGGCGCGGTGGTCGCCCGGGGTGTAGTGACCGGGAACCATCCGGGTGGTCACGGCGAACCGGTTCCAGGCGTTGATCGTAATGATCGCGGCGATGAGATGGGCGAGTTCGGTCTCGTCGAAGTGCTTGGCGGCGTTCGCGTACACCTCGTCCGGTACGAAACCGTCGGTCAGGACGGTCATCGCCTCGGCCAGCGCGATCGCGGAGATCTCCTTCGGCGTGTAGAAGTGCTGCGACTCCTCCCACGCGCTGAGCTGCACGATCCGCTCGATGGACTCGCCCGCGGCGAGTGCGTCCTTGGTGTGCATGTCGAGGCAGAACGCGCAGTGGTTGAGCTGCGAGGACCGGATCTTCACCAGCTCGGCCACCACCGGGTCGAGCCCCTTGCGGGACGCGGCCTCCAGCCGGGCCATGGCCTTGTAGACGTCGGGGGCGTGCTCGGTCCACTGCATGCGAGGGGTGTGCTCGGTGGTGTATTCGGACGGTGCGTGGCTCTGCTCGTTCGTGGTCATGGATGCCACGCTACGTGGGGGGTGGCGCAGCGGTATGGTCCATTTTCATGACTGATCCGTGGGCCACTTTCGGGGCCGACCTGCACATCGACCCGACCGGCGCACCCGGCTTGCGGGCCGGGCTCATGGACGCCCTGCGCGAGGCGGTCCGGACGGGGCGCCTCGCACCGGGCACCCGGCTGCCGTCGTCCCGCACCCTCGCGGCCGACCTGGGGATGGCCCGCAACACCGTCGCGGACGCCTATGCGGAGCTGGTCGCGGAGGGCTGGCTGACCGCGCGGCAGGGCTCCGGCACCCGGGTCGCGCGGCGCGCCGAGCCGCGGCGCGGGGCGAGCGCGCCACCGCGCTCCCGGCCGCCCCGCAGCAGCCCCGCGTACAGCCTGATGCCCGGCTCGCCCGACCTGGCCACGTTCCCGCGCGCCGAATGGCTCAAGGCCGCCCGCCGCGCCCTCACCGCGGCGCCCAACGAGGCCTTCGGGTACGGCGATCCACTCGGCCGCATCGAACTGCGGACCGTGCTCGCCGACTACCTGTCACGCGCCCGCGGTGTGTACGCGGACCCCGAACGCATCGTCATCTGCTCGGGCTTCGTCCACGGACTGATGATGATGGGGAAGGTGCTGCGGGAGCGCCGCGTGCGCGAGGTCGCCGTCGAGTCGTACGGGCTCGACGTGCACACCCGTCTGCTCGTCGAGGCCGGGCTGCGCATCCCCTGCCTGCCGCTCGACGAACTCGGCTCCAGGACCGGCGAACTGCCCGCGATGCGGGGCGCCGGCGCGGTGCTGCTGACACCCGCGCACCAGTTCCCGACGGGGGTGCCGCTCCACCCCGACCGGCGGGCCGCGGCGGTCGACTGGGCCCGGAGCACCGGCGGCCTGATCCTGGAGGACGACTACGACGGGGAGTTCCGCTACGACCGCCAGCCGGTCGGCGCCCTCCAGGGACTCGACCCGGAACGCGTCGTGTACTTCGGCACGGCCAGCAAGTCCATGGCACCGGGGCTGCGGCTGGGCTGGATGGTGGTCCCGCAGTCGCTGGTGCGCGAGGTGACCGAGGCCAAGGGGGTGAGCGACTGGGCGTCCGGCGCGCTGGACCAGCTGACGCTCGCGGAGTTCATCGCCTCCGGCGCGTACGACCGGCATGTGCGCTCCATGCGGCTGCGCTACCGCAGCCGCCGCGACCAGCTCGTCGCCGCGCTGGCGGAACGAGCCCCGTCCATCAAGGTCAGCGGGATCGCCGCCGGCCTGCACGCCGTACTCGAACTCCCGGAAGGCGGCGAGGCGGACGTCGTCCGGGCGGCGGCCTGGCAGGGGCTGGGGGTGGAGGGGCTGTCCTTCTACCGCCACCCGGACGCCGAGGTGCGCCGCGAGGCCCTGGTCATCGGCTACGGCACCCCGACCGACAGCGCCTGGGCCGGCACGCTCGACGCGCTCATGCGGGTGCTGCCGTGAGACGGGGACGGGGAGGACCGCCGCCCCCGCCGAGGAGGACGACGGGGACGGCGGAGGCGGCGGACGAGGCGCCGAACCGCTACCGGGAATGTGCGGGCCGCCCCTGGCACAGCCCCGTCTGGACGGCCGATTCCATGTCGTCGTCCTGTGCGTCCGGCCCACCCGGGTCGACGTTCGTCATGACCGTCGCCTGCCTGCCGTCGGCTGTGGCGCCGCCGGCGGTCTGATAGCCGAAGACGTCGCCGCCGTGGCCCCAGTAGAGGCCGCCGCCGCAGCGCAGCGTCCGGCTCTCCAGGCCCAGGCCGTACGCCCGGTCGTCGTCACCGCCGGTCGGCCGCGTCGTCATCATCTCCTTGAGCTGGGCGGGCCGCAGCAGTTTGCCGCGCACGAGGGCGTCCAGGAAGCGGTTGAGATCGGCGCCGCTGGAGATCATCTCGCCGGACGCGCCCGCGACGGAGGGGTTGAACGCGGTGATGTCCACGAGCGGCGCGTCCTCGCCCGGGCGCACGTAGCCGCGCGGGTGCGGCCCGGGGATCGACGTGGCATCGCCGGGCACGGACGTGTCGTGCAGTCCGAGCGGCTCGATGACGCGCCGGCGGATCTCCTCGCCGTAGGCGTGCCCGGTCACCTTCTCGATGAGCATGCCCGCCAGCAGGTAGTTGGTGTTGGAGTAGTGCCACTCGGAGCCGGGCTTCGCACCGGTCTCCTCGAAGGTCGGCGGGTGGGCGAGCGCGAGGTTCACCAGGTCCCGGGTGTCGTGGTGGGCCAGCGGGTCCCCGAGGATGTCCCGCGGGTCGAGATGGTCGAGGTAGTCGGGCAAGCCGCTCGTGTGCTGGAGGAGCATGCGGACCGTGATCACCCGGCCGTCGTTCCCGTGGCCGCGGACGACGCCGGGCAGGTAGCGCTCCACCGGGGCATCGAGATCGACGCGGCCCTGTCCCACCAGCTGGAGCACGACCGTGGCCACGAAGGGCTTGGTCATGCTGCCGATCCGGAACCTGCTGTCGCCGCGCACCGACGCCCGGCTCCCCACGTCCGCGACGCCGCTGGTCAGCACGGAGCTGCCGCGTCCGTCCCGCGTCGCGACGAGCGCTCCGGGCGCACCGTCCGCGGTGGTCAGCCGGTGCATGAGCGCACGCAGCCGAGCGTCGTCGGCCGTGTGGGTGGACCGTGCGGCGGTGGTTCCGGCCGTGGTCGCCGCGGCGGTACCCGGCAGGCCGCCTCCCATCACGCCGACCGCCACGGCCAGCATGAGCGCCCCACCCCGTACACGCTTGTGCTTGATCACGTGTCCCTCATCCTCGTCGTCGTAACAAGTCCGCTGCTGCGGAAGGCTGTTCACCCCCGCACTGTCGTCGCGAGCTCACGATGCCCGAGCGGTGCGGGCCGGGGCGATGGGGCGATCATCCGGAACGGCAGGGGGATAACCCCCGTGAGGGATCCGGCCGAACGGACACGGTCCGGCCGTGCCGACCGGCGCGGTGGGGAACGCAGCGGTCCGGCGACCCGCAGCGCGCGGCGCGCGACCGGGCCGGGCCGCCCCGGGGCACGCCCGACGGGGACGAGAGCGCCGAGGGACGGCCTCTTCCCGTCCTACCGCGGGCCCACCGCAGCCGCGCCGTCCGCCGCGTCCCCGGACGCGATCTCCGCCGGGGCCTCGCCGAACCGGGCCAGGGCCAGCGCCCCCGCCACCGCCACCGCGAAGCCGGTGACCGCGAGCCAGCCGAAACCGTCGCGCGTACGGTCGCCGAGCCAGACGACCCCCACCAGCGCGGGTCCGATCGTCTCGCCCAGCACCATTCCGGCGGTCGCCGTCGTCACCGAACCCCGCTGCAGCGCGGAGGTGAGCAGCAGGAACGCCGATCCGCCGCCCACCAGCAGCGCGTACGTGGCCGGGTCGGACAGCAGCGCGGCCGGCGCGACGTCGTCGATGAGCCGGACCGCTACCTCCACCACCCCGAAACCGCACCCCGCGCCGAGCCCCAGGACGAGGGCGCGCGCCCGCCCGGTCAGCCGGCCCGCCGCCGCGCCGGTCAGCAGGATGCCGACGGCGATGCCGAGCATCGACCAGCGCAACGCGTCCGATCCGGCCGACCGCCCCTCCTCGCCGGAGGCGAGCCCCAGCATGCCGAGGCCCGCGCAGACCACGGCGACGGCCGTCCACTCGGTGGTACTCAGCCGCGCACCGAGGAGCCGGGCGGCGACGACCGCGGTCACGGCGAGACTCGCGGCCAGCGCCGCGCCCACCGCGTAGATGGGCAGGGAGCGCAGGGCGATGATCTGGAAGACGAATCCGAGACCGTCGAGGGCGAGCCCGGCCACGTACCGCCACTGGCGAAGGGCCCGCAGCAGCAGCGCCGGGTCCACCCCGGCCCCGGCCCCGGGCTCGGCGGCGGCCCGCGCGGCGACGGCCTGGAAGACGGAGGCCGTGCCGAAGCAGACCGCGGAACCGAGCGCACAGATCATCCCCAGGAGCACACGGGGACTCTACTGGCGGACCCGCGAGGGCCGGTCCGCCGCGGCGGCCGCCCCGGCCGCCCCGGGCGAGGTCAGCCCCGCAACACCTCGCGCAGCTGTTCCAGGCCCCAGTCCAGGTCCTCCTTGCTGATCACCAGCGGCGGCGCGATCCGGATCGTGGAACCGTGGGTGTCCTTCACCAGCACCCGCCGGTCCATCAGCTTCTCGGAGATCTCCCGGCCCGTGCCGCGGCCCGGGTCGATGTCGACACCCGCCCACAGCCCGCGGCCCCGCACGGCCTCCACCGCGCCGCCGCCCACCAGCAGGCCCAGCTCCTGATGGAGGTGCTCGCCCAGCTCCGCGGCCCGCTGCTGGTACTCACCGGTGCGCAGCATCGCGATGACCTCCAGCGCGACCGCGCACGCCAGCGGATTGCCGCCGAACGTCGAGCCGTGCTCCCCGGGCCGGTAGATCCCCAGCACCGCCGCGGACGACACCACCGCCGACACCGGCACCACACCCCCGCCCAGCGCCTTTCCCAGCACGTACACGTCGGGGACGACACCCTCGTGCTCACAGGCGAACGTCTTCCCGGTCCGGCCGAGACCCGACTGGATCTCGTCCGCGATGAACAGCACGTTCCGCTCGCGGGTCAGCTCCCGGACCCCGGGGAGATAGCCGGGCGGCGGAACCAGCACCCCGGCCTCGCCCTGGATCGGCTCCAGCAGCACCGCCACGGTGTTCTCGGTCATCGCGGCCCGCAGCGCGGTCAGGTCCCCGTACGGCACGATCTCGAACCCCGGGGTGTACGGACCGAAGTCCGCGCGCGCCTCGTGGTCCGTGGAGAAGCTGACGATCGTCGTCGTCCGGCCGTGGAAGTTGTCGGAGGCGACGATGATCTTCGCCATCCCGTCCGGGACGCCCTTGATCCGGTAGCCCCACTTGCGGGCGGTCTTCACCGCGGTCTCCACGGCCTCGGCCCCGGTGTTCATCGGCAGGACCATCTCCATGCCGCACAGCTCGGCGAGCCGCGTACAGAAGTCGGCGAACCGGTCGTGGTGGAAGGCCCGCGAGGTGAGGGTCACCCGCTCCAGCTGCGCCTTGGCCGCGTCGATCAGACGGCGGTTGCCGTGGCCGAAGTTGAGCGCCGAGTATCCGGCGAGCATGTCGAGGTAGCGCCGGCCCTCGACATCGGTCATCCAGGAGCCGTCCGCCGTGGCGACGACGACGGGCAGCGGATGGTAGTTGTGCGCACTGTGCGCCTCGGCGGAGGCGATGGCGGTTTCCGTGGTCGACACGGGATCTCCGTTCGTCGTGCGGCGTGGGCCAAGGGTGTGCCCACTTTGTATCGTCGGTCGGATCTCCCACGAGGAAACCTTCACTTCACGGCGCGCCCGCGTTCTCCGCCGCCGCGAGCCCCCGCGGCCCGTCCCCGGGACCGCGTCCGGCGCCCTCACGCCTTTCTTACACCGGCTGCCCGGGATCGGTTCCGTACCTGAGACAATGACTCCATGGCCTCTGAACGTCCCCGTGTGCTTTCCGGAATCCAGCCCACCGCCGGCTCGTTCCACCTCGGTAACTACCTCGGCGCCGTCCGCCAGTGGGTGGCTCTGCAGGATTCCCACGACGCCTTCTACATGGTGGTCGACCTGCACGCGATCACCGTCCCGCAGGACCCGGCGGAGCTGCGTGCCAACACCCGGCTCGCCGTCGCCCAGCTCCTCGCCGCCGGAGTGGACCCGGAGCGCTGCACGCTCTTCGTCCAGAGCCATGTCCCCGAGCACGCCCAGCTCGGGTGGGTCATGAACTGCCTGGCCGGGTTCGGCGAGGCGTCCCGGATGACGCAGTTCAAGGACAAGTCCGGCAAGCAGGGGGCCGACCGCACCACCGTCGGGCTCTTCACCTATCCGATGCTGATGGTCGCCGACATCCTGCTCTACCAGGCCGACCAGGTCCCGGTGGGCGAGGACCAGCGCCAGCACCTGGAGCTGACCCGCAATCTCGCCGAGCGGTTCAACGGCACCTACGGGGACACCTTCACCGTGCCGGACCCGTACATCCTCAAGGAGACCGGGAAGATCTACGACCTCCAGGACCCGTCCGCCAAGATGAGCAAGTCGACGGCGAACCCCAAGGGCCTGATCAACCTCCTCGACGAGCCGAAGACGACCGCCAAGAAGGTGAAGAGCGCCGTCACGGACACCGACACCGTGATCCGCTTCGACCGGGCCGAGAAGCCGGGCGTCAGCAATCTGCTGTCCGTCTACTCGACCCTCACCGACACGTCCGTCGCCGACCTGGAGCAGAAGTACGAGGGCAAGGGCTACGGTGCGCTGAAGACCGACCTCGCCGAGGTCATGGTCGATTTCGTCACACCGTTCCGCGACCGCACCCAGGAATATCTCGACGACACGGAGACGCTGGACTCCATCCTGGCCAAGGGAGCGGAGAAGGCACGGGCCGTCGCCGCCGAGACCCTGGCGCGGACCTATGACCGGATGGGTCTTCTGCCCGCCAAGCACTGAGTCCAAGGACCCTGGCGTCAGGACCTCCACAGGCTGCACACTGGCGGCGTAAAGCATCGGCTGCCAGTGGCTGAAAACAGACCATCGAGGATTGAGGAGAACGACGTGGGGACCGTAACGCTCGGCGTTTCGATCGCGGTCCCGGAGCCCTACGGCAGCCTGCTCCAGGAGCGGCGCGCGAGCTTCGGGGACCCTGCCGCACACGGCATTCCCACCCACGTCACCCTCCTGCCGCCGACCGAGGCGGCAGCGGCCGACCTGCCCGCGATCGAGGCGCACCTCGCCGAGATCGCGACCGGTGGCCGCCCCTTCCCGATGCGGCTCTCCGGCACGGGCACCTTCCGGCCGCTCTCGCCGGTCGTCTTCGTCCAGGTCGTCGAGGGCGCCTCGGCCTGTTCCTGGCTCCAGAAGCGGGTCCGGGACGCCTCCGGGCCGCTGGTGCGCGAGCTCCAGTTCCCGTACCACCCGCACGTGACCGTGGCGCACGGCATCTCCGAGGCGGCGATGGACCGGGCCTACGCGGAGCTCGGCGACTACGAGGCGTCGTGGACCTGCGGGGCCTTCGCCCTGTACGAGCAGGGCCCGGACGGCGTCTGGCGCAAGATCAACGAGTTCCCGTTCGGGGCGGGCGGCGCCGGCCCCGTCGTGCCCGCGCAGAACGGCAGCTCCGTGGACGAGCCCTCGCTCCGCACCTGAGGGGGCGGAGTCCGGGCCCGTCCGCTCAGACCGGCAGGCGCCGGAACAGCGGCCGCGGTACATGCCGCAGGGCCGACATCACGGCCCGCAGCGCCCCCGGCACCCACACCGTCTCCGAACGCCGCCGCAGCCCCGTGACGATCGCTTCCGCGACCGCGTCCGGTGTGGTCACGAGCGGAGTCCGGGTGAACGGGATCATCGCGAGCGGCGCCCCGGCCGCCGCAGCGCCGGACCCGGCCGGCGCGGTCGACGGCCGGACGAGACCGGGGCGCACGACCATCACGTGCACGCCCGTCCCGTGAAGGGCGTCCCCGAGCCCCTGCGCGAACGCGTCCAGACCCGCTTTGCTCGACCCGTAGATGAAGTCCGCGCGCCGGGCGCGCTCCCCCGCCACCGAGGACAGCACCACCAGCGAGCCGTGCCCCTGCGCCTGGAGTGCGCCGGCGCACACCAGCCCGGCGGAGACGGCCCCCGTGTAGTTCGTCTGGGCGACCCGGACCGCGGCGAGCGGCTCCTCCTCGTCGCGCTCCTGGTCGCCGGGGATACCGAAGGCGAGGAGGACCATGTCGATGTCGCCCTCGGTGAAGATCTTGCCGAGGCCGGTCTCGTGGGACTCCGTGTCCAGGGCGTCGAAGTCGACGGTACGGACGTAGGCGCCCCGTCCGCGCAGCTCGGCCGCGGCCGACTCCAGGGCGGGGGAGGGGCGTCCGGCCAGCCAGACCGTGCGGGTGCGGCGGGCGATCAGGCGGCGTGCGGTGGCGAGCCCGATCTCCGATGTGCCGCCGAGGATGAGCAGGGACTGCGGGGCACCGAAGGCATCCTTCACGAGAACGCTCCTAACTGAAGGCGGAAGTGGGGCGCGTGGCGGGCCGGCGGTCGTCGCGCCGGCAGAGGGCACCAGCCGGGGAACGAATGACCGGGGACCGGGGGATCGGGCGATCAGAGGGAGAGCCGACGCGACAGGTCCGACCGGAAGGCCCCGTTCGGGTCCAACTCGGCCCGGAGTTGCCGGAATTCACCCAGTCGCGGGTACATCGCGGACAGCGCGTCGGGCCGCAGCCGGGAGTCGGCCGTCAGACAGACCCGCCCGCCCGCCGCCGCCACCTCCTCGTCCAGCCGGTCGAGGAAGCGGGCCAGTCCCGGCAGGGCCGCGGGCAGGTCCAGGGCGAGGCTCCAGCCGGGCTCCGGGAAGGACAGCCAGCCGGGATCGCCCGGTCCGAACCGTTTGAGGACGGCGAGGTACGACGGACAGCGCCGCTGCGACACCTGCCCGACGATCCGGCGCAGTGTCTCCGCCCGCCTGTCCCCGACGGCGAACTCGTAGTGGACGAATCCGCCCCGGCCGTGGAGCCGGGGCACGTGCGGCGCGGCGTCCAGGGGGTGGAAGAACGTGGAGATCCGCTGGAGTTCACCGGTACGGGACCGGGGCGCGCGGCGGTAGCGGAGCTCGTTGAACGCGGCGGCGGACATGCGGCCGAACAGCCCGCCGGGCACGAGGCCGGGCCCCGGCACGAGGTCCGGCACGAGGTCCGCGAGGGAGTGCGCGGGGGGCGGCGGAGCGGGGCGGAAGGCCAGCGGTGTGCGCCGGGCGTGCGCCGGGAGCATATGTGGGGGCGCGTGCTCTCCCCGGGTCAGGACACCGCGCCCCGTCGACCGGCCGCGGGCGGTCAGATCGATCCAGGCCGAGGCGTAGCGGTGGCGGCGGCTGCCGGTGGCGAGCCGCGTCATCAGGTCGTCGAGATCGAGGGCCCGTTCGGTGTCGACCGACATCAGGGACGTCGCGACGGGGTGGAACCGCAGCGTGGCCGAGAGGATCACCCCGGTCAGGCCCAGGCCGCCCGCGGTCGCGTCGAAGAGCGGGGTGCCGGGGCGGACCGTACGGATCCCGCCGTCCGCGGTGAGGAGTTCGAACTCCGTGACGTGGCGGGAGAAGGAGCCCGCGGTGCGGTGGTTGTGACCGTGGACGTCGGAGCCGATCGCCCCGCCCACCGTGATGTACCGGCTGCCGGGCGTCACCGGCAGGAACCAGCCGAGCGGCAGCAGCACCTCCAGCAGCCGGTGCAGGCTCACCCCCGCGTCGCACACCACGAGGCCGGCCCCTGCGTCGATGGTGCGGATCCGGTCCAGCCCCGTCATGTCGAGGACGGAACCCCCGGCGTTCTGCGCCGCGTCGCCGTGCGCCCGGCCCAGGCCGCGGGCGATCGAGCCGCGCGGCCCGCAGCCGCGCACCGCGGCGACCGCCTCCTCGTAACTCCGGGGGTGAAAGCGCAGCGCGGTCGTCGGGGCGGTACGGCCCCAGCCGGTCAGGGACACGGTGTCGACAGACATGAGGGTGACCGTATCGCCCGAGAAAACACCTTTGAGGGATTTGTTACAACACTCACCGAAATGGGTGATTGAAGGAGCGTCATTTCCTCCGGGGTAGACCGGTCGCCCGTTTTCGGTGCCCGGGAGGGTAGTCGTACTTCATGGACTGGCTGAAAAAACTCCCCGTCATCGGGCCGATCGTCTCCCGGCTGATGGAGACGCACGCCTGGCGAAGCTACGAGACGCTGGAACGGGTCCACTGGGCCAGGCTCGCCGCGGCGATCACCTTCATCAGCTTTCTGGCGCTCTTCCCGCTGATCGCCGTGGGCGCGGCGATCGGCGCGGCGCTGCTCTCGACCGAGCAGCTGGACAAGATCGAGGACAAGGTCGCCGAGCAGGTGCCCGGCATCTCCGACCAGCTCGGCATCGACGGCCTGGTCGCCCACGCCGGGACGGTCGGGCTGGTGGCAGGCGCGCTGCTGCTCTTCACCGGCATCGGCTGGGTCGGCTCGATGCGGGACTGCCTGCGCGCCGTCTGGGAGAGGGACGACCTGAACCAGGGCAACCCGGTCCTGCGCAAACTCAAGGACGCCGGGCTGCTGTTCGGTCTCGGCGGGGCCGCCCTGGTGACCCTGGCGATCTCCTCGGTCGGCTCCGTGGCCGTCGGGCGGGTCGCCGACCTGATCAACATCCCGCAGGACGGCGCGGGCGGCGTACTGCTGCGGATCGCGGCCCTGGCGGTGGCCGTGATCGCCGACTTCCTGCTGCTGCTCTACCTGCTGACCCTGCTGCCCGGTGTCGAGCCGCCACGGCGCCGGCTCCTGGTCGCCGGGCTGATCGGCGCGGTCGGCTTCGAACTGCTCAAGCTGCTGCTCGGCAGCTATATGCAGGGCGTCGCCTCCAAGAGCATGTACGGCGCCTTCGGCGTGCCGATCGCGCTCCTGCTGTGGATCAACTTCACCGCGAAACTGCTGCTGTTCTGCGCCGCCTGGACGGCGACACCGGGCAAGGGCGAGGCAGCGCCGACGCCGGACGCGGAGCGGGACTCCGTGTCCGACGCGGACGGCAAGGCCGGTGGCAGCACCCTCAGCGGCGAGGGAGGCGCCGCACCAGGTCCGGCAGCGGCCAGCGCCGGTTGACCAGGAACGCCGCCCCGGCCAGCAGCACCAGCACCCCGGCGGTGATGCCCAGGGCGATCCCGGCCCCGCCCGTACGGCCGGCGGCCGCGGCGGTCTTCGTGTGCTGGGGCCCGTTCCCGCCCTTGTCCGAGGCCGGCTTGTCGGCCTGGGCGCCCTTGCCCGTCCCCGTATCCGTTCCGGTCTCGGCGGACTTCGGCGGCACGAGCTCGCCGACCGGGGTGACCTTGCCGCTCGCGGCGAAGCCCCAGTCGAGCAGGCTCGCCGCCTCCTTGTAGACCGCGTGCGTCTCGCTGGACGACGGGTGCATGACGGTGACGAGCAGCACCTTGCCGTTGCGCTCGGCGACGCCGGTGAACGTGTTCCCGGCGTGCGTCGTGTAGCCGTTCTTGACGCCCGCGATGCCCTTGTACGGGGTGACGCCGTCGGCCCCGGTGAGCAGCCGGTTGGTGTTCTGGATGCCGAAGCTCTCGCGCTTCTCGCCCTTCTTCTGCTCACCGGGGAACTGCGCCGTGGCGGTCGCGCAGTACTCGCGGAAGTCCGCCTTCTGCAGCCCGCTGCGGGCGAACAGCGTGAGGTCGTAGGCGCTGGAGACCTGGTTGGGGGCGTCGTACCCATCGGGCGACACCACCCTGGTGTCCAGGGCCTGGAGGTCCACCGCGTGCGTCTGCATGTCGGCGACGGTCTTGGGGATGCCCCCGTACATCGAGGCCAGCACGTGCACCGCGTCGTTGCCCGAACGCAGGAAGACCCCGAGCCACAGGTCGTGCACCGTGTAGCTGAGGTCCTCCTTCACCCCGACCAGGCTGCTGCCCTCGCCCATGTCGGCGAGGTCCTCGTCCTTGACCGTGTACTCAAGAGTCTTCGGCTGGAGGGCCGGCGCCTCCATCACGGTGTCGGCGAAGAGCATCTTCAGCGTCGAAGCCGGGGGCAGCCGCCAGTGCGGATTGTGCGAGGCGAGGATGTCGCCGGTCTCCGCGTCCGAGACCATCCAGGACCTGCCGGTCAGATCCTTCGGCAGGACCGGGGCGCCGGCGCCGAGATTGACCTGGGTCCCGCTCAGGCCGAGTTGCGCGCCACCGACCTGCGACATGCCGGTGGGCGGCTTCGGCTCGTCGTCCGCGGTGTCCTGACCGACCGCGGACGCGGGACTGACGAGGAGAACGGACAGCAGAGCGGCAGAGGTGACCGACAGAGCGGCCTTCTTGAGAGCTGGCACGGTCGAAAACGTACATGCAGTTGATCTGAATATGGATACCGGAGGTATGACCCGCCGTGCGTACCGCCGGGACAGCCCACCCCGGGCGAGGCGGCCGGAGCGCGGCGGAGATACTGATTCCATGAAGCTCAGCCGCCCCGTCTCCTGGTTCCTGCTCGCATTCGGGGTGTGGAGCTGGTTCATCTGGGTCACTTTCGTCAAAAACCTGTGGAAGGACGGCAGCGGTCTCGCCTTCGACGACGCGGGTGACCCGACTGCCTACTTCTGGGTGCATCTGCTGCTCGCCATCACGTCCTTCCTTCTGGGGACGGCAGTGGGAGTGATCGGGTTCCGCGGCGTCAGGGCCCTGCGCAGGCAAGAGGCGTAGTACGTCGACTTCCGGCCGGATCCGGATGCGGGACAAACAGCGATGAACAGGTACACATAGGTCGGGGAGTGTCCGTGGCGGTCATGGGGTTCGCGCTGTTGGCGGCAGCGGTGCTCGCGCTGCTGGTTCTCGTGCACCGCTATGTGTGGCGCCGCTTCGTCGGTGACACGACGGCAGCGGGCAGCCCCCTGCGCCGGGCCGGCACGGTGGCGGCGTACGTCCTGCCGCTGCTGAGCGTCGGTGCCCTGGTCTCCGGGCGTGCGGGGGTCCCCTTCTGGCTCCAGCGGACGCTGGCCTGGCCCGGGTATCTCTGGCTGGCCGCCCTGCTCTATCTGACGCTCGCCCTGCTGGTCGGCGAGGCGGTGCGGCCGCTGCTGCGCAGGCTGCTCGCCAGCCGGGACGCACGGGCCCCGGAAACACGGGCGACCGAGACGGCCGCACCGGTCGTGGAGACCGCCGCACCGGCCACGGACTCGACGCCCGCCGAACCGGCAACGGCCTCCGCCGCACCCGCCTCCGCGGCACCCGCCTCCGCCGCACCCGCCTCCCCCCTCTCGACCGAAGCCCCGCCGGACCCCGCGCCCCCCGCCGCCGGCCCCGCCGCCTCCTCGCGCCGCCTCTTCGTCGCGCGGGCTGTCGGGGGCGCCGCCGCCGTCGCCGGCCTTGGCATCACCGGCTACGGCACCTACGGGGTGCTGCGCGGCCCGCGCGTCAAGCGCGTCACCGTCCCGCTGGCCAGGCTGCCCCGGTCCGCCCACGGCTTCCGGATCGCCGTCGTCAGCGACATCCACCTGGGTCCGATCCTGGGCCGGGCCCACACCCAGCGGATCGTCGACACGGTCAACCGGACCCAGCCCGACCTGATCGCGGTCGTCGGGGATCTGGTCGACGGATCGGTCGCCGATCTCGGTCCGGCCGCCGAACCGCTCGCCCGGCTCCGCTCCCGGCATGGCGCGTTCTTCGTCACCGGCAATCACGAGTACTACTCCGGGGCCGCCGAATGGGTCGATCACGTAAGGGAATTGGGCCTTCGTCCGTTGGAGAACGCACGGGTCGAGATCGACGGCTTCGATCTTGCCGGGGTCAATGACATCGGGGGTGAGAGCGAAGGGCAGGGCCCCGATTTCGGCCGGGCCCTCGGAGACCGGGACCGTCGTCGCGCCGCCGTTCTCATGGCGCACCAGCCCGTCGTCATCGACGAGGCCGTCGAGTACGGCGTGGACCTGCAGCTCTCCGGGCACACCCACGGCGGCCAGCTCTGGCCGGGCAACTACATCGCGGAACTGTCCAATCCCACGGTCGCCGGGCTCGAACGCTACGGCGACACCCAGCTGTACGTCACCCGCGGCGCCGGAGCCTGGGGCCCGCCCGTGCGGGTCGGCGCACCCTCCGACATCACCGTCGTCGAGCTCGCGTCCCGCAGGGCGTAATCACCCCGCCGTTCCCAATCCCCGTCGAACACCGTCGAAATGGCCGATCGGGTGACCGGGCATGAACCCTCTGTATTCGGCCGAACGGCCCAAGGTTTCAACTAACGAACAAAAGGCTATGAGCCTCTGATTTCCTCTTCCAGATGTGAAAATCGTGTGATTGGCTGAGCGCGAACGTGCGGTGATCTGCGTATCTGAGCGCGACGCCGAGGTGGGGCTGGTAAGGGAGAGCACGGCAATGCGGTCGATCCGGCTACGGATTCTCGCGATTCTCGCGGTATTGGTCATCGCAGGCGTCGGTGCCTGGCAGTTGCTTCCCTCGGACGAGGGGAAGAGTGATCCGGTCACGGTCGGCACGACCGACGAGGTGACCTCGCTCGACCCGGCGGGCGCGTACGACGCGGGTTCGTGGGCGATGTACAGCAACGTCTACCAGTCGCTCATGACGTTCAAGTCCGGGGCGATCGTCCCCGAGCCCGACGCCGCGGAGAGCTGCCAGTTCATCGGCGGGAAGCTGCAGACGTACCAGTGCAAGCTGCGGGACGACCTGACCTTCTCCGACGGGCAGGCGATCACCGCCGAGGACGTCAAGTACTCCTTCGACCGGATGATGGAGATCAAGACGGACGTCGGTCCCTCGGTCCTCTTCCCCAGTCTGAAGAACGTGGTGACCGAGGGCCGGACCATCACCTTCAACCTCTCGGCGCGTGACGCGACCTTCCCGCAGAAGCTCGCCACCGGCGCGGGTTCGATCGTCGAGAAGGACGCCTACTCGGAGCACAAGCTGAGGGCCGACAACTCGGTCACCGGGTCCGGGCCGTACGTACTGAAGTCTTACGAGCCGGGTGCCTCCGCGGAGCTCGTCCCGAACTCGAAGTACAAGGGCGCGCTCAAGAGCACCGGTGGCCCGGTCACCGTGCGCTACTACAAGCAGTCGGACGATCTCCTGGCGGCCTGGAAGTCGGGCCAGATCGATGTCACGCACCGTCAGCTCCCGCCGTCCACGCTCGCCGAGCTGGACACCGGTGACGTCGACCAGCGCGTGACGGAGGCCGACAGCGCCGAGATCCGCAACCTGGTCTTCAACGTCCGCGCGGGCTCCCCGCTCGCCGACAAGAAGGTCCGCCAGGCCATCGCCGCGATCATCGACCGCGCGCCGCTGGTGAGCGACGTCTACAAGAGCACCGTCGAACCGCTCTACTCGCTGATCCCGCAGGGCTACATCGGGCACAGCACCCCGTTCTTCGACCAGTACCCGGCGCCCGACCCCAAGCGCGCCCGGCAGCTGATGGAGGAGGCCGGTGTGAAGCTCCCGCTGCCCGTCACCTTCGCCTACCGCGACGACGACGAGTACACGAAGGAGACGGCGGAGATCCGCCGCCAGCTGGAGGCGGACGGGCTGTTCAAGGTCACCGTGAAGGCCGTGGAGTGGCAGGCCTTCCAGAAGGGCTACGCCGCCGGCCAGTACGACATGTACACCGTCGGCTGGCTCCCGGACTACCCGGACCCCGACACCTTCAGCCAGCCGCTCGTCGGCCGCGACAGCAGCCTCCACAACGGCTACACCAGCAAGAAGATGGACCAGCTGATCAGCTCCACGCTGCAGTACAGCGACCGCAGCCGCACCTCCTCCGACTTCAAGCAGCTCCAGAAGCTGGTCGGCGAGGACGTGCCGCTCGTGCCGCTGTGGCAGAAGAAGGACTACGTCGTCGCCAAGCCCGACGTCGCCGGCTCGCAGTACCTCTCCGACGGCACCGGCATCTGGCGGCTGTGGGAACTGGGCTGGATCTGATCCGGCGTCACAGCACGACGACGAGCGGCCGTCCCGGGATCCGGTCCCGGGACGGCCGCTCGGCCGTTTCCGCCGCCGCTACTCGGGCTTGCGCGCCGCCCGGCCCGCCACTCCGGGCAGGAACTCCTCCAGCACCTCGTACACCTGGCGCACGAGCGGCCGCAGCACCCGGAACCGGGACAGGGCGACGGCCCGCGCGACGATCGGGGCGGTGCGCTCGACGAGGCGGCGGCTGCGTTCGGCGTCGTCCGTCCGGTCGTAGACCCAGTACAGCACCAGGCCCATCTGGTTCAGCCACATCAGCTGGGGCAGCAGATCGGCCAGTTCGGGGTCGACCTTGGTGCCGGAACCCGCCAGGCAGCGCTCGTGGATGGAGATCGCCGCCTCCCGCGCGGAGACCGAGTCCGGCGAGAAGGGGCTGAGCGGGCTCTCGGGGTCGGCGGCGTTCTTGAAGAACTGGGCGGCGAAGCGGTGGTACGGCTCCGCCACGTCCAGCCAGCAGAGCAGGACCCCGCGGATACGCACCGCGAGGTCCTTGTCGCCGTCCAGGACCGACTGGACCGCCACCTCGTGCTCGGCGGCGATCCGGTCGTAGAAGCCCTGGACGAGGTGTTCCTTGGACGAGAAGTAGTAGTACGCGTTCCCTACGGAGACGCCGGCCTCCTGGGCGATGGCCCGCATCGTCGTCTTGTCGTAGCCGCGTTCGGCGAAGAGCCGGAGCGCGGTCTCCAGGATGAGTGTGCGGGTCTGCTCGCTCTTGGGAGCCTTGACTTCCTTCACGTCCTTCTCTTCCTTCACCACGGTCCCGAGGGTATCCGGACCGGCTACGTTCCCGGGCCGGGGCCCTGTACCCGGCACTCCCCGCCCGCCCCGCCGCTGCCGTCCGCCCGGCACGGCCCGGCCGTCAGCGAGCGGTACCTGGCTGCGGCGAGGACGGTCGCCCGGGCGAACGGCCGGCCCGCCGGTGTGGTGAGCCAGTGGGCCGTCGGCCGGTATTCGGCCAGCGCCCAGAGGCAGACGATCCACGCGGAGGTGGACCGGTAGATCTGCCCCCGGTCACCGATCACCGTGATCTCCTCCAGCGTCCCGGAGTGGTCGAGCCCGGGGAAGCGGCGGTGCGCCTCGGCGGAGTCCGCCGGCACCAGGTCGAGCGGGACCAGCTGGCGCCTGCTCATCAGCCACTGGCGCAGATGGACGCAGAGCGAGCACTGTGCGTCGTAGAGCACGGTGAGCCGTTCGACGGACAGTCGCCGCCCAGCGGTGCGGCTCGTCATGACGGGCCCTCACGCCCTGGGGGCGGGCGTGGCCCACGGGCCCTGTCCCGGACCCGGACCCACCCAGCCCTGCGGCGCGACGGGCGGGGTGTGCTCGCGCTCCATCATGCCGCGGCGGCGGATCTTGTTGAGGACGTAGACGTTGCCCAGGTGCATGACCCCGAGGACGAGCAGGACGACGCCGATCTTGACCGACAACGCCTCGAAGAGCTGCCGGGCGTCGGCGACGCCGTCGGAGTTCTTCAGGTAGAGCGTCACGAACCCCAGGTTGACCAGGTAGAAGCCCACCACCAGCAGGTGGTTGACGGCGTCGGCGAGCTTCTCGTTCCCGTGCAGTACGTCGGCGAGGAAGACCTTGCCGTTGCGGCTGAGCGTGCGGGCGACCCAGATGGTGAGCGCCACGCTGATGAGCAGGTAAATCACGTACGCGACAACAGTGAGGTCCATGCCCCACCCTCCCTTGAACGCGTTCAAATGCTGTTGTCATGGACTGTAGACCCGTCTTTGAACATGTTCAAGCCGCGGCTTCGGTGGCCGCCGTCACGTCGGCGGGGGGAGGTGCGAAGCGCCGCACGCCCGGCACGGCCGCAGTGGCGATGCAGGCCGCGCCGACCATCAACCCCGCCACGGCCAGCGGGACTTCGGCGCCCCATGCGGAGGCCGCCAGCGGAGCCAGCGCGTACCCGAGCGGCATGGCGCCCAGTGAGAGCAGCCAGTCGTACGAGGTCACCCGGGCGAGCGCGTGGGCGGGCACGGCGGACTGGACGGCGGTCTCCCAGACCGGGTTGAGGAAGCCGAGTCCGGCCATGGCGATCCCGTACGCGACGACGGACACGGCGACGGGGGTGTGCGCGGCCAGCAGGCAGAGCGGCAGCGCGTAGAGGGCGCCGCCCAGGTTGGCGGTCAGGACCGGGCGGCGCGGCTTGGCCCGCCCTGCCACCAGCGAGCCGAGCAGCAGGCCGACGGCCCCGGTCTGGAGGAAGGCGACCCAGGCTCCCTTGCCGCCCAGGTCGCCCAGGAACAGCGCGGGGCCGACCGTCATCAGGACGGCTGCCGCGCCGTTCCAGACGGCGTGGGCGATCAGGCTCGTCCAGTACCAGTCGCGGCTGCGGACCTCGCCCCAACCCTCCTTGAGGTCGGCGATGAGCGAGCGCCGCGGGATGGGGACGTGCCGGACCTCGATCGAGGCGAGCAGCGCGGCGCTCACCGCGAAGCTCGCGCCGTCCAGGACGAAGGCCCAGCCGGGTCCCGCGGTGAACACCAGCGCCCCGGCGACGGCGGGTCCGCCGATCCGGGTCGCGCTGTTGACCACGGCCATCAGGGCGTTGGCGCGCAGCAGTTCGGACGCGTCCACGGTGCCGCGGATCAGCGGCGAGACGGTCGGCATCGAGAAGGCTCCGGCGGCGCCGCCGATCGCCTCGGCCAGGGCGATCTGCCACAGCGCCGGGGTCCCGGAGAGCAGTTCGGCGCCGACGAAGAGCTGGGTGGCGCACCGTACGAGATCGGTGGTGAGCGCGACCGTACGGGCGTTGAAGCGGTCGCCTGCCACGCCGCCGAGCGGGAGCAGGAGCAGCTTGGGCACCATCGCACAGGCGAGCACCAGGGCGAGGTCGCCGGTCGAGCCGGTGGCCAGATAGACGGCGATGCTGAGGGCGGCGGGAATCGCGGCGTCACCGAGCAGGGAGAGGCTGCGTCCGACGAAGAGGAGACGGAAGGACCGGGTGTGTAAGGGGTGCGACATGGGCGGGAATCTATTTCGCCACCGAACTATTCGTCAACGAAATATCAACTTCCGAAGCATGGAAGGGTCCGGCGTAGGCTGTGGCTCATGCAGCAACGCGACTGGACCGACGGCCACGTGGAGCGGTGGAAGCCGGTACTTCCCGAACTCGACCCCGATGTCGAGGGCGCGGTGACCCGGATGAAGAAGCTCTCCGTCCATCTGCGCCGAGTGCGTGAGCAGTCCCTGGTCGACTTCGACCTGGACCGCCAGGAGTTCGACACCCTGCACAAGCTCGCCGGCCGCGGCGGCAAGGCCGCCCCCTCCGAGCTCGCCGCCGACCTCGACCTCGCACCCGCCTCCGTCACCGGCCGGCTGGACGCCCTGGAGCGCCGCGGATTCGTCCGCCGGAGGCCCTCCACCACCGACCGGCGCCGTGTCGACGTGGAGCTGACCGACGAGGGACGCTCGACCTGGGTCGGTGCGATGGAGTTCCTCGGGCACGAGGAGGAGCGCCTGCTGGGCGTCCTGCCCAAGGACGAACGCACGCTGCTCAACGACATGCTGCGGCGCATCATGGTCGTCGCGGAGCACAAGGGCGGGGCGGACTGGGACTGAGCCGGCCCCGCTCCCGGGACGGACGCCGGGCGCTCCCGCGCACGGCATGACGCCCCGGGAGGTCCCCTCCGTGCCGAGCGCTCCCGCGTACGCAGAGAGGCCCCGCCCCCGCGGTGTTCCTGCGGGGGCGGGGCCTCTCTGCGTACGCGGGAGCTCCCGGGGGTCAGAAGCGACGCGTGATCAGCGCGCGCTTGACCTCCTGGATCGCCTTCGTGACCTCGATGCCACGCGGGCAGGCGTCCGTGCAGTTGAAGGTGGTGCGGCAGCGCCACACCCCGTCACGGTCGTTGAGGATCTCCAGGCGCTGCTCGCCGCCCTCGTCACGCGAGTCGAAGATGAAGCGGTGCGCGTTGACGATCGCCGCCGGGCCGAAGTACTGGCCGTCGTTCCAGAACACCGGGCACGAGGACGTGCACGCGGCGCACAGGATGCACTTGGTGGTGTCGTCGAAGCGCTCGCGGTCCTCGGGGGACTGCAGACGCTCGCGGGTCGGCTCGTTCCCCTTGGTGATGAGGAAGGGCATGACGTCGCGGTAGGCCTGGAAGAACGGGTCCATGTCGACCACGAGGTCCTTGAGGACCGTGAGGCCCTTGATGGCCTCGATCGTGATCGGCTTCTCCGGGCTCAGGTCCTTGATCAGCGTCTTGCAGGCGAGCCTGTTCTTGCCGTTGATCCGCATGGCGTCCGAACCGCAGATGCCGTGCGCGCAGGAGCGGCGGAACGTCAGCGTGCCGTCGGTCTCCCACTTGATCTTGTGAAGGGCGTCGAGCACACGCTCCTTCGGGTCGATCTCGATCTGGAAGTCCTGCCACTGGGCCTCGTCGGAGACCTCCGGGTTGAACCGCCGGATCCGGAAGGTCGCCGTGATGTACGGCGAGTCGGCGAAACCGGCCTCGGGCTCGGGAGCCTTGTCTGCCTTTTCCAGGGTGGGGGTAGCCATCAGTACTTACGCTCCATCGGCTGGTAGCGGGTCTGGACGACCGGCTTGTAGTCCAGCCGGATCGACTCGGTGCCGTCGTCGGCGACCTCGCGGTACGCCATGGTGTGGCGCATGAAGTTGACGTCGTCGCGGTTCGGGTAGTCCTCGCGGTAGTGACCGCCGCGGGACTCCTTGCGCGCCAGCGCCGACGTCGCCATGACCTCGGCGAGGTCGAGCAGGTTGCCCAGCTCGATGGCCTCCAGCAGGTCGGTGTTGAACCGCTTGCCCTTGTCCTGGATGGACACGTCGAGGTAGCGCTTGCGCAGCTCCGCGATCTTGTCGACCGCGGTCTTGATCGTCTGCTCGGTGCGGAACACCATCACGTTGGCGTCCATGCACTCCTGCAGCTCCAGGCGGATCGCCGAGACGCGCTCGGTGCCCGTGGAGTTGCGCAGCCGCTCGACCTGGTCGACGACCTGCTGCGCCGGGTTCTCGGGAAGCTCGAGGAAGTCGTTCTTCGCGGAGTACTCGGCGGCGGCGATGCCCGACCGGCGTCCGAAGACGTTGATGTCGAGCAGCGAGTTGGTGCCGAGGCGGTTGGCGCCGTGCACGGAGACGCACGCGACCTCGCCGGCGGCGTACAGGCCCGGGACGACGGTGGTGTTGTCGGCCAGCACCTCGCCCTCGACGTTGGTCGGGATGCCGCCCATGGCGTAGTGCGCGGTCGGCTGGATCGGGATCGGGTCCGTGTAGGGCTCGATGCCGAGGTACGTACGCGCGAACTCCGTGATGTCCGGGAGCTTGGCGTCCAGCTGCTCCGGCGGGAGGTGCGTGAGGTCGAGGTAGACGTGGTCGCCCTCGGGACCGCAGCCGCGGCCCTCGCGGATCTCGGTGTAGATGGAGCGGGACACGACGTCACGGGACGCGAGGTCCTTCATGACGGGCGCGTACTTCTCCATGAAGCGCTCGCCGTCCTTGTTGCGGAGGATGCCGCCCTCACCGCGGGCGCCCTCCGTCAGCAGGATGCCCATGCGCCAGATGCCGGTCGGGTGGAACTGGAAGAACTCCATGTCCTCCAGCGGCAGGCCCCGGCGGTAGCAGGCGGCCTGGCCGTCACCGGTCAGGGTGTGTGCGTTCGACGTCACCTTGAAGAACTTGCCGGTGCCGCCCGAGGCGTAGATGACCGACTTCGCCTGGAAGACGTGGATCTCGCCGGTGGCCAGCTCGTAGGCGACGACGCCGGCGGACTTCTTGACGCCGTCCTCCTCGACGACCAGCTGGTCCAGGACGTAGAACTCGTTGAAGAACTCCACGCCCTCCTTGACGCAGTTCTGGTACAGCGTCTGGAGGATCATGTGGCCGGTGCGGTCGCCCGAGTAGCAGGCGCGGCGGACCGGGGCCTCGCCGTGGTTACGGCTGTGGCCGCCGAAGCGGCGCTGGTCGATCTTGCCCTCGGGCGTACGGCCGAACGGCAGGCCCATCTTCTCGAGGTCGAGAACGGCGTCGATGGCCTCCTTCGCCAGGATCTCGGCGGCGTCCTGGTCGACCAGGTAGTCGCCGCCCTTGATCGTGTCGAAGGTGTGCCACTCCCAGTTGTCCTCCTCCACGTTGGCGAGCGCGGCGGCCATGCCGCCCTGCGCCGCGCCCGTGTGGGAGCGGGTGGGATAGAGCTTGGTCAGCACGGCGGTGCGGCTGCGCTTGGTCGACTCGATGGCCGCGCGCATGCCGGCGCCGCCGGCGCCGACGATGACGGTGTCGTACTTGTGGATCTGCATGGTTTACCTCTGGTCCTTCGGGCCCGGCGTCTAGCGGATGTTCGGGTCGAAGGTGAAGATCACCAGCGTTCCCAGCAGGACGGTGAACACCGTGGCGGTGTACAGCAGCATCTTCAGCCAGAAGCGGGTGTTGTCCCGTTCGGCGTAGTCGTTGATGACCGTACGGAGACCGTTGGCGCCGTGCAGCATGGCGAGCCACAGCATCGCCAGGTCCCAGACCTGCCAGAACGGCGAGGCCCAGCGGCCCGCCACGAAGGCGAAACCGATCTTGGAGACGCCGCCGTCCAGCACCAGCTGGATCAGCAGGTGGCCCAGGACCAGGACGACCAGCACGATGCCCGACAGGCGCATGAAGAGCCAGGCGTACATCTCGAAGTTGGTGCGCGAACCCTTGGGGGTCTTGCCGGTCCGCTTGCGCGGCGGCTCGATCACGGGCGCCGGGTTGTCGACGTCGTACAGGGCCGCGCCCTCGACGTCGCCGATCGCGGAAGTCTCGGTGGACATTGGCCTCAGCTCCCGAATACTTCGCGTACGGCGTGGCCGAGGACGGGGTACAGGGCCCCGACCATCAGCACGATCCAGATACCCAGTACGGCCCAGAGCATCTGCTTCTGAACGCGCGGGCCCTTGGCCCAGAAGTCCACGGCGACGATGCGCAGACCGTTGAGCGCGTGGAAGAGAATCGCGGCCACCAGGCCGTATTCGAGGAGCGCGACGATCGGCGTCTTGTACGTGGACACGACGTCGTCGTATGCCTCGGGGGAGACGCGGACGAGGGCGGTGTCCAGGACATGTACGAACAGGAAGAAGAAAATGAGGACACCGGTGACTCGATGAGCCACCCAGGACCACATGCCTTCCCGGCCGCGGTACAGCGTTCCAGCCGGCACGGAAGAACCCTCCGGGAGCGGGGATTGGGGTCGGCCGGCTTGACTGTCGGTCTGACCCGGCCGGGTACGGTCCACCGGCCCCGGCCATCGTAGCGACGGTTTGTCGGTTCGTTCGCGCCGGGGCCTCTGGTGTGATCAAAGTGGCAATCAAACAGGCACGTACGGGCTATAGCGGTACTCCGACGGGCCTCTCGACCGGCCTGTGGCCGGGGATCCGCACGTCGGGGCCGCCTGCTGGCCCGTTACTGACTCGATACCAGCTCGATGATGCGGCCCCGGGCGAGTCGCCGCATCTCGTCGGCCGTCACCACCCGCTCCTGTTCGGGTTCGTGCCCCAGCCGGGCCCGGATGCCGGCCAGCACCTGGTCGGGGTGCTCGGCGGTCCGGAAGCCGTCCAGACAGATCACGAAGACGTGACCGAATTTGCATTCGTACGCGGCGTGCGCGGCGGCCAGCGCGAGATGGGCGGAGTGCGGCGCGTCCGGGTGCAGCCCCGGGGAGACCTCGACGGCGAGTGCCTCGGCGCGCTCGGTGGGGGAGAGGTCGTATCCCGCCTCGTCGGCGGCGGCGAGCAACGCGTCCAGATCCGGGTACGGGCGGTGGCCGGTCAGCCGCTTGGCCCAGCGGCGGCTGCCGTAGCACTCCAGCAGGGCGGCCTCGGCCTCGGCGGCGGGGGCGGTGTTGAACCGCAGCAGGCCGACGGGGCCGTAGGGGGCCCGGCCGGGCACGGGTCCGCAGCTCTGCACGGGTACGGCGGTCCGCGGGGCGGACGGGGGCGGCTGCTCGGGGAGGCCGGCGTGGGACTCGCTGGACCTGGACAGCGTGGGCTCCTCGAATCAGCGGCATCTGTGAACCTGGAGTGGGGAGGGACCGGAGAGACCAGGTGGATGCAGGGTGAAGGGAGAGACGAATGTGCCTCAAAGCTAGCGACGTCGGGCAACGGCCGTCCGACGGATGCGCGAATTTCACCCGGACGGGAGAGTTTCACGATGCGTGAGGGACGTGTGGGCGAGGAGAATGCCCGGCTATCTCCCTGCATCTGCCTTGATTTCTCGTACTTCTGCTCTCTTTCCCCCCTGAAACCGGAGGTTTCTGACTGATGGCACCCTCACGCGGCGCCCTCATGGCCGTCACGGCGGTGGCTGCGGCGGCCGTCACCGTCGCCGCCTGCGACGGCTCCGGCACCGAACACGGGAACGGCTCCGAGACATCCCGCTCGGCGGCGTCACCGTCCGCGTCCCCCACGCCCTCCCCGACCCGGAGCTACCCGCTCTCGAAGACGCCCCGCACCATCCCCGCCGTACGGGAGCACACCCCCGCCCGCGGTCCCGGCTGGCGGCCGGGGAAGGACAGCGCGGTGGTGATCGGCAAGGGCGACAAGGCGCTCGCCGACGAGGGGCGGCTGCTCGCCGGTGAGCTGAAGATCGGCTACCGGGGCGAGGAGCCGGCCCGGGCCGGTGACGTGGCGCTGGACCTGAACACGAAGGACGGCGGCGGGCCCGAGTCGTACACCCTGCGGACCCGCGACGGACGCGTCACCATCAGCGGGCCCGGCCAGGCGGGGGTCTTCTACGGGACCCGTACCCTCAAGCAGTCCGTGCGGGCCGACGGGGCCATGCCCGAGGGGGAGGTGCGCGACCGCCCCGACCGCCCGCAGCGCGGGCTCAACCTCGACATCGCGCGCAAGCACTACAGCGCCGGCTGGATCGAGGACCGGCTGCGCGACATGGCCGACATCAAGCTCAACCAGCTCGGCCTGCACTTCTCCGACGACCAGGCCTTCCGCATCGAGTCCGACACCCACCCCGAGGTGGTGTCGCCCGAGCACCTGACCAAGGCGGAGGTGCGGCACATCGTCGCCCTGGCCGGCCGGATGCACATCGAGGTCGTCCCGGAGATCGACTCCCCGGGCCACCTCGGCGCGGTCCTGAGCGCCCACCCCGACCTCCAGCTGTTCAACGTCTCGGGCGTGCCGTCGAAGGGGTCGCTCGACATCTCGAAGCCGGGCGCGGCGAAGCTCATCGACGAGCTCCTCGGCGAGTACACCGAGCTGTTCGGCGGCGCCTACTGGCACCTGGGCGCCGACGAGTACCAAGCGCTCACGGTGAGCAGTCCCGCCGCGTCGTATCCGCAGCTCCAGCGGGCGGCCGTGAAGAAGTACGGGGCGCAGGCCGGGATCGAGGACCTCGCCACCGGCTGGCTCAACGACCGTGCGGCAGTGGTCCGGCCGCACGGGATGACGCCCAAGGCGTGGAACGACGGCCTCTTCCGCGACAGCACCGTCCGGGCCGACAAGGACATCGAGATCGAGTACTGGACGGGCAAGGAGTACGGCGCCCGGCCGCCGGAGCAGTATCTGAGCGAGGGGTTCAAGATGCTGAACCTCAACGACGAGTTCCTCTATTACGTGCTCGGCCAGCCCAACGCCTTCGTCTATCCCACCGGCAAGCGCATCTACGAGCAGTGGACCCCCCTCGTCCTGCGCGGCACGAGCCCCGTTCCGGCGAAGTACTCGGACCAGATCCTCGGCGGCCGGTTCGCGGTCTGGGGCGACTTCCCGAACGCCCAGACCGCGGAGCAGGTGGCCCAGGGCATCCGGATGCCCCTGCGGGCGACCTCCCAGAAGCTGTGGGACCCGGGCACACCGAAGCTGAGCTGGGACGGGTTCACGGCGCTGGCGAAGGAGATCGACCGGGGCCGGGCCGGCTGAGGCCCGAACCCCGTGGACAGCGCGGCGCGCGGAGACTACGTTCCGCTTGCCGCGTGGTCCGGGGAGGGACGCGCGCTCGATGCGTAGACGTCCGAAGCCCTGGGGGGTTCCACTGTCATGCTCTGCTCACTCTGCGGTACGAGACCGGCCACCACCGCCGACGGGCGGTGCACCGTGTGCGCCGCTTTCCGCCGTTCACGGGCGGGCGGGCTGATGCCGGCGCCGACCGGACCGCCGACCAGGCGTTCCCTGCGGTCACCGGTCGGCCTCGGCGCGGCGGTGTGTGTGCTGCTCGGCGCGGTGGCCGTGGCGGACGTGCTCGCCATCGGCGCCGGCGCCCACTCGCGTCAGTTGTTCAGCGAGGGGATGGCGGACGACTTCCTGACGTACGACGAAGCGGCCGGGGACCGCGCCGACCTGCTGTACCGGGCCTCCGGGTCGCTCCAGGTGCTGACCTTGCTGGCCACCGTCGTCGTCTTCCTCGTCTGGTTCCGCCGCGTGCGGCTCAACGCGGAGGTGTTCGACCCGTACGCCCACTCGCTGCGGCCCGGCTGGGCGCTCGGCGGGTGGTTCGTCCCCATCGCCGTTCTCTGGCTGCCCCACCGCGTCGCGAGCGGCACCTGGACCGCGAGCTCCCCGGGCGGCAGCAACCGCCCTCCGACCCCGCGCGGACTGCTGCATGCCTGGTGGGCGGCGCTGCTCTGCGCGCAAGTCTTCTCCCGGTACGCCGATCAGGCCTACTCGGACGCCGAGGAGCCGGACGAGGTCCTGACCGCCTTCGACCAGGTCATGGCCGCTGACGCGCTCGACATCCTCGCCGCTGTGCTCGCCATCCTGTTCGTGCGCCGGCTGACCGCGATGCAGGGCGAGCGGGCGGCGCAGGGGCCCGCTCCCGTCGCCCCGGCCATCCCGGCGGAGCGGGCCGACTGGGGCCGGGCGCACTGACGGCCCGGTGCGGGGGCCGGGGCCTCTCCTGCGGATCGGACCGGACCGGGCTCGTGGGAGCCCGCCTGATCCGGACGTAGGGCGCGAGCGACGGTATTCAGACGGTACGAGTGACGATTTTCGGCCATTCGGCGCTGAACGCGATAAGACGACGCGCTGCGTCCCCGTACGTCCGCGTACGGGGGTGCCGACGGGAGACGCCGATGAGCCTGCTCGAACTGATCGCCGCCGCTGACGCCCGGGGGCTCGCCGTGAGCGGGGCCGCCTGCCTCGACCGGTGCCTGCCGCAACCCGCCGGAGGAGCCGAACCGGATCCGCTGCGTCCGCTCTGGGCCGGCTGCGCCGACCCGCACCACTGGCCGCAACGGCTGGCCGAAGCGCGGGCGGCAGTGGACGGCCTGCCGGATGCGCCGGAAGGCGCGCAGGAAGCCGTCCTGCGGATCCGGGCGCTGCTCGATGAGGCGCCGGAGGAGCGGTCGGGCGAGGAACTGCGCACCTGGGCGGACGCCTGCTCGGCCCTGGCCCTCGACATCCACCGCGGGCACGACACCGCGCGCGCCGACGTCACCGAGCTGGTGGGGCGCTGCCGGGCCGGCGATCCGTCGGACGCGGGGCCACTGCTGTCCGGGGAGGCCGCCCGGCAGGTCCGGATCCTGGAGATGCTGGCCGAGATCGGGGCCGCCGCCCCCATGGGCGCGGGCCTGCGGCAGGTGATGGACGTGTCGACCGAGGGCCAGCGGGTCCTGCGCGCGGCTGCCTCGCGACGGGCCCGGGTGCGCGGCTGACGCGAGGCACGTCCCGGCCTTCCGTCCGCGACGGAGAACCCCCCTGCACGACGTTCCGATTCCGGCGCGGGCGAACGCCCGCGCCCGTACGAGTGACGGAGAGACCCATGAGTGGAAGTCAACGCCCGCGCACCGGACGCGGTTGGTGGGTCACGGGGGTGGTCCTGGTCGCCTTGGGCGTCGCCACGGCTGCCGGTGCGTTCTGGTTCTCCCGGAGCTCCTACACGGTGATCACGGAGGTCGGAGGGTCGATGGAACCCACGTACCCCCAGGGCCGCCGTGTCGTGATCGAGCGATCCGGCGGCGAGGAGGCGGAGCGGGGGGACGCGGTGCTCTACAAGGTGCCGGACCGCTACGAGGGGATGCCGGTCCTGCAGCGCGTGATCGGGCTCGGCGGCGACCACCTCGTCTACTCCGGCGGGACGTTGACCGTCAACGGAAGACGGGTCGATGAGCCCTACGCGAAAAAGGAGGACGGCGGACACGGCGTCCCGGCGTACGACGTGAAGGTGGCCCCCGGCCGGATGTTCCTCATGGGTGACAACCGTGGGAACGCGCACGACTCGCGGTACTTCCCGGATGACCACTCGGGCACCGTGCCCGTATCCGCCGTCCAGGGCCGTGCGTTGGGGAACAGCGCGGTCCCGGTGGTGCTCGGCCTGACCGCGGTGCTCGGCATCCTCCTCGCCGTGGGCGGCGGCATCTGCGTGCTGGCCGGTCTGCTGATCCGCAGGGCCGGGCGGGCGCGGGCGCTCTCCGGGCCGTCCCCGGTGCCCGGCGTCGACGGCCAACAGGCCTTGTGGTCCGCGCCGGAGCGGTGAACGAGACAGGACGACAGGGTGCGGGAGCCCCCCCCGAGGGGCGGCGGACAGCGGAAGGGCCGGCCGGACCACGGCCTGAGGCTGTGAGCTCCGACACGGGCGAAGGGAGTCCGGCGCCGGGGATTCAGGGGCCACCGACCCGCGTTCTGCCTGGCCAGGTGTGGGGGAGTGGAACGACGACCGGGGCCGCCACCCCCCACAGGAGAGGCCCCGGTCGTCTTCCGCGGGGCCGCAGGACGACCCCGTACTCATCTCAGCGCCGTGACTGCGTTTTCTGTCACACCGCACGGTGTCCGAAGAATGTTGCGGGTTGTACAAGTCATGGACGCGATGCCCGCGAAGGACGTAGCGTGCTGAGTCGCGCAGGGTGGCGCGGCAGTGGTGACCAGCTGCGATTCAGGACAGCAGGGCAGGTTGAGGGAGTGCTGGGGGACGACGCGGGGCTTACCGCCGCGGTGCTCGCGGCGCAGGACGGGGACGAGGACGCCTTCCGTACTGTGTACCGCGCTGTGCAGCCGCGGCTGCTGGGCTACATACGGACGCTCGTGGGGGAGCTGGACGCCGAGGACGTGGCGTCCGAGTCGTGGCTGCAGATAGCCAGGGACCTCGATCGGTTCAGCGGTGACGCCGACCGGTTCCGGGGGTGGGCGGCGCGGATAGCGCGTAACCGGGCCCTGGACCATCTGCGGATGCGCGGCAGGCGGCCCGCCATCGGCGGTGACGAGACGGAGCTTTCGGAGAAACCGGCCGGGTCCGACACGGCCGACGAGGCGATCGAGGCCCTGGCCACCGGCCGCACGATGTCCCTCATCGCCCAGCTGCCCCAGGACCAGGCCGAGGCCGTGGTGCTGCGCGTGGTGGTCGGACTCGACGCGAAGAGCGCGGCGCAGACGCTGGGCAAGCGGCCCGGTGCGGTCCGCACCGCCGCGCACCGCGGGCTGAAGCGGCTCGCCGAACTGCTGCGGACGGACGCCCCCGACGGTGCGGACAGTGCCGGGCTGCCCGGCGGCGACGGCGGTCCGCCGGCGGCCGGTCCCGCGGAATCGGGCAGTCCGCGCGGCGACGCTCCGGCCGGCGGGGTCGGCGCGCCCAGGGGGCCCGCCGACGACACGGCCCCGGCACAGTCGCCGCAGGGCAACGGGGCGGGGCGGACGGTGGAACTCGGCGCCGTTCCCGCGCAACGCCCCTCCCGCACCGGCCTGGTGGCGCCCGCCGGTGTGACGCATTCGCGTCTGTGGACGCAGAAGGACATGTGATGGCCGACGAGCAGCACGAATGGCTTGACAAGGAAGCGGCGGAGAGGATGCTCCGCCGCGAACCGGTCGACCCTGGCGACGCCCGGCCCCGACAGGACGCCGAAAGGCTCGCGGCCGCTCTGGACGCCGCGGCCCGCGGCGTCCGCCCCGCCGCGGGGGAACTGCCCGGCGAGGCCGCCGCACTGGCCGCCTTCCGCGCCGCCCGCCGTCCCGACGCCCGTACCACCGCCGTGTCCGCGCCCGCAGATGCGGTGCGCGCGGCCCGGACCGGGACCGGCGGCTCCGCCGAGTCCGAGTCCGTGATGCTCGCGCCCGTACACATACGCCCGGCCGGCTCCGGCACGGCGCCGGGGGGCGCGGGTTCCCGCGGTCCCCGCCCGATGCGCTGGAGCCGGCCGATCCGCTTCGGCCTGGCCGCCTCCGTCGCGTGCTGCGCGATCGGCGGGGTGGCCGTGGCCGCCGGCACCGGGGTGCTGCCCGGACCCTTCGGCCGGCACACCCCCACTCCGGCCACCTCGGTGTCGGCCGCGGCGTCCCCCGAGGAACTGGGCTCCGGCCTCACCACCGACGACGAGTCGTCCGCACCGCCGCCCGGATCCCCGGGCGGAGACACCGCGACGCCGGGCAAGCCCGGTCCCGGCCGGACCGGCGGACCGGAGAGCGGCCGCCCCGACGACGGCGGCCGCACGACCCAGGCCCCCGACGGCGAGGAGGGCACCGGCGCCGGCCGGTCCGGCAGCGCCGGGGACACCCCGGCGGGCGGCGGCGACGCGACGCAGGGCCAGGACAGCCAGGACGGGAAGACCGGCGACGGGACGTCCGGCGACAACGACGACGAGACGGCCGCCTGGTACGCCAAGACCCTGAAGGCCTGCCGCGACTACCGCGACGGCAAGCTCAGCGACGAGCGCAGAACGCGCCTCGAAGCGCTGGCCAAGGGAGCCCGCAACCTCGACCGGTTCTGCGACCGGATGCTGGGCCGGAGTAACGCCGGCCAGAGCAATGACGGCCAGAGCGGCAACGGGCAGAGCGGCAACGGCCAGAGCGACGGCGACGACGACAGCGACGGCGGCGACCCGGCCGGCAGCGAAGGCTCGGGAACCCTGCCCTCGATCCGGTTCTCCCCCGCTTCCCCGGAGCCCTCGACCGCCGCTCTCGCCCCGGGCTCCGCGTCCTCGTACTCCCCGGCGCCGGAGCTCTCCTTCGCGGCACGCTGACGTTCCGCACCGCCCCACCACCACCGGGTGTGACGTTTTCCGGCCTGCGGGCGCAGTACTGAGTGAGCCGACTGGTCATCGGCAGCGCCCGCAGCCGGGGTTCCCCCCGTACCTACGGCTCGGCGCACATGGCGCGGGCGGGACACGTTCCCCCGGTCCCGCCCGCGCCCCTCATCCACGACCTCACTGGTAGACGACGACCTTGTCACCGTTGCGGACCTGGTCGAACAGCGAGGCGATCTTCCCCTCGTCCCGGACGTTGACGCAGCCGTGCGACGCACCGTTGTAGCCGCGCGCCGCGAAGTCCGACGAGTAGTGCACCGCCTGGCCGCCGCTGAAGAACATCGCGTACGGCATGGCCGTGTGGTAGATCGTCGACACGTGGTGCCGGGACTTCCAGTAGACGGAGAAGGTGCCTTCGCGGGTCGGCGTGTACTGCGAGCCGAAGCGCACGTCCATCGACGAGACGACCTTGCCGTCGATCATCCAGGACAGCGACCGGCTGTTCTTGCTGATGCAGATCACCCGGCCCGTCAGACAGCGCTTGTCCGGCTTCGCGGCCGGACGCGTGGTCGGCGGGGTCAGCTCGGCGGCCGTCGGCGTGTGCGTCATGCCGAGCAGCTTCTGCCAGGTCAGCGTGTCCGTCCTCCCCGTACGGGACAGCCCGCGCTTGCCCTGGAACGACTGCACGGCGGCGACCGTGACGGAGCCGTAGTACCCCGTGGGGCTGCGGTCGAAGTGGCCGATCTGCCGCAGCCGGGCCTGGAGCTCACGGACCCGCTTGCCCTGCGCGCCGCTCGCCATCATCACCTCGGCCTGCGGATCGGCCGACGGCGTGGACTCCGGTGTCCGTGTGGGTGTCGCCTTCGGTGCAGGCTTCGGTGGCGTGCTCGGCTTCGCGCTCGCGGACGGCGTGGCCGGATCCGATCCCTTCGCGCCGGGCTTGGCGTCGTCGGTGGGCGAGCTGCTCGCCGGCGGCGCGCTGCCGGCGGGTTCGGCCTTGCACCCCGCGGTCACGGCGACCAGTGCCAGTACGGCGACGGCGGCGGATGCCGCGCCCGCCCCCCGGCCGCCTCTCGGTGCGTGGCCGCGCCCGGTCCTGCTGCTGCCTGTCATCTCGGCCCCCTGGATCTGCGTTGTCTCATGGGACGGATTCCCGCTCTGCCCGGTTGCCGAATCCCGCGCATGATGGGGAAAGCGGCATCGGGGACCGGAGGATGTCAGGCATCGGGGCCGTGAGCAAGGTCCCGGCCCCGGCCCCCTCCTACGCTTGAGCGTGCGCCGCTGCGGTCCGTCGCGGGAGCCATGGACCACCGGTGGGCGGTTTCAGCGGGAGGCACAGCAGATGACGCGCGAGTCGGAGTCGGGACTGCCGATCGAAGCGGTCTACGGACCGGACACGCTCGACGGATGGGACCCCGCCGAGAAGCTGGGTGAGCCGGGCGCCTACCCCTTCACCCGCGGTGTGTACCCGTCCATGTACACCGGGCGCCCGTGGACGATGCGCCAGTACGCCGGCTTCGGTACGGCCACCGAGTCCAACGCCCGCTACAAGCAGCTCATCGCCAACGGCACGACGGGCCTGTCCGTCGCCTTCGACCTGCCCACCCAGATGGGCCACGACTCGGACGCGGAGATCGCGTCCGGCGAGGTCGGCAAGGTCGGGGTGGCGATCGACTCCGTCGACGACATGCGGGTGCTGTTCGACGGGATCCCGCTGGACAAGGTCTCCACGTCCATGACGATCAACGCCCCCGCCGCGCTGCTCCTGCTCATGTACCAGCTGGTGGGCGAGGAGCAGGGTGTCCCGGCGCGGCAGCTCACGGGCACCATCCAGAACGACGTGCTCAAGGAGTACATCGCCCGGGGCACGTACATCTTCCCGCCCGCGCCCTCGCTGCGGCTGACCGCCGACATCTTCAAGTACTGCCGGGCCGAGATCCCGAAGTGGAACACCATCTCGATCTCCGGCTACCACATGGCCGAGGCCGGGGCCTCGCCCGCGCAGGAGGTCGCCTTCACGCTCGCGGACGGCATCGCGTACGTGCGTACCGCCGTCGCGGCCGGCATGGACGTCGACGACTTCGCCCCGCGGCTCTCCTTCTTCTTCGTCTCGCGTACGACGATCCTGGAGGAGGTCGCCAAGTTCCGCGCCGCCCGGCGGATCTGGGCGAGGGTGATGAAGGAGGAGTTCGGCGCGCGGAACCCGAAGTCGCTGATGCTCCGCTTCCACACCCAGACCGCGGGCGTGCAGCTCACCGCACAGCAGCCCGAGGTCAACCTGGTGCGCGTCGCGGTGCAGGGCCTGGCAGCGGTCCTGGGCGGCACGCAGTCCCTGCACACGAACTCCTTCGACGAGGCGATCGCCCTTCCCACCGACAGGTCCGCCCGCCTCGCCCTGCGCACCCAGCAGGTCCTGGCGTACGAGACGGACGTGACGGCCACCGTCGACCCGCTCGCGGGCAGCTACGTCGTGGAGAGGATGACCGACGACGTCGAGGCCGCCGCCGTGGAGCTGATGCTCAGGATCGAGGACATGGGCGGCGCCGTCCACGCGATCGAGCACGGCTTCCAGAAGAACGAGATCGAGCGCAGCGCCTACCGCGTCGCGCTGGAGACGGACAGCGCAGAGCGCGTCGTGGTCGGTGTCAACCGCTTCCGGCTCGACGAGGAGGAACCGTACGAGCCGCTCCGCGTCGACCCGGCGATCGAGGCCCGGCAGGCGGCCCGGCTGGCGAAGCTCCGTGCCGAACGCGACGGGGGCGCGGTGGACGCGGCACTGGCGGCCCTGCGCGAGGCGGCGGCGGGCGCGGACAACGTGCTCCACCCGATGAAGGACGCGCTGCGGGCCCGCGCCACGGTGGGCGAGGTGTGCGACGCGCTGCGGGACGTGTGGGGGACGTACGTTCCGGCGGACGCGTTCTGAGGCGTCTTCGCCGGTCCGCCACTCGCAGGAGTGACCTCTCGCCGAATGTCCGCGGCCCTGGATAAGCTCGTGAACAGTGGTCCCCGAAAGGAGGATGCGGTGGCCGTCATACAGCACGGGGAGCAGGTGCACGTGCAGGAACAGCCGGAGCTGACGCTCGGCGAGGCAGCTGACCAGCTCGCACGCTCGCTGCCTGGGCATCGCGTGGAGATTCTCCAGGGGAGGCTCACGGTGACACCACCGGCCGACGGAACGCACGCTCTGGCGCTGTCCTGGCTCGGCGAGGAATTCGGTGCGCGGGCACGCAGGACCGGCCTCAGACTTGTTCAGGGCGTCGGGCTCTGGCTGCCGACCGGCCCTGACGACTACGCGATTCCGGACCTGTCGGTCGTCGAGGCGGACTTCCGCGACGCTCACGCCATGAAGAACTGCTACGCCGCCCACGTCTTCCGCATGGTCGTGGAGGTGACGTCGACCAACTGGGCCGACGACCTCGGTCCCAAGGTCGAGGACTACGCCCAGGCGGGCATCCCGGTCTACGTCGTGGCCGACCGCAAGCACGACCAGGTGCTGCTCTGCAGCGACCCCCGGGGTGGCGAGTACAAGAACAAGGCGCACCACAAGCGCGGGACGTCCTTCGCCGTGCCCGACGAGGTCGGCGTGGAGATGGAGCTCTCGGTGGACCGGCTGCTCGACGGCGACGAGGACTGAGCGGACGCAGCACCGGAACCCCCGCTTCCGGAGTGTCGTACCCCCGTGCGAAACTCCGTTTCATGCTGGGTGTCACCGATCTTCCGACCTATCTCGCCGGCCTCGTGCTCATCGTTCTGCTGCCGGGACCCAATTCGCTGTACGTGCTGTCCGTCGCCGCCCGGCGCGGGGTGCGTACCGGCTATGTCGCCGCGGCCGGGGTGTGGACCGGGGACACCGTGCTGATGACGCTGTCCGCGCTCGGGGCCTCGTCCCTGCTGCAGACCACGCCCGTGCTCTTCACCGTGGTGAAGTTCGCCGGTGCGGGCTATCTGACCTGGCTGGCCATCGGGATGCTGCGCGCCGCGGTGTCCATGTGGCGCGAGCGGCACCGCCGGGTGGCCGAGCTCACGGGCGAGGCGGCGGACGGGGCCGGGACCCCGGTCACGATGGAGCGGCCGTACCGGCGGGCGCTGGTGGTCAGCCTGTTCAACCCGAAGGCGATCCTGTTCCTGATCTCGTTCTTCGTGCAGTTCGTCGACCCCGGGTACGCGTACCCGGCGCTCTCCTTCCTGGTCCTGGGGACCCTGCTCCAGATCGCCAGCTTCCTGTACCTGTCGATGCTGATCTTCGGCGGCACCCGGCTGTCCGCCGCGTTCCGCCGCCGCAAGCGGCTCTCGGCGGGAGCCACTTCGGCGGCGGGGGTGCTGTTCCTCGGCTTCGCGGCGAAGCTCTCGCTCAGCAGCGTCTGACCCGGGGCTGCGGGCTCAGCCGGCCCTGAGGCCGAGGCCCAGCGGTGCGAGGTACTCCGCGAGCCCGGCGGTGTCCTCGCCCGCCCAGCCGACGTAGCCGTCCGGCCGGATCAGGAACAGCCCCTTGCCGTACGCCTCGCAGGCGGCCGTGCGGTGCACCTCGACCTGGGAGCCGGTGAACTCCGGCAGCTCCGCGTCGGTGCCGACCGCCAGCAGCGTGAAGTGCGGGCCCCGGAAGACATCGAACAGCCGCCGCTCGCCGAGGGAGCCGTCGGGGGCGCGGTCGCCGGCCTCCAGGACGCCCGCGCGCCCCTCCGACAGCGGCCCCTCGCGGTAGCCGAGGCCCAGTTGCTGGGCGGCCGCGCCGCGCTCCTGCTCACCGCGGTGGATCCGGGTGGACAGGCCGAGCATCTCGGCGGCGACGGGGCGGCGCTCCTCCTCGTAACTGTCGAGCAGGGCGGCGGGCGCCCCGTGGCCCAGCACCTGGCCGAGCTTCCAGCCCAGGTTGTACGCGTCCTGCACGCTGGTGTTGAGACCCTGGCCGCCGGCCGGGGAGTGGACGTGGGCCGCGTCCCCGGTCAGGAAGACCCGCCCGTCGCGGAACCGGTCGGCGAGCGCGGCGCGCGGCCGGAAGTCGGATGCCCACAGCACCTCGGTGACGTCCTGGGCCTCCAGGTGGGTGCGCTCGGCGACGACGGCGCGCACCCCTTCCGGGGAGGTGTCCGGCGCGCCGTCCTTGAACTGGGCGACCAGCTGGAAGTCCGCGGTGCCGGGCAGCGGGCAGAGCGTGATGAACCCCGCGTCGGTGCTCATCATGTGCCAGTTGAGCCGGTCGAGCGCGTCCTCGGATACCCGGACGTCGGCCACCAGCATCGATGCCGGGTCCACCGTCTCCCCGGTCATCGCGATGCCCAGGGCCCGCCGCACGGTGGAGCGGCCGCCGTCCGCCGCGACCAGGTAGGAGGCGCGGACCGGGCCCGTGGACAGCTGTGCGGTGACCCCGTCCGCGTCCTGGGCGAGGCCGGTCAGCGCGGCCGAGAAGACCACGTCACCGCCCAGTTCGCGCAGCCGGGCCAGGAGGATCTCCTGGGTGCGCCACTGCGGCATCATCCACGGCTCGCCGTACGGCTCCGCGTCCGTCGGGGGCGCCACCCGGAACATCCGGTGCTCGCCCGTCCGCTCACCGTTCTGCCAGACCATCCCGACCGGCGCGGGCCCGCCGTGCTCGCGGACCGCGTCGCCGACCCCGAGGTCGTCGAGGACCTCCCGGGTGCGGGGCTGGATGCCCTTGCCGCGCGAGCCGGGGAAGAGGGCGGGCGCCTGCTCGACGAGGAGGGCGGGAACGCCGCGACGGGCCAGATCGCAGGCCAGGGCGAGACCGCAGGGGCCGGCGCCGACGATGAGGACCGAGGTCTCCGTGACGCTTTCCTTAACGTTGTTAAGTTCCATGCTCCGGAGTCTGTGCTTAACACTGTTAAGTTGTCAAGGGTGGGGCTGTTAACTTGTCGAGGTGGGTACGACGAAGATCGACCGGTCCCGGGTGGCCGACACGGCGCTGCGGCTGCTGAACGAGGTGGGCCTGGACGGGCTCAGCCTGCGCGCCATCGCCAAGGAGCTGGACGTCAAGGCGCCCGCGCTCTACTGGCACTTCAAGGACAAGCAGGCGCTGCTCGACGAGATGGCCACGGTCATGTACCGGCGGATGCTCGACGAGGGCCTGCCGGGACCGGCCCCGGAGCGCTGGCAGGACCAGCTCGTCGCGTACAACCGCGCCCTGCGCGCCGCGCTGCTGCGCTACCGCGACGGGGCCAAGGTCTACGGCGGCGCGAAGTTCACCGGCACCGAGCACGCGGACGGCCTCGAAGCCCATCTGCGGACCATGGTCGACGCGGGCTTCGAGCTGTGGCAGGCGGTCCGGGCGGGCACCACCGCGTACTCCTACACGATGGGCTTCGTCGGCGAGGAGCAGGGCGTCCGCCCGCTGCCGGACCAGCAGCGCGAGGGCTTCGACATCGCGGAGCGCGCGGAACGGATGGCCCGCTACCCCCTGGCCGCCGCGGCCGGCGCGGAGATCTTCGCCAACTACGACGAACGCTTCGAGGACGGCCTGCGGCTGATCGTCGCGGGCATCGAGGCACGGTACGGGACGGGGTGAGCGCGGCCGGGTGCCGTCGCCCCGTGGGAGCGCCGTGCCCCCGGGGAGAAGCCCGCCACCATGCCGCGGCGCGCGCCCCGTGCCCTCGCCCCTACCTCTGCGTCCGCGCGCGCCGTCGTCGTACACGCGCCAGGGCCGCCGGTGCGAACGTCACGGCCAGCAGGGCCGCCAGCGCGGCCGCCCCGGCGATCGTCCCGGCGCGCAGCCCCGGCGGCCGGAAGGCGCAGTCCACCGACGTCCGGTCGCCGCCGACCGGCACCGCGACCAGGCCGAGGTACGTGTCGGCCGGGCGCCCGTCGCAGCTCCAGCCCGCGATCCGGGGCGCGGCCAGCACGGCGACCCCCTCGGTACCCGGCGGCAGTTCGGCGTGCACGCTGCTGCCGGCGACGGTGACCCGCGTCGCCCCCGTGTCCTTCAGCCGCTCCACCGCCGAGGCCAGACGCCCCGGATCCAGGCAGCCGACGGCCTCGTGCGGAACGGTCCCCGCCCTCTCCGCCCGCAGGGTCACGGCGATCCGGCCCGCACCGGTGCCCAGGGGCAGGATCCCGGCCCGGCGCGCGGGCATATCGCCCCGGATGTCGTTGAGTTCGCCGGTCGCGCCCAGTCGGGCGGTGCCGAACAGGTCGGGCGCCCACAGGAACACCTGGCTGCCTGCGGGGCAGTTCGCGCTCAGGGTGTACGTGCCGGGCTTCACCGCATAGGTGCTCGCGTTCCGGTCGGCGGGGTCCGAGCCGTCCGCGGACCTCAGCGCGGTCGAGGGCAGGGTGTACACCGAGGCGCCGAGCAGCTTCTCCTGGTTGCGGAACGGCGAGCGCCCCCACCCGGACGCACCGGAGCCGGACGGACGCACGGTCACCAGCGGCGGGACGTCCTGCCGGGTCACGGTCACCGGCCGCCGGTCCGGGCGGTTCCAGACCTGATGTGGATCGCGCGGTACGTGGACGCGGGCCCCGACCGAGAACACCGCGTCGCTCACCGGGTTGTCGAGGCTCTGCAGGGCGCGGCCGCGCGAGGTCCAGCCGGCGCCGAGGGCGAGGAAGGTGCGGGTCGTCACGTCGGGCGTGTGGCTGCTGTAGTAGGCCCCGCCCTGCCCGCCCACCAGCATCGGATCGTTGGCGGTGCTCTGCTCGATACCGGGGTCGGTGCGGTAGCGCGGCCAGCCGTCGGCGCCGGCGACCGCGGCGGCCTGGGCGCTCTGCCGCTCGCCCCAGGGGGCGTAGTCGTCGAGCCGGTTCAGCCGCTGCCGGTCGGCGAACGCGGTGGTCGCCGCGGCCTGCCCGGCCTGCGCCCCGACGAGCAGGACCGCCGCGAGGACGACGAACCTGCGGCTGCGCACCAGCGCGAGAGCGCCGACCGCCGCCACCAGCCCGGCGGCGAACAGGGGATAGGTCCACCGGGTGACCAGCTCGCTGGGGGCGGCAGCGGCGGCGATCAGCACCAGCACCCCGCCTCCGCCCAGCAGCGCCCGCCGGTCCGGCCAGGCCCGGGCGACGGACGTCCAGGCGGCGATCACCACGAGGCCGGAGAGGACGAACGTCTGGCGGAACGGGCTCCCGTTCGGCGTCGCGAAGGCGTGCCACACCAGATGCGTCGGCCCCCACTGCAACGACAGCGTCACCGCCGCCACCAGCCCCGGCCACACCCACCGCTCCGCGCGCGGCACGGCGCGGTGGAAGGCCAGCACGCAGGCCAGGAGCAGGGAGCCGGTGCCGAGGAAGACCGCCGGGCTGAAGAAACCGTACGTGGCCGGCAGCAGCCGGGCCGCGACGTCCGGCCACGCGGCCGGGGCGAACTCCCGGTTCCAGCCCGGGTAGGCGTGCCGGGTGCCGAGGAAGACCGGCACGAGGACCGGCGCGGCCAGTCCGATGCCGATCAGCACGGTCCGCACGGCACGCACCAGCCCCCGGACCCGCTCCCGCGACGTCCCGTCCTCCAGCAGCAGCCGTACCACCAGCACCAGGGCCGCCCCGAGCGTGGCCATGTACGCGGTGTAGAAGTTGGACACCCAGGCGAGGGTCACCAGGAGCGTCCCCAGCACCGGTCGCCGCGCGGTGCGCGCCCACTCGCCGGCCAGGCACAGCAGCGGGAAGGCGATCAGCCCGTCCAGCCACATCGGGTTGTAGACGGCCTCCGCCACCGACCAGCCGCACAGCGCGTACGACGCGCCGAGCACGGCCGCCAGCCACTCCCGGCCGCGCCCCCGGCGCAACGCGGTGAGCAGCCAGGTCATGGCCGCCGCCGCCACGCCCGTCTTCACCAGCGTGACCACGTAGACGGCCAGGTCGATCCGGTCCCTCGGGAACACTCCGACGAGCAGGGCGAACGGGCTGGTCAGATACGTACCGAGGTCCGGCAGGAAACTCGTGCCGAAGCCCGACTGCCAGTTGACCAGCAACCCGCCGTCCGCCCGCCCGTGCAGCAGGTCCCAGAGCCGGGCGTGGAACGGGACGAACTGATTCCCCAGGTCGTTCACGCTGCGGGTGTGCGGGCCGAAGGGGTAGCTGCGGGCCACCGCGTCACCGGCACAGACGGTCACGACGGTGAGTACGGCGGCCAGGGCGGCACCCGGTGCGCGCGGTGATCGGAGCATCGACGGAGTCCTCATGATGGGTCGAATATGCCATCGAGGATCGCCAAATCCCGCGGGCGAAAGGGCGGTTCACCTGATGGCCCGCCGCCCTTCACGCGGCCGCCCCCGCGCGGTCATCCCGCGCCGGAGGCGGCTCGTGCAGAGTGCCCGGCGGGCACGGTCCACGGCGGAGCGCCCTCGTCCGTACGGCGGGCCACGAGCACGGGGAACGACAGCCGGGCACGCGGAACGGCCGCCGGCGAGCAGGCGGGTGACGGGCCCGCGGGGCGGTGCCCACGGACGGAGGGCGGCAGTTTTCCGGGCTGACAGGGCGAGTTCACCTTGCGGCCGTTCAGGTTTCCTAGCGTGCTACGGAACCACGAACGGGTGACGAACATCCGTACATCCTTCCCTCCCTACGCCCCTTCCCCCCACGGGCAGCAGACGCTTGGAGCGCCATGACGAAAGCCCGCACCCGTTGGCCACGGCAGCGTGACGCGGAGGAACCGACACCGCCCGACGGCGGCACACCCTCCCTCGCCGCCGTCCGCCCGACGGAACTGGAGACCTGCCTGCGGGCCTGCGCCGCGCACAGCGGGAAGCTGGTCGCCGGGCTCGACCGGCGGCGCACGGCGCTCGCCGAGGCCCTGCGGAACCTGCTGGCCACCCACGCGATCATGGAGCAGCCGTCCGCCGAGGCGGCCTCCCCGCTCCCGCTGCTGCGGCGCGCGGGCAAAGGCGGGCCGGGGGCCGCGCTGGTTCTCGGCGACCAGCTGCTCGACCCGCTGCTCGCGGTCGGCACCAAGGCGCTGGACTGCGGTTACGAGGACGAGCTGAAGCTCGCCGTCCTGGTCACCGACGCCGTGCTGACCCAGCGCAGGAAGTCGCGGGCGGCCTGGCGGCTGCGGGCGCGTGTCCTGGAGGCGATGGGCGCGGAGAGCGACGCCGTCGAGGCGTACGAGCGCTACCTCGCCCTCACCGACGAGGACGGCTTCGGAGTCGCGGCGAAGACGGCCGGGCTGCGGGCCGGTGCGGAGTACCAGAGCGAACTGCTGCGGAGACTGGAACAGGGCTGCCCCGAGGCCGCGGCGTTCGCCGGAGGGTCCGTCACCGACACCTGGGCCGAGGGCCTGGCGCTGCACGGGCGCGGCGACTGGAACCGGGCACGGTCCCGGCTGATCGGTGTGCTGCTGGCCCAGGACCGGTCCGGTGCGCCCGTGCCGGAGATCCAGGAGGCGCTCAGCCAGTACGTCGGACTCGCGCTGGAGGCCGGCGGCGCGCCCGGGGGCGGCGGCCCCCGCACCACCGCGGGCAGCGGAGATCTCACCGCCCTCGCCGAACTCATGGAGCTCTACGCGGGTCAGCGCCGGGTCCGGATGCGCGGCCCGGTCGACGACCCCACGTTCGGCGGGATCGAATGGACGACGCTCGGGGAGTTCCGTAACCGCATCGCGGGCAAGTCCATCTGTCTGATCGCCAACTCCCAGCGAGTCGGCACCGGTTCGCTGGGCGCCGAGATCGACGCGTACGACCTGGTCGTCCGCTTCAACTCGTACCGGATCGACCCGGCGGCGACCGGGAGCCGCACCGACATCCACGCCACCATCCACAAGCACGGCTTCAACTGGGACCAGAAGGTCCACACCCGGCTGGTCTTCGGCGGGATCTCCGGCGACTGGAAGTACTCGCTGCGCAACCGCCTCGTGCCCGGCGCCCAGCAGTACCTCGGTGACGAGTCCCTGCGCTGGCCGCTGCGCAACATCGGCAGGGTCGGCACGGACGTCTGGCCGGCCATCCCCACCAGCGGCTTCAACATGCTGTGGCTGCTGGACCACCTGGACGTCAGCCCGCAACTGGACCTGATCGGCTTCGACTTCTACGAGAGCGGCGCCTACCGGCTGCCCGCCGCGATGAAGATGCCCATCACCTCCGTCCACGAGTACACCAGCGAAAAGGCGTGGGTCATGGAACGCGCCCAGAGCGTCACCGATACGAGGATCCGACTGCGATGACGACGACGCCCCCTACCGCGCCCGCACCACGCGCCCCCGCCAACGCGCTCACCGGCAAACGCCGCGTCGCCTTCGCGAGCTTCGTGGACGAGAACTACCTGCCCGGCTTCCTCACCCTGCTGCGCAGCCTCGCCCTGTCCAACCCGGCGGTCTGCGAGGACTTCATCGTCCTGCACGACGGCCTGCGCCCCGCCTCCGTGGCGCAGATCCGGGCACTTCACCCGCGCATCGACTTCCGCCGGGTCGACGCCGCGCACTACGACACGTACGCCAAGGGCGACCAGGACAACTACCTGGTGCGCAAGGCCTACTTCATCCTCGACGTCTTCCGGGTGCGCGACTACGACACCGTGATCACGCTGGACACCGACATGGTGGTCCTCGGCGATCTGGGCGACCTGCTGAAGCTGCGCGACGGCCTCGCCGCCGTCCCCCAGTTCTTCTACGGGCAGCACAAGCTCAACAGCGGACTGCTGGTCATCCAGCGCGAGTACCTGAGCGACCCCTTCTGCGCGAGGATCGACGAAGTCGGCCGCAAGGGGACCTACGAACTCGACAAGCACGACCAGGGCATCCTGAACGCCGTGCTCGACGGCGACTTCGTGCAGCTCGACGCCCGCTACAACTTCGTCAAGCGGCGGCTCTCCGGCGACCTCCCGGTGCCCGACACCACCGCGATCCTGCACTTCACCGGCCGGCACAAGCCGTGGCAGGGCGGCGAGGCCGGCTACGGCCGGGCCGAGGACCGCTGGCGCGAGTTCGAGCTGTCCGACGCCGCGTTCCACGCCGCGTACCTGGCGCTGCCCGGCGCCAAGCACCACGACCTGCTGGTGCACTACGGCACCCCGCACGTCCGGCGCACCACCGACCCCGAGAGCGCCCGCAAGGTCGCCGCCGCACACATCGGCGCCGGTGAGTACCAGGAGGCGGCCGACCTGCTCGGCGGGGTCCGGATCCCCGTCGACGAGGCCTGGCCGCACGAGGTGCTCGGCAACGCGCTGCTGAGCGTCTCCCGCTACGAGGAGGCCCGCGTCCAGCTCCTGCTGGCGGCCGCAGCCCCCAACCGGGCCGCCACCGCCTTCTCGCGCCTCGCCCAGATCGCCTGGATCCACGGCGACGACGCCACCGCCGCGCAGTACGCCCTCCAAGGGCTCGGCGTCGACCCGACCCACCGGGCGAACCGGCTGATGTACAAGCGCACCAGGGACGCCGAAACACCCGTGGAGGGGCCGGCCGACCAGCAACTCGCCCACGTCGCGTTCTACATGGACCGGCAGGGCAACGCGGGCGACAAGCTGCTCCCGGAGAGCGTCCGGCTGGCCTTCGGCCGTGACACCGGCCCGGACCGCTGGCACTCCGTCCACGCCCACCGCCTGTTCGACGAGGCCGCGCTCGAACGCGTCAACGCCCGTCAGGGACTCGTCATCGGCGGCGGCGGGCTCTTCATCCCGGACACCGCCCCGAACGGCAACAGCGGCTGGCAGTGGAACGTCCCCGACGACATGCTGGACCGGATCGACGTACCCGTCATGGTGTACGCGGTCGGGTTCAACGCCTTCGACGGCCAGGCGTACGGGCACGGCCGCGACCGGTTCCTGTCCTCGCTGCGCAGACTGGTCGAGCGCTCCTCGTTCTTCGGGCTGCGCAACCACGGCTCGATCGAGAAGGTCCGCGAGCTGCTGCCGCCGTCCCTGCACGACAAGGTCCGATTCCAGCCCTGCCCGACCACGGTCACCCGGCAGCTGGTGGACGGCTGGACCGACCCCGCGCAGCGCGAGGACACCGTGCTGGTCAACGCCGCGTACGACCGCTCGGGGCTCCGCTTCGGCCACGACTACGCGCACTTCCTCGCCGAGATGGCCACCGCGGTGAAGGGGCTCGGCGCCCACGCCGAGGTCATGTGCGTCGCCCACTCGCTGGACGACGAACGGATCGCCTTCGACCTGCGGCGCGAGCACGGCATCGCGCTGCCGGTCATCCCGATGTACGACTTCGGCAACGACGAGATCCGTGACACGTACGCCCGGACCAAGCTGGTCATCGGGATGCGCGGGCACGCGGGCATGATCCCGTTCGGCTGCGGCACGCCGATCATCAGCCTGATCTCGCACCCGAAGATGGCGTACTTCCTGGCCGACATCGAACGGCCCGAGTGGGGCATCTCCGTCCATGACCGGCACCTCGGGGCGCGGCTCGTGGAACGGGCGGCCGGGCTGCTCGACGACCACGCGGCGGCGGTGGCCGATGTGCACGGCCGGCAGCAGGAACTGTGGAAGGTCACCGAGGCGAACACGGCGGACCTGCGGCTCATCCGGGCGGGCGTCCGCGTCTGACGGTACGGCGGGAGGGGCGGGTGGGCCGGCCGGCCCACCCGCCGTGGACCCCGACAGCGAAGCCCCGTCCGGATCGAGTGACCGGACGGGGCCTCGTGCGTGTGCCCTCGACGCTCAGGTGGTGACGACCAGCACCGCGGAACCGGTGAGCTGGTGGCCGGCGTTCTCGGCATAGACCTTGACGTACGCAGGGGTTCCCGGCGCTCGTCGGAACGAGAACGAGGTGCCTGTGATGACCTGGTTGGAGACGAAGCACGGCTCCGTCGGTGTCGGGCCGCAGAAGCCGGGGCGGTAGTTCAGAGTGAGCGAGTCAGCGGCGTCCTTGGGCGCCCAGGTGACCGTCACGCTCTGGCTGACCGTGTCGTACGCGTAGGCGAGACCGGTCGGCGCGGGTGCGGGCGCGGCCGTGGTCCGCGCGGCAGCCGCGGGCCGCGACGAGTCTGCCAGGGCCGGCGCGGCCACCGGTCCGGCAGCCAGAGCGAGCCCGGCGCACACCGTGCTCACGCGGATTGTCCACAGTCGGACAGGTTTCACAATGCCCCCGGTTGTCGCGATGCGGGTCGGTGCGGCCGGCGCCCGCCCCGCTGAACAGATGACTCGGCGAAGGCTATGCGCCGCCGCGCGGTGATGGAGTGGCCGTCACATGACGAGACGGACAACACTGTCCTGCGGGGCACGACCCGACCCGGGCCGGCGGGCCCGGCTGTCACCCCAACGCCGCCCGCTTCAACGCCCGTGCCCGGCGCGCCACCTTCCGCAGGGCCGGGCTGCGCGGGATGAAAGCGAGCTGGGCGGGGACCCCCCCCGGCAGGGCCAGCGTGGTCAGGCGGCGGCGCTTGAAGTAGCGCCGGGTGCGGTCGTTCAGATGATGCGCGAGATAGCCCTCGGCCGCCGGGCGCAGGTCCGGGTAGATCTGGGGCTGCATCGCGAAGCCCACCGCCGTGAGGAGCGGAGAGACGCGCTCGGCCACCTGCTCCGCGGAGGGCGGCGACCATCCGCGTACGGCCTCGGCGTCACCCAGGTCCGGCAGCAGCGCGTCGACCAGCGTCACCGGCACCCGATTGCTGTTCTGGTACGGGGCGAGCCGGTCCAGCAGCAGCTCCGTGCCGGTCCTGGCGACCGGCAGCCCGTAGAACGCGGCCGCCGTCAGCAGAGCCGTGGAGAAGCAGCCGACGACCAGCGCCGGCCGCATCCGCTGGTACAGCACCTCCGCGAGCAGGGAGGCGCCCGACGTGCCGGCGTCGCCCGATCCGCGCTCCAGGACGGTCAGTTCGGCGCCCAGCGTGCGTGCCTCCGTCGCCATCGCCTGCCCCCACTGCTCCGGCGCGGTGGGATGCGGCTTGAACACCAGCTGGGTGTGGCCGAGTGCGACGGCGCCCCGGATCATCCGCAGATGCAGCTGCTCCTCCTGCTCCGCCTCGATCAGTCCGAGCGCCGAGAGGTACTGGCCGAGCAGCAGCGCGGGCGCCTCCACGGGCGGAACGGCGACCGGCATGTCGGCCAGCTCGGCGAAGACCTTCAGGAGGTGGTCCGTGCTCAGCGTCTCCGGCTCGACGCCGAACTCCGTGAGCAGCAGGGGCTTCAGCCCGGGCACCAGATCGGGATGGAGCAGCCGGCGCACCCGGGTGCCGATCAGCGGGTCGATCTTGTTCCGGGTCGGGCCGTAGCTCATCAGGCCGTCCGCGTACACGTCGATCGGCGCGGCGGTGAAGATCTGGCAGATCGACAGGGCCGGGCTGACCTGGATCGACTCGACGACGAGCTCGACGCGGTCGTCGCCGAGTCCCCACGCGAGCCGCAGATGGCGCTCCCACAGCGGCACGTCGTCGATCCGGGGTGCCCAGAGGCCGGGGTGGAAGGGCGCGATGGCCTCGTTCCAGGACAGCACGCCGTCGAAGCGGCCGCGCAGCGCGTCGAAGCCCGGCATCGTGTCGACGGACGGGGAGGTCTCGGGGATCGAGGCGTTGTTGCAGAGCAGGAGCAGCGAGCGGTCGGCGGGCTCGAAGCGGCCCGCGTCCATCGCGGCGGCCAGCGTGGCGACACCGTAGAGAGTGGAGGCGGCGAAGATGCGCGTGGTGCGCACGGTGGTGCTCATGCGGCAGCGGTCTCCTTCGCGGCCTGCGGCCGGCGGCGCAGCCGGCGCAGCAGCGTCGCGCGCTGTCCGTCCATCGAGTCCAGTGCCTCGTCGAGCACCTGTTGCGGCATGCGCTTCAGGGCCGCCGAGCTGAGCGACTTCAATGTCCGGGCCACGGAGGGTTCGAACCTTTCGATCGAGTTGACGTGATGAGAAATGACGGCGCAATAGGTCCGTACGGCCTTCGGCAGCAGGGAATCCGCGTCACGGTCCTCGGCCGTTTCCCGTACGACCTGGTCGAACGCCCGGATGAAATCGAGCTGGCGTACGTCCCCGATCTGGGTCAGCGAGGTGGAAACCCCGCGCCGGTAGAACAGGCCCAGCATTCCGACCACCGCGAAGGACTCCGCCTGCCGGTGCAGCCGCCAGATCCACGGCCGGTCCTCCGCCGTGCGCAGCCCGTCCGTGAAGTGCAGCAGTCCGCGGTCCAGCAGCCGGCGGTGACAGATCCCGGCCCAGGCGTACGGGTAGTCGACCATCGTGGACCGGGTGGCGGGCAGGATCGCCGCGCGGGGGTCCAGGGGCACGTCCCTGAGCCCGTGCGGCGCGCGCTGCAGGGTGCGCTCCCGGCCGTGGGCCTGGACATGGTCCGTACGGACGAAGTCGCAGTCCAGGCTCTCGGCGCGGGCCACGAGTTCGGCGTAGTAGCCGGGCGCCAGCCAGTCGTCGCCGTCCAGGAAGGTGAGGTACTCGCCGCGGGCCGCGTCCAGACCGGTGTTGCGCGCGGTGGCCAGGCCGCCGTTCTGTTCGTGTCTGAGCACCACCACCCCCGGAATGTCCTCCTGGGCGCGGTGCAGAATGTCCGCGGTCCCGTCGGTCGAGCAATCGTCGACGAGAATGAATTCGAAGTCCTCGCGGGCGTTCGCCAGCAGACTTCTGAGGGTGTCGGGCGCGTATGTCTGCACGTTGTAGAACGGCACGATGACGGAGAGCTTAACCACCCGCATCACGCTAGTTCCGGGCCGGGCATTCGTCCTGTCGGCTGTGCGGACGGCAGGTGAACGGCGCCCGTCGGATTCGTTAATCAGGAGGCCCGCGGGGAAACTCTTCTTCCCTTTTCAACAACCGGGTCGGCCGGTTCGGCAATCGTCGGCGGGCTGTTAACCCTTTGTTGCTGTCGCGTTGGGCTGTCGACCCCCGGGCCTTCCTAACGTCTGGGACGTGCCCCCACGTACCGAAAAGACGAGCGCCCTCCGGGTAGCCGTACTCGCCGATTCCGACACCCGATGGAAATGGGGCGCGCTCACCGCGCGCCGGCTGACCACGGGTGACGGCGGCGTGTCCGGGCCCCGCACGGAGATCAGCGGACTGCTGCTGCGCGGCCGGGCGACCCCGACGCCCCGCCAGCTCGCCGAGGTCGGCGACGTCGGCATCGACACCGACCGGGTGCGCGAGGTCACGGCCGTCGAGTTCCTGCGCCTCGTGCGCGACGAGGGATACGACCTCGTGGTCCTCGCCCTCGTCGGCGGCGCCGTCCAGGCCATGGTGCACGGCCTCGCCGCACTCCGGCTGCCCGCCCGGCCCGTCGTCGTCACCGGCTACGTCGGCGTCGTCTACGAGAAGCTCGCCGACGGCCTGCTGCTGCGGCACGGCGCCGACGTCGTCCTCGCCAACTCCCGCCACGACGCGGAGCGTTTCCGCGCGGTGTACGAGGGGGTGGGCGCCGACGCCTCGGCCGTCACGGAGGCCGCCCTGCCGTTCCTCGGCGGCGCCCCGCACACCCCCGAACAGGGCCGCGACACCGTCGTGTTCGCCGCCCAGCCCTCCGTACCGGCGTCCCGCGCCGACCGTACGTACCTGCTGCGCCGGCTCGTCGAGCACGCCAGGCTGCACCCCAAGCGCGAGGTGCTCCTCAAACTGCGCTCCAAGCCCGGTGAGCACACCACGCACATCGAGGAACTCCCCTACCAGCGCCTCGCCGATAAGCTGCCCGGCGGGCTCCCGCCCAACTTCCGCCTCGTGTACGGGCACATGGGCGAGGTCCTGGACCGCACCGACCTCCTGGTCACCGTCTCCTCGACCGCCGCCCTGGAGTCCCTGCACCGGCGCATCCCCACCGCGGTCCTCACCGACCTCGGGGTCCGCGAGACCCTCGGCAACCACCACTTCACCGGCTCCGGCCTGCTCACCTCCTGGGACCACCTCGACGGCGGCGCCCACCCCGAGCCCGACGCCGAGTGGCTGGCCGGCCAGGGCGTCGCCGCCGACGGCACGTACGCCACGGCCTACGACACCGCCCGCGCCCGGGTCGCCGCCCTGCTGGCGCAGGACCGGCTGCCGGACCTCGCGCCCTACTACACACCCGCCACCGCCCCCGGCTACCTCCCCGGCATCCTCGCCCGCCACCACCTGGGCCCCGACGGCCACCCGCTTCCCGGGGCTGCCGCGCCCAGGGAGACCGGCGGGGTCAGGGGCGCGGTGCGCGACGCGGTCCGCGACGCGGCCCGGGGCGCGTACCGCCACGGCGTCCAGCGGGTCGCCCCGGTCATCCGACGGCTGGGCGAGCTGTGAACACCACCACCGGAACTCTTCCTGGAGCAGCGATGACGCAGCCCACCGTGCTCGCCGTGATCCCCGCGCGCGGCGGATCCAAGGGCGTACCCGCCAAGAACCTCGCCCAGGTGGGCGGCGTACCGCTCGTCGTCCGCGCGGTCCGCGCCTGCCTCGCGTCCAGCGAGGTCACCGACGTCGTCGTGACGACCGACGCCCCGGCCGTCGCGGAGGCGGCCCGCGCCGCCGGCGAAGCCCTCGGCGAGGCCGGCCGGCTGCACTGCGTCCAGCGCCCCGAAGCCATCGCGGGCGACACCGCGACCAGCGAGGCCGCCGTCCTGCACGCCCTGGACACGTACGAGGCGGAGCACGGCCGGACCGTGGACGTGGTGCTGCTCGTCCAGTGCACCAGCCCCTTCGTCGCCCGCGAGGACATCGACGGCGTCGCCGCCGCGGTCGCCCGCGAAGGCGCCGACACCGCCGTCACCGTCGCCCCGTTCCACGGCTTCCTCTGGCGCGACGGCAGCGCGGTCGAGGACCACAACTACGGCGTCAACCACGACAAGAAGGTCCGCCCCCGCCGCCAGGACCGCCCCGAGGACCTCCTCGAAACGGGCGCCGCCTACGCGATGGACGCGGCCGGATTCCGTACGCACCGCCACCGCTTCTTCGGCCACACCGCCCTGGTGCGCACCGACCCGGCCCGGGTCCTGGAGATCGACGACCCGCACGACCTGGCCCGCGCCCGCGCCCTGGCCCCGCTCCTGGACCCGGCCCCGCTGCCCACCCGCGAGGACATCGACGCCGTCGTCCTCGACTTCGACGGCACCCAGACCGACGACCGCGTCCTCATCGACTCCGACGGCCGCGAGACCGTCGCCGTCCACCGGGGCGACGGGCTCGGCATCGCCGCGCTGCGCAAGGCGGGCCTCCCCCTCCTGATCCTCTCCACGGAACAGAACCCGGTCGTCGCCGCCCGCGCCCACAAGCTCCGCGTCCCCGTCCTGCACGGCATCGACCGCAAGGACCTCGCGCTCAAGCAGTGGTGCGACGAACAGTCCATCGCTCCCGAACGCGTCCTGTACGTCGGCAACGACGTCAACGACCTCCCCTGCTTCGCACTCGCCGGCTGGCCCGTGGCCGTCGCGAGCGCGCACGACTCGGTCCGCGCCGCGGCGCGCGCCGTGACGACCACACCCGGCGGCTTCGGCGCCATCCGCGAGATCGCGGCCTGGCTGCTGGGCCCCACCCTCACCGCTCCCACCCCCACCAAGTAAGTAAGGAACACCCTCATGAGTACCTCCCGCCTGCGCACCCTCGGCAACCGCACCGCCGGCCCCGGCCACCCCGTCTACGTGACCGGCGAGATCGGCATCAACCACAACGGCGACCTCGACAACGCCCTCAAGCTCATCGACGTGGCCGCCGAAGCCGGCTGCGACGCCGTCAAGTTCCAGAAGCGCACCCCGGAGATCTGCACCCCGCGCGACCAGTGGGACATCGAGCGCGACACCCCCTGGGGCCGGATGACGTACATCGACTACCGCCACCGCGTGGAGTTCGGCGAGACCGAGTACCGGGCCATCTCCGAGCACTGCGCCGAGCGCGGCATCGACTGGTTCGCCTCCCCGTGGGACACCGAGGCCGTCGCCTTCCTGGAGAAGTTCGACGTCCCCGCCCACAAGGTCGCCTCCGCGTCCCTCACCGACGACGAGCTGCTGCGCTCGCTGCGCGCCACGGGCCGCACGGTGATCCTCTCCACGGGCATGTCGACCCCGCGTCAGATCCGTCACGCGGTCGAGGTCCTCGGCTCGGACAACATCCTTCTCTGCCACGCCACTTCGACGTACCCGGCCAAGGCCGAGGAGCTGAACCTCCGCGTCATCAACACCCTCCAGCAGGAGTACCCCAACGTCCCGATCGGCTACAGCGGCCACGAGACCGGGCTCCAGACCACCCTCGCCGCCGTCGCGCTCGGCGCCGCGTTCGTCGAGCGCCACATCACGCTGGACCGCGCCATGTGGGGCTCCGACCAGGCCGCGTCCGTCGAGCCGCAGGGCCTTACGCGTCTGGTCCGCGACATCCGCACCATCGAGGCATCCCTCGGTGACGGCGTCAAGAAGGTGTACGAGTCGGAGCTCGGCCCGATGAAGAAGCTCCGCCGGGTCCCGGGCGTCGTGGCAGAGAGCGGCGAGACGGCCCAGGCCGCCGAGCCGGTCGCGGTCTGACGGGCAGACCGGTGAACCTCGCCTTCGTCGAGAGCCCGGTCCAGCTCCTGAACGTCCTGGAGTGGGCCTACACAGAGGGAGGCGGCGGCCGTGTCGTCGCGGACGTCACCGTCGTCGTCCTCCCTCCGGTCGACCCGATGTCGCGCGGTCAGCTGCGCCGGATGGCGGAGCTGGCCCGCGACGAGGGCATCACCGTGCGCTGGCAGGAGGCGCGCGGCGACTCGGGCACCCCCCTGAAGTCGCTGCGCGCCCTCACCAAGCTGGTGCGCAACGCCGACCACATCGTCATCGGGGACCCGTTCTCCCGGTACGTACAGCTCCTGCTCTCCCTGGTCCGCCCCCGCCGGCTCACCGTGGTCGACGACGGCACCGCCACCATGGAGTTCGTCGCGCTGCTGACCCGCGGCGAGCGCCTCGTGCGCTGGCACCGCCGCGGCGGTGCCGGCCCCCGCGATCTGGCCCTGGCGCCGGTCTCCGCCACCGCCCGCCGCCGCTTCACCCCGTCCGCGGCGCGCGAGGTCGAGCTCTTCACCGCGATGCCGGTGATCCCGCCGCCCGGCATCACCCTCATCCCCAACACGTTCTCCTGGACCCGCTCCCGCTTCGGGCCGCCCCTGCTCACGAAGGGCGCGGACCTGGTCGGCACCTCGCTGGTCGAGACGGGCGTGGTCGACCGCGGGCAGTACCTGGAAGCGGTCGCGGCCCTGGCCCGTACGCACGGCGCCACCCGCTACTTCGCCCACCGCCGTGAGTCCACCGAGAAGCTCCACGCCCTGGAGGCCGCCACCGGCCTGGAGATCGTCCGCCCCGACCTCCCCCTGGAACTCATCGCCCGCCGCGGCCCCATCGGCCGCACGGTCCTGAGCTTCCCCTCCACGGTCGTCCACACCCTGCCGCTGGCCCTGGTCGGCACCGAGGTGAAGGTCGCGGTCTGCGACATCGCCCCGGAATGGCTCCGCGAAACGGCGTCCCCGAGGGCCCAGGGCTTCCTGGCCGGGGTCACGGAGACGGCCCGCGACGTCCAGCGGCTGGCACCGTGGCGGGTCACGGCGGTGACCACGGAGGCGTGAACCGGCCGGACGGGCCCGCCACGGTCAGACGGGCATGACCTGCACGTCGTAGGACGGGATCCACTTGTCCCGGGTCAGGACGGTCATCCCCTCGGTCCGGGCCTGAGCGATCAGTATCCGGTCGAAGGGGTCGCGGTGGTGTCCAGGCAGCCGGCCCGCCCGTACACCGTGTCCGGCGGTGACGGGGAGCGAGAGGAACTGGCTGTCCCGCACCCGCTCCGGCAGGTCGTCCGGCCCTTCGAGCTTTCCGAGGGACTGCTTGATCGCGACCTCCCATGGCGTCACAGCACTGACGAAGACCGACGGTTCTGTGTCCAGCAAGTCTTTGACCTCGCCCGTGAGCTCGGCGGAGTCGTCGAGCCACCACAGGACGACGCGCGTGTCGAGCAGCAGCTTCATCAACGCATCCCGAAGGCGTCGGCGATGTCGTCCGGCAGTTCGTCGAAGACATCGTTGATGCGGATCTGCCCCCGCAGCGAGCCGCGCCCGGTCCGCCTCACCCGGGCGCGCAGCGGCACTACCTTTGCGACCGGCTCTCCCGCCTTGGAGATCACCACTTCCTCACCGGTGGCCACCTGCTCCAGGATGCGCGAGAAGTGGGTCTTGGCCTCATGGACGTTGTACTGACGAGCTGCTTCCACGACTGCCTCACAGGGGCGGATACGAGGGTGGACTAATCACTGGACTAACCACTGGACCGAGCGCACTCCTTGATCCGCCGCCCTGCCGGGCCGGCGGCCCGGTGCACCGACCCCGAGCGCAACCCCTGGATGCCCCCGAGTCCCGGTCAGGGGCGGCCCAGGGGCATCCCCGATAGTTGCCGACGGCGCCGCGATTCGATCATTGAGCCATGCAGACAACGGAAGTGACGAACCGCCAGAGCGACTCGATCACCCCCGGGGCAACCCCAGCGCCGCTGCTTCTCGTGGGCCCGGCTCTGATGGCCGGATACGGCGTCGCGCGGCTGATCGGAAAGGCGGCCGGTGACTACGGCCCCGGGGTGTGGTGGTCGGTGGCGCACCTGCTGTTCCTGGCCGGAGTGCTCGCCTTCGTTCCGGTGTTCCTGGGCCTGCGACTGCCGGCCCAGGTGCGCGGCGGCAGACGGACCGGCGTCCGGGTGGCCGCCGGGATCGGGCTGCTGGGGGCGGCCGCGGTGGCGGTGCAGGCGGTGATCGACCTGGTGGTCGGGTTCCTCGCGGCGGACGCGGAGGCCATGAGCGACATGTTCGAGAAGGTGCAGGGCGCGCCCGGCGTGATGCCGGCCGTCTACACGGTGGTGCCGATGCTGTTCTGGCTGGGGCTGCTGGCGCTCGTCACCCAGCTCGCGTTCTTCCGCCGGGACGAGGTCCCGGGCCGGTCCCCGCTGCTGGTGCTCGCCGGGATCGTCATGATGGCCATGAGCCTGGACCTGCTGGCGGCCGGAGCCCTGTGCCTGGGGCTGGCGTTGTACCCGGTGCGCCGGGGGCTGCGGGGCTGAGGGGGCCCGTGGGGGGTGCGGTGCACCCCACGTTGGCGCTACCGGCCGTTCATGACGCGGCGCGCCACCGTGTCCCGTGCCCCCTTGAGTTCCGCCTGAAGCGCGGTACGGCGCGCGGTGTCCATGGTGACCGCCGCCGGCAGGGCGGCTGTGGCCAGCAGCCGGGCCCGGCGCAGGTGGGTCGGGGGGTGCGTGGAGTCGACGCTGTGGCCGCGCAGCGCGCCGCAACGGCGCTGCCGCTCGTACTCGCTTGCCGGAATCGAGTCCATGTGGGCGGCCAGGTGTTCCCACAGGCCGTTCCGGGAGGCGTTGCTGTCTGCCGGGGCTCCGGTCCGGCGGGTCCGATGAGAGTTGGACTCGCGAAGCAGCGCGGCTGTGGCGGATTCGGAGACCAGCAGCCGGTCCAGCATGCCCACCGCGGCTTCCGTGGACCCACACCGGGCGGCGAAGGAGTCGGCCAGGTATTCCCCGCGCTGGGTGGCGCGCAGGGTCAGGTGGTCGAGGGCCATCAGGGCGCCGGTGACCGCGGAACGGGGAAGCAGATAGAGGAAGTTGAACACGGCCTCCACGGGCGTGGGGTGCTCGACCGGGCTCAGCAGGTACCGCCAGGTGTTCAGGGAGCGGAGTGCGTTCCCGACGATCAGACCGCGGCGGGTGTCGCCGTTGGCGTAGTGGCCGAGCTCGTGTCCCAGCAGTGCGATCCGCTGCTCGGTGGTGAGGCTCTCCCAGAGTCCGAGACCGATGGAGAGCAGCCGTCGGCGCCGGAGGCCGTACGTCGACACGCTCGCGTTGTACGCATCGGTGACCGAGGCCGCGTGCACCCCGGTCGTCCCCGTCGTCGCGGCGATCTCGTCGACCAGGGCGAACAGTTCCGGCGCCTCGGCCCGGCGCAGGACAGGCTCGTCCTCCGGCAGTCGTGCGAACCGGGGGCGCAGGAACCAGGCGACGAGGAGGCACAGGGCGCCGAGGACGGGGAGGCCACCGCCCCAGCCGAGAACGGCCAGCAGCAGGCCGCCGACGAGCAGCACGGCGGTGACGCCGTGGACGGCCAGGGCCAGGACGAGGGCGAGGAGGGCTGCGGCATCGCGCCCGGGGCGCAGGGGCCCGTCCGTCGTCACCTCCGCGAGCAGCTTCTCGCCGTGCTGCCGGGCCAGCCTGTGCCGAAGGATCTCCAGGGGGCCTGTCGGCGCCTCGGGCTGCCCCGGGTCCACGTTCCAGTCGCAGGCGGCGCACCACGCCACGAACCTGGGGTCCGTCCGGATCTCCGTCCCGCCTTCCGGGCATGACCGAACGTGTTGTTCCACCGCGCCGAGCACTGCCGAGGCCCCCCTCGTCCCACGGCTCCGACCGGAACCGTTCACGTGTACAACGTACGTGTATTCGAGTCCACCGCCTGGGACACAGGTCAGGCCGTGGGTGCGGCGGCCGGACAGCAAGACTCCGGGGGTGAAAAGCGGCGGAGTTTACCCGCCTCCCTCTCACACCACACATGTCCGCGCCGCCTTTTGTTCCTCTATGCGGCTGAACTTTTGTTGATCTGTGGCCAGTTGGCGGGGGGAGGGGCCTACCCTTGAACAGGTGAACCAGTTGATGTCCCGCGAGACCGATGCCGACCTGCCCGGAAACCCGGCCCTGCCCGGCACGCTGTCCGAATCCCTGCGCGCCGAGCTCATCGCCTTCCGCCGCGATCTGCACATGCACCCCGAGCTGGGAAACCAGGAGTTCCGCACCACCGCGGCCATCAAGGCCCGGCTGGAGCAGGCCGGGCTGGAGCCGAGGGTGCTCGCCACCGGGACCGGGCTCATGTGTGACGTCGGTACGCGGGGCGAGGCGACGCGGCCCATGCTGGCGCTGCGGGCCGACATCGACGCGCTGCCGATCCCGGACACGAAGGCGGGCGTCCCGTACCGCTCCACCGTGCCCGACCGGGCGCACGCCTGCGGGCACGACATCCACACCACCACCGTCCTCGGCGCCGGCCTCGTGCTCGCCGAGCTGGACCGGCAGGGGCTGCTGCCCAACCCGGTGCGGCTGATCTTCCAGCCGGCCGAGGAGGTGCTGCCCGGCGGGGCGCCCGACGCGATCGAGTCGGGGGTGCTGGAGGGCGTCGGCCGGATCATCGGGGTGCACTGCGACCCCAAGGTCGACGTGGGCCGGATCGGGCTGCACGTGGGGGCCATCACCTCCGCCTGCGACCGCCTGGAGCTGTCCCTGGACGGCCCCGGCGGCCACACCGCCCGCCCGCACCTGACCACGGACCTGGTCACCGCCGCCGCCAAGGTCGCCACCGAGGTGCCCGCGCTGCTGGCCCGCCGGGTCGACGCGCGGGCCGGGCTCGCGGTGACGTGGGGGCGCCTGGAGACCGGGCACGCGTGCAACGTGATCCCGCAACACGCCGAACTGTCGGGCACGGTTCGCTGCCTGGATCTGACGGCGTGGCGCGACGCACCCGACCTGGTGCACGCCGCGATCGACGAGGTGGCCGGAATGTACGGCGCCAAGACGGTGATCAACTACATCCGGGGGGTCCCGCCCGTGGTGAACGACGCGGCCGCGATCGACCTGCTCGCCGGCGCGATGTCCGCCCGCCGCGGTTCGTATGCCATCGAGGACACCGAACAGAGCCTGGGAGGAGAGGATTTCTCCTGGTATCTGGAGCATGTGCCGGGGGCCATGGCGCGCCTCGGGGTGCGTACGCCGGGAGACACGCGCGGACTGGACCTGCACCGGGGCAACTTCGACGCGGACGAGGAGGCGATCACCGTCGGGGTGGAGCTTTTCACCGCCTCCGCTCTCCTTGACGGCAACCATCCGTAACCGGACAGGCCACCCGCGGTTCGCGACGATCCGATAACGGCTGCCGTACAGGTCATTATCTGACATCTACGCGCGTTACGATCGCCGCGAAACCAGCGCCGGAAGAGGCGCTTCGGTCAGGTTTGAAGGAGCCTTCCCTTGCGCCGGGTATCCAAGATCACCGCCGCGTGTGCTGTCACCGCAGCTCTCGCACTCACCGCCACCGCGTGCGGCAGTTCGTCGGACGAGAGCAGCAGCTCCGACGACGGCCAGATGAAGATCGGCATGGCCTACGACGTCGGCGGCCGTGGCGACAACTCGTTCAACGACTCCGCCGCCCGCGGCCTGGACAAGGCCAAGGCCGAGTTCGACGCCCAGACGAAGGAGCTCACCGCCAAGAACGGTGAGACCCCCGCCGACCGCGAGCAGCGCCTGCAGTCGCTGGCCGAGGGTGGCTACAACCCGGTCATCGCCGTCGGTTTCGCGTACAAGGACGCGGTCGACAAGATCGCCCCCAAGTACCCGAAGGTCAACTTCGGCCTGGTCGACTCGGTCGCCGACGCGAAGAACGTCGCCTCCATCGTCTTCACCGAGGAGCAGGGCTCGTACCTCGCCGGTGTCGCGGCCGCGCTGAAGTCGAAGGACGGCAAGGTCGGCTTCATCGGTGGTGTGGACCTCCCGCTGATCAAGAAGTTCGCCGCCGGTTTCCAGCAGGGCGTCACGGACACCAAGCCCAAGGCCACGGTGCAGATCCAGTACCTGTCCACCGGCTCGGACCTGTCCGGCTTCGGCAGCCCCGACAAGGGCAAGGCCGCCGCCAAGGGCATGCTCGACAAGGGCATCGACGTCATCTTCGCCGCCGCGGGCGGTTCGGGTGCCGGTGCGATCGAGGCCGTCGCCGGCCAGAAGGGCGCCTGGGCCATCGGCGTCGACTCCGACCAGGCCCTGGACCCGGCACTGTCCAAGTACAAGGCCTCGATCCTGACCTCGGTCGTCAAGAACGTCGACACCGGCGTCTTCGACCTGGTCAAGTCCGTCAAGGACGGCAAGCCGCTGACCGGCACGCAGACGTACTCCCTGGCCAAGGGCGGCGTCAGCCTGACCACCACGGGTGACCACCTCAAGGACATCCAGACCCAGCTGGACGAGGCGAAGAAGAAGATCGTCGACGGCACCATCACGGTCAAGACCACGACCTGATCCGTCCCGTCGATCGGGGCCCGGGCGAGCGGCTTCGGCCGCCCGGCCGGGCCCCGATCGCGTACCTCCGCACCGGGGTCACCGGCCCCGGTCCCGCCATCTGTGATCAGGTGGCCAACGATTCGGTGGCGCTACGCGCGTAGCTCCGGCTCGGGCGCGGTACCTTTTTCCGCCCCCCGCTCACGCCTTCCCGTCTCCGCCCCACCGCCTTTGCCCTCCGCTCCTGCCAAGGAGAGTGCGCCATCAACGCGTCCAGCAGTCCTCATGCCGTGGAGCTCCGCGGCATCACCAAGCGGTTCCCCGGGGTCGTGGCCAACCACGACATCGACATCACCGTGCGCCGCGGCACCGTCCACGCTCTCGTCGGTGAGAACGGCGCCGGCAAGTCCACTCTGATGAAGATCCTGTACGGCATGCAGAAGCCGGACGAGGGCACCATCGCGGTGGATGGCGATCAGGTCACGTTCTCCAACCCGGGTGACGCCATCGACCGCGGTATCGGCATGGTGCACCAGCACTTCATGCTGGCCGACTACCTCACCGTCCTGGAGAACGTCGTCCTCGGCTCCGAGAAGCTGTACGGCATCGGCGACCGGGCCCGCGCGAAGATCCGGGAGATCTCCGACGCCTACGGCCTCGGCGTCCGCCCGGACGCCATGGTCGAGGACCTCGGTGTCGCCGACCGCCAGCGCGTGGAGATCCTCAAGGTCCTCTACCGCGGCGCCCGCACCCTGATCCTCGACGAGCCCACCGCCGTCCTCGTACCGCAGGAGGTCGACGCGCTCTTCGACAACCTGCGCGAGCTCAAGGCCGAGGGCCTGACCGTCATCTTCATCTCGCACAAGCTGGGCGAAGTGCTGTCGGTGGCCGACGAGATCACCGTCATCAGGCGCGGTACGACCGTGGGCACCGCCGATCCGCAGCACACCACGACCAAGCAGCTCGCCGAGCTGATGGTCGGCAGTGAGCTGCCGTCGCCGGAGACCCGCGAGTCGACCGTCACCGACACGCCGATGCTGACCGCCGACGGGCTGCGGCTGACCGCGACCGACCCGGACGGGGTGGTGCGCGCCGTACTCGACGGCATCACCTTCACCATCCACAAGGGCGAGGTCCTCGGCATCGCGGGCGTCGAGGGCAACGGCCAGTCCGAACTCGTCGACACGATCATGGGCATGCGCACCCTGGACGCGGGCTCGCTCGCCCTGGACGGCGCCGACATCTCCCGTACGCCGACGCGCAAGCGCCGCGAGGACGGCATGGCCGTCATCCCCGAGGACCGCCACCGGCACGGACTGCTGCTGGAGGCCCCGCTCTGGGAGAACCGCATCCTCGGCCACGTCACCGAACGCCCCAACAGCAAGGGCGCCTTCCTCGACCTCAAGGCGGCCCGCGCCGACACGGAGCGGATCGTGCGCGAGTACGACGTGCGCACCCCCGGCATCGAGGTCACCGCGGCCTCCCTCTCCGGAGGCAACCAGCAGAAGCTGATCGTCGGCCGCGAGATGAGCCACGCGCCCAAGCTCCTGATCGCCGCACACCCCACCCGGGGCGTGGACGTCGGCGCGCAGGCCCAGATCTGGGACCAGATCCGTGAGGCGCGCCGCGAGGGGCTGGCGGTGCTGCTGATCTCCGCCGACCTGGACGAACTGATCGGGCTCTCCGACACCCTGCGCGTCATGTACCGCGGCCGCCTGGTCGCGGACGCCGACCCGGCGTCCGTCACGCCCGAGGAGCTCGGCTCGGCGATGACGGGCGCGGCCAGCGGGCACCTCGAAGCGTCCGAGGAGCCCGCGGCGGAGGAGCCCCCGGCCCCGGGGAAGTCCCTGCGCCCCGCGGACTCACCGGCACCGGACGACCCGGCCGCCGACAGCGACGGCACCGACGGCACCGACACCGACCCCCGCGACGGGGGAGAGGACCGATGAAGAAGATCGACAAGGAGCGGCTGCTCCTGGGGATCGCGGCCCCCGTACTCGCGATCGTGGTCGCCTTCCTGGTGACGGCACTCGTGCTCGCCGCCACCGGCAAGGAGCCGTTCAGCGCCTTCGGCATCATGTTCGACTACGGCCTGAAGTCGGACAGCCAGGTCTACATCCTCAACAAGGCGACGACGTACTACCTCGCGGGTCTCGCGGTGGCCGTCGGCTTCCGGATGAACCTCTTCAACATCGGCGTCGACGGCCAGTACCGCCTCGCGGCCTTCTTCGCCGCCGCGCTCGGCGGGGCGCTGACCCTGCCCGGAGCCCTCTCGATCCCGCTGATCATCCTCACCGCGATGATCGTCGGCGCGATGTGGGCCGGCATCGCCGGTGTCCTCAAGGTCACCCGAGGCGTCAGCGAGGTCGTCTCGACGATCATGCTGAACGCCATCGCGACCGCGATCATCGGCTACCTGCTCCAGCAGAACCGCCTCGGCCACCTCGACGAGGCCGGCACCAAGATCTCCACCAAGCCGCTTCCGGAGTCCTCGCACTTCTTCGAGTTCCCGACCACCCCGTCGCCCGTCTGGGGCTTCATCGTGATCGCGGTCGTCGCGGGCATCGCCTACTGGTTCACGCTCTCGCGCACCCGCTTCGGCTTCGACCTGCGCACCGTCGGCCAGTCCGGCTCGGCGGCCGAGGCCAGCGGTGTGAACGTCAAGAAGATGGTCGTCACCTCGATGCTCATCTCGGGCGCGGTCGCCGGCCTGATCGGCATGCCGACCCTGCTCAACGACAGCTACGAGTACAGCGGCGACTTCCCGGTCGGCATCGGCTTCACCGGCATCGCCATCGCCCTCCTCGGCCGCAACCACCCCATCGGCATCGCGCTCGGCGCACTGCTCTGGGGCTTCCTGGAGCGCGGCACCGGAAAGCTGGAGTTCGAGGGGTACGACAAGGAGATCGTCGGCGTGATCCAGGGCGTCATCGTCCTGTGCGTCGTCATCGCCTACGAAGTCGTCCGACGCTACGGACTCAAGCGCCAGCAGAGCAAGGTCGGCGCGGAACTCGCCGCACAGGCCGCCCGTAACTCCGACCAGCAGGAGGTGTCGGCGTGACCGTCACGGCGACTTCCACCCCGCCCCCCGCGGCCCCCAAGGTCTCCGGCGGCAAGGGCGGCCGCACCCGTCTCTCCTTCCCCGTCATCCTGCTGGTCATCGCGGGCGTCCTGCTCGCGCTGTCCGCGGTGCGCGCCATCACCGGCGCGCAGGACGTCACCTCGGCCGGACAGATCAGCGCGGCGCTCGCGATGGCCGTGCCGATCGGCCTCGCCGGTCTCGGCGGCCTCTGGTCCGAACGCGCCGGCGTGGTCAACATCGGCCTCGAAGGCATGATGATCCTGGGCACCTTCTTCGGCGCCTGGGCCGGCTGGCAGACCAACCCCTGGCTCGGCGTCCTCGCCGGTGTCATCGGCGGCATGCTCGGCGGACTGCTGCACGCGGTCGCCACCGTCACCTTCGGCGTCGACCACATCATCTCCGGCATCGCGATCAACATCCTGGCGCTCGGCTTCACCACCTACTTCGCCAAGCTCTGGTTCAACACCGGCGACGCGGCGGCCAAGGGCGGCTCACCGAAGCAGTCACCGCCCGCCGACGAGATCACCTCGGTGACGATCCCGGGCCTCTCCGACTGGCTTCACTCGATCGAGAAGCACCACTGGTTCTTCGTCTCCGACCTGGCCGGCGTCATCGGCGGCCTGGTCACCAACGTGTCCCTGCTGACGATCGTCGCCGCGGTGCTCTTCGTCGTGACGTTCTTCGTCCTGTGGAAGACCGCCTTCGGTCTGCGGCTGCGCTCCTGCGGCGAGAACCCGGTGGCCGCCGAATCGCTCGGCGTGAACGTCTACACGTACAAGTACGTCGCGGTGATCGTCTCCGGCGGCCTGGCCGGACTCGGCGGTGCCTTCCTCTCGCTGGTCACCTCGCACATCTACAACGAGGGACAGACCGGCGGCCGCGGATACATCGGTCTCGCCGCGATGATCTTCGGCAACTGGCGTCCCGGCGGACTCGCCATGGGCGCCGGGCTGTTCGGCTTCGCCGACGCGCTCCAGTTGCGCAACGGCGGCGAGTCCGTGCACGCGCTGCTCCTGCTGCTCGTGGTCGTGCTGGCCGGCATCGCCGCCTGGAAGCTCTACCGCAAGAGCTTCCTTCAGGGCGTCGTCAGCGCGGTCATCGCCGCCGCCGTGCTGGTCTGGTACCTCGGTACGGACACCGTGCCCACGGAGTTCGTGAGCGCCACCCCGTACGTCGTCACGCTGCTCGTGCTCTCGCTCTCCGCGCAGCGGCTGCGGATGCCGAAGGCGGACGGCATGCGCTACCGCAAGGGCCAGGGCAAGTGACGCCCACCGCCGGCGCGGACGACGCCGCCGTGAAGGGGGCCGACTGGGACGCCCTGCGGGCCGCGGCCCGGGACGCCATGTCCCGGGCGTACGCGCCCTACTCCGGCTACCCGGTCGGCGTCGCCGCCCGCGTCGACGACGGCCGCACCATCGTCGGGTGCAACGTCGAGAACGCCTCGTACGGCATCGGGCTGTGCGCCGAGTGCGGACTGGTCTCCCAGCTCCACGCCACCGGCGGCGGCCGGCTGACCCACTTCACCTGTGTGGACGGCTCGGGCGAGATCCTCGTGCCGTGCGGCAGGTGCAGGCAGCTGCTGTACGAGTTCGGCGGACCGGAACTCGTCCTGGAGACCCCGGACGGCTTCCGCACGCTCGACGAGATGCTGCCGCAGGCCTTCGGGCCCTCGCACCTCGGCTGAGCACCTTTTCGTCCCCATCCGCCGGACGGGCCCGCACACCGCGGGCCCGTCCGGCGTCTCCCAGATCCTCTATGCGCGTAGAGTCAGTGGGACTCATGCGTGCTCATGCGTACGTACGTACCGGCCGGAAGGACTCCAGGACATGGACGCCATCTCCGTCATCCGCACCAAGCGGGACCGAGGCGAGCTGACCCCCGAGCAGATCGACTGGGTCATCGACGCGTACACCCGCGGCGAGGTCGCCGACGAGCAGATGTCCGCACTGGCCATGGCGATCCTGCTGAACGGCATGAACCGCACGGAGATCGCCCGCTGGACCGCCGCCATGATCGACTCCGGCGAGCGGATGAACTTCGACGCGCTCTCCCGCCCCACCACCGACAAGCACTCCACCGGGGGCGTCGGCGACAAGATCACCCTGCCTCTCGCCCCGCTCGTCGCCGCCTGCGGCGCCGCCGTGCCGCAGCTCAGCGGCCGCGGCCTCGGCCACACCGGCGGCACGCTCGACAAGCTGGAGTCCATCCCCGGCTGGCGCGCGCACCTCTCCAACGCGGAGATGCTGAACGTCCTCGACACCACCGGCGCCGTCATCTGCGCGGCGGGTGACGGTCTCGCGCCCGCCGACAAGAAGCTGTACGCGCTCCGCGACGTCACCGGCACCGTCGAGGCCATCCCGCTCATCGCCAGCTCGATCATGTCCAAGAAGATCGCCGAGGGCACCGGCGCACTCGTCCTGGACGTCAAGGTCGGCTCCGGCGCCTTCATGAAGACCATCGAGGACGCCCGCGAACTGGCCTCCACCATGGTCGCGCTGGGCACCGACAGCGGCGTACGCACGGTCGCCCTCCTCACCGACATGGCCACCCCCCTCGGCCTCACCGCGGGCAACGCCCTGGAGGTCCGTGAATCGGTCGAGGTGCTGGCCGGCGGCGGTCCGCAGGACGTCATCGCCCTCACGCTGGCCCTCGCCCGCGAGATGCTGGACGCGGCCGGACTCAAGGACGCCGACCCGGAGAAGGCCCTCGCGGACGGCTCCGCGATGGACGTCTGGCGCCGGATGATCTCCGCCCAGGGCGGCGACCCGGACGCCACGCTCCCGGTCGCCCGCGAGCAGCACGTCGTCAGGGCCCTGTCCTCCGGCATCCTGACCCGCCTGGACGCCTACGACATCGGCGTCGCCGCCTGGCGCCTCGGCGCGGGCCGCGCCCGCAAGGAGGACCCGGTCCAGGCCGGCGCCGGCATCGAGCTGCACGCCAAGCCGGGCGACGAGGTGACGGCCGGACAGCCGCTGCTGACGCTGCACACCGACACCCCGGAGAAGTTCGAGTACGCGCTGAAGGCCCTGCCCGACGCGTACGACATCGCCCCGTCGGGCACCCCGTTCGCCGCCACCCCGGTGGTGCGGGAACGCATCGCCTGACCTGCGGTTTCCTCGTACGGGTGAACGGGACCGGTGGACTGCCGCCGGTCCCGTTCGGCATGCTGGACTCGGTGACGCACCGATAAGAGGAGACCGCCATGAGCGCACTCACCGTCGACCCCGCACCCGGCCACGGCCAGGACTGGGACGACCTCGTCCGGATCTGGGAGGAGACGGACGCGCCCGAGGGCTGCAAGGTGGAGATCATCGAGGGGATCGTCACTGTGTCGCCACCGCCGTCCAAGGACCACAACACCACGGCCGAACTGCTGCAGCGCAGGCTCTACACCGTCATTCCGGAGGACTGGGGGATCTACCAGACCCTCGGTGTCTCGGTGCCCGGCCGCGCGGGTCTCTACATCCCCGATCTCGTCGTCGTACCGCGCGCCATCGCCACCGGCCCCGGCAACCGTGTACCGGCCGAGGAGGCGCGGCTCGTCGTCGAGATCACCTCGCAGGCGAACGCCAACCACGACCGCATCGGCAAGGTGCACGGGTACGCGAAGGCCGGCGTCGAGCTCTTCCTGCTCCTCGACCCGTGGCACTCCGGCCGCCCCACGGCCACTCTGTACGGGGACCCGGCCGATGGCACGTACCGCGTGCTGGACACGGTCGAGTACGGCGGAAAGCTGTCGCTGCCCGAGCCGTTCGGGCTGGACCTGGATACGGGGATCTTCCCCGTGAGCTGAGAAGTACCGTGACGCGCGATGAGTTCCGGCCGCGGCGCCGGTCTCCTTGGTATGCATCCCCTGCCGCCGGCCGCTCTCGTCATCACCGGCCGCCTCACGCGCACCGGTGTCCCCCACCTGTGCGCCGAGCTCGAAGCGATCCTCGCCGCCTCAGAGGCCGCCGTGGTGGACTGCGACGTGGGCGGGGTCGTTCAGCCGGACGTGGCCTCGGTGGAGGCGATCGCGCGCCTGTCGCTGGTCGCACGCAGAGCGGGCGGCCGCCGGCTGCGGCTGCGCTCCACGCCCCCCGAACTCCAACTGCTGCTCGACCTGGTGGGGCTGGCCGACGTGGTGGGGCTGGCGGAGGCGGGGCGGGTGCCGGTCGTGGGCGAGTGAGCGGGGCCTGGGCGCAGGGGTGTTCGGGTGGCGGCGCCCGAGCCGAGGATGCAGCTCTCGCCGTACACGCGTGCGCGCCGTGCCGGCAGGATTCTGTTCACGGGCCCGTAGCGGCATTGCTTCGCGACCCCACGTTCAGGCAGGCCACTGCGACGACCTCGGACTGGTGTCCCTCGGCCCTAAGGGCTGTCCCGGGATACGGGATATCGCTGTGCGGATCGGCGCAGATCGCCTCCCGCCACAGGCGCAGCCGCTCGGCCTCCTCGGCGGGGTCGGTCGTGGGCGACGCACGCGGGACAGCACGGGAAGCGGGCCCGCTGGTCGCCGCCGGCTCTCCCAGCCACTTCGTGGTGCCCCAGCCGATGGCCGCCAGCACCACCCACGCCGCCACCAGCCCCCGCACCGCGCGCCGCGTCACGCGGCATCGGCGTCCAGATGATCGGGCAGCCCGAACAGCGGGAACCAGCGCGGGGTGTCCAGGAAGCAGTGCATCCCCGTGATCGCCCCGTCCTGGATGTCGATGACCTGCACGGCCCACGGCACGAAGCCGGGCCCGTCCGGGTTCGGCTTGTAGTGCGCGAACGCGGGGGTGCCGTTCGCGGACGTGGCGATCAGCCGGGAGCCGGCGCAGCTCGCGCCGATGGACGTCATGAAACCGGCGATGTCGTCGTGCCCCTGCAGCCAGAGATCGAACGGCGGCATGGTCATGACGGCGTCCTCATGGAGGAGCGCTGTCAGCGCCTTCATGTCGTAGCCCTCGAACGCCGCCACATACCGATCGAGCAGCTTGCGCTGCTCCTCGTCGAGCGGGTCCGCCGCGTCGGCGGTCGCGGCATCGCCCTGGTGATCGGTGAGCGTGGCCCGCGCCCGCTGGAGCGCGCTGTTCACCGAGGCGACCGAGGTGTCGAGCAGCTCGGCGACCTCGCTCGCCTTCCACGCGAGCACCTCGCGCAGGATCAGCACCGCCCGCTGCTTCGGCGGCAGATGCTGGAGCGCGGCGACGAACGCGAGCCGTACCGACTCACGCGCGACGGCGGCCTCCGCCGGGTCCGCGACCGACGGCAGGATCCGGCCGTCCGGCATCGGCTCCAGCCAGGTGTTCTCCGGCAGTGGGTTGAGCGCGGCCTGCGCGAGCGGCGTCGGCCCGGACAGATCGACGGGCCTGGCCCGCTTGTTGCCCGCGTTGAGCATGTCGAGACAGACGTTCGTCGCGATGCGGTAGAGCCAGGACCGCAGCGACGAACGTCCCTCGAACTTCTCGATGTTGCGCCACGCGCGCACCAGGGTGTCCTGGACCGCGTCCTCCGCCTCGAAGGCCGAGCCGAGCATCCGGTAGCAGTAGCCGGTCAGCTCGACCCGGTGTCCCTCCAGACGACTGTCGATATCGGTCGACGTCGTTGCCGTCAGATCAGTCATCGCTCTCGCTCACCCCTGTCGCGCTGTGACACCGCTCACTTCAGCTCTTCGGAAGCTATCGCAGTGCACTGACAACGGGGGCGGGAAGAGCAGAAGCGGTCACGTCCCGAGCTTGCGCCCGTACACGTACACGTCGTCGCCGTTCTTCAACAGGTTCCAGTATGACTTCGCGTCGGCGGTGCGCATGTTGACGCAACCGTGCGAGCCCGGCGGGTTCCACATCTTCACGCCCACCGCGTGGAAGGCCTGCCCGCCGTCGAAGAACTGGGAGTACGGCATCGCCACGTTGTAGATGGTGGAGACGTGGTTCTTGTGCTTCCAGTAGATCTTCTTCGCCCCGGTCCGGGTCTCGTACCCGTCCCGCCCGGTCCGCACCGGCACCGGCCCGAACTTCAGCTTGCTGCCGTCCTGGATCCAGGTGATCTGCCGGGTCAGGTCGACGCACGCGATGCGCCCCTTGTTCGTGGGGCACTTCTTGGCCTTGTTCGGGGTCTTCCCGGCCGCCTTCTGCGCGGTGAGCGTCTGCATGGTGCGCCAGGTGATGGGCCCCGCGTAACCGAGGGTCGGCGTGACCCCGTAAGTGCTCTGGAAGGACCGGATCGCCTTGCAGTCGGCGGCCGACTGCTTGCCGTCCACCTTCAGGTGCAGGTACTTCTCGGCCTGCTTCTGGTACGGCCCCTTGGACGCGGTGCAGGACGCCGCCTGGGCGGTGCCGCCGGTGCCGAGGACGAACGCCGGTATCGCGGTCAGACCGGCGACGGCCAGTGCGAGACCGCGCCGTGTCCGTACGCTCCGCAAGTTCCCCGTGACTCTCATGTGAACCCCAACTCCCCTTCGCGCGCAGTGCGGTGCTTCCGCCTGCTAGACGCGCGTCGGGGAGTGGTTGGTTGTGCGTCGAATGTCTCAGTTCTGTACGGAGACCACGGTGCTCGGCCGCAGCCGCTCGGCACGCGCCGCCCGCGACCCGTACAGCGTGATCGAGACGACACCGAGCACCGCGAGCAGTCCCAGCGCCACCGTGCCCGCCCAGCCGCCTGCGTGGAAGGCGACCGCGCCGAGCGTGCCGCCCGCGCTGGAACCCAGGTAGTACGCCGACTGGTAGAGCGCCGACGCCTGGGCCCGGCCCTTCGTCGCCGTGCGGCTCACGGAGGAGGAGGCGACCGCGTGCCCGGCGAAGAAGCCGGCCGTGATCAGGACCAGGCCGACGAGGACGGCGGCCAGGTGGTCGGCGAGCGAGAGCAGCAGACCGGCGGCCGTGGTGGAGACGGCGAGGTAGAGCGCACCCCGGCGCCCCAGCCGGGCGACGAGCCGCCCCGCCGTGGCGGAGGACACCGTGCCGACCAGGTAGACGAGGAAGATCGAACCGACGACACCCTGCGGGAGGCTGAACGGCGCCTCGACCAGCCGGTACCCGATCACCGTGTAGACCGCGCCGAACACCGTCATGAACAGCGCGCCGATCGCGTACAGCCGACGCAGCAGCGGATTGGCGAGGTGCCCGCCGACCGTCTTGGCCAGCGCCCTCGGGTTCAGCGAACCGGGGGTGAAGTGCCGGGCCCGGGGGATCATGAAGTGGAAGACCACCGCGCAGGCCACGGCCAGCAGCCCGACCGCTCCCAGTGCCGCCCGCCAGCCCCACGCCTGGGCGATCCAGCCGGTGAGGATCCGTCCGCTCATCCCGCCGATGCTGTTACCGGCCACGAACAGCCCGATCGCCGCGACGAGCGCCTTCGGCCGGACCTCCTCCGCCAGGTACGCCATCGCGGAGGCGGGCAGACCGGCGAGCGCGGCGCCCTGGACGGCACGCAGCGCGATCAGCCAGCCCAGCGAGGGAGCGAACGGCACGAACAGCCCCACGGTCACCGCGACCACCAGCGAGGCGGTCATCATCTGCCGCCGCCCGAACCGCTCGGACAGCGCGCTCATCGGCAGCACACACAGCGCCAGCGCACCCGTCGCGGCGGACACCGTCCAGCTCGCCTGCCCGGCCGTGGCGCCGAAGGACGCGGAGACGGCGGGCAGCAGGGCCTGGGTGGAGTAGAGGAGTGCGAACGTCGCCACACCGGCGGCGAAGAGCGCGAAGCTCATCCGTCGATATCCGGGGCGACCGGGTTCGAGCCGGTCCGACGCGACGGCGGGAACGGTTGTGGCGACGGGGGACGACTGGGGCGAGGCGGCCACGACGACGGTGGACGCCCCGGTACTGGCAGGAGGCATGCCACGAACGTATGCCGACGCCTTTCATGCGTCCAATGCACAAACACGCGATAATCAATCCCATGGCGCATCAGTACAGCTCACAGCCTCGGCTGTCACCAAGCAGTTACGAAGAAGACATTCGAGCGGTGCTCGCGCCGCGCCTCGCGTACTTCGAGGCGGTCGCCCGTCACGAGCACGTCACCCGCGCCGCGCACGAGCTGGGCGTCCCGCAGTCCACGCTCTCCCGGGCCATGGTCCGGCTGGAACAGGACCTGGGCGTCGCCCTGTTCGCCCGCAAGGGCCGCACCGTCTCCCTCACCCCCGCGGGCCGCACCTTCCTCGGCTCGGCGGAGCGGGCGCTGGAGGAGGTGGAGAAGGCCGCCGACTCGGTACGCGCCGACGCCGACCCCACCTCCGGCAAGGTCGCCTTCGGCTTCCTCCACACCATGGGATCGGAAACCGTCCCCGCGCTCATCCGCGCCTTCCGCGTCGACCATCCCCGGGTCCGCTTCCAGCTCGTCCAGAACTACGGCGAGGCCATGCTCGAACGCCTCCGCGCGGGCGGCCTGGACCTCTGCCTCACCTCACCGGTCCCGGACGCCCCGGACCTCGTCGCCCGCCGCCTGGACGAACAGCGGCTGCGCCTGGTCGTCCCCGAGGACCACCGCCTGGCCGGCCGCCGGCGCGTCCGCCTGGCGGAGGCCGCCGACGAAACCTTCGTCACCCTGGAGCCGGGCTACGGTCTGCGCCGCATCACGGACGACCTCTGCACGGAGGCGGGCTTCGTCCCGCGCGTCGCGTTCGAGGGCGAGGAGGCGGAGACCCTGCGCGGCCTGGTCGCGGCCGGCCTGGGCGTGGCCCTGCTGCCGCCCCCGGCGGTGGCCCGCCCCGGGGTGGTGGAGCTGACGGTGACGGCACCGCGGGCCGCGCGGGAGATCGGCGTGGCCTGGCTGGACGGGCACCCGGACACCCCGCCGGTGGCGGCCTTCAAGAAGTTCCTGCTGTCGCGCCGGGGGAACCTGCTGCCGGACTGAGGGGTCAGGCGGCGGGGGCGGAGGCCGAGGCGTACGCGGTGAAGTCGGACCACGCGGTGGCGGAGACGGTGAACGGGCGGCGGGCGATGTCCTTGGAGTCGCGGACGTGGACGGCGCGGGGGTGCAGGGAGACCTCGATGCAGTTGTCGCCGCCGCTGCCGCTGTAACTGCTCTTGAACCAGGCCGGTTCGGTGTTCATAGCGCTCCTGGCATCTGCTTCAGCAGGCCCGCCGAGGCCTCGTGACTCAGCGCCTGTGAGCGCATCTTGCCATAGCGCTGGAGCATGGCACTGACCACTTTCGGGTCAGTGAGAAGAGTGCTGCTGTCGTGGCCTTCGACGTAGCCGAACCAGTTGTTCGAGGGAGTCTCGGCGAGGTACATCTGCCCGTCGATGCCGGAGTGATCAGGCTGCCTGAGCGGCATCACGAGCACCTCGACGTTGCGGCGTCCGCCCTCCGTCAACAGGTTGTCGATGAGCGTGGACGTGACCTGGGTGCCCCCTAACCGGCGCTCGATGACTGCTTGTTCGATGAGGAACGAGAACGATGTGTTGGGGCGTTCGGGCAGGAGCTCCTGTCGGGCCAGGCGCGCGGCCACCTGCTGCTCGAACTGATCCTCCGCGAGCGGTGGAAGCCGCCGGTCGAAGACGGCCCGGATATACCCCTCGGTCTGCAGCAGGCCCGGGACCCCACGGCAGTCGTACGCGTACAGCGTGATCGCTTCCTCCTCGATCCCCGCCCACTGCTGGAACCAGGAGGCCAGGCCCGCCCTCCTGCGCAGGCTTCGCGCGGCAGCGCCCAGGACCTTGCCCGCGACCGGCCCGAGAGCTTCCGCCGCCTTCTCCGGGAGGCTCGCGGGCGGGAATCGCTTGCCCTGCTCGATCTTGGCGATGTAGGCGGGCGAGTACTGCACGCGGGGCGCGAAGTCCTCCTGGGTGAGGCCGGCGGCCTCGCGCAGGGCTTTCAGGACCGCCCCGAATGTCCTCAGGCTGTCGGACAGCTCGGACTCGCTGTTCGCCGTGGCGCCCTCGTGGTCTGCCGTCATCGCCGCCCCGTCTTCCGCGCATCGATCAACGCGCCCATGATCACGGACGGTTACTCAATCCGTCCAGAGCGTCAACCCGTACAGGCGGATCTGTACCGGTGTCCGCCCGCAAGGGCCCCGGGCGGGCCTTCAGCGCAGGCCCCGGTCCGGGGCGGTGACCTCGCGTACCGCCTCGGCGACGGCCAGGAAGTCCTTCTTCAGGATCGCGTCGTGGTTGCTGGCGACCTTCGCGCTGATCTTGATGTGGGCGTTGCGGGCGACCACGCCGTCGAGGCTGGCGCGGATGAGCTCTTGTTCGTCGCCCTTGCTTCCGAGGGAGTTGCCCGACGCGACCACGTAGCGCGCCGGGACGGTGATGCTGTCCAGGACGGGGCCCAGTTCGCGCTCCCGGGCGAGCTTGCCGAGTTCGATGTTGCAGTCCGCCATCTGGTCGGCGTTCATGCGCGGGGTCAGGCCCGTCGGGCGCAGCAGCGGCATGAAGAGGTTCAGCCGGCGGAAGGTCTTGCGGATGCGCTGTTCCATGGCGTCGTCCAGCCAGTCGTGCGGCTGGGCGCCTTCGACCATGACGGCGCCCAGGGCGCGGTCGGGGTTGCGGGCGGCCCAGTGGGCTGCGACGAACGCCCCGTAGGACCAGCCGACCACGAGCGCGCGGTCGACGCCTCTGGCGGCGAGGACGGCGTCGACGTCCCGGACGGCGGCCTCGAAGGAGTAGTCCGCGGAGCGCTTCGACTTCTTGCCGCGGGCCCGCTCGTCGTAGGTGATGTGCCGCCACTGCGGGCCCAGTTCGGCGATGACCCGCCGCCAGTAGCCCTGGGTGGCGAACTGGCCGTTGAGGTAGATCACGGGGATTCCGGAGCCGCCGGTGTCCGTCACGGCCAGGGCCGTGTCGTCGACCGGCACCATGCCGGTCCACGTCGAACCGGTCGAGGAAGGGCTGTTCTTCGTCATGTGGTTCTCCTGGTCGTGTGGGGCGGGGTGTTCGGTGCGGGTCCTGAGGGCCCCGGCGGTGGATCGCGGGCCACGTGGAGCCGGGTGGCCGCGCCGCCGGGGTCCTTACAGGCTGCGGGCGGTGATGTCGCCGTGGTCGGTGGTGGCCCGGATGTTCAGGCCGGCCGCGGCGCCCTCGGTGTTGTTCAGGGTGTTGTTGACCCGGCCGTAGCCGGTGCCGGCGTCCAGGGTGGCGGAGACGCCGCGGGCGGCGCCGACCGTCACGTCGCCTGTCCGGGTGCGGAGCACGAGCGTGCCGGCGGTGGCCTCGGTGACGTGGACGTTGCCCTGCTGGGTGCTGATCTCCGAGGCGCCGGTGAGGCGGCCGACCGTGACGTCGGCGGCGTGGGCGGTGACGTGCACGCTCGCGGCCTCGTCGATCTTGACCGAGCCGTGCGCGCCCTCGCAGGTGACGTCGCCGAGCCGTCCGACGCCGCGGAACCCGGCGCCGGCCGACTTCGTCTCGACGCGGGAGCCGGCGGGCAGCTGGACGGTCACCTCGATGGATCCGGATGCGCCGAGGATCTGGTTCTTCTCGGCCGGGCCCTGGATCCGCAGGATGCCGTCGGCGTACTCGACCGTGGTCTGCTCCGCGGCCTTCACGTCGCGGCCCTTGGAGGCGTCGGCGGGCAGGACCGTGACGGTGGTGTCGGCCCGGTCGGCGGCGATGACCTGGATGCGTCCGGCGGTGACGTCCATCAGGGCGGAGATGGTGGCGGGGGTGTCGAACTTCTGCATGGTGTTCTCCTTGTGTGCGTTCGTTTCTTACAACGGAAAAGCTACGTTGCGTTCGAGGATGTGGCAACGACGTTGTTGCACTCAACTGCCGTAAGTGCAGGTGAAGATAGGGATTTCATTGCAATGGAGATGGAGCTAATGCAATGAATGCCTGGCCGGTCGTTGCATTGGGGTGAGAGCGAACGCTACGCTGGCGCCCCTACGGACGACGAAGGGGGCCGCGATGCCAGGAGGCAGACTCACCCAGCAGGAACGCCAGCAGATCGCCCTGGGGCTGGCCGACGACCTCGCCTACGCGGAGATCGCCCGACGCCTCGACCGCCCCACCTCGACCATCACGCGTGAGGTGATGCGCAACGGCGGCCCCGCCGGCTACCGCGCCGACCTGGCCCACCGGGCCACCGAACGCCGCGCCCACCGGCGCAAGCAGGCCCCGTCCCCGGGGCAGGGGGCGCCGGTTCCGGCCGACGGGCGCGACGACGAGGCCGTGCGCGCGTACGAGGAGGCGTTCACCACCCTCCTGATGCATCAGGGGCTGCCCAGGATGGCGGCGCGGGTGCTGACCTGCCTGTTCATCGCCGACGCGGGCAGCCTCACCGCGTCCGAACTCGTCCAGCGCCTCCAGGTCAGCCCGGCATCCGTCTCCAAGGCGATCGGGTTCCTCGAAGGCCAGGGGCTCATCCTGCGCAAGCGCGACGAACGCCGCCGCGAGCGGTACTTCGTCGACGACGACGTCTGGTACCGGTCGACGGTCGCCAGCGCCCAGGGCACCGCCCTGATAGCCGAGACCGCGCGGCAGGGCGTCGGCGTCCTCGGCCGGGACAGCCCCGCCGCCGCCCGCCTCGAAAACATCGCGCGCTTCAGCGACTTCATCAGCGAGAGCATTCTGCGCGCCGCGGAGCAGGTCCGCGAGATCCTGCACGCGAAACCCGAACCGGACGCGGACCGCGGTTAGGTGCCCACCGCCCGGCGGGTGACCTCATCGGGCGGGGGGCGGCGGCCCGGGCGCCGGGCCCGCCGTTCAGTGCCCCAGCGACTTCCCGAACCCCGCCGCCAACGGCATCCGCAGCCCCAGCGGCGGCGGGGCCGCCAGTGCGTCGGCGACCGGGCGGGCGTAGGAGTGGGCGAAGAGGGAGCCGCGGACGAAGTCCGCTGCCAGGGCGGCCACTTCGGCGTGGTGCTGGCGCAGCGCATGGCCGTCCGAGTGGACCTCGAAGCGGCAGGTGTCGCGGTTGGACTTCTTGGCGCGTTCGGCCAGTCGGAAGGAGAGCTCCGGGTCGGAGCGGGCGTCGTTCGTGCCGTGGACGAGCAGGACCTGACGGCCGACCAGGTGTTTCACGGGTTCCGGTTCGGCCTCCGGGTCGCCCGGCAGCCAGGGGGCCAGGGCGAGGACCGAGGTGACGGCCGGGTGGCCGCCCGCGCGGAGTGCCGCGCGGCCGCCCATGCCGTGGCCGGCCAGGCAGACCGGGATGTCGCCGTAGCGGCGTACGGCTTCGTCCACCGCCCATTCGGCGTCCGCCGCGAGGTGGGCGTCCGTGGTGTTCCAGCCGCGGCAGCGGTAGTGCACGACGTGGGCGGCGAGGCCGTCGTCGCCGCCCGCGCGGGCCAGGGAGCGGGCCAGGGGCAGCTGGAGGGCGTACGAGAGGGAGGAGGGGCGGCGGTGCGAGTAGGGCTCGCCGTCCGGGAGCAGCAGGACCACGCCGCTGACCGTGGTGGATTCTCCGGCCGTCCTGACGGCCCGTCCCAGCCTTGCAGCAGGCAGGGGGAGTGCGCGCTGTGCCATGACGTAACAGTGTCAGAAGGGCAGGTGTACGCCACCCGTATTCGCGGTCTCTGTTACGTATCGGCGAGCCGTTCCCAGCGGCGCTCTACGCGCGTAGGCGCTAGAGTGCGTGAATGATGAGCCCGACCCTCAATGTGCCCGGCCAGGATCAGATCCGGCGTGCCCCCAAGGTCCTTCTCCACGACCACCTCGACGGCGGCCTGCGCCCCGGGACGATCGTCGAACTCGCCGCCGCGAACGGATACGACGGACTTCCGGAGACCGACCCCGACAAGCTCGGCATCTGGTTCAGGGAAGCCGCCGACTCCGGATCGCTGGAGCGGTACCTGGAGACGTTCGCCCACACCTGCGCCGTCATGCAGACGCGTGACGCGCTGGTCAGGGTCGCCGCCGAGTGCGCCGAGGACCTCGCCGCGGACGGCGTCGTCTACGCGGAGATCCGGTACGCGCCCGAGCAGCACCTCGAAGCCGGCCTGAGCCTCGAAGAGGTCGTCGAGGCGGTCAACGAGGGCTTCCGCGAGGGTGAACGCCGGGCGCGCCGGGACGGCAACCGGATCAGGGTGGGCGCGCTGCTCACCGCGATGCGGCACGCCGCGCGTTCGCTGGAGATCGCGGAGCTGGCCAACCGCTACCGCGAGCAGGGCGTCGTCGGCTTCGACATCGCCGGTGCGGAGGCGGGCTTCCCGCCCACCCGGCACCTCGACGCCTTCGAGTACCTCAAGCGCGAGAACAACCACTTCACCATCCACGCGGGCGAGGCATTCGGCCTCCCGTCGATCTGGCAGGCCATCCAGTGGTGCGGCGCCGACCGGCTCGGTCACGGCGTCCGCATCATCGACGACATCGAGGTCGCGGAGGACGGCAGCGTGAAGCTCGGCCGCCTCGCGTCCTACGTACGGGACAAGCGCATCCCGCTGGAGCTCTGCCCGACCTCCAACCTGCAGACCGGTGCCGCGGCCTCGTACGCCGAGCACCCGATCGGACTGCTGCGCCGGCTCCACTTCCGTGCCACCGTGAACACGGACAACCGGCTGATGAGCGGTACGAGCATGAGCCGGGAATTCGAGAAGCTGACCGAGACCTTCGGATACACGCTCGATGACATGCAGTGGTTCACCGTCAATGCGATGAAATCAGCATTCATTCCTTTCGATGAACGTCTGGCGATGATCAGTGACGTCATCAAGCCCGGCTATGCCGAGCTGAAGTCCGAATGGCTCTTCGAGCAGACCGCTGCGACCAGCGTGTCTACCTCGGTCGCCGGCTGACCGGCCGCCTTCGGAAAACGGCCGGGAACGTGATTCCCGGCCGTTTTCCGCGTTTTTCCATGTTTGCGGGACGGGCAGGGGGCTGACTACGTTCAAGAGCCGCTCACATCCCCTTCCCCAAGGATGAATTTCACATGAAGCAGTCTGCTGCCAGGACTCTCGGCGTCGCCGCTCTCGGTGCCGCTTTCGCCGCTGCCGCCGCCGGCACCGCGTCGGCCTCCGCGCTGCCGCTGGACACCGCGACCAGCGTCCTGCCCGTCGCCGGCGCGCTGGCGAACGCCACGTCGACCCTGCCGGTCCAGGACACCGCCACCGAGCTTCTCGGCACCAGCCAGACGAAGGTCCTGGGCGACGTCGCCGCCCCGGCCAAGGGCCTCCTCGGAGGCATGCCCGCCGGTGGTCTGACCACCAGCGGCCTGTCGGCCAACGGCCTGCCGCTCGGCCGCTGACGCACGGCTTCGCACCTGTCTGTGGGCGGGCACCCGTTACCGGGTGCCCGCCCACAGGTGTACGTACGGGAACGGCTACCAGGCAGTCGCGGTGGACGACGTCCTCTCCTCGGGGAGCAGCAGCCACAGCGCCAGGTAGAGCAGGAACTGCGGGCCCGGCAGCAGGCACGAGACGACGAAGACGACGCGCATGGTCCTCGCGGAGGTGCCGAAGCGCCGTGCCAGCGCCGCGCACACTCCGCCGAGCATGCGTCCGTCACGGGGGCGGGCAAGTGCGGCCATGGTGGGCTCCTTCGCGAACCGTTGCGGAGGGAGCGGTCCGTCGCGCTCCCGATGTATCCAGGATGGCGCGCGCCACGCGGTGAGGCGTCGCTCTACGGGGCGATGCCGACCCTGGAAATCGTCGGGGTCGATCCCTGAGAGACCTCACGGCCGGCGGGCGGAAGCACCTGGATCCGCCGCTGCTTGTGGCGGCGCAGCCGCGCCCGCCAGGCCGGGACGACCAGGACGTGGGCGAGCGCGACGCCGATGGTGTTCAGCATCAGCGAGTCCACGTCGACGACCTGGCCGGGCACCCCGGTCTGGCCCAGTTCGATGGCCAGCGAGATCAGCGCCCCGGCGGCGACGGTACGGGTCAGTGAGGCCCACGGCGAGACGAAGAGCCGGCCCCCGGCGAGCGGCAGCAGGACGCCCAGGGGTGCCAGCAGCAGGAGTTCCTTGCCGATGTGACGGGCGGCGGCGGCCGGGCCGAGAGAGAGGTCGGCCTTGATGCCGGCGAAGGGCTGGAGGTTGGCGGCGGTCATCCACGGCACGTCCAGCGGGCGCAGGGTCAGCCACCCGACGAGCAGCAGATGCGCGAGGAGCAGCGACACTCCGACCGCGCGGAAGCGGATGACGGCTTGGCCGCCCGAACCTTGACGCACGCCACCCAAGACGCGGGCGGCGGCAGGATCGGTTCCGCTCAGGTGGGGGAGACCTGGCTCACCCCGTTCCGGAACCCCGTGGCGCACGCCCGGACCGGTCCCGCCCGGGGCGGCCGAGGCGCCCGGGGCGGTCGGGACGGGCTGGTACCGGTGCCGATCAGGCGGCCGGGACACGCCCGGACCGGTCCCCGCTCAGGAGAGCCGGGCCGTGCCCGTCGTCGGTACGGCCTTCGGGCTGGCCTTCGTCTCCGTGGTGCACAGATAGGCGCGCGGGGCGTAGCTGCCCGGGCCGCCGAGCGTCACCGAGCCGTCGGGGACGAGCGACTCGCTCTCGGCATACGTACAGACGATCTGCGCCAGCGCCTCGGACGGCAGGTCCTCCGGCTGCTCGCTGAGGCGCAGCGTGCCCTTCGGGTCGCCCGCGCGGGGGCCGCCGATCCGGAGCGCCACGGGGACGTGCGTGGAGAAGCCCGCCTGCCGCTCGGCGGCGGGCGGTTCCTGGCGCAGTTCGTCCAGGAGGGCGCGGGCGATGCGGAGCCGGTCCGACGCCGACTCCTGGACCTGGACGGTGCGGTCCACGGTGACCAGTTCCGAGGCGCAGACCAGATAGACCTGCACGGGGATGCCCTGCTGGGCCTGGGTGGTGATGTCCTCCGCCGGCATCGTGCACGGAACCATGGACGGGGCCGGGCCGGCGTCGACGGGGACCGAGGTGGTCCTGATCCCGCAGCCCGCGGCCAGTACGGCGCAGAGCGCGGCACCGGCCAGGGCTGCGGCGGGGCGGCGGCCCCGGCGTTCGCGTGTCACGTCGCGTCGTCCTCCTCGTCCGGGATCTCGGCGCCGTGACCCTCGGTGGTGGCGTCCAGTGCCTCGGCGTCGCGCGGCAGGCGCAGGACGAACACCGCGCCGTCCCCGTCCGGCGAGTTCGCGGCGGTGATGTCGCCGCCGTGGATGTGCGCGTTCTCCATGGCGATCGAGAGCCCCAGACCACTGCCCTCGGAACGGGGGCGGGAGGCGCTGGCCTTGTAGAAGCGGTCGAAGACGTGCGGCAGTACGTCCTCGGGGATGCCGGGGCCGTGGTCGCGCACCTCGATGACGAGGTCGTCGCCCTCGGTCCGTACCGCGACCCGTACCGGCGAACCGCCGTGCTTCAGCGCGTTGCCGATCAGGTTGGCCAGGATCACGTCCAGCCGGCGCGGATCGAGGCGGACCATCATGCCGCGCTCGGCGTCCAGGTCCACCGCGTCCAGCCAGGCGCGGGCGTCGATGCAGGCGGTCACCTGGTCGGCGACGTCGACGGTGTCGAGGACGAGACGGGCCGTGCCCGCGTCGAAGCGGGTGACCTCCATCAGGTTCTCCACCAGGTCGTTGAGGCGCCGGGTCTCGCTGACCACCAGGTGCACGGCGGGCGCGATCATCGGGTCGAGGCTGTCGGCCTCGTCCTCCAGCACCTCGGCGACGGCGGTGATCGCGGTGAGCGGGGTGCGCAGTTCGTGGGACATGTCGGCGACGAAGCGGCGGCTGGACTCCTCCCGCGCGCTCATGTCCGCGACCTTCTTCTCCAGCGAGCTCGCCGTTCTGTTGAACGTCCTGGAGAGATCGGCCAGTTCATCGGTGCCGGACACCACCAGCCGCGTGTCGAGCTTGCCTTCACCGAGCTTGCGGGCGGCGTCGCCGAGCCGCTGCACGGGACGCAGCACCGTCGTCGCCGCTGCCTGCGCGAGCAGTGCGGAGCCGACCAGGGCCAGCGCGGTGGCGATCCCCAGTGACCAGGCGAGGGAGTTGAGGTCCTGCCGTTCCTGGTCGAGGGACTTGAGCATGTAACCGGTCGGGCCGCCGCCGATGATCTTCGTGCCGGCCACGAGGTACGGGGTACCGCGGATGGATATCCGCTGCCAGAACAGGTGGTACTCGTACTTGTTGCCGTCCTTGACCGCCTGCTTCCTGTCGACCTGCTTGCGCAGCGACGCCGGTACGTTGTCCAGCGTGAAGGTGTCCAGGTCGGAGTTGCCGACGATCGGCTTGCCGGGGTCGCGCTCGTCGAGCAGCAGCACGCTGTAGCCGGGGCTGCTGCTCGCCATCTGCACGGCGGCGGTCTGCAGGTCCTCCTTGGTGGGGCGCAGCGGCAGCGAGGCCGCCCGGCTCTGCATCTCCTGGCGGAAGTCGCCGAGCGCGGAGTCCTGCGTACGGGTCAGCACCGCCTCGCGGTTCAGCCAGTACGCGATGCCGGACGCGGACACCGCGGCGGTCAGCGCGACCAGTGCGAACACGACGACGAGCCGGAGCCGCAGGCTGGTCCAGCGGAGCCCGGCGAGCAGGCCCCGCCGCACAGCCGTGCTCACTGCGGCGAGTCCAGCCGGTATCCCACGCCCCGCACGGTACGGATCAGGGTCGGCGAGGACGGTACGTCCTCCACCTTCGCGCGCAGCCGCTGGACGCAGGCGTCCACCAGACGGGAGTCACCGAGGTAGTCGTGCTCCCAGACCAGGCGCAGCAACTGCTGGCGGGACAGGGCCTGGCCCGGCCGGCGGCTCAGCTCCAGCAGGAGGCGCAGCTCGGTCGGCGTGAGCTGCAGGTCCTCCCCGTCCTTGGTCACGGTCATGGCCGAGCGGTCGATCACCACGTTGCCGAACGTGGCGGAGTCCGTGGACTCGCGCTCGCCGCGGCGCAGCACCGCGCGGATGCGGGCGTCGAGCACCCGCCCCTGCACGGGTTTCACCACATAGTCGTCGGCGCCGGACTCCAGTCCGACCACGACGTCGATGTCGTCGCTCCGTGCGGTCAGCAGAATGATCGGCAGCTGGTCGGTGCGCCGGATGCGCCGGCACACCTCGAAACCGTCGATCCCGGGCAGCATCACATCCAGCACGACCAGGTCGGGCCGCTGCTCGCGCAGCAGGTTGAGGCCGTCCTCTCCCGTCGCCGCGGTGGCCACACGGTGGCCCTGGCGTGACAGCGAGAGTTCGAGGGCCGTGCGGATGGCGTCGTCGTCCTCGATCAGCAACAGGAAAGGCACGCTGGTCATTCTGACCCATGGGGGAGCCCTAGTTCGACAGTTGGTCCCCTCTCATGCATCCGGCGGCCCCGAATCGTGCCCACGCCGGGCCCTGTGACAGGTCTGTGACAGTCGGCGGACGTGGCCATGAAATCGCCCCGGCAAGCTCGTTGACACAAGGAACGGACGGACTCCACCGATGGGGGGCGCGAGATGAACACCACGCACAGCATCACCACGAGCGCAGTTGTCACGCGTCTCCACGACGTCGGGCGGAGCACCGAGAAGTCCGGCGCCGCAGTGAACGGGCGGGGGTGCGTTCGAGGCGCCGGGCGTCAGTACCCGTCATTCATGACGGTGGTCGACGCGCCTGCCGCCACGGCGGCGGGCAACGGGGGAAGCGCGTACGGGGAGCTCACGGGGGAGCGGAAGGCCCCGGCGCAGGCCGAGGACGCCGAAGCGGCGTTCACGGCCTACGTCCGGGAGCGCCGCGCCTCCCTGTACGCCACCGCCTACCACCTGACCGGTGACCGGTTCGAGGCCGAGGACCTGCTGCAGAGCGCCCTGTTCTCGACGTACCGGGCCTGGGACCGGATCAGTGACAAGGCGGCGGTCGGCGGCTACCTGCGCCGCACGATGACCAATCTCCACATCAGCGCCTGGCGCAGGCGCAAGCTGAACGAATACCCGACCGAGGAGCTGCCGGAGACGGCGGGCGACACGGACGCGATGCGCGGTACGGAGCTGCGCGCCGTGCTCTGGCAGGCGCTGGCGCGACTGCCCGAGACGCAGCGCACGATGCTGGTCCTGCGCTACTACGAGGGCCGTACGGACCCGGAGATCGCGTCCATCCTCGACATCAGTGTCGGCACGGTGAAGTCCAGCATCTGGCGGTCGCTCCGCCGGCTGCGCGAGGACGAGGTCCTCAGCTTCGGACGTGACGAGGAGGAGTCCTTCGGCGAGCTGGTGGCCTGAGGCAACGGGGGAACGGGGTCGCCGCTTCGGGGGAAGCGGCGGTGCACGGGGGATACGGGGGAAACGGGCCGCCGCCTCGGGGGAGGCGGCGGTGCACGGGGGAAGCTGAGGGGTCGGACGGGCCGGGGGGTCTTGTCCGGCCCCTCAGTGCGTGTGCGCAGGGACGGGGATATGGGGACCGCGGGCGCGCGTGCCGGGTTTCCGGGGCGCTGCTCCCGCGCCTCCGCTCCTCAGTCGCCGGCGGGGCCGGCTTCCGCCGACGTCAGCGTCGGTGCGGGTGCCGGCGTCCGGCACCGGCCCGCAGCGGCGGCGGCCAGGCGGCCCAGGGCCTCGGCCTTGCCGCAGGGGTACGCCCCCAGTTCCGCCTGGCGCGCCACGATCCGGCGTTCGGCCCGCATCAGCCGCCAGCCCCGCCGCAGCAGGAACGGTACGGACTTGCGGCCTTCGCGCAGGTCCCGCAGCAGACGGCGGCGGAACGTCGTCGACGGGCGGCCGCGCAGGCACAGGGCGTCCGCCAGGAGACCCAGGGACTGGCAGCGCCCGACGATGTCGGCGGCGAAGATCCCCTCGGCCACGAAGAGCGGTGTGCGCTCGATGTGGAAGCCCTCGTGCCCCGTACGGGAGCTGGTCGCGATGTCGTACACCGGGACGTCGGTCCGTCCGGTGCGGCAGAGGTCCGTGATCGCGGCGACCGCCGCGTCGGCGTCCCAGGACAGCGCGGAGTCCCAGTCGATGTCCGTGCTGCCGGTGACGACGGGCAGCGTCGGGTCGCCTGCCTCCTTGTAGAAGTCGTCCAGCCGCAGCACCGGAAGACCGGTACGGGCGGCCAGGGATGACTTGCCGGAGCCGGAGGGGCCCGCCAGCAGGACGACGCGGCTCGAAATCGCTTGGGAACTCACAGAACACAAGTGTGAGGCATTGACCCGCACAGGGGATCCCCGGAGGTCTTGTTGGTATCCGGCATCACACCTCAACTACTCTGTGCACTCAACCGATTACTCGATTGATGGTTCGAATCGGCCGAATCGGCCCGATCAGGTGGGAACTTCATGGCACGTCACGCACTTTCCAAGTCCCGGCGCCGCACGCTGCTGCGGGCAGGTCTGACCGTCACCGCGGTGGGCGCCGCGCTCGGCGCGGGGGGTGCGGCGGCCCAGGCGGCTCCGCTGCCCCTCGTGCAGGCGTCGGGTACGGACACCAGCCTCGGCGAGGCGAGCGAGGCGGCCGGTGGCGCGCTCACCGGGGCGCTCGGTCATTCGCTCGGCAACGGCATCGCCCCCGTGACGCATCTGCGGCTCGACCCGCTGGCCGGCACGGGTGTGGACCCGCTGGACAACGCGGTGGGAACCCAGATCGCCGACTTCAAGCCGGTCTCCACCGCCCTCGTCACCGACCCGGTGACCAGCGGCGGCGCGCTGAAGGACCTGCCCGTGGTCGGACAGGTCGCGGGACTGCTGCACGGCTGACACCGGAAGCGGCCCGTGCCCGGGAGACCCCGGGTACGGGCCGCTGCCCGTGCGCGTCAGTACGAGGAGCCCGAGACGCCCAGTGCGCCCGTCGGGTGCCAGACGGTCTTGGTCTCCAGGAACGCGGTGAGCCGGTGGGTGCCCGGATCGGCCGACCAGTCGGTCCCGGCCTCCGCGCCGCCGTCCACAGGCTGTGGACGGCGGACCCGCTTCAGGTTGTCGGCCGCCGCGATCTCCAGCTCCTTCGCCAGATCCGCGTCGGCCCCCGTCAGATCGATGCCGTTCACGTCCTGGTGGGAGGCGAGCGGCGCGGCGATCTCCGCGGTCTTCCCCGACAGGATGTTGACGACCCCGCCCGGCAGGTCCGAGGTGGCCAGCACCTCGCCCAGCGACAACGCGGGCAACGGGGACCGCGCCGAGGCCACGACGACCGCCGTGTTGCCCGTCGCGATCACCGGTGCGAGCACCGAGACCAGGCCCAGGAACGAGGACTCCTGCGGGGCCAGGACGGTCACGACACCGGTCGGTTCGGGGGTCGAGAGGTTGAAGAACGGGCCCGCGACCGGGTTCGCCCCGCCCACGATCTGGGCGATCTTGTCCGTCCAGCCCGCGTACCAGACCCAGCGGTCGACGGCCGCGTCCACGACGGCCGCGGCCTTGGACTTCGACAGCCCCTCGGCCTCCGCCACCTCGCGGACGAACTGGTCCCGGCGGCCCTCCAGCATCTCCGCGACGCGGTAGAGGATCTGGCCGCGGTTGTACGCGGTCGCGCCCGACCAGCCGCCGAACGCCTTGCGGGCGGCCACGACGGCGTCACGCGCGTCCTTGCGGGAGGACTGGGGGGCGTTCGCCAGCCAGTTGCCCTTCGAGTCCGTCACCTCGTACACCCGGCCGCTCTCGGAGCGGGGGAACTTGCCCCCGACGTACAGCTTGTAGGTCTTGAAGACGCTCAGTCGCCCGTCAGACATCGAGGTAGGCCTCCAGACCGTGACGGCCGCCTTCGCGGCCGAAGCCCGACTCCTTGTATCCGCCGAACGGCGAGGTCGGGTCGAACTTGTTGAACGTGTTGGCCCAGACGACGCCCGCCCGGAGCTTGTTCGCCACAGCGAGGATGCGGGAGCCCTTCTCCGTCCAGATGCCGGCCGAGAGGCCGTACTGGCTGTTGTTGGCCTTGGCGACCGCCTCGTCCGGCGTGCGGAAGGTCAGCACGGACAGGACCGGGCCGAAGATCTCGTCGCGGGCGACGGTGTGCGCCTGGGTGACGCCGGTGAACAGCGTCGGCGCGAACCAGTAGCCGGCGGAGGGCAGCTCGCACGGTGCGGACCAGCGGTCCGCGCCCTCGGCCTCGCCGGTCTCGACGAGCGCGGTGATCCGGGAGAGCTGCTCCTCGGAGTTGATCGCGCCGATGTCGGTGTTCTTGTCCAGCGGGTCGCCGAGGCGCAGCGTGGACAGCCGGCGCTTGAGGGAGTCCAGCAGCTCCTCCTCGACCGACTCCTGCACGAGGAGCCGCGAGCCCGCGCAGCAGACCTGGCCCTGGTTGAAGAAGATGCCGGTGACGATGCCCTCGACGGCCTGGTCGACCGGGGCGTCGTCGAAGACGATGTTGGCGCCCTTGCCGCCCAGCTCCAGCGTGGCCTTCTTGCCGGTGCCGGCGATCTGGCGGGCGATGGCCTTGCCGACGACCGTCGATCCGGTGAAGGCGATCTTGTTGACGTCCGGGTGGTCGACGAGGGCCGAGCCCGCGTCCCCGTAACCCGTCAGGATGTTGACGACGCCCTTGGGCAGGCCCGCCTGGCGGCAGATGTCCGCGAAGAAGAGCGCGGAGAGCGGGGTCGTCTCGGCGGGCTTGAGCACCACGGTGTTGCCGGTGGCGAGCGCCGGGGCGATCTTCCACGCGAGCATCAGGAGCGGGAAGTTCCACGGGATGATCTGGCCGGCCACGCCGAGCGGGCGCGGGTTCGCGCCGTAGCCCGCGTGGTCCAGCTTGTCGGCCCAGCCCGCGTAGTAGAAGAAGTGCGCGGCGACCAGCGGGAGGTCCGCGTCGCGGGTCTCCTTGATCGGCTTGCCGTTGTCGAGGGTCTCCAGGACGGCGAGCTCGCGGCTGCGCTCCTGGATGATCCGGGCGATCCGGAAGAGGTACTTGGCGCGCTCGGAGCCGGGCAGCGCCGACCACTTCTCGAACGCCCGGCGGGCCGCCTTCACGGCCCGGTCCACGTCCGCGGAGCCTGCCCGCGCGACCTCGGAGAGCACCTCCTCCGACGACGGGCTGACCGTCTTGAAGACCTGGCCGTCGGCCGCGTCGGTGAACTCACCGTCGATGAACAGGCCGTAGGAGGGGGCGATGTCGACGACGGAACGGGACTCCGGCGCCGGTGCGTACTCGAATGCAGATGCCATGGGAATCAGTCCACCGTCACGTAATCGGGGCCGGAGTAACGGCCGGTGCTGAGCTTCTGGCGCTGCATCAGCAGGTCGTTCAGCAGGCTGGAGGCGCCGAAGCGGAACCAGTGGTTGTCCAGCCAGTCCTCGCCCGCCGTCTCGTTCACCAGCACCAGGAACTTGAGGGCGTCCTTGGAGGTGCGGATGCCGCCGGCCGGCTTCACGCCGATCTGGATCCCGGTCTGCGCCTTGAAGTCGCGCACCGCCTCCAGCATCAGCAGGGTGTTGGCGGGGGTGGCGTTGACCCCGACCTTGCCGGTCGACGTCTTGATGAAGTCCGCGCCCGCCAGCATCCCGAGCCAGGAGGCGCGCCGGATGTTGTCGTACGTGGACAGCTCGCCCGTCTCGAAGATCACCTTCAGCCGGGCCCGGCCGCATTCGGCCTTCACGGCGAGGATCTCCTCGTACACCTTCAGATAGCGGCCGGAGAGGAAGGCGCCGCGGTCGATCACCATGTCGATCTCGTCGGCCCCGGCCGCCACCGCGTCGCGGACGTCCGCGAGCTTCACGGCGAGTGCGGCGCGCCCGGCCGGGAAGGCCGTCGCGACGGACGCCACCTTCACGCCCGAACCGGCCAGGGCGGCGACCGCGGTCGCCGCCATGTCGGGGTAGACGCAGACCGCCGCGGTGTGCGGGGTCGTGCGGTCGGTGGGATCGGGATGGACGGCCTTGGCGGCGAGCGCGCGGACCTTGCCCGGAGTGTCCGAGCCTTCCAGCGTCGTCAGGTCGATCATCGAAATGGCGAGGTCGATGGCGTACGCCTTGGCCGTCGTCTTGATCGACCGGGTTCCGAGGGAGGCGGCGCGCGCTTCGAGGCCGACGGCGTCGACGCCGGGCAGCCCGTGCAGGAAGCGGCGCAGCGCACTGTCGGACGCCGTCGCGTCGGCGAATGCGGGAGCAGTGGTGGGCATGGTCACCAGAGGAGCATATCTACGCGCGTAGCGGCCTGTACAGGGGCCCCGGCCGTTCGTGCATCGCGCGGCGCCGGCGGGTGGGGCGCACGCCTGCCCGCAACGGGTCCCGACGAGATCCGTACGCGTGTCCGGGCGGCCGCCCCCGCGTTCGGTGCCCGCGTCAGGCAGAATCGGGCTCATGACGAGCCCCACCCAGCCCTCCGAGCCCACCTACGCCGACCGGACCTTCCGGTCGCCCGCCGGGCTGGTCGGGGGCGCCCTGCTGCTCCTGCTGATCTGCTGGATCGGCGGCGACGCCGCGATCCGGGGCGAGGGCCGCGTGCCGTGGCTGTCCCTGGCCGGGCTGCTGACCGTGGTGCCGCTGGTGGTCGCCTTCAGCCTGCGGCCCGTGGTGTTCGCCAACGACGAGCGCATCAGGATCCGCAACCCGTTCCGGACGATCACGCTGCCGTGGACCGATGTGGCGGACGTCCGGGCCGGGTATTCGAGCGAGCTCTTCACGCGCGACAACGAGAAGTTCCAGCTCTGGGCGGTCCCGGTGTCGCTGCGGCAGCGCAAGAAGGCCGCCCGTCACCAGACCCGGCAGTCGATGGACGACCCGTACCGCAGGACGTCCGTCACCGCCGACGTGCGCGACACGAAGGGGCGGACGGCCGCCGCGGACCAGACGGTCGTAGACCTGCGGGAGCTGGCCGAGCGCGCGGGTGACAAGCCCGTGGCCGGGGGCACGGTCAAGTCGGTGCGCTGGGCGTACGAGGTCATCGCGCCGGCCGTGGCCGGCGCGGTCCTGCTCGTGGTCCTGGGCGCGATCGGCTGAGGGACCTCCTGACCGGCTGAGCCGTTTCCTCCCGGTCCGGGGCCGGGCGGGAAGCACTCCGCCCCGGTCACTCGTCCTTGAGCAGGGTCCACCACCAGGCGATGCTGGCGATCGGCAGCGGCTGGTCCGCTTCCCGTGCGTGGAAGGGGGAGGCGGCGCTGCCGGCGGGAAGGTCGGCGGGGTTCTCCGGATTGACGTAGCGGTTGGTGGTGAGGGACCAGTCGTAGTCGGCCCGGATCCAGTGGTCGCAGTCGGTGATCCAGCGGTGGAGCTCGGGGCCGGCGTCGTGCAGGATCTGGTCGCGCAGCCGGAGGTAGAGGGCCATGGCGCGGGTGTGCATCATGGCGGTCTCGCTGACCGCTTCGGCGAGCGTGCAGTTCCGCTCGTACGCGATCAGGTCGACGATGTTCCCGTATCCGTCCTGACTGCGCTGGCGCTCCTTGTGGTACGAGACCAGGTCGTTGGACCAGCCGATGATCGAGGCGAAGACCTCGACGAACCCGCGGACGTCGTGGCGCTCGTAGTCGGCCGCCGGGAGGTCGTATCCGTGGATGATCTCGCTCAGGGTCGAGAAGATCTTGACCGCCGAGGAGTCGAGCCGGACGGCCAGGTGGTCCGAGAGGGTGGGAATCCGCCCGTGGGCGTTGTTGGCGGCCATCCAGACCTGGCCCTGGAGATACGCGCGGAAGCCGGCGGCCCAGCGCGCGGTCTGCACGGGCGTGGTCAGGTTCTCCAGCCGCAGCCGCAGTTCGCGCAGGGCGGCGCTGTAGCTGTCGTCGGTGGGGGTGGTCCAGGGGACTTCGACGATGCGCTGGAGCTTGGTGACGATGAGCAGGGTGGCGTCCGGGGATGCCGAGACCGGGCCCTCGTCGCAGTATTCGTCGTCGAAGGCGAAGAGCCACATCAGGAAGTCCGACGTCCACTGCAGCGCCGCCAGGCGCCCGGACGGGGCGCCGCGGCTGGTTATCTCCCCGACGGAGATCCGTGTCAGCCGTTCGCGCTGTGCCCGGTCGGAGTAGAGGCCGAAGCGATCGAGCCAGGCAGCCGAGCGCTCGTCGATCTCACGCCAGCCCGGGTGGATCCCCGACGGGAGTGGAACCCACAGCTGAGGGATCTTCGGTGCGGGAGCTGGGGAGGTCATCGCCACCCTTTCGAGTGCACTTTTCAATTACGCTGAGTTCCGGAAGTTATCAAGGTGTACGGGGAACAGGTACAGCCGTTTTCAGCCGGGTTGGCCTACGGGCCGGTGTTCGTTCCCTCGGGGGATCGGGCATTTCCGGCCATGTTTCGGGCCCTCCGAAACCGCCCACGTGGTTGATCGCACCCCGTTCGCGAACGGTCTCCTCGGCGCGTAGTTGGCCCGAAAGTGACTCTTGCGTGTCCGGGTCCGACCGGTACCGCAGCCGCGGAACGGGCCCCACCGGTACCGGACTTGACACCGCCGCCCCCTCGCCGGCAGCTCGCGGTCCGCGGGCGGGGACACCCGACTGCGCCGTCGGCATGCGGCCGCCCCGGACGCGTGTCTGAATGATCGGGTGCGCAGTCGTGCGAGCCGGTCCGGCGTCGCGCCGTCCGTGGAGCGGCTCGCACACGCCTCCGGCCCTCCCTTCCCTCACAGGCGGTCATCACCGTGGACTTCCTCGCCGCGTACGACGCGGTCCCCGAGACAGACGCAGCGCAGCGGATCGCCCTGCTCCGCCGGAAGACGGCCACGGACAAGGCCGGGCTCTTCCGGGAGCTGCGTGCGGCACGGCCCGTGTTCGCCACCCCGCTCGGCGTCTTCGTCACCCGGCACCCGGACGTCCTGGAGGTGCTGTCGACGCCGGAGGTCTTCACCGTCGGTGTCCTCGGACCCGCCCTCGAAGACGTGCTGGGCGCCCCCTTCATCCTCGCCCGCGACGGCGCGGACGTGCACTGGCGCGAGCGCGGGTACGGGCAGATGGTCCTCGCCCCCGAGGACGCGCCCCGGGTCCGCGCCCTCACCGCGTCCCTCGCCGACGCCGTACTGGACGCGGCCGTGGCGGGGGCCGCCGGGCGCGGGAGCGACACGTTCGACCTGATCCAGGACTACGCCCGGGTGGCGGCCGCCCGGGTCGCCGTCGAGTACCTCGGCTTCGACGGCATCCCCGAGGAGATGCTGCACACCCACTCGCGCCGGATGCAGTGGGCGTTCGCGGTCAACCCGGGCGGTGACCCGGAGGTCCACGCCGCCGGGGCCGCCGCCGGCAAGGAACTGCACGACCGGGTGGCCGCCCTCATCACCCGGCGCCGGGCCTGCGGGAGGGACGGGACGGACGGAACGGACCGCCCCGACGACGTCCTGGGACGGATGCTGCGCACCCGGCTGCCCGACGAGTTCGGCTTCGACGACGAGCGGATCAACGCCAACCTCGTCGGCTATCTCACGGGGTACCAGCAGAACGCCACCCAGTGCGCGGCCACCGCCCTCAAGGAGCTGGCGCTCCGCCCCGAGGCGCTCGCCGAGGCCGAGCGGGCGGCCGCCGACCCCGACCCCGCGCGCTTCGACGCGTACGTCTGGGAGGCGCTGCGCTTCCACCCCTTCGTGCCGGCCACCCCCCGCCTGTGCGTACGCGACCACGTCCTCGCGGCGGGAACACCCCGGCAGACGCCGATTCCCGCGGGGACCCCCGTGGTCGCCTCCCTGTACTCGGCGATGTTCGACGAGGACGTCGTCGACGCTCCCACCGAGTTCCGGACCGGACGGCCGCCGTCGCACAACCTCGTCCTCGGATACGGCGCCCACGACTGCGTGGGCAGGTACGCGGCGTCCGTCATCGTTCCGGAGCTGGTGCGGCGGGTGCTGCTGCGCCCCGGGATCCGGCCGCCGGCCGGTGGCGAGGAGGCGATGGACTACGCCGCGACGCCCTACCCGCAGCACTACCCGGTGGCGGCCGGCCCGGACTCCGGCGGCCGCTGATCCCCCACGTCGCCGCGCCCATCCATCCGACCCGTCCGGAGGACCCATGACCACCACCGCCCCCTCCCGGCCCGAGGCGCAGACCACCGGCCGGGACCGGTCCAGGGACGGCTGGCGCAACCGCTTCGAGTCGCACCTGCTGACCCACTACGGCCCGATGTGGCGGATGGTGCACAGCCGCCACGCGCTGCACCGCCGGGTGAACTCCACCCTCACCGACCTGGCCGTGCTCAAGGCCCCGACCCGCCCCAACCCGCTGAGCACCAAGAGCCCGTACACCTCCTGGCCGTCGCTGACCGACCGCTCCTACGTGGGACGGCACCTGCCCCCGCTCGCGGACCCGCACCCCGCCCGGCCGGCCGTGGAGACGGTCACCGAGCTGTTCCGGCGCAGCGGCCCCACCCGCCCCTGCGGGCGTTCCAGCGCGCTGCTGCCCGCCTTCGCCCAGTGGTTCACCGACGGCTTCCTGCGCGGTCACGGAGCCACGGGCGACCCGCGCAGGACCGACTCCCCGCACACCCTCGACATGTCCCAGCTGTACGGCGACAGCGAGGAGGCCACCGCCTGCCTGCGGACGTTCGAGGGCGGCAGGCTGAAGAGCCGCACGGTCGACGGCGGCGAGTTCCCGCCCGCGTTGTGCGAAGGCGGAAGGATCAAGCGGGAGTTCGGCGCGCTCAAGCCGGTCCGCTTCGACGAGGTTCCCGATCAGCTCCGCGACACCCTGTTCGCCTGCGGCGGCGACCGCGTCCACGCGCACATCGGGCCGATGGCGATGAACGTCCTCTTCCTGCGCGAGCACAACCGGGTCGCGGCCGTCCTCGCCGCGGCGCACCCGGACTGGGACGACGAGCGGGTCTTCCAGACCACCCGGAACACCCTGGTGGTGATGATGATCCGGGTGATGCTGGAGGAGTACATCAACCACATCACGCCGTACCACTTCCGGTTCGTCCTCGACCCGGTCCGCACCGACAAGGGGGTGTGGCACCGGGAGAACTGGGCGACGATCGAGTTCAGCCTGGTCTACCGGTGGCACAGCCTGATCCCCTCCACGTACGCGATCGGCGGCCGGGACGTGCCCCTGGCAGGGACCGTCGCCAACGGGCAGCTCGTCCTTGACCGGGGCCTCGGGCCGCTCTTCCAGGACCTCTCCCTCCAGCCCGCGGGCCGATCCGGTCTGTTCAACACCGACCCGCTGCTGCTGCCCATCGAGGCCCGGAGCATCGCCGTGGGCCGGGAGCTCGGCCTGGCCACGTACAACGACTACCGCGCCTACTACGGCTTTCCCCGCGTGACCGACTGGCAGCAGATCTCCGGCGATCCGCAGGTCCGCGAGGGGCTGCGGGACACCTACGCGCGCGTGGACGACGTCGAGCTGTTCGTCGGGCTGTTCGCCGAGGAACCCGGGCCGGGAGCCATCTTCGGCAGGCTGCTCGAACGCGTCATCTCGGTCGACGCCTTCTCCGAGGCGCTCAACAACCCGCTGCTGGCGCCGCGCCTGTTCACCCCGTCGACCTTCTCGCCCGAGGGGATGCGGATCATCCGGGAGACCCGCGGCTTCGCGCAGCTGGTCCACCGCAATCTGCCGGAGGACGACGGACGGTACGTCGTCTCGCTCGCGGCCCCCACGGCCCCGGGCGCCTGAACGCTCCCACGTGCGGGCTCCGGCCCGGGGGCGGTCCTCGGCCCGGTCCTCGGCCCGGCGCGGGGGCCGGCCTCCGCGGGCTCGGGCGCGAGGGGCGGCCCTCAGCCCGGAGCCGTCGCGGGCCGGGCATGGCTGTCCAACGCCGCCGCCGCGGTGCGGAGTTGCTCCGCCGCGACCAGGCAGGACGATGCCTGGCGTTCCAGCGCGGGGCCGCTCCAGTCCGGAGCCTCGGCCAGGCCGCCGAGTGTCGCGGCGGTGGCGCGCAGGGTGCGCGCGTACTCCTCCAACCTGGCGGCGTCGGCCCGCAGCGCGTCGGCGAGGCCGGGCAAGGTGCCGGGGTCGGGCGGGGCGGCCGTGTTCCGGCCGGGGATACCGGTCACCATCGGTTTCACCTGTCCTTCGGTGTGCTGGGGGCTGTCTTCGTGTGCCGTCCTGGGGCTGACCGCGTGGGCGTCCTCGGCTGCCTGTCCGCGCGTGCCGTGTCCGGCTCCCCGGGCGCTCAGCGCGGAAGTTCGGCGCCGGCGCCCCGGCGGGCCATGAAGTCGTGGCAGGTCAGCACGGACCGCGGCCTCGCGGAGTCCAGACCGAGCCGGTGCAGCTGCTGCGCCAGCGGGTGCGCCTGCGCGTCCACCCGCAGCCTGACGCGCGGCGCGGGGTGGAGCCGCGGCCTGCCGTGGTTGCGGACCTGGACGCGCAGCGTCCGGTCGCCCCGGCGGCCGTAGAGCACCCAGTCCGCGTCGGGACAGCGGACGGCGGGGCCCAGTCCGCCCGTCAGCCGGATGCCGGGCTCCACCGCTCCGACACTGATGTCCCGGCCCAGCAGATCGACGTCGAGGGCGGAGACGGACGCCGGCTGGCCCCAGATGTCCGAGGCCACCGCGCGGGCCTCCTCGGTGGAGACCGCCACCCCGACGACGTGACGCCCGGTGCGGCGCAGGTCCATCGAGCGCGTCAGGTCGAGGGCGAGGTCGAACGGCCGCGGCCGCCACAGGTCGTTGACGATCACCGACAGGCCGACCTCGCTGTACGGGCCGATGGTCGTGCACCGGTGCTCGTACACCGAAAGCACCGCGAGCGCCCGCCGCCCGAGGCGCGCCGGCACCATCCAGGTGACGTCGGGGAGCAGGCTCCTCGCCGCCTCCGCGTCGACGGGGAAGAACGCGTGCGCGGCGGTCGAGTCGTAGTAGCGCACAGGGGTGTCCACCGGACCGGCGGAGGTCAGTACGGGAGCGGTGGGAACGGCCAGGAACGGATAGCCCTGCGGCGGGTGGGCGCGGTCCTTGAGCTGGTAGGACTGCGTGCGCAGCACCTCGCCCCGGTACGGCGCGAGTGCCTCGTCGACGTGCAGGGCGGCGTCGGCGATCACCGTTTCGAGGTCGCGGATGTACGTGCCGAGCATGTGGCTCAGGGGGAATTCGTGGGTCGGGCCGATGTAGTCGACCTCGTACCAGTCCGGGTGGGGATCGAAGACCGAACCGGCCGCCCTGCCGTCGAGGATGGGCACGATGTCGTGCTGGTTGGTGATCGTGGCCGCCCAGGTGCGGGGGTCCGCGGGCTTCTTGTGGTCCACCGGGGAGCCGACCGCGACGACGTGCGTGACCCGGTAGGTGCGCGAGAACTCCTCGCTCTGGGCGAGGTTCATCACCGCGATGCCGCCCTCGCTGTGCCCGATCAGCGCGACGTCCGCCCCGGCGGGTATGCCGTAGTGCCCGATGGCCCGGAGGATCGACCGGGTGTACGGGGAGTCGGCCATGAACAGGTTGCGCCACGCGCCCACGAAGTCCTGGGGCGAGTCGTTGCGGGGCCGGCCCGGGGCCATTCCGGGGGCGTGCACGACGTGCCGGACGGTGCCGTCCGGGCCGCGGACGTCCTGGATGAGGATCCGGCCGTCGGTGGACAGCAGATCGATGTTGCGCAGGAACCCCAGGAACGAGCCCCGGACGCTCAGACGCGGGGACTCCTGCGCGGTCAGTTCGACGGGGTCGGCCGCGCCCTCGCCGCGGTCGAGTTCGCACAGGTACGACGCCCTGACCCCCTTCACCGGATCGGCGCTGAGCTCGCGGCCCGTCGCCAGGGCCCAGCCGGTCTCGTCGTTCATCGGGTCCTCGTCCAGCAGGGCCCGGATCGCCAGGAGTTCGGCCGTGATCGGTGCGAGTGCGGACAGGGCCTGCTGAGCGCCGCGGCTCCTGAACAGGGCGCGCAGCGCGCGCAGTGACGCCAGGTCGCGGTCGGCCGTCACCGCGTCGACGATACGGCGCATGCCGGCGTCCCGGACGAGCTCGGGATGGTCGAGCAGGACGGCGCTGATCCGCAGGCGCAGCGAGGTCACGGCGACCAGCGCGGCCAGACTCTCCCGTCCCAGGATCTCGCCGCCCTGTCCCAGCCGGCGCCCCGCCCCGCGGTCCGCGGTGATGGCGGAGCCGAGGCCCTGCTTGCTCATGAGGACGCGCAGGGTGGCCCACTGGGCGGGCAGCCCGGTACGCGGACGCCTGCGGGCGGAGGCGCGGAACTCCTCGTTCAGGAGCACGGCGGTGGTGCGCGCGGACACGGCGCGGACACCTTCGGCGACCGCGACCACGTCGCGCGCGCACTGCCGCAGCAGTTCCCTCGCCGGAACGGCCGAAGGGCCGTCCGGTCCGTCCGCCGTCCGCGACGCGCCTGTAGGGGGGTGCTCGGCCATCAGGATGGTCCCTTCGTCGACCGGGACCCCGCTTCGGCCGGGCCCGTACTCCGACCACCCCATCTTTGGCCGGTCGGTCACCGGACGCACATCGGGCGGACGGGCGCCGGTTGGTGCGTGCGGGTGATCGCCGGGTGCCGCTCCACGCGGGCGGCCGCCCCGGACGTCCGCGCGGGCGCCGCCACCCCACCCCGGGAACCGCTGGGCGGGCGGACCCCAGGACCGGCCGGCGCGCCACCGGAGATGTCTCCGGGACGGCGTCAGCACTCCGGACGCGGGGCACCCGGGCGGGTGCCGCCCGCCCGGGGGCACCGCCGGTTCCGGCGCTGCCGGAGGCCTCCCGGTCCTGCACAGTGATCATCATGTGCTGTCCCGCCCGCCGCTCCCGGCCGCACCCTCGCGCCCTCGCCTTACGAGAGCCCGCGGCGTCACCGCCGTACGGGAGCCCGTCGCCCCACCGCCGTACGGGCCGGAGCCGGGGGACCGCACCCCTTCCGCCCTCCGCCGTCCAGCGACGCCCTCCAGCGAAGAGAGCCCGCCCATGTCCTCGTCGTCTCCTCCCGCCGCGCCCCGCCACCGTGCGCCGCTCCCCGACACCGTTCCCGTCGGCCTGCCCCTGCGCACCGGCTATCTGGTGATGCTCGTGGTGCTGCCCCTCGTCGTCCTCGCGGCGGCGGTTCCCTTCGCGTGGGGCTGGGGCATCCACGGGCGGGACGTCGTGCTCGGGGCCGGCATGTACGCGATCTCCATCATGGGCATCTCCGCCGGATACCACCGCCACTTCACCCACCTGTCCTTCAAGGCGCGACGCCCGCTGCGGATCGCTCTCGCCCTCGCCGGAGCCATGGCGATGGAAGGCCCCGTCACCATGTGGGTGGCCGAACACCGGCGCCACCACCAGCATTCGGACCGCGAAGGGGACCCCCACTCCCCGTGGAAGTACGGCACGGGCCGGCGGGCGCTGGCCAAGGGGCTGTGGCACGCGCAGATCGGATGGTTCTCCTCCTCCCCGGTGCGCTCCAACTACCCCCGCTACACGCCCGACCTGCTCGCCGACCCCGACGTACGCCGCCTGGACCGCTGGTACCCGGCCACCGCGGCCTTCTCCCTGCTCCTGCCGCCCGTGCTCACCCTGGCCTGGACCCGGGACTGGCGGGAGGCCGCCCTCACCTTCTTCTGGGCGAGCCTCGTGCGGTACGCGGTGGTCCACCACGTCACCTGGTCGGTCAACTCCGTCGCGCACGCCTTCGGCCCCCGGCACTACGCGTCCCGGGACCAGTCGCGGGACGTGCGGTGGGTGGCGGCCCTCACCTTCGGCGAGGGCTGGCACAACCTCCACCACGCCGACCCCAACAGCGCACGCCACGGGGCGCTCAAGGGCCAGGCCGACCCCACGGCACGGCTGATCGCACTCTTCGAGAAGCTCGGCTGGGCGTACGACGTGCGCTGGCCCGACGAGCAACGCCTCGCCGCCAAACGCCTCGACGCGGGGCACACCGCGCCCCGCGGGACGAGCCCACAGTGACCCGTGCGGGACGGGGCCCGCACGGGCAGCCGCGCCCTGTCCGGCGTGTGCTGAACGAGCCGGCCGGCGCCCTGTCCGACGTGCGCCGAACGGGCTACTGAGGCGGAGCCCCCGCCACGTACTGACCGGACATTCCCGGCCTCGAACGCATAATCAGCCTTCATGCACCGAGCGATGGCATACGCATGAGGCGCGGCCCCGTGGCCGTCACGGGCCTTGGACTGATCACCCCGGCGGGGATCGGGGAGAAGGCCACCTGGGAGGGGCTGAGCACGGGGTGCTCCGCCGCCGCAGCCGATCCCGACCTCGACGGGCTGCCCGTCGCGTTCTCCTGCCGCGTCCCCGACTTCGACGCCCGGCAACTCCTGGGACACCGACGCGCGCGCCGCCTCGACCGGTTCGCCACGCTCGCGCTGCTCGCCGCCCGGGAGGCCGTCGAGGACGCCGGGCTCGCGGCCGGCGGACCGGCCGGCCCGCGCGTCGGCGTGGTCATGGGGGTGGGGAACGGTTCCATGCAGAGCTGGCAGGCCGAGTTCGACCGGCTCGCGGACCGGGAACCCACCCGGATCTCTCCCCTCGCACTGTCCCGCAGCGTGCCCAACATGGCCGCGGCCGAGATCGCCATCGACCTCGGCGCGACCGGCCCCAACCTGGTTGTCTCCACGGCCTGCGCCTCCGGCACCAGTGCCATCGGCCTGGCCCGGGACCTGCTGCTCTCCGGCGCCTGCGACGTGGTGCTCGCCGGTGGCAGCGAGTCGGCCCGGCTGCGGATGACCGCCGCGTGCTTCGCCCAGATGCGGGCGCTCTCCCGCCGCTTCGACGCCCCGCACGTCGCGTCCCGCCCGTTCGACCGCGACCGCGACGGCTTCGTCCTCGGTGAGGGAGCCGCCGTCCTCGTCCTGGAACGCCCCGAGGACGCCCGCGCCAGGGCCGCACGGCCACGGGCCTACGTCGCCGGGTTCGGGGCGAGCTGCGACGCGTACCACTTCACCGCGCCCCACCCCCGCGGCGACGGTGCGGCAGGGGCGATCCGCAGCGCCCTCGCCGACGCCGGTCTCTCGCCCGAGGACGTCGGCCACGTCAACGCCCACGGCACGGCCACGGCGAGCGGTGACGCCGCCGAACACCACGCCCTGCACCAGGTGTTCCGCCGTCCGCCGCCGGTCACCGCGCTCAAGGGCGCCATCGGACACGCCATCGGCGGCGCCGGGGCCATCGAAGCGGCCTGCACGGTGCTGTCCCTGGAACATCAGCTCATCCCGCCCACCGCCAACCTGGACGCACTCGACCCGGAGTTCGACCTCGACGTCGTCACCAAGGCCCCCCGTCCGCACTCCATGCGGGCGGCGGTCAGCAACTCGTTCGGCTTCGGCGGCCAGAACGCGGTACTGGCCCTCACCACCGCCGAGTGAGGCACCGGCGCCGCGCACCGGTCCGACGGCCGAGCGGGCGCCGTTCGAGGGAAAATCGGCCGCCGGTGCGGGGGCGCCGGGCGTGGCAGGAGCGGCAGCGGGCCCGACCCCACCAGCATCCCGGTGTGATCATCGGACGACATCGGTACGCGGAACCCCGCTTACGGCACCGCCGTCACCTGGCATCCCTCCTGCTGTCGTCCGTGCTCGCCGCGGTCGCGGGCATGGGTCCTCCCGTTCCGGCCCGCGCCGACGGCGCGGGGAAGCGCGGGCTGGCGCTCAGCGTGAGCGTGAACTCCCGCCCCGGAACGGGCGCGCTGCGACCGGGGATCCGGGTGGGGGATCCGGTGGTCAAGACCTACCTGCTGATCAATCGGGGCAGCGCCGACCTGTACGACGTGCGGGTGACCGACCCGGGCCTGCCGGGGGTGGCGGTCCGCTGCTCCGGCGGCGACCGGGTGCCGATGCTGCGGGGCCTCGGTTCGGCGCGCTGCACCGCGGAGACGAAGGCCCGGCCCGGCACCTGGACCGGGGACGTCCTCGCCTCCGGCCACATCCCCTATCTGCACGCCGACTCGAAGGCCACGGCGCGGTCGGGATACAAGGGGATCCGGAGCGCCCTCGCGCTCACGGAAGGCGTGACGGTCACCGGCCGGCAGGCGGCCATCCGCTACCAGGTGACGAACCGTGGCCGGCACGTCGTGTACGACATCCGGCTCAGCGACCCGCTCGTCGCCGCGGGCGGCATCGACTGCGGGGGCGGGCGGCCCGTCGTGGCGCGGATCGGGCCGGGGCGCTCCGCGCAATGCCGGGCGGTCGTACGCCGCGCACCCGGCGCGTACGTCAGCAAGGGGCTCGCCGGGGGCAGCGACCGGATCACCACGCTCGGCCGCACGGGCGGCAGGGTTCCGCCGCGACGGCTGACCGCACGCGCCTCAGGACGCTTCACCCTCCCCAGGCCCCCGGCCTCCGCCACCCGCCCGAGGCCCCCGGCTCGCGCGGCGGCTCCGCCGCGTACCGCGCCCCGCACCCCGCCCCCGGTCGCGGGCCCGCCACCGGCCGCCGCCCAGCCGCCGCCCCCGACACTCCAGCCGGTTCCCACGAACGCCCCCGGGCTGCCGGTTCCGACAAGCGCCCTGGGGCTGCCGCTGCCCCCACCGGGCGTCGCCGCCCCCGGCCTGCTGGCCGCCGCGGAGGCGGCGGCGGCCGAGCCGCCGGGGGCCGGCGTCCCGGGTTCCGGTTCCGGTTCCGGTACGGGCGCGGGATCGGGTACGAGCGCCGGTTCCGGCACCGGAACCGGCCCCGACCCGGGGGTCGGGACTGGTTCCGACTCCGGTTCGGGTACGGGCTCCGGATCAGGAACCGGTTCCGGATCGGGCACCGGCGCGAGCTCGGGATCGGGCACCGGCTCCGGCTCCGGCGCGAGCTCCGGCACGAACGCCGGCGCGGGCACCGGCTCCGGCGCGAACGCGGGCACGGGCGCCCGTTCGGGCACCGGCACCGGCACCGGCTCCGGGACCAGTTCGGGGACCGCCACGGGCACCGCCGGGATCACCGCTCTTCGGCCCGAGGAACCGGCGCGACGGGAGCAGCGCTCCTCGATCCTGAGCCGCCTGTACCGTCCGGGGCGCGGTCCCACCGGACTGGGAGTGCTCACCGTGCTCTTCCTCGTGCTGATGCCCGCCGCCATCGCCGCCGCCGTCCTCGGTTCCCGGCGGGTGTAGCGGATGGCGCGGATGGCCGGACCGACCCGCCGTGACCCACCTCCGCCGACAGGAGCCGGACTCCGATGACCGAAATCATCGCCATCGTTCTCGGCGTCGCGCTGCTCTCCGCCGCCATCGTGCTCGTACGGCACCGCTACTGGCCCGCGGACCCCGACGACGAACCGCGCGAGGACGTGGCCGAGTACATCTCGATGATGGTCGGCGTGCTCTACGCCCTGGTCCTGGGGCTGTCGCTGGTCTCGGTCTGGGAGACCCGTTCCAGTGCCGAAGGACATGTGCAGACCGAGGCCAGCGCGGCCCATCAGGTCTATCTGCTGGCCGATGGACTTCCGCCGGACAGCGCCGAGCGGGTGCGTACGGCCACGGCGGCCTACGTCCACCACGTGGTCGGCGCCGAGTTCCCCTCGATGGTGGGGAGCCGGCCTCTCGGCGAGGAGGGCTGGGTCCTGCTGCACCGGGTACGCACCGCCAACCAGGCCCCCGACGACGCGACGCCCGTGCAGCAGGCCACCGTGCAGGAGGTGCTCGCGCAGCTCAGCACGCTGGACGACGCACGGCGCGGGCGGGAGTCCGACGCCCTCAACAGGCTGTCCCCCACCCTGTGGCTCGGACTGATCATCGGCGGCGCCCTCACCGTGGCGTTCATGTTCATGTTCGGCGTCAAGCGAAACGTCACCCACGTCACCATGGTCATGGGGCTCACCGGTCTGATCACGTTCACCGTCGTGCTTGTCTACCAGCTGAACCAGCCGTTCAGCGGCCTGCTCGCCGTCGACGCGTCCTCCTTCACCCGGTACTTCCCGCGCCCGTGAGCCATGTCCCGGTCCGGCCGTCGCAGGGCGCCGCCGCGCGCCGCAGCCGGACGCCCCGGTCCGGCCGACGCAGGCCGCCGCCGCGCGCCGTCGCCGGAACACCCGCGTGTATGCCGGGCAGCCGACAGACAACTTCCTTGTGAAAGCGGACTGGTGAGCCGGCGCCCCCGCCCACGGCTGTACTGGGGCGATCTGACGCTCCGGTCCTGCGTGGGCCCGGGCACCGGCTTCACGTACCTGATGCGTACGTGAGCCGGCGCCCGGTTCTCCGGGTCAGATCCCGGCAGCGGCCGCCAGGTCCCGCTTGATACCGGCCAGCAGCTCCGCGCCCTTCGCGCGGGCCGCGGGCAGCGCGTCGGCCGAGGCGACCGGCACCACGACCTCCAGGTAGCACTTGAGCTTCGGCTCGGTGCCGCTCGGGCGGACGATCACCCGGGCGCCCTCCAGGTGGTAGCGCAGCCCGTCGGTGGGCGGCAGCAGGGGGGTGCCGTGCGACAGGTCCTCGGCCGAGGTGACGGCCAGGCCCGCGAGTGCGGTCGGCGGCTTCTCGCGCAGGAGGCGCATGGCATCCGCGATGACGGACAGGTCCTCGACCCGGACCGACAGCTGGTCGGTGGCGTGCAGCCCGTGCTCGACCGCGAGGTCGTCCAGCAGGTCGAGCAGCGTGCGCCCCTGCTCCTTGAGGACGGAGGCGAGTTCGGTAACCAGGAGCGCCGCCGTGATGCCGTCCTTGTCGCGGACGCCGTCCGGGTCGACGCAGTAGCCGAGCGCCTCCTCGTAGCCGTACCGCAGACCCTCCACGCGGGCGATCCACTTGAAGCCGGTCAGCGTCTCCTCGTAACCGAGGCCTGCCTTCTCGGCGATCCGGCCGAGGAGGGACGAGGACACGATCGACTCGGCGAACACACCGCTGACACCGCGGCGGACCAGATGGGCGGCGAGCAGCGCGCCGACCTCGTCGCCACGCAGCATCCGCCAGCCGCCGTCCGCGGCCGGGTCCGGTACGGCGACGGCGCAGCGGTCCGCGTCCGGGTCGTTGGCGATGATGATGTCGGGGTCCGAGCGGCGCGCGGTGGCGAAGGCGAGATCCATCGCGCCGGGTTCTTCCGGGTTGGGGAACGCCACGGTGGGGAACGCGGGGTCGGGCTCGGCCTGTTCGGCGACGAGGACCGGGGCGGGGAATCCGGCCCGGTCGAAGGCGGCGGCGAGCACGGAGGTGCCGACGCCGTGCATGGCCGTGTACACGACGCGGGCCGTGCGGGGCGAGCCCGCGGCCATGACCGCGTCCGTACGCGCCAGATAGGCGTCCAGGACCTCGTCGCCGAGGGTCTCCCAGCCGCCGTCGGGGCGGGGCACGGTGTCGAGCGGGCCGACCGCGGCGATCGCGGCGGCGATCTCGCCGTCGGCCGGGGGCACGATCTGCGAGCCGTCGCCGAGGTAGACCTTGTAGCCGTTGTCGCGCGGCGGGTTGTGGCTGGCGGTGACCTCGACGCCCGCGACGGCGCCCAGGTGCCTTATGGCGTACGCCAGGACGGGGGTGGGGAGCGGGCGGGGGAGCACCGCTGCCCGCAGACCGGCGCCGGTCATCACGGCCGCCGTGTCCCGGGCGAAGTCGGTGGACTTGTAACGGGCGTCGTAGCCGATGACGACGAGGCCGCCCTCCTGTCCCCGGTCCTTCAGGTACGCGGCGAGCCCGGCGGCGGCGCGGATGACGACGGCGCGGTTCATCCGCATGGGCCCGGCGCCGATCTCACCGCGGAGTCCGGCGGTGCCGAACTGGAGCGTGCCGGCGAACCGTGCGCCGAGCTCGTCGAGGTCCTCGGCGTCGATGAGCGCGGCGAGCTCGGCGCGGGTCTCGGGGTCGGGGTCCTCGGCGAGCCAGGTCCTGGCCCGCGTCATGAGGTCCTGCTGCACGGTGGTCCGCCTTTCGGAGTGGGTGCGACGCGTCGCGGGGTGCGGTGTGGAGCGGTGGGGGCGCCTGCGGCGGCGTGTTCCCCACCCCGCCCCTTCCCGGGACCGGGAGGATCTGCCCGCACCGGCCGCTCAACGAGCGCCGGCGGGGCCGGAGACGCGGCCGCAGGGCTTCGAACCCGGCCGGGCGGAGTCGAGCCCGCCGGGCGATCGAGGAGCGGCCGGTGCGGGGGCACGCCCCCGGACCGGCCGGGGCCGGTCAGATGCGGTCCAGGACCCTCGCCAGCAGCGAGCCCATCCGGGTCGCCGAGTCGCGCCCCGCCTGCAGCACCTCTTCGTGGTTCAGCGGCTCCCCGCTCAGGCCGGCCGCCAGGTTCGTCACCAGGGAGATGCCCAGCACCTCCGCACCGGCCTCACGGGCCGCGATGGCCTCCAGCACGGTGGACATGCCGACGAGGTCGCCGCCCATCACGCGGACCATGTTGATCTCGGCCGGGGTCTCGTAGTGCGGGCCGGGGAACTGCACGTACACGCCCTCTTCGAGGGTCTCGTCGATCTCCTTGCACAGGGCCCGCAGCCGCGGGGAGTACAGGTCGGTCAGGTCGACGAAGTTGGCGCCGATGATCGGCGACGCCGCCGTGAGGTTGATGTGGTCGCTGATCAGGACCGGCTGTCCGGGGCGCATGCCCTCGCGCAGCCCGCCGCAGCCGTTCGTCAGCACGATGGTCCTGCAGCCCGCGGCGACGGCGGTACGCACCCCGTGCGCCACGGCGGCGACGCCGCGGCCCTCGTAGAAGTGGGTACGGCCCAGGAACACCAGGGCGCGCTTCTCGCCGATGCGGTACGAGCGGATCGTGCCGCCGTGGCCCTCGACGGCCGGGGCCGGGAATCCGGGCAGGTCCGTCACCGGGAACTCGGCCTCCGGTGTGCCGAGCGCATCGCCGGCGGGCGCCCAGCCGGAGCCCATCACGAGGGCGACGTCGTGGGTCTCTGCACCGGTCAGCTCGCGCAGGCGGGCGGCGGCGTCGGCAGCGGCGGCGTGCGGGTCGCCCTGGATGTGGTCCGGAATAACTGATGCGTTCACGCGGATGAGCGTAACCGCTGAAGCCCTACGCGCGTAGATGCTCCTCTACAGAGTCTCACCGTGTTCGTTCGTGTGTTCCCACAGTCATCCCGCGGTGATCATGCGAAAGAGCAGATCAGGGCGGCCCCGTGGTGCTCAGCAGGGCCGCTTGCGGAGTTCCATCACATAATCGTGCGGCGCGCCCGCGGAGTCGGCGGCGTCGGCGATCTCGCCCAGGTAGCGGGCCGACGGCAGCCCGCCCTCGTACCCGTTCAGCACGTACATCCAGGCCGGCTCCTCGCCGTCCAGGGTGTGCACCCGGACCCGCATGCGGCGGTAGATGTCCAGGCCGACGCCCTCCCAGCGGTCCATGGAGTCCTCGTCCATGGGCGCCAGGTCGTACAGCGCCACGAACACCTGGGAGCGGGGCGCCTCGACCACCGTGGCCAGCGCGCCCTCCCAGCCCATCTGCTCGCCGCCGAACGTCAGGCGCCAGCCGTTCAGCCAGCCGGTGCCGCGCAGCGGGGAGTGCGGTGCGCGGCGCGTCATCAGCCGCGCGTCGAGGTTGCCGGCGTACGCGGCGTAGAGCGACATGGGATCGAGGGTACGGGAGGTGACACCGGGAGCGTCGATTCCTGAGAGGAACAACCCTGTCCGGGGCGCCCCGGACCACGTTTGGAGGGCCCCGGGGCGAAGCACCTTGGCGCGTGCGGGACAATGAAGTACGTACTGCATTCCCCCGGGGCGGCCCCCCGGACCCCGGCCGGGACAGCAGACGGCCGTGGGACGAGAAACGCGAGGCGGACTTTTCGTGACCCGGATCGTGATCATCGGCGGCGGACCCGGCGGGTACGAGGCGGCATTGGTGGGCGCCCAGCTCGGCGCGGAGGTGACCGTCGTCGACTGTGACGGCCTCGGCGGCGCGTCCGTGCTCACCGACTGCGTGCCCTCGAAGACCCTGATCGCGACGGCAGAGGTGATGACCACCTTCGACTCCTCGTACGAGGAGCTCGGCATCATCGTCGCGGACGACACGCCGCACATAGAGCAGGCGGCGCGTGTGGTCGGCGTCGACCTGGGCAAGGTCAACCGACGGGTGAAGCGCCTGGCGCTCGCCCAGTCCCACGACATCACCGCGTCCGTCACCCGTGCGGGCGCACGGGTGATGCGCGGGCGCGGCCGTCTGGAGGGCCTCCAGGCCGCCGACGGCTCGCGCCAGGTCGTCGTCACCGCGGCCGACGGCACGGAGGAGACCCTCACCGCGGACGCCGTGCTGATCGCCACCGGCGGTCACCCCCGGGAGATCCCGGACGCGCTCCCCGACGGTGAGCGGATCCTGAACTGGACCCAGGTCTACGACCTCGACGAGCTCCCCGAGGAGCTCATCGTCGTCGGCTCCGGTGTCACCGGCGCCGAGTTCGCCGGCGCCTACCAGGCCCTCGGCTCCCGCGTCACCCTCGTCTCGTCCCGCGACCGGGTGCTGCCCGGCGAGGACCCGGACGCCGCGGCCGTCCTGGAGGACGTCTTCCGTCGCCGCGGCATGAACGTGATGGCCCGCTCCCGCGCCCAGTCCGCCAAGCGCGTCGGCGACCGGGTCGAGGTGACCCTCGCCGACGGCCGGGTCATCTCCGGCTCGCACTGCCTGATGGCGGTCGGCGCGATCCCGAACAGCGCCGGCATGGGCCTGGAGGAGGCCGGGGTCCGGCTCAAGGACTCGGGCCACATCTGGACCGACAAGGTCTCCCGCACCAGCGCGCCCGGCGTCTACGCGGCCGGTGACGTCACCGGGATCTTCGCCCTCGCCTCGGTCGCCGCCATGCAGGGCCGGATCGCGATGTACCACTTCCTCGGTGACGCGGTGGCCCCGCTGAACCTGAAGACGGTCTCCTCGAACGTCTTCACCGACCCCGAGATCGCCACGGTCGGCTACACCCAGGCCGACGTCGACGCCGGCAAGATCGACGCCCGGGTCGTCAAGCTCCCGCTGCTGCGCAACCCGCGCGCCAAGATGCAGGGCATCCGGGACGGCTTCGTCAAGATCTTCTGCCGGCCCGGCACCGGCATCGTGGTCGGCGGCTGCGTCGTCGCACCGAAGGCGAGCGAGCTGATCCACCCCATCTCGATCGCGGTCGACAACAATCTGACCGTGGAACAGATCGCAAACGCCTTCACTGTGTATCCGTCCCTGTCGGGATCGATCGCGGAAGTGGCCCGTCAGTTGCACACCCGGAAGCAGGCGGGCGAGGCCTAGCCGCTCCCGGGGGAGCGCCCGCAACCCGGCATTCCCCGGCAACTCCCGGCAACTCAGGCGGTCCGGTGACCGCCGCTCGATCAGTACGGAACAACAACGGGGCCGCCTATACCACTTGGCGGCCCCTTGTATGTACAACTTCTGTTATTCGGCGCAAACAGCTGAAAACGCTCGGGCGGTCACGTTACTGTCAGTTTTGTGTTCGCTGCAGAACGTCGTCAGTTGATCCTCGAAATGGTGCGTGCCAACGGGGCGGTATCGCTCCGTGAGCTCGCCCGCGTCGTCCAGACCTCCGAAGTGACCGTACGGCGGGACGTGCGGGCACTGGAGGCAGAAGGACTCCTCGACCGCCGGCACGGCGGTGCGGTCTTGCCGGGCGGTTTTACGCGGGAGTCCGGCTTTCCGCAGAAATCCCATCTCGCCACCGCGGAGAAAACGGCCATCGCCGACCTGGCCGCCGGTCTCGTCGAAGAAGGCGAGGCCATCGTGGTCGGCGCCGGTACGACCACGCAGGAGCTGGCCCGCCGGCTCGCGCGGGTCCCCGGTCTGACCGTGGTCACCAACTCGCTGCTGGTCGCCCAGGCGTTGGCGCATGCCAACCGGGTGGAAGTGGTGATGACCGGGGGCACCCTGCGCGGTTCCAACTACGCCCTGGTGGGCAGTGGGGCCGAGCAGTCGCTCCAGGGGCTGCGGGTCTCGCGCGCCTTCCTGTCCGGGAGCGGCCTCACCGCCGAACGCGGACTCTCCACGTCCAACATGCTCTCCGCGAGCGTGGACCGGGCGCTGGTGCAGGCCGCGGGGGAGGTGGTGGTCCTCGCCGACCACACCAAGCTCGGCTCCGACACCATGTTCCAGACCGTGCCGACGGATCTCATCACCCGGCTGGTGACGGACGAACCGGCCGCGCACGACGACCGGGCGGCCGCGGAGCTGCAGGCCCTGGCGGACCAGGGGGTGCAGATCGCGGTGGCGGGCGCCGGAGGTGCGCCGGCCTCGGCCGACGTCGCGCCGCCTGGCCGGGGCTCCCGTCGCGACATGCCCCTGCCGGGACAGCGCCGCACGCATGCGCAGCAGGTCCGGGGCGCGGTGCTGGCGGAGCCGGGGCAAGGGGACCGGGCCAGGGTGGCGGACCTGCGCCGCCGGTAGCGGGGCGGCCGCGGGCCGCCCCGGGGCACCGTCTCCGGGCTCCCCGCCCCTCAAGCCCGCCCGGACTCCCTCCGAGGGGCCCTCAGGGGCTGGGAGGGACCGAGGGAGTGGGCAGGGCGGAGCGACCGGTCGAGCCGGATGGGCCGGATGAGCCGGATGAGCCGGATGAGCTCAGCCCCCGCAGCGTCAGCGTCAGCAAGCGCTCCGCCAGTTCCGGATCGTCCGGTGACTGCTCGGCGGCCAGCGCGATCGCGTTCGTCAGCTGCATCAGGTCGTCGATGGACACGCCGGCCCGCACGGTCCCGCTCGCCTGCGCCCGGCCCAGCAGCACCGAACCCGCCTCTCGCAACGGCACATTGCACGGCGACAGGGCCGAGGTCTCGTCCCGGCACGTCGACATGAGCGCCTGGGCCAGCCCCCGGTACTCACCCGCATGAGTGATGAGCGCACCCAGCCACTCCACCAGTCCGGCGCACGGCTGCTCCGCCTCGGTCAGCTCGCGGGAGCGGGCGATCAGTGAGGCCACGGCCTCCTGGAACACCGCGCTCATCAGCGCGTGGCGGGTCGGGAAGTGCCGGTACAGCGTGCCGATGCCCACGCCCGCACGCCGTGCGACGTCCTCCAGGGACGCGTCGGTGCCGTGCTCGGCGAAGGAGTGCCGGGCCTCGGCCAGCAGCCGGTCGTAATTGCGGCGCGCGTCGGCGCGCATGGGCCGGTCCGGCGTGCGGACCGGTGTCCGTGCCGTACTGATCGCCATTGCGCAGTCCTCCCTGTGTCCGCCCTCGGGTCCAGGATGCCATCGTGCAACCGGAGGTGTCCTCCGTAACCCGCTTCGGCCGGACCGTGCCCGCAATGACCGGCGCCCCGGTCACGTCCTGTGACGTGAGCGGGGCGCCGGTGGAACAGGTGTCGCGCGGATCAGTCCTTGATCTCGCAGATGACGGCGCCGGAGGAGACCGAACTGCCGACCTCGGTGGCCAGGCCCTTGATGGTGCCGGACCGGTGGGCGTTGAGGGGCTGTTCCATCTTCATGGCTTCCAGGACGACGATCAGGTCGCCCTCCTTGACCTCCTGGCCCTCTTCCACCGCGATCTTCACGATGGTGCCCTGCATGGGGGAGGCGAGGGTGTCGCCGGAGGCAGCGGAGCCGGACTTCTTGGCCGCGCGGCGCTTGGGCTTGGCGCCCGCCGCGAGTCCGGTGCGGGCCAGGCTCATGCCGAGCGAGGAGGGCAGGGAGACTTCCAGGCGCTTGCCGCCGACCTCGACGACGACCGTCTCGCGGCCGGCGTCCTCGTCCGCGTCCGTGTCGGCGGGTGCGGCGAACGGCTTGATCTCGTTGACGAATTCCGTCTCGATCCAGCGGGTGTGGATGCGGAACGGGTCGCTGGTGAACGCGGGGTCGGTGACGACCGCGCGGTGGAAGGGGATCGCGGTGGCCATGCCCTCGACGTTGAACTCGGCCAGGGCGCGGGCCGCACGCTGGAGCGCCTGCTCACGGGTGGCACCCGTCACGATGAGCTTGGCGAGCAGGGAGTCCCACGCCGGGCCGATCACGCTGCCGGACTCGACGCCCGCGTCCAGGCGGACGCCGGGGCCGGTGGGCGGGGCGAAGAGGGTGACGGTGCCGGGGGCGGGCAGGAAGCCGCGGCCCGGGTCCTCGCCGTTGATCCGGAACTCGAAGGAGTGACCCCGCATGACCGGGTCGTCGTAGCCGAGCTCCTCGCCGTCCGCGATGCGGAACATCTCGCGTACGAGGTCGAGGCCGGTGACCTCCTCGGTGACCGGGTGCTCGACCTGGAGGCGGGTGTTGACCTCCAGGAAGGAGATCGTGCCGTCCATGCCGACCAGGAACTCGACCGTGCCGGCGCCGACGTAGCCGGCCTCCTTCAGGATCGCCTTGGACGCGGCGTACAGCTCCGCGTTCTGCGCCTCGGACAGGAAGGGGGCCGGGGCCTCCTCGACCAGCTTCTGGTGGCGGCGCTGGAGCGAGCAGTCACGGGTGGAGACGACGACCACGTTGCCGTGGGAGTCGGCCAGGCACTGGGTCTCCACGTGCCGCGGCTTGTCCAGGTAGCGCTCCACGAAGCACTCCCCGCGGCCGAACGCGGCGACGGCCTCGCGGACCGCGGAGTCGTACAGCTCCGGGATCTCCTCCAGCGTGCGCGCGACCTTCAGCCCGCGTCCGCCACCGCCGAACGCGGCCTTGATCGCGATCGGGAGCCCGTGCTCCTGCGCGAAGGCGACGACCTCGGCGGAACCCTCGACCGGGTCCGGGGTGCCCGCGACGAGCGGGGCGCCGGCGCGCTGGGCGATGTGACGGGCGGCGACCTTGTCACCGAGGTCCCGGATCGCCTGCGGCGGCGGGCCGATCCACGTGAGACCGGCGTCGAGCACGGCCTGGGCGAACTCGGCGTTCTCCGACAGGAAGCCGTAACCCGGGTGGATCGCGTCCGCCCCGGAGTCCTTGGCCGCCTGGAGCACCTTGGCCATGTCCAGATAACTGGCGGCCGGGGTGTCACCGCCCAGAGCGAATGCCTCGTCGGCCGCACGCACATGCAGAGCGTCGCGGTCCGGGTCTGCGTAGACGGCCACGCTCCCGATTCCCGCGTCCCGGCAGGCCCGAGCAACACGGACAGCAATTTCGCCACGGTTGGCGATGAGCACCTTGCGCACGATGGCTCCCTCCTTGAAACAAGCTGAGTTTAGGGACAACCGACACGGTCCTACGACCCGTCCCCAATGGTGAGCTTGCCCACACGGAGTGTGATTCGAGGCTTGCTCGAGTCGCGAAATCCCTTGTGGCACCACGGTACGCCGGGATCCATAACCGCACAGTAGCCACGAGGTGTGGTCCAGGTCTCTGTTGGCACGGGCAGCGACTCCCTGTGTTTCTTTGTGGAATTCCTACTAAGCGGCGCGCGATTCTTTGCCCGACGCACGAGGGCGCGCACAAGGGGGGCGCGCAGCCGGCGCGCGTGGGTGTGCGACGGGGTTGCCGAACCTCTTGTCCGGAGCGTTACCCGTTAGTAGGGTCCGCGCTATCGCACGTACTGCAGGTAACAGGGGGTGAGCGCCGTGGTGCGCAGGCCGGTGGCTTTCATAGCCGCGCTCGTGCTGTTCGCGGAAGCCGTGGGCATCGTGATCATCAACGTGGTCCTGGGAACGGTCGTGAAGAACCAGGACATGTCCCTCGCGGGCACGGACCCCGGCGTCATGTCCAAGGGGACCTGGGTACTGGGCGGCGTGTCGGGGCTGTTCCTGGTGCTGTGCGGCGTCCTGCTCCTGCTGGCCGGCATCCGCGACCGGGCCCCCGGCCGGGCCGCCCGGATCGTGCTCATCTGCTGCGCCGTCATCCACGGGGTGCTGGGCGCGCTGACGGTCGGCCTGGTGGGCTGGACCGCGTTCGCGTTCATGATGGTGGTGCTCGGCCTCATCGTGCTGACGCTGGTGGCGTACGGCTCCGCCGGCCGGGAACCGGCCACCGCCGCCGAGCCCGAGCAGCCGGCGGCCCCGGCCCCCGCCTGACGCGGCGGGCCCGGCTCAGACCCAGAGATCGGTGACCTGGATCCCCAGCTCGCCCAGCAGCCGCCGCAGCAGCGGCAGCGAGAGCCCGATGACATTGCCCGGGTCGCCGTCGATGGAGTCCACGAACGGCGCCGAGCGCCCGTCGAGGGTGAAGGCGCCCGCCACGTGGAGCGGTTCGCCGGAGGCCACGTAGGCGGCGACCTCGGCGTCCGACGGCTCGCCGAAGCGCACCGTCGTCGACGCGGTCGCGGAGGCGGTGCGCCCGCTCGCCGTGTCGGTCAGGCAGTGACCCGTCCGCAGGACCCCGGAACGCCCGCGCATGGACTTCCAGCGGGCCGTGGCCTCCTCGGCGTCGGCCGGCTTGCCGAGCGCCTCGCCGTCCAGTTCCAGCACCGAGTCGCAGCCGATGACCAGGGCCCCCGCCGCCTGCGGCAGTGCGGCCACGACCCCCGCCTTCGCCTCGGCGAGCACGAGCGCGAGCTCGGCCGGAGTCGGGGCGCTCAGCGCGTCCTCGTCGACCCCGCTGACGATCACCTCGGGCGCGAACCCGGCCTGCCGCAGCAGACCGAGGCGGGCGGGTGACTGCGAGGCGAGCACGAGACGGCGGGGTGCGGGATGAGTCATGGGCGCCATCGTACAAAGGCCCTACGGCCCGCTCATCGCGTCCCGAGCGCGATCATCGCGATCACCATGGCCAGCGCGAGCACCAGCCCCGCGCGACGCATCATGTCCTGGGCGTCGCGCAGTTCCTTCGGCGGCTTGTTCTCCGGGTCGGACCACAACATGATCCGATCCTGCTGCCGATGCCGCCCCCGCGCCTGAGTACCCGTACTCAGCAACCGTGGTGCGTACGGACCAGATCCTTCCGGTACGCGGGAGGGCCCGTACCCGGCCGGGTACGGGCCCTCCCGCGACAGACTCTGACTAACCGGGCCAGTACGTGCGCGCCCAGGCGCGCGGCCCCGGCAGATGGCGGCCGCGCCGGGCCAGCCGGCCCGGGTCGGACCACTGCGCGGGCAGCTCCGGCGCGCCGGACGACACGGCGGACGCCGCCGCGGCGCGGGCCCGGACGACCGCCAGTGCGGCGGCCAGCTCCTCCGGGGTCGGGTTGCCCCGTACGACCTTGATCATGGCCAGGACCCTTTCTAGAGGGGGATGTTGCCGTGCTTCTTGGGGGGCAGCGACTCCCGCTTCGTGCGCAGCTGACGCAGTCCCTTGACCACCTGGGCCCGGGTCTCGTGCGGCATGATCACCGCGTCGACGTAGCCGCGTTCGGCCGCCACATAGGGATTGAGGAGCGCGTCCTCGTAGTCCGCCATGAGGGCGGCGCGTTCCGCCTCCTGGTCGGCGGCGGCGGCGATGGTGCGGCGGTGCAGGATGTTGACAGCGCCCTGCGCGCCCATGACGGCGATCTGCGCGGTCGGCCAGGCGACGTTGATGTCGGCGCCCAGGTGCTTGGAGCCCATGACGTCGTACGCGCCGCCGAACGCCTTGCGGGTGATCACCGTGATCAGCGGGACGGTCGCCTCCGCGTAGGCGTAGATCAGCTTGGCGCCGCGGCGGATGATGCCGCCGTACTCCTGGTCGACGCCGGGCAGGAAGCCGGGGACGTCGACGAAGGTCAGCACGGGCACGTTGAACGCGTCGCACGTGCGGACGAACCGGGCCGCCTTCTCACTCGCGTTGATGTCCAGACAGCCGGCGAACTGCATCGGCTGGTTGGCGACGATGCCGACCGGATAGCCCTCGACCCGGCCGAAACCGGTCAGGATGTTCGGCGCGAACAGGGCCTGGGTCTCCAGGAATTCCCCGTCGTCGAGCACGTGCTCGATCGCGGTGTGCATGTCGTAGGGCTGGTTCGCCGAGTCCGGGATCAGCGTGTCGAGTTCGCGGTCCTCGTCGCTGACCTCCAGGTCCGCCTCCTCTGGGAAGGCGGGGGCCTCGGACAGGTTGTTCGAGGGCAGGTACGACAGCAGCGACTTGACGTACTCGATGGCGTCCTTCTCGTCGCCCGCCATGTGGTGCGCCACACCGGAGGTGGTGTTGTGGGTGCGGGCGCCGCCGAGTTCCTCGAAGCCGACGTCCTCACCGGTGACCGTCTTGATGACGTCGGGACCGGTGATGAACATGTGCGAGGTCTTGTCGACCATGACCGTGAAGTCGGTGATCGCGGGGGAGTAGACCGCGCCGCCCGCGCACGGTCCGACGATCAGCGAGATCTGCGGGACCACTCCCGAGGCGTGCACGTTGCGGCGGAAGATCTCCGCGAAGAGGCCCAGTGCCGCGACACCTTCCTGGATGCGCGCACCGCCGCCGTCGTTGATGCCGATGACCGGGCAGCCGGTCTTCAGCGCGAAGTCCATCACCTTGACGATTTTCTCACCGTAGACCTCGCCGAGCGAGCCGCCGAAGATGGTGAAGTCCTGGGAGTACACGCAGACGGGGCGGCCGTCGACCGTGCCGTACCCGGTGACGACACCGTCTCCGTACGGCCGGTTCTTCTCGATGCCGAAGTTCGTCGAGCGGTGCCGGGCGAACTCGTCCAGCTCCACGAAGGAACCCTCGTCGAGCAGGAGACCGACGCGCTCGCGCGCGGTCAGCTTGCCCTTCGCGTGCTGCTTTTCCACCGCGCGCGCGGAGCCCGCGTGGGTCGCCTCTTCGATACGGCGCTGCAGGTCCGCGAGCTTGCCCGCGGTGGTGTGGATGTCGGTCTCTTCCGGCTCGGACATCGGGTGGCGGCTCCCTGCCTGGTCACGGGGACGACTGCGCTGCTGATCAGCGGATGAACGGCTGACGGCCCGCAGCGCTGAACGGCTACTGATCCGTAGCGTATCGGCGCGGATACGGTTCGGCAGTGCGTCCTTTGACACACCTAGGGTGGCTTGCATGACACCTTCGGATGCGCCACAGAACCGTTGGTCGGACCTGGACCGGCCGCCCCTGAACGTTCCCGCACTGCGCCGCGGGCTGCTGCGGCCGGGCGGGCTGTGGACCGCCCTCGACGTCGTCGCCGCCACCGGCTCCACCAACTCCGATCTCGCGGGGCGGGCCGCCTCCCTCGCCGAGGGCACCGTCCTGGTCGCCGAGGAGCAGACCGCCGGCCGGGGCCGGCTGGACCGGACCTGGACGGCGCCGGCCCGCTCCGGCCTGTTCTTCTCCGTCTACCTGAAGCCGGGGACCGTGCCGGTGCGGCGGTGGGGCTGGCTGCCGCTCCTCGCCGGGGTCGCCGCGGCGACCGGCCTGGCACGCGCGGCAGGCGTCGACATGGCACTGAAGTGGCCCAACGACCTGCTGGTCACCGTCCCCGAGGACTCCGACAAGGTCCGTCCAGGGGAGACCCCGTCCGGCCAGGAGCGCAAGACCGGCGGCATCCTCGCCGAGCGGGCCGGCGACGGCGTCGTCATCGGCATCGGCCTCAACGTCTCCCTGCGGGCCGACGAGCTGCCCGCCCCCACCGCGGCCTCGCTCGCCCTTGCCGGAGCGGTCTCCACCGACCGCGAGACGCTGCTGCGGGGCGTACTGCGTTCGCTGGAGCACTGGTACGGGCAGTGGCGCGCGGCCGACGGCGACGCGGCAGCCTGCGGGCTCCAGGAGGCGTACGCGGCGGGCTGCGCGACGCTCGGCCGGACGGTGCGGGCCCAGCTGCCGGGCGGGCGCACGCTCACCGGTGAGGCGGTGGCGATCGACGGGGACGGGCGGCTGGTCCTGTCGTCGGACGACGGCCTGCGGGAGCCGGTCTCCGCGGGTGACATCGTGCACCTGCGCGGAGCGGCGGGAGGGCTGACCTGAGAGGTTGTCGTGCGCACCTGCGAGCGGGCGGCCGTGCGACGGCCTCCGAGGGGCGTGCCCGCGTGGCACGCCCCGACCCGTCCGGTAACGCCTCGACGACGTGAGGTAGGGCACACCTGCCGTATCGTTGAGGCGATCCACCGACAGATCGGCAGGGCAGTGCGCAGGGAACGGGCAGGAGGCGGCTGGTGACCGTCGACGACACGACCTCCGACGCGGGCGCGGAGCCCCCGTCGGACTCCTCGGTCCACGCGACACCGCATCACGAAGTCGACCACACGGCGGAACCGACCGACGATCCTCTGGCGATCCGGCTGGAACAGCTGATCCTGGGGGCCGACCGGCGCTACACCCCGTTCCAGGCGGCCCGGACCGCGGGCGTCTCGATGGACCTGGCGTCCCGGTTCTGGCGGGCCATGGGTTTCGCCGACATCGGCCAGGCCAAGGCGCTGACCGAGGCCGACGTCCTGGCGCTGCGGCGGCTGTCGGGTCTGGTCGAGGCCGGGCTGCTCAGCGAGCCGATGGCGATCCAGGTGGCGCGCTCGACCGGGCAGACCACCGCCCGGCTGGCGGAATGGCAGATCGATTCCTTCCTGGAGGGCCTCACCGAGCCGCCCGAGCCGGGCATGACCCGTACCGAGGTCACGTACCCGCTGATCGAACTGCTCCTGCCGGAGCTGGAGGAGTTCCTGGTGTACGTGTGGCGGCGCCAGCTCGCCGCCGCCACCGGCCGGGTCGTGCAGGCCGCGGACGACGACGAGATGGTCGACCGGCGCCTGGCCGTCGGTTTCGCCGACCTCGTCGGATTCACCCGGCTGACCCGACGGCTGGAGGAGGAGGAGCTGGGCGAGCTCGTCGAGTCCTTCGAGACCACCTGCGCCGACCTCGTCGCGGCCCACGGCGGCCGGCTGATCAAGACCCTCGGCGACGAGGTCCTCTTCGCCGCCGACGACGCGGGCACCGCGTCCGAGATCGCGTTGCGCCTCGTGGAGGCGATGACGCTGGACGAGACGATGCCCGCGCTGCGCGTCGGCATCGCGTTCGGCACCGTCACCACCCGGATGGGCGACGTCTTCGGCACCACGGTGAACCTCGCCAGCCGGCTGACCTCGATAGCGCCGAAGGACGCCGTCCTCGTGGACGGGGCGTTCGCCGAGGAGCTGACCCGTACCGGCGACGCCCCCGTCTCCGAGGCCCAGGCCGCGGAGGAGGCTGCGGCGGCGAAGGAGAACGCGGACGGCGAGGAGCCGGCCCCCGTACCCAAGTACCGCTACGGGCTGCAGCCGATGTGGCAGCGCCCGGTGCGCGGTCTCGGCATCGTCGAGCCGTGGCTGCTGGCCCGTCGCGGTACGTCCTGACCGACCGCTCCCCGACTGCCGGGCCGGCCCGTTCCCGCCGCCCCGGGACCGCCCGTCGCGACCGCCGGGCCGGCCTGACCCCTCCCAGCGCCGCCCGTCCGGGCCGCCCTGGCCGCTCCCTGACCTCACTCCCCGGGAGCCCTCCAGGCCCTCTCCGTCCGGATCATGTCCGGGCCGGACGAAAGACCCTAGGATCCCTCCGGTAACGCTCGTTAACCGACAGGGGTGCAGTCATGACCGTCACGTCCGAGCAGCGGTTCGGGGAGTTCGTCGTCGTCCGGGGCCACGAGGGCCTGGAGCATGTCGCCGAGCTGGTGCTCGACCGGCCCAAGGCCATGAACGCCGTGTCCACGGACATGGCCCGTTCGATCGGCGCCGCCTGTGCCGCGCTCGCCGCCGACCCGGACGTCCGGGTCACCGTGCTCACCTCCAGCCATGAGCGGGCCTTCTGTGTGGGCGCGGACCTGAAGGAGCGCAACTCGTTCACCGACGCGGATCTGGTACGCCAGCGGCCCACCGCGCGCGCCGCCTACACCGGAGTGCTCGAACTGCCGATGCCGACGATCGCCGCGGTGCACGGCTTCGCCCTCGGCGGCGGGTTCGAGCTGGCGCTGTCCTGCGATCTGATCGTCGCCGACGCGACCGCGCTGGTGGGCCTGCCCGAGGTGTCCGTCGGGGTGATCCCGGGCGGCGGCGGCACCCAGCTGCTGCCGCGCCGGGTCGGGGCGGCGCGCGCCGCCGAGCTGATCTTCACCGCCCGCCGGGTGGCGGCGCCCGAGGCACGGGAGCTGGGGCTGGTCGACGAGCTGGTCGCGGAGGGCGAGGACCGGGCCGAGGCGCTCGCGCTGGCCGGCCGGATCGCGGCGAACTCCCCGGTGGGGCTGAGGGCGGCCAAGCGGGCGCTGCGGCTCGGGCACGGGCTCGATCTGCGCGCCGGTCTGGAGGTCGAGGACTCCGCGTGGCGCTCGGTGGCCTTCTCCGGCGACCGGGCGGAGGGCGTGGCGGCGTTCAACGAGAAGCGGAAGGCGAACTGGCCCGGAGAGTGACCGGTTGTGACGTTGGATGCCCGAACCGCGACGCACCGTGTGTGAAGAGGCTCGCCAACTGATCAAATCGTCACAAATCTACATAAGCTGGTGCGATGGGTGGTGACGATGCACGGCTGCGGGCCGTGGTTTCGCTTGCGCAGGCGATGGCGGCGGCGCACACCCCGCGGGGGTGCTGGCGAGCGGCCGCGCTGGGGGCGTGCGAGGCGTTGGGCGGCAGTTTCGCCGCGTTGTCGGTCTGGGAGCGCGGACGCGGGCGGTTGCGGGTCCTGGTCAACGCGGGCGAGCGGGCCGAGGGGGAGGAGGAGTTCCCCGACGCGGAGACGTACCCGGTGCATCAGTTCCCGGAGATCACCGAGTTCCTCCACGAGCGGTGGGCCGGGGGCGGTGAGCCGGACGCCTGGGTGGAGACCGCCGACGGGCCGGTGGAGCCGGAGTCCGGGGGTGCCGGAGCGGGGGGTGCGGACGTGTCGGGTGCGCACGGCTACCGGCGTGGCTACTGCCATCAGCGGGTCGCGGCGCTGCGCCGGCGTGGGCGCGGCTGCTGCGTGGTCGCGCCGATCGTGCTGCACGGGCGGGCCTGGGGGGAGCTCTATGTGGCCCGGCGGGTGGGGGAGCCGGTGTTCGGCCGCCCGGACGCGGACTTCGCCACCGTGCTGGCCGCCGTCGTGGCCGCCGGGATCTCCCAGACCGAGCGCCTGGAGGAGGTGCGCAAGCTCGCCTTCACCGATCCGCTGACCGGCCTCGCCAACCGGCGGGCCGTCGACATGCGGCTGGACGAGGCGGTGGAGCGGCACCGGGAGGACGGGTCGGTGGTGAGTCTGGTCGTCTGTGATCTCAACGGCCTCAAACGGGTCAACGACACACAGGGGCATGCCGTCGGTGACCGCCTGCTGGAACGTTTCGGCTCCGTGCTGTCCCGGTGCGGGGCCATGCTGCCCGGGGCGCTGGCCGCCCGGCTCGGCGGTGACGAGTTCTGCCTGCTGGCCCTGGGCCCCGAGGCGGACGAGGTGATCGCGGTGGCCACGGAACTCTGCGAGCGGGCCGCCGAGCTGGAGTTCGGCAACGGGGTCGCCTGCGGGCTCGCCTCCACCGGCGATCCGATCGGCCCGGTCGTCTCGGCGCGGCGGCTCTTCCGGCTCGCGGACGCGGCCCAGTACCGGGCGAAGGCGGCACGCTCCAGGAAGCCCGTGGTGGCGGGGCGGGACGGTGAGGTCATCCGGCTGGCCGACTCCCCGCCGAAATCCGCCCACGACCGCCGCCGGCTGCGCGGATCCGCCCCCGAGGTGACGGATCCGGTAAGGGGTCAACCCGATGACCACTAGTGACATGAAGGGTTTCAATCCGTACGCTTCTGAATATGGATATGCATACAGTCGTGGTGGGGACGTCCGGTACCACCGCTGAGGACGTCATCGCCGTGGCCCGCGGCAACGCCCGTGTCGAGCTCTCCGCGGCCGCGGTGAGCGCCCTGGCCGCCGCCCGCGAGATCGTGGACGCGCTCGCCGCCAAGCCCGAGCCGGTCTACGGCGTCTCCACCGGATTCGGTGCCCTGGCCAGCCGCCACATCAGCCCGGAGCTCCGCGCGCAGCTCCAGCGCAACATCGTCCGCTCGCACGCCGCCGGCATGGGCCCGCGGGTCGAGCGCGAGGTCGTCAGGGCGCTGATGTTCCTCCGGCTGAAGACGGTCGCCTCCGGACACACGGGCGTGCGGCCCGAGGTCGCGCAGACCATGGCGGACGTACTCAACGCCGGGATCACACCCGTCGTTCACGAGTACGGTTCCCTCGGCTGCTCCGGCGATCTGGCACCGCTTTCGCACTGCGCCCTGACCCTGATGGGGGAGGGCGACGCGGAGGGCCCCGACGGGACGGTGCGCCCGGCCGGTGAGCTCCTCGCCGCCCACGGCATCGCCCCGGTCGAGCTGCGCGAGAAGGAGGGCCTCGCCCTCCTCAACGGCACCGACGGCATGCTCGGCATGCTCGTGATGGCCCTCGCCGACCTCCGCAGCCTCTACACCTCGGCCGACATCACCGCCGCCCTCTCGCTGGAGGCCCTGCTCGGCACGGACAAGGTCCTCGCCCCCGAGCTGCACGCCATCCGCCCGCACCCCGGCCAGGGCGCCAGCGCCGACAACATGCTGCGGGTGCTGGCCGGTTCGGGTCTGACCGGTCACCACCAGGACGACGCGCCGCGCGTTCAGGACGCCTACTCCGTGCGCTGCGCGCCCCAGGTCAACGGCGCGGGCCGCGACACCCTCGCGTACGCCGCGACCGTCGCCGACCGCGAACTGGCCTCCTCCGTCGACAACCCGGTGGTGCTTCCCGACGGGCGGGTCGAGTCCAACGGCAACTTCCACGGGGCGCCGGTCGCGTACGTCCTGGACTTCCTCGCGATCGTCGCCGCCGACCTCGGTTCGATCGCCGAGCGCCGTACCGACCGGCTGCTGGACAAGAACCGTTCGCACGGGCTGCCGCCGTTCCTCGCCGACGACGCCGGTGTCGACTCGGGCCTGATGATCGCCCAGTACACGCAGGCCGCCCTGGTCAGCGAGATGAAGCGGCTCGCCGTCCCGGCCTCCGCGGACTCGATCCCGTCCTCCGCGATGCAGGAGGACCACGTCTCGATGGGCTGGTCGGCCGCGCGCAAGCTCCGTACCGCCGTCGACAACCTCGCCCGGATCGTCGCCGTCGAGCTGTACGCGGCCACCCGCGCCGTCGAACTGCGCGCCGCACAGGGCCTGACCCCGGCCCCCGCCTCGCTCGCCGCCATCGAGGCGCTGCGGGCGGCGGGCGTGGAGGGCCCGGGACCGGACCGCTTCCTGTCGCCGGACCTGGCCGCGGCGGACGCCTTCGTCAGGGCGGGCGGGCTCGTCGCGGCGGTCGAGCCCGTCACGGGGCCGCTGGCCTGATCGGGGCCGTACACACGCGTGAGCGGCCACCGGGCGGACCCGGTGGCCGCTCACGCGTACCGCTCACAGGGCGGGCTGCGGACCTCCGCGACGGCCCGCGTACGTGACGAAGCCGGCTCCGGCGCCCAGGAGCGCCATGCCGCCGACGAGATACGGCGTCGTGTCGATCCCCGTCCCGGTCTCGGCGAGTGCGGAGGAGCCCAGGTCGGAGCCGGTGGTGGCGCTGTGGCCTGCCGTGTCCGGCGCCGCGGGCGCGTTGCCCGCATTGGCGGACGGGACGAACCACAGGGCACACAGCAGTGTTCCCGCAGCGGTGGCGGTCAGGAGCGGGCGGCGGGTGATGGCCACGGAATCGATCCCCCTCGGGGCAGCCGCGATGGAGAGGGCTCCCCGAATGCCGGGTCCCCTCAGGCCTGTTGCGCCGATGCTAATGAACGCAGCGGGTCGCGGGAAAGCCATGGCGGCCGGTCGGCCTACGCTCCACCCCATGAGCACTTCTGAGACATCACGATTCGTTCGCCTTCGTGTCGAAATGGTGGTGGAGATCACGGACGCCGACGCCCTGAGCGGGACGGCGCTGGAAAGCCTCGCGGCCGAGTACGGGGAGCCCGGTGGCGAGTCCGCCGAGGAGCGCACGCATGCCGAGACCGCGGTGCGGGAAGACGGTGCGGAGGCCCTCGCCTCGCTGATCGACCCGTTCGACCTGGTCAGTGAGGTGCCCGGGGTCGAGCTGACCCAGGCCTCCTGGAGCAGCGAGACCATCGACTACGACCCGGAGGACCCGGACGGATGGGACCTCTATGACGGCCAGGACGAGGACGGTGAGGGAGATGACGACGCGGACGACGGCGACGGGAGCGCTTCCGGCGTCCCGCACAATGGGGAGGAGAACGACAGGGACGCCAGCACGGAACGGCGGGTCTAGCGGGTGGGAACACCGGCCCCGGCCCGCTTCCGGCGGACCGGGGCCGGTGTGCGTCGGCAGCCGCTGGGTACGGATCGCGGACGTGCTGTACAACCGGGTCGTGCACCGACGGGCACCCAGGTGGTGAACAGCGGGAACCACGGCTGTCAGCACCGCGTCGATGAGTGGTGTTCCCCACATCTGAGACGGATAGGGAACGGGCCACCCTTTCAGGGTGTTCTTGGAACATTGACGGGGTAGCGCCGGTCAGCGGCCTCGCTCGGGGTTTTTGGGGATTTCGGCAACGATGGAGAAGCGTGTGATGACGGACAGCAAACGGCGCAGGGGCCTCATGGCCGCGTCCGCACTGCTCGGCGGCGTGCTGGTGCTTTCGGCCTGCAACGACGGCAGCGACAAGGGCGGCCCTAGCCCCGACAGCTCGAAGTCACAGGCGGCCGAGGTCGACAAGGCGGCGGCCGAGGAGGCCTCCGAGGCGCAGATAGCGATCTCGCCGAAGAACGGCGCCACCAACGCGAGCATCAACAACGCCGCGAAGGTCACCGTGGCCAAGGGCAAGCTGACGGTCGTCACCATGACCACCGCGGCCGGCGAGAGCGTCAAGGGCACCCTGTCCGCCGACGGCACGAGCTGGAAGCCGGACGCCCAGCTGGAGCGCTCGACCACGTACAAGATCAATGCGACGGCGCAGGACTCGAAGGGCCGCGAGGCGCACGAGAACTCCTCCTTCACCACCGTGTCGCCCGCCAACAGCTTCATCGGGAACTTCACCCCCGAGGACGGCTCCACCGTCGGCGTCGGCATGCCCGTCTCGATCAACTTCAACAAGCCGATCACCGACCAGAAGGCCGTCCAGGCCGGCATCACCGTCACGTCCAGCAGCGGCCAGCAGGTCGCCGGACACTGGTTCAACTCCCAGCGCCTGGACCTGCGCCCCGAGGACTACTGGACGGGCGGCTCCACCGTCACGCTCAAGCTGGCGCTGGACGGCGTCGAGGGCGCGGACGGCGTCTACGGCGTGCAGCAGAAGACGGTCACCTTCAAGATCGGCCGCAACCAGGTGTCGACCGTGGACGCCAAGACGCACACGATGACCGTCACCCAGAACGGCAAGACGATCAAGACCATCCCGATCTCGGCCGGTTCGTCGGACAACCCGACGTACAACGGCCAGATGGTGATCTCCGAGAAGTTCAAGGAGACCCGGATGGACGGCTCGACGGTCGGCTTCACCGACGACGACGGCAAGGGTGAGTACGACATCAAGGACGTGCCGCACGCCATGCGGCTGTCCACGTCGGGCACCTTCATCCACGGCAACTACTGGGGCGCCAAGTCGATCTTCGGCAGCGCCAACACCAGCCACGGCTGCGTCGGTCTCGCCGACGCCAAGGGTGCCGGTGACGCCAACCAGCCCGCCGCCTGGTTCTACAACAACTCCATGATCGGCGACGTGGTCATCGTCAAGAACTCCCCGGACGCGACCATCAAGCCCGACAACGGCCTCAACGGCTGGAACCTGAGCTGGGCCGAGTGGACGGCGGGCTCCCAGGCCTGAGCCGGCCGCTCTCCCCACCCCGTACGCCGAAGGCGGCGGCACCGGATCCGCACGGATCCGGTGCCGCCGCCTTCGGCGTACGGGCGTTCTCATCCTGCTCTCATCCTGGCCTTAACCCACCATCACAAGCGGTCCCTAGCCTCGCCCCATGTTCTTCACCTACCTCCGGCGCGAGCTGCGCCGCCGCAGAAAGGCGGCGCTCGTCGTCGCCTCGGGGCTCGCCCTCGGTATTGCGCTGGTCATCATCGTCAGCTCGGTCTCCTCGGGCATGAGCAAGGCCCAGGACAAGGTCCTGGAATCGCTGTACGGCCTCGGCACGGACATGACCGTCACCAAGGCCGCCGCAGCTCCGGGCACCAACTCGGAGCGCCCCAGGTTCGAGTTCGACGCCAAGGGCAGCGACGACGACTCGACCCAGAGCACGGACCGGGTCATGGTCCAGGGCTTCCAGACGCTCGCCTCCACCACCGTGGACAAGGTGGACAAGCAGAGCGGCGTCGCCGACGCCGTCGGCGGACTGAGCATGACCGTCATGAAGGTCGACGGCCAGTTCAAGCGCGGTGAGTTCAAGCAGCAGGGCGGCACCACCGGCGGCACCCGAGGCGGACCCGGCGGCGGCAGCGGCCAGCCGCAGGGCGAGGTCCAGGGCGGCGGCGCCTCCTTCGACGTCAACTCCTACACGGTGTACGGAACCGACGTCACCAAGCAGGACCTCGGCCCGCTCACCTCGTCGAAGATCACCGCAGGACGTACGTTCAAGACGACCGAGACCAACGCGAAGGTGGCCGTCGTCGACGCCGCCTACGCCAAGGAGAAGAAGCTCTCGGCCGGCAAGACGGTGACGATCCACGGCACCAAGTTCACGATCGTCGGCGTCTCGACGGCCGACAGCGGTGACGCGGCCGCCAACCTCTACATCCCGCTCCAGCAGGCGCAGACCCTCGCCGACGCGAAGAACAAGGTCACCACGGTCTACGTCAAGGCCGCGGACTCGCAGCAGATCGACAGCGTCAAGTCCACCATCCAGAAGAACATCACGGGCACCACGGTCACCACCTCCGCCGACCTCGCGGACACCGTGTCCGGCTCCCTGTCCACCGCGTCCGACCTGGCTTCCAGCGTCGGCAAGTGGCTCTCCATCGCCGTGCTCATCGCCGCCTTCCTGGTGGCGGGCCTCCTCACCTCCTCCGCGGTCAGCCGCCGCGTACGGGAGTTCGGCACCCTCAAGGCGCTCGGCTGGAAGAGCGGCCGGGTCACCCGCCAGGTCGTCGGCGAAGCACTCGTCAACGGACTGATGGGCGGCGTCCTCGGCATCGCGATCGGCCTCGCCGGTGCCTACATCGTGACCGCGATCAGCCCCACCCTCACCGCCCAGCTCGGCTCCTCCGGCGGTGGCGGCGGCGGGATGCGCGGCGGCGGGATGGGCGGCCCCGGCCGGCAGACCGCGTCCAAGGCACTCGACATCGCGCTGACCGCGCCCGTCTCCCTCTCGGTCATCCTCGTCGCCGTCGGCCTGGCCGTGGCGGGCGGACTGATCGCGGGCGCCTTCGGCGGCTGGCGCGCCTCCCGGCTGCGCCCCGCGGACGCACTGCGCCGCGTCGAGTAGCCCGCCGCGGGAGGCCCGGCGCGGGCCTCCCGCACCCCGTCCCCAGCGGTCCGCGATCCCCGAGGCGGTCGCCCGGGATCCGCGATCATCGTCCAGCAGGAGCTGACCCATGTACACGCTTCAAGGCGTCACCAAGCGCTACACGCGCGGCAAGTCCACCGTCCACGCGCTCGCCGGCGTCGACCTGACCATCGAGGACGGCGGCCGCCTGGTCATCCAGGGCCCCACCGGCGGCGGCAAGTCCACGCTGCTCCAGATGCTCGGCGGCCTGGACCGCCCCACCGACGGCAGCGTCGAACTCGACGGGGTGGACCTCGCGAAGCTCAGCGAGGCCAAGCTCACCAAGGTGCGCGCCGAGAACATCGGCTTCGTCTTCCAGAGCTTCAACCTGATCCCGACGCTCACCGCCCAGGAGAACGTCGAGACCGCCCTCGTCCCGCTCGGCGTCAAGGCGTCCGAGCGGCGCAGACGAGCCGCCGAGGCACTCGACTCGGTCGGACTGGGCGAACGGCTCGGCCACCTCCCCAGCGAGATGTCCGGCGGCCAGCAGCAGCGCGTCGCCATCGCCAGAGCCCTGGTCAAGCAGCCCAAGGTGCTCCTCGCCGACGAGCCCACCGGCAACCTCGACGAGTCCATGCGCGACGAGATCATGGAGGTGCTGGAGACCATGTGGAAGGAGCACGGGCTCACGTTCATCATGGTCACCCACGACAGCGCGATCGCCCGTCGCGCACCGCGGCTGGCCACCATCCGCAAGGGCAAGGTCACCATCACGGAGAACGCCGCGGCCTGACCCGGCGCCGCACCTGTGCCGCCGTGAGCCGGCGGGCCCGCACCATCGGCCCGCCGGCTCAGACGGCCCGCCCGGCAACGACCCTGCGGTGCGCCGCCAGGTCGCTGCGGCGGACCTGGCGCAGGCCGACCGGGTCAGTGGACGCGACGCCCTCCTCGCAGGCCGTCCGGGGGCCGGGACCGCCCGCCTCGCCGGCCCCCGGACGGGCACGGAGCCCGTACCAGGGCTGCAGCGGCAGCCAGCACAGTCCGTACAGCCAGCGCCGCACCAGCCGCCCGGGGCCGGGGCGCCCCGCGTCCGGCAGGCTCACCACCCGTATCCCCATGATCAGCTTCCCCGCGCCCGCTCCGACGACCGCGGTGAGCACCACCTGATTGAGGAACGAGAAGGCGAGTACCGGCCCGATCAGCAGCCCGACGACCTGGGGAACGGTCGCCGGGCCCGCGTAGGACCGGACGAGTAAGCCGCCGGTGACCAGGCAGAGATAGCAGTCGAGTCCCACGGCGAGATAGCGGCGCATCTCGCCGGCCCGGGGCGGTGCGCCCGGCGCGGGACGCCCGGTCCGGCCGGGGACGTACGACGGTCGTGGCTGCCCGTGGCCGAGCCGGGCGCCCGGGGCCAACGGCGTTGACGCGTAAGGAGTATGAGGGGCGCGGGCCCTGTGGTTCCCCCGTGAGGTTGTCATGACGGAATCATGTCTGATTGCCCGTCACCGCGGGCCCGGACGCGCACCTCCGGGGACCTCGGCCGGCCGCGCCGTGGTGGAGCCGGCTCCACCACGGGTCCGGGAGGCCGGCCCCTCGCGCGGGAGTCCGTCCGCCGGAAGGATGAAGGGCACAGCCGGACAAGGCCCCGGCGCCCCGCCCCGCACCCTGGAGGAACCCGTGAAACCGCTGCTCCGGACCGTGCTCCTCGTCGCACTCGTCGCGAACCTCTCGCTGAACCTCCTGGTGGATCAGGAGGGACTGCACATCGCCCTCAGCGTGGTGTCGGGCGTGGTCCTGCTCGCGTCGGCGGCGGGCCTGTGGATGCTGAGGAGCCGCCGCGAGAGCTGAGGGCGCCCGGGACGGCCCGCCCGCGAACCGGGGGCGGCCCGCCCGGGACCTCACACCCGCTCCCGCGCCCCTGTGAGGTTCACCACTTCGAATGACGTGCGACCCGGCCGCAACCGGGCCAATCCTCCCCGGAACCGGCCCGGAACCGGGCGGTTGCGCCCTTCCCGGGCGGGGTTCGCAGGGATCACCATGTGGATGCCCGTGGAGCATCGCGTCGTCCCGCTGGGACACTCGATACGCCACAACGGTCCTGTACGTCGCTTTCGTGAGCACGGTATGCGCGATGTCGGGCGACGCCCTCAACGGCGAGGGGGGACCTGGCGCCCCTCGGGACGGGGGCGCCTTCGCGCATGAGCCGACCCATGGAAGGTCTTGATCAGATGCCGGTCACCCCTGACTCCGCAACGCCGCACGCCGCCGACCGTGTCATCGAGCCGCTGTACGCGGAGATCCTCCGCCGCAACCAGGGCGAGAAGGAGTTCCACCAGGCCGTACGGGAGGTCCTGGAGACGCTCGGCCCGGTGCTGACCCAGCGACCGGAGTTCGTGGACGCCCGGATCATCGAGCGCATATGCGAGCCGGAGCGTCAGCTCATCTTCCGGGTGCCGTGGTCGGACGACTCCGGCGACATCCACGTCAACCGCGGGTTCCGGGTCGAGTTCTCCAGCTCGCTGGGCCCCTACAAGGGCGGGCTGCGCTTCCACCCCTCGGTCAACCTCGGCATCGTGAAGTTCCTCGGCTTCGAGCAGATCTTCAAGAACGCCCTCACCGGCATGCCCATCGGCGGCGGCAAGGGCGGCTCCGACTTCGACCCGAAGGGCCGCTCGGACGCCGAGATCATGCGGTTCTGCCAGTCGTTCATGACCGAGCTCCACCGCCACCTCGGCGAGTACACCGACGTTCCCGCCGGTGACATCGGCGTGGGCGGCCGCGAGATCGGCTACCTCTTCGGCCAGTACAAGCGGATCACCAATCGTTTCGAGTCCGGCGTCCTCACCGGAAAGGGTCTCGGCTGGGGCGGCGCCCTGGTGCGTACGGAGGCGACCGGTTACGGCTGCGTCCTGTTCACCGCCGAAATGCTCCGCAGCCAGGGCGACAGCCTCGACGGCCGGCGCATCGCCGTCTCCGGCTCGGGCAACGTCGCGATCTACGCGATCGAGAAGGCCCAGCAGCTCGGCGCGACCGTCGTCACCGCGTCCGACTCCGGCGGCTACGTCGTCGACGACAAGGGCATCGACCTGGACCTCCTCAAGGAGATCAAGGAGCGCGGCCGCGGCCGCATCTCCGAGTACGCCGAGCGGCGCGGCGGGCACGTGACGTACGTCGAGGGCACCGGCGTCTGGAACGTCCCCGTCGACGTGGCGCTGCCCTGCGCCACGCAGAACGAACTCCACGAGGCCGACGCGCTGACCCTCGTACGCAACGGTGTGAAGGCGGTCGCCGAGGGCGCCAACATGCCCACCACCCCCGAGGCCGTCCGCGTGTTCCAGGACGCCGGCGTGGCCTTCGCGCCCGGCAAGGCGGCCAACGCGGGCGGCGTGGCCACCAGCGCTCTGGAAATGCAGCAGAACGCCTCGCGCGACTCCTGGACGTTCGCCCACACCGAGGAGCGGCTGGCGGAGATCATGCGCCACATCCACGACTCCTGCTACACCACGGCGGAGCGCTACGGCAGCCCCGGCAACTACGTGGTCGGCGCGAACATCGCCGGCTTCGAGCTGGTCGCGGACGCGATGCTGGCGCAGGGCCTGATCTGACCGTGCCCCCGCAGCACTGACACCGGCCCGGGACGCGACCGCGTCCCGGGCCGGCCTGACGGGGGAACGAGGGCGTATCCGTTTCTGGGTCAGGTTCGGGCAGGACTGCCGGCGGAGGCTGCGCCGGTTGTCGCCCGCCTCCTTGTGAACCGGTCCGGTCTCACCCGCGCCGGCGGAGGCCACGACCTCCGCGACCGCCCCCCTCGCCGCCGGGCTGCTCAACCGGTGCGACCCGACGCCGGAACGTCTCTGCGAGGGCCGTGTTCGCCACCATCACGACGGCCAGGACCACCGCGGCGCCCGCGTGCCCCACCCGGTACAGCCCGAAGGCACCGCCCCCGAGCACCACGGCCTTCACCGCGAGCACACCCGCCAGCGGCAGCCGGATCCGGGCGCGAGGGGCGGCGAACGTGCCCCACAGGGCGATACCGGCCGTCGGCAAGCCGATCCCCAGCAGCATGCGCACGGCCGTACCGTCCCCGGCGGTGAAACCCCACCAGCACAGGCAGACCACTGCGAACAGCTCCAGCACGAACGCCAGGACCTCGTTCGCGGCCCACCAGGGCCGCCCGCTCAGGGAAGGTATCGCCGGCTCGTCCGTCCGGTTCCCGCGCATCGTTCCCCCGCTGCACTCGCCGTTCAAGTCGCAGCGAGGGTACCGGTCCTGCGAACCCGGATGCGAGTGATCCGCTCGGATGTCTGATGGATCGGCCACCGATCCGAGGAGGGAACCGTGTGGCCGTCGCTGCCCACCCCGTAGTTGCCTTCCGGTTCAGCGGTGATCTCCTGTTCAAGGGGTATTCGCCGGCGACTCCCGGGTGGCTGGCTGATTTTCGTATGATTTGGCGGGTGAGCTTCACGCATTGCTCGTCATCCTGCGCGGGAGCCGGTGCTGCTGAGCCAGACTGGAGCCGTTGAGGATGCAGGAAGACGGGGAGCCTGGGGATGAGTGCTGAGATCGCTGCTTTGGTGGATCAGGCCGGGCCGTATCTGACGGCGGCTTTGGGTGCCTACGGCGTCGGAGTGTTGGCGCGTGCTGAGGACGCTGCCGTTGATGCCACGGCGAACGCGGGACGACGGATTTTGGATGTCGTATGGCGTCGGCGGGGTGAGCGGGGGCGTGCCGAGCTGGAGGCGGCCGTGCGCGATGCGGCCGAGGAGCCCGATGACGCGGATGCTGCGGCGGCACTGCGCCAGCAGATCAAGCGCGCATTGCGTGAAGACGCCGACCTGTTGGCGGAGTTGACGTCCTTGTTGTCTGCCGGGAAGTCGGGTTCGGTCTCGGTGACGGCGTCGGGTGAGCGGTCCATCGCCGCGCAGCACATCGCCACGGCGATCACCGGAGACAACGCCACTCTGCGGCCGTGACCATGCCGGGTGCCGATCCCGATTCGACTGGGATCGAAGCGTCGGGCGAGAGGTCGATGGCCGCACGCTCGATCGGGCTCGCGGTGTCGGGTGACGTCCGCTTCGTGAACCTGCCGCCCCAGGCAGTGCAATGGGCGAGAGAGGTGGAGGCACCGCCGAATACGGCCAATCTTCCTGGATCGGCTTCGGGTGTGTTCGTCGGCCGCGAGAACGCGCTGGATCTTCTGCGGGGCATGCTCACGAACTCGGGTGACGCGGCAGTGACGCAGACGGGTGCGGTGCACGGGCTGGGCGGTATCGGCAAGAGCACCTTGGCCCTGCACTACGCGGTCCGCTATCGGGACACCTACACCCTGGTGTGGTGGATCAATGCCGAGTCCCCGGAACTGATCGAGTCCGGACTTGCCTCGCTGGCGACCCGGTTGTGCCCGCACTGGGCTCACGACGCCACAGCTGAGGAGCGTACGGCGTGGGCGGTGGCCTGGTTGCAATGGCATCCGGGCTGGCTGTTGGTCTTCGACAACGTCGAACATCCCGACCGCTTGCGCCCGTACCTCGGTTCCCTGTCCGGAGGGCACCATGTGGCGACCAGTCGCAAGGCCACCGGGTGGCACACGATCGGGCCCACCCTTCCGCTGGACCTTCTCGACCCCGTCGCGTCCGCCGACCTCTTGTGCGAGATCGCGTACGACCGGCGGACACCCACGCCGGAGCAGCGAGTGGAAGCCGAGGCTCTTGCCGCGGAACTCGGCTACCTGCCACTGGCCCTGGAGCAGGCCGGCGCCTACCTTCACCAGACCGGTAAGGAAATCGCCGCGTACCGAAGGGCGCTGCCACGGATGCTGTCCAAGCACTCCGAGGGCACGGACCCCGAGCGCACCGTGGCCCGCGTCTGGAATCAGTCTCTCCAGGCCATCCGTGAGCGTGACCCGCTGGCCGTGACCCTCCTCAACGCCGCCGCCTGGCTTGCCCCGGACAGCGTCCCCCGCGCGTTCCTTACCCCCTTGGTCCCTGACACGGACGAGGCCGACGACGCGGTGGACGAAGCGCTCGGCGTTCTGCACGCCTACAACATGATCACGCTCTCCAGCCGCACTCCCACCTTCAGCGTGCATCGACTTCTGCAAGTCGTGCTGCGCACACCCGTTACCGGTACTGACCACCCCGCCGCGGGAAGAACCTCTGCCGAACAGGCCCTCCTGGCATCCCTCCCCCCGTCCGGAGACCCCATGCCGGCCACCATGCGGCAGTGGGAGGAACTGATGCCCCACATCATCGCGCTCGCCATCAACCTCCCACCCGCCAGCGCCAACGACACCACCATCAAGCTCTTCGACCGCGCGAGCATCCACGCCGGGCAGGCTGGGCAGAGAGTGCGGGCGGTTCCGTTGTTCGAGGCCGTTCTCGCCCAGTGCGAGCAGGTGCTGGGCGACACCCACCCGGACACGCTGAAGAACCGGAACAACCTCGCCAACGCCTACCAGGATGTGCGGGATCTCGGGCGGGCTGTTCCGCTGCACGAGGTCACCCTTGCCCAGTCTGAGCAGGTGCTGGGCGACACCCACCCGGACACGCTGATGAGACGGAACAACCTCGCCGGCGCCTACTTGGCGGCGGGGGATCTCAGGCGGGCTGTCCGGCTGTACGAGGTGACCGTCGGCCAGTGCGAGCGGGTGCTGGGTGACACCCACCCGGGCACGCTGAAGAACCGGAACAACCTCGCCGACGCCTACCGTGCGGCGGGGGATCTCAGGCGGGCTGTCCGGCTGTACGAGGTGACCGTCGGCCAATGTGAGCGGGTGCTGGGTGACACCCACCCGGACACGCTGACGAGCTGGAACAACCTCGCCGGTGCCTACCGTGCGGCGGGGGATCTCGGGCGGGCTGTTCCGTTGTTGGAGGTCACCGTCGCCCAATGTGAGCGGGTGCTGGGCGACACCCACCCGGACACGCTGAGGACCCGGAACAACCTCGCCGGCGCCTACTGGGAAGCGGGGGATCTCGGGCGGGCTGTTCCGTTGTTGGAGGTCACCGTCGCCCAGTACGAGCGGGTGCTGGGCGACACCCACCCGGACACGCTGACGAGCCGGAACAACCTCGCCTACGCCTACTGGGAAGTGGCGGATCTTGGGCGGGCCGTTTCGCTGTATGAGGTCACCCTCGCCCAGTGCGAGCGGGTGCTGGGCAACGCACACCCGGACACGCGTAGGAGCCGGAACAACCTGGCAAGGGTGAAAGCGGACATAGAGGAAGCAGCCGCTTCACCCGATCCGTCCAAGGGCTCGTATGCCGCAATGAACTCGGACGAGCCGGACGCTCAGCCCGCGGCCGGTGCCACCCCGATCGGGCACGAGACGCCCGTCCCGCCGATCCCGCAGTAGCCCGCCGGGTTCTTGTCGAGGTACTGCTGGTGCGCGGGCTCGGCCGGCCAGAAGGTGCGGCCCTCCGCCGGGAGGATCTCCGTGCTGATTTCGCCGTAGCCGGAGCCCGTGAGGACCTTCTGGTACGCCTCGCGGGAGGCCGCCACGGCCGCCGCCTGCTCGGGGGAGTGGGTGTAGACCGCGGAGCGGTACTGGGTGCCCACGTCATTGCCCTGGCGGAAGCCCTGGGTCGGGTCGTGGGACTCCCAGAAGACCTTCAGGAGCTGGGCGTACGTGACCACCTTCGGGTCGTACACCACGCGGACCGCCTCCGTGTGCCCGGTCAGGCCGGAGCAGACCTCCTCGTACGCGGGGTTCTCCGTATAGCCGCCCTGGTAGCCGACGAGCGTCGTCCAGACACCGTCCGTCTCCCAGAACTTGCGCTCGGCCCCCCAGAAGCACCCCATCGCGAAGTCGGCGACCTCCAGACCCTCCGGGTACGGCCCCAGCAGGGCGTTGCCCAGGACGGTGTGGCGGGACGGGACGGTGAATTCCGGAGTGGCGCGGCCGCGCAGGGCCTCCTCCGGCGTGGGGAGCTGCGGGGTGCGGCGGTGCAGGAACATGCGGGGGCTCCTCCTGGGTCGGTGTGCTGTCCGTACAACGCACCGGGACCGCCGCGGATTCCGGCGCCCGCGCTCAGGCGCGGGGCGCGCCGTCCCCGGACTCCACGTCCTCGACGTAGGCCGCGGCCCGCTTGCGCGCCTTGAACCAGAAGTAGAGGCCGAGGCCGATCAGGATCAGGGGTATCAGTCGTGCCACGGGAACACCGGTCCTTGTCGTGGGGTCGGCCGCTGCTTCGCGGCAGGAGTGCCTCCACGGTCGCACACCGGCGGCCGCGGGAGGTGACGGCTACCGCGGCAGCGTCGCCGGGCTGCCGCCGTTCGCCTCGTAGCCGGCCACCGCCAGGGCCCGGTACACGGTGTACTCGGCGGCCGGGTCGGAGTTCTCCGTCCACGGCAGCGCGCCCACGTGCCCGTCGATGTGGACCAGCTGGTTCATCGCCTCGGACCAGCGCTCCATGCGGACCAGGAACAGCACCAGGAGATGACGGACGTGCGCGAGCATCGGGTCGTCGGCGCGGGCGGCGTGGACGGCGAACATCGCGCCCTCGACCGCCTTGGTCACCACCTGGCTCCGGTAGAACCCCTGCACCAGATTGACCTCGGGCAGGTGCTCGTACACCGCGAACAGCGGAAGCGCGGCCAGCAGCGAGCCCTGCGGGGCGCGGGCCGCGGCCGCGGTCGCGAAGCGGTCGGCCTCCTCGCGCGAACCGTGCCACTTCTCGCACCAGAAGTGCAGCGCCGCGATGTGCGCGCCCATGTGGGCCGGTGCCCGGTCGATGATCTTCGCCCAGAGCCGGTCGAACTCCTCGTGGGAGTAGCCCAGTCCGCGGGCGACGGCCAGCTCCACCAGATACGGGACGGGATCGCCCGGCGCCAGCAGGGCCGCCTCGGCGGACACCGCGCGGGCCTCCTCCAGAATGATCCGGAAGTCGTCCGTGCCGGCCGTCGACGAGCGCCACGCCTGCTGGACCAGGAACTCCGCGTGGACGGCCGCGGCGCCCGCGTCCTTCGGCGCCTCGGCACGCCACTTGCGCAGCCACGACCCGCCCACGCCCGGCTGCCGCATCAGCTCCAGCGAGGCGGCCCCGGCGAACGCCTGCACCCGCTGCCACCGCACCTCGCCGTCCTTCGGCGTCCCGGACAGCAGCTGGGACGCCGCCCGCCACTCCTGCGTGTGCTGGACGACGTCGAGCACGTCGAGGAGATCCTGGTCGGGGCCCGGCATCCTGATGTCCAGCTCCTCCTGGCGCGCGAAGCCGTAGGTGTCCGGATCCGCGGCGTCGGGTGAACCGGGCGCCACCAGACGGATACCGCCGCGACGCCGCCGCACGTACGGGCCGACGACCGCGGCGAGCAGGCACAGCGCGAGCAGGAACCACAGAATCTCCATGCCCCCATTGTCACCGGACGGCAAGGTGCTCCGTAAGCGCCCTCGGAACGAACTACGCTCGGGGCCCATGAGCGACCAGCACAGCTTCGAGACTCTCGCGATCCATGCGGGAAACACCGCCGATCCCCTCACCGGCGCCGTTGTTCCGCCTATTTACCAGGTGTCCACGTACAAGCAGGACGGCGTGGGCGGCCTGCGCGGCGGCTACGAGTACAGCCGCAGCGCCAACCCGACCCGCACCGCGCTGGAGGAGAACCTCGCGGCCCTGGAGGGCGGCCGCCGCGGGCTCGCCTTCGCGTCCGGGCTCGCCGCCGAGGACTGCCTGCTCCGTACGCTGCTGACCCCCGGCGACCACGTGGTCATCCCGAACGACGCCTACGGCGGCACGTTCCGGCTGTTCGCGAAGGTCGCCTCGCGCTGGGGCGTGGAGTTCTCGGTCGCCGACACCTCGGACGTGGCGGCGGTACGGGCGGCGATCACCCCGCGCACCAAGGCGGTCTGGGTGGAGACCCCCTCCAACCCGCTGCTCGGCATCACGGACATCGCGGCCGTCGCCGACGTCGCCCGCACGGCGGGTGCGCGACTGGTCGTCGACAACACCTTCGCCAGCCCCTACCTCCAGCAGCCCCTCGCCCTGGGCGCCGATGTCGTGGTCCACTCCACGACCAAGTACATGGGCGGCCACTCGGACGTCGTCGGCGGCGCGCTGATCGTCAACGACCCCGACCTGTCGGACGAGTTGGCGTACCACCAGAACGCGATGGGCGCCGTCGCCGGACCGTTCGACGCCTGGCTGGTGCTGCGCGGCATCAAGACGCTGGCCGTCCGGATGGACCGGCACAGCGAGAACGCCACCAGGGTCGCCGACCTGCTGACCCGCCACCCCAAGGTCACCCAGGTCCTCTACCCCGGACTGCCCGAGCACCAGGGCCATGAGGTCGCGGCCAAGCAGATGAAGGCCTTCGGCGGCATGGTGTCCTTCCGGGTCGCGGGCGGCGAGGAGGCGGCCGTCGAGGTCTGCAACCGCGCGAAGCTCTTCACGCTGGGGGAGTCGCTCGGCGGCGTCGAATCCCTGCTGGAGCACCCGGGCCGGATGACGCACGCGTCCGCCGCCGGCTCCCCGCTGGAGGTCCCGGCCGACCTGGTCCGGCTCTCCGTCGGCATCGAGAACGGCGACGACCTGCTGGCCGACCTGACGCAGGCGCTCGGCTAGGGACTGTTCCCCAGGGGCTGTTTCGAGGGGCTGCCCCGAGGGCGTGTCGCTCCCGTACGGCACACAGGGCCTCGGGCGGGGCCGGTTCGACCGGTCCCGCCGGGGCCTTCTCGTCCTCAGACCGAGACCTTCTCGTCCTCCAGCGAAGCCCTGACCTGCTCCCGCAGCTCGGGGCTGTCGGTGTGCTCATGGACGGAGACGGCGTGCTCGGTCGCGGCCCGCACGACTTCGTCCTCCTCGCCGGAGATGGTCAGCGAGCAGTTCGACACACTCGGATACTTACGGCAGTCGGCGATCTTCCTGGTCATCACAGCCTCCTCTGCCGATGCCATTCCAGGATAGAACGGGCATGCGCGCGCCGTCGGTCACCGCGGAGCGTCAGCGGGCACGGAGCCGGGCCGCCTGGCGGGTCAGGTGATCGCGCTCGGCGAGGTTGGGCGCCTTGTGGGCCGCCTCGGCGTACAGCCGTGCCGCCGTCACCGGGTCGCCGTCGCGTTCGTGGAGATACGCCGCCACCGCCGTGTGGCGGGGCAGGGAGTCGTCCAGCGCCGCGAGCGCCGCCAGGCCGGCGCGGGGTCCGTCGGCCTCCCCGACGGCGACGGCGCGGTTGAGCAGGACGACCGGGCTGTCGGTCAGGCGCGCGAGCTCGTCGTACCACTCGACGATCTGCACCCAGTCGGTCTCCTCGGCGGCGGGCGCGTCGGCGTGCAGCGCCGCGATGGCGGCCTGGGCCTGGAACTGGCCCAGCCGGTCGCGGGCCAGGGCCGCCTGGAGGATCACGACGCCCTCGGCGATCGAGCGGGTGTCCCAGCGGCCGCGGTCCTGCTCGGCGAGCGGCACCAGGCTGCCGTCGGACGCGGTCCGGGCGGCGCGACGGGCATGGTGGAGCAGCATGAGGGCGAGCAGCCCGGCCACCTCGGGGTGGTCGATGCGGGCCGCCAGCTGCCGGGTGAGCCGGATGGCCTCGGCGGCCAGGTCGACATCGCCGGAGTAGCCCTCGTTGAAGACGAGGTAGAGGACGCGCAGAACGGTGGCGACATCGCCGGGCCGCTCGAACCGCACGTCGGAGACGGTGCGCTTGGCCCGGCTGATGCGCTGCGCCATCGTCGCCTCGGGCACCAGATACGCCTCGGCGATCTGGCGTGTGGTCAGCCCGCCGACCGCCCGCAGTGTGAGCGCGACCGCCGACGCCGGGGTCAGCGACGGATGGGCGCACAGGAAGTACAGCTGGAGCGTGTCGTCCACCCCGGGTGCCGGGCCGGGCGCGGGTTCCTCCTCGACGCGGTCCTCGCGCCGGCGGCGGGCGGTGTCGGCGCGCGTCGCGTCGAGGAACTTGCGCCAGGCCACCGTGATCAGCCAGCCCTTGGCGTCCCGCGGGGGGTCGTCCGGCCAGACCCGGAGCGCCTCGACCAGAGCGTCCTGCACGGCGTCCTCGGCCGCCGCGAAGTCTGCTCCGCGGCGGACGAGAACGGTGAGCACGCTCGGCGTGAGGCTCCTGAGCAGGACCTCGTTCACCTGAGTCACGTGGGTGTCACTCCGTGATGGTGGGCGGCTCGGTCAGGAACGGGCGCAGCTCCAGCCACTCGTGGATCGGCCGGCCGCCCGCGCCGGGGGCGGCGGACAGCTCCCCGGCCAGCTCGACGGCGCGTTCGTAGCTGTCGACGTCGATGGTCATCCAGCCCGCGATGAGGTCCTTGGTCTCCGCGAACGGGCCGTCGGTGACCGGCGGGCGCCCCTCGCCGTCGAAGCGGACCCACGCCCCCCGGGGGGCGAGTGCCTGACCGTCGACGAACTCGCCGGTCTTCTCCAGCCGGGCCGCGAAGTCGTTCATGTACTGCATGTGGGCCGAGATCTCCTCCGGCGTCCACTGGTCCATGGGGACGTTGTTGACCGCGTCCGGGGCGCCGCGGTAGTGCTTCAGCAGCAGGTACTTGGCCATGGTGTCTCTCCTTGCCGGTGCGATCCCTTGTGGTCGCGTTCATAGCGGGGACGGAGCCGGTCACCGGTTCTCGACATCCCCGTCCGATGTTTTTTTCGGGTTCGCCGGTGACCCTAGGCGAGCCGTCCGGCGGTGTCAGGGGTCTCGGGCGCGGCGCGCGGGTGAGAGCTCCGGGGGCGGGTGCGGGCGTCCGTCGTACGGTGACCGCGCACGCCCTACCAGCCGTCCAGCGGCGCCGTCGTCTCGGCGGGCGGGGCCTGCCAGGGCTGGGCCACCACCGCCCACACGGTGAACGCCACGACCGCCGCGGTCACCGCCAGCAGCCACAGCCGTCGCAGCACCCGCCGGCGGCGCAACAGCCGTACTCCGTGTTCCACCGCCCGCGCCGCCAGCTCCGCGGGCACCTGCGGACGGGGGCCCTCCAGCATCCGCCGGACCTCGTCCTCCTTGCGCCCGATCCCGCTCACGGCGCCGCCCCCAGGGGCGGCCGGGCGTGACCCCGTCGCGCGGTCGGGCTCCTGGTGCCGCGCAGCGTGGCCACCGAGCGGTTGCAGACCGCGCGCACCCGGTCCACCGGCACCCCGAGCAGCGCCGCCGTCTGCTCCTCGGGGACCCCCTCGTACAGGCGCAGCACCAGGACGAGGCGCTCCTGCGGGGTCAGCGGGTCCAGTAGCCCGCCGCTCGGGCGGTGATGGCGCCACGCCTCCCGGGCGAACCGGGCGGCCAGATCCTGCCGGGTGCGGTTGTACGGATCCTCACCGTGCAGCCGGTCCCAGTCCGCGTACGTCCGGGCCAGAGCGGCCGTCAGGAGCCGCAGCGCGCGCTCGTTGCCGCCGGGCGGGTCCACCGGTTCGGCCGTGAGCAGGGTCGCGGTGTGCAGCAGCCGGCCCGCCGCGCCCGCCACGAAGGCCTCGAACTCCTGGGCGCGGCGCCGTCGTCGGCCCGCATGGCGTTCTCGCACGAGGTCAATCGGAGCGCTCCGCAGCCTCCGGGTCAACCCCCCGGAGGCAGGCGGGACTTAGCCAACGCGCCCTACTGCGCAGGCGGTGCCTGGTGCGACGCCTGGCGGGCGGCCAGGGACCCGTTGAAGCGGGTGAGGAGGGCGCAGAACGTGTCCCGCTCGTCCTCGGTCCACTCGTCCGTCACCTGGGACATCAACTCGCGCCGCGAGGCCCGGACCTCCTCCAGGCGGGCCTGGCCGCGCGGGGAGAGCTGGAGCACGACCGCACGGCCGTCCTCCGGATGCGAAGTGCGCTTGACCAGACCGGTGTCCACGAGCGGCGCGACCTGTCGCGTCACCGTCGAGGAGTCGATCCCCATTCCGGCGGCCAGCGCCTTGACGCCCATGGGGCCTTCCCGGTCCAGCCGGTTGAGCAGCAGATACGCGGCTCGGTCCATGGAGTTGCGCACCTGTCCGACCCCGCCGAGGCGGGTCTGCTCGGCACGCCGGGCGAAGACCGCCACCTGGTGCTGCAGAGTGTCGAGAAGGTGGTCGTGACCCGGGTTCTCCGGGGTGGCGCCCCCGGAAGGAGACGCGGCAGTCGTCATGTCCTGAGGGGGCATGGCCGGGGGCTCTCTTCGTGCGGTGTCGGATGGGTGGGGGACAGAGTACGCGGCCCCGGGGCAACGCGTACCAGTGCCGCACAAACCTGCGGAGATCGACTCAGGAGGGCACCGGCAGCGGCGGCCGCAACCCCTTTCAGCTGCAAGACTTGCGGTATGAACTTCGCACGGCCCGGCCGTTTTCCCCCGCTGATCCTCGACGACGTCCGGGGGGCGCAGAAGATGCTCTCCGGGGTTTCCCGGGTCACGCCGCTGGAGGGCAGCCGCCATCTGTCGGCCCTGGTGGGCGCGCCCGTCCAGTTCAAGTGCGAGAACCTGCAGCGGACCGGGTCGTTCAAACTGCGGGGTGCGTACGTACGCATCTCCGGCCTCTCCCCGGTCGAACGCGCCGCAGGCGTCGTCGCCGCGAGCGCCGGAAACCATGCGCAGGGTGTCGCGCTCGCGTCTGCGCTGCTCGGCGTACGGTCAACGGTCTTCATGCCGGTCGGGGCGCCGCTGCCCAAGGTCGCCGCGACCCGTGAGTACGGGGCGCAGGTGCGGCTGCACGGGCACGTCGTCGACGAGACGCTGGCCGCGGCCCAGGAGTACGCGCACGAGACCGGCGCGGTCTTCATCCACCCCTTCGACCACCCCGACATCATCGCGGGGCAGGGAACGGTGGGCCTGGAGATCCTGGACCAGTGCCCCGAGGTGCGCACGATCGTCGTCGGTATCGGCGGCGGCGGCCTCGCGGCCGGGATCGCCGTGGCGGTGAAGGCGATCCGGCCCGATGTGCGGATCGTCGGCGTGCAGGCGGCGGGCGCGGCCTGCTACCCGCCGTCGCTGGCCGCCGGCCACCCCGTCTCGATCGGTTCGCTCCAGACGATGGCGGACGGCATCAAGGTGGGACGCCCCGGTGACGTGCCGTTCGGCCTGGTCCGGGAGCTGGTCGACGAGGTCCGCACGGTCTCCGAGGACGAGCTGTCCAGCGCCCTGCTGCTCTGCCTGGAGCGGGCCAAGATGGTGGTGGAGCCGGCGGGCGCGAGCCCGGTGGCCGCGCTGCTCAGCGACCCGAAGTCGTTCCGCGGGCCGGTCGTGGCGCTGCTGTCCGGCGGCAACGTGGACCCGCTGCTGATGCAGCGCATCCTGACCCACGGCATGTCCGCGGCCGGCCGCTATCTGAGCCTGCGGCTGCGCCTGACGGACCGGCCCGGCGCGCTGGCGGCCATGCTGGGCGTGCTGACGGTGGCCGACGCCAACGTGCTGGACGTCAGCCATGTGCGCACCGACCCGAGGCTCGGCCTCACCGAGGCCGAGGTGGAGCTCCACCTGGAGACCAAGGGCCCGGAGCACTGCCAGGAGGTCGCCGCGGCGCTGCGCGGGGCGGGCTACCTGGTGATGGCCTGACCCCTTGTTGGTCGCGATGTATCGCGATACGGTGCGTGCGCCCGGTCCGGCGTCATGCACGCGTTTGCTCTGTGCGTTCACCGGGCGCGGAAACCCGGGCAAATCTAGGATCTGTGAGGAAGTCACCCGAACGCACTGGGGGAATCCCGTATGCCAGGCGCGATCTACGCCGAAGGTCTGGTGAAGACCTTCGGCGACGTCACCGCACTCGGCGGCGTCGACCTCGACGTGCCGGAAGGCACCGTCCTCGGACTTCTCGGCCCCAACGGGGCCGGCAAGACGACCGCCGTACGCGTCCTCACGACGCTGCTCAGGCCCGACAGCGGCAGCGCCTTCGTCGCGGGCATCGACGTACTGAAGAAACCCAACGAGGTACGGCGCTCGATCGGGCTCTCCGGCCAGTTCGCCGCCGTCGACGAATACCTGACCGGCCGCGAGAACCTCCAGATGGTCGGCCAGCTCTACCAGATGTCGTCCCGTGCCGCGAAGGCACGTGCCGCGGAGCTGCTGGAGCGGTTCAACCTCGCCGACGCGGCCGACCGCACGGCCAAGACCTACTCCGGCGGCATGCGCCGCCGCCTCGACCTCGCGGCGGCGCTCGTCGTCTCCCCGCCGGTCATGTTCATGGACGAGCCGACCACCGGCCTCGACCCCCGCAACCGGCAGCAGCTCTGGGACGTCATCGAGGAGCTCGTCGCCGGCGGTACGACGCTGCTGCTCACCACGCAGTACCTGGAGGAGGCCGACCGCCTCGCCCACGACATCTGCGTGATCGACCACGGCCTCGTCATCGCCCGCGGCACCTCCGACCAGCTCAAGGCCCGCACCGGCGGCGAGCGCGTCGAGGTCGTCGTCCAGCAGCGCGACCAGATCGACCCGGCCCGCGAGGTCCTCGCCCACCTGGGCAAGGGCGAGGTCGCCGTCGTCCCGCACATGCGCAAACTGACCGTCCCGGTCGACGGCGGCGCCAAGCTCCTGGCCGAGGTCATCCGCGACCTGGACGCCCGCGGCGTGGAGATCGACGACATCGGGCTGCGCCGCCCCACCCTCGACGACGTGTTCATCTCCCTCACCGGCCACGCGGCCGAGCAGGACAAGAGCGACGAGAACGGGACGGACGCGGCGGACGCCGCCCGGACGGAGGCAGCGAAGTGAGTGCCGTGACCGAGACGACCGCAGGCCGCGCGCCCCGGGGCGCCGGCGGGATCGGCCAGTCCGCCCGCGACTCGCTGGTCATGGCCCGGCGGAATCTGATCCGCATGACCCGGATTCCCGAAGTGGTCCTCTTCGGGCTCATTCAGCCGATCATGTTCGTGGTGCTGTTCAGCTACGTGTTCGGCGGCTCCATGAACATCGGGGGCTCGACGGACCCCGTCGTCTACCGGAACTTCCTGATGGCCGGCATCTTCGCGCAGACCGTCACCTTCGCCACGGCGGGGGCGGGCGCGGGGATCGCCGACGACATGCACAAGGGGCTCGTCGACCGGTTCCGCTCACTGCCCATGGCCCGCGGCGCGGTGCTCACCGGCCGGACGCTGGCCGACCTCGTCCAGACCATGTTCACCGTGCTGGTCCTCACGATCGTGGCCCTGATCGTCGGCTGGCGCATCCACGAGGGCGTCCCCAAGGCGCTGGGCGCGTTCGGGCTGCTCCTGCTCCTCGGGTACGCGTTCTCCTGGATCGGCGCGCTGATCGGCCTCTCCGTCCGCACCCCCGAGGCGGCCACCTCGGGCGGGCTGATCTGGCTGTTCCCGGTGACGTTCATCTCCAACGCCTTCGTGGACTCCAGCCAGATGGCGGGCTGGCTCCAGCCGATCGCCGACTGGAACCCGTTCAGCGCGACCGTCCAGGCATGCCGTGTGCTCTTCGGGAACCCGGGTGTCTCGACGTCCGACGCCTGGCCGATGCAGCACCCCGTCTGGGCCTCGCTGATCTGGTCCGTGGTGATCGTCGCGGTCTTCCGGACCCTGGCCGTGCGCAAGTACCGCTCGGTGGCCGTCTGAGCACGCCGCCCGAGCACGCCGCCCGAGCACGCCGCCCGAGCACAGCAGGAAGCCCCGGCCCCTGGAGATCCAGGATGCGGCCGGGGCTTCGTGCGGGGTGTGTGAGGTGTGCGGATCAGCCGGAGTACGGCTTCGCCGAAAGGATCTTCACCGTGGCGGTCTTGCCGTTCGGCAGCTCGTACTCGGCGGTCTCGCCCATCCTCTTGCCGTTCACGCCCACGCCGAGCGGGGACTGCGGGGAGTACGTCTCGATGTCCGAGCTCGCGTACTCGCGGGAGGCGAGCAGGAAGGTCGTCGTGTCGTCGTCATCGCCGTCGAAGGCGATCGTCACGACCATGCCGGGCTCGACCACGCCGTCGTCGGCCGGCGCCTCGCCGACCTTCGCGTGCTCCAGGAGCTGGGTCAGCTGGCGCACCCGGAGCTCCATCTTGCCCTGCTCCTCCTTGGCCGCGTGGTACCCGCCGTTCTCACGCAGGTCGCCCTCCTCACGGGCCGCCGCGATCTTGACGGCGATCTCCGTGCGCGCGGGACCAGACAGGTACTCCAGCTCGGCCTTGAGCTGGCTGTACGCCTCCGGCGTGAGCCAGGTGACGTTTTCGCTGGTCTGGGTCACAGGGTGCTCCTCGTCGGTACTGGGAATACAAAGCATCGCCCTACCCCGAAGCATGCGCTTCCACGGGTGGGCGAAACCACGAGCCTAACAATTCGCCGGGGAAAGGGGGAGGAGGTAAACGACCGAGAGTGCGAAACCGCAGGTCAGGCCCGCCAGGAGTCGTCTACATCACCCGTGCGGCGTCAACGCCGGGCTCCGTCGTCGTCCGTGCAGCCCAGCAGCTCGACGGCGGTCGCCCTGGAGGTCGTGCGCAGGGTGAGGATCTGGTCGATCCGGTCGGTGTCCCCGTCGAAGCGGAAGTCCTTGCGGGCGACCTCCGTGCCGTTCTCGCTCAGCGAGCGGAGCGTGCAGTAGCCCTTGGCGTCCCGGTCCTTGCGGACCTCCAGGTGCACCTCGACGCGGTCGTCGGAGGCGACCTTGAACTTGATCATCTCGGCGCTGAGGCCCTGGCCGCTCACGTAGCCGTAACCGATCCAGCCGACCACACCCAGCAGGGCGGCACCGAGGACCGCACCGATGATCTTGAGTTTGCGGTCCGCGCGCTGGTCGGCGGAGCGGCCGTAACGGTTCTCGGGAGGCGTCTCGCGCACCGCCGTCATGATCGTTCCTCCCGTACCGGGGATCGAGGAATTTTCCACCCCCGTGTTCGGTCACTATAGAAGCCGCCCGTGCGCCACCCGACCGCCACCCCACACCGACGTCCCTGCGGGACGGCACCCTTGATGGCGACCAATCACTGAGGATCGAGTCTTGACTGAGCAGCTTCGACTGATGGCCGTGCACGCCCACCCCGACGACGAGTCGAGCAAGGGCGCGGCCACCATGGCCAAGTACGTGTCCGAGGGGGTGGACGTGCTGGTCGTCACCTGCACGGGAGGCGAGCGCGGCTCCATCCTCAACCCGAAACTCCAGGGTGACGCGTACATCGAGAAGAACATCCACGAGGTGCGCAAGAAGGAGATGGACGAGGCCCGGGAGATCCTGGGCGTCAAGCAGGAGTGGCTCGGCTTCGTCGACTCGGGTCTGCCCGAGGGCGACCCGCTGCCGCCCCTGCCCGAGGGCTGCTTCGCGCTGGAGGACGAGACCGTGGCGGCGGGCCGCCTCGTCGCGAAGATCCGCGCCTTCCGGCCGCAGGTCATCACCACGTACGACGAGAACGGGGGCTACCCGCACCCCGACCACATCATGACCCACACGATCTCGATGATCGCGTTCGAGGGTGCGGCCGACGCCGAGAAGTTCCCCGAGGCGGAGTTCGGTCCCGCCTGGGCGCCGCAGAAGCTCTACTACAACCAGGGCTTCAACAAGCCGCGCACGGTCGCGCTGCACGAGGCCCTGCTCGCCCGCGGCCTGGAGTCGCCGTACGGGGACTGGCTGGAGCGCTGGAAGGAGTTCGAGCGCGCCGAGCGCACGCTGACCACGCACGTTCCGTGCGCGGACTTCTTCGAGATCCGCGACAAGGCGCTGATCGCGCACGCGACGCAGATCGACCCGGACGGCGGCTGGTTCCGCGTCCCGATGGACATCCAGCGGGAGGTCTGGCCGACCGAGGAGTACGAGCTGGCGAAGTCCCTCGTCGATACCTCCCTCCCCGAGAGCGACCTCTTCGCGGGCATCCGCGACAATGCCTGATATGTACGCGACTCAGGCACTGACGCACCTCGTCCCGCTCGCCGAGGAACTGGACAAGAACAAGGTGACCCCCGGGGTCCTCGGCTTCATCGTCTTCGCAGCGCTCGCCGTGGGCGTGTGGCTGCTGATGAAGTCGATGAACCGGCACATGGGCAAGGTCGACTTCGAGGAGGCTCCGGCGGAGCCGAAGGAGACGGCCGGCGCGAAGGGTGCGGCGGAGCCCGCGGGCTCCGCGAAGCGGAAGTAGGCGCGGGCGGGGGCGGGGCGGCACCGGGCGACCGGGCCCCCCGCCCCCGCCCGCCGGTACGGCGACGGGGCACGCGGATCAGTTCAGCGTGAGCTCGCCGTCCGGCGTGCGCACCGTCGCCACCAGGGCGGGGCGGCTCCCGCGGCGCAGCGTGAGGCCGGCCTCCACGGCCCGCAGGGCCTGACGCACGGGGTCCGGGTCCGGGTGGTAGCCGCGCAGGTCGGCCAGCTCGGCCCGGGGGAGGCCGCGGGAGGGGTGCGGCGTGGTGCCCCAGTCCACCAGGAACGGCAGCAGGCCGCCGTCCTCGGACGCCCGCGGCGGGGTGATCCTGCCGCTCACCACGGCCCCGCTCGGATCCACCCGGCTCATCGTCGCCGGGTCGCCCGGGTCGTGGCCCGCGGCGCGTGCGGCGGCCACCCGGGCGTCCACGTCGGTGACCCGCAGGGCCCAGGTGCAGAGGCGGGGATGGCCGGGCACCCCCAGGCCGAACGGCAGCTCCTCGCGCGGCACGCTCTGTCCGGTGTCCGGGCCGAGCACCTCCAGATACGCGGAATCACCCAGGCCCAGCAGAAAGTTCCGGGTCCCCGCGGTGGGGTGGCTGCCGCCCGGCGCGAGCCGTACGCCGAGCCCCTCCTCCAGCCAGGCGACGGTCCGCTCCAGGTCGGGCGCGGCGAGGATCAGGTGGTCGAGGGCGGTCATGCACCCACGGCCACGGGCCGGGCCGGGTCCGCGACCCACTCGCTCCACGAGCCCGCGTACAGCGCCGCCTCGAAGCCGGCCAGCCGCAGCGCCAGGACCTGGTGTGCGGCGGTCACCCCCGAACCGCAGTACGCGGCCACCGGACGGCCGTCGGTGAGGCCCAGGCCGGTGAAGCGCCGGCGCAGTTCCTCGGGTGAGCGGAACCGTCCGTCCGGGGCGCTGTTGTCGAAGGTGGGCGCGGAGAGCGCCCCCGGGATGTGACCGGCGACCGGGTCGAGGGGCTCGACCTCGCCGCGGAAGCGCTCCGGGAGCCGCGAGTCGAGCAGGAAGCCCTTGGCCGCCGCGTCCGGCACCTCGTCCACCGTCAGCAGCGGCAGTGCGCCGGGCGTACCGGCGAAGCCGCCCGGGGCGACCGGTGCGCCCGGCCCGGTCTCGACCGGCGCGCCGGCCCGGGCCCACGCCTCGTAGCCGCCGTCCAGGACCCGGACCGAGGGGTGGCCGTAGTGGAGCAGCATCCACCACAGACGGGCGGAGATGGTCGAGTCCCGCTGGTCGTAGACCACCACGGGCCGGTCCCGGTCGACGCCGAGACGGTTCGTCGCCGCCAGGAAGGTCTCGGCGTCCGGCAGCGGGTGCCGCCCGCCGGGGCCGGGCGGTGCGGCCAGGTCGGCGTCCAGATCGGCGCGGACGGCCCCGGGGAGGTGGCCGTCCAGATAGCGCTGCACCGGTGTCGGGCCCTGCGGGTTCCAGCGGACGTCGAGCACGGTGAGCGGTGCCCCGTCCGTCAGCAGGGCGCGTAGTTCGTCGACCTGGATCAGCGGGTTCGTCTCGGACATCTCACTCCTCCGGCTCGGGCTCGGCGGGTACCACTCCCGCCCAGGTCATGATGGCAGCGACGAGGCCCAACGCCCCGCACCAGAGCCACAGTCCACGCCCGGCTCCGCTCCATACCGCCGTGCCGATCACCGGTCCGAGTGCGCAGCCCAGCCCGTAGACGGAGTTGGACGCGCCGAGATAGCGCCCGCGCAGCCGCCGCGGTCCGGCCTGCGCCGGGTACGCGAAGAAGAGCGTCGGGTAGCCGACCGTCTCGCCGAAGGACCACACCGCCGTGGCCAGGACGAAGCCGGCCATGCCCCAGGGGAGGGCGTACGCGGCCACGCCGACGGCGGTCAGCACCACCCCGGCGACGGCCGCGACGCGGCGCGGCCAGTGCTGGACCCGCTTGGCCACCAGGAGTTCGAAGGCCACGACCACGATGCCGTTCAGGCCGACCAGGATGCCGTACGACATCACGTTCAGCCCGGCCGCCGTCACCGCGAGCGGGAGCGTGGAGACGTACTGGATGTACACGGCCGAGGTGGTCAGCAGCGCACACAGGAACATCAGGTAGCGGCGGTCGCGCAGCACCTCCAGATAGCTGCCGGACTCCTCCTCGCCGGCCGGCCCGCCCTTGGGATGCGCGAGACCCGCTCCGCCGCCGCGCAGGGCGAAGAAGGCGGCGAGTGCGAAGCAGAGGGTCGCCAGGGCCTCGCCCCAGAACAGGAGTTGGTAGGAGACCATGACCAGCGCCGCGCCGAGCACGGGCCCGATGCCGGTGCCCAGGTTGGTGGCCAGGCGGACCATGGCGAAGAGCATCACGTGCCGGCTCTCGGGCACCAGTTTGCTCAACGCGCTGGTGGAGGCGGGCCGGTAGGCCTGGCCGACGGCGCCGATCAGCGCCACCAGGACCAGCATCGGCCCGATGGAGTGCAGGTACAGCATGGCGGGCAGCAGGAGAGCCGTGAGCGCCGTCGAACCGACGATCGTGGTGCGCGGGCTGAGCCGGTCCGAGAGCCAGCCGCCGACCAGGACGCCGAACACCATGCCGGCGCCGTACACGCCCAGAGCGGTGCCCGCCTGCCCGTCGGAGAAGCCGCGGTGCGTCAGGTAGAGGACCAGGAAGGTCTGCAGGAAGCTGCCGAGGCGGTGGACGAAGGTGCCGATCACCAGCATCCGTGCCGCCGCCGGCGCCTCGCGCCAGGTGACGAGGGCGCCGGCCTTGGCGGCCTCCCGCGTGTCCGGCCGTTCGGTGTCGGACGCGGTCATGCCCCGTCCGCCGTCCGCCGCGATGCCGGTCGCACCGCTTGCGGCTGCTGCGGCCCGGCCGGCCGGCGCGTCCCGGCCTGCCAGGCGCGGGCGAGGGCGAGCCGGTCGCAGGCCTCCTCGACCCAGCGGAGCGGCAGCGCCCCGTAAAGACGTTCCGTGCCGCTCTCGTCGGCCGGGGTGACGTCGCCGGTCAGCGAGGGCCAGTCCTCGTAGCCGTGTGCGACGGCGACGGACTCACGCACCGCCCGCAGCTGGTGCGGGGACGGGCGCAGCCCGTGTGCCTCGGCCTCGTCGGCGAGCCGGGTCACCGCGTGCCGCCGCATCAGCTCCGTCTGGAACTCGTCGAGGAACTCCAGCTCCAGGGCCAGCCGTTCGGCGAAGCCGGCGATCTCCTCCGGTCCGCGCAGCGTCCGGCCGAGGAGGGCCGCCAGACGCTCCCGCAGGGCGTCCGCACGGTCCTGCGGGCCGATCGCCGCCAGGTCGCCGAACTCGGGTTCGCCGACCGCGAGCGGCCAGACGTAGCGCTGGTAGCGCCCGCTGCCGAAGAGCCAGCGCAACAGGTCCGACGCGGCCTCGGCCCGGTCGAGGCCGAGCAGCGGATCGTGGCCCGGGTAGCGCAGCGACGTCGTGAAGTGCGCGGTCCCGGACGGTTTGAACGCCCCTTCGGTGAGCAGTCCGGCCGCCGTCCGCAGGGCCCGCCGGGCGTCGTCCCGCTTGACGTCGACCTGCTCGCAGAAGGCCCGCGCCGCGCCGTCCGGATCGGCGACGCCGGACGCCCGGAACACCGAACGCCAGTTGCGCTGCGCGAAGAACACGGACTGGGCCGCCTCCTCCACCTCGCCCGCCCGGCGCGCGGTCAGGAGGCCGCGGTGCACGGCCCGGCGCAGCCCGAGCCGGATGTTGACCAGGGCGACCGAGGTCGCCGCGTAGTCGCGGTCCGGGTCGGTGGTGACGGCTACTTCGTCGTCGCTGGAGAGCAGCCCCGCCCGGTACAGCCGGTACACCGTGCCGACGCCGAGCATGCCCGCAGGGCCGCACTCGACCGCCCGCAGGGCGCCCATGCTGGAGGCGCCGAGTACCACCGCGCCGTCGCGCAGGACGTCGACGACCTCGCGCGGGGAGACCGCGAGGGAGTGGGAGAAGGTGCCGTCGATCACCACCAGCAGCTGCGCGCCGCGTTCGCGGGCGCGGTGCAGGTCGCCGCGGGCGACGGGTGCCAGGATCTCGGCGCCGGGCAGGGTCCGCGCGGCCTCGGCGGGGGAGAGCGAGGGGCCGGTGAAGACGGTGACGGAGGGACCGGGGTTCGTGTCCACTTCACACCACCTGTGCCAGGAGTCGCGGGACCGGGGCTCTGGAGCTGTCCGGGTACGGGGAGGCGAGGCCGGGAACGAGCACGCGCACCACCGGGATTCCCAGGTCGGGCCGGGTCAGTGAGGTGACCAGACATCGCTCGTATCCCGCCGCGCACAGTCTCCGCAGCACCTCGTGGAGGTCGTCGAAGAGGTCCGCGCCGGACGGCTCGGAAGCGGCGGGGAAGGGCAGGGTGCCCTCGCCGTAGAGGAGTTCGATCCGGCGCTGCAGCATGGCCGCGCGGTCGGGGATGGGGCGCATCCCCTCGAACTCGTCCCGGGCGCCCAGGATGACCCCCGTGTGCGCCTGCGCGGCCTCGGTGATCGCCCGCAGCATCGCGCGGACCGGGTCCAGGTCCGCGCCGTACCCCGCGAAGGCGATGGCCTGGCCCTCCGCGCCCGGGTAGGACTCGTCCACCAGGACGACCGCGAAGACCGGGATGCCGAGCGCGGTGGTGCAGTCCTGCAACTGCACGCGCAGACGGGCGTCGACGAGACGCTCCAGCAGCTCCACGGCGACCGGAGGCAGGGTGGCCGGGTCGAACAGCCGCACCGGGCGGGCAGCGGCCTCCGCCGGGTCGTGGTGGATGTGGTGGAACTCCTCGACGGCGACGGCGTCCCGCTCGATCACCTCGTAGAGGGCGTGCAGGGCGGCCTCGGTATAAGTGTTCCCGGAGGCCAGGCCGTTGGTCTCGGTCCCGGAGCAGAGCTCGCCGCGGCCCGGGCTCACCACCAGGTCGACGGGCACCCAGTGGTGGCCGCCGGCCATCAGGTCGAGGGCGCCGGTCCAGGAGAGCGTCGCGCCGGGACGGTACGGGGTGCCGAAGGGCAGCGCGAAGGAGGACGGGTCGACGGTGTCCGGCAGTGAGCCGTGGGCGCCCCGGACGGTCCGCTCCGCGGGCATCGACTCGGCGCAGACCCGCTCGACGGCCTCCATCACCGCGCTGATCCTGGAGGCCTGCGGGCTGGTGCCCTTGCCCGCGTGGACGGTCAGGTCCGTGGCCAGCGGCGTGACCGCGGACCAGACCGGCAGGCCGATGACGTCCAGGGGCGTCGCGTCGTAGACCCGGGTGACCGGGACCTTCGGCAGCAGCGGCTCCAGGCGGGCCCAGGTCTCCTCGAAGGTGCGGCAGTGTCCGGCCTCGGTGCGGCTGGGACAGCTCTCGAAGGAGGCCGGCCCGAGCCCCGCGTGCCGGTCGTCCGGTCCCGTCACGCGGTCAGCTCCTGGCTGTCGTCGGCCGGCCGGGGCGCGGTGCCGGTGGACTCGGGCGCCGGGAGGTTCCGGTAGGCGTCGGTCCCGCCCGCCTTCTCCTGCGGCGTCTGCGATCCGCGTGCGGTGAGCTCGGCCACCGCCCGCTCGGCCCAGCGCGCCGTGCCGGAGCCGACCGCCTGCGCCACCCGCAGCGCACCCTCGGCCGAGGAGTAGCCGAGCGGGTCGACGCGCAGCGCGCCGAGGTAGGCGTCCAGCGCCGAAGGGAGGTCGTCCAGGTACTCGTGGCACTGGCCGGCCATGTAGCGGGCGATGTCCCCGCCGGGCGGTGCCAGCCGGGCGGCCTCGCGGAAGCAGTGCAGCGCCTCCTCCGGCTCGTCGCGCTCGATCCGCACCTCGCCGCAGTGCACCCAGACCCGCGAGTCGAGCGGGTGGGCGTCCCGGTGGACGACGGCCCGCTCCAGAGCGGTGTCGAGGTCCTGCAGCCAGAGGGCTTCCTTGATGCGGCTCTCCCGTACGGGGTAGAGCAGTTCGCGGGCGTAGGCGCGCTGCAGCTCCGTACCGAAGTCCATCTGCAGGGCGTAGTCCTCGGCGAGGTCCATCTCCCGTACGGTCCCGGCCCGGTCCCGGCGCATCTGCGGGACGAAGCCGCCGACGCGGTGCGAGCGGCTGATCGCCATCAGGAAGTCGTGCCGGTCCAGATCCGGCTCGGTCTCCAGGATCGCCCGGTGGTGGCGCTCCTGCCAGTATTCGGTCGCCTCGACGTCGTTCCGGTGTTTCACGTTCTGGACGACCATTTGGTACAGCGGATTGATGCGAGCCAGTCCCGGCGGGGCGATCTCCGCTATCCGCTCGAATTCATCGAGGGAATAGGAGGGCTCGGCGCCCTCCATCCAGAGTTTGTATCCGGCCGCACAGCGCAGCCACGCCAGCGCGGCGTGCGCGGGGCTGTCCCCGGCCCGGTCCAGCGCCTCCGGCGGAATCAGGTCGCGGACGTAGCGGAAGAAGCACATCCGGTTGAGCAGCCGGGCGACTTTTACCTGTTCCTCCACCGAAAGGCGGGTGAATCCACCGTCGAGAAGGGTGCACAGGTGCTGCCAGCGTTCCGTGCGCAACTCGGGTGCGAGGCGGGTCGGGTCGCTGACGTCGTAGGCGCTCAGGCCGGTTTCCGCGATGAGAGCCTCACGGAAGGAGGGATTCAGCGAGGACCAGAACCAGGGGGTGTCCTCGCCGTCGAAGAGGCTGCGGCAGTCGATTCCCAACGCGGCCGTATGGTTGGGTACTTGTTCCGGCGCGGGCCCCAGGTCGAGGTAGGGCCGATTCAGCCAGCTGGAAAGGCTCATACCGAGCGAGGACACGTCACTCCCATTCCGCGGAGAATCCGATCTGCGCAATTCCCTGCGTGTATTCAGCAGGGTGCGTCAGGTGTTCTTCGAGCGTTCTGCACGGTGTTGTACGAGATGACCGCTCCGCCCTCGGAAGGAGGACGGAGCGGGTCCCAGAGGACACTTCGAAGAGAAGTGCCTAACTCAGAGGGACTGCGTCATCGGACGCTTGGGGCTCAGGGTCGAGTACTTGGAGATCTTGCGCTTCATGACAGCCTCCCGTAGTGATTCGATCAATGATGATCCGGATGTTGGTCCGAACGGTCGGTAGCTTAGGCAAGATTTCGAATGTGCGTCAATCCTGTTCTGGCAATCAATTCCAGCCACGTCAAGCACCACTTACGGACTCCTTAATTCCCCATGTGTGCACCCCGTGGGACGGTTGACGGGCGAACAATGGGAGAGGCATCGCCTCCGACCAGGCAGATTCGACGATGACCGGGATTCCGGACCTCAAACCCTTTTACCGTGACGTATTTACGGCACCCGGCCCTGTACCGGTTGCCGTGTCGCGGTACCGGGGTGCTCCCGGCCCGGCCCGGTCGCCGCGCGGTGGGTGCGGCGTCTTCCCGGTCCGCGCCGTGCGGACGCGCGGCTACGGCCTGCCCGGAACCGGCACACCCATGATCTCCCGGGCCTGGCGGGCCGGGGTCAGGCCCAGGCGCCACGCCTGCCAGCCGTCCTCCAGGTCCACACCCCGGTTCAGGACCACCCGGAACGCCTCCGCGCAGTCCTCCAGCTTCGCGTCCCGCGTGGCGTGGCCGGCCGCGATCAGGTCGGCCAACTCCTGCTGGGCCACCACCGAGCCCACCTCGATGCCGCCCGGCGAGGCGTACGGCAGCAGCGTGCACCGCAGGAAGCGCGCCCAGTCCGCGCCCCGCGCGTCGCCGTACGAGTCGAACAGCGCCGCCGCTTCACCGCACAGCTCCAGGGCCTGCGGCGCGCGCTGGTTGCCCGCGTCGATCAGGGCCAGCTCCAGGCACGTCCACGCCTCCCCGTGGGCGACCCCGATGCGCCGGAAGTCGGCCCGCGCGTCCACCAGCAGCTGACGGGCGAAACCGGAATTGCGCAGGTTGCCCGTCTGCGCGGCCCGCTGGTCGCGGGTGACCCGCCCCGAATGGTGCCGGGCGCACGCCAGCCCGTAGACGTCACGCATCCGCGAGAACATCGTCCGGGCCCGCTCCAGCTGCCGCACCGCCTGGTCCGTGTCGCCGGCCTCCTCCAGGGCCTGGCCCAGGTAGTAGAGCGTCCACGCCTCGCCCCGCGCGTCCTCGCTGTCGCGGTGGCGGCCCAGCGCCGCGTTCAACTGCTCCACCGCAGCGCCCGCATCGCCGTCCATCAGCCGGGCCCGTGCCAGCTGGGTCAGCGCCCACGCCTCGCCCCGCTCGTCCCGCGTCCGCCCGTACAGCTCCAGGGCCGTACGCAGCGCGGCCTCGGCCCGCTCCACATCGCCCCTGCGCAACAGCACCTGGCCCAGCTGGAACTGCGTCCACGCCTCCCCGTGCAGCGACTCGCCCTCGCGGTGCAGGGCCAGCGCCGTGTCCAGGAGCTCCAGCGCCTCGGGCAGGTGGGCCCGGTCGCGCTCCACGGCGGCCAGCGCGTGCAACGACCAGGCCCGGTCCTCCGCCTGCGCCGCGGAGGACTGCAGCTCGATCGCCTCGCGCAGGCGAGCCGACGCCTCCGTCAGATTGCCCTGGTGGTGCAGGGTGATGCCGAGTGAGCACAGCGCCAGCGCCGTACCCGAGTCGTTCTGCGCCTCCCGGTACAGGCCGACCACGGACGACAGCGTGGTGCGGGCCTTGTCCAGCTCGCCGAGCTGACGGGCCGCGATACCGGTCCGCCACTGCACCGACCGCTCCAGCAGCCCCTGGTCCACCGCCTGCGTCAACTCGCTTATCTCGCCCAGCCGGTAGAGGTCACCGCGCAGCAGGCAGTAGTCGCACAGCGCCCCCAGCAGGTCGAGCACCGCGCCCTGGTCGACGCCCTCGCTGTGCCGCAGCGCGGACGTGATGAAGCTCGACTCGTCGTCCAGCCAGCGCAGCGCCGCGTCGAGGGAGCTGAACCCATGCGGTCCGAACTGACCGGCCCGGGTGGACATCTTGCCGTCCACCATCCGGATCACCGCGCCGGCCAGCTCCGCGTAGTTCGCGATCAGCCGCTCCTGCGCGGCCGTGCGGTCGGCCGGTTCCTCCTCGTCGAGCAGCCGGGCCAGGGCGAAGCCCCGTACGAGATCGTGCAGCCGGTAGCGCGAGCCCCGCACGTGGTCCAGCAGTCCGGCCCCGGACAGGTCGGCCAGCAGCCGTTCGGCCTCCTGGTCGTCGGCCGAGAGCAGCGCGGCGGCCGCCGCGGCACCCAGACTCGCCCGTCCGGCCAGCGCGAGCCGGCGCAGCAGCCGCCGCGCCTGCTCGGACTGGTCGGTGTAGCGCAGCCAGAGCGCCCGCTCGACCGGTGGCACCGGGCCGTACGCGGCGAGATCGGCGGCCAGCGCGCTGGGGGTACGCGCTCCGAGCGAGGAACCCGCGATCCGCAGCGCCAGCGGCAGTCCGCCGCACAGCTCGGTGATCGCCTCGCTCGACGGGTAGTCGTACAGCCCCTGGTCCGCCTCCTGGGACGCCTCGCGCAGCAGCTCCTCCGCCCCCGCCGCGTCCAGTGCCCCGACCTCCAGCTGATGCACCCACGCCGGGAGCGAATCGGGCAGATCGAGCGGCTCGCGGGCGGTGACCAGGACGAGGCTGTCGGAACGTTCCGGAATCAGCGTGCGGACCTGCTCCACGTCACTGGCGTCGTCGAGGACGACCGTCACCGGGGTGCCGGTCAGATGCTGGTGGTACAGCTCGCTGAGCCGGCGCACCTGCTGCTCGGCCGAGGTGCCGGCCGGCCGGCCCGCGGAGCCCCCGTCACGGAACAGCAGTTGTTCGCGGGGCGCGCCCAGGCGGTTCAGCAGGTGGAGCAGGGCGTCGCGGGTCGGCAGCGGCGGTTCGCCGTCCGCGCCACCGCGCAGGTCCACCACGCACGCCCCCCGGAACTGGTCCTTCAGATCGTGCGCCGCCCGCACGGCGAGCGCGGTGCGCCCGGAGCCCGGCGGGCCGTGCAGCACGACCACGGTCGGCTTCGTCTCCGTCGACGCACGGGCCGCGTGCACCCATTGCCCGATCCGGGCCAGTTCGGCCCTGCGGCCCGCGAACTTCCCTTCCGAAGCCGGGAGATGGCTGAACGACTGCTCAAGGAGGGCGCGCATCCGCGCCGCCGCGCTGCGGTCGCCGCCGCGCAGGGACGGGGCGGACCGGGGCTGGGCGGCGGCTGCCTTCTTCGCCGGAGTGCGGGACGAGGCGGTCAGCATCCGCTGCTGGTCGATGAACGGACGGATGCCCCGTACCTCCAGCGCTGTCAGCCACTGGAGCCTCAACTGCTCCGTACCGCCCGGCTGTCCGACGGCTCCTGCCCGGCGGGAGGCGGCCGGCCAGTGCGACGCGGTGACCTTGGCGACGGTGGTGGTGGCGCCCGCGACCGCGACGATGGCCCCGGCGCCGAGCGCCAGGCCGGAGGCGGTGCCGAGCGCCAGATCCGCACCGAAGGCGGCTGCCGCCGCAACTCCGGTGACCAGTAACGGCGTTCCCATGGCCGTCCGGTTGAGCCGGTGGGCCAGCGGCGTCTGCCCGGCCGCCTCGGCATCCAGGGCCTCGACGTACGCGGCGTACTCCTCGGCGACGCCCGCCGCCATGGCGTCCAGGCCGCCCCGCGCACGCGTCATCAGCGGCCCGGGGTCCGTCCGCCCGCCGGAGCGCCGGACCTCCTCCTCCACGGCCCGCGCCAACAGCCTCTCGGCGTCCGCCCGGTGGCTGTCCCGCATCCGCATATGTCCCCCTCGGTTCCCGCCCGGCACCCGGCAGCGTGGAGTCCCAGTCTCCTGCCTGGGGCCGGTGCGCAACAGGGAGTCTGCGAGACTGCGCCGACAGCCGTACGGAGAAAGCGGAGCGCAGGACCATGACCGACCGCGGCAGCGGCGAACCGTCCGACGGGCTCCCCGGCAAGGAAACCGGCGGTACCGGGCACTCCGCGGAAGGGGCGTCCGGCGCGTGCTCCGATGCCGCGCCGGCCGCCGCGATCCGCAGGGGCGGCGACGCGGGCTCGGACCTCGCGGCCACCGGAGCGGGCCCGGGCACACTCCCGCTGGTCGCGGCCGGAGCCGTGCTGGTCGCCGTCGGCGGCACCCTCGTGGTCGCCCGCCGCCGCAAGCGCGCCTGATCCCGCTGTAGTCGCCCTGTCCGTCCGCGCGCGGCCCCGTGCGGACGGACAGGGTGCTGCCCGGCCCTTCGCCGGTGGAGGTCAGGCCGGTCCGGTGGGGTCGTGGGTGATCAGGTCTCCCGGCTGGCACCCGAGGACCTCGCAGATCTTCGACAGGGTCGAGAAGCGTACGGCCTTGGCGCGTCCGTTCTTGAGGACGGACAGGTTGACGACGGTGATGCCCACCCGTGAGGACAGTTCGGTGAGGGTCATGCCGCGCTCGGCGAGGACCCGGTCCAGGTGGATCCGGATTCCGTGGATCTCGTCCTCGGGCATCAGATGGTCGCTTCGATGTCCTCGCGCATGCGCACTCCCTCGCGCATGATCCTTCCCATGATCATCGCGCCCAGGCCGGCGAGGATGAGCGCCATGGGGCCGGTGAGTTCGAACCCGGAGCCCACCACCGGCGCCATGCTCCCGGCGAGCCAGGACTGTGACGAGCCGGCGACGAGGCCGGCCAGCGGCGTGCCCACCGTGACGAACCAGCCGAGGGCCGAGAGCCGTTGAGCGACCGTGTCGGTGAACGGCCCCCGCTCCAGGACCCCTGTCAGCAGCCGGGAGAAGAGCAGCAGCGCGAGGGCGCCGAACAGCAGCCAGGGCAGTTCGCCCCCGAGGTCCGCGGCCCGCTGCCCCGCGGAGGGGCTGTCCTGGCAGAGGCGGGTGGCGCTGCTGGACGCGTCCACGCCCTGGCCGACCGGCGGCCCCTCCGGCCCGAGCGAGGCGTTGGCCCAGAAGTCCGTCTTCACGCACACCGCGCCGTCGTCGAGCATGTGTGAGGCGGCCGTGCCCAGGAAGGCGAGCCCGCAGAGCACCGCCAGGCCGAAGGTGACCGAGGCCAGAGTCTTCGTGAGTCGCGTGTTCACCGCAGCCCTCCATATCGATGGTCGATATAGAGGAGGCTAGCGGAGCATATCGATATTCGACAAGTCTGCCCTGTCTGCGGAGGCCCGGGCGCGACGGTAGGCGGAGGCCCGGGCGCGACCGTGCGTCGTCACGCGCAGGCCCGGGCGTGACCCTGCGACGAGCGAAGGGGCGGACTCGCGTCCGCCCCTTCGCTTGCCCGTCCGCCCCGTTGCCGTTACCGCTGCTGGGCGGCGCGACGGCGTGCCAGCAGCACGCCGCCCGCGCCGAGGAGCACGGCGCCGGCAGCCGCGCCCGCGAGGGGCAGGGTGGAGCCGGAGCCGGTCTCCGCCAGGTCGCCGCCCGTGGCGGACGAGCCCGAGGTGCCCGTGGCGGAGCTGCCGCCCGTGGCGGAGGTCCCGGAACCGGACGTCGAGGCGGAGCCGGACGTCGAGCCGGAACTGCCGGAGGCGGCCGACCCCGAGCCGCCGGAGCCGGACGTGGAGCCGGAGCCGGACGTCCCCGAACCGCCGGAGCCGGACGTCGAGCCGCTGCCGCCCGTGGTGCCGGCGCCCTCGACGTCGAGCAGGATGTCAGCCGTGTCGTTCGACTTGACCGGGTCGAAGGGCCGGGGCTTGTTCTCGAGCGCCACCGAGCCCTTGGCCCCGGGCACCGCCTTGTTGATCTTCAGATTGAATGTGTAGGTGTGCTCGGTGTTCGGGCGAGTGAACGAGCTGTCTGTGCCGCAGACGTACGCCCCCTGCCCCTCCTCCCGGCAGGAGTGGGTCCCGGTGACCGTCGTGCCGGCAGGCATCTTGATGTGGACGTTGGTCACGGACTCGTAGGGCTCCCCTGCCACCCAGCCGGGTCCTGCGTTGGCGTACTTCACCTTCAGCGGGACCGTGTCGCCGACCTTGCCCTTCAGGTGGGCGCCCGTCACCTGGAAGTCGGCCGTGCTCTTGGCGGTCACCTTCGTCTGGGCCGTGGCGGGCTCGGTGGAGCCCGGGGCGGCCGGGGTTCCGTCGGGTCGTTCCACCAGCTTGATCGCGGGCCCGGTGCCTGGAATCCCCCCGCCCTCCGGCATCTCGATCGGGCTCTTGCTGACTCTCGCGAAGAGTTCGTCGTTCAGGGCGCTGTCGTCGATCATCAGCTTCAGCCCCTCGGGCGCGTAGACGACACCGGGGTTCACCGTCTGGTCGAACTCGCAGATCAGGAAGTTGGACTGAGGCGCCTCGTCGGCGCCGCCGTCGCTATAGGTCGAGCAGTTGGAGGGTGTCGGATGGGAATAGCCGAGGCCGAAGGAGATGGACCAGGCCATCCAGACCTTGTCGAGCGCCGCGGTGCCCGCGTTGGTGAAGGAACCCGGCAGGTCGAGCTCGCTGCCCGGCTTCACCCCGTCGATCGGGCCGATCTTGCCCATCACGAGGCCGGTGTCCGGGTCTGCCGCGCCCGCGGGCGTGGCACCTAGTGCGATCAGTGCCACGACGCCGACAGCACTGGCGGTCCGGCGGAGGGCGCGGCGGCGGGGAGAAGCATGGGCCATGGAAACCTCTGTATGAAGTGGCTTGGTTGATAAGGGCATCGGAACAACGCAAGAACGTTTGTTCGCCCAGGAGACCGCTGACACCGCCGGAGGGTTGCACGGGAGCGACAAACGCATTCGGGATCACAATCCTGGAACGGATAGCGGCCAGGTCTGCGTCGATCCACGGGAGTCGCGTATCCGGCACCGTCGGTGTCCGCCCGTGGCGCCTAGGTGGCACGCACGGGCGTGCGCAAGGATGGAGGCATGTCCAATCGACTCGCGCACGCCACGTCCCCGTACCTCCTTCAGCACGCGGACAACCCGGTCGACTGGTGGGCGTGGGAGCCCGCGGCTTTCGAGGAGGCCCGACGGCGCGACGTGCCCGTCCTGCTGAGCGTGGGGTACTCCGCGTGCCACTGGTGCCACGTCATGGCGCACGAGTCCTTCGAGGACGAGGTCACGGCGGCGTACATGAACGATCACTTTGTGAACGTCAAGGTCGACCGCGAGGAACGACCCGACGTGGACGCCGTGTACATGGAGGCGGTCCAGGCCGCGACCGGCCAGGGCGGGTGGCCGATGACCGTCTTCCTGACCGCCGACGCCGAACCCTTCTACTTCGGTACGTACTTCCCGCCCGATTCCCGGCACGGCCTGCCCTCCTTCCGTCAGGTCCTCGAAGGCGTGACGGCGGCCTGGACCGATCGCCGGGACGAGGTCGGCGAGGTCGCCTCGCGCATCGTCCGCGACCTCTCCGAGCGCACCCTCACCCAGGGCGGCGAGGGCGTGCCGGGTGAGCCGGAGTTCGCCCGGGCGCTCCTCGGGCTGACCCGTGAGTACGACGAGAAGCACGGCGGATTCGGCGGCGCGCCCAAGTTCCCGCCGTCGATGACGATCGAGTTCCTGCTGCGCCACCACGCCCGCACCGGGGCGGACGGCGCACTCCAGATGGCGGCCGACACCTGTGAGGCGATGGCCAGGGGCGGAATCTACGACCAGCTCGGCGGCGGCTTCGCCCGCTACGCCGTGGACCGCGAATGGGTCGTCCCGCACTTCGAGAAGATGCTCTACGACAACGCGCTGCTCTGCCGCGTCTACGCCCACCTGTGGCGCTCCACCGGATCCGGGCTCGCCCGTCGCGTGGCGCTGGAGACCGCCGACTTCATGGTCCGCGAACTGCGCACGGCCGAGGGCGGCTTCGCCTCCGCGCTGGACGCCGACAGCGAGGACGCGAACGGGAAGCACGTCGAGGGCGCCTACTACGTCTGGACTCCCGCGCAGTTGCGCGAGGTACTGGGCGAGGAGGACGCCGTGTTCGCCGCGGAGCTCTTCGCGGTGACCGACGAGGGCACCTTCGAAGAGGGCTCCTCGGTGCTCCAGCTCCCGTCGTCGGAGGCCACGGATGAGGCCCGCGCCGCCGATGTGCGGGCGCGGCTGCTCGCCGCCCGTGAGCTGCGCGCCCGGCCGGGCCGGGACGACAAGGTCGTCGCGGCGTGGAACGGGCTGGCCATCGCCGCGCTCGCCGAGACGGGCGCCTACTTCGACCGCCCCGACCTGATCGAGCGTGCCACCGAGGCGGCGGACCTGCTGGTGCGGCTCCACATGGGCCCCGTCGCCCGGCTGGTCCGTACGTCGAAGGACGGCCGCGCCGGTGAGCACGCCGGGGTGCTGGAGGACTACGGCGATGTGGCGGAGGGCTTCCTGGCCCTGGCCGCTGTCACCGGCGAGGGGGCCTGGCTGGAGTTCGCGGGCTTCCTGACGGACATCGTGCTCCAGCACTTCACCGGCGAGGGCGGGCAGTTGTACGACACGGCGGACGACGCCGAGCAGCTGATCCGCCGTCCGCAGGACCCCACCGACAGTGCCACCCCGGCGGGCTGGACCGCGGCGGCCGGAGCGCTGCTCTCGTACGCGGCGTACACCGGATCGGAGCCCCACCGCACGGCCGCGGAGGGGGCGTTGGGCGTGGTGAAGGCGCTGGGTCCGCGGGCTCCGCGCTTCACCGGCTGGGGGCTCGCGGTGGCCGAGGCGCTGCTCGACGGGCCGCGCGAGGTGGCGGTCGCCGGACCGGTCGGCGGGGCGCTGCACCGAACGGCCCTGCTGGGGCGGGCGCCCGGCGCGGTGGTGGCGGCGGGGGAGACGGCCGGCACGGAGTTCCCGCTGCTGGCCGACCGTCCGATGGTGGACGGTGCGCCCACCGCCTATGTGTGCCGGCACTTCGTCTGCGAGGCGCCGACCACCGACCCGGAGGTGCTGGCGGACGCGCTCAGGGGCGCCGGGGCCTGAGGCGGCCGGCGGGGCGGCTCACAGCAGCAGGCCGCCCTCCAGCATGTTCAGCGCCTCGTCGACCATCGTGATCAGGTCGCCCTCCTGGCCGTGCTCGCCCCAGTACAGCGTGACCTCGCGCAGCGCGCCGAGCACCGCCGCGATGAAGACCCGGATCCGGAGGTCGTCCGGGCTGCGGCCGGCCCGGTCGGCGAGCACCCCGGTGAGCACCTTCGCCGTGTCCGACATGGTTTCCGTCATCCGGGCCCGGATGGCGGGGACCTCCACCATCAGCCGGGTGCGCTGGCGCAGTTCCTGGTCCTCCGCGGCGACGAACGCCGTCAGCGTCTCGCGCATCATCAACCGCAGGGACTCCAGCGGAGGTTCGCCCAGCGGACGGCTCCGCAGCACGGCCTCCATGATCGGGTCGTACTCGTCGGTGAGGACGATGTCCTCCTTCGTCGCGAAGTACCGGAACACCGTGCTCGGCGACACCTCGGCCGCCTCCGCGATCTGCTCGATGGTCGTCGCGTCGTAGCCCTGCTCCTGGATGAGGCGGTACGTCGCCTGCCGGATCGCGACCCGCGTCTTGAGCTTCTTGCGCTCGCGCAGTCCCATCGGGGGCTGTGCATCGGGTGCGGTGAAGGAGGGGGTACGGGAGGTGGCGGCCATGGTTGCCATTGTCAGGCATCGACGGGGGCGGCGGCCACGTCCGCGGACTCCTCGCACTCCGCGGGCCGCCGGTCCGCCGTGGTCAGGAACGCCCCGACCAGCAGCGCGCTGACCAGCGCGGTCGCACCGATGACGAGCAGGACCAGGCTCATCCCGTGCACGTACGCCGCGTCGGCGGAGTCCGCGAGCCGCTGCGCCCCGAGCCGCGCGGCGACGGCGTGGGCGGCGACGACGGAGTCCCCGGCCGTGTCCGAGGCGGCCGCCGGTACGCCCGTGGTGTCGAGCCGGCCGCTGTAGGCACCGGCGAGCAGGCTGCCCAGCAGGGCGATCCCGAGCGCGCTGCCCGTCTGCCGCACGGTCATCAGCAGCCCGGACCCGCTGCCCGCCCGGTCGGCGGGCAGGGCACCGAGGGCCGCGTCCATGGCGGGGACGACGGCGAAGCCGAAGCCGACCCCGGCGACGGAGAGCCACAGCGCGGTGAAGCCGTAGCCGCTGTCGACCGTCGTACGGCTGCCGAGCAGCGCGGCGAAGGCGAGCACGACGAGTCCGGCCGACATCGTGGCGCGGGCCCCGAACCGTTCGGTGACCGGGGCTCCGGCCTTCGCGGCGATGATCAGCCCGCCCATCATGGGCAGCATCCGCAGGCCCGTACCGAAGGCGTCGTGTCCCAGGACGGCCTGGAGGTAGCCGGGCAGGATGAACATCAGCCCCGCCATCACGAACATCACGAGTGTGGCGGCGAGCGTGCTGAGCAGGAACGGCCGTTGCCGCAGCAGGGACATGTCGAGCATCGGGCGGACGGCCTGGCGTTCCCGTACGACGAGTGCGGCGAGCAGCAGCGCGCCGGCGGCCAGCACGGCGAGCACGAGCGGATCGTCCCAGCCGCGGCCCGGCGCCTCGATGATCGCGTAGATGAGGGCGCCGAGGCCGGTCGCCGTCAGTGCGGTGGAGACGATGTCGACCCTCGGCGACGCGGGGTCCCGGGTCTCGGGGAGCAGGAACACGCAGGCGGTGATGCCGATGCCGACCATGGGCACGTTGACCAGGAAGATCGAGCCCCACCAGAAGTGGTCGAGGAGCCAGCCGCCGAGGATCGGGCCGAGCGGCATGCCGAGCGCGGAGGCGGCCGAGACGATGCCGATGGCCTTGATCCGGTCCTGGGGCTCACCGAACAACGAGGGCAGGACGGCCATGGCGAGCGGCATGACGAGCGCGCCGCCGACGCCCATGACGCAGCGGGCGGCGATCACGGTGGGCACGCCGTCGGCGAGTGTGCCGGCGACCGAGCCGGCCAGAAAGACGGCGAGGCCGGTGATGAGCATCCGCCGACGTCCGAACCGGTCGCCGAGCAGGCCCGCCGGAAGCATCAGGGCGGCGAACACGACGACGTACGCGTCGGCCATCCACTGCTGTTCACCGGTGGTGGCGCCGAGATCTCCCGCCATCGTCGGCAGCGCCACATTGAGGATCGTCATGTCGAAGCCGAGGACGAGCATGCTCGCCACCAGCGCGCCCAGGGCCCACCAGCGTCGGTTCATGGCCTACTCCTTTGAGAGTTGCAGTCAAGTGATAGTAACTCTCAAAAGATGGTGAGTGTCAATGTTGCGCCGTCTCCGGGTCCGGACATGCGAAAGGGCCGCGGCTCGGAAGCCGCGGCCCTGATCGAGGGGGGAGTGCTCAGTTGTGGTTGTACGCCACCAGCGAGATGCCGACGTAGTGGACGACGAAGGCGGCCAGGGTCAGCGAGTGGAAGACCTCGTGGAAGCCGAAGAAGCGCGGTGACGGGTTCGGCCGCTTGATGCCGTAGATGACGCCGCCGGCGCTGTAGAGCAGCCCGCCGACGACGACGAGCACCAGCACCGCGATCCCGCCGGTGCGCATGAAGTCCGGCAGGAAGAAGACCGCCGCCCAGCCCATCGCGATGTAGCAGGGGGTGTAGAGCCAGCGCGGGGCGCCGACCCAGAAGACCCGGAAGGCGATGCCCGCGACCGCCGCCGCCCAGACCGCCCACAGCAGCGGGGTCCCGGTGGACTCGGGGAGCAGGAGCAGGGTCAGCGGGGTGTAGGTGCCCGCGATGATCAGGAAGATGTTCGCGTGGTCGAGCCTGCGCAGTACGGCCTCGCCGCGCGGTCCCCAGGTCCCCCGGTGGTAGACCGCGCTCACACCGAAGAGCAGGCACGCGCTCACGATGTAGATCGCGCAGGCGATCCGGCCGCGGGTGCTGTCCGCCAGCGCGATGAGCACGATGCCCGCTATCAGGACGGCCGGGAACATCCCCGCGTGCAGCCAGCCGCGCATGCGTGGCTTCAGCTCCGCATCGACGATTCCGGCTGGTTCCAGCCCGGCGGGTTCGGGTGTGGCGGCGGGGGCGGCAGTCATTCCCGCATCGTACCTACGCATCCGTAGGTATCGAATACGAGTGGCGATGCTCACGTGGGCGGCCCCCTGGACATATGGGCGGAACGGTCGGATGATCAAATGAGTGCGGTCGGCACCGGATGAGCGCCAGGGAATTCGAAGGGGTAGAAGCATCCGGGTCGCAGCCCCCACGGGGCACCTACCAGACAGACACCCTCATCAAGGAGCGATCGTGGCGCGCGACATCGCGGCTCCCCTCACTGTTCCCACCAACCACCAGGAGCTCGTCTCCTGGGTCGACGAGATCGCAGCCCTCACCGAACCGGACCGGGTCGTCTGGTGCGACGGCTCCGAGGCCGAGTACGAGCGCCTGTGCGGGGAGCTCGTCACCAAGGGCACGTTCACCAAGCTCGACGAGATCAAGCGCCCGAACTCCTACTACGCCGCCTCCGACCCGAGCGATGTCGCGCGCGTCGAGACCCGGACGTTCATCTGCTCCGCCGAGGAGGAGGACGCCGGTCCGACGAACCACTGGAAGGACCCCGCCGAGATGCGGGAGATCTTCGTGGGGGACAAGGGCGTCTTCCGCGGCTCCATGCGCGGCCGCACCCTGTACGTCGTGCCCTTCTGTATGGGCCCCGTCGGCTCGCCGCTCTCCGCGATCGGCGTCGAGATCACCGACTCCGCGTACGTCGCCGTCTCGATGCGCACCATGACGCGGATGGGGCAGGCCGTCCTCGACGAGCTCGGCACCGACGGCTTCTTCGTCAAGGCCGTCCACACGCTCGGCGCACCCCTGGAGGAGGGCCAGGAGGACGTCCCGTGGCCCTGCAACTCCACCAAGTACATCTCGCACTTCCCCGAGGACCGCGAGATCTGGTCCTACGGCTCCGGCTACGGCGGCAACGCCCTGCTCGGCAAGAAGTGCTACGCGCTGCGCATCGCCTCCGTCATGGCGCGCGACGAGGGCTGGCTCGCCGAGCACATGCTGATCCTCAAGCTCACGCCGCCGCGCGGTGAGTCGAAGTACGTGGCGGCAGCCTTCCCCTCCGCCTGCGGCAAGACCAACCTCGCCATGCTGGAGCCCACGATCTCCGGCTGGACCGTCGAGACCATCGGCGACGACATCGCCTGGATGCGGTTCGGCGAGGACGGCCGCCTCTACGCGATCAACCCCGAGGCCGGCTTCTTCGGCGTCGCGCCCGGCACCGGAGAGCACACCAACGCCAACGCCATGAAGACGATGTGGGGCAACTCCGTCTTCACCAACGTCGCGCTCACCGACGACGGCGACGTCTGGTGGGAGGGCATGACCGAGGAGCTCCCGAAGCACCTCACCGACTGGAAGGGCAACGACTGGACCCCCGAGTCCGGTACGCCCGCCGCCCACCCCAACGCCCGCTTCACCGTCCCGGCCGGACAGTGCCCGATCATCGCGCCCGAGTGGGAGGACCCGAAGGGCGTGCCGATCTCGGCCATCCTCTTCGGCGGCCGCCGCGCCTCGGCCGTCCCGCTGGTCACCGAGTCCTTCAACTGGCAGCACGGCGTCTTCCTCGGAGCCAACGTCGCCTCCGAGAAGACCGCCGCCGCCGAGGGCAAGGTCGGCGAGCTGCGCCGCGACCCGTTCGCCATGCTGCCGTTCTGCGGCTACAACATGGGCGACTACATGAACCACTGGCTCAAGGTCGGTGCGGACAAGCCGGACCAGTCGAAGCTCCCGAAGATCTACTACGTGAACTGGTTCCGCAAGAACGAGGCGGGCAAGTTCGTCTGGCCCGGCTTCGGTGAGAACAGCCGCGTGCTGAAGTGGATCGTCGAGCGCCTGGAGGGCAAGGCCGAGGGCGTCGAGACCCCGATCGGCATCCTGCCGGCCAAGGGCTCCATCGACACCGACGGCCTGGACCTCTCCGAGTCCGACCTGGACTTCCTGCTCAAGGTCGACAAGGAGGTCTGGCGCGAGGAGGCGGCGCTGGTCCCCGAGCACCTCAACACCTTCGGCGACCACACGCCGAAGGAACTGTGGGACGAGTACCGGGCCCTGGTCCAGCGCCTGGGCTGATCCCGCCCTTCGAGCTCCGCGGCCCGGCTCCCGACATCCGCCCTGACCTGTGGGGTCAAAGGCCTGCCGCGGTGGGGACGTGCACGAACACGGCCCTGGCCCCCGGAACCGGCATGCGGTTCCGGGGGCCGCCCCATTTTTCCGGGGAGGCGGTTGCCGCGCGTGGGCGGCCGGTCCTGTTCGTCGTCAGGTCGTGACCGGCCGGAGCTGTCTGAGGCAGGGGCCCCGGCCTAGTGCGAGCAGTGCGGCGGGGAGGCGCACCGTGATCTTCGAGGACCTGGCGGTGGGTGCCACGGTGACCAGGGAGATCACCGGGCCGGTTCCGGTGCGGGGCCGCCCGCAGTGCGTGGTCGCCGACGTGACGTTCCTGTCGACCGCCCCGGCCGCCCGGACGTCCGCCCCGGCCGCGCCCTGATCCGGACGCCCGCGGAGGCCGCCGCCATTCGGTCGCCGTTGCGGCGTGTCGGTGACGTGCGCAACTAGGAGTCTGCACGGTATTTTTAACGTAATGTCATGAAAAGATATGAACGTCTGCGGCGTGCTCCAGTGCTTGCCGTCACGGCGTCCGCCGGGACGGCCCTGGGTCTGCTCCTGACCGCGGCGCCGACCGCCGCCGCGCCGCCCTCGCCGAGGGCGGCCGAATCGGTGCTGCTCGACGAGACCTTCACCGGCACCTCGGTGACCGACCCCGGCTTCATGCCCTTGGACAACGCCTGTCTGACCGGCGCCTCGGACGAACCGCCCGCCGACGAGTCCCAGGTCGGACCGTGCGACGACCCCGCCACCCAGACGACTCCGCCCGTGCCCACTCCGGGAGAGACGCCGGGCTGGCTCCAGCTCACCGACCACGACTACTACCGGGTCGGCGGGATGCTCTACAACCGGCCACTGCCCGGCAACGGCGGCCTCGACGTCACCTTCGAGCAGTACCAGTACGGCACCAACGACTCCGGCGCCGACGGCATCGGATTCTTCCTGGTGGACGGCTCGGTGGACCTGACGAAGGCGGGCGCGAACGGCGGCTCCCTCGGGTACGCCCAGCGCAACCTGGAGCCGGGGGTCGACGGCGGCTATCTGGGTGTCGGCCTCGACGCGTACGGCAACTTCGCCAACGACGCGGAACTGCGCGGTAACGGCTGTCCCGACGCGCAGAAGTCCCCGGTCACCAGCGGTCTCCCGGTGACGGACACCGTCACCCTGCGGGGCCCCGGGCAGGGCGACGACGGCTACTGCTACCTCGACTCCACCATCGAACCGGACGACACCCAGGCATCGGGGTTCCGCTCCACGCTGCCCGGCAGCCTCCGCTACCAGGGCACCGATCCGCTGCCCGCCAAGCGCACGGTGCACATCACGGTCAGCCCGGACACCCGGCCGACCGTGGACGTCGAGATCGACTTCAACGACGGCGCCGGTTTCCAGCCCGTGCTGTCGACGCAGATGACGGCCGACGCGCCGCCCACGTACAAGTTCGGCTTCTCCGGGTCCACCGGAGGCAGTATCGACACCCACCTGATCCGCGGCCTCCAGGCGGGCTCGGTCACCACCCTCGACCAGCTGAACCTGGTCAAGACGGTGGCGCCCCCGGACAACGCGGCGACCGAGCCGTTCGAGGTCGGTGACACGGTGCATTACCAGTTCCTGGTCACCAACACCGGCACCTCGGAGCTCACCGACGTCCATGTCGTCGATCCGTCCGTGACCGACGCGACCTGCCCGGGAGACACTCTCGGGCCGATGGGTTCGAGCACCTCGTCCATGGTGTGCGAGGGCACCCATGTCCTGACCGAGGAGGACGTCGCGGGCACGGACACCTTCACCAACACCGCGAAGGCGCAGGGTGACCACGCCGGCGACGACGTGACCTCGAACGACTCCTCCGCCTCCGTGCCCGTCAAGGAGAAGGAGCAGGTGCTGGAGATCTCCAAGAGCGCCGATCCGCAGACCGCGGAACAGGGCGACACGGTCACCTACACCATCACGGCGGCCAACACGGGTGAGACCACGCTGAGCCCCGCCCACCTCACCGACGACCTGTCCGGGGTGCTCGACGACGCGGCCGTCACGGCCGGTCCCACCGCGAGCACCGGCACGGCACAGGTCACCGGCAACACGCTCGACTGGTCCGGGAACCTGGCCCCGGGCGACACCGCGACGATCACCTACACGGTGACGGTCGACGACCCCGACACCGGCGACGCGGTGCTCCGCAACTCCGTGACCTCGGACACCCCGGGTGCGCGTTGTGCGACGGTCGGGGAGCCCGACCTCCCCTGCGAGGTGGAGGTACCGGTCACCATCCCGAGCCCGACCCCCACTCCGACGCCGACGTGGACGCATTCGCCGCGTCCGACGCCGACGTGGACGCATTCGCCGCGTCCGACGCCGACGTGGACGCATTCGCCGCGTCCGACGCCGACGTGGACGCATTCCCCGCGTCCCACGCCGACGTGGACCCGTTCGCCGAGCCCGAGCCCGACTCCGACCTCCACGGAGACGCACTCGGACGGACCCACCTGGAGCCCCGGGCCGCATCCCACGCACCCCGGGAAGCCGGGCCGGCCGGGTGACCTCGCCGACACGGGCAGTACCACCGTGGGGATCGGCATCGCGGCAGCGCTGTTGCTGCTGGCCGGCTTCGCCATGGTCCGCTTCCGGACCACGCGCGGCAGGCACTGACGTACGGCGCGGCCGGTCCCGCATCACCTGCGGAACCGGCCGCGCACATGGGTGGCACCCGGTCCACGCGCCTCGAAGGCCCGTGGACCGGGGCCGTCAGAGGGCGCCGACCAGCCGCGGCGGTGCGGCGGGGGATTCGGCGGCGGCGGCGGAGACCGCTGCGGTGTGGGCGTCCATACGCTCGGCCGAGAGGATCGCGACCACGGTGTCGGCGCGGGACGCCGCCACCACCAGGGCCCGGCCCGCGAGGGCGTGGGCGCGGCGGTGAAGGGCGGTCGCGGGCGCGTCGCTCAGGCCGGCGTGCCGGGCGGGCGGGGCGCCGCGCAGCCGGGCGACCTGCTCGGCGATACGGTCGCCCGCCTCGCCCAGACCCAGCTCGTCGGTGACCGCGAGCAGCGCTGCCAAATGCCCGGCCAGCTGGATGTCCAGCTCGTCCTCGCGGGAGCGGTGCGGGAAGTCGGCGGCATGGTCGGCCGGTGTGTGGACCGATTTGGTGCGGATCGGTTCGTACATGGATGGCCTCCTGGTGGTGCTGTGGGAACCATCCTAGCTTGGATTCAGTCTAAAGTTGTCTTTCTTCGAAACAATGGTTGTCCACGATGCCCGAGGCCGGGTCAGACCTGCGCGTAGCCGTCCAGGAAGCGGGCGATCCGGCCGATCGCGTCCGTCAGGTCCTTCGCCGAGGGCAGCGTCACGACCCGGAAGTGATCGGGCTCCGGCCAGTTGAACCCCGTCCCCTGCACCACCATGATCTTCTCGGCCCGCAGCAGGTCGAGGACCATCTGCCGGTCGTCCTTGATCTTGTAGACCTTGGGGTCGAGGCGGGGGAAGAGGTACAGCGCCCCCCTCGGCTTCACGCAGGTCACACCCGGAATCTGTGTCAGCAGGTCGTACGCCACGTCCCGCTGCTCCAGGATCCGGCCGCCGGGCAGCACCAGGTCGTTGATCGACTGCCGCCCGCCGAGCGCGGTGGCCACGGCGTGCTGCGACGGCATGTTGGCGCACAGCCGCATGTTGGCCAGGATCGTCAGCCCCTCGATGTACGAGGAGGCGTGCGCCTTCGGCCCGCAGACCGCCATCCAGCCCGAGCGGTATCCGGCCACCCGGTAGTTCTTCGACAGCCCGTTGAAGGTGAGCACCATCAGGTCGGGTGCGATCGCGGCCGTCGGGGTGTGCGTCGCTCCGTCGTACAGGATCCGGTCGTAGATCTCGTCCGAGCAGACCACCAGGTTGTGGCGCCGGGCGATCTCCGTCAGCCCGCGCAGCATCTCGTCGTCGTACACCGCACCCGTCGGATTGTTCGGGTTGATGATGACGAGGGCCTTGGTGCGGTCGGTGATCTTCCGCTCGATGTCGGCCAGGTCCGGCATCCAGTCCGACTGCTCGTCGCACCGGTAGTGCACGGCCGTGCCGCCGGCGAGTGAGACGGACGCCGTCCACAGCGGATAGTCCGGAGACGGTACGAGCACCTCGTCGCCGTCGTCGAGCAGCGCCTGCATGGACATCTGGATCAGCTCGGAGACGCCGTTGCCCAGGTAGACGTCCTCGACGTCGAGGTCGATGCCCTTGGTCTGGTAGTGCTGCATCACCGCCCGCCGCGCGGACAGCAGTCCCTTCGCATCGCCGTAACCGTGCGCCCCGGAGAGGTTGCGCAGGATGTCTTCGAGGATCTCGGGCGGGCACTCGAAACCGAACGCGGCAGGGTTGCCGGTGTTCAGCTTGAGGATGCGATGCCCTGCTGCTTCCAGCCGCATCGCTTCCTCGAGCACGGGGCCCCGGATTTCGTAACAGACGTTGGCGAGCTTCGTGGACTGGATGACCTGCATGTCAGCGAGCTTACGACTGTGTTTCGCGGGCCGCCCGGGCTTTCGCCACAGGTTGACCCGCCCGGGCCCACCCGCCCGTCCGTCCGGGGCTTCCATCGGCATGTGCCCGCCTCCCCGCACCGTCGGAACGCCGGTCGGGAGCGGGGCGCGGCTTGGAATGGGGTGGCGCGGGGACGTGACGGACGGGAACGGGTGAGATGCGCCACGGAGGCGTACGCGGGCGGGCTCACTCCGGCAGGCGGGCGCCCTCCGGGAGCCTGACGGCGAAGAGGCCGGCCAGGACACGTTCCACCTCGGCGCGGTCCGCCAGAGTCCGTTCCTCCCGGGCCCCGCCGTCGGCCGGCGTCACGGTGAGGGCGCGGCCCGCGAGGGCCAGATGGGCGTCCTCAGTGGTGCGCTGGACGTACAGCCGGTGCGCGAAGGGTGAGCGCGGGTTCGTCGCGATGTGCCAGTTGATGACCTCGAAGTCGGGCGCCTCGAACGGCTCCACCGTGAACGCGTACTGCGCCTGCCACTCCCCGTCACCCGCCCTGGCCTGCAACTGCCACAGCTCCAGCGGCCCGTCGTGCGGCGGGTGGACGAGCCGGTGACGGCGCGGGGCGTCGTGCAGCTCGGCGTCCGCGACCAGGCCGATCGGCTCCAGCAGTGAGCCGATGGCCCCGAACCCGACATCCGCGAGATACGGGTCCGGCTCACCCTCCACCCGGACCAGCATCAGCATGTGGGTGCGGGGCCGGACGTCACCGGGGGCCGCACCCAGCTGGACCCGGGCGGCCAGCAGTGTGACCTCGAAGCCGAGCGCCCGCAGCGCGGCGGCGAGCAAGGAGTTGTGCTCGTAGCAGTAACCGCCGCGCCCGCCGCGGACGAGCTTCGCCTCCAGGGCCGGCAGGTCGAGCGAGGGGACGGTGCCGAGGACGGGGTCCACGTTCTCGAACGGGATACCGAGGGCGTGCGCGCGGTGCACGGAGCGCAGCACGGCGGCGGTGGGACGGCGCTCCCCGCTCCAGCCGATCCGGGTGAGGTAGGCGTCGAGGTCCAGTGCCGGAGCGGCTTCGCGAGTCATGCCCCGACAGTAACGACCTGGTGTGCGAGAGGGAGCGGGCTCCCGGCGTCGTGCGGCTCCGCCTCCCGCGTCGGCGCCGGTCGACCCCGCCCCGCGCCGCTTGCCTCCTCCGCCCTGGATACGGAGCCGCACGATGCCGCTCGCCGATCCACTCGCTCTCGCGCACCAGGTCGTCATCGCGCCCGGCCGGCGGGCGCCGCAGGGGGCATGAACCTCTGAAGTAGCTCAATCCGGGTGAGGGCCGGGGTGCGGCGGGGGACGCTGACCGCATGATCGGAAACGGGAAGAAGGACATGGCCGTGATCGTGATCCGCGACGCGGAGGGCATCACCGCCGCGCTCCGGCAGGCGCGGGAGCACGCGAGCGACGAGGAGCGCCCCGGTCTGGAGCGCGCCCTCGCACTGGCCCTCGCCGAGGCCGGCGTGCCGGACGCGGAGCTGCGCGGCCGCTGGGCGGGGCGCCGGATCAGGGCGTCCGGGCACGACGGCCCGCTCGACTCCGTGGCCGCGGTCAAGGCGCTGCGTACCGCCGAGCCGGGGCTGAGCCTGCGGCAGGCGGTGCAGTTGTCGCGGGACGCGGTGGCGGCCGACGTGGTGGCGGATGCCGGCTGAGGGTGCCGGACCGGGCGGTGTGCCGCGCCGGTCGGTGCGGTCCGCCGAGCCGGGGCCGAGCCTGCGGCAAGCGGTGCAAGCGGTGCAAGCGGTGCAAGCGGTGCAAGCGGTGCAAGCGGTGCAAGCGGTGCAAGCGGTGCGGTTGTCGCGGGAAGCGGCGGACCCGGCGGAGACCGGGGCTCCGGTCACGGCTGCCCCGCCGGGTCGTCGGCCCGGCTCCGCCCGTACGGGGCCCGCTACGCGGTCTTGTCCTCGGCGAGGGTGTGGGCCACCAAGGCGTTGGCATGGCCGTGCCCCATCGCGTACTCGGACTTGAGCCAGTTCACGAGCTCCATGTGCTTGGTCAGCGGCGAGGCGCGGATGAGGTCCTTCCACTCCGCGACCGGGCGGCCGTACTTCTGCTCGATCGACGGGAAGTAATGTGCGGGGCCCTTCACTGCATCGCTCATGACGAAAGTCTGGCAGCCGGGTGTGACAACCGCCCCCCGATAACAGCATGACGGGCCGGCGGCCCCCGCCGTAGGGTCCCGGCCATGGACTGGCAGGCGTGGCACCACGCGTACGATTCCCCCGATTCATGGCTGACACGACGGCTGCACGCCGTCCAGGACCGGATCCGGGACGCGCTGGACGCCGCGCCGCGCGGCCCGCTGCGGGTGGCCAGCATGTGTGCCGGGCAGGGGCGCGACCTCGTCGAGGTGCTGGCGGACCACCCCCGGCGCGACGACGTACGGGCCCGGCTGGTGGAACTCGACCCCGGAAACACGGCGTACGCAGCGGAGTCGGCCCGCCGGGCAGGCCTGTCGCAGGTGGAGGTGGTGACGGGCGACGCCTCGCTGACCGACCACTACCTCGACCTGGCTCCGGCCGATCTCATCCTGATCTGCGGCGTGTTCGGCAATATCGTCGACGCCGACATCGAGCGCACCGTCGACGCCTGCACCCGGTTGTGCCGGACGGGCGGCACGGTCGTCTGGACGCGCAACCGCCACGCGCCCGACCGGGTGCCGGTGGTCTGCGACTGGTTCGAGGAGCGCGGCTTCGAGCGGCTGTGGGTGTCCGATCCGGACGCGGGCTTCGGCGTCGGCGCGCACCGCTTCACGGGCGGGACGGGCGAGGAGGGCGAACTGGCCGCCGGCCGGCGGATGTTCGACTTCGTCGGCTACGACGTACTCAAGGCGGCAGAGGCAGGGGCAGGGGCAGGGGCGGGCAGCCGGGGAGCGGGGGCGTGACGACGCGGACCGGCGTGACCTCCTCGCCCCCGACCCGGGCCCTGCGCCATGTCGCCTCCCTGTCGTCGGGAGAGCCCCTCGACCCGTCGCTGCGGCTGACGCTGAACCTCCACCCCGACCGCGAGACGGGCGGTCTGCCGATCCTGGAAGCCCTGGCGCGGGACGGCGTCTACCACTCGCAGTTCGTGACGGGCACCAGCAACGGCGGCCTCACCGGGCACCCCGGCGGCGACCGGTGGCGCTGGGAGAGCAGGATCTTCGGCGGGGCCTACGACGACGCCCCGGCCGAGGAACGGCCGGTGTACGGGGCGCTGGACTTCCGCCGGTCCGCCGTCGGCGCGGCCCCCCGGTTCGGCTCGGCGCACCTCAGGCTCACCGCCGACGCCATGGCGCGTGCCACCTTCTGCTATCCGGACAGCGCCGCCGAACCCGCCGACTTCGGCGTCGCGGCCGGGATGCACCTCATCGAGCTGGCCGAGTCCGACGACCAGGACGCGCTGGACGACTACATCGAGGCCCAGATCCACGGACCGGTCCTGCTGGACCGGCACGTCGAGGCCCTCGTCCTCGACCCCTGCTACCGGGGCACCCCGGTGGAGGCGGCGGCCCGCGCCCTGCCGTTCCGTACCGAATGGCACGCCGGATTCCGGCTGACCGTCGAGGAGCTGCGCCGGCACGGCGACTACCGGGGCGAGGAGTTCGTCGTCCTCGGGGCGGAGATCGCCGAGGACGGCGTCCTCGACCCGCGGATCATCGGTGACGCCGCCCGCGCAGACCGCCACGACCTCCAGTCCCTGAAGAGGGTCTGGCACTGCCTGGCACGCTTCGGCGCCCCGGCGGTCCCGCCCCGCTGACGTACCCGACCGGGCCGGGCACAGGATGTCGGGTGGGGCAGGGTGGTTCCTTCCTACCGTGGTGGACGAAGAGGAAGGAGGCCCGGGTGCTGGAGCGGCTGAACGAGGCCATGGACCACATCGAGCTCCGTCTCGACGGCCGCGTCGAGGCCGCCGAGCTGGCCAGGATCGCGATGACCTCGGAGTACCACCTGCGGCGGATGTTCTCCGCGCTCGCCGGGATCCCGCTCTCGGAGTACATCCGGCGCAGGCGGCTCACGGTCGCGGGCGCCGAGGTGCTGGCCGGCGAGCGGACGCTGCTGGATGTCGCGGTGCGGTACGGCTACGCCTCGGGCGAGGCGTTCGCCCGTGCGTTCCGTGCCATGCACGGCATCGGTCCGGGCGAGGCCAGACGCACGGGGGCCACTCTGCGCTCCCAGCCCCGGATGTCCTTCCGCCTCGTCGTCGAAGGGACCAGCAGCATGCGCTACCGGATCGTGGAGAAGGAAGAGTTCCGTGTGGTGGGCAGGAAGGCACGCGTTCCGCTGGTACACGAAGGGGCCAACCCGGCCATTGCCGCGTTCATCCGGAGCATCGACAAGGAGACCGTCGAGCGCATCCGCGGCCTGTCCGACCAGGAGCCGGAGGGGATCGTCCAGGTGAGTGACGACCTCGACGAGAGCCGGGCCGAGGGAACCGAACTGGACTACTACCACGCGGTGGTGAGCTCCGGGCCTGTCCCCGAGGACATGGACGCGCTCCCCGTGACGGCCGGCATCTGGGCCGTCTTCGACAGCTCGGGCGCCTTCCCGCAGGCGCTCCAGCATCTGTGGCGTGACGTCTTCACGGAGTGGTTCCCGTCCAATCCGTACCGGAGCCGCCCGGGACCGGAGATCCTGCGGGTCCACGTCTCGCCCGACGGCGCGCGGGCGGAAGCGCAGTTGTGGATTCCGGTGGAGCGGGGCACGGCGGCCTGAGGCGCCGGCGCGGGCGCCGCGGTGCCGAACGGGCGTCAGCGCACGGCGCGTTGAGGACCTCGCGGGGGCGGCTTGTCCCCCGTGCGAGCTACGGGCAGGTGTCCACTGTGCGGTGACGACTCCTGGCCGCCGGATCCGTAGCGTCGAAGCGAAGCCGCGGCGCACCGTCCGCGGGTGTCGCTGAGGAGTTCTCATGAGAGTGGTCTGGCAGCTCGCCGCCGTGGCAGCGGTCGCGATGACCGGCGGTCAGTGCGTCGCCGCGGTGGACGGTAATCCGTGGCTGACGCTGATACTCGGCCTTCTGACGGCGGTGCTCGCCGTGCCGGTCTACCGGTGGGTGGTGGGGCGGACCGAACGCCGCCCGGTCACCGAACTGTCCCCGGAGGGCGCGGGGGCGGGTACCGGCCGTGGAGTGCTGATCGGCCTCGTCCTGTTCGGGGCGGTCATCGCGAACATCGCCCTCCTCGGCCACTACGAGGTCGACGGGCTGGGAACCGTCACGGGGGCGGTGGGGCTGATCGGCTTCATGGCCGCCGCCGCGGTGACCGAGGAACTGCTGTTCCGCGGCGTGCTGTTCCGGCTCGTCGAGGAGCGCGCGGGCACCTGGATCGCGTTGACCCTGACGGGCGCGCTGTTCGGTCTGGCGCACCTGTCCAACCCGGACGCCGACCTGTGGGGCGCCGTCGCCATCGCCATCGAGGCCGGCGGCATGCTCGCCGCCGCGTACGCGGCCACCCGCACGCTGTGGCTGCCCATCGGCGTGCACTTCGGATGGAACTTCGCCGCGTCCGGCATCTTCAGTACGGAGGTCTCGGGCAACGACACCCAGCAGGGGCTCCTGGACGCCGCCACCTCGGGCCCGCGGCTGATCACCGGCGGCGCCTTCGGTCCCGAAGGCAGCGTGTACTCGGTGGCGTTCGGAGTGGTGCTGACCGGAGTGTTCATGTGGCTGGCCCACCGGCGCGGCCATGTGGTCCCCCGTCGCCGACGGGCCGGCCGGAGCGAGACCGCGACTACAGTCTCCCGGTGACCAGTCTTCCGCGCCTCCCCGAACAGTGGCGCCGGCTCGACGTCGCCCTGCGCGATCTTCCGCTCGGGCTGCTGCTCCTCGCGGCGTCGCTCGTGCCCGTGCTCCACAGCCGGGGTACGCAGTTCGGCGGGATGCCCACCCACTCCTTCGACGCCCCGGCGGCCGTGGCCGGGGCCCTCGAATGCCTCCCGCTCGCCGCGCGCAGGCGGTGGCCGGTGGTCTGTGTCGCCCTGGTGTCCCTCGGCTTCGCCCTGGACCAACTCCGGGGCTACCACCTGGTCGCGGGCGCCGCGCTCCCCATCGCCCTGCTGAGCGCGGGCTCCCATCTGGAGCGGCACCGGCGGGCCGTCGTGCTCGTGCTCTCCGCGGCGTACGTGCCGCTGTCGCTCGTGCTCCTGAGGTTCGGGACGGGCGAACCGCCGATCGAGTTCGTGACGTTCTACCTGATGCTGGCCTTCGCCTGGGGCGCCGGCGCCTGGCTGCGGGCAACCCGCGCGGCCGAGGCCGAGCGCCGCAGCCGCGTCGCCGAGGACACGCGCGCCGCCGAGCGCACCCGCATCGCCCGGGAGCTGCACGATGTCGTGACCCATCACGTCACGGCGATGGTCGTGCAGGCCGAGGCGGCACGCTATCTGACCGCCGCGCCCGAACGCCTCGACCAGACCCTGACCACCGTCAGCGACACCGGCCGCCGGGCCATCACCGACCTGCGGCATCTGCTCGACCTCCTCAACCCCGATCACGGCGCCGGGGCCAGGAAGCCGGCCGTCGGCGGGCTGCTCCCGCTGGTGGAGCAGACCCGCCGGGCCGGGCAGACCGTCGAGTTCACCGAGGAGGGCACTCCGGCGGAGTCGACCGGCAGTGCCGACCTCGTGGCCTACCGGGTGGTGCAGGAATCGCTGACCAACGCCCTCAAATACGCTCAGGGAAGCCCCACTTCGGTCCGGGTGCGGCACAGTGAAACGGAGATCCACGTGGAGGTGAGGACCGACGGTCCGGGCTCCCGGGCCCGGGTGCCGGGCGGCAGCGGGCGGGGCCTCGCCGGTCTGCGCGAGCGGGTCGGCGTCCTGGGCGGCGAGTTCAGCGCCGGCCCGCACCCGGGCGGCGGCTTCGTCGTACGGGCCCGCATACCCGCGGGGAGTTCCGCATGAGCGCGCCGATCCGGGTCCTGGTCTGCGACGACCAGATCCTGGTCCGCACCGGGCTGGCCACGATCATCGACGCCCAGCCCGACCTCGAAGTGGCGGGCGAGTGCGGGGACGGGCGCACCGCCGTCGACATGGCCGGCCGGCTGCGCCCGGACGTCGTGGTGATGGACATCCGGATGCCGGTGCTCGACGGCATCGAGGCCACCCGGCTGCTGGCCGGTGCCGGGGTGCCGCACCCCGCCAAGGTGCTCGTGGTGACCACGTTCAATCTGGACGAGTACGTCTACGAGGCGCTGCGCGCCGGGGCGAGCGGCTTCCTGCTCAAGGACGCGCCGCCGGCCCATCTGCTGCACGGAATCCGGACCGTGCAGACGGGCGCCGCGCTGCTGGACCCGGAGGTGACACGCCGGCTCGTGGGCCGGTACGCCGCCCGGATCCGGCCGACCGGCGACACCCCGCACGACATCCCGCTGACCCCGCGTGAGCGGGAGGTCCTGTGCCTCATCGCGGACGGCTTCTCCAACAGCGAGATCGCCGCGACCCTCCTGATCAGCCAGGAGACCGTCAAGACGTTCGTGTCGCGCATCCTCGCCAAACTCGGGCTCCGCGACCGCGTCCAGGCGGTCGTCTACGCCTACCGGCAGGGCCTGGTGACCTGAAATCGCCCCTTGTGGGGTTCTCCTCAGTGCGCCACCATGCGCATGTCAAACCGGAAGAACTTCGGTCGCAGAGGCTTTCCACGCTCTGCGCAGGTCACTTGAGGGGACCCCCACATGAAAAAGCCTCTCGTCGGTGCGCTCTTCGCGGTGTTGCTCCTCGGAGCCGGCACCGCGCCCGCGGCAGCGGCCACAAGCCACGACGCGACAGCGCCCAGCACGGTCAGGGCGGCAGCCGCTGCCGCGAGCCGCACCGCGGCGTCGTCCGGCCACGCGGCCCTGCAAGCGAAGGTCAGGCCCAAGGCGATCGGCTTCGCCGGGACCGTGGCGCTCAGCAACTGTTCGGGATCGGTCGTCCGTACGCCCGACTCCCAGCCGGGCGATCCCGCGCTCGTGCTCTCCAACGGACACTGCCTGGAATCCGGCTTCCCCGGGCCGGGCGAGGTCGTGTTCAACCAGCCGTCCACCCGCAGCTTCACGCTCCTGAACTCCGCGGGCAGCGGCGTCGGCACGCTGCGGGCGAGCAAGGTCGCGTACGGGACGATGACGGACACCGACATATCGGTGTACCAACTGACCTCCACGTACGCCCAGATCGAGAACACTTACGGCATCAAGGCGCTGGAGCTCAACACCGCGCACCCGGTGCAGGGCACCGCGATCACCGTCGTGTCCGGGTACTGGAAGCGCACGTACAGCTGCAACGTCGACGGGTTCGTCTACCGCCTCAAGGAGGGGGAGTGGACCTGGAAGGACTCGCTCCGCTACACCTCCGCCTGCCAGACCATCGGCGGTACGTCCGGTTCGCCCGTGGTCGACAACGCCACCGGCAAGGTCGTCGCCGTCAACAACACCGGTAACGAGGACGGGCAGGAGTGCACGGACAACAACCCGTGCGAGGTCGACGAGAACGGGCAGGTGACCGTCCGCGAGGGCATCAACTACGCCCAGGAGACGTACGGCATCGTGCCGTGCATCGGAACCGGCAACGTCTTCGATCTCGACCGTGAAGGCTGCGCACTCCCCAAGCCGTGAACGGCGGAGCGGGGCGGGACCACACGTCTGTGGTCCCGCCCCGCTCCTGTCCGGTGCCCCGGTCAGATCTTGCGCCACCGGGCGTTCGCGAAGGAGAAGAGGCCGAAGGCCGCCAGCCCGAGGGCGATCAGGGCCAGCAGCCAGGGACCGGCCGGCGTCGAACTGAAGGAGCGCAGGGTGTCGTCCATCCCCTTGGCCTCGCCCGAGCGGGCCTTCACCGCGGCGGACACGGCGAATCCGCCCGCGACCGCGAAGACGAGTCCGCGGCAGACGCCGCCGAAGACTCCGGTGATGTCCACCGTGCGGCGGACCGGGGGCGACATCTCGCCGATGCGCAGATGCTTGTGGAACTTCCGCAGCGCGGCACGGCCCGCGATCCACAGGCCCGCGCCTGCGATGACCGCCCCGACAGCGCCCACCAGCCAGCGTCCGCCCGGCATGTCGAGCACCTGTGCCGTGACGTCCTTCGACTGCGCGTCGCCGCTTCCGCTTCCGCTGCCCCGGTCGCCCGCGGCGAACATCAGGACCGAGTACGACACGAAGCCGTAGAAGACGGCGCGGGCGGCCGAGGCCAGTCGTTTGGCCGCCTTGCGCCCGTCCGGGCCCGCGGCCCCGAACGCCGCCTCGGACAATCGCCACAGGGCCATGCCCACCAGGGCGATCCCCAGGATCCACAGCAGGACGGAACCGAAGGGCTTCTGCGCGATCTCCGCGAGCGCCCCGCCCCGGTCCGCCTGCTTCCCGCCGTCTCCGCCCCCGCCGAAGGCGATGCGCAGCGCGAGGACGCCGACCAGGGCATAGATCACTCCGCGGGCCACGAATCCCGCCCGGCCGCCTGCCTCGACGGCCGGACTGTCGCCTGCCTGTCTTGCCTTTCCGTGACTTCTCCGGGCTGTCGCAGAGATATTCATAGTCAGCCGGTTGCCCCGGCCGGGAGGCGGGAAACTACCGTGCCCCGGCGCCGGACGCCGTGCCGGACCGCACCGACCGTCCTGCCAGCACCTGCGTCCGCTTCCCGTCCTCGATGACGAACCGGCCGTCGATCAGCACATGCGGGATGCCGGTCGGCAGGGTGCGGGGCTCCTCGAACGTCGAGCCCGCCGCCACCGTCGACGGGTCGAAGAGCACCAGGTCGGCGCGGTATCCCTCGCGCACGTACCCCCGGTCCGGCAGCCGCAGGCGGGCCGCGGGGCGCGAGGTGAGATGGGCGACGCACTCCTCCAGGGAGAGGATGCCCAGCTCCCGGGCGTACCGGCCGAGATATTGCGGGAACGTGCCGTACGCCCGGGGGTGCGGCTTGTCGCCCTGGAGGATTCCGTCGCTGCCGCCGGTGTGGACGCGGTGGCGCATGATCTGCCGGACGTTCTCCTCGTGGCCCACGTGCTGGAGGATCGTCGTCCCCAGCCGGTCGTCCACGAGCAGCCGCCGTGCGGTCACCCAGGGCTCCTCGCCGCGCAGGCGGGCCGACTCGGCGACCGTACGGCCGACATAGGAGGCCAGGTCCGGCACGCTGACGCCGGAGATCTCGATGGTGTCCCACTCGATGGGCACCCCGTGGCAGCCGTCCGAGCCCACGATCTCCAGGTCGTGGCGGATCCTCGCCGCCGTCGCTTCGTCGGCCAGGCGCGTCAGGACCGACCCGGGGCCGCCCTCGTTCGCCCAGCTGGGCAGCATGGCGACCAGGGTCGTACAGCCCGGGGTGTACGGGTAGGTGTCGAGGGAGATGTCGGCTCCCGCGTCGAGCGCGCCGTCGAGCAGGGCGAGCAGGTCCGGGGCGCGGCCCTCGTTGACACCGAAGTTCATGGTGGCGTGGGCGAGGTGCAGGGCGCAGCCCGCGGTGCGGGTGAGCCGCACCATCTCCTCGTACGCCTCCAGCGCCCCGGCTCCGTACGAGCGGTGGTGCGGGCAGTAGTAGCCGCCGTGCTCGGCCACCACCCGGCACAGGGCGGTGAGTTCGGCGTCGTCCGCGTACATGCCCGGGGTGTAGGTGAGTCCGGAGGACATGCCGACGGCGCCCTCGGCCATCCCCTGGGCGACGAGTTGCTTCATCCGGGTCAGTTCGGCCTCGGTCGCCGGCCGGTCGTCCCAGCCGACCGCGTACATGCGGACGGTGCCCTGCGGGATCAGATAGGCGGCGTTCACCGCGATGCCCCGGCCGCCGAAGTTGCCGTCGAGCCGGTCGAGGTACTCGCCGACGGTGCGCCAGTCGAAGTCGATGTCGCTCCCGTCGCCGTTCCACCCGGTGATGGAGCGGCGGACCTCGGCGAGCGTGCGGTCGTCGACGGGGGCGTACGACAGTCCGTCCTGCCCGAGCACTTCGAGGGTGACGCCCTGCGCGGCCTTCGCGCTGTGGTCGGGGTCGCGCAGCAGGGCGAGATCGCTGTGGGCGTGCATGTCGACGAAGCCGGGGGAGAGGGCGAGGCCGTCGGCGTCCAGGGTCCGGGCGGCGGTCGGGCGGGGGCCGGGGGAGTCCTCGCGGTGGATCTCCGCGATGCGGCCGTCGGCGAGCGCCACGTCGGCGCGGTAGGAGGGGGTGGCGGTGCCGTCGATGACGCGGGCGTCGCGGATGACCAGGTCCATCAGGGGGGGTGCCTTTCGGGGGCCGGGTGCCGGGGGCGCGGCCCCCGGCACCCGTGCTGCGGTCGGGATCAGAAGAAGGTGCGGATGTAGTCCGTGACCGTGCCGTCCGTCTCCACCAGCGGGATCAGCTGCCACTTGTCGAAGCTCGTGCAGGGGTGCGACAGGCCCATCCCCACCCAGTCCCCGACCTCAAGCTCGGCCCCCTCGTCCGTCCGTACCCACGCGTGCTGGTCCGACAGGCCGGTGATCTCGATGCCGGTCGCCTCCCGCACCGAGCCGTCGCGGCCGGAGCGCACGACCTGCGCCTGCGGCAGGTCGAGGTCGTAGGCGGCGTCCCGCTTGCCCGCGTTCAGGAACGCCTGCCCGGCCGAGGGGCGCGACACGACCTGCGCCCAGAGCCGGAACGCGGGCTGCAGCGCACCCTCCTCGGGGACCCGGTTGAAGGGCGTGAGGTGGCGGTAGTGCCCGTCGTCGTGCGAGACGTACGCCCCCGAGCGGAGCAGCTTGAGTACGGGGGCGGAGAGTTCGGGGATCTCCGCGAACACGTCCGCGACCGCGTCGAACCACGCGCTGCCGCCCGCACTGATCACGATCCGCTCACCGGCGCCCGCTGCGGCGAACCGCCCCGCCGCGTCGAAGTCCGCGGCCAGCGCCACGAGCCGGCGCAGCCAGTTCCGCACCCGCTCGCCGTCCGCGTCCGGCACCTCGCCCTCGTAACCGGCCACACCCACCAGGCGCAGCGTCCCGGCGGCGGCCGCCGCGTCGGCCACCGCGACGCAGTCGGCCTCGGTGCGGGCACCCGTGCGGGCACCCTCGCCCGCGCCCAGCTCGACGACGACGTCCACCGGGCGGGAGGCGCCCGCCGCGCTCAGGGCCTCGTCCATCAGCTCGACGCCGCGTACCGAGTCGACGTAACAGATGAAGCGGAAGTCCGGGTCGGCGTCGAGCTCGCCAGCGAGCCACCGCAGGGCCACCGCGTCGACGAGTTCGTTGGCGAGGAAGATCCGCTGGATCCCGAACGCCCGGTAGACGCGCGCCTGGTGGGGCACCGCCGCGGTGATGCCCCATGCGCCGTGCTCCAGCTGGCGGGCGAAGAGCTGCGGGGACATCGAGGTCTTGCCGTGCGGGGCGAACGCGAGGCCGTGGCGTTGTGCGTACGTCTCCAGCAGGGCGAGGTTGTGCTCGACGGACCCGGCCGACAGGGCGAGCACCGGGGTGGTGAACCCGCCGGTGAAGAGGTTGCGCCGCTCGGCGGCCAGGTCGCCGACGGTCAGGCCGTCCGCGTCGGGCGGGAGCGCCTTGAACCGGTGGTCGACCCGCTCGTCGGCGAGTCCGGAGAGCCCGGAGACTCCGGGGAGCCCGGTGGGTCCGTCGGGTCCGTCGGGTCCATCGGATCCGGAGAACCCGGCGAGCCCGGCAACGGGGGGTTCGGCGGCCATGGGGGTGCCTCCTTGGTCGAAGTCATGCGAAATCGTGCGAAGTCATGCGGTAGCTCACCGCATCGACGTTGCAGCATATGCAACACCCATTGCGTATATCGCTCAAGGCTGTCTAACATCCGAGCCGACGCCCGGTCAATGGTGAGACCCGGTGCCCGCCCGCCCGATCCCGAGGAGCCCGAGTGACCGGAACCCCGGCCAGGACCGACACCGACGCGACCACCGATGTCGTGTGCCTCGGTGAGTCCATGGTGACGTTCCTGCCCTCGCGGCCCGGGCGCCTCGCCGACGTCCCGTCCTTCGGCCGCGGCATCGGCGGCGCCGAGTCCAACGTGGCCTGCGCCCTCGCCGCGGCGGGGCACCGCGCGGCCTGGGTGAGCCGGGTCGGGGCCGACGGCTTCGGCGACCACCTGGTCGACGCGATCTCGGCGTACGGCGTCGACACCTCCGCCGTGCGGCGCGATCCGGCCCGGCCCACGGGCATCTACTTCCGTACGGCGACGGACCGCGCCACCGACGTCCACGAGGTGGCGTACTACCGGGCCGGGTCCGCGGCATCCGCGATGTCCCCCGCGAACGTCCCCTGCGAGGCGCCGCTCGCCGGCCGGGTCCTGCACCTCTCCGGCATCACGGCGGCACTCTCCGCCGACTGCCTGGCGCTGCTGCGCGAGCTGACGGCCCCGCGCCCCGGCCGCCCGCTCGTCTCCTTCGACGTCAACCACCGCCCCGGGCTGTGGCGCGGCTCGGACGCGTCCCCCGCGGTCCTGCTGGACCTGGCCCGCGGCGCGGACCTGGTGTTCGTCGGCGAGGACGAGGCGGAGGAGGCGTGGGGGATCGTGGGAGCCGAGGCGATCCGTGCGGCGCTGCCGGAACCGGCGGTGGTGGTCGTGAAACGGGGCGCGGAGGGGGCGACGGTGTTCTCCCGCGGCACGGACCCGGCCGACACCGTCACCGACGTACCGGCCCTGCGCGTCGACGTCGTCGCCCCCGTCGGCGCCGGTGACGCCTTCGCCGCCGGGTTCCTCTCCGCCACCCTGCGCGGACTCCCCGTCCGCGACCGGGCCCGGCACGGACACCTGATGGCCGCCGCCGTCCTCACCGTCCCCGGCGATCTCACCGACCCTCCCGCCCGCGACCACGCCGACCGGCTCGCGGCCCTGGCCGACGCCGACTGGGGGAGACTGCGTCTCGGCCCCGGGTGGACGGGGGACGACACGGAGGTACGTGAGACATGAGCGAGCGTAGCGAGCGATTCGACATGAGGGGCGTCACCGGCGAAGGCCGGGCCGAGGGCAGCGGGGCACGCGCATGAGCGAGCGTAGCGAGCGATTCGACATGAGGGGCGTCACCGGCGAAGGCCGGGCCGAGGACAGCGGGGCACGCGCATGAGCGAGCGTAGCGAGCGATTCGACATGAGGGGCGTCACCGGCGAAGGCCGGGCCGAGGACAGCGAGGCACGCGCATGAGTCAGACCGTCGACCGGGCGCTGAGTATCCTGCCGCTGCTCGCTCAGGGGCCCGCCGACCTCGGACAGGTCGCCGAGCGGCTCGGCGTCCACAAGTCCACGGCCCTGCGCCTGCTCCGTACGCTCCACGAGCACGGGCTCGTCTACCGGCAGCAGGACCAGCGCTACCGCCTCGGCGCGCGGCTCTTCGCGCTCGCCCAGGAGGCCGTCGAGAACCTCGACGTACGGGAGATCGCCCACGCGCACCTCGTCGAGCTCAACGCGACCTGCGGACACACCGTCCACCTCGCCGTGTACGAGGAGAACGAGGTCCTCTACATCGACAAGGTCGAGAGCCGCTACCCGGTCCGGATGTACTCCCGCATCGGCAAACCCGTCGCGATCACCGTCGCCGCCGTGGCCAAGCTGCTGCTCGCGGACCTCTCCGAGACCGAGCGGCGCGCCATCGCCGAGAAGCTCGACTACCCCATGTACACGTCCCGTTCGACCCCCGGCCCCGGCGCCTTCCTCAAGGAACTCGCCACCGTGCGCGAACAGGGATGGGCCACCGACCTCGGCGGCCACGAGGAGTCCATCAATTGCGTCGGCGCCCCCATTCGCGGTGCCGACGGGCGCGTCGTCGCCGCGATGTCGGTCTCCGCACCGAACGTGGTCGTCACGGCCGAGGAACTCCTCACCCTGCTCCCCCTGGTCCGTCGCACCGCCGACACCATCAGCCGGGAGTACTCCGGCACCAACCGACCCAAGAAAGCCTGATCAGCGATGACCGACAAGACCGAGAAGACCGCCCTCACCCCCAGCACCCACACCACCCCGCCCGCGAAGTTCTCGCACGGCGTGCGGAAGGGGAACATCCTCCAGGTCGCCGGCCAGGTCGGCTTCCTGCCCGCCGTCGAGGGCCAGGCCCCGACCCCGGCCGGTCCGACGCTGCGCGAGCAGACCCTCCAGACCTTCGCCAACGTCAAGGCGATCCTGGAGGAGGGCGGCGCGAGCTGGGACGACGTGATGATGATGCGCGTCTACCTCACGGACGTGGACCACTTCGCCGAGATGAACGAGATCTACAACACCTACTTCGGCGAGCAGAACCTCAAGGAGGCGCCCGCCGCCCGCACGACGGTCTACGTCGGCCTGCCCGAGGGCCTGCTCATCGAGATCGACGCCCTCGCGGTCCTCGGCTGAGCCTGATCACCTTGCCGCACCCGCTCCACCGCACCACGCACGGCACGGCGCCCCGCCCCACCGGGGCGCCCTGCCGGGCTCCCCCCTACCCACCCATCCCCATGGACGACAACGGAGTTACCCATGCTGCTCGCCGCAAGCCCCCCACCGGTCGAGACGCCACCCCACACCGGTGGACTCCTCCTCCTCATAGGCGGGACGGCCGGTCTGCTGACCGTCGCCGTCCTCGGTATCGCGCTCCTCCTCTTCCTGATCATCAAGGTCAGGCTGCAGCCGTTCGTCGCGCTGCTCGCCGTCTCCATAGCCGTCGGCCTGGGCGCGGGTCTCTCCGTCACCGAGCTCTTCGGCACGGTGCAGAAGTCCGCCGCCGTCTCCGTCATCGAATCCGGCATGGGCGGCATCCTCGGCCATGTCGCGATCATCATCGGCCTCGGCACGATGCTCGGCGCGATCCTCGAAGTCTCCGGTGGCGCCGAGGTGTTGAGCGCCCGGCTGCTCCGCCTCTTCGGTGAGAAGCGCGCCCCGCTCGCCATGGGCCTGACCGGTCTGATCTTCGGTATCCCGGTCTTCTTCGACGTCGGCATCTTCGTCCTCGCGCCGATCGTGTACGCGGCCGCCAAGCGCTCCGGCAAGTCGATCCTGCTCTACGCGATGCCGCTCCTCGCGGGCCTGTCCATGACGCACGCGTTCCTGCCGCCGCACCCCGGCCCGGTCGCCGCCGCAGGCCTCTTCCACGTCTCGCTCGGCTGGGTCATCCTGATGGGCGCCGTCGTCGGCATCCCGTCCGTCCTGGCCGCCTGGGGCTACGCCGCCTGGATCGGGAAGCGCATCTTCGTCGACGTCCCGCAGGACATGGTCGACGCCGCCGAGGAGGCGAAGGCCGCGGTCGTCGCCGAGCAGCGGGCCGCCGGGGTCACCCCGCACGAGGCACCCGTCGCGCTCTCCACCGTCCTCGCGATCATCGGCACCCCGCTGGTGCTGATCCTCGCCGCGACGTTCTCCTCCATCGCGCTCGACCCCTCGACGCTCCGCTCCGTCATCGAGTTCTTCGGCAACCCGTTCGTCGCCCTGACGATCGCGCTGCTGCTCGCCTACTACCTGCTCGGCATCCGCCGCGGCTGGTCCCGCAAGTCCCTCGAATCCGTGTCGACCTCGTCCCTCAAGCCGGTCGGCAACATCCTGCTCGTCGTCGGCGCGGGCGGCATCTTCGGCGCCGTCCTCAAGAGCAGCGGCATCGCGGACGCGCTCGCCGACACGTTCAACGACGTCGGCCTGCCGGTCATCCTGCTCGCCTGGCTGATCTCGGCGGTGCTGCGCATCGCCCAGGGCTCGGCGACGGTCGCCATCGTCACCACCGCAGGCATCGTGGTCCCGCTCGTCGAGGACCAGGGCTTCTCGCAGCCGCACCTGGCGCTGGTCATCATGGCGATCTCGGCCGGTTCGATCATCGCCTCGCACGTCAACGACGGCGGCTTCTGGATGGTGTCGAAGTACTTCGGCATCTCCGAGCGCGACACCCTGAAGTCCTGGACGGTCCTCGAAACGGTCCTGTCGGTGGCCGGGTTCGCCGTGGCCGCGCTGCTCAGCCTGGTGATCTAGCGTCTCCTGTCCGCACGGGTACTGGCCGGTTCAGGCCGCCGAGGCGCAGATGATGCTCCGGCCCTGGTTCACCGGCCAGTACCAGAACCGTTGCCCGCTCCCGGACGGGCAGGTCCAGTTCTGGCCCGCCTTCGGGGCCCGGTAGAACCCCGTGATCCGCAGGATCGACTGGCCTGCCACGGGAACGGTCGACGCGTCGCAGCTCCAGACCACCGTCAGATCGGCACTGGTGGCCCCGGTGACGTCCGCGGGGAAGCACTGGCCCACCTGGTACACCCGGTCCAGGCAGAGCGTCCTGTCGATCCCGTCGTCACCGGATCTGCTCCACCAGGTGAAGCCCGCCCCGGTGTCGCAGGAACCGGACCCGCCGGAGAGGGTGCTGACGCGGTTGACGTGCATGTACGCGTTCGAAGCGCCGCAGCTCACCCGGACCGGGCGGTCGGCGCTCATGTCGTCGTGCCCGTCGTTGTACACGTTGAGACAGTCACCGGCGCGCACCGCGGCGAACGCCCGGTCGGTGGCGTCCGGGGTGGGTGATGGCGTGGGGGTCGGCGTGGGTGTCGGGGTCGGTGTCGGGGTCGGTGTCGGCTCGTCCACGGACGCGTCGTCGGATTCATCGGCACCGCTGCTGCTACCGCTGTCGGTGTCCGTGCCGGAGCCGTCCGTGTGCGTGTCGAGGCCGCTGCCGGACGATACGGCCCCCGAACTGCCGCCGGAGGACGAACCGCCGCCACCGCCCCCCTCGTTGCCCGCCGGTTCCCAGGGCTGCCAGACCAGCAGGGCGATGACGGCGGCCACGGCGATCAGCCAGCCCAGGCCCGACGAGCGGCCCGAGGAGCCGGTACGCGGAGGTGTCGGGCGCGTGGTGGGCGGGGCGGTGCTGGGCGACGACGTACGGGACCGGGCCGCGCGACGGGCCGCCTCCCGCTCGGCCCGTCTCCGGGCCTCCCGCTCGGCCTGCTCCCGCACCGCGCGCTCGGCCGCCTCCCTCGCCGCGCGTTCCCGTTCGGCCGCTGCCCTGGCCGCGCGTTCCCGCTCGGCCTGCCGCTGCGCCCGCTCGCGCTCGGCCCGCTCGTGCTCCTGCGCCGCGCGCTCCCGTTCGCGCCGGGCGCGCGCGGCCTCCTGGCGCTGGGCGGCCAGTCGCTCCGCCTCCCTGCGGGCGGCCTCGACGCGCTCCTGTTCGCCGCGTTCCTGCTCGGCCTGTTCCGCCCGCTGCCGCTCCGCCAGTTCCGAGAGGGCGGCCAGGTCCGGCCGCGCCCTGGCGCGGCGCGCGCGTTCGCGGGCCGCACGGGCCTCCCGCTCCGGCGGGTAGACGAGCGTCGGGGGGATCGGCGGCACCACGCGCGTGCGCCGGGCGACGGGCGTGGTCGCGGCGCTCGACGGGTGGGACGGGTTCGGCCGGTCCGACGGGTTCGGCCGGTCCGAACGGCGGTCGTTCGCGAGTTCCAGGCCCTGGGTCGCGTACGCGCCGATCAGGGCCGTCCACCGCGGCGGCAGCCACCGGGTGCCGCTGTGGGATTCCGGCAGTCCGGCCTGGGCCTCGCGGAAACTGGCGAGCAGGTCCGCCGGTTCGGGGCGCCGGTCCGGGTCGAGGGACAGGCACGGCCGGATCGTCGCCACGAGCTCCTTCGGCAGCCCGCCGAGGTCGAGTTCGCCCCGCTGGACGCGGGCCAGCAGCCGCAGCGTGTCGCCGTCCGTACCGTAGGGCGGCCGTCCGGTGGCGAGCAGGAAGAGCGTCGCGCCCAGGGAGTACACGTCGGACGCGGCGGTCGACTCCTCGCCGCGCGCCTGCTCCGGCGAGGTGAAGGCGATCGTGCCGAGCGTGAGGCCGGTGAGCGTGAGGTCGCTGGCGTGCGAGATGCCGAAGTCGATGACACGGGGGCCGTCCAGCGGCAGCAGCACGTTCTGCGGCTTCACATCGCGGTGGACGATGCCCACCCCGTGCAGGGTGACCAGCGCCTCCGCGGTGCCGGCGGCGATCCACCGCACGGCGGACGCGGGCAGCACCCCGCAGCTGCGCACGAGTTCGGAGAGCGGGGGAGCGGCGATGTAGTCGATGGCCATCCACGGCCGCTCCGCGTCGGGGTCGGCGTCCCGGACGCGCGCCGTGTACGCGCTGGCGACCCGCTGCGCGACCGCCACCTCGCGGGCGAAGCGCCGGCGGTCGATGTCGCTGACGCTCCCCTCCGCCAGCAGCGTCTTCACGGCGACCAGGGCCCGCCCGCCGCGCTCACCGCTGCGGGCCAGATAGATCCGCCCCATGCCACCGGAAGCCAGCCGTCCGATCAACCGGTACGGTCCGAGCGTCGCCGGATCGTCCCCGCCCAGCGCCTGAACCCGCGCCCCGGCCATGTCACTCCCCCTGTCGAACCCTCCTGGCAACGGTGCCACGAGGCCGCCCGAACAGCCATGGATTGCGGCAACTCCCCGACACTCTGTTGCCGGTCCGATACAGGCCCGGGACGCCCGCCCGGCCCCGCACATGCAGCAGCGCCACCGGGGGAGCGGCGGCGCTGCTGGTCAGTGATGCCGGCCGGGGTCAGCAGGGCCCGGTCCGGGCGGTGTTACGGGAGGGCGTGGACGTGCGGGCCGACCGCGTTCGACCAGGCGTTGCCGGACGTGGCGTCCCAGTTGGTCGACCAGGTCATCGCGCCGCGCAGACCGGGGTAGGTCTTCGACGGCTTGAAGGAGCCGCAGCCGGTGCCCTTCGCGAGGCAGTCCAGCGCCGCGTTCACGATCGACGGGGCGACGTATCCGCTGCCCGCGCCCCGGGTGGAGGCGGGGACGCCGAGGCCGACCTGCGACGGGTCGAGGCCGCCCTCCAGCTGGATGCAGGCGAGCGCGGTGAGGAAGTCCACCGAGCCCTGCGAGTAGACCTTGCCGTCGCAGCCGAGCATCGAACCGCTGTTGTAGTACTGCATGTTGACGACGGTCAGGATGTCCTTGATGCCGAGCGCCGTCTTGAAGTACTCACCCGAGGTGGACTGCATGTCGATGGTCTGCGGAGCCATCGTGATGACGAGGCCGGAGCCCGCCTTCTGCGACAGCGAGCGCAGCGCCTTCGTCATGTACGTGGAGTTGAGGCCGTTCTCCAGGTCGATGTCGACGCCGTTGAAGCCGTACTCCTGGATGAGGGAGTAGAGCGAGTTGGCGAAGTTGGTGGCGGACGCGTCGCTGTTGACCGACACGGACCCCTTCTCGCCGCCGACCGAGATGATGACGTTCTTGCCGGCTGCCTGCTTCGCCTTGATGTCGGCCTTGAACTGGTCGACCGTGTAGCCGTTCAGGCCCGCCGAGTCCAGGTTGAAGGTGACGGCGCCGGGCGTGGCCGTGGCGTCGGCGAAGGAGACCGCGATGATGTCGTAGTTCGCGGGCACGTCGCTGAGCTTCTGCACGGTCGCGCCGTTGTTGAAGTTCTGCCAGTAGCCGGTGACCGCGTGCTTGGGCACGGAGGTGCCGGGGTTCGGGTTGCCGGTGCCGGAGGTGGCCGTACGGCCGCTGACCGTCGCGGACTTGACCGACTCACCGGCCGCGTTGGTGGCGGTCACGGCGAACTGGTACGCCGTGTCGGCGGCCAGCCCCGTGATCGTCGCCGAGGTCCCGGTGGAGGTGGTGGCCTTCGCGCCGTCCTTGTAGACGGTGTAGCCGGTCGCGCCGGACACCGCGTTCCAGGACAGGGCGAGGGAGGACGACGTGGCCGTGCCGACGGCGAGACCGCCGGGGGCCGCGGGGATCGTCGGCGCGGGGTCGGTACCGCCGCCGCCGTCGGGGCCGGTGACCGAGAAGTCGTCGACGAGGTAGGCGGCCTGCCCGTACCAGCCGTGCGTGTACACGGTGACGGAGGTGGTGCTGGGCCCGGTCTTGAAGCTGGTGGAGAGCTGGGTCCAGCTGCTGGAGCCGGGGGTCCAGGTCGACACGTCGGTGGTCCCGGTGCCGCTGGCGCCCAGGTAGGCGTAGCCGCCCTGGACCCAGGAGCTCAGCGCGTACGTGGAGTTGGGCTTCACGGCCACGGTCTGGGTGCACTTGGCGTTGTCCTGGCCGGCCGGGGTGGCCTTGAGCGCCGAGGTGCCCCCGTGCACGGGGGAGGAGACGGTGGCGCCGCTGCCGCCGGAACAGGTCCAGTTGGCGAGGCCGGACTCGAATCCGGCGTTCTTGGCGACGTTGACGTCGGCGGCCGAGGCGCTGCTGACGAGACCGGTGAGGGTCAGCGCGCCCGCGGCCACGACCGCCATGGCGGAGCCGAGCAGCGGCCGGCTGTGCCGTCGTCTGCGGTGGGCCGGCAGGCTCGTTGCGAGGGAACGTTCCACTTGCTGCCTCCGTGGGGGAGTCGGGGATGGCGGGGGAGCGGCACGGGGATGCCGGGGCCGGACACGGGGGTGCCGGGGTGTGGAATCGAGGGACGGTGGCCACCGCTGGGCGCTAAAACTGGTCCAGACCAATCAAGTTGTCAAGACCTCTGGCAGCGACTCGTCGCAATCCGCCCTCGTGCAAGGGGTGTCGGGCGGGGGTGCGGACTCCGGCCGTCGGCTTCCGAGGGGGAGCCGGGGACGGTTGTGCGGGGGCTCGCGAAGTCCGGAGGGTGACCCCTGCCGGCCGCGCTGCTCGTGCGGGCCGCGTTGGGTCCGGGGGCCCCAATCCGGGCCCAGAGTTCACATTGGGCCCACCAGGAACACCTCGGGCCGTTGCGTGAATGCGCTCCCACGGCTGTGACGTGCATAAAGACTGGTGAGGATCATGAATAACCCGGGCGGGGAATGGGTATTCGATTAAATGGTACGGACTTTAACAACTAGTCACTTGGGCCGATTTGTCACGCGAACGCCCTGCGGGGGTCCGTGGGCCCGTCCGCACTGGGTCCAGGAAGGTGTTCTCTACCTCGCATTACGTGGATAAAGTGCAGATGCAGGAGCGCCTGAGTGGAGGGGCACCTGACGGGAGCGATTGCGGCCGGCGGTATGCGGCGGCCGGAGCCGAACGGGGAACAGCGTGCCGACAGCAATAGCAGTGACAAGCGCTGACCTGGTGCTGGCCCCGGCCGATCAGCAGACGCCCACGGCGGTGGTTCTGCGCGCGCCCGAGGACCAGTCGCTCGAAGAGGCGGTGGGGGACATGCACGTGCTGCTGGAGCAGCACGGCTACGTCATCGCGCTCTATCCCGCCAGCATCAGGCCCACCCATGAGCGGCGGCTCCATGCGATCCGCGCGGTGATGGAGAGCGACCGTATTGCGCTGCTCAAGATGGATCTGCCCCCCTTGGGGATCGCCGTACTGGTGCGCCAGTTGCGGCAGTTGTCCATCTGTGACTTCAGTGCCGGGGTCGTCGCCTCCGCGGCGAGGCTGCTCTCCCACTACATCCACTCCGGCGCCCTCCTGAACTCGGTCACCAAGCTCGACCGGGTGCCGGTCAGCCTGAAGACCCATGCCAAGTCCTGGGTCCCCGGCTCCCAGTTCGGCGTGATGGCCAACCCGAACCCGCAGCTGATCAAGGTCGGCTCGGGGGACCTCACCGGGCCCGAATTCGCGACCCACCTGCTCGTGGCGAAGGGGCAGCTGCAATCCGACTGGGTGACGGCCACCGTCGCCAAGGCCTGGGAGGTGCAGGCGGTGCACGAAGCCCCGCTGCCCGCAGAATCGCCTTCCTGGTGGGGAACTTCGAAGATGATCGAATTCGCCGCTTTTCTGCCCGATATTTCACTGATCTATCAGCTGGTTTCTTCGGTTCGCAGGGAGGTCTGTACCTGGTGCGGAAATGAACTCATCGGCGACCGCTGCGGTCTCTGCTCGGCCCCACTGAAACCGCCGGAGAACCAAACGCGCGGTTCCGGTGTCCTGAGCCAAGGAACACCGATGCACCAAGGGTCGTGAGCCACCGCGACAGCGGTGCTCCCCTGCCGCACCCGCATCCCGGAGAACAGTGCACGGCGCCGGCCCGTCCCCGCGGGCGACGCCACAGCGAGACCTGCGACGGCTCGACCCCGCTCCGCTCCTCACCCCGCTCATCGGCCCACGTCTCCCAACGAGGTTGCTCCGCTCATGAACTCACGGCAACGCCGCGGCGTCATCCTTCTTCTCCTCTCGGTCCTCTGCGCCTTCGGTGCGTTCGCCGGTGTGCTCTCGGTGATCAGTGATGTGAACTCGAAGGTCGGTCCGGAGGTGACTGCCTACCAGGTGAAATCGGATATAGCCCCCTACCGGCCGCTGGATCCGGGGCAGTTCGAGAAGGTCAAGATGCCGAAGCGCTGGCTGTCCAAGAACGCGGTCACCGACCTCTCGGTGCTGAACGGCAAGATCGCCGTCACCAACCTCCGCAAGGGCTCCCTGCTCCAGGACGACATGCTCGTCAAGCGCCCCAAGCTGGAGAACGGCCAGCAGGAGATAGCCATCATGATCGACGCCGCGACCGGCGTCGCCGGAAAGATCCGGCCGGGCAACCTGGTCAACATCTACGCGACCTTCGAGGGCCAGACCGACAAGGACAAGCCCACCTCCCGGGTGATCGTCCCCAACGCCAAGGTGCTCGACGTCGGCCAGCTGACCTCGCTCGACCCGAAGGGCGACGACCGCGGCGGCCCCACCGAGGCCGTGCCGATCACCTTCGCCCTGGACACCACCGACGCGCAGCGCGTCGCCTACGCGGAGTCCTTCGCGGAGCACGTACGCCTCGCCCTGCTGCCCGACGACAGCCCGACCACCCTGCGTCCCGGCGAGGGCAGTTACAACCTCGACGAAGACAAGAACAAGTGAGGACCGGATGAGCACACGAATCCTCCCGGCTGTCGGCGACGCCGACGCCGCCCGGTCCATCACCACGCTGCTCAGCCAGCTCCCCGACGCGGAGCCGGCGGCGCCGCTCGGCGACTCGACCTCCCTGCTCGACACGCTGGCCCGGCTCGCCGCCGAGTCGCTGGACGAGCTGCCCGAGGTCGTGCTGGTGCACGAGCGGATCGGTCCGGTCCCGGCGCTGGAGCTGATCCGGGAGGTGGCCCTGCGCTTCCCCGCGGTCGGGGTCGTACTCGTCACCGCCGACATGAGTCCGGGCCTCTACTCGGCGGCCATGGACTCCGGCGCACGCGGCCTGGTCGGCCTGCCCCTCTCGTACGAGGAGCTGGCCCAGCGCGTCCAGGCCGCCGCCGGCTGGTCCGTCGGGGTCCGCCGCCACCTCGGCGCGGGCGCCGAGATGTTCACCGGCCCCGGCGGTACGGTCGTCACCGTCAGCGGCGCCAAGGGTGGGGTCGGCGCGACGGTGGTCGCCGTGCAGCTCGCCCTCGCGGCCGCGGCGTCGGGCCACACCGTCGCCCTCGCCGACCTGGACCTCCAGTCCGGGGACGTGGCGTCCTACCTGGACGTGCAGTTCCGCCGGTCGATCGTCGACCTCTCCACCATCCAGGACATCTCGCCCCGCGTCCTCCAGGACGCCCTCTACAGCCACGACACCGGGCTCGCCCTGCTGCTGGCGCCGGGCGAGGGCGAGCGGGGAGAAGACGTCAGCGACCGGGTCGTACGCCAGACCATCGGCGCCCTGCGCCACCGCTTCGAGGTCGTCGTCATCGACTGCGGTACGCACATGAACTCGGCCAACGCCGCGGCCATCGAGATGGCGGACCGCACCCTGCTGGTCACCACCCCGGACGTGATCACCGTCCGCGCGGCCAAGCGCATGGTCCGGCTCTGGGACCGCCTCCAGGTCCGCAAGGCCGAGGAGACGGTCACGGTCGTCAACCGCTACACCCGCAACACGGAGATCCAGCCACCCCTGATCGAGAAGATCACGGCCACGAAGGTGGCACGGGTCGTGGTCCCCGCGAACTTCAAGGAACTCCAGGCGGTGGTCGACGCCGGCCGCATGCAGGACCTGGAGGCCAAATCCACGGTGAAGCAGGCGCTGTGGGGGCTCGCGGGGGATCTCGGTCTGGTGAAGAACGCCGAAGGCGCGGACAAGCAGGGGAAGTTCAAGGGCGACCGCGGTTCGTTCGGTGCCCGCCGGGGACGTACGAAGTGAGCGGCCGGGCACGCGGTGAAGCGACCAGTGGAGCGATGAGACCGAGGAGGACCGTTGAATTATGAATCTTCTACGAACGGGCCGGCCGGCCGGACCGGACAGCGCGAGGGCTGAGACAGCCGTCCCCGGTGAACGGCGCCGGCGCATCCGGAGCGACCGGGGCCAGACGGCGATCGAGTTCGTCGGCACGCTGCCGTTGATCCTGGTGACGCTGGCCGTGATGTGGCAGGCCGGACTGGTCTGTTACACGTGGGTGCTCGCCGGCAACGCGGCGGACAAGGGCGTCAGGGCGGCCGCCGTCGCCGAGAGCGGCTCCCGCCAGGCGTGCGAACAGGCGGTGCGCGAGGACGTGCCCGACGCCTGGGAGACCGACGTCGTGCGCTGCAGCGCCGGTTTCGGCGACCTGGTCACCGCGAAGGTCGAGGTCAAGGTCCCCCTCATCTTCCCGGGGGTGTTCAACGTGCCGTGGCACGCGACGGGCGACGCCAAGGCCAAGAAGGAGAAGGGCGGGTGGGGATGGTGAGGCACCCATGGGCACGACAGCCCGGTACAGGAAGCACCCCTGTGTCCCGCCCGGACCGGGTGCGCGGCCAGGCGGCAGTCGAGTACGTGGGTGTGCTCACCCTCCTGCTCGTCATATCCCTGGCCGTGGTCCAGCTCGGCATCGCGATCTACACGGCCCAGCAGGCCGGCACGGCCGCCCGGGCCGGGGCGCGCGTGGGCTCGGACAAATACCAGATGGGGCGCGCAGCGCCGGTGGCACGCGATTCACTCAGCGACTGGCTGGCCGACGGAGCCACAGTCATCCCCTCCGGTGGTGTGAACGAGGTGACCGTGCGGGTGACGGTTCGCATCCCCTCTCTCCTGCCGATGTTCAAGTTCGGGTCCGTCACGAAGAAAGCCACCATGCCGCGCGACTGATCCAGTACCGCTGCACCACACCAGGGAGTTGAGGACATGAGCCTGCGGGCGCGCATTACCGGACCCGAGCCGACGAGCGGGCTGAGCGAAGAGAGCCGGCTGGTCCAGGTCTACCGCGCCAAACTCCTGGAGGAGATCGACCTCGCGGAGATGTCCGCCCTCGCGGCGGCCGAGCGCCGGGCCCGGCTCGAACGCGTCCTGGGCCACATCATCAGCCGCGAGGGCCCCGTCCTCTCCCAGATGGAGCGCTCGCAGCTCATCCGCCGGGTCGTCGACGAATCCCTCGGACTCGGCATCCTGGAACCGCTCCTCGAAGACGCCTCCATCAGCGAGATCATGGTCAACGGACACGAGCAGGTGTACGTGGAGCGGCGAGGGCGCCTGGAGCTGCTCCCGATGCGGTTCTCGTCCAACGAACAGCTGATGCAGACCATCGAACGCATCGTCTCCACGGTCAACCGCCGCGTCGACGAGGCGAATCCAATGGTCGACGCGCGACTCCCCTCGGGCGAGCGTGTCAACGTGATCATCCCGCCGCTCTCCCTCAAGGGCCCGATCCTCACCATCCGGCGCTTCCCCAAGGCGTTCACGCTCCAGGAGATGATCGGGCTCGGCTCACTCGACGAGCACATGCTGATGCTCCTCGCCGGACTCGTCCGCGCCAAGTTCAACGTGATCGTCTCCGGGGCCACCGGCACCGGCAAGACGACCCTCCTCAACGCGCTGTCCGGGCTCATCCCGAACGGCGAGCGCATCGTCACGATCGAGGACTCCGCCGAGCTCCAGCTCCAGCAGTCCCACGTGATCACGCTGGAGAGCCGCCCCTCCAACGTGGAGGGCAAGGGCCAGATCAGCATCCGCGACCTGGTCCGCAACTCCCTGCGTATGCGCCCCGACCGCATCATCGTCGGTGAGGTCCGAGGCGGCGAGACGCTCGACATGCTCCAGGCGATGTCCACCGGTCACGACGGATCGCTCGCCACCGTCCACGCCAACAACGCCGAGGACGCGTTGATGCGTCTGCAGACGCTGAGCTCCATGTCCGAGGTCGAGATCCCGTTCGTGGCGATCCACGACCAGATCAACAGCGCCGTCGACGTGATCGTCCAGCTGACCCGGCACGCCGACGGCTCCCGCCGGATCACCGAGATCGCGATCGTGGACTCGCACGGACGCGAGGACTACCGCATCGTCTCGGTCTGCCGTTTCAACGCCCAGCCTATGGCGGCGGACGGCCGCATCTACGGGAAGTTCGACTACTACCCGCTGCCCCGCCGGGTGGCCGAACGCCTCTACATGTCGAGTGAGGCCGTCCCCGCGGCCTTCGGTGTCGCCCAGGCGGAGGAGCAGCTGAGCATGCGCAAGTCCGCCGCCTGATCCCCGTCCCCGTACCCGGTCACGTCCCCACCCCGCCGCTCACCCAGAAGGCCTCGTCCGACATGGATAATCTTCCGCTCCTGACGATCGGTGTGACGCTCCTCGCCGGTCTGTTCGCCGTCATAGGCGTGCACGTGTTCACCTCGGGCAGAGCTCAGCAGCAGATCCTGGTCGACCGGATGTCCCAGACCGGCCAGCTCACCATCGGCGGCCGCACCCGCCGCTTCCGGGGCGTCGACCGGCGCCTGCGCAGGACGAATCTGGGCAAGCGCATCGAACGCAAGATCGCGGCCACCGGCCTCGACCTCACACCGGGCGAGTACGCCGTCTACGTCGTGGCGGCACTGCTCGGCCTCTACTTCGTCGTCGGCTCGATCTTCGCCTCGTTCTTCGGACTCATCGCCGCGCTCATCGGACTGTGGGGAGGCAACGCCTTCCTCAACTACCAGCGCGCCAAGCGCACCGAGGCGTTCATCAACCAGCTCCCCGAGCTGACCCGCGTCCTCGCCAACGCCACCCAGGCCGGCCTGGCGCTCCGTACGGCCATCAGCATGGCGGTGGACGAACTCGACGAGCCCGCGCACGAGGAGCTGCGCCGGGTGGCCGACCGACTGGCCGTCGGCCACTCGCTCGACGACGCGATGAACGAACTCGTCGAGCGGCTCCCCTCACGCGAACTGACCGTGCTGGTCTCCACCCTCATCCTCTCCAACCGGGCGGGCGGCACGATCGTCTCCTCGCTGCGCAACCTCACGGGGACGCTGGAGGAGCGCAAGGAGACCCGGCGAGAGGTCACCACCCTCCTGTCCCAGGTCAAGGTGACCGCGGTCGCCGTCCCGGTCCTCGGACTGGGCTTCCTGCTCATCATCAACAGCATGCGGTCGGGCGCGCTGGACGACATGACCGCCTCCACCCCCGGCCGGATCGCCGTCCTCGTCGCCGCCGGCCTCTACGCCCTCGGCTTCTTCCTCATCAGCCGACTCACTCGCGTCCGGATCTGACGGCCCGAATCAACAAGGAGAGGACATCATGGACCTTCTGATCGCGGCCGTCTTCGGACTCGCCGTCTACGGAGCCTTCCACGGCATCCGCATGTACCGCGCCGAGGCCAAGCTCCCCGGCGACATGGAGCTCGCCCTGGAGGTCGGCGCCACCCGCACGACGGTCGCGGGCGGCCTGGCCGACCGCATGGGCATGCGCTACGCACCCCGGGTCCTGTCGATGATGGGCCCCAAGCGCGTCGACAAGGTGCGACGCAAGCTGGACATGGCCGGCAACCCCGGCGGTATGACGGTCGACCGCTACGCGGCCCGCCGCGCCTTCTACGGCGGCCTCGGGACGCTCGCGGCCCTGGCCATGCTCATGAACGGACAGCTCGTCCTGGCCATCATCCTGTTCGTCTACGGCCTCTTCTGGACGGACGTGATCATCAGGTCCGCGATCTCGCGCCGCAAGGAGGACATCGACCGGACCCTCCCGGACTTCCTCGACGTCCTCGCGGTGGTCGTCTCGGCCGGGCTCGGCTTCCGGCAGGCGCTGGAACGGGTCGCGGAGAAGTACCAGGGCCCGTGGGCCGACGAACTCCGGATCACCCTGCGCCAGATGGACATGGGGGTGAGCCGGCGCGATGCCTTCGACCAGCTCCGCAAGCGGAACGAGTCGGAGCAGGTGTCGATGTTCGTCTCGGCCCTCCAGCAGGGTGAGGAGCTCGGTGCTCCGATCGTGGACACCCTGATCCAGATCGCCAACGACATGCGTCGGACCGACTCCCAGAACGCGCGGCGCAAGGCGGCGAAGGCGGTCCCCAAGGCCACGCTGATCGTCACCAGCTTCATGCTGCCCGGAACGATGATTCTGATCGTCGTCGGCTTCTACTACGCGTCCCAAGTCAACATCGGGGATGTGTTCGGCGGTTGATCCGTACGCGGATGAGGAAGAGACCTGAACCGACGAGGAGGTGAGAGGACCGGATGGGCACACGCCTGAGCGGCTCCGCCCTGACAGGCGGCCCCGATGCACAGACGCCGGAGAGCGCCCCGGGGCACGTCCCCTCCCTGCCGATCCAGCTGAACGCCCTGCAAGCCCTGTGCCGTCAGCTCTTCGGCTTCCGGCTTGCGATGACCTTGCTGGCCACTCCCTTCGCCCTCGACAGCGTGCACGACGAGGTGGGCAGCTGGCTGGTGGGAGCGGCGGTCCTCGTCACCGTCATGGTCTCGTACGTACTGATGCGCGACTGGGAGCGCTTCGGGCCGGTCCTGCTGCGCCACCCGCTCCTGCTTGCCGCGGACATGCTCTTCGGCGCACTTCTGCTGTTCGCGGCGACACCCGGATCGACACTCTCGTACGTGACGGTCTGTACCCCGCTCCTTGCCGGGCTCGTCTACGGCTGGCGGGGCGGCGCCATCTTCGCGGCCCTTCAGGCGCTCCTGCTTGCCGCGGCGTACGGGGTCAGCGAAGAGGTCGATGCGGATTCCTCGGCGCTCCTCGTGGTGGGGCTCTGCATCATGGCCGGGGCGGTGGGCAGTTCCTTGCGGAGTCTGCTCCTCGGGTTCGGCGCGGCCTCCCAGGCGCTGACGGAGACCCGGGCCCGCCTCGCGGTGAACGGCGCGGTCGAGGAGGAGCGGGCCCGCCTCGCCCGGGAGATGCACGACTCCGTGGCCAAGACGCTGCACGGCCTGGCCATGGCGGCCGACGGCCTGGCCAGCACCGCCGACCGGATGGACCCGCTGACGGTCAAGCACCAGGCGGACCTCGTCGCACGTGCGGCCCGCCGGGCCGCGGCGGAGTCCCGGGAACTCCTCTCGGACCTGCGCAGGGAGTCGGGCCTCGACGGCGGTGTGGACGTGGTCGAGGAGCTGGCGGCGCGCACGGCGGACTTCGACCGCCGCCACAGCGTCAAGGCCATCTTCCGGCGACTCGGCGAGAGCCCGGTCCCACCCATTCCGCACGCCGTGGCCCGCCAGGCGCTCACCATCGCCACCGAGGCCATGGAGAACGCCCAGCGCCATGCCCGTCCCCACTACGTGGAGGTCTCCGCCGGGCTGGTCCGCGACGTGGTGCGCATCAGCGTGTACGACGACGGCGAGGGCCTGCCCCGGGGCACCTCCCTGGCGGATCTGCGCAAGGCCGGGCACTTCGGCCTCGTCGGCATGGTCGAACGCGCCGCCTCCGTCGGCGCCCGCATCCGGATCGGCAGGGGCAAGGCGGAACGGGGTACCGAGGTCCGCCTCGACCTGTCCCTCGCCGCGATGAACCTGGCACCACCCGCGTCCTCCGCCCCTCCCGGGTACCCGCCGTTGCTCACGCAGGTACCCGGCCAACCCGTCCGACCCCACAACTGAATCCGTACCACCGCTCCTGAGTCCCCCCACACACAGTCCCCATCCTTGAGAGAGGAGGCCCGCGCCATGTCGGACGAGATTTCCCGCAGCTCCGGAGAGCAGTGGACGCAGCAGCCGCACGTCTCGCAGCACACGTCCTCGCATCCGAGCCCGCTCAGTTCGCCCCCCACAGCCGGTGTCCCCGCACCTGATTCCCCCGGTGGATTCCCGGCCTTCCCCAGCCCCGAAGCGATGCCTGCGGCCCGTGCGCTGAGAGTCGTCGTCGCCGACGACAATCCGGTCGTACGGGCGGGCCTGACCGTTCTCCTGCACGGACGCGACGACATCGACGTGGTCGCGGAGGCGGGTGACGGCCGTCAGGCGTACGAGATGGCGGTGCGGCACCGCCCGGACGTCGTGCTGCTGGACGTACGCATGCCCGGCGTCGACGGCATCTCGGCCCTGCCCCACCTGGTGCGGCTGGCCCCGGTGCTGATGATGACGTACAGCCGGGAGAGCGAGATCGTCCACGAGGCGCTGCGACTGGGAGCCGGCGGCTACCTGGTGCACGGCGAGTTCACCGCGGACGAGCTGGTGGCCGCCGTCCGCGACACGAAGGAGGGACGGGCCCACTTCACGTACTCGGCCAGCAGCGCCTTGCTGGAGTCGGTACGGGGAGGGAGCGGCGGGCAGGGCCAGGACGGCCGGCCGTTGCCTGAAGGGCTGGGCACGGCTTTCGCCGGGCCGGGCTACCGGCCCGTTGCCCCGCAGGGGCAAGTGTCTGCACCCGCACACGACACGCGCGGACGTTTGGGACTTGCTGGAGGCTCGGGTCGCCAGGTCGGGGACTTGGGGCGGGAGTTGGACACGCGCGGATTCCCGCAAAAGGCTTCGCTTCCGCAATCATCTGTGGGACATTCATCCTCAGGGCTACCTGTTGCGGCCCCTCGGGGAGTGCCGGCCGAGCTGAGCGAACGGGAGGTGGAAGTGATGGACCTGATCGCGTCGGGCATGACCAATCAGCAGATCGCCTCCACCTGCTTCATCAGCCAGAAGACCGTGAAGAACCACATCAATCGCATCTTCGCCAAGTTGAATGCGGGCAGCCGGGGCGAGGCCATCGCCGTCTGGCACCGCCTGTCGTCCGGGGGGTCGACGAGGCATGGCTGAGCACAGGGTGGGTCCGAAGACCCAACTGGCGAAGTGGGCCCTGAGTTGGGCCCGCAGGCCCATGCGAGTGGGTGTTGCGCCGACGTACGTTTCTCATGTCGGAAGTGAGACCGGCCAGGAGGAAGCCGGAAGCGCGAACGACACGAAGACGTACGCAGCAACGTCGGCCGATTCCCGGTCGGCCGAACTCGGAGGGGAACACCATGTCGAACATCACCCTGAAGGCCGCCGCCGCCACGCAGACCTACATCAACGGCTGGAAGAACACCGCGGTGGACGCGCTCAAGCGTCGCAGCGACAAGGGTCAGGGCGCGATCGAGTACGTCGGCATCACGATCCTCGTGGTGGCCATCGTCGTGGCGCTGCTGCAGACGAACCTCGGCTCGACCATCGGCGCGAAGTTCACCGAGAAGATCAACTCGGTCCTCAACGGGTGATCCGTCGAGTGAAGTCCGAGGCAGGGCAGGCCGCACCGCTGTACATCACAGCGGTGACGGGCCTGCTCTTCCTTGCGTTGGTCTTCTTTGCGTTCGGTGAAGCCGATGTCAAGCGCAACGGGGCACAGACTGCGGCCGATGCCACGGCTCTGGCGGCGGCCAAGGACTCCCGGCGGCTGCTCAAGTTGGACCTGATGGCCCACGTCATGGACAGGGGCTTCTACACCGAGGTGTTCAACACCCCCTACGTCGGGATGGACGGCTGTTCCATGGCGCGTGCGTTCGCCGCCAGGAACGATGCCACCGATGTCGGATGCCAGCCTGCTTCCGGCATGCGATGGGGCTACGAGGTCGAGCTGAAGTCGAGAAAGCGCATGAGTGCGAACCTCGTTCCGGGTACTGAGGGGAAGAGGGCGGAGGCGGAGGCGCTCGCCGTTCTCGACAATCGGGGCTGCAAGTTCGTCCCGAACCCGATCATTACGTCGCCGTCCATCGGCACGGTCGGCTGTGCCAGCGGGCTGGTGTGGGTGGTCAGCCCCCAGAGCCTGGCTGCCATGCCGGATATGACCCTGCTTTTCGACGTTCGCCTGGCCGAAGACTGACCACGATCAAACGCAAAGGAACTGGACCGATGAGCTATCCGCACGTGAGGACCCTGCGCCGTGCCGGGGGGGCTGCCGTTCTGGCAGCCGTTCTGGCGCTTTCGATGACCGCCTGCGGCAGTGATGACGGGGACAAGCCGAAGGACGCCGCTTCCCAGGCTTCCACCTCGCCGTCCAAGTCCGACAAGGGCAACGGTGGCGGGGAAACCGTCCCGGACACGAGCACCGTTCTGGTGACATCCAAGAACGATGACGGCATCGAGATGGCCATCAACTCGGCCAAGCGTGACAGCGGTGGGTTCCTCACGGTCACCGGACAGCTCAAGAACAACTCGGGTAAGAGTTACACCATCCCCATCGGATGGAACGGCAAGGAGGTTGCCGTTGCGCTCAAGGACCGATCCCTGGCGGACATGACCTTGGTCGACTCGGTGGGGAAGAAGCGCTACTACGTTCTGAGGGACACGGACAACCGTCCATTGACGACCACGGGCTTCAACGCGTTCCTCGACGCGGGGAAGACCATCACCTTCTTCGCTCAGTTCCCGTCCCCTCCGGACACCACCAGCAAGGTCGACCTCCTGTTCCACGGGTTCGCCCCTGCGCCGATTGAGATCTCCTGATGAACGGCACCGTCACCACCACCCGTCGGGTGTCCGGCCAGATGGCGATCACGGTTCTCGTCGGTGTGCTCTCGTTCGGATCCGTGGGCGTATCGCAGGCTTTCGCGGATGACAGCCCGTATCCCTCGGCATCCGCGGAGCCGTCCGTCAAGATCGACGCGAACGATACGGATCTCAAGCTCCCCGAAGGGGCCACCCTTGCCCCCGTCAAGATCCTCGACATCAAGTCGGTCATCGAGGACATGGGTGGCGAGGAGCGCCGCGAGGACACCAACTCGGACATCAAGTTCGCGCTCCAGGCCGAAGTCCTCTTCGGCAAGGACAGCGCGAAGCTGAGCTCCGCGGCCAACGGCCGCATCAACGCGATCGCCGCGGAGATCAAGAAGCAGGACGCCAGGAAGGTCCGGGTGTTTGGCTTCACCGACAACCTGGGTTCCTCCGCCCACGGCGACGTGCTCTCCAAGCAGCGCGCGGAGGCCGTGCACAACGTCCTGGACAAGGCCCTGGCCGGCACCGGCATCTCGTACGAGATCCGTGGCTACGGCGAGCAGTACCCGATCGCCGACAACGGGACGGAAGACGGCCGCAAGAAGAACCGTCGCGTGGAGGTCTCCTTCGCGCGCGGGGAGGGCTCGAAGAGCTGACCCCGCCTTCCTGCTTCACGTCGTGACCTCGCGGCCGGTGCCGTATGCGAAGTGCATACGGCACCGGCCGCGAGGCTGTGCGGGCGGGCGCGGAGCCCGGCCGGCGCCTCCCGCGGGACGGGTCCGGCATCGGCGACCACCGGCGGCGGCCGGTGTGCTCCGCCTGTCAGTGGTCGCCGCCATCATGGGACGGTGACCCACGCGAATCTGCACACCGATGCTGTCTGGCGGCTCCACCATGGCGACCGGGAGATTGCCCGGCTGACCGTGACCGGCGGGGACATGCCCTGGACGTACGCCGACGTCGAGACCCTTCCTGGCTTCGAAGAATTCCGACCGGTCTTCGCCGAGCAGGAGCGAGCCGCCGACGAGGAGGACTGGGAACGCCTCGACGGCTGCTACGAGGAGATCCGCGGTGCGCTGACCATGTCATTCCCCGACGGCAGTCCGGTCGCCGAGTTCATGCTGCACATCCACGACGACGGCACCGCCGGCTGGCGCTGGCACGACGAACCCTTCGACGAGACGAACCCATCGTGAGCGGAACGGAGCCGAGCGGTGGCACCTGGGAGCTGCGGGAGTTCTCGGCACCGTTCCGGACGGGGCTGACCCGTCGCTACGCCTGGGACATCGGGGGAGGCGTCGCGCCGCTGATGGCGGGGCAGTACGTACGGGAGATCAAGGGCGGGTCCACCGACGGCTTCTGGGTCGACACCTCGTACCACCCGGACGTGCAGGACCTCTGATCCGACACCCCGCGCCAGGCACCGCGACCCGCTGGGGCATGTGCGGTGCCGGGTGTCTCGTTGTCACAGCAGGTGGTCCGCCTTGCCGGCCTTGATGTCGCGGATCATCTGCTGGAGCGCTTCGCGGCTGTCGGTGAGGTGGTGGTCCTCGGCACCCGCGACGGCTATGTAGCTGTTGCCCTCGCTGTCGGTCCCGAGGCGGTAGCAGCTGGCACCTTCGCCGCAGAATGGTGCTTCCCACGTGACGTCCCGCATGGTGACTCCCCTCAGAGGTGGCGTGCGATGCCATGGATGAAGTCCCGCGACTCGTCCTCCGGGAGCGCGAGGCGTTCCATCCAGTCGAGGTGCGAACGATACTTGCTCAACTGTGCCTCCTCGTGGAGGAATTCGGGGCCATGCGTACTGTCGACCTGAACGGTGTCGAGCTGAGGCACAGGCCCTTCCGCGTAATTGACCGTCTGCCCCGCACCGGGGAACGCCCCCGCTTCGAAGGGGATGACGCGCAGCCTGATGTGAGGGCTCTCGGAAGCGGCCAGCAGGTGCTCAAGCTGCGCACGAGCTACCGTGCGCCCACCGAACTGCATGCGGAGAGCGGCTTCATGGATGACGCCCGTGTACCTGGGCGGTGCGGCGCCCTTCAGGACCTGCTGCCGCTCCACGCGATGGGCGAGCCGCAGGGCCGCTTCGTGTTCCGGGAGTGCGGGAACGACCACACGGAAGACGGCCAGGGCGTGCTCACTGGTCTGGAGGATGCCCGGGATGTGGACCGAATGTGCGGTGCGCATCCCCAGCGCCCCGGCCTCAAGCTCCGAGATGTCGAGCAGCCCGGCCGGCAGGGAGTCCCGGTACCGCTCCCACCAGCCCCGCTCCGTCGGTCTCGTCATCCGGGCCAGAGCCGCGACAAACGCCTGATCCTGGCACGCGCATGCGTGCGCCAGCGCGAGCAGGCGCTCCTCGCTGATGGCTCTGATGCCCTGCTCGATGTTGGAGAGCCGGGATCGGTCGACCCCGAGAATGCCTGCGGCGGCCTGGGCGGAAACTCCAGCGGTCAGGCGCATCTTGCGGAGCTCGCGCCCCAGACGCTTCTGACGTTCGGTCGGCGCGATTCGCGATGCCATGCCAGTCCTTCCGTGTCCTTCGCTGCGAAGTCTGCCGTGCCGCAGCCTCCTTGAACCACGCAAGGGGCACATTTCCGTGACGAGGTGGCCAATATGACCCTTCGTCCACTACATTAAGTAACACACCGCTCACGCACAGCCGAGCAAGAAGTGCATCGCACGGCCCTGCCCGCAGCCTCCTTCCCTGGGAGGGGCGGGTCCGCGTCAGGGAGACAGGCCACTGTTCGTCGTCCGAAACGCGAGAGCCATCCGTGCGCACCCACGAGGAAGAGAGACACCGCCAACTCGCCACCCATGACGGGGAGTCAGCCATGCACTCATCTCCGCTCGCCGCGCTCTGCCCGGCCGTCGCCGGGACGCGGATGCCCTTTCCGGATAGGTACGCGCACTCCGGCAGTCCCCGCCCACCGCAGCCCTATCTCCGCCCGAAGAGCGGCTCGGGGCGCACCACCCCCGGGCTCGCCCTGAGCTTCACCCTCCCCGGTGACATCCGAAGCGCCCGCATCGCCCGTACGGCAACCGCCGCCGCGCTGGAGGCGCATGGACTCGACCCGTACGTCTGGCCCGTGACGTACGCGGTCACCGAACTCGTCTCGGTCACCGCGCGGATGAGCCCCGGCCGGGAGCTCTACGTGTCGCTGCGCCACCGCGACGACGCCGTCCGCCTCCTCGTGTGGGACCAGCACCCGCACCACACCGAAGCGGACCTCACCGCCCTCTGCGAGGCGCGCCGCCGACGTGCGCTCTGGCTGCTCGCGGCGGTCGTGGACGACTGGGGAGGCGAGTGGGGCATGTGCGAAGCGCCGGAGCCGCAGCGCGGCACCAAGTCCTGGGCCCTGCTCCCTCGTTGACGTGCCCCGCGTGCCCCGCGTGCCCCGCGTGCCCCGTGCTCCCTGTCGCACGGCTCTCGGGGCCGCCGGCCACGCCTGCGCCCGGTCGACACCCTGCCCCAACCCGGTCCCGCTGACCGCGGCGGGCGCCGCCGCCCCGGTCTCGACGGTGCGGCCGGGCGGGGGCATCGTCTCGGTGGCGACGCCGTTCGGCGGAGGGGGCGGCCGTTCGGGGTGCGCAGGAGTGCCTGGGTCTCGGGGCGGAGACCGGCGTCGTGGAAGAGGAGGCGGGTGACCGTTTCGGCAGGGGAAGCGGAGGCGGGGTCGAGGAGCGCGCGGGCGCGGGGGGCGCCGCGACGGTGGCGTGCGAGTTCGGCGTGGAGCGTACGGAGGGAGAGGACCGGAGGGCGACGGACGCCGTGTACCCGGCGGGCGGAGAGGGCGGAGTCCGCGACCGCGACCGCTTCGTCGCGAGGGAGGTGGCGCATCAGGTCGCCGACCGTGCGGGCCGGGGACGTGACGCGGAGCCCCCGTCGCACGGCTCGGTCGGCGGGCGCGAGGGCGGAGCGGTGGATACGGGTACCGGGGCGGCTCCGGTACGGGCCGGGGCGCGGGTCGGTGAACTCGGCCACGGCGTCCGCTTCCCTGGCGGGGCCGTGAAGGAGTTCGAGTCGGTGCAGAGCCGCTGCGGTGCGGTGGCTGCACACGAGGTTCGGCTGGAGGGTCTGTACGGCCCAGGCGCGGGTGAACCAGTCGACCCGGCGCCCCGGAGCCCCAGGCGCCGTGGGCGATCGGCTGCCACCGCCCTTGCCGCAGCCGATGGTGAAGCTGCCTCCGTGTCCATCCGGCTTCGAGGGCTCGGGCGGTGAAGAGCACGCCTCCGGGCGCCAGGGACGGCAGGTCCGGTACGGCCTCGGCCCGTCGGGATGCCGACGGCTTCGGGGAAGGGGGGGTGGTGCCTGCTGTGGTCATGGAGCCACGATTCCTCAACGGACACGGAGGCGCACCCGCCTGTGGACAAGCCGTCAGCGACGAGCGTCAACCGGGTGAATCCGGCGAGTGCGGGCCTAGTGGCGCATGGCGGGCGCCGTACGGCCTGGGTGCGGGCGCCGTCCTTGTGGCGTCAAGTGCTCTACGCAATGGAGGCGCCCGGGAGGCGCGGTGGACGCCGAGGCGGGATGCGTAACCGGGCTCAGGCGTCGCTTACTTGTCGTGCGCGACTCGTGAGTCGCCGCTCATCCGTTCGCCCCTGTGTGCCTCACGCGGATGACAGACTGTACGCATGATCGATGAGCTTCCGGCCGGCCTGACCGCCCGGCATCTTGCCGAAGAGGACCATTCCCGCGTGCTCACCGTCCTCGACGCGTGGTGGGGCGGACTCAAGGGGGAGGCAGGGGCCACCGAACGCGCGTTGCTGCTGCCCCGGCTGTACTTCCAGCACTTCACCACCACCAGCTTCGTCGTCGAACGCGGCGACGGCGGGATTGCCGCCTTCCTGGTCGGCTTCCTGTCGCAGACGGAGCCCGACGCCGCCTACGTGCACTTCGTCGGCGTCGACCCGGTGCTGCACGGGCAAGGTGTCGGGCGTGCCCTCTACCGGTCCTTCTTCGCGCTCGCCCGGTCGCACGGGCGTCACCACGTGCACTGCATCACCAGCCCGGAGAACACCGCGTCGCAGGCCTTCCACACCCGGCTGGGCTTCACGGCCTCCGCCGTGAAGCCGGACTACGACGGCCCGGGCCTCGACCGGGTGGCGTTCACCATCGACACTGCGGGGGCGGTGTAGCGCTCCCCGACGTGGGGAGGCATCTGCCTCCGGAGGCGGTCCCTCCGGCGTATGTGTCCCTACCCTGGCCCGTATGACCACGGCGGACGAACTGCTCCTGATCGCATTGGTGCCGTACCGGCGACGCGTCCGGATCAGGGACGCGGACCGGCTCCGATTCGCCTTGCGAGCAGCGGAGTTGGCGGACCTGGGCCGCGCGGGCCGGATCGTCGTCGGGCCCCGTCGGATCGAGGTGACCGACCCCCGGCCCGTCGATGAACGGCGCCTGAACAACGTCCTGCGCGGTCTGGCCTCCGCCCATCCTCCGCCCGGTCTCGGGGAGTGGCTGCGCCGGACGCCGCGCTCCCTCACCGTCGAGTACCTCTCGCGGCTGGAGGACCGGAAGACGGTCCGGGTCCGGCGGTGGCGGGAGGCCGGTGGCCGCACGCGCCACGACATCGTCCTCGTCGACCGGTCGCGCCGCCGGGAGGTGCTGGACCGCCTGGCTGCGGTGGTGCGTTCCGGACCGGACGGTTCCCCGGGAGAGCGCGACCTGACCCTCGCCGCCCTCGTCCAGGCCGCCGGCCTCGCTTCAGCCGTCCACCCGGGTGTGCGCGGCACCCTCGGCCGCCGCCGTCTGGCCGCCCTTGCCGCGGGCGGGCACCTCGCCCCCGGCGCCGGAGGAGCGGGTCCGGCCGCCGACGAGGAGCTCGCGGCGGCGCTGGTCGCCGGAGCCGACGGACTCACCCGGCAACTCCAGGACGAACTCGGCGACCTCTACGCGGACTTCACCACCGGAGGCCACGGTCTCGGCCACTCCGCCGACCCGGGCAACTGGTCGGACGGCACCGGTCACCACGGGGGAGGCGGGCACGGGGGCTGGTGACCCGGTGCCGGGGGTCCTGCGGCGAATCAGGCCCTCCCGTGAGGATCAGGCCCGGCTCGCGGTGGACGGGACTCTCCGTCGTCAGGCGTGCCAGTCGGCGCAGTACTGGACGTGCAGCAGAGTCGGCACGTTCCGGCGCGTCCGCGGCCGGGACCACGGACCGGCGCTGAGCTCGGCGCAGCAGTGACCGGCGTTCCGGCGGCGGTGCATGTGTGAGGGGGCCTCCTCGACGAGACCGCGCAGGGTTGCGCCGTGCTCGCGGAACGCGGTGGAACTGCCCACGACGAAGAGGGTGTGCGCGGCGATGTCGAAGCGGAGATGGTCCCGGTGTGCGGCGTGGAGCCGCCGCTGAGAGGCGGTGGCGCTCTCGTCGCGGAAGTCGTCGTGCGGAGTCTCCGCGACCTGTGGTGCGCCGGTGCCGAGCCGTGCCCGTACCTCCTTCCACGAACCCGTGGGGAACTGGAGGCTGTGATGGAGCAGGACCAGGTCCAGCGAGGTCGGGAGGCCCTCGCTCACGACTCCGTTCGGGGCCGCGTTGGCCCGGATCGGCAGGTGCACCAGCGAGTGGGCGGACCGGGCGGCCAGGGACCACAGCGCGACGAGTTGTTCGGCGCCCCCGCGATCGGCGTGCATCGACAGCCAGTGGCCCTCGTCGCGCAGCGCCAGCCGGGCCGGAATCGGGGCGGGGCGGACGACCCGGATCTCGTTGCTGCCCAGCCTCACCTTGTGGATGCGCACCCGTTGTTCCACGTGTCCCCCGACCGTTGCCTGCCGCCCCACCCTAAGCGCTGCCCGCGGCCCGGTCCGAGCCGATATTCCCGGGCTGTCGGTCCGGCCCTTCGGAGGCCCGGTGTGCCGGCGGCCCGGGGCGGCCGGGTGTACATCCCGGTGCCCGGTCCGGCTCGGGGTTGCGCCGCCGTACCAGCGGCAGGTACACCTCGTCGACGATCTCCACGAGGACGTCGTCGGGGGCGGTGGGGGCTCCGCGGACGACGAACTCGTTGCGCAGCAGGACCATCGCCACGGTGGCAACGCGGGGGTGGAGCGCTTCGGGGGGTGCCTCGCCGCGCGCGACCGCACGGCCGAGGACCGTCAGCCAGGGGGCGGCCGCCGCGTCACCGGACTGGTCCTGCAACTGCGCCAGCAGCTCGGAGGCCCCTCCGGCTGCGGAGAGCAGCTCACGCAGGATCGCGCCGAAGGGCGAGCTCCAGGTGCGGTTGGCCCGGCGCAGCAGTTCCAGGGCGTCGCCGCGCAGGGTGCCGGTGTCGGGCGGCTGGACGGTCGTGGCCAGTCGGCGGTACGCGGCGATGCCGAGCGCGAGGCGGTTGGGCCAGCGCCGGTAGAGGGCGTTCTTGTTCGTGCCCGCGCGGGCGGCGACCTTGTCCATGGTCAGCCCGGCGTATCCCGATGCGGTGAGCTCGTCCGCGGCGGCGCGCAGGATCGCCTCCTCCAGGACGGCTCCGCGCCGCCGGGTCTGCCCGGTGCCGGGCCGTTCCTTCGCGTCACCCGCCATGACGCCCTCCCGTGATCGGTACCGCTCGTGCCTTCCCATTGTGACGGCCGTCCCTGGCAGGCGGAAAGTAGGGTACGTTCCGTACCCTAAATGTTCATGCCGGGAGGGGAGACGACACATGCGCGCCAGAGGCATCAGCTACGACACCGGATTCGTCAGGGACGGGGTGACCTCGCGTGAGCACGCCGACCCCGAGACGGTGCGCCGGGAGCTGCGCGTCATCCGGGACGACCTGCACTGCAACGCGGTCCGCGTGATGGGAGGGGACCCGGAGCGGGTGGAGTTCGCGGCCTCCTGCGCCGCCGACCTCGGACTGGAGGTGTGGTTCTCGCCCTATCCCCTCGAACTGACGACGGACGAGATGCTGGACCTGTTCGCCGACTGCGCCGAGCGTGCGGAGCGGCTCAGGCTGCGGGGCGCCGAGGTCGTGTTCGTCACCGGCGCCGAACTGAGCCTGATGAACAAGGGGTTCCTGCCCGGCGACAGCACGGACGAGCGGGTCGCCCTGCTGAGCGGTCCGGACCGGGTGCGCGAGGTCATCGGCGAGGCAGGGGTACGTGTCAACGAGTTCCTCGGCCGGGCCGCGGCGCTCGTACGGGAGCGCTTCGGCGGCCGGGTGACGTACGCGGCCGTACCGCTCGAACGCGTCGACTGGACGCCCTTCGACATCATGTCCCTCGACCTCTACCGGTCGGCCGAGGCCGCCGACGGCTTCGCCGCAGGCGTGCGCGACCTCGTCGCGCACGGAAAGCCGGTCGCCGTCACCGAGTTCGGCGCCGCCGGCTACCTCGGCGCGGGCGACCGGGGCGCGCGTGGTCTGGAGATCGTCGAGTACGACGAGGAGGGCAGGCCGGTCCGGCTGGACGGGGTCTACGCGCGCGACGAGGCCGGTCAGGCCGCGTATCTGCGCGAACTGCTGGCCGCCTTCGAGGCCGGGGGCATCGACAGCGCCTTCGTCTTCACCTTCGCGCTGTACGACCATGTGCACCGCCCCGACGGCGACCCCCGCGACGACCTGGACCGGGCGAGCTACGGCATCGTCAAGGTCTTCGAGGACCGGCAGGGCACCGTGTACCCCGGTATGCCGTGGGAACCCAAGGCCGCGTTCACCGCCGTCGCCGCTCACTACCGGGACCACTGACCTTCCGGACGGCCTCCACGGGAGCACCGAGCGCCCGTCCGGCCGCGACCGCGAGCAGGTCACGCCGCCGCCGGCCGCCCCTACCCGAACCGCTCCACGGGTGTGCGCACTCCCGCCCGGAAGTCGGTCAGGGCGGCATTGATGTCGCGCGCCGATCCGGAGAAGAGCACCGACCGGTCGGCCCCCACGAGGACCGTCCCGCCGCCGCGCACCTGATGCACGACGGCGACGGCGTCGTCCTCGGGCAGCAGCACATGGCCGAGACGGGCGTCCGGTGAGACGCGGTGGTACAGCGCCTCGCCGAACTCGATGAGCAGCCGCTGCTCCGGCGTCGGCTGCGGGGCGTCCGGAGCAGTCCCCGTTCCGGCAGGCACGTCGCTCATCGCTCCGCCACGTCCTCGCCGCCGGCCGCCGCGAGCTCCGCGATGAGGTCCGCGTCGCGCATCCCGGGCAGGGCGTACCCCTCGGCCTCGTCCCACGGGACGTCGAGATCGTCCATGTGCACGCGCCACCGCGCGTCCGGCAGAGCGCGGCGCAACTCCGTGACGGAGTCCAGCACATGGGCGATCACGGGCATCAGCCGGCCCGGATCGAAGGGCATCTTGGTGGACCCGGTGATGATCTCCGACGGCTCGGAGGAAGCCCCGTCGTACACGTACAGGCTCTCCTCCTCGTCGTACGGGAACGTCGCCGTGTGCGCGGCGACGACACGCTCGACGGAGGCGGACTCGGCCTCGGTCAGCGGGGTCGCACGGTGGGCGTTGTAGTAGAGGGAGACGCTCATGACGTGAGCGTACGACCAGGGTGTGACAACGGGCGGCGGGCCGTGGGCGGCGGGTGCCGGGGCTACGCCGGAGGGGCTGTACGCGCACGACGGGCCCGGAGCTCGTCGGCTGCCCCGTCGAACTCGGCGGGCAGGCCGGGCAGGAGGGCGAGGGCGGCGGTGATGAGCTCCGCCGACGCCCTCGGGTCCGCCCGGACCGCCCGGACCAGCACGTCCGCGTCCATCGGGGCCAGCCGGTGACGCCACGCGGGGTGGGCGTGCGTCGCCGCGTAGTGGGCCGTCAGGACCTCGACGGGGGCCGCCCCGGCTCCGAACCGGCGCAGGAATATCGCGAGGCCGGCCCGGTTGACGACATCGCAGATCTCCTCAGGTCGGGCCGAGTTGCTCCGGTGGGCGTCATGGATCTCGTAGACGATGGCGTACACCAGATCGCGCTCCCGCTCCGTGCGCGGCATCGGGAACGGCTCGTCCCGGAACAGCGCGTCCACATCGGCCGGCCGGACGAGCGGGCGCCGGCCCGTGCCGTCGGCCGGGGCGACCGTCAGACGCACGACGCCGAGCGCGACGGCGTCCTCCGAGAGCGTGCGCACGTACCGGAGGCCGTCGCTCGCCTCCGGATCGGCCTCCCGGCAGGCCGCCCGCACCTGCGCGACGGTCGGCCCGTCCGCCCACGCGAGCGTCCACGCGCGGACGGAATCGGACCACTCGGCCTCGACCGCCCCGTGCCGGTGCGGCTGTTGGTGGTCGTCCAGGGCGAACCGTTCGGTGAGCGTACGGGCGAGTCGGGGAAGGCGCGTCGCGCGGTCGGAAGCCATCGGAGCCAGTATCCGCCGACCGCCGACCGCCGACCGCCGACCGCCGACCGCCGACCGCCGACCGCCGACCGCCGACCGCCGACTCAGGCACGGGCCCGGCCGGTGGGGTCACGGTCAGTCCGTGGCGTCCGGCACCGCGGTCAGCCGCCGGATCGTCATCGGTTCGGCGAGGACCAGGTCCAGGACCTGCTTCACATGGTGGAAGTGGGCCGTCGTGAAGTGCTCGGCCAGGGCCCCGGCGTCCGTCCACTCCTCCACGATCACCATGCGGGCGGGGCGGTTGGGGTCGGCATAGGGGCGGTACGCGAGACAGCCCGCCTCCTCCATGGACGGTTCGATCATGGCTTCCAGGGCGGTGCGCAGCCGGTCCTCCCGGCCGGGGGCTGCCAGGCATTCGGCGATGACGACTAGGGACATGGTGAGGGGCTCCTCGGGAAGTCGGTCGGGGGAGTTCACGGACGGACGGGGCCCGCGCCCGCGCCCGATGCGGTGATGACGGCGGCGATCTCGTCCAGGTCGGACGGGGTCAGCTCCACGGAACCCGCGCCCGACCAGCCGTCGACCTGGGCGGCGGTACGGGCGCCCACGATCGCGCCCGTGATGCCCGGCCAGGCGAGCGCCCAGGCGAGAGCGGTCTCCGCGACCGTCGCGCCGTGCCGGGCCGCCACCGGGCGCAGGCCCTCGGCGAGCCGGAGATTGGCCGGCAGGCCCGTGGTGAAGTCGTGATGGGCGGTGCGCCAGTCGTCCGAGGGCAGGGCGGCCACCCGCGCTGCCGAGAAGGCGCCGGTCAGCAGCCCGGACTGGAGCGGCGAGTAGACGATGACGCCGGTGTCGTGTGCCCGGGCCCAGGCGATCGCCTCGGCTGCCGAGCGGTTGACCGCGGAGAACGGCGGCTGGATCACGTCGACGTGCGCGAGGCGTTCGGCGGCTTCCAGCTGTTCGGGGGAGTGGTTGGACAGGCCGATGGCCCGCACCTTCCCCGACGCCTTCAGATCGGCCATGACCTGCCAGTACTCCTCCAGCGGCGTGGCGTCGGGAGACACGGCTCCGGATCCGTCCCCCGCGTACTCCAGGGACTCGCCGGTGTCCGGCCAGTGCACCTGATACAGGTCGATGTGGTCGGTCCCGAGCCGGCGCAGGGAGTCCTCCACCTCGCGGCGCACACTCGCGGGCTTCATGACGCGGCGCGGAGAGGCCAGGGGATCGGCGGGGTCCCAGACGAGCCCGGCCTTGGTGAAGACATAAGGGCGTTCGGTCTCCGGAAGGCCGGCCAGGGCCTTGCCGATCAGCTCCTCGGCGTGGCCGAGGCCGTACACGGCGGCGGTGTCGATCCAGTTGACGCCGGAGCCGACGGCGTGACGGATCGCCGCGATCGACTCGGCGTCGTCGGTGGCGCCCCAGCCGAACTGCCAGCCGGATCCGGCGACTGCCCACGAGCCGAAGCCGAGACGGGAGATGTGCATCCCGGTGCTGCCCAGCGCGGCGCCGGGGAGGGGTGTGGAGGTCATGACGGTCTGCGTTCCTCACGGGTGGGTGGACGGGGCCGGTCGCCTCGTCGTGCTCCCACCCTGACCGCCCGGGACCGGGCCACCCAGGGCCTTCCCGTGCCTGGGCACGGGATGACCAGGCTAGGGGGGCGAACTCCGCTGGCAGGAAAGGAATACTGGGCCCATGGCACTGGACCGACGCGCAGAACTGGGCGAGTTCCTCCGTTCCCGCAGGGCCCGGCTGCATCCCGAGGAGCTGGGGCTGCCGGACTACGGGGGCCGCAGGCGCGTACCGGGACTGCGCAGGGAGGAGCTGGCGCGGCTGGCCGGCGTGAGCGTGGACCACTACGTCCGGCTGGAGCAGGGACGTACGCTCCACTTCTCCGAGGCCGTACTGGACGCTGTCGCCCGTGCGCTGCGGCTGGACGCCGTCGAGCGCGCGCATCTGCACCGGCTGGCCCGCCCCTGGCCGGGCCCCGGGCAGGACGCAGCGGCACCCGGGCCGCAGCAGGTGCGCCCGGGGCTGCGCCGGCTCCTGGACTCCGCCGGTGACGTGCCGGCGTACATCGTCGGCAGGAACACCGACGTGCTGGCCTGGAACGGCCTCGCCGCCGCCCTGATCACGGACTTCGGCGCGCTCCCGCCACGGCAGCGGAACAAGGCCCGGCTGGTGTTCCAGGACGAGGGGATGCGCAGCCTGTACGCGGACTGGCGGGGCAAGGCGGCCGACGTCGTCGCCTACCTCCGTCTCGACGCCGCCCGCCACCCCGGCGACCCCGCGACGGCCGAGCTGATCGACGAACTCAGCTCAGGAAGCCCGGAGTTCCGGGAAGTCTGGGCCGAGCACCGGCTCAAGGACAAGACCCACGGGCAGTACGCGTACCTCCATCCCGTCGTGGGCCGCCTCGACCTCGGATTCGAGACGCTGCGACTGCCCGACGACCCGGACCAGGCGCTGATCGCGTACACGGTGGAGGAGGGTTCCGCCTCCGAGACCGCTCTGCGGCTGCTGGCGGCCTGGGCACGGGAGAGTCTGCAGGTGGGGTGAGAGCGGGCCGGCCGGCCCTTCGCGTGTCACCCGCGCCCGCCATCTGGAGGAATCGGGTGTACCGGGCGGGAACGGGAGCAGAAGAGGATGGGCAGTACACGGCGTCCCACGGCATTGCGCGCGAGGTAACCGACCGTGCCGAACCTCCTACATCCCCGGAGCCTCATCCGTGTTCAGCAAGACCAGCGGTACCGCCGCCGGGGCATCACCCCGCACGGACAGCCGCCCCGAGACGAGACGTCCGGAGACCGGGCACCCCGGCAGCCCCGGGACGCCGCGGAGCTGGGCCGTCGCGCTGCGCCGGACGCCCGTCTCCCTGTGGAACGACGACCTCTCGGACTGGGCGGCGGCTCTCACGTACTACGCCATCCTCGCGCTGCTCCCCGCACTCCTGGTGACGGTGTCCGTCATCGGGCTGGCCAATCCCGACGCCACGCACGCCCTGATCGCCGACGTCACCGCCTTCGCCCCGGCGGAGTCCGGTGCGGCGCTGCGGCAGCCGCTGGAGGCCGCCACCCAGCAGCGCACCGCGGTGTGGCTGCTGGTCGCGACGGGGACCGTCAGCGCGGTCTGGTCCGCGTCCAGCTATCTGGCCGTGTTCCGGCGGGCGCTGCACGCGATGCACGGCGTGCCGGACACCCGGCCCGCCCTGCGCAAGGCCCACATCATCGTCGTGTCCGCGACCGGGCTGCTGCTCCTCCTGATGACCAGCGCGTTCGCCCTCGTGCTCTCGGGGCCGCTGGCCCGCTGGCTCGGGCGCCGGGTGGGGCTCGCGCATCTGGAGGACGCGGTGTGGGCGGTGCTGAAGTGGCCGGCGCTGCTCTGCCTGGTCGCCTGCCTGATCGTGGTCCTCTTCCGGACCGGACCGGCCTCCGCGCGCGGTACGCGGCAGGGGCTGCCGGGCGGGGTGCTGGCGGCGCTGCTGTGGCTGGTGGCCTCGGCGGGGTTCGCGCTGTACGCGACGTACATCGGGTCCTACAGCAGGCTGTACGGCTCGCTGGCCGGGCTGGTGGTGTTCCTGATCTGGGTGTGGTTCACCAACCTGGCGCTGCTGACCGGCGCCCAGTTCAACGTCGAGCTGGACCGGGCGCGGCGCAGCGCTCCGTAGGGCTCAGTCGCCCGTGGTGCCGTCGACGATCTCCCGGATGATGTCGATGTGGCCGTTGTGCCGGGCCGTCTCCTCGATCAGGTGCAGCACGATCCAGCGCAGATCGGGGAACTTCCCGTCCCGGCGCGGCCGCTTGGCCGGGGTGTCCAGGTCATGGGCCGCGACGAGCTCGCGGTAGCGGGCGCACTGCGCCTCGTACTCCGCCAGCACATCGGCCAGCGGCATGTCGACGGCGATGCGCATCTCGCGGTCGGGGTCCTCGTCCGTCCACGGGCCCTCGTCCTGTCCGCCGAGGAACTGGACCTCGAACCAGAAGTACTCGACCCAGCGCAGGTGGTTGACGACACCCGCGAGTGTCATCAGAGGAGAGCCCGGGAGCGGCGCCTTGACCGCGTCCTCCTGCGAGAGGCCGTCGCACTTGGCCACGGCGGTGGCACGGGTGTAGTCGAGGAAGGTGGTCAGCTGGGTGCGCTCGTCCCATGCGGGAGGCGAATCGGTGCGTGTCATCGGCGTACACGATGCTCGGCCGGCGGCGGCGCTGTCCAGTGATTACCCGGGCCGCGGCCCGTCGCCGCACGGGTCGCGTCGCGGCCGCGGCCGGCCCCGCGTGCCGCGGCGAGCCCGCGGACCAATGGGGTCCGCCCGTGGGTCCGTGGGCCCACGCACCGGGTCGCGGTCCTCATTACGCTCGTGGTGACCAACCGTGAGCCCCTCGCGACGCCCGCCCGACCGGCGGCGGGGCGGGAGCGCTCGCGTGCGCAGGGATTTCCACGCTCTACCTGACCAGCAGGGCGGCCACCTCTCATCCGGCACGCGCCGGGGTGAATCCGGGGTGCCCGGATTCTCTTCACGAGGTGACGTCGATGAGTGACGGATTCTTCTACTCGTACCATCTGGGCTGGAGCCGCCCCGACGCCGAGTCGTTGCTCGGCGACCTGGAGGCGGCCGGTGTGCGGCCCGACCATCCGGCCACCCGGCGTATCACGCTGATGGGGCCGGGGCCCCGCCGGACCGTCACCCAGTCCTGGGTGACCAGGGACCAGCTCGTGCTCCTGGCCGGCCTGCAACGGCTGGACCAGGTCGACTTCCTGCTCTGGCTGCGCAGCGGCGCCGAGGTCCCCGCCCGCGTCCGGCGGACGAGCGACGGCACGGTGGCGGTGCAGTTCGCCCTCTGCGGCCTGAACGGGGACGAGCGCGAGACGGTCGTCCGCGCGGTGCGGGAGGCGATAGGGAGGGCGTCGGTGCTCTGCGTCGGCTTCGTGGTCGACCGGGAGGGCGCGTCGCAGGCCACCGACTGGAGGGGGTTCATCGAGGAGGGGACGGTGTACTTCGACCACTGGCCCGACACACTCGCGGTGAGGCCCGAAGTGGCAGCGGTACAGCCGCAGTTGTCCGGGGTGAACTCGTTCGAGCAGTCGCCCTGGGTCGTCTACGGAAGCGATGTGCCGTCCCGGTAGAGGGGCGCCTCCCGCGAGGTCCCGGGGCGGGGTCCTACCCGACGGCCCCGGTGCCGGCCAGCGCGGCGACGACGCCGGCTGCGACGCTGATCCCCCCGAGGTAGGCCGCGGCACCGGCCCCGGCGTCCCGCCACGCGTACGGGGCGGCCTGCGAGGACTCCGCGTCGGTGTCGTCCATCAGCCGGTCGACGGACAGCCCCACCACCGCTCCCGTCGCCAGGGTGACCGCGGGCATCAGGACCCCTTCCATGCCGGAGACCTGCGACGCCGCGTATCCGTACCCGAGTGCGGCCAGCGGGACGGCCAGCGAGGCCGACAGGTACAGGGGCCGGGATGTACGCCGCTCCCCGGGCAGGGTGCGGGCGGCGGCCAGCACCGTCAGCACGGTGGTGAGGAGGACGGGCACGTGCCGCAGCGCCAGCCGCCAGGCGAAGACGTCCAGGCGTTCGTCGGTGGACAGCAGGTCGACGAGCCCGTGGGAGATCACGTATCCGGAGACGACGTGGACGGCGGCGCCGGCGGCCCAGCACCGCACCAGTGCGAACAGCACACCCCCGGCACGGCCGGACCTGCTTCCTCCCTCTGTGGCGCTTGCACCGTTCACGGTTCGCTCCCTCTGTGACGCTCGTCCCGCCGGCTGTCCCGCACCGCCGGAATCCGGCTGTGGCGTGGAGCGTACGGCGGGAGGCGGCGCCTGACCCGGGCCCGCAGCCCCAACCCCGGGCCCAGGCTGCCCGTCGGGCCGGGTACGCGCACAAGGCGGGCGGGATTTGGGCCCGCGGGCCCAAGACGCCTGGCAGGCAGGGTCGTTACGGTCGGCCTATGCCATCCATGGGGGATTTGCGTCGACGGTTCCGGGGGGCGCGCCGAGGCTTGCGGCGGGCCGTGCCGCGTACGGGTGTGCGGTTGCCGGGGGCGCGTGGGCGGCGCGACCGCGGGCAGGGCGCGCTGGAGTACGTGGGCCTGACCCTGGTGGTCGTGGCGATCGTCGGCGCCCTGATCGCCACGGGGGTGGGAGCGGATCTCGCACAGAAGATGGGCGTCGAGGTCTGCAAGGTCACCGGCGGCGGGAACTGCGGCGGTGACGGTGGCGGGGAGGCGCAGGACGGCACGAACCGTCCGGGGGACGGAGACCCGGCGTCGGACGAGAATGCCGACGGATCGCCGAAGTCACCCGAGCAGTCCGCGTACGACCAGGCCCTGAAGGATCTCCAGGACGCGCAGAAGGACGAGAAGTCCAACAGCGACAAGGCGATCGAGGCAGCCAAGGAACTCGCGAAGATCCTCGCCGACGAACTCGGCATCACCGACGCCCTGGACTGCATCACCAAGGGCGACATGGGCGCGTGCACCGAAACCCTCATCAACGTCCTCCTCAGCCTCATCGGCGGCGCGGTCGGGAAACTCGCCGCGAAGTACGGGGCGCCCTGGAAGTGGAAGAAGGCCTACAAGCTCATCCAGGCCCTCAAGAAGCACGGCGGTGACCTCTACGACGGCCTCAAGGGGCTCATCAAGAGCCGGAAGAAGGTCAAGGACGCCGAGAAGGCGCTGGAGAACGCGGGAAAGAAGCTCGACGACGCGAAGAAGCCCAAGAAGAACGACAAACCCGACGAGAAGAAACCGACCACGTGCGCGGCGAAGCACAGCTTCCTGGCCGGTACGCCGGTGCTCCTCGCCGACGGCCGGACCCTGCCCATCGAGGCGGTCCGCCCCGGTGACCTGGTGACCGCCACGGATCCGGTGACCGGCAGGACCGGAGCCCGCCGGGTCGAGCGGACCATCACCACCCACGACGACAAGCACTTCACCCGGCTGACCGTCCGGACCGGCGGGGCGGCGGGCCGGCTGACCGCCACCGACACCCACCCGTTCTGGGTGGCCGGCGAGCGGCGCTGGACGGACGCGGGCGACCTCGGCCGGGGCGACACCCTGCGCACCGACACCGGCGGCACGCTGACCGTCACCGGCATCACGCGCTACACCCAGCGGCGGACGACGTACGACCTGACGGTCGAGGGAGTCCACACCTACTACGTCGGCATCGGCTCCGGACACGCGCTCGTCCACAACAACGACTGCGACATGTCGCCGGACGAGGTCGACGCGGCGCGCAACCCCGGTGTGGGCGAGGGGGATCCCAAGAAGTTCAAGGACCACTTCCTGCGTCACAAGAAGGTGGTCGAGGACGCGCTGGGCACCAAGTACAAGAAGCTCAAGGAAGACGGTCCGCGGTTCCGGGAGGACATCGCGAAGGCCGTCAAGGACGGCACGTTCAAGCTGGTCGGCAAGGGCACGTTGAAGAAGGGCGAGCCGGAGGGGCTGATCTATCGTGGCAACGGTGTGACGATCGTCCTCAAGGAGAACGGCGACTTCTGGACCGCGCTCAAGAGCGGCGAGGGCCTGGACACCGCCATCGAGATCACCAAGAAGGTGCCGGTGAAGTAGCCGGCACGGGCCCGGCCGGTGGCCGGGCCGGAGCGGGGAGCGGACATGAGCGGTTGGACGACGGCCGAGACGGCACTGCGCGACCACCCCGTCCGCGACGTCCTCGTCCCGGGACTGCTGGACCGGGACGGGGAGTTCCCCGAGTTCCGGCCGCAGCCCCTCGTCGTCTGGCTCCGGCTGGACGAGGGGCTGCTGAGGTTCGAGTCCGCCGGCCAGTACGACCGGCTGGACACCGCGTCGGTGCCCGGAGTCGAGTGGGACGGCGTCGAGCTGCTCGCGGAGGCCGAGGACGAGGTGATCGTCGCCTCGTACGGTGAGCAGCTCTTCGGGGACGGCCGCGACGCACTGCGCTGCACCCGCCTGCGCGTCTACCGCGTGCCGGGCGCCGACGACACCGCGTGCACCTGCCTGGCCCTCGACTTCGAGGGCGGTCACACCCTGTTCCTCGACCCGTCCTGGACCTTCGGCATCAGGATCGGCAACGCGTCCGACGAGCAGCGGTGGCTGACGCTGTACGGCGCCGGGGGAGCCGCGCTCGTCGCCGAGGTGACCCTCCCCGAGAAGGCGTGAGAAGGCGGATCCCCGTACCCGCGGAGATCAGGGGAGCTTGGCGGCCTGGGCGGCGACGAGTCCGGCCGGAAGCTCCGGGGTCCTCCCCGTGAGGAAGTCGGCCACGTAGAACGTGACGACGGTCGACCCGGTCCGCACCAGCTGGAACAGCAGCGGCACCCTGTCCCCCTCGATGCTCCCGGTCACCTGATAGGCGATGCTCTCCTGGCCCGCCGGGGGCAACGGGAGCTGCTTGACCTCGGTATACGTGGACGGGCCGTCCTCGCTCGACGTACGGAAACCGCCCGCGCAGGCCCGGACCGCGTCCCGGACACCGCGCATCAGCTGCTGCGCCGCGTCCTTGGGGTGCGAGGTGAGGATCTCGGTGACGACGGTCTGGTCGTCCCGGCCCTCCTCCGATGCGTCCATGACGGTACGGAACACGGTGGCTGCGGGGGCGGGCTCGGGAGCGCCGTTGATCACGGCCACGAGGGGCCGGCAGTCCTTGTTCTCGGACCGCTCCGTGCCCGTCTCCTCACCGCCCTGCATGGGCGTGACCTCGTACGACGCCACCTCACCCGTGGTCAGCGCGATCCCGGCCAGTCCGGCCCGGTCGAGGACCTGGCCGCTGCTCGTGGGGGTCGACGTGGGGGACGGGGCGGCGGATTCACCGGCGGACTCCGAGGAGCGCGTCCGGCTTGGCTTCGCGCCGGCGGCCTTCCCGCCGTCCTGCCCGGACGTCCCGCCGTCCTGCCCGCAGGCGACGGCCGCCAGGACGAGCACTGCTGTGGTGGCCGCCATGGCTGCCGTACGTGCCTTCGTCACTGACCGCTCCTGACCGGCGAGCCGCTGCCGCCGACGCTCTTCCCGCACGGACTTGGCACGGTAACAACCGGAGCACGCCGCAGGCTTGGGCCCACGGGCCCAAGAGGGCCGGGGCCCTCTCGGTCACGGCGGGCCGGAACCGAGCAGCGTCCACGCCCCGTAGGCCGCCGAAGCCACGGCGAGCACCGCGACGACCGCCGCGGTACGGGCCGTGGAGCGCAGCCGCAGCAGCGCGACGGCGGGCGGCAGCAGAAGCGGGAAGGCGGGCATCATCAGCCGGGGCCGGGAGCCGAAGTACCCGGAGCCGATCAGTGAGATGACGACCACGGCGATGCCGTAGACGAGTACGGGCAGCGGCTGGCGCTGCCGCACGCACAACGACACCAGCCAGCCGAGAGCGGCCAGCGCCGCGCACAGCCCGAGCATGCCGGGCAGCGGAAGCCCGAAGATGAAGGAGGCGAGGGCCGCGCCGCCGTCGATGCTGTTGCCCCACTGCGCCTGCACGTCGAAGTAGGCGAACGCGCTGCCCTCGCGCACGGCGACGAACACCACGTACGCGAGCCAGCCGAGCGGCGCGATGACCACCCCGAGCAGCATCCGGCCGTTGCGGCGCACGAGGCCGTCGGTGGCACCGGCCCGGTACTCCCGTACGAGGGCGACGGCGGCCGTGACCCCGAGGGCGGCGATCAGCGCGGCGGCGGAGGGACGGGTCAGCCCGGCGAGCACGCACAGAGCACCGGCCACGATCCATCGCCGGGTCAGTACGCAGTACAGCGACCAGGCGGCGAGCGCGGTGAACAGGGTCTCGGTGTACGCCATCGACTGGACGAACGCCGTCGGGTACACCCCCCACAGCGCGGCCAGCACCACTCCGGCCCGGCGACCGTACAGCCGTGCCCCCACGGCGAAGATCCCCCAGGCGGCGAGCAGCCCGGCAACCCAGGCGACCAGCAGCCCGGCGCCCGCGAGGCCGAGCGGGGTCACCTCCGCGATGCCGCGCTCCAGCGCGGGCAGCAGCGGGAAGAAGGCCAGATCGGAGTGGACGCCGACGTCCGGGAGCGTGACGGTGTACCCGTAGCCGTTCTCGGCGACCCGCTGGTACCAGATGGAGTCCCAGCGCTCGGAGAGCAGATGCAGCGCGTCCTTCCCGCCGGCCGACGCGGCCGCCCAGAAGACGACGAGCCCGACGGCCCGCACCGCCGCGTACGCGCCGAGCGCCGGCCCGGCCGCGGTGAGGGCGGCGGCGAAACGCCCGCGCGCAAGCGGGTGCTCGGGGTGCGGCGGGGCGAGGGTGACCTGGGGGGAAGGGTCGGCGGGCATACGCCCGATTATGTCTGCCCGCCCCCCGGCACCGTGCGGGTGGGCTGGGCGGGGGTTCCTTGCCCTTGCCCTTGCCCCGGGCGGGGGGTTCCGTCCTCAATCGCCGGACGGGCTTGGTGCGGGTGCCCCGCAGGGTGCGCCGTTCCCCGGCGGGTGGGGGGCCGGGGCCCCTCCGGGGCGTCTCCTCAAACGACGAACGTTCCGCCGGTACGTGATGGACCCGGGTCGGTGTTCGTCGTTCTGCGGGGACTCCCCTGCACGGCCCCGGCCCCGGCCGTCCTGCGTCTGCGGCGGTCGATTCGACGGCGTGCAGACGCGGGCGATGCAGGGTGGGGGCGTGCAGGGGAGTCCCCGCAGGGAATGGCGTACGACCCGGGTCCCTCACGGTCCTGGGTGAACACGCCATTTCTGAGGAGACGCCCCGGAGGGCCCCCACCCCCACCCACCGGACACCACGCACCCCGCTCCGCGGGGACCCGCACCTCTCAAGCCTGTCCGGCGATTGAGGACGGAACCCCCAGCCCGGGGATGGGCGAGGGTACGGGGGCCCCGCCCTCCGGGCAGCCGCGCACCCCGCGGAGCGGGGTCAGTCGGTCTGTGTGATCCCCACCCGCGTACCGGGCCGCAGCCCCCACGTCGCCATCGCGCCGGCCTCCGACTCGATCACGTGCCGGGCGCGGAGCCGGGGCATGCTCAGCCGGCCGGGCTTCATCGTGTGCACGGCCACGACGTTGAACTTCCGGTCCAGGTAAGCCACATCGATCGTGAACCGCATCCGGAAGGAGTGCACGTTCCCGCACGGCGTGATCATCATCGCGCCGTCGATGCCGGTCCGGCCGAGCAGCCCCCGGGAGCGGTGACGGTACGAGGCCGCGATCCGCAGCGGGACCACGGTCTCCCGTTCCCCGTCCATGATCGTCAGCGTTCCTGTTCCATTGCGCCATCGAGCCATGGCCACGACCGTAGCGTCACGTAACGGCCTCCGGGGCGGTATTGGCGGGCAGTGGGCCCCTGGGCCCATGGCCGGTGTCCGCGGGGCCGTCTAGGGTCTATGCCGTGTACGCCATGCTGATAGGGGTCGCCGCCCTCTGGGGGGCCGCGGCCGGACTGCTGGTCCCGCGCGCCGCCTACCGGTTCTCCGTCGAACCGGACGACGCGTGGCGGGACGCCTGCCCCGCCGGGCACGCCCTCACCGGGCCGGGCCGCGGCTGGCTCGGTTCCACGCGCTGCACGGCCTGCGCCGAGGTGGGCGCGGCCGCCCCCGTACGCACCCCGGCCGAGCCGGGCTCCGCCGAGCCGGGCTCCGCCGAGCCGGGCTCCGCCGAGCCGGGGCCGGGCGGCGACACCGGCGCGCGTTATGCGCCCTTTCTCCTCGCCCCCGTCGTCACCGCTCTCGCCTGCGCCGCCCTCGCCGCGGCCACCGGGACGCGGCCCGAGCTCGCCGTCTGGCTGCTGCTCGCCCCCGTGGGCGTGCTCCTCGCCACCATCGACCGCCGGGTCCACCGGCTGCCCGACCAGCTGACGCTGCCGGGTGCGGTCGCGGCCGTCGTACTGCTCGGCGTCGCCGCCCTGCTGCCGGAGCACGGTGGGGGCTGGCTGTCCGCGCTGCTCGGCGGCGCCACCCTCGGCGCGTTCTACTTCGTGCTCTTCCTCATCAACCCGAACGGCATGGGCTTCGGCGACGTCAAGCTCGCCCTCTCCCTGGGCGTGGCCCTCGGCTGGTACGGCTGGGCCGTCCTGTTCGTCGGCGGGTTCGCGGGGTTCCTGTTCGGTGCGGTGTACGGGCTGGGGCTCGTGGTCATGCGGCGCGCCGGGCGCAAGACGGGCATCCCGTTCGGACCGTTCATGATCGCGGGCGCGCTGCTGGGGATCCTGTTCGGCGCCCTGGCCGCCTGAGCCGGGTGCCGGGCGGGGCGTAATGCGGTCGCGGCCGGGGAGTCCGGCTGCCACCATGCCTCGTATGCCTGCAGCACCCGACGACGCGCCCCTCGCCATGGACGCCGCCGAACGCGCCCGGTTCGACACCCTGATCGCCGAGGCCGACGCCGTCTCCGTGGCGGGCTGGGACTTCTCCTGGCTCGACGGCCGGGCCACCGAAGAGCGCCCCTCCTGGGGGTACGCCCGTGCCATGGGGGAGCGCCTGGGCCGGGCGAGGGCGGCGCTCGACATCCAGACCGGCGGGGGCGAAGTGCTCGCCTCCGCGCCGAAGCTGCCGCCGCTCACCGTGGCCACCGAGGGCTGGCCGCCGAACATCGCCCGCGCCACCGCTCTTCTGCATCCGCGGGGAGCCGTGGTGGTCGCGGACGAGGACGAGCCGCCGCTGCCGTTCGGTGACGAGGCCTTCGACCTGGTGGTCAGCCGCCATCCGGTGACCACGTGGTGGGAGGAGATCGCCCGGGTCCTGACCCCGGGCGGCACGTACTTCTCGCAGCAGGTCGGCCCGGCCAGCGTCTTCGAACTCGTCGAGTACTTCCTCGGCCCGCAGCCGCCGGAGGTACGCGCGGGACGTGACCCCGGGCAGGCGCGGGCCGCGGCCGAGGCGGCCGGTCTCGACGTCGTCGACCTGCGGATGGAGCGGCTGCGTACCGAGTTCCATGACATCGGCGCCGTCGTCTACTTCCTGCGCAAGGTGATCTGGATGGTGCCCGGGTTCACCGTCGGCGCGTACCGGACGCAACTCGCCTCGCTGCACCGCCTGATCGAGACCGAGGGGCCGTTCGTCGCCCACACCACCCGCTTCCTGATCGAGGCCCGCAAACCCGGATGAGCCCGAACCCCCCTCCCACGCCCGAAGGGTGGCACCCTGGAGGCTGAGCGCACGGGGAGGGAGCAGGCCATGAGGGTCGGCAACGACGAGGAAGCGGCGCGCGGCCCGCGGCAGGGGAACTCCGAGTGGCTCAGAGGGGCCAGGGTCGTCGGTGTCCTCGGCATCTTCTACCGGCCCGAGGGACGCATGGGGGAGCCGGAAGCGGTCGCCTTCCTCCTGGCCGACGGCCAGTCGGTGGTCCTGACCTGCGCGTCCGACGGCACCCTGCACGTGGGCGCCGGGACCTGGCCGCGCCTTCCCGGCTGGTGCGTACCCGCCGCCCAGTGGGAGTTCGCCGAGATGGCGGGGCTGCCGCGGCCGCCCGACGGCGGCTGGACGGTGCTGCGTACGGAGGAGCGCAGGGACGAGCGGGGAGAGGTGCACGAAGCCGTCATCCGCTGCGAGGGCGGCCGTTTCGTGGTGACGGGCGGCGACACCGTGGGCATCCGCTTCACCCGCGGCCACCGGGGCGTGGCCGCGACGACCTGAGGGCGCGCCCTACGCGTGCCCCCCGACCGTCACCTTCCCCACCGTCAGCTCCGGCTTCCCCTCCAGCACCTCGCCCACCCGGGCCACCTGCTGCTCCAGCTCCCGGAGCTGTCCGGCCGTCAGCGGGGACAGCGGCTCCACCGTCACCGCGATCCGCCGGCCCGAGCGCCGCTGGTGCCACACCCCGGCCACGGTGCCGTCGACGAGCAGGACCGGGAAGTTCCCCGCCTGGCCGCCCGCCAGCGCCCGGGTGTACGCGGCTCCGGGGAAGAGTTCCTCGCGGGGCTGGGACGCGATGACGAACGCGTCGAAGTAGGGGAGCAGCCGCACCCCGCGTACCGGCCGGGAGGGGAAGGCGGTGTCTCCCGCCACCACCCAGGCCGGGCTGCCGTCCTCGTACGTCACCTCCTCGATCCCTCCGTCCGCCGCCAGTCCCGCGAACAGGTCGCAGGCCCAACGGGGCGGTGCGGCAAGCCATTTGGCGAAGTGCTGCGGGGTGGCGGGACCGTACGCGTGGAGATAGCGGCCGACGAGCGCGGCGAGCGCCCGCGGTCCGTCGAGCGGGGTGACGTCGGGGCGGGTGTAGGTGACCTTGCGGCCGCGGTCCGGTCCGAAGCAGAGCGCCCCGCGGTGGGAGGCCAGATGCGTCACCTGACGCCAGCGCGGCCACAGGGTCTGGAAGGCGGGCATCACCGGCTCACCGGCCCAGGCCCCGGCGCGGGCGACGACCGCCTCCGTGAGCTCGTCGACGGTCAGCTCCGCGCCGGTCAGCGCGTCGGCGATCGCGGCGAGCACCTCCTCGGTCTGCTCCGGAGTCATCCGCACCCCTTCCGGCTGGGTGTTTCGGCCCACCGGCAGGGCGGACAACGCTCCCGTCCACAAAGGAAGTTCGGCCGCCGACACCAGATGGACCGTGCCGCGCGGTCCGAACGTCTTGATCAGGGTCCGGTCCGACCACAGGGCCTTGCGCACATCGGCACGGGTGAGGTCCCGGCTCCGCAGCCCCACGGAGAGCTCGGCGGCGGACAGGACCTGCGCGTGCGCGGCCGGCATCGACTCGACCACCGCGGCGGGAGCGGCGTCGAGCGGGTCCGTCAGGCCCTGGCGCTCCATCCGGCGGGAGTTCGCTCCGGCCCGGGTCACGGTTGCGCTGCGTGTCGTCATGGACCGGAAACTACCGGCCCAACAGGTCAGATCCTGTCCTCATGGCGGATCCGCCCGTGAGCTTCGCCGGCCGTGGGGGAGGGACTCCGATGACCGGAATGTGCACATCCTGTGTACGTCCTGCGGGTGGGTTCGGCGTCAAGGCGGCGCCACTCGGCGTCCGTGCAGCTCAAGGCCCTGCGGAGTGCCGGATTCCGTGTCCGCAGTGGAGTCCGGCACATCCGGAGAGTAATTATTTCGTGGCGTGGCACGCAGCAGCACTTACGAAGGGTTATGGTGGAAACCCCCCCTCGGGCCGGTCCGTAACCCCCCCCACGGACCGGCCCGTTTTTTGTGCCCCGGTACTGCCGGGGCCGTCAGGCCGGGTCCGTACCGCGAGCGCGGTCGTGAGTCCCGGGCGACTCTCAGGCCCGTCCGGCCCAGATGTTGGTGCCCGCGGTGTCCACGGCGAAGGTGTCGATCTCCTTCAACTCCCCGGCCGACAGCGCCGGTCCGGCCAGGGCCGCGACGTTCTCCTCCAGTTGCCCCACGCTCGACGCGCCGATCAGAGCCGACGTCATACGGCTGTCGCGCAGCACCCAGTTGAGGGCCAGCTGGGCGAGTGACTGGCCGCGGCGGCGCGCGATGTCGTTGAGCCCGTTCAGCCGGCGGACCACCTCGTCCGAGAGCAGGCCCGGGTCGAGGGACTTGCCCTGCGTGGCGCGCGAACCCTCCGGGATGCCCTTCAGGTACTTGCCGGTCAGCAGCCCCTGGGCGAGCGGCACGAAGGAGATGCAGCCCATACCGGCCGCCTCCAGGGTGTCCAGCAGCCCGTCGTCCTCGGTCCAGCGGTTGATCATCGAGTAGGACGGCTGGTGGATCAGGGCCGGCACCCCCATCTCCTTCAGGAGCCGGGCCGCCTCGGCGGTCTGCTCGGAGTTGTACGAGGACACCCCCACGTACAGCGCCTTGCCCTGCCGCACGGCGGAGGCCAGGGCCCCCATCGTCTCCTCCAGCGGAGTGTCCGGGTCGAAGCGGTGCGAGTAGAAGATGTCGACGTAGTCGAGCCCCATCCGCTTCAGCGAGGCGTCGAGCGACGACAGCAGGTACTTGCGTGAGCCCCACTCGCCGTAGGGGCCGGGGTGCATGTCGTACCCCGCCTTGGTGGAGATGATCAGTTCGTCGCGGTACGGGACGAAGTCCTGCTGGAAGATCTTCCCGAAGTTGAGCTCGGCGGAGCCGGGCGGCGGGCCGTAGTTGTTGGCCAGGTCGAAGTGGGTCACGCCGAGGTCGAAGGCGCGGCGCAGGATGGCGCGCTGCGAGTCGAGGGCGCGGTCGTCGCCGAAGTTGTGCCAGAGGCCGAGCGAGACGGCGGGGAGCTTGAGGCCGCTGCGGCCGGTGCGGCGGTACTCCATGGAGTCGTAGCGCGCGGCATCGGCCCGGTAGGGGGAAGAGGAATCAGTCACGTTTCCCTCCTTATCACGGACTTGTGACAGGCCGGGTTGGGCCGGTGCGCCGCCTGCGCAGTAATGTGGCGGCTTCGGGACTGCATGGCACGGCGGGGCGATCGCCCCCTTCCGGTGCGGCGATCCCCAGGTGGACGACCCCGGACCCCGGGCAAAGGGGCGGGCGTGCCCGCACGGAACCGAGAGGTGGACTCAGTGAACTTGCGCGACCTGGTGTACGGGCTCTACGCACGCCGGGTGGAGGCCCGCCTCGATCACGCCCAGGTGCCCAAGCACATCGGCGTCATCCTCGACGGAAACCGGCGCTGGGCGAAGGCGTCCGGCGGCACCGCCGCGCAGGGGCACCAGGCCGGAGCGGACAAGATCAAGGAGCTCCTCGGCTGGTGCAGCGAGACGGACGTCGAGGTCGTCACGCTGTGGATGCTCTCCACGGACAACTTCGACCGGCCCGAGTCCGAGCTCATCCCGCTCCTCGGCATCATCGAGAACACCGTGCGCGACCTGGTGGCGGACGGGCGCTGGCGCGTCCACCACGTCGGCACCCTGGACCTGCTGCCCGCGCACACCCAGACGGTCCTCAAGGAGGCCGAGCAGGCCACCGTCGGGGTCGACGGGATACTCGTCAACGTCGCCGTCGGCTACGGCGGGCGCCAGGAGATCGCGGACGCGGTGCGCTCCCTGCTGCTCGACCACTCCGAGAAGGGCACCTCCTTCGAGGACCTGGCGGAGATCGTTTCCACCGACCTGATCTCCGAGCACCTCTACACCCGGGGACAGCCGGACCCCGACCTCGTGATCCGTACCAGCGGCGAGCAGCGCCTGTCGGGCTTCATGCTCTGGCAGAGCGCCCATTCGGAGTACTACTTCTGCGAGGTCTTCTGGCCGGCGTTCCGCCGCGTCGACTTCCTGCGGGCCCTGCGCGACTACGCGGCCCGCCACCGCCGCTACGGCGGCTGAGGGGCGGAGGCCGTCGGGCGGCCCGGACCGCTTCGACCGGAACCGGCCAGGTCGGCATGGCTTGGCGTGTTCGAGGGCATACCCCTGACAGGTCGACGTCCGGTCACCAACCAGGCGGACGTCGTGTCCAAGTGAGCGGCATGGAGTCCGCTCGCCCGGGAGGCCCTTTGCACACGAAGGACCGTACATACAGTGCGGCCGACGCGGAGGGCCGGCGCTCGGCCCGCGCAAGGTGGCCGGAGCCCGGCCCGTCCTCTCCCATTGGGATGCTCCGCGACGCCGTCGCACCCCAACCTCGTCCGAGGGGGTACGTCCTTCCGTGGTGACCAGCACAAAGCGCCGCATGCCCGACAGGCGCACCTATGTTCTCGACACCAGCGTCCTGCTGGCCGATCCGAACGCCATGGCCCGCTTCGACGAGCACGAAGTCGTGCTCCCGATCGTCGTGGTCACGGAACTGGAGGCCAAACGGCACCATCCCGAGCTCGGCTACTTCGCCCGGCAGGCCCTGCGCCTGCTGGACGACTTCCGGGTCCGGTACGGCCGGCTGGATGCCCCGATCCCCCTCGGGGATCTGGGCGGGACGCTCCGTGTCGAACTCAACCACTCCGATCCCGGCGTCCTTCCCGCCGGCTACCGGTTGGGGGACAACGACTCACGGATTCTCGCGGTCGCACGCAATCTCCAGGCCGAGGGGTACGACGTCACGGTCGTCTCCAAGGACCTGCCGCTGCGCATCAAGGCATCGTCGGTCGGCCTCCTCGCCGAGGAGTACCGGGCGGAACTCGCCATCACCGACTCCGGCTGGACCGGAATGTCTGAACTGTCCCTCTCGGCCGAGCAGGTGGACCTCCTCTTCACCGAGGAGACGCTGTACGTCCCCGAGGCCGCCGAGCTGCCCGTGCACACCGGCCTGGTCCTCCAGTCCGAACGGGGCAAGGCGCTCGGCCGGGTGACGGCCGAGGGCAGTGTCCGTCTCGTCCGCGGCGACCGGGAGGCCTTCGGCATCCACGGGCGCAGCGCCGAGCAGCGCATCGCCCTGGACCTTCTCCTGGACCAGGACGTCGGCATCGTGTCGCTGGGCGGCCGGGCCGGCACCGGCAAGTCGGCGCTGGCACTCTGCGCGGGGCTCGAAGCCGTGCTGGAGCGCGGGCAGCACAAGAAGGTGATGGTCTTCCGTCCGCTGTACGCGGTGGGCGGGCAGGAGCTCGGATATCTCCCCGGCAGCGAGGCCGAGAAGATGAGCCCCTGGGCCCAGGCCGTCTTCGACACCCTCTCGGCGGTCTCCGGCCGCGAGGTCATCGAGGAGGTGCTGGGGCGCGGCATGCTGGAGGTCCTGCCGCTGACCCACATCCGGGGCCGGTCCCTGCACGACGCCTTCGTGATCGTCGACGAGGCCCAGTCGCTCGAACGGAACGTCCTGCTGACCGTGTTGTCCAGAATCGGGGCGAATTCCCGTGTGGTGCTCACGCATGACGTGGCCCAGCGGGACAACCTCCGGGTCGGCCGGTACGACGGTGTGGTCGCCGTGGTCGAGAAGCTGAAGGGGCACCCGCTCTTCGCGCATGTGACGCTCACGCGTTCGGAGCGTTCCCGCATCGCCGCACTGGTGACCGAAATGCTGGAGGAAGGCCAGATCTGATACGGCTTGGGACAGTTGATGCCGCCCGGCGAGCCAAGGAGCTTAGCCGGGCGGCATCGCGTTGCGGCACCATTTCCGTTATTCATGTGCTCCAAACGAGGTGTGAGCTTTCACACGCAACAGAGAATTGCTTCCCGGCGTCCCGTTCCGGCAGAGTCTTGCTTCCGTCAGGCCCCGCATACGGCACACCGGCACCTCCAGAGGTGCCACGCACCACACAACTCAACAGCCGCCGTCCGTATGCCGCCCGCGAGCACCACGCGGCGCTCCCTCAGGGGAGTGCCCACCGGGCCCGTGCCTCCCGTGACCCAAGCAGTAGGGAGGCCAGTGTCCAGGGGCACGATTGCGCCCGCGAGGTCACCTAAGCGGGCGATGCTGGAAGGACACCGTGTGAGCCGGATCTCGGTCCGGGGGTTCGCCGTGGCATCTGCCACTGCGGTAACCACCGTTGGCGCCGTCGTGGGCGTTGCAGCAGGCAGCACTCCCGCTGCTGATGACAACAACTTCGAGGCGACCGCAGCCGACACCACGCTGCTCGCAGACATCCCCGCGGGCCAGCAGGCCCAGGTGCAGACCGTATCGCTGACGCAGCAGGCCGACGCCCAGGCGTCCGCGGCCGACGCCTCGGCGAAGAAGTCCGCCGAGGAATCAGCCCGTGTGCAGGCCGCCAAGGACGCCAAGTCCAAGAAGGCGGCGGCCGAGGACAGGCTGGAGAAGGAGCGCCAGGAGAAGGCGGACCGCGCCGAGCGCGCCAGCCGCTCCGAGGTCCGCAGCGCTTCCGCGTTCGCGACGCAGGGCTCGTACAGCGTGGCCGACGTCCAGGCGATGGCTCGCCAGATGATTCCCGGCGACCAGTTCCAGTGCTTCAGCAACATCGTGAACCACGAGTCGAGCTGGAACTACCGGGCGAGCAACCCGTCCTCCGGCGCCTACGGCCTCGTCCAGGCGCTGCCCGGCTCCAAGATGGCCTCCGCCGGTGCCGACTGGCAGACTAACCCGGCCACCCAGATCAAGTGGGGCCTGAACTACATGGACAGCCGCTACGGCAGCCCGTGCGGTGCCTGGTCCTTCTGGCAGGCCAACCACTGGTACTAGAACCTTCCGAGGTTCAGGTCTCAACCTCGCGAAGCCCCTCGCCGTCCTACGGTGAGGGGCTTCGCGCGTGTACGGTCGGGCGGAGCCGTTTCCGGGGAGCGGTGGGAAAGCGGACGGGGGGTAGAGGGACGGTATGTCGAAACTGCCGGGGTGGCTCGGACAACTGGGTGCTGAACTGACCAGGCTGGGAGAGCGCCTGGACGAACGGCGGGCCGAAGCGGTGGCCGAGGACGAGGCCGCGCACGCGGAGTCGTCGGTGACGGTGGGCGCGCCCGCACGGGAGGCCGGGAGCGCGGCCGACCATGTGCCGCCGCCGCCCGCGTACGCCCCTTCCGTCTCCGCACGACCCGATCCGGTCGCGGCCATTCCCTGGGGGATGCGGGTCGCGGCGGAGGCGGGCTGGCGGCTGCTGGTGCTCGCCGGGACCCTCTGGGTGCTCATGCGGGTCATCAGCGCGGTGCAGTTGGTGGTGCTGGCGTTCGTCGCCGCGCTGCTCGTCACCGCGATGCTTCAGCCGACCGTCGCCCGGCTGCGGCGGTACGGGCTGCCGCGCGGACTGGCCACCGCGGTCACGGCGATCCTGGGCTTCGTCATCATGGGTCTGGTCGGCTGGTTCGTGGTCTGGCAGGTCATGGACAACATCGACACCCTTTCCGACAAGGTGCGGACGGGGATCGACGACCTCAAGAACTGGCTGCTGGACAGCCCGTTCCATGTGACCGACAAACAGATCAACGACATAGCCAAGAACCTCAGCGACACCGTCGGCACCAATACGGAGGCCATCACCTCCGCCGGACTCCAGGGCGTCACCGTCATGGTGGAGCTCCTCACCGGGATGCTGCTGGCGATGTTCTCCACGCTCTTCCTGCTGTACGACGGCAAGCGCATCTGGCACTGGGTGCTCAAGCTCGTGCCCGCCCAGGCCCGGCCGGGAGTCGCGGGCGCCGGCCCGCGTGCCTGGCGGACGCTGACGGCCTATGTGCGGGGCACGGTCATAGTCGCCCTGATCGACGCGATCTTCATCGGTCTCGGGATCTTCTTCCTCGATGTGCCGATGGCCGTTCCGCTGGCCGTCTTCATCTTCCTGTTCGCCTTCATCCCGCTCGTCGGCGCGGTGGTCTCCGGGGCGCTGGCGGTGGTCGTCGCCCTCGTCACCCAGGGCGTGTTCACGGCACTGATGGTGCTGGCCGTGGTCCTCGCGGTGCAGCAGATCGAGGGCCACATCCTGCAGCCGTTCATCCTGGGCCGCGCGGTGCGCGTGCATCCGCTGGCCGTGGTGCTCTCGGTCGCCGCGGGCGGCATGATCGCCGGCATCGGGGGCGCCGTCGTCGCGGTGCCGCTGGTCGCGGTGACCAATACGGTGGTCGGCTATCTGCGGACGTACGGGCAGGAGGAGTCCCGCCGCCACTCGCCACCGCCGCACGGTTCGACCTCACTGGACGCGGCGCCGAAGCCGGCGCCCGGCTCGCCGCCGGAGGAGATCGACGACGGCAGCGACGAGGAGCCGGCCGCGGACGAGCCGACGAAGGTCTGAGCGGACGCACGGAGAACAGAAAGAAGGGCCCCTCGGACGGTCGGTCGTCCGGGGGGCCCTTCTCGTACGAGGGGTACTACTCGGCGAGGACGGCCTCGGCTTCGAGGGTCACGCCGACCGCCTGGATCACCGAGGCGATCTTGACGGCTTCCTGAATGGTCTCACGGTCCACGCCGGCCTTGCGCAGCACCTGCTCGTGGGAGTCCAGGCACTGGCCGCAGCCGTTGATCGCGGAGACGGCGAGCGACCACAGTTCGAAGTCGACCTTCTCCACGCCCGGCTTGCCGATCACGTTCATCCGCAGGCCGGCCCGGAGGTTGCCGTACTCCGGGTCCGACAGCAGGTGCCGGGTCCGGTAGAACACGTTGTTCATCGCCATGATGGCGGCGGCCGACTTCGCGGCGGTGTACGCCTCCGCGGAGAGGTTGGCCTTCGCCTCCGGCTCCAGCTCGCGCAGCACCTTCGGCGAGCGCGAGGCGATCGCGCAGGCGAGGACGGTGCCCCAGAGCTGCTGCTGGGGGAGTTCGCTGTTGCCGATGACCGAGCCGAGGTTCAGCTTCAGGTCCTTGGCGAAGTCCGGTATGGCGGACTTCAGTTCGTCGAGAGCCATGGTCGTGTCAGCTCACTCGCCCGAGAGGAGCGCGACCGGGTCCAGGGTGGTCTCGCCCTTGGTCCAGTTGCAGGGGCACAGCTCGTCGGTCTGCAGGGCGTCGAGGACCCGCAGGACCTCCTTGGGGTTACGGCCCACGGAACCGGCGGTCACCATCGTGAACTGGATCTCGTTGTTCTGGTCGACGATGAAGACGGCGCGCTGAGCGAAGCCGTCCTCGCCCTCGATGCCGAGGTCACGCATGAGCTCGTGCTTCGAGTCGGCCAGCATCGGGAAGGGCAGGTCGGTCAGGTCCGGGTGGTCCTTGCGCCAGGCGTGGTGCACGAACTCGGAGTCACCGGAGAAGCCGAGGATCTGCGCGTCACGGTCGGCGAACTCCTCGTTGAGCTTGCCGAACGCGGCGATCTCGGTGGGGCACACGAAGGTGAAGTCCTTCGGCCACGCGAAGACGATCTTCCACTGACCTTCGTAGGTCTTGTGGTTGATCTGCTCGAACTCCTTGCCGCTCTCCAGCGAAACACAAGCGGTCAGGTCGAACTCGGGGAACTTGTCACCGACAGTGAGCACGCGCTCTCCTTGCAGCGTAGGAATTCCCTTTTTGGGGGAGTTCCTGAGGGTTGGACGATGTCCACCTTGGCACAGAGTGCATTGATCGCGGAAATAGCTACACTCGGTCGTGATGATCGGAGGTGCCTATCAGTGGCGCAAGGTAATCAGGGCATCCGGCCCAAACAGCCCAGCCTCTCGCAGCTGCGCGCCTTCGCCGCCGTGGCGGAGCATCTGCACTTCCGGGACGCCGCCGCCGCAATCGGGATGAGTCAGCCCGCGCTCTCCGGGGCCGTGTCCGCGCTGGAGGAGGCACTGGGTGTCCAGCTCATCGAGCGTACGACGCGCAAGGTGCTGCTCTCGCCCGCCGGGGAGCGGCTCGCGGGGCGGGCGCGGGCCGTCCTGCATGCCGTCGGCGAGCTGATGGAGGAGGCCGAGGCGGTCAGGGCGCCCTTCACCGGAGTGCTGCGGCTCGGCGTGATCCCGACGGTCGCCCCGTATCTGCTGCCGGCCGTGCTGCGGCTGGTCCATGACCGCTACCCGGACCTCGACCTCCAGGTGCACGAGGAGCAGACCTCCTCGCTGCTGGAGGGGCTGGCCGCCGGGCGGCTGGACCTGCTGCTGCTCGCGGTGCCGCTCGGGGTGCCCGGAGTGACCGAACTCCCGCTCTTCGACGAGGACTTCGTGCTGGTCATGGAGCGCGACCACTGGCTCGGCGGGCGGCAGGACATTCCGCGCGAGGCGTTGCGCGAGCTGCCGCTGCTGCTGCTCGACGAGGGGCACTGCCTGCGGGACCAGGCGCTCGACATCTGCCGTGAGGCGGGGCGTACGGAGGGTGCGCCGGTCACCACGACCGCGGCCGGGCTCTCCACGCTGGTGCAGCTGGTGGCCGGAGGGCTCGGGGTGACGCTGCTGCCGCGGACCGCGGTGACGGTCGAGACCGCCCGCAACGACGCGCTGACCACGGGGTACTTCGCGGACCCGGCCCCCGCGCGGCGGGTGGCGCTGGGGATGCGGACCGGGGCGGCCCGGCACGAGGAGTTCGAGGAGTTCGCGGCTGCGCTGCGCGGGGCGATGCGGGCGCTGCCGGTACGCGTGACGCCGGCCGGCCGGACCTGAGCGCAGGTCCGGCCGGGTGGGAGCCGCAGGCTATTCGCTGCGCAGTCCGTCCGGACGCATCATGCGCCACAGGGCCGGCAGGGACAGCAGGGTGACCAGCAGGATCAGGGCCGCGCCCGCGCCCGCCATGGGCAGGAACAGCCACCAGCCGGACACCGACTTGCCGACCATCCAGCACAGGGTCGCGCCGAGGGCGAGGCCGCCGGCCACCGCCACCGCGATTGAGATGACCACCGGGATCGCGGTCTGCCAGAGCACCGACCAGCCCAGGGTGGCCCGTCGGGTGCCGAAGGCGACCAGGACCGACAACAGGCGTTTGCGCTCTCGCAGTTGTTCCAGCTGGGAGACCAGCATGGAAGCGCCGATCAGCAGCAGGATGGCTGTCGCGCCGACCTGGAGACCGGTCTGGATGCTCGCGTACTGACGGTCGCGTTCCACCGAGTTGAGGGTGACCAGACGCATGCCGGGGTCGATCCGGGCCGCTGTGTTGCGCACGTACTCGGCGGCGTCCGGGACGTCCTCGTCGATGCGGATCTGCGAGATGGTCTGGGCTCCGGGCAGGCCCCGCGCGTCGATCGCTCCCGGTGTGACCAGGATGCCGGAGCGTTCCTCGCCGTAGGGGTCGGTCCGGGCGGCGACGGTCCGGGAGTCCGCCGGCAGGGTCCAGTGCAGAGGTTTGCCCGCGCCGTAGGCGTCGAACTCGAGCACCTTGCCCTTGCGGGCGGTCTGGTCGACCCAGTCGGCCTGTCCCTTGTCCGTGGGGTGGGCGACGAAGGTGTCGCCGTTCCGGCAGGACGTGATCCTGGCGATTTCGCGCAGGGTCGCGCAGTCCCCGACGGTGAACGAGGTGGTGGGCTGGATCTCGTCCTCGGAGTACTTCCCCGGCTTGGTCGCGTACGCCTCGACGGTGCCGATGACCTGCGTGACGCCCTTGGTGGCGCGGAACTCCTTGATCGAGTGCAGGGCGGCATCGCCCCGGACGATCTCGGAGGCGGCGTAGAACTGGGCGCGGGAGGGGTCCTGCCCGGTGATCTTGTTGAAGTCGTCGTTCATCGCGGCGAACAGCATCTGCAGGGCCACCGCGCCGGCCACCGCGACGGTGACGCCGCTGACCGCGCGGGAGGCGGCCCCGCTGCTCAGCTGGAGCCGGCGCGCGGCCAGCTGCCAGGGGACCGGGCCACCGCGCAGCCGTCCGACACCGGCCTCGACCAGCCAGGGCAGGAGCAGGGCCAGCCCGACCAGCACCAGCACCGCACCCCCGGCGACCGGGTACGGGTTGACGGGGCCGTACTCCTGGACCTTGCCGGTGAGCCCGAAGACCGCGAGCCCGGCGACCGGCAGGAGGAGCCGCCACCAGAGGCGCCGCTTGCGGGAGCGGCTGTTGCGTACGACACCGAGCGGCTCGATGACCACCGAGCGCATCGCCACCAGGGTGACGAGCACCGCGGTGAGCGGGACCGCCAGGGCGATCAGCACGCACAGCCGGGTGTCGGGCGCCAGGTCGGCGGGGAAGGCACTGACGTCCCAGACCTCGACGTAGCCGATGAACTGGCGTCCCGTCAGGAAGACGGCCAGTCCGATGAGGAGGCCGAGTACCGATCCGAAGAGCGCCTCTCCGGCCGCGATCCGGCGGGTCATCCGGATGTCCGTACCGACCAGGCGCAAGGCGGCGAGCCGGCGGTCGCGGCGGTCGCCGCCGAAGCGCACGGCGGTGGCGATGAAGATGGCCACGGGGGCCAGCAGCACCACGCAGATGATGATGATCAGCACGATGAGGAGCGGTGGCAGCGGGTCGGCCGGGCCGGGCTTGCCGTATCCGGCGATGCGGTGGCCGCCCGTCGCCTGGGTCAGGGTGTCGCTGCCGGCGTAGAACCAGAGCTCGCCGGGTGAGCGCAGTCCCGCGTCCGCGATGGTGCCGGTCACCTTGTAGGGCAGCCGCTCCCTGAGCAGTTCGTTGCCGGGGGCGTCGAGAAGCTTGCCGAGGGCGGGGGAGACGGCCATCTCGCCGCCGGCGGGGAGGGAGTCGATGCCCGGCGGGATGACCGGGTGGCTGCCGTCCGCGCGCATCAGGAAGCCGGTGATGGTGCGGTCGTGGTACTCGGTGCTCGCCTCGATCCGCAGGACGGTGCTGTCCGACTTCTTCGCCTGGGCGTCGGGCGATTCCGAGATCTTCGTCTCGGAGCGGGCGTGGTCCCGGGCCGACCGCTCGTCGAGCATGTGCGGTACGGACGCGGCGAGGAGCAGGAGCGCGACGCCGAGGCCCACGCCGACGGCGGTGAGCAGGGTGCGGATCCAGCCCTCGCGTCCGCCGCCCGCGGCGAAGCGGATGCCGAGTCCGAGGTCGCGCAGCCAGGAGGCGGTGCGCGAGGGCGGTTCGGGCGGACGCACCAGGGTCTCCTTCCGGTCGAGCAGCGTCATACGGTGTGCTCCAGATCGCGGGCCCGGCCGTCGCGGACGGTGATGTCACGGTCGGAGTAGGCGGCGACGCGGGCCTCGTGGGTCACGAGCACCACCGCGACGTTGGCGGAACGGGCCGCCTCGGTGAGCAGCTGCATGACCCGCTCGCCGTTGAGGGAGTCCAGGGCGCCGGTCGGCTCGTCGGCGAAGATCACCTTCGGGGAGGCGGCGAGCGCGCGGGCCACGGCGACGCGCTGGCCCTGGCCGCCGGAGACCTCGCCGGGACGCTTGGAGCCGATGTCGTCGACCTCCAGGCGTTCCATCCACTGCAGGGCGGTGCGCTCGGCGGGCTTGCGGCGGGTGCCGTTCAGCCGCAGCGGCAGAGCGACGTTCTCCACACAGGTCAGCTCGGGGACGAGCTGTCCGAACTGGAACACGAAGCCGAACTCGCTGCGGCGCAGGGCGCTGCGCTCGGCGTCGGACATGGCGGACAGCTCGCGTCCGGCGTAGGTGATGGTGCCGGAGTCGGGGGTGATGATTCCGGCGAGGCAGTGCAGCAGGGTGGACTTGCCGGAGCCGGAGGGGCCCATCACGGCGACGACCTCGCCGGGGTGGACGGAGAACGAGGCGCCGTCGAGCGCCGGGGTGGACCCGTAGGTCTTGTGCAGGTCGTGGGCGGCGAGCAGGGAGCCGGAGGGGATCACGGGGCCACCACCTTCGCGAGCTGGCCGAGTCGCGCGGCGGTGAGTTCCAGCCAGCGCAGATCGGCTTCGAGGTGGAACAGGGCGTGGTCGCAGACCAGCTGGTCGGCGAGGTCTCCCTGCCGCTTGCGGTCGGTGAGGATGCGCATCATGCGCAGGTGCTCGGAGCGCTGGGTGTCCAGCACGTCGGCGGCGCTGCGGCCGGTGAGCATGGCCAGGACGACCTTGGTGTACAGGGTCGACTGGAGGTACGGCTCGGGCTTCTCGGGCTGTGCGAGCCAGGTGGTGACATCGGTGATGCCGGCGTCGGTGATGGCGTAGCGCTTGCGCTCCGGGCCGCCGTCGGTCTCCACGCCGTCGACCTCGACGAGGCCGTTCTTGAGGAGCCGGGACATCGTCGAGTAGACCTGCCCGTAGTGCAAGGGGCGGTCGTGCCCGAACTTCTCGTCGAAGGTCCGCTTGAGGTCGTAGCCGTGGCGGGGACCGGACTCCAGGAGCCCGAGCAGGGTGTGGCCGATAGACATGGCGAGGACTGTACACGGTGTGTATACCTGCCGTGTATACCGGGCTCGGGCGAGGATCACCCCTTTGGGCGACCGGCCGTCGGCGGCCGGTGGTCACCGGCCGGTGGTCACTCCGGGTCCGGGGCCTTCGGCGGGCGCCCGCGGCGCGGAATCGGCGCCGCGCCTCCGGGCAGCCGTCCCGCCTCGGCCAGGGCCCGCCGCAGCAGGAACTCGATCTGCGCGTTCGCGCTGCGCAGCTCGTCCGAGGCCCAGCGCGCCAGCGCGTCGTGCACGGCCGGGTCCAGCCGCAGCAGCATCTGCTTGCGCTGCTGCGGCCCGGACTGCGGCGCGCGGCGCCGCGGGGTCTGATCCGTCACTGGTAGAGCGTGCCCGTGTTGAGGACCGGCTGCGCCGCCCGGTCGCCGCAGAGCACCACCATCAGATTGCTGACCATGGCCGCCTTGCGCTCGGAGTCCAGCTCGACGATGTCCTGCTCGGCGATCCGGGTCAGCGCCATCTCGACCATGCCGACCGCACCCTCGACGATCTGCTGCCGGGCGGCGACCACCGCGCCGGCCTGCTGGCGCTGGAGCATCGCGGAGGCGATCTCGGGGGCGTACGCGAGGTGGCTGAAGCGGGACTCGATGATCCGTACGCCCGCCGCCTGGACCCGCGCCGTGAGCTCCACGGCCAGCTTCTCGGTGATCTCCTCGGCGTTGCCCCGGAGGGAGAGGCCGCCCTCGTCGTGGGCGTCGTACGGGTACTCGATGGCGATGTGCCGGACGGCCGACTCGGTCTGGGTGGCGACGAACTCCAGGAAGTCGTCGACCTCGAAGAGGGCCTGCGCGGTGTCCTCGACCTTCCAGACGACGATCGCGGCGAGCTCGATCGGGTTGCCGTAGGCGTCGTTGACCTTGAGGACCGCGGTCTCGTGGTTGCGGACCCGGGTGGAGATCTTGCGGCTGGAGGTCAGCGGGTTGATCCACCGCAGCCCGTCGGTGCGGATCGTCCCCACGTACCGGCCGAAGAGCTGGATCACCCGCGCCTCGCCCGGTGCGACCATCTTCACACCGCCCATGCAGAAGAACGAGGCGATGGTGAGCAGCACCCCGAGGATGCAGACCGGGACGCCGACGCCGTTGTTCCCGTTCGAGCCGACGACCCCGCCGACGATGGCGAGACCGATGCCGGCGAGCACTCCGATCACGGTCAGCAGGAGTCCGAGGCCGCCGGCGATGCTGTGCGCCGTCGTCTCGCGGACCTGCGGTTCCGGCATCTCGGGCGCGTCGGGGACGAGGTCGGTCTGCGGTCCGGCCGGTGTGTTCGGGTTGTGCGGTTCAGTCATGGAATCCCCCGCTTCGCGTGGCTAGCTGTTCGCTAGCAATGTGATTTCACATTATCGCTTTTCGCAACCCTGCGCACCCCTCGTGAGTCGGTTCCCTTGGGAACGGGTGCTGATTGTCACGTCCGGAAAATGCGGGATCGCTCGCTTTTTGTCCTTGCCAACGGTGTTAGCTGGCAGGTCCGAGCTGATCCGGTCGAGCAGAGAAACGGGAGCAACACAGCAATGGGTCGAGCGGATGCGCGACGAGCTCAGCGGCGCGGGTCGCGGCGGGCCGGGAAGAGCGGCGGCGGCATACGCAGACTCTTCACCTGGCGGAAACTTCTGGGCGCGGCCTTCACCGTCTGCCTGCTGGGCATGGGCGGCTTCGCCGCGCTCTACATGCTCGTGGATGTGCCCGAGGGCAATGCCCAGGCCAAGCTGCAGAGCAACATCTACAAGTACTCCGACGGGACCCTGCTGGCCAGGACCGGTGAGGTCAACCGCGAGATCGTGGACCTCGCGCAGGTGCCCAAGGAGGTCCAGATGACCTTCGTCGCCGCCGAGAACAAGTCCTTCTACGACGACCGGGGCGTCGACTTCAAGGGCACCGCACGCGGCCTGATCAACACCGTTTCCGGCAAGGGCAAGCAGGGTGGCTCGACCATCACCCAGCAGTACGTCAAGAACTACTACCTCGACCAGGACCAGACGGTCACCCGGAAGCTCAAGGAGCTGGTCATCTCGCTGAAGGTCGACCAGAAGCGGAGCAAGGAGGAGATCCTCGCCGGGTACATCAACACCAGCTTCTACGGCCGGCAGGCCTACGGCATCCAGGCCGCGGCGCAGGCGTACTACGGCAAGGACGCCAAGGAGCTGAACGTCGCCGAGGGCGCCTACCTCGCCGCCCTGCTCCAGGCGCCCAGCCAGTACGACTGGGCCGTCGCCGGCCCGAAGGGGAAGGCGCTCGTCAAGGAGCGCTGGAACTACGTGCTGGACAACATGGTCGGGGAGAAGTGGCTGGACGCGGGGAAGCGCCAGGGCCTGAAGTTCCCGGTCCCGCAGGACCCCAAGCCGCTGAACGGGGTCGCGGGGCAGAAGGGCTACATCGTCGAAGCGGCCCGCAAGGCGGTCCTGAAGGAGACGGGCCTCAGCAGCGAGCAGTTCGACCTCGGCGGCTGGACGATCACCGTCAACATCGACAAGAAGAAGCAGCAGCAGCTGGAGAAGTCGGTCGAGACGAAGCTGAACGACAACCTGGACACGAAGAAGCGCAAGCTCGACCAGGACGTCCAGGCCGGTGCCGCCTCGGTGGACCCGAAGACCGGTGCGGTGCTCGCCCTGTACGGCGGGCGCGGTCAGAGCGAACACTGGTCGTCGAACGCGGCCCGGACCGACTTCCAGCCCGCCTCCACCTTCAAGCCGGTCATCCTCGCCGCCGCGCTCGACCAGGAGTCGGTGACGCAGGAGGGGCAGCAGATCACCGCGAACACCCGCTACGACGGCACCAGCAAGCGTCCGGTCGTGGGCAGTGACCGCGCGTTCGCGCCGGAGAACGAGGACGACCACAACTACGGCCCGGTCACCGTCCAGACCGCGATGAACAAGTCCATCAACTCCGTCTTCGCGCAGATGGGCGTGGACGTCGGCATGGACAAGGTGATGCAGACCGCAGGCAAGCTCGGCATGGACGTGAAGGGCCTCGATGCCGTGCCCGCGCAGACGCTCGGCTCCATGGGCGCGAGCCCGATGGAGATGGCCGGGATCTACGCCACGCTCGACAACCACGGCAAGAAGGTCACCCCGCAGATCGTGAAGTCGGCCGTGCACCAGAACGACGACCCGGTGGACCTGCCCGACGCGATCGGCGACCAGGTGATCACCCGCCAGGCCGCGGACTCCGTGACCTCCGTGCTGACCGGAGTCGTCGACGACGGTACTGCCCATGAGGCGGTACGGAACGCCGAGGGACTCGCCGACCAGCAGATCGCGGGCAAGACCGGAACATCGGACGACAACAAGTCCGCCTGGTTCACCGGCTACACGCCCGACCTCGTCACCTCGGTCGGCCTGTTCGGTGAGGCGGCCTTCGCCCGCACCGCCGACGACGGCAAGAAGATCCACAAGTACGACCAGGTGACCCTGAAGGGCGCGGGCGGCGGCGGCCGCGTCAACGGCGGTGGCTTCCCGGCCCAGATCTGGGCGGACTTCACCGCGAAGGCCATGGGGGATCCGGGCAAGTTCGTGCTCGACACCGACATGGGTGCCGCGGTGACACCGCCGCCGGACACCAGCTCGCCGACCCCGACCACGTCGCCCTCCGACGAGGCATCGCCCTCCGACGATCCGACGACGAAGGCGCCCACGACCGCGCCGCCCGCGACGACCGAGCCCCCGGAGACCACACCGCCCGCCAGCCCCACCGGGGACCCGACGACCAAGCCGCCGACCGACCCGTCGACCGAGCCGGGGCCGTCGGACAGCGCCGAACTCCCGGTGGACCCGGGGGGCAACAACCGGCCGGACAGCGAGAACGCCGTGACGCGCTGAGCGTCACCGCCGCGTCGTCGGAACGGGCGGTGTGCGGGGGGAAGCCCTCGCGCACCGCCCGTTCCCGTCTTCCGGGAACCGGCACCGGTGCGGCTCCTGCCCGCCGAGCCGAACGTGGCCGGCGAGGGGCAGGCCACGCCGTCACACGATCGTGCCGCGGACCCGGACCGCTCGCGAGGGGTTGCTGGCGGGGCGTCTACTGCATCAGCTCGGTATGGGGGTGTTCCGGGAAGGCCGGGCAGACGTAGACCTGCTGTTTGTGGCCGCGACCGATCTGGACGGCGGCGGGCTGGTCCGGCCGAGGCTCACCGCCCCTGGTGGGGATCACCGGCTCCTTGAGCTCGTACGGGATCCAGCTGCGGTCGCTGCTGCCCCATTCACGCGAGGGAATGGTCAGCAGGGGGCGCATCCGGGTGTCGCAGGCGGGGCAGGACTGAGGGATCGGATCGGTCAGCCCCCAGGAGGCCCAGCCGCCGACTTTCCAGCCCGGTGCCACGGAGAGGTTGATCCCGTAGAACTCCGCAGGGTACGAGGCGTAGCGGCTGTCCACCGCGTCACCCGCGGTCTCCCACCTGCCCCACTCGTTGAGCAGGCCCAGTAGGTCCGGGCTCAGCTCCGAAGGGTGGGGGTACTCGGTGATCCGTTCCGGGAGGAGCAGGCACGGCTCGGGCAGATAGCCCTCGAACTGCACCGTGGGCGGCTCCGGGGGAGCGGTGAGGACGGTGGTGACCGCGGCCGCGGACCGCCAGAACAGCACCGTCCTGGGCATGTAGCTCTTCGGAGGATGGTCGAAAGGACACCACAGCACCTGAAGCAGATCCGTTCCGGCGGGCGTGCGCAGGTCGGGGATGTCCCGTGCGTAGAACTGCGCGAGTGGCAACAGCGCTATCGACCCGTCATAGGATCGGCGGCTCGGTTTCGGCCTCGGGTAGGTCCTCGGGGGATTGATGCGGGTGAGAGTCGCCCGTTCCTGCGGGGTGAGCTCCCGGCCCTGCGCGGCAGAGCGGATCCGGCGTAGCGTCCTCAGGTCCGCCGGCGACCTGAGCGGGTTCGCTCCGTCCCACTCGTGCGGCCCTTCGCAGTGCGGCCAGGGCTCGTCGGCCGGCCACAACAGCGGACCGCCGATCGAGCTGTTGCGCGGTGACGGGGATGCGGGGACAGGATGCAGCCGGGTCGCCGTCCGTGTCAGCGGGGACAGCTGAGGAAAGAGCGCGGTCACATCGAGCGGCCGCGGCGGGGTGGTGCGAGTGATCTTCATCGCGGGTGATGCTGCCAGCAGCCACTGACACGGTACAGATCCTGTGACGGGCTCTCAGGGCCGTCCCGTCATCCCTGACGGGCGCACGGGCACGGCTACGGCTCCTCGCCGCGTTTCCGGAACACCCGAATGCATCCGGTATGCGGATGTATCTGCGCCCCGCGGCGCACCGCATCCGAATCCATGCTCCGATCCACCAGGGATTACGGGACATCCCTTAATCCCTTGACGCGCGGCCATGGATCGCACTTCCTGCCCGTGTCAGGTGCGCATAACGTCGATAGCGTATGGGTGGAGCAATTTTTCGGTCCTGGTGTCCGCTATCCTATTGATCGCCGTAATTGCTCCCCTTGCTGGCGTCAGTGGTGCGTGATTCAATGCGAATCTCGTACTCAATGGGGGTTGTAATGAAGAGAACGGCGAAATTGGGGCTGCTCACTGCGGCGAGTGCCCTCCTGTTCGTGGCGATCGGGGCCAGCCCGGTGAACGCCGCCACGCGCTCCACCAGTTGTAGCACAACCGGCGCCAGTGGGTCGGTGACCGTGAGCGGCTGGGTATCCCGGGACAAGGGCATTCCCAGCGTGGTGATAAATGTCCGTGACACGCTGGCCGATGGTCATCATGCGAGTGCGAGGCTCGGAGTGACCTACTACAGCGGCGGTATCACTTATTACCCGTGGCATGCGAATTACGATGGCGCCGGGACGTCCAAGTCATTCTCTACGTATGTGCCCGATGGCAGTGATGGAATTACCGCTATCTGGGTCGATGTCGCCAGGTACGAGGGTAGTGACCAACTCAATATCTGCCTGTCGGACTACATTTCCTGACTCAGGGCGTGCGGATCACTGACACGTCTTGTCGCTGAGCCCTCCGGTCCGGGCGAGGAACCCGGACCGGAGGGCCGCGAGGGCGGTCGGTGGTGCTCGGCCCGGCATGCGGGCCACGCGCGACCATGGAGCGTGCGCGTCGAGCCGGATGATCTCCGCGTACGTGGGCCTCGCGCAGAAGGACGTCACGGGCATGGCCGCGGGGAAAGCGACCCGGGCCCGAGGTGGCCCGGGTCCTGAATTCAGCGCACCGGCGTCGTCCCGTCCCGTCCCGTTCCGTGAAGAAGGCCCGTCGGCCCGACGGCGCTGTGGCCGGCACGGTGGTTCGTCCGTGCGAACGGTGACGGAACCCCGGTCCGACAGCGTTACGCGTTCACCCGCCCTCTCGGTGCGTATGCCGACGCGCTTCCGGTGACCGCGGCGCCGGGGCCATGTGTTGAGCCGCCGTCCCTCGTCCCACGCGTCCTCCGACGTGCTGCGTGGGACGACGGCCCGGGTTCCGGAGGCCACGGGACCCGGGCAACGGGACCCCGGTCACTGCCCCCGGGTCGGCATCTCGAACCAGACCACCTTGCCGGTCGACAGGCGCGTCGCACCCCACCGCCGGGCCAGCCGGTTCACCAGGAACAGGCCGCGGCCGCCCTCGTCCATGTCCCGGGCCCGGCGCTGCCGCGGCAGTTGCGGGGAGTCGTCCCCGACCTCGCAGCGCAGGATGTCGGTCCGCAGCAGCCGCAGGGTGACCGGCCGCTCCGCATACCGCACCGCGTTGGTCACCACCTCGCTGACGAGGAGCTCCACCGAGTCCGAGAGGTCGTCGAGCCCCCACCGGCTGAGGGCGCGGCGGGCCAGCCTGCGGGCCCGGCCCGGGGCGGAGTCCTCCGGCTCCAGGAACCAGTAGGCGACATCGCTCGGCGCGATCCCGTCGAAGCGGGCGGCGAGCAGCGCGATGTCGTCGTCCCGGTCGCCGGGGCCGAGCATGTCCAGCACGTCGTCGCAGAGGGCCTCCAGCGGCGGCGAGTGGTCCGGGCCGGTCAGCCGGGCCGTGGCGGCGAGCCGCTCGCGCAGCTGCTCGATGCCGGTCCAGACGTCGCGCAGCCGCGACTCCACCAGGCCGTCGGTGTAGAGGAGCAGGGTGGCGCCCGCGGGCGCGTCCAGCTCGACGGCCTCGAAGTCCACTCCGCCGACGCCGATCGGGGCGCCCGGCGGCACCTTCAGCACCTCGGCCCGGCCGCCGAGGTGGAGCAGGACGGGCGGCGGGTGGCCGGCGTTGGCGATGGTGATGCGGTGCGCGACGGGGTCGTACACCGCGTACAGGCAGGTCGCCATGCGGTCGCTGCCGAGCCGCTGGGCCTGCTCGTCGAGGTGGTGCAGGACCTCCTGCGGCGGCAGGTCGAGCCCGGCCAGGGTCTGGGCGGTGGTGCGCAGCTGGCCCATGATCGCGGCGGAGGTCATGGAGTGGCCCATGACGTCGCCGACGACCAGGGCGACGCGGCTGCCGGGCAGCGGGATCGCGTCGTACCAGTCGCCGCCGACCCGGGCCGTCTCGGCGGCGGGGAGGTAGCGGGAGGCCAGCCGGACGCCGGTGGGCTGCGGGAGCGAGTCGGGCAGCATGGTGCGCTGGAGCTCGTCGGCGATGTACGCCTCGCGGCCGTACAGCACGGCCTTGTCGATGCCGAGGGCGGTGTGCGTCGCCAGCTGGGCAGCGACCAGCAGGTCGTTGGCCTCGAAGGGCGGGCGCTCGGTGCCGCGCAGGAAGACCGCCGCACCGATCACCCGGCGCCGGCCGCGCAGCGGCGCGAGGATCGCCCGGTGGCCCGACGGCACCGTGCGGCCCGCGCCGAGCAGCTCCGGCAGCGCGACCCGGGCCGCGGCGGAGTCGCCGAAGACCGGCCGCACGCCGCGCAGCACCTCGGCCAGCGCGCCGCCTGCCAGTACCTCGCACAGTTCGGCGGCGGGTGTCAGATCGGCCTGCGGGTCGACGGTGGGCAGCCTCAGCCGCTCGGTCTCCGAGAGGTTCTCGGTGTCCTCGTCGCTCAGCCGCAGCCGGTCGGAGCGGCGCAGCCGCAGCACGAACGGGTTGACGGGCCGCTCGTCGCCGACCGGCAGCGGGTCGCGGAGGTAGACGAGTATGGCGTCGGAGAACGTCGGCACACTGGCCCGGCAGAGCCCGAGCACGATCTCGTCCAGGTCTATGCCGCGGGCGATCCGCCGGGTCGCGGCACCGACGAAGCGCAGCCGGTCGCCCTCACGACGGGCTGCCGCCTGCGGGTCGGGGCCGGCCGCGGGGCCCGTTCCGGCCGCGGCCGGGTTCGGTGCCTTGGCCGGGGCCGGGATCGCCGCACCGGCAGCGGCGGCCGCCGACGCGGCGTCGCGCTGCCGTGGCCGGGTGCGTTCCTGCGACCGGGCGGCGAGAGGCTGTCGGCCTTCGTGGGAGGTGGGGTGCTCCGTCACGCGTGGGGTTCCGTCCGTCCGGGCCGGTTGTATGAGGCAATCACCATGTGGGGCGCTACTGTGCCCCGGCAAGAGCGGCAATCACAACGGCTGACCTCTCGTGCCCCGGAACAGGGGGCCGAAACCGGACGTCCGCACAAGGCGTCGGTGACAACGTTTCCGGCGGCCGGGCGGCGGCCAGCGAGCACGTCTCCACCCCCTCGTCATGGCTCATGCGATTCAGGCAATTCGTGCGACTCATACGACTGATGCGGTTCATGAAGCGTGCAACATGTGCGACAAGTCGATGACTTACGGTCAGGTCGTGTGCCGCGCCCATCGGTTGGGGCGGATCCGATCTTCTCGGGACGATCCTACGGCTGGCCCCCTGGGGTGCATCAAGGGTCTCACGACGGCATGGCGGAGGGGGTGCGGTCCCCGTCATCCGGCAACCGGTCCCAGTCGGCGGGCAGCGCGGGCACCCGCCAGTGCGGATCGGGCCGCCAGTCCTCCCAGCCGTCCCGGAACGGCGCTCCCCAGTCGCGGATCACCCCGACCGCCGCCTGTCCCGCCGCCCGCACCCGCCGGGCGGCGGCCGGGGTCATCAGGCCCACCTCCTGGGCCTGGGCGAACTCGTCCTCGTCGCGCCAGAGCCAGCTGTGGTCCGGATAGACCGAGATGTCGAGGAAGTGGTCCTCGGAGTCGATGCCGCCGGCCCAGCGGGTCCGCGGTTCCTCCAGGTTCACGTACCAGCTGCGGAACTGCCAGCCGCGGTCCCAGAACAGCCAGACGGACCAGGGCTCGCCGGGCCGGGCCAGCTTCAGCACCCCGTTGCCCAGCCAGGGCGAGCGGGCGGTGGTGCGCGGGGCGGTGTACCGGGTGGCGAGCGGCTCGGCGTGCACGTCGGTGCCGTCCGCGAGCACCGGCTTCACGCACTCGGTGCCGGGGGCGACCCACACGGCGAGCAGCTCGTCGGTGTCCTGGACCACGGTGACGGGACGGCAGATGTGTACGGGGTTCGGGGTCCGGCCGGGACCGGGGCCGTGCCGCCGTGGTCCGTTGCCGCGGTAGCGCCACAGGATCTGATCACCCGGCGCCCAGCGCTCGGTCTCTCCGGTACCTGTCATGGAGAGATCTTAGTGAGCGCGCCCCCCGGACGCAGCGATGCACGTCACGGACGCGTCATACGCAACACGTCCAGCGCCTCGTCGAGCTGCTCCACGGTGAGGTCGCCGCGCTCGACGTAGCCCGAGGCCAGCACCACCTCGCGGATCGTCCTCCTCTCGGCCAGGGACTTCTTGGCGACCTTCGCGGCCTCCTCGTAGCCGATGTACTTGTTCAGCGGGGTGACGACGGACGGCGAGGACTCCGCGTACTCCCTGGCCCGCTCCACGTTCGCCGTGATCCCGTCGACCGTGCGGTCCGCGAGCAGCCGGGAGACGTTGGCGAGCAGCCGGACCGATTCCAGCAGGTTCTTCGCGATGACCGGGAGCATGACGTTCAGCTCGAAGTTGCCTGCGGCGCCCGCGACGGCGACCGTGGCGTCGTTCCCCATGACCTGGGCGGCGACCATCAGCACGGCCTCGGGAATGACCGGATTCACCTTGCCCGGCATGATCGAGGAACCCGGCTGGAGGTCGGGCAGGCTGATCTCGGCCAGTCCGGTGCGCGGGCCCGAGGCCATCCAGCGCAGATCGTTGGAGATCTTGGTGAGCGAGACCGCGATCGTGCGGAGCTGGCCGGAGGTCTCGACGAGGCCGTCCCGCGCGCCCTGGGCCTCGAAGTGGTCCCGGGCCTCGGTGAGCGGCAGCCCGGTGACCCGGGCGACCTCGGCGATCACGGCGGCGGAGAAGCCGGGCGGTGTGTTGATGCCGGTGCCGACGGCCGTTCCGCCCAGTGGCAGTTCGGCGAGGCGGGGGAGCGAGGCGCGCAGCCGCTCGATGCCGTAGCGGATCTGTGCGGCGTACCCGCCGAACTCCTGGCCCAGGGTGACCGGGGTGGCGTCCATCAGGTGCGTGCGCCCCGACTTCACCACGTCCGCGAACTCGGCGGACTTGAGCTCCAGCGCCACCGCCAGATGGGCCAGGGCCGGGATGAGCTCCCGCGTCACGGCGCCGGTCGCGGCGATGTGGATGGAGGAGGGGAAGACGTCGTTGGAGGACTGCGAGGCGTTGACGTGGTCGTTGGGGTGGACGTCGCGGCCGAGGCGCTCGGTGGCGAGTGTGGCCAGGACCTCGTTGGTGTTCATGTTCGACGAGGTGCCGGAACCCGTCTGGAAGACGTCGATCGGGAAGTGTGCGTCCCAGCGCCCCTCGGCGACCTCCTCCGCCGCCCCCTGGATGGCCTCGGCGATCTCCGGGTCGAGCACCTTCAGCTCGGCGTTCACCTTGGCCGCCGCGGCCTTGACGCGGGCGAGGGCCTCGATGTGGGCCCGCTCCAGGCGCTGTCCGGAGATCGGGAAATTCTCCACGGCCCGCTGGGTCTGGGCCCGCCACTTCGCGTCCGCGGGCACCTTCACCTCGCCCATGGAGTCGTGCTCGATGCGGTATTCCACGTCCGTCTGCTCGGCCATCACCGTTCAACCTCCTGAAAAAGATGAGCACTTGTCTTGTTCTATGTATTCCCAAGTTGCCTACCGACCAGTAAATACCGGGGGTAACCACAACCTCGGGAGGCGCAATGAAGCGCACCAGATACAGACTCCGATGTACGGTCGCGGCCGCCGCGGCCATGGCGGCGGCGTTGGGCGGCATGACGGTCGCCGCCGGCCCGGCAGGCGCTGCCCAGCCCGGTACCACCCGTACCGCATCCACCGCACTGTCGCCCGAACTGGAGGCCATCCGCGCCGCCGAGGCCACCCGGCTGTACGGCGACCCCGCCGAACGCCCGCTCGCCGACCGCAAGACCGGGCTGATCTCGCTCGGCGACAGCGAGATCTCGGGCGAGGGCGTCGGCACGTACGAGGCGGGCACCAACGGTCCCGACAACTGGTGCCACCGCTCAGCGGACTCCGCCATCCACCGCACCGGGATCCCGGCCGACGTCACGTACAACGTCTCGTGCTCCGGCGCGTACACCGGGAACATCGTCATCGGCGGCTCGAAGCAGTACGCCGACGAACTCGTGCAGAGCGACAACCTCGCCATCAAGGCGCGCAACACCCGCATCAAGATGATCGTGCTGGTGGCGGGTGCCAACGACGACCTCCAGTTCGGTCCGGTCATGACGGACTGCGTCACGCGCTGGGTCCTCATCCAGGGGACCTGCGAGCCGAAGTACGACGGCGGCTGGCAGGCCCGCGTCGACGGGCTCGTCCCCAAGGTCGAGAAGACCGTGCGCGACCTGCGCACGGTGATGACCGGCGCCGGCTACGCCGACGGCGACTACAAGCTCGTCGTCATGGGCTATCCGAGCCCCATCGGCCCGGACTTCTACGACAACCCGAACTTCCCCGGCAAGCTTCCCGGCGGCTGCGCCGGATACGACTCCGACGCCGCCTGGGGCCGCAACGTGGCCGTTCCCGCCTTCGAGCGGGGCATGCGCAAGGCCGCCGCCGACACCGGAGCGGTCTACCTGGACAACTCCCGGCTCTTCCACGGCCACGAGGTGTGCAGCGAGTCCACCTGGGCCCGCGGCCTCTACATCGACCTCTCGCACTTCCCGCCGGACTCCAACTCCCTGCGGCAGTCCTTCCACCCCAACGCGGCCGGCCACGGCGCCTTCGCGTCCTGCCTGACCCAGATCTACGACTCGGGCCTGCGCGAGGCGAGCTGCGCCGACCCGGCGAGCACCGGAAAGCCCGTGCTCCAGGCCGCCGCCTGGGACGACGCCTTCAAGCCCCTGCGCGGCGAGGCGACGGGCAGCTGCCTGGACGTCCCCGCATCGGTCACCCGCAACAACACCGGCGTCACCGGCTGGGAGTGCCACGGCGGGCGCAACCAGGGCTGGTGGTACGACTCCGGCACGAAGAACCTCCGGACGGAGCTGAGCCACGACCGCTGCCTGGACGTACCGGGTGCGAAGTACACGGCGGGCGCGGCCCTCATCCTCTACAACTGCTCGGGCGCGGCCAACCAGCAGTTCGTCCGGCAGTCGGGCACCCTGCGCCCGGCCGCCTCGACCGGGCTGTGCGCGACCCTGAAGGGTGCCCATGACCCGCTGAGGCTCCAGCCCTGCGACGGAAGCGCGCAGCAGCGCTTCGCCTAGGGCGACCGGTGGGGGCCGGGCCTGCCGGCCCGGTCCCCACCCGGCGACAGCCCCTCGGTCAGTCCGAGGTGACGAACGCGCCCAGGATCGCCGCCAGATGGCCGGGGTCCTCCGCCCCGCACAGTTCGCGCGCCGAGTGCATCGACAGCCCGGGCACCCCCACGTCGACGGTCTGCACACCCAGCCGGGCCGCGGTGAGCGGGCCGATCGACGTACCGCACGGCATCGCGTTGTTGGAGACGAACGGCTGCCACGGCGCACCCGCCCGCTCGCACGCCGACGCGAACACCGCGATCCCCGTCGAGTCGGTGGCGTAACGCTGATTGACGTTGACCTTGACCGTGGGGCCGCTGTTGGGCAGCGGGCGGTGGTCGGGGTCGTGACGCTCCGCGTAGTTGGGGTGGACCGCGTGCGCCATGTCGGCCGAGACGCAGAAGGCACCCGCCAGCGCCCGCGACCAGTCCTCGGAACTGCCGCCCCTGGCCTTCACGGAGCGGCTCAGGACGTTCTCCAGCAGCGGGCTCTGCGCGCCCGTGTCGGAGCCGCTGCCGACCTCCTCGTGGTCGAAGGCCGCCAGGACCGGGATGCACGCGGGTTCCTCGGCCGCGGTCGCCGCGGCGGCCAGCGCCGTGACACCCGCGTGCACCGACACCAGATTGTCCAGCCGGGACGCGACCACGAACTCCCGGTCCGCGCCCAGGTACCCGGGCGGCTGGATGTCGTGGAGCATCAGGTCCCAGCCGAGCACCTCGTCCGGCTCGGCCTCCGCCGCCGCCGCGACCCGGCGCAGCAGCGCCCCCTCCTCGGCGGCGCCGAGCGACCAGACCGGGGCGATGTGCCGCTGCCGGTCCAGCGCGAGGCCGTCGTTGACGGCATGGTCCAGGTGGATCGCCAGCTGGGGCACGCGCAGCAGCGGCTCGTCGATCTGGACGAGCCGGGAGTCCGTCCGGCCGCCCGGTCCGCGCAGGGCCAGCCGGCCGGAGATGCCCAGATCGCGGTCGAGCCAGGTGTTGAGCGGGACCCCGCCGTAGATCTCCACCGCGATCTGCCGCCAGCCGGCGGAGCTCGTGTCCGGGGTGGGCTTGATCCGCAGGTTCGGCGAGTCGGTGTGGGTGCCGATGATCCGGAACGGTGTGTGGGAGGGCGTGCCCTCGGGGGCATACCAGGCGATCAGGGCGCCGCCGCGGACGACGAAGCTGCCGCCCGTGGTGCCCGTCCAGTCGTCGGTGCCCCGCAGCTCACGGAAGCCGGCCTTCTCCAGGCGCTGGGCCGCGCTCGCCACGGCGTGGTACGGGGAGGGGCTGGCCCTGATGAAGGAGAGCAGGTCGTCGGCGTGGCTGCGGTGAGGGACCGGCGTCATGCGGTGTCCGCCTTTCCGGAGTGGGACGGTGAGGGTGGCTCGGGCGTGATGAGTTCGGACGGCGGGTGTCGCCGTCCCGGCGTCCGGGCGGGAAGAGTTCGGACGGCGGGGTGTCGGGGTGTCTGCGTCCGGGGCGGGAAGGTTCGGACGGGGCGGGGCGTGGTGTTCCGTGGTGCGGGAGGCGGGGGCAGAGACAGGTGCGGAGACGGGGGCGGAGGCAGGGGCGGAGACGGGGGCGCGGTTCGCCGGGGATGCCGGACAACTCACCGCATCGGCTCGGGGTCCCGCAAGCCGCACGGACGCCCGCCTGCGCGAAAGCGGCGGTGCGGCCGTGGCTCGGGCGGGTGGCGCGCGACGGGGCGGGGCGGCGTCGCGCGGTCCGGACGGCACGTCCGGGGCGAGCAGGCTCGGGCGCGCGCCCCGCGTCCGAGGGGTGGTCCGGTCGCCGAGACGGTGTGGCCGCCCCCGGACAGCGGTGCGCGAGATTGGCCGAATCTCGTCGTACAGGCACCCCGTCGGGGCGGCCCGTCACGGCGTCGGCGGACTCGACGCCGCCCTGCGCAGACCCGTCACCCGGACCAGGAACACCGCCGCCACCAACAGGGCCGCGCCATGGGACCAGCCGACGACGGCAAGCGGGGTGAAGCGGTCGAGGGCCGCCGCGACGAGGACCATCCCGACGCCGAAGCCGAGGTTCTCCACCGTGGCGGAGAGACCGAAGGCGTGGGCCCGCAGGCCGCCCGGCAGCGTCTGCAGGTGCGAGGTGTACGAGACCTCCGTGAGCCCGTCGGCGGCCCCGGCGACCAGGGCGATCACGGCCGTGGCGACCAGCGGGAAGCCGGCGAACGCCAGAATGAACGCCCCCGACATCAGGCAGGTGCCGTATCCGAAGCCCAGCGCGCCGACGGACCGGCCGGTGCGCCGCCCGTACCGCTGGATCAGCTGCTGCGCCACGATGTTGCCGAGCGCCCACAGACACCAGAAGGCGCTGACGAACACGGCGGGGCGCGAGGTGTCGAGCTCGCTGGAGTAGACCGGAAGCGCGGCGTTGTGCGACGACGAGCCGAGCGCGTCGACACCGCGCAGCGCCACCATCAGCCCGAGACCCGGCGCGGCGGCCAGGGCGGTCAGGGCGACGGGCACCCGCCGCCGAGCGGGCCGGGGTGCCTGCGCCGGCCCTCCTTCCCGCCTCCCCTCCGGACGCTCCCGCTCCGGATCTCCCTTCCCTCCGCCGGGGATCGGCAGCAGCGCCACCGTCGCCGCGCAGACCGCGAACGTGGCCATGTCCACCACGAACGCGGCGGTGTACCCCACGAGCGAGACGACGACACCCGCCGAGGCGAATCCGGCCACCATCGCCAGCGAACGCCCGGTGATCGACAGGGAGTTCGCCCAGGAGCGCCGCTCCTCGCCCACCATCTCGGGAATGGAGCTGCGCAGCGACACCATGAACAGCGTCCCGCAGGAGCCCACCACCACGGACACGGCGACCAGCGCGGCCGTACGCAGTCCGTCCGGGGCGAGGACCAGCAGCAGCATCACCGCCGCCTGCGCGATATTCGTCCGGAGCATGATGCTTTTCGCGGTGAACCGGGCGAGCAGGCCCCCCGCGGCCAGTCCGGCGGCGAATCCGGATGCCAGCCGGACCGCCATGAACAAGCCCATGGCGAGGGCCCGTCCCGTCGTCTCGTAGACGAACAGGTTGAGCGCCACCGTATTCAGGAACGTGCCGTACGAAGAGATGGCGTAGCCGGTCACCAGGAATCGATAACGCCGTTCACCGCGCGCGGAGTCGGCCGTTCGGCCGGGGGCCGGTTGCGGGGAGTCGTCGGTGCCTGGTGTCACCTCTTCATGGTCGTCGAGGTGTGCCGGATCTCCCCTGTAATCCCGTATGTACAAAGGTAATCTGCATACTTGTGAAGGACGATCATTCCCGCCCACCGGCATGTGATTGCCGCGAATCGTCGCCCGACGGCCCGCGGGACCGTCCCGCGAGGGAGCAGCCGTGCGAGGGGGCGCTCGCCGTCTACCGGCGCGCGCTGGTGGTGGGAAGCCTGCCCCGGGACGAGGTGACCGGCTGCCTGGTGGCGCTCCATCTGATGGTCGCGGACCGCGAGTCGCCGCAGTCCATGATCCCCGTACCGCCGGAGACGGCTTCGTACGCCGCGCTCGCCCCGCTCCAGGAGTCCATCCTCGAACGGCGCCGCACGCTGCGTGCGACCCGCGCCGCGCTCTCCGTCTTCGAGTCCCTGTACGCCGATGTGCGCCGGTCGGAACAGCCCGCGCTCACGCCGCTCTCCGGGGCGGCCGTCATCAGCCGGGCGCTGGACGCCGGAGCGGCCGGGTGCCGCGAGGAGATCCGCACCGCCCAGCCCGGGGGCGGCCGCCCCGCACACGTACTCCAGGAAGCCCTGACCCGGGACCTGGGCAACCTGCGGCGGGGCGTCCGGCAGCGGACGATCTACCAGCACACCGTCCGCTCCGACCGGGCGACCCTCTCGTACATCGAGCAGGTGACCGCCGCCGGGGCGGAGGTCAGGACGCTCCCCGAGGTCGTCGACCGGGTGATCGTCCTCGACCGGGACCTCGCCTTCGTCCCGCTCTCCGACGAGCCGCACCGGGCCCTGCGCGTCCAGCACCCGTCGCTGGTGCGCTTCCTGGCCCGCGGTTTCGACGAGGCGTGGGCCCGCGCCGTGCCGGTCCGGCCCGAGCGGGCATCCCCGCGCACCCCCGTCATCACGTCCGACCTGCAACGCGCGATCCTGCTTGCGGTGGTCAACGGGGAGACGGACGCGTCGATCGCCCGCCGGATCGGGATGAGCCGCCGCAGCGTCGCCGAACACATGCGCAAGGTCTCCGAGCAGCTGGGCAGCACCAGCCGCGCCCAACTCGGCTATCTCGTCGCGACGTCGGGGCTGCTGGACGGCTGAGACGGGGCCGCCGGACGGCCCGCCCGGGGGTGTCGAGCGGCCGGCCCGGGGCCGCCGGACGGCGGAGGGGCGCCCCGGCCACGGCCGGGGCGTCCCTCAGATGCTGTCTGCCTGTCTGCGTCCTGCCTGTCAGCCGAGGCCCGGACCGCGCACCGGAATGCTGGTGAACGTCGGGGCGGGGGCCGGCTCGGTGAAGAAGTCGTTGCCCTTGTCGTCGACGACGACGAACGCCGGGAAGTCCTCCACCTCGATCCGCCAGACCGCCTCCATGCCGAGCTCCTCGTACTCGACGACCTCGACCTTCTTGATGCAGTCCTGCGCGAGGCGCGCCGCAGGGCCGCCGATCGAACCGAGGTAGAAGCCGCCGTGCGCGTCGCACGCGTCGGTGACCTGCTGGGACCGGTTGCCCTTCGCGAGCATCACCTTGGAGCCGCCCGCCGCCTGGAACTGGGCGACGTAACTGTCCATCCGGCCGGCCGTCGTCGGACCGAAGGAACCGGAGGCGTAACCCTCGGGCGTCTTCGCCGGTCCCGCGTAGTACACCGGGTGGTCCTTCAGGTACTGCGGCATGTCCTCGCCCGCGTCCAGCCGCTCCTTGATCTTGGCGTGCGCGATGTCGCGCGCCACGACCAGCGGGCCGGTCAGCGAGAGCCGGGTCTTGACCGGGTACTTCGTCAGCTCGGCGAGGATGTCGTCCATCGGCCGGTTGAGGTCGATCTTCACGACGTCCCCCGCCTCGTCGAGGTGCTCGTCCGTGGTGTCGGGGAGGAAGCGCGCCGGGTCCTTCTCCAGCTGCTCCAGGAAGACGCCCTCGGCGGTGATCTTCGCGGTCGCCTGGCGGTCGGCCGAGCAGGACACGGCGATGGCGACGGGCAACGAGGCGCCGTGCCGGGGGAGACGGACCACACGCACGTCGTGGCAGAAGTACTTGCCGCCGAACTGCGCCCCGATGCCGATCTTCTGCGTCAGCTCGAAGACCTTCTCCTCCAGCTCCTTGTCCCGGAAACCGTGACCGGTGGGGGAGCCCTCGGCGGGCAGCTCGTCCAGGTAGTGCGCGGAGGCGTACTTCGCGGTCTTCAGCGCGAACTCGGCCGAGGTGCCGCCGACGACGATCGCCAGGTGGTACGGCGGGCAGGCCGCCGTACCCAGCGAACGGATCTTCTGCTCCAGGAACTTCATCATGGAGGCCTCGTTGAGGACCGCCTTGGTCTCCTGGAAGAGGAACGACTTGTTGGCCGAGCCGCCGCCCTTGGCCATGAAGAGGAACTTGTACGCCCCGCCGTCGGTCGCGTACAGCTCGATCTGGGCCGGCAGGTTCGAGCCGGTGTTCTTCTCGTCCCACATGTTCAGCGGGGCCATCTGCGAGTAGCGCAGGTTGAGCTTGGTGTACGCGTCGAAGATGCCGTGCGACAGGGCCTCCTCGTCACCACCCTCGGTCAGCACGTTCTGTCCGCGCTTGCCCATGACGATCGCGGTGCCGGTGTCCTGGCACATCGGCAGGACGCCCGCGGCGGCGATGTTCGCGTTCTTCAGCAGGTCGAGCGCGACGAACTTGTCGTTGGACGACGCCTCGGGGTCGTCCACGATCCGCCGCAGCTGCGCCAGGTGCGCGGGCCGCAGGTAGTGCGAGATGTCGTGCATGGCCTCGGCGGCCAGGGTGCGCAGCGCCTCCGGCTCGACCTTGAGGAACGTCCGTCCGTCGGCCTCGAAGGTGGACACACCCTCGGCGGTGACCAGGCGGTACGGCGTGGTGTCCTCTCCCAGGGGGAGCAGATCGGAGTACGCAAACTCTGGCATTACGGCCATTCCTCACTCGGCAGACGGCGGCTGACCTCCCTTGGGCAGCGCACCCACCAGGGTAGGACCCCGCGGGGGCGGCGAGCCTGTGAGGTAGGGCTCACCGGACCCGGTCCCGCGCCGCGGGACCGGATCGCGATATAGGCCCGCCGCGCCCGGCCTCCCCCTAGTCGCGATCTATCGCGTTTGGGTACGCTGGGCCGGTGGACCTCGAAAAGCACCCCCAGCAGCCCGCCGCGCGGGCGGAACCCGACGTCATCCGTGCCTCCGACGCGGACCGCGACCGGATCGCGGACATCCTGCGTGAGGCGATGGCCGAGGGGCGGCTGACCGCGGAGGAGCACGCCGAGCGGGTCGATTCCGTCTACCGGGCCAAGACCGTAGGGGAACTCGAACCGCTGGTACGGGACCTGCCGACGCCGGGCGGCACCGCCAGGTCCGTCGGCGCCCCGCACGACCGCACCCCGGAGCCGCCGACGGGCCCCGCCGACAACCTGGTGGCTGTCTTCAGCAGTTCCAGCCGCAAGGGGCGCTGGCGGGTCGGCGGGCGCACGAACGCGTTCGCGGTGTTCGGCAGCGTGGAAATCGATCTGACCGAGGCCCTTTTCGGCCAGCGGCTCACCGTGATCAACGCGACCTCCGTCTTCGGAAGTGTGGAGATCAAGGTCCCCGAGAACATCTCTCTGCGCGGCAGCGGGACGGGCATTTTCGGCAATTTCGAAGTCGCCACACTGGAATCGGCCGATCCGGAGGCCCCCGTGGTGGCCGTCAACGGATATTCGGTGTTCGGCAGCGTCGAGGCAAAGCCCAAGCGCGGCAAGTTCATTGCGGATCTGCAGGACCGGCTGCGCAAACACCTCGGTCACTGAGGCCGGCGCGAGAGGGGGCGCAGTGGGTTCGCGGGGCGCGGATTCGGACGGAAATATGCTCGACCGCAATTCCGTGGTCCGGAACTGAGTGCCACTCAGTGCATAGGCGTGCGCACAGCGGGTAGGGAGTGCTGCATCGTCTCTCGCTCGCGAAGCCGTCGTCAGGAGTGGACCGTGCTGCAACTGCCGCATCAGCCCCTGCAGGTCGCCGCCGTCCCTCCCCAGCGGATACCCGCTCGGGAGGACCAGGCCGGCCCCTGGCACTCGGAGGCGGTGTGCCGCCGGGATGAAGCCGGGCTGTTCTTCGCCCCGTCGAAGGAGCCGACTGCTGCCCGACTGTCACGCGAGGAGTCCGCGAAGCGGGTCTGCGCGCGCTGTCCGGTGATGATCGAATGCCGGGAGCACGCCCTGGTGCAACCGGAGCCCTACGGGGTGTGGGGCGGCCTCACGGCTGCCGAACGCCGGGTGGCGCTCGCCCGCCGCAGGCGGCGCGAGGCCGAGCTCAAGGCATCCGGCGCGACCGGCCACATCGCCGCGGCCGGCTGACGGACCGGCCGTTCACCCGCATTGCGCTCGTCTCCGGCGTCGTCCGGCCGTCCGGACCCGCCTGCGCGAAGAGGCGCCCCCACCGCACATGGGGGGCGCCTCTTCGAGTGGACGGGCCGGGGCGGCCGGACGGAGCCCCGGCGGAAGGCGCTACGTCACTTCGCGCGATCGAAGTCGATCGCGCTGTAGGCGCGCAGCTTCGACAGCCGGTGGGTGGAGTCGATCTTCCGGATGGTGCCCGACTTGGACCGCATGACGATCGACTCGGTGGTCGCCGTCTCCGCGCGGTAGCGGACGCCGCGCATCAGCTCGCCGTCCGTGATGCCGGTCGCCACGAAGAACACGTTGTCGCCGCTGACCAGGTCGTCCGTGGACAGCACCCGGTCCAGGTCGTGTCCGGCGTCCAGGGCGCGCTGCCGCTCGGCGTCGTCCTTCGGCCAGAGCTTGCCCTGGATGACACCGCCGAGGCACTTTATGGCGCAGGCCGAGATGATGCCCTCGGGCGTGCCGCCGATCCCCATGAGCAGGTCGACGCCGGTGCCCTCGCGGGCCGCCATGATCGAGCCCGCGACGTCGCCGTCGGAGATGAACTTGATCCGGGCGCCGGTCTCGCGGATCTCCTTGACGATGCCCTCGTGGCGGGGGCGGTCCAGGATGACGACGGTGACGTCCTCGGGCATGGAGTTCTTCGCCTTGGCGACCCGGCGGATGTTCACCGAGACGGGGGCGTTGATGTCGACGAAGTCGGCGGCCTCCGGGCCGGTGACGAGCTTGTCCATGTAGAAGACGGCGGACGGGTCGAACATCGCGCCCCGGTCCGCCGCGGCCAGCACGGCGATGGCGTTCGGCATGCCCTTGGCGTTCAGGGTGGTGCCGTCGATGGGGTCGACGGCGATGTCGACCTCGGGGCCGGTGCCGTCGCCGACGCGCTCGCCGTTGAACAGCATGGGGGCTTCGTCCTTCTCGCCCTCACCGATGACGACGATGCCGTTCATCGACACGGTGGAGACGAGGGTCCGCATGGCCTTCACGGCGGCGCCGTCGGCGCCGATCTTGTCCCCGCGGCCGACCCAGCGCCCGGCGGCCATGGCGGCGGCCTCGGTGACCCGGACGAGCTCCAGGGCGAGGTTGCGGTCGGGGGCCTCCGGGGAGACCTCCAGCTGGGACGGCAGATGATGCTCGGACATCGGAGCGCACCTTTCTGTACGACGACGACCGGATGAGGGTGATGTGACTCTATCGTCAGGTCGATAAAATGAGCAGACCGGGTCACGAATGAGCGGACGCGCCGGATCCGGTCCTTGACCCGGCCCTTGATCGGGTCCTCGCTCCGGTCCTTGACCGGGGCGTCGCTCCGGTCGTCGGCCTGACCCCCGATCCGGTCCCGCGCTCCGGTCCCGTCGGGGCTGATGCGACGATGGACGCGTGGCAAGCAAGCGAGGCAAGCAGACAGTGCGGGACATGTTCCTGTCGTTGGCGGTGATCTCCGCAGTGGCGGGGGTCATCTACATCTTCATCCCGCACGACGACAAGGCCGATCCGGTCAAGGCGGTCGACTACCGGGTCGAGCTCCTGACCGCGCGGCGCGCGGCCCCGTACCCGGTGGCCGCTCCGAGCGGCCTGACGCAGGACTGGAAGCCCACGTCGGTCGGTTACGACCGCGAGGCGGGCGACAGCTGGCACCTGGGCTTCCTGGACCCGGAAGGCAAGTACGTCGCGGTGGAGCAGTCCACCTCCCCGGCGGACAAGTACGTCACCGAGGTCAGCCAGAAGGCGAAGGACACCGGCCGCACGCAGCAGGTGGCGGGGGAGACCTGGCAGCACTGGGAGGGGCCGAAGTACGACGCCCTCGTGCGCCAGGACAAGGGGGCGACCACGGTCGTGACCGGTTCCGCGTCGACGGAGCGGCTGGCGGAGATGGCGGCGTCGCTCAAGACGTCCTGACGCCCGCGGTCCGGCGCACGGAGCCTCGCGGGTGAGGGGCTTCGGCGTATGCGTGGATGCGGGTATGAGGAAGGCCCCGGAGCACATGCTCCGGGGCCTTCCTCATACCCGCATCCACGACGCCCCTGGGGGCGGCTGGGCTCAGACGGTCTTGACGACCTCGTCGAACGCGAGACGCGGCGAGCGCGGGAACCAGGCGTCCTCGCCCGGCTTGCCGATGTTGACGACCATCAGCAGGCTGTGGTCGCCGTCGAGGAACTCCTTCTCGATGCCCGCGGCGTCGTAGCCGGTCATCGGGCCCGCGGCCAGGCCGGCGGCGCGGACGCCGATGATGAAGTAGGCGGCCTGCAGGGCGGCGTTCAGCGAGGCGGCCGACTCACGGGCCGGGCGCTCGGAGAAGAACATGTCCTTGGCCTGCGGGAAGTGCGGCAGCAGGGCCGGGAGCTCCTCGTGGAACTCGTTGTCCGCGGCCAGGATCGCGACCAGCGGGGCGGTCGAGGTCTTGGGCTGGTTGCCCTCGGCCATGTGCGAGACGAGGCGCGCGCGGGCGTCGTCCGAGCGGACCAGGATGACGCGCAGCGGCGACTGGTTGAACGCCGTCGGACCGAACTTGACCAGGTCGTAGATCGCCTGGACCTGCTCCTCGGTCACCGGCTCGTCGGTGAAGGTGTTGGCGGTGCGGGCCTCACGGAAGAGGAGGTCCTGGGCGGCGGGGTCAAGAACGAGGGACATCTTGCGTATTACCTTCCGGACGTACACGAGGGATCAAGCAACTCCGCTCACGGTACGGGAGAGGTAGGTTAACTTTCAACTAAAACGGCGAGGGAGTGACCCACCCCACAGTGCGGACGTCTTGCACCCTTTCGCCCTGTCTGCGTGCGGCCGGGGGGCCTGTTCCGGCGCCGCACTCCCGGCCGGCCCGTGTCGCCGCCGGGCCCCGGCGCCGGGCTCGGACGTGACGTCGGCGCGTCCGGCGGACTGACCGCGGCTCAGCCCGCGTCGTCCGCCGCGTCCCCGGCCCGTCGCGCGCCGCCTTCCGCCGTGCCTTCCGCGGGGTCGGCAGGTCCCGCCAGCGCCGCGTCGAGACGGGCCCGCGCACCTTCCAGCCAGTGCCGGCACACCTTCGCCAGCTCCTCGCCGCGCTCCCACAGCGCGAGGGAGTCCTCCAGCGAGGTCCCGCCCGTCTCCAGCCGGCGCACCACCTCGATCAGCTCGTCGCGCGCCTGCTCGTATCCGAGCGTGCCCGTGGCCGCAGCCGTAGTCGTCCCGTCGTCCGTCATGTGATCCACCCTATGCGTCGGCATGGTCCGTCCTTCCCGGCCGGAGCCGGCCGTCCGGGAACCGTCGACCGGCCCCGGACGGTGTCGCTCACCCCTCGACCCGCACCACGAACTCGCCCCCCGACACCCGGGCCCGCAGCGCGTCCCCGGCCGCGCCCGCGTCGGACGGCTCCCGGACCACGTGCCCGTCCGCCCGCTGGAGCACCGCGTACCCGCGCTCCAGCGTCGCCGCGGGGGACAGGGCGCGTACCCGGGCGCGGGTGTGGGCGAGCTCCGAGTCCGCGCGGTCCAGCAGATGACCCAGCACCCGCCTGCCGCGCCCGATCAGCGCGTCGACCTCCGACGCCCGCTCGTCCACCATCCGCTGCGGGTGCTCCATGGAGGGCCGCCCCAGCGCGTGCGCCAGGCCCCGCTCCTCCCGGTCGAGCAGCCCGCGTACCGTCCGCAGCGACCGGTCCCGCAGTTGCTGCACCCGGTCGAGCTCCTCGCCCACATCGGGCACGATCCTCTTCGCCGCGTCGGTGGGGGTGGAGGCCCGCACGTCGGCGACCAGGTCGAGCAGGGGCGAGTCCGGCTCGTGCCCGATCGCGGAGACGACCGGGGTGCGGCAGGCGGCGACCGTACGGATCAGCTCCTCGTCCGAGAACGGCAGCAGGTCCTCCACACTGCCGCCGCCACGCGCCACCACGATCACGTCCACCTCGTCGACGGCGTCGAGCTCCTTGACCGCGCGGACCACCTGATTCACCGCGTGCACACCCTGCACCGCGGTGTTGCGCACCTCGAAGCGGACGGCGGGCCACCGGCGGCGCGCGTTCTCCAGCACATCGCGCTCGGCCGCCGACGCGCGTCCGCAGACGAGCCCGATCAGCTGCGGCAGGAAGGGCAGCGGCTTCTTGCGGTCGAGCGCGAACAGTCCCTCCGAGGCCAGGGACTTCTTGAGCTGCTCCAGCCGGACCAGCAGCTCACCGATGCCGACCGGCCGGATCTCCGTGGCCCGCAGCGAGAGCTGGCCGCGGGGCGCGTACCACTCGGGCTTCGCGAGGACGACGACCCGCGCCCCCTCCGTCACCACGTCCGCGATCCGGTCGAAGGCCTGCCGGAAGCACGTCACGCTCACGGAGATGTCGTGCGACGGATCGCGCAGGGTCAGGAACACCACTCCGGCACCCGGCCGCCGCGACAGCTGAGTGATCTGCCCCTCGACCCAGACCGCGCCGAGCCGGTCGATCCAGCCACCGATCAGCCGTGACACGTCACCGACGGGCAGCGGAGCTTCCGGGGAAGTTTGCAGAGCCATACGAGCGAGCGTATCCGCCGGCGCCGACAACAGGGCGGCCGCGCGGCGAGGACCGGCCCGGGTGAACGGCGGGCCCCTGTACCGGGACCGGCCGGGGGCCTGTACCGCAGTCGGGCGACCTGACCCCCCGACCGCCCGGCTGCGGACACCTGCACACCCGGGCACCCGTCCCCGTCGCCCCTCACCCCGCCACTCGGCGCCCCCGCTGCAGCACGAGCACCACCAACCCCACCGCCAGCCAGCACGCGCCCACCACCTGAGCGCTCGCCGTCGCCTCCACGATCACCGCGATCAGCACCCCGGCACCCACCACCGGGATCACGACGTGCCGCCACCAGTTCGGAGGCCCCTCCATCCGCCGCACCGCGAACCAGCCGACCACCGACGCGTGGAGCAGGACGAACGCGGTCAGCGCCCCGACGTCCACCACCGACACCAGATGATCCAGACCGTCGTCGCGCCGGGCCGCCCACACCGCCGCCACCAGCGTCACGACCGCCGCGATCAGGATCGCGATCCGCGGCACCCCCGAGCTCGGATCGACCTTGGACAGCAGCGCCGGCAGCCGGCGCTCCCGGGCCATCGCGAAGAGCAGCCGCCCCGCGGCCGCCTGCCCGGCCAGGGCCGCGAACGCCGCGCCGATCGCCTTGCTGACCGCCACCAGATCGTGCAGCCAGGACCCCACCGCGGAGTCCACCGTGTCGTAGAAGGCCGACCCCTGGGCCACCGGATCGGCGGCCAGCTCCGCCGACGACATCGGCTCCAGCAACGCGGCCAGATAGGCCTGCGCCACGAACAGCACCCCCGCCAGCACCAGGCAGAAGAGCACCGCCCGCGCCACCTTCGCCGAACCGCCCGTCACCTCCTCCGCGAACGAGGCGATGGCGTCGAAGCCCAGATACGAGAGCACCGCCACGGACACCGCGCCCAGCACCGCCGACGCGGAGAACCCGGAATCCCCGGTGAGCGGCGTCAGCCAGCCGCGCTGCGCCCCGTCCTGGACGAGCACCACGACCGCCGACACCACGAACACCAGCAGCACCACGATCTCCATCGCGAGCACCGCGAAGCCGACCCGGGCCGCCGCCCGCACGCCCCAGAGGTTGAGCAGCGTGGTGAGGACCACCGCCAGCGCGGTCCACACCCACCGCGACACCTCCGGCACCAGCGAATTCATCGCGATTCCGGAGAAGAGATAGGCGACTGCGGGGATCAGCAGGTAGTCGAGCATCGCCATCCACCCGGCGATGAAGCCCGGCCCCTCGCCGAGCCCCTTGCGGGCGTACGCGAAAACGGAACCCGCCAGCGGGGCGACCCGCACCATCTGGGCGTAACTGAAGGCGGTGAAGGCCATGACGACGGTCGCGGCGATGTACACCAGCGCGACGGCCCCGTCGGACTTCGCGTCGAGGGTGCCGAAGACGCCGACGGGGGCCATCGGGGCGATGAACAGCAGCCCGTAGACCACCAGGTCCCGGAAGCCGAGCGTCCGCCGCAGCCGGGCCTGCTCCGTGGAGCCGCCACCGGTCCCGGTTTCCGTGCCGCTGTCGGCCATGAGCCCTCCGTCGTTCGCGTCATCGGTCGCGTGGTGATCAGTCTCGCGACCCCGTCGTCCCCGCGCCTGTTCGGTACGGCCTAACGGCTCCGCCGAGGCGGGGAGGGAGGCCGTTACGATGGGACGCATGACTGCTCCGACACCCCGCCGCGTCCTGCTCGCCGCTCCCCGTGGCTACTGCGCGGGCGTGGACCGTGCCGTGATCGCCGTGGAGAAGGCCCTGGAGCAGTACGGCTCCCCGGTCTACGTACGCCACGAGATCGTCCACAACAAGTACGTCGTACAGACCCTGGAGAAGAAGGGCGCGATCTTCGTCGAGGAGACGGCGGAGGTCCCCGAGGGCTCGATCGTCATGTTCTCCGCGCACGGCGTCGCGCCGACCGTGCACGAGGAGGCGGCCGAACGGAAGCTCGCCACGATCGACGCGACCTGCCCCCTCGTCACCAAGGTCCACAAGGAAGCCGTCCGCTTCGCGCAGGACGACTTCGACATCCTCCTGATCGGCCACGAGGGCCACGAGGAGGTCATCGGCACCTCAGGTGAGGCCCCCGACCACATCACCCTGGTCGACGGCCCCGAGGACGTCGCGAACGTCGAGGTGCGCGACCCGTCCAGGGTCGTCTGGCTCTCCCAGACCACGCTCTCGGTCGACGAGACGATGGAGACCGTCGGCGCGCTCAAGGAGAAGTTCCCGCTCCTGATCTCGCCGCCCAGCGACGACATCTGCTACGCCACGCAGAACCGCCAGATCGCGGTGAAGCAGATGGGTGCGGACGCCGACCTGGTGATCGTCGTCGGCTCGAAGAACTCCTCGAACTCCGTCCGCCTGGTCGAGGTCGCCCTCGGCGCGGGCGCCGGTGCCTCGTACCTCGTCGACGCCGCCGACGAGATCGACGAGGGCTGGCTGGAGGGCGTCTCCACGGTCGGGGTCACCTCCGGCGCTTCCGTACCCGAGGTGCTGGTCGACGGCGTCCTGGCCTGGCTCTCCGAGCGGGGCTTCGAGGACGTGGAGATCGTGAAGGCGGCCGAGGAGTCCATCGTGTTCTCGCTGCCCAAGGAGCTCCGCCGGGATCTGCGCGCGGAGGCGGCGGCACTGTCCGCGGAATAGGGCCTGCCGGAACGGCACCCGCCGTCACGGATCTCCGTTCGATTCGCGTTCGGTTTTCGTCCGGTTCCTGATCGGCTACCCGTGTGGCTTCCGTTCGGTTCCTGCCCGGCTTCCGTTCGGTTTTCCGTTCCAGGAAGTGAGCGGCGCCGGGTGCCCGTACCGTGGATCACATGGAGATCTTCGGCGTGGACATCGGCGGATCCGGGATCAAGGGTGCTCCCGTGGACCTGGACCGCGGAGACCTGGCGCGCGAGCGCCACAAGGTACTCACCCCGCACCCTGCCACCCCCGAGGACGTGGCAGGGAGCGTGGCCGAGGTGGTCGGCCACTTCGACTGGCAGGGCCCGGTGGGCATCACCTTCCCGGGGGTCGTCACCGGCGGACTGACCCGGACCGCGGCCAATGTCGACAAGGGCTGGGTCGACCTGGACGCCCGCACCCTGCTCAGCGACAAGCTCGGCCTCCCGGTCACCATCCTGAACGACGCGGACGCGGCCGGCATCGCCGAGATGACCTTCGGCGCGGGCCGGGGCCGCAAGGGCACGGTCATCATGCTGACGTTCGGTACGGGGATCGGCAGCGCGCTCTTCACCGACGGACGCCTGGTGCCCAACACCGAGCTCGGCCATCTGGAGCTGCACGGCCACGACGCGGAGAAGCACGCCTCCACCAAGGCCAAGGAGGACGAGGACCTCAGCTGGCACCACTGGGCGCACCGGGTGCAGAAGTACCTGACCCATGTGGAGATGCTGTTCTCGCCCGAGCTGTTCATCATCGGCGGCGGAGTCAGCCGCAAGGCCGAGAAGTTCCTGCCGCTCATCGAGCACGTGCGGGCCGAGATGGTGCCCGCGGAGCTGCAGAACAACGCGGGCATCGTGGGCGCGGCCATGGCCGCGGCAGGCCACTGACCGGAGCTTGCTGGGCCTCTCGTGCGGATCGCGCCGGGCTCGCGGAGCGCGGCCCGATCCGGACGGACAGCCCTCAGCGCTGGGACGGGCGCCGCGGTGCCCGCCCGGGTGCCCGCGGTGCCGGTGACGGCTGCCCGGCCTGCCGGGCGGTCTGTGCGGCCAGCAGCATCCGCCGCTGCCGGGCCCGCATCAGCCGCACCTTCCGTACGGTCGCGATGAGTCCGGCGACGAGCGTGCCGCCGTACAGCCAGCCGGCGTGGACGGCCAGGGCGGTGACGACCGCCATGGCCTGCCCGCCGAAGCCGCCCGTGCCGCCGGAGACCGGGATGATCCCGAGGGCGAACGCGATCGGCACGATGATCGGCGCGGTCACCAGGTCGGCGGGCCGCACCCAGAGCGCGGTCAGCGCGCTGACCGGCAGGAACAGCACCCCGAACACGGCGGACGAGGCGTCGAACAGCAGCCAGTCCACACAGCCGATCACGAACATGACAGCGGCCGCGAAGAGCCCGGCGCCGATGCCGGTCAGCCGGGGGTTGGGCAGCCGCCGCAGGGCGAGCACGGCCGGCGCCACCGGGCGGGCCCGGCCTGTCGGCGTACTCATCACGCGATAGACGGCCGCGCCTCGGGCGACGGATCCTTCGGACCCCTTGGCTTCCTTGGTCCCCAGCGGGGACAGCGGGGCCGGCCGGGTCTGCCTGCGCTGAGGGGGATGTGTCCTGTGCTGCTCCACCGGGACAACGTAGGTCGCCGGGCGAGGGAAAGCGGGTGCGGGACACGCGCTTTGGCCGACCTTGGCGATGAGTTCGATGCCACACGGCCCAACGGGAACCGATTAGGCCCCGTCCTCCCCCCTTCTGGAACCGTCGGAACCGTCCCCCGGACGGGGGCGGCCCCGTCTCTGCGCCGACCCGTGACCGGCCACTCGCCCCCGCCCGTAAACTGGAGAATCGGCCCACCCGGGCCCGACGTCCATTCGAGCCCGTCCACCCCCTAGGGAAGTCGCCACCGTGTCGCTCACGATCGGAATCGTCGGTCTGCCGAATGTCGGCAAGTCGACCCTTTTCAACGCCCTGACCAAGAACGACGTGCTGGCGGCCAACTACCCGTTCGCCACGATCGAGCCGAACGTCGGCGTCGTCGGCGTCCCCGACCCGCGGCTGGACACGCTCGCGAAGATCTTCGGCTCCCAGAAGCTGCTCCCGGCGACGGTCGACTTCGTCGACATCGCGGGCATCGTGCGCGGCGCGAGCGAGGGCGAGGGCCTGGGCAACAAGTTCCTCGCGAACATCCGCGAGTCGGACGCGATCTGCCAGGTCATCCGCGCCTTCAAGGACGAGAACGTCGTCCACGTCGACGGCAAGGTCTCGCCCAAGGACGACATCGAGACGATCAACACCGAGCTGATCCTCGCCGACCTCCAGTCCGTCGAGAAGGCCGTCCCCCGCCTCCAGAAGGAGTCCCGCCTCCAGAAGGAGAAGGTCGCCGTCCTGGCGGCGGTCGAGGAGGCCCAGAAGATCCTGGAAGCGGGCGACACGCTCTTCCACGCGGGCATCACGGCCGGCACCGAGAAGGGCCGCCTGCTCCACGAGCTGCACCTGCTCACCACGAAGCCCTTCCTCTACGTCTTCAACGTCGACGAGGACGAGCTGGTCGACGAGGACTTCAAGAACGAGCAGCGCGCCCTGGTCGCCCCGGCCGAGGCCATCTTCCTGAACGCCAAGATCGAGTCCGAGCTGATCGAGCTCGACGACGACGAGGCCCTGGAACTCCTCCAGTCGATGGGCCAGGAGGAGCCCGGCCTCGCCACCCTCGGCCGCGTCGGCTTCGACACCCTGGGCCTCCAGACCTACCTCACGGCAGGTCCCAAGGAGACCCGCGCCTGGACGATCAAGAAGGGCGCCACGGCCCCCGAGGCGGCCGGTGTGATCCACACCGACTTCCAGAAGGGCTTCATCAAGGCGGAGATCATCTCCTTCGACGACCTGGTCGAGACGGGCTCGGTCGCCGAGGCCCGCGCCAAGGGCAAGGCGCGTATGGAGGGCAAGGACTACGTCATGCAGGACGGGGACGTGGTGGAGTTCCGCTTCAACGTCTGATCGCGTATCCAGAAGGGCCTGACCTGCGAGGGTGCTGGTCAGGCCCTCTTGCTGTCCGCAACAGTCCGCAACCGTCCGCAGAACCGGGAGCAGCTACGTGTCGTGGACCGTGGCACGGTGCCCGACGTGTACGACCCAGACCACAAGCTTCCCGTTGCCGATCGTGTAGGCGACACGGTAGTCGCCGACCCGTAGGCGGCGGCGTCGTCCTTCCAGAAGCAGACGGGACAGATCTCGTAGGAGCCGGGCATGGCGTCCAGCACGCGGTGCCCGCGGCACGGGCACGGGGTAGGCGTCGCTCATCTGCGCAGTCTCGGTGCAGGTCCGGCTGGTGCGCCATGGATTTGCCTGCCTCCGTCCATTCGACCGGTCCGCAGCCAGTCCGCAGGACACCCGTAAACGGCCGTCGGAAGCCGACGCATGCCTACGAGGAAATCCAGTTCAGGGCCCTGGCTGGGGCTCCGCCGCAGGTCAGGATCAGACCTCAGACGTTCCGCTTCCATGTCTGATTGAAGTCATCCCCCTTCGCGATTCCGAAAAGCCGTAATTGACGAGGGGCACGTCAATCCATGACGTGCCCTTCTTGCGCTGCCATCGGAGGCCGGACAGTGGTTCGGTGCTGGACACGGCGCGGCAGGGGTAGCGGGGGCACGCGTACGCGGTCGCCGCAGCGGTGCGCACCGAAGCCGGACACGGATGCTCTCGACACCCCTCTCAGCCGTAGTTCCACTCCTCGCCGGGCAGCGAGTGCCACAGGTCGAGCCAGTCGTGCAGCAGGAAGAGGGGACGGGTCAGAACGAGGTCGCCGGCCCGCTGGGAGCGGATCGCCAGGCCGAGATCGGCGAAGACCGGATCGCCGGCGACGCTGTACGCCAGGCTGCCGGGCCGTGCGCTGCGGTGGACGAGCCCGTCCTCCACGTGCGAAGGCGCGCAGCCGGTCAGCGGGGCTGCGTCCAGTCTCACCTGGGGGCCGGTAAGGGCGTCTGCGGCGACGCACCCCAGGCGGCCGTCGTGAAAGAGGGCCCTGATCCCGCTCCCAGTGAAGTCGGCGTAGTGGAGCTGCTGGACCTCCCCGTGGTGGGAGTAAGGCGCCGGCCCCGGCGTCAGCTCCGCCCCTGCGCGCCACGGACCGCGGACGGCTCACGCTCCGGTGCCACTCGGCGTGCGCGGCAGCGAGGGGCGTGGGTTGGCGGACGGCGGCGCCCCTCGGGCGCCCGCCGCCCCGTGTGAACTCCACCACGCCGCAGGTGTGGCGGAGTTCACCCCGGCCGAGTGCCCGTTCCTGATGGCGAGTTGTGGGTGAGGGGGCGCGAGAGGGGCGGTCCGCCGGCGCCTCAGGTGTGGGGGCGCGGGCGGGTGCGTCCCGTCTCGGGGAGGGGGGCGCGTGACGGGCGATGCGCCTTTGAACTGGTGCGACATGGATGACCGGAGGTCCCCGGCTGCGGCCCGGCGGGCGTGGGGACCGGAGTCGACGGCAGGGCGGACGCCCCTCCTCGGCTCCGGCGAACCGGGGCCGGTCGGCCCTCTTTCCGGCGGACTTCATTGGCGGGCGCGAGGTGAATAGAAACTGCGAAGAGTATGCACTCCGCTACGTTCCGAAATCGCGGAAGGTGTTGTCCGGGCGGGGGCAACTGTTGTCCGCAGTAAGGTAATGGGGGTTTATCCAGGTTTATAGCCGCAACCGGACCGTCGGTGTCGCCCCAGTGGTGTTGTCCGCAGGGTCCGGCCCCGCCGAGTGGCGAAGGGTGGCGGCGCAGATGAGAGGGCTGTGAGGGAAGGTCCGGTAGGGCGCGTTCGGCCGCGGCTGCGAGGCTGTTGCCGCCGTCTCGTTTTTGAGGTGGCGAGAGTCGGTAAGCTATGCTCCGGCAACCGTCACATCTGACGCCGGCAGGCTCCGTAGCCGTCGCGCATGCCTCCGTAGAAGGCTCGACGGTTCACGAACGGAAGGATGACGATGGCGGGCTGCTCAATAGCGGCGATTTCCTGGGAGCGTGTGCATCTCACGCTCGATGTGGCGGTCTCGGACTTCAATGGAGATCCTAGTGCTCTCCGCTTCCTGATTGTTGACAACGAGCGCGAATTCCCGGTGAACTCTCGGCAGATCGACGCCGAACAGCACCGCCTGGAGATCAACGTCACCAACTTCGAGAACCGGCGCCAGGTGCCCAACGGCACGTGGCGGATCATCCCGGTGATCGGTGACGAGCGACTGCCCGCGGCCGGTTTCGACCTCACGGCCACGGACGAGCTCGACGTCTGCTCCCGTACCTTCCTTTATGACCGCAACCGCTCGGTGTACGTCATCGCGTTCGGGATCTCGGATGACTTGGACAGTCCCGACTTCCTCATGCGTACGTACCAGCTGTTCCGTAGCGCGGGGCCGGGCAAGAAGCCGGCGAAGAAGAAGCCGCTCGGTAAGCGAATAGGGCTGAAGGTATTCCCGCGGGCCCGGCGCCGCAAGATCGCGCAGCGCTTCTACTGGACCGCGCGCCGCCTGAATCCGCCGCGTGGCAACAGGATCCTTTTCGCATCCGAAATGCGCACCGGCCTCGGCGGTAACCTGGCCCGCGTCCACGACCGGATGATCGAGCGGGAACTCGACAAGAAGTACGAGTTCAGCCACTCGTTCCGAATACCGGCGACGGCGAACAAGTGGAGCACGCTCCGCCTCATCTACCGCCTGGCGACGTCCGACACCGTGCTGATGGACGACTACTTCGGGCTCCTCGGGAATCTGAGCATTTCGCCCGAGACGAAGATCATCCAGCTTTGGCACGCCGGGAGTGGCTTCAAGGCCGTCGGCTACAGCCGGTTCGGAAAGTACGGCTCGCCGAAGCTGTCCAACGCCCACCGCAAGTACACCTACGTCATCACCGGGTCCAAGCACCTGGTGCCGGTGTACGCCGAGGCGTTCGGCATCGAGGAGTCGGCGGTCGTGCCGACCGGTCTGCCGCGCATCGACACGTTCCTCAACGAGGAGCACTCCCAGAAGGTCAAGGACGACTTCTTCGCGTCCTACCCGCAGCTCCGGGGCAAGAAGATCGTGCTGTTCGCGCCGACCTTCCGCGGGAAGAGCATCGGGGACGCGCACTACGACTACGACCGCATCGACTGGGAGAAGCTCTACGAGGTCTGCGGCGACAAGTACGTCGTCCTCTTCCGGATGCACCACTTCATCACGGAAGCCCCGCCGATCCCCGACGAGTACTCGGACCGGCTCGTGAACTTCGCGTCGTTCCCCGACACCAACGACCTGCTGCACGTGACCGACGTGCTCGTCACGGACTACTCGTCGGTCATCTACGAGTACACGCTGCTCGACAAGCCGATCCTGTTCTTCGCGTACGACAAGGACACGTATTCGGTGATCCGCGGATTCCACCGGGACTACGACTCCGTCGCCCCCGGCACGATCTGCGTGACCTTCGACGATTTGCTCAAGGCCCTCCAGGACGAGGACTTCGACCTGTCGAAGGTCGAGGAGTTCCGTCGGGAGAACTTCGACTACGTCGACACCAACTCGGCGGACCGCGTGATCGACTGGCTGGTAGTCGGCGATCACGGTGGCAGGGACACGGGCGGCCAGCACCGCTGGCTCGACCCCGTACCGGACGACACGACGGTGGCTGACCAGCCGCTCAGCGACCAGTCGGAGGAATAGACACAATGAACGTTGCTTTGCTTTTTGCCGGCGGTATCGGTTCGAGGATGAACTCCCGTGCCCTCCCGAAGCAGTTTCTGGAGGTCAACGGCAAGCCGATCATCATCCACACCCTCGAGCACTTCGAGTCGCACCCCGAGATAGACAGCATCGCCATCGCGATACTCGCCGAGTACCGCGAGTACATGGAGAAGCTGCTGAAGCGCTACGAGATCCAGAAGGTCAAGTGGATCATCGACGGCGGCAAGACCGGTCAGGAGTCGCGCCACAAGGCCCTCTCGACGGTCGCCGCGGAGTGCCCGGACGACACCGTCGTGCTGATCCACGACGGCGTGCGGCCGCTGATCGACGCGAAGCTGATCAGCGCGAACATCGAGACGGTCCGGGAGCACGGCTCGGCCATCACCTGCACCAAGTTCAACGAGACCGTGGTGTCGAGTGAGCACGAGCACATCGACGACGTGATCCCGCGCGACCACATCTACGCCGCGCAGGCCCCGCAGAGCTTCCGGCTCGGCGAGATCCTCGGGCTGTACGACCGAGCGGTCGCCGAGGACGAGCACGACACCATCGACTCGTGCTCCCTCATGCACAAGTACGGTCGCAAGATCTACCGCGTGGTCGGCCCCCGCTCGAACATCAAGATCACGACGGCCGAGGACTTCTACCTGTGCCGGACGTTCTTCGAGATCCTTGAGAACCAGCAGATCGTAGGTACGTGATCCAGTGACCACCGTTTCCAGCCCGGTCGTGGCGCACGACCTCGACGAGATCCTTGACCGCGACCTGCCGTGGGGCGAGCTGTCCGGCCGCACGGTGCTGGTCACCGGCGCGAGCGGCATGCTGCCGTCGTACGTCGTCTACACCCTCCTCGCACTGAACGACCGGCACGGCGCGGGCATCACCGTCCACGGCCTCGTCCGGAACGAGGAGAAGGCCAGGCGGCTGCTCGCGGACGTGCTCGACCGCCCGGACTTCCACCTGGTCGTCCAGGACGTGTCGGCTCCGCTGGAGCTGCCCGGCCCCGTCGACTACGTGATCCACGGAGCGAGCGCCGCCCGGCCCGCCCTGCACGGCAGCCAGCCGGTCATGACGATCAAGGCGAACCTGCTGGGCACGTTCAACCTGCTCGACCTCTGTGTGGAGAAGGCCAGCCGCGGATTCCTGCTGATGTCCTCGGCCGAGGTCTACGGTGCTCAGGCCCCGGAGACCGAGCTCATCGACGAGCAGAGCTACGGCGGCTTCGACATCCTCAACCCGCGGGCCTGCTACGCCGAGGGGAAGCGGGCGGCGGAGACGATCTGCGCGACCTACCAGGCGCAGTACGGCATCGACAGCCACGTCGTCAGGTTCGGGCACGTCTACGGGCCGGGGATGGCGCTGGACGACGGCCGGGTGCAGGCCGACTTCGCCGCGAACGTGGTGGCCGGCAAGGACATCGTGCTCAACAGCGACGGTTCCGGCGTACGGACCTACACCTACGTGGCCGACGCCATCGCGGGGCTGTTCTACACGCTGCTCCGCGGTGACCAGGTGGCGTACAACGTCGCGGACCCGGCCGGTCTGGTCTCGATCCGGCGGCTGGCGGAGCTCTTCACCGAGGTGCGCCCGGAGCGCGGGCAGCAGCTCCGCTTCACCAACGAGTCCGACGCGCGCGCCTACAGCCTGACCAAGAAGCAGGGCCTGGACAGCACGCGCCTCGCCGGTCTCGGCTGGAAGCCGGTGGTCGATCTGCCGACCGGGCTCAACCGCATGGTGACCCACCTGGAGTCGAGCGCCCCGGCGCTGTAGCGGATCCGCGCCGGTACACCACCGGCGCGGAACTGCGGAAGACACCCCACACGCACATTGCCTCGGGCCCGGACGAAAGTCCGGGCCCGAGGCAATGTGCGTGTGGGGTGATGTGATGCAATGTCACTGAATTACCGATATCGGGCGTGAATCGCCGAAATCAAGCGCTTCAGGAAGATCGAACTTTCCTGGCCAGCCGCCGGACCGGAGCCGGCAGGAACCGGGCCAGCCGCCGCTTCGTCGTCGCCTTGGGCTTCGGCCGCACCACGATCTTCTCCGAATCCCCGTCGTCCTCGGTGGGGTTCCAGTACTGCGTGGACTTCTCGCCCTTGCGCGGATACAGCTCATTGGGCTGCCGCGCGACGACCTCGGGGCGTTCCCACGCGATGTTCCGCCGCACCACCCGCGCAGGTGATCCCACCGCGGTGCAGTTGTTGGGAATGGACTTGGTGACGACGCTGCGGAAGCCGATGACCGAGCCGCTGCCGATGGTGACGCCGCCCATCACGACCGCGTGCTTCGCGATCCAGACGTGCTCGCCCACGACGATCGACTGGGACGGGTTCACACGCTTCTCGGTGTGCACGTCGAAGATCGGGTGGGTGTCGTCGCCGCGCACCTCGATGTTCTTGGCGAACATCACGTCGGCACCGATCGTCACGGACACGCCTTCGACGGCGGAGATGAAGGTGCGGCCCGCGCAGCCCACGTTCTCGCCGATCAGGATCCGGGACTGGTGCCCGCAGCGCAGTTCGAAGCGGAGGCCTGCGCGCTTCTTCGTGGTCTGCTCGATGTCTATCTGACCGTTGTCGCCCGTGAAGGTGACGAGTAGGTCCTGGATATCCGCTTTCGGGCTGATGACGAGTCGGTTGTTCGACCCCTTGAAGCGGATATCGATCTTTTCCGTACGGATCTCTCCGTCGTAGACGATCTCGTTTCCCTGATCGTCCTTGTAACGCTCGAGCTTGCGCACTTGCAGCATTGTGATCTGAGGGATGCCCTCGACCGGTTCAGGGTCGGACCTGCCCCTCGTACCTCCATTCCGGCTCGGGATCTCGGTTTAAGTTATCAGATGACTCTGTTACTGAATCTGGGCGTGATCGGACCAATCCTGACCGCAACATCGGCTGCCGGTTCCGCACTCCGGTTCCGTGCTCCGGTGTCGAGAAGTTCATCTGATGTGCGATTCAGGGCTTTTTGAATAGTTAGTCATGCTTCGGCGGGTATGTGCTCAGCGGAAGTGCTGAGGTGGAGCGGCTGGCGGGGCATCGTGGTCGAGTGGGCTCGGGCCCAGGGTCGCAGGCGCGGTGGCGAGGGTGACGGCCTCGTCGGCAGGGTCCGGGGAGGGCGCGGGTTCCGGTGTCGGCGGGCCTCCACGGTCACCGGAGGCGATCGGTCCGCCACGGTCGGTGGGAATTCCGCTTCACCGGCGAAGTCGCATCCGGACGGCATCCGCACGGGATCCGCATGGGATAAGGAATGGGCGGGATTCCTTTTCGGATACGACACCGGTGCCGTATCCGGGGCGTTGCTGTACATCAGGAGAGATTTCGAACCCGGCCCATTCGGGGTGGGTGGAGCCGGGGGAGGGTAACGGGGCCGAGTGGGTCGTGGCCGGCGCTTTTGGTGCGCCCTGTCGCGGGGCGCTCCTGACGGCCGCGTCGTCACTCGCCCCGCGGTGGCTCCACCCGCTCCAGCCACGCCGTCAGCAGCGGCTCCAGCGCCGCCGCTTCGTCCCCGGTCAGGGCGTCGAGGAGGCGGCGTTCGTTGCGCATGTGCTCGGTGAAGGCCCGGTCGATCAGGTCGCGGCCGGCGGGGGTGAGGGCGACCACGCGGGCGCGGCCGTCGCCCGCCGCCCGGCGGCGGGTGACCAGGCCGGAACGCTCCAGACGGTCGATGCGCTTGGTCATCGCGCCGGTGGTCACCATCGTGTGCGTGGCCAGCTCGCCGGGGGCCCGCTCGAACGGCTCCCCGGCCCGGCGCAGCGCGGCCAGCGCGTCGAACTCGCCCTCACTCAGGCCGAACCGGCGGTACACCACGCACAGTTCCTCCGTGAGCAGCCCGGCCAGCCGGTGCAGGCGGCCGATCACGCCCTGGGGGCGCACATCGAGATCCGGGCGCTCGCGGGCCCACGCGGCCTGGATGCGGGCCACGTGGTCCAGGGGCTGGGGGGCGGTGGAATCCGGCATGCCTCCATTGTAGCTTCCGGGGAAGCTATTTCCGCGTACGATAGCTTCCATGGAAGCTAATGTGCGATGGGTGCTGATCACGGCGATCGCCCCGGTGGCGTGGGGGACGAACTACTACGTCACCCACGCCTACCTCCCCGCCGGCGCCCCGTTGTACGGCGCCGCCATCAGGGCTCTGCCCGCCGGGCTGCTGCTCCTGGCCCTCCGGCGCGAGCGGCCCCGGGGATCCTGGTGGTGGAAGGCCGTGGTCCTCGGCGTTCTGAACATGGGCGGCTTCTTCGCCCTCGTGTACGTCGCCGCGCAACTGCTCCCCACCAGCACCGCCTCGACGATCATGGCGGCCTCGCCGGTGGCCATGATGCTGATCGCCTGGGCGCTCGTCGCCGAACGGCCGGGGCCGCTGCCCCTGCTGGGGGCCGCCGCCGGCATCGGCGGGGTGTGCCTCATGCTGCTGACCGGAACCGTCCAGGCCGACGCCCGCGGAGTGCTCGCCTCGGCCGCCGCCCTGACGATGTCGTCCCTCGGTTACATCCTCACCAAGCGCTGGGGCGCCGTGACGGACGTCCTCGCCTCGACCTCCTGGCAGCTGATCGCCGGTGGTCTCCTGCTGCTGCCCCTCGCCGCGGCCGTGGAAGGCGCACCGCCCGCGCTCGACGGGCCGGCCGTCCTCGGATTCGGTTACGTCACCGTGGTGGCGACCGCCCTCGCCTTCGCGGCCTGGTTCGCGGGACTGCGCCATCTGCCGGCCGCGACCGTCGGGTTGGTCGGGCTGCTCAACCCGGTGACGGGGGTGCTCCTCGGCACGGTGGTCGCGGGGGAGGCGCTCACCCTCCGGCAGATCTGCGGGCTCGTCCTCGTGCTGGGCGCAATCCTGCTCGGCCGGCCGTCGGCGCGCGGCCGGCCGGCCGGGGTCCGCCGCACCCGCCCCGGTGGGCTTCTGCTCGGATCGCGCCCGGCCCGCGGAGTCCTGCCCGATCCGGACGAAAGACCCTAAGGCTGTGTGACCTTCAGTTCCCGCACGCCCGTCGGTTCGGCCGCATCCGCCGAACGGACCGTCACCCGCACCTCGCGGGCCACCGCCCCCGCCCGGTACGGCTGCCAGATCCGGCCGTCGGCCGAGGTCTCCAGGCGGTGCGAGAGGGGGAGTACGTCCGTCCACTCGGGCGCGAATCCCGTCACCGGGGCCGCCCGCCCCAGGTCCACCGTCAGCGAGCCCGTCTCCCCGTCCGGGGACCAGGCCGTCGCCGCGCTGCCGTCCACGGCGGCGGCCGCGTACAGGCCGGGCGTCTCCGACGTCGCCGTCGCCGGGCGGCAGCGGGCCGCATCGGTGGTCGGGGCCAGGTCCGGACGGCGCGTGGGCAGGGTGAGGGAGGAGGACAGGGAACGCGGGCCGGACGGGGTGTGGAGCGTGAAGGGGGCGCCCGACGTCAGACGGACCTCCGTCGTCCGGGGGCCGATCGTGAGGTCGTACGTACGTCCCCGGTAGCGCAGGCCGGTGAGTTCCACGCCGTCGCTCAGCTGCGGCGGCAGCATCGGGTCCAGCCGCACCCCGTCCTCCCGCAGCCGCAGGCCCGTCAGGCCGTGCGTGAACACCTGGAGGAAGCCGCCCTTGCCGGTGAGGAAGTCCTCGGCGGGGAAGCCGGACAGCGGATCCTGCGCGCCGGCCTTCGCGCCGCGCGCCTCGCTGAAGAGGGCGTACGGGCCGCGCATGAACGGGCGTACGGCACGCTGCAGATACGTGTACGTGGCGCAGCCCGGCTCCCCGATCGCGGCCGCGTCGATCGCGTGGACCGAGTCGGTCATCGCCGGGCCGTCCGGGTCGGTGCGCGCCGCGTAGTAGTCGAGCGTCGAGGCGGCGGCCCCCGGCTCCATCGGCCACTCCAGGGGATAGATCAGCAGGACCGTGTCGGCCTGCTTGATCGTCGAGCCGTCGTAGCCCGCGTACTGGAGGTAGAGCCCCCGCCCCGGGTCGTACGGGATGCGCAGACCGTCCGCGATCTTCGCCCACCCGGCCTGAGCGGGGTGCCCCAGCAGCCGCGCGGCGCGGGCGGCGTTGCGCAGGGCGGTGGCCGCGACGGCGTTGGTGAATACTCCGTCCGTGACGCCGTTGCTGTACTCGTCCGGGCCCGCCACCTCCTTCACCGAGTAGCTGCCGTCGTCGTTCGCGGTGGCGCGCGAGGCCCAGAAGTCGGCGATGCCCCGGAGCATCTGCCAGCCGTGGCCGGCCAGCCAGTCGCGGTCGCCGGTGGCCAGGTAGTACTGCCAGACGGCCAGCGAGACATCGCCCTGGAGGTGGTTCTGGGTGACGCAGTGCGGAGGGTTCCAGCTCTGGCACTCGGACCAGAGGCTGCCTTTGCTCGCGCTCGTCCACGGGTAGAACAGCCCCTCGAAGCCGAGCTTCTCCGCGTTGGCACGGGCCTCGGCGCGTGTCCGGTAGCGGTACTCGACCACCGAACGGGCCAGCTCGGGACGGGTGGCGAGCAGCCCCGGGTACATCCAGGTCTCCGCGTCCCAGAACACCATGCCCGCGTAGTTGTCGCTGGTCAGCCCGGCCGGGGCGATGCTGTCGCGGGAGCCGGTCCGGGTGGAGGCGAGGAGCCCGTACTGGGCCGAGCGCAGCCACTTCTGCAGATCGGGGCTGCCCGGCACGGACACGTCGGCGGACCAGTCCCGGCGCCAGACGGCGGCGTTCTCGGCGAGGACGGCGGACCAGCCGCGCAGCGCCGCTCCCCGGGAGGCCTCGCGCGCGGTGGTGCGCGGGGCGCGCGAGGTGAGCGCGGTGTCCACCCCGACGTACTTCTCGAACGTGTACGTACGTCCCGCGGTCACCCGGGACGCCTGACCGTTCGCGCCCGCCGGCCGCATCGTCTGCACGATCGCGCCCGCCGTCCCCGTGCCCCGGGTGCGGAACGTGCCGTCGGCCTCCAGCGCGATCCGGCGTGCGCCGCGCGGGTCGAGCCGGGCGGTGACCGTCGCGGTGCCGGTCCAGTGCGGGGTCATCCGCAGTCGTACCGCGCCGGTGTGCACGTCGGCGCGGTCGGCCAGCACCTCGTACGTCAGGTCGGTCGCGCGGCCGTCGGCCGTGGTCCAGCGCAGCGACGTGCGCACCAGACCGCACCGCAGGAACAGCGTCTGGCGGTACCGGGAGATCCGGCCGGCCGGAGTGGCGGAGCCGTACGTCTCCTTGCCCACCCTCACGTCGAGGCCGGTCCAGCTGGGCAGGGCGGCGGCCACCTCGCGCCCCGCCGCCAGGTCCTTCTCGCGGCCGAAGAGCCCGGAGACGAACGCCCCGTCGTAGCGCGGGGTGTAGAGCGGCCAGCCGGTCCTCTCGTCGCGCTCGGCGTACCCGGCCCCCGCCGCGGGCACCCGGTGCCCCAGGTAGCCGTTGCCGACGTATGGGTCGTAGCCGGCGGCCTCGCCGAACGTGGTGGACGCCGGTGCCCAGGCGGGGTCCGTGTCCCGGCCGCAGGCCGCTGTCGGCGGGGCGGACGGCCGCTGACCGGCGGCGTGCGCGACGGGCGGCAGGGGCGCCGACGTGATCAGGGCGCAGGCGAGGAGGGACGTGAGGAGAGTGGTACGCGTAGGGCTCACGGTACGAACGTAGGGAAACGGGTGCGGCGCGAGGGGGCACGGCGCGCGGGTGAACGGCTGACGCGGGCGGCGCGGACGCTCAGGCCGCGAGCCCCGTCTTCAGACCCGCGCCGCACAGCGGTACGACGACGCTGCGGTCCGTCCAGCCGCCCACCGCCGCCCAGCAGGCCACACCCGTCGTCTCCACGTAGAAGCCGCGGCCGGCCAGGTCCAGCTGAGCGGTGCGGATCTGATCCTCGGTCACGGTCAGGAAGGTGCCGCCCGACTCCCGCACCGCCGCCAGGATCGCGCGGGCGCGCGGCGGGCGCGGGATGGCGATGCCTTCGGCGAGGGTGGGGGAGGCGGTGGCACCGGCCGGGTCGCCGAGGAGGTCATCGGCCCCCGCGTGGAAGGCCTCGGCCAGCGGGGACACGGCTTCGGCCTGGACGGCGACCAGCGCGGGGCGGGTGTCGATCAGGCCCTGGGCGAGGAGCTCCGCGGTGGCCAGGGCCGCCCCGAGCAGCAGGGTGCCGTTGCCGACCGGTACGGCGATGGCGTCCGGGAGACGGCCGCCGAGGTCCTCCCAGAGCTCGTACACGTACGTCTTCGTGCCGTGCAGGAAGTAGGGGTTGAAGACGTGCGAGGCGTAGAACGTGCCGGGTGCGTCGGCGGCGGTGCGGGCCGCCCGCGCGGTCGCCTCGCGGTCCCCGGGGACGATCTCCAGCCGGGCGCCGTGGGCCCGGATCTGCTCGGTCTTCTTCGCGGACGTGCCCTCGGGGACGTACACCGTGCACGGCAGTGAGGCGCGGGCGCAGTACGCGGCGACGGCCGTGCCCGCGTTGCCGCTGCTGTCCGCGACGACGCGCTCGGGGGCGAGACGGCGGGCCAGTTCGGCGAGCATCACCGCGCCGCGGTCCTTGAAGGAGAGCGTCGGCATGAGGAAGTCGAGTTTGGCCGAGACCGTACCGGTGAGCGGGACGAGCGGGGTGCGGCCCTCGCCGAGGGTGGTCGCCGGGGCGGAGAGCGGCAGGACCTCCTCGTAGCGCCACAGGGAGTTGACCCGGCCGGGCAGGGCGTCGGGGCGCAGCGGACCTGCGCTCCCGAAGTCCAGGTCCCACGGGCCGCGGCAGACCGGGCAGCACCAGGTGAGCGAAGTGGTGTCGGCACGGGTGCCGTCCCGCGGGCAGAGGTAGGAGGTGGCCATGGCAGCCAGCATGCCAGCCGCGGGGGCGGGACGGTGTCCGGGGCGGCCGCACGGTGTCGCGGACGCCCCGGAGCCGTTCCTACCGCCGGGAGAGTCCGCGGTCGACGGCGGTCATCAGCTCGCCGTCCTCCGTGTCCCCGTCCAGTGACCAGAACATCGCGCCGCCGAGCCGGTGGTCGCGGATGTAGCCGGTCTTGGTGCGCAGGACCTGCGGATCGTCGTACGTCCACAGCGTGGTGCCGTCGAACAGCCAGGCGCTGCCGTCGCGGACGTTGCGGTGGACCTTGTACGTACCGGAATCGGCCAGTTTCCTGAGGGCCTTGTAGTCCTCGTAACCGGCCGCCCAGGTGGCGGGTGCGGGGGCCGCGGCGGGCTGTCCGAGGCCGTCGCCGCCGCCGGTCACCCCGGTCCAGCCCTGACCGTAGAACGGCATCCCCATCACGAGCTTGCGGGCGGGGGCGCCGCGCTTCAGCCAGTCGCGCACGGTCCGGTCGACGCTGAAGTCGCCCTTCGCGTACAGCGCGGACTGCTGCGCGGTGGTCTTCTCGCCGGAGACGTGGAAGTCGTAGCCCTGGAGGTTCACGAAGTCGAAGTCCCGCATGATGCGCGGGACGTCGAAGCCGGCGTCGATCTTCTCGGGGGACGCGGGCACGAACGCCGAGAGGTCGTAGTGCTTGGGCTTCGCTCCGTGGTGGCCGCCCTTGCGCGAGGCGGCGTCGCTCTTCGCGTACGCGTCGAGCTGGGTACGGAACTCGTGGACCAGCGCCGTGAAGTTCCGCTTGTCCTCCGGGCGGTACACCGTGTCGGTGTCACCGGCGGATCCCGGCCATTCCCAGTCGATGTCCACGCCGTCGAAGAGACCGGCCGCCGCACCCTCGCCGCCGCGCGTCCCGTCCACCGGCAGGTTGCCCTTGATGTACAGGTCGATGCAGGAGGAGACGAAGGCCTTGCGGGAGGCGGCGGTGCGGGCCGCGTCCGAGAAGTGGGTGGACCAGCTCCAGCCGCCGAGCGAGATCATCACCTTGAGGCCGGGGTGCTTGGCCTTGAGCTCGCGCAGCTGGTTGAAGTTGCCCGCGAGGGCCTGGTCGTCGGTGTCGGCGACGCCGTCCACGGAGCCGGCCGCGTCCAGCGGGCGGACGTAGTCGGCCCAGGCGTCGGCCTCGCCGGGCACGTTGCCGGTGAAGCACCTGCCGTCGGCGCCGACGTTGCCGAACGAGTAGTTGATGTGGGTGAGCTTGGCCGCCGTGCCGCTCGTCTCCAGGTCCTTGACCTGGAAGTCGCGCCCGTAGACGCCCCATTGGGTGAAGTAGCCGACGCGCTTGTAGGCGGGTGCGGAACCGTGGTGGTTGTTCCCGCGGTCCGTTCCGTGGCCCGCGGAGGCGTTGGCGGCGGGGGAGAGGGTGGCTGCCAGCGAGAGGGCGCAGGCGGCAATGGCCAGTCCGGACAGGGTTCTTCGACGCATGAGGCCCGTTCCTGTGTGCGTGTGCGGAGGCGTGTGCTGAGAGGTGCGTGGCCGTGCTGTGTGGAGAGGAAACTATTGGTCTGGACCAAATGGGGTCAAGAGGTGGGGGCACCGGAACGGCCGGAGAAGCTCTGGCGGCCCCGAGTGGGGTATGTGCAGGCCCGCCGCGAATCATCACTTCGAGTGAAACTCTGGCCCGTGCTTGCGGTTCGGAACCGACCGTTGCGAGGCTGTTGCGGTCTGTCAACCTCTTGGGGAGTGGCCTGTGACTTTCGGTGAGCAGCCCGCCTATCTGCGCGTTGCGAGCGATCTGAGAGAGAAGATCGTCAGTGGTTCGCTGCCGCCGCATACCCGCCTGCCGTCGCAGGCGCGTATTCGCGAGGAGTACGGGGTCTCGGACACCGTCGCGCTGGAGGCGCGCAAGGTGCTGATGGCCGAGGGTCTGGTCGAGGGGCGCTCCGGCTCCGGCACCTATGTGCGCGAGCGCCCGGTCCCCCGCCGGATCGCCCGTTCCGGCTTCCGGTCGGAGGCGGGGGCCAGTCCGTTCCGGCAGGAGCAGACGGCGGAGGGGGCGCGGGGGACCTGGGAGTCCCGGAGCGAGCAGGAGGGGGCGAGTCCGGAGATCGCCGAGCGGCTCGGCATCGAGCCGGGCGACCGGGTGATGCGTACGCGCTACGTGTTCCGGGACGGCGGGGAGCCGATGATGCTCTCCACCTCCTGGGAGACCCTCGCGGTCACGGGACGCACGCCGGTGATGCTGCCGGAGGAGGGCCCGTTGGGCGGCTGCGGGGTGGTCGAGCGGATGGCCGCGATCGATGTCGTCGTGGACAACGTGGCCGAACAGGTCGGCGCGCGCCCGGGGCTGGCGGAGGAGCTCCTGGCGCTCGGCGGGGTGCCGGGCCATGTGGTGATGGTGATCGAGCGGACCTTCTACGCGTCGGGGCGCCCGGTCGAGACGGCCGACGTGGTGGTCCCGGCCGACCGCTACCGGATCGCCTACCATCTCCCGGTCCGGTGACCGTCCACGGTCCGGGAGGCTCGCGCCCGGAGGTCGGCGCCGGGGCCGGGGAGGCGCGCTCCCACCCGGAGTTCCGGCCCGCGAAGTGCCGTTCCTGTCGGGTGACCGATACCCGGAGGCGGGTGTCCGGCGGCCGTGACGGCAAGTTAACGGCAGCCCGGGTCCCGTAACAGCCCGGCAATCACCGACCATGACGGCTTGTCATGTCCCGCTCCTAACTTTCCCGTTCGGACCCGCACACCGGACCGACGAACGGGAAGTCACCGATGACGGACACAGCCGTACCGAAGACCGGGCCCGCCTCCGGGGGAGACCTCGCGGGCGGGCCCGCCGTCCCGCCGCCGGCGCGCAGCTACGCCAAGCTCGCCGCCGACGAGAGCCGCGAGGACTACTCGCTCCGCTACGCGCCGCACTCCTTCCGGCGCTGGTCGCCCTCCATGGTCGCGGGCACCGCGCTCGGCGGGATCGCCTACCTCGCCGACTTCGCGATCGGCGCCTCGATCGTGTTCACCTACGGCTTCACCAGCGGGTTCGCCTCGATTCTGGCCGCCGCGACGATCATCTTCCTCACCGGCATCCCCATCGCCCGGGCGTGTGCCAAGTACGGCCTGGACATGGACCTGGTCACCCGGGGCGCCGGCTTCGGCTACTTCGGCTCGACGCTGACCTCGCTGATCTACGCGTCCTTCACCTTCATCTTCTTCGCCCTCGAAGGCTCGATCATGGCGCAGGCCATGCACCAGGCCGTCGGGCTGCCCGTCCAGGTGGGGTATCTGGTCACCACCCTGATCGTCATTCCGATCGTCTTCCGCGGCATGGGCGCGCTCGCCAAGGTGCAGGCCTGGACCCAGCCGGTCTGGATCATCGGGCTGGTGCTGCCGTTCGTCGTCCTCGCCTTCGAGGCGCCGGACGCCTGGGGTGCCTTCGGCTCCTTCGGCGGCACGGAAGGGGCGGGCTCGGGCTTCTCCTGGATCGGCTTCGGACTCGGCACCGGGGTCGCGCTCTCGCTCATCGCCCAGATCGGTGAACAGGCCGACTACCTGCGCTTCATGCCGGCGAAGACGGAGGCCAACAAGCGGCGCTGGAACCTCGCCGTCCTCGCCGCCGGACCCGGCTGGGTCATCATCGGCGCCGCCAAGCAGATCGGCGGCGCGCTGCTCGCCTTCGTCGCTCTCGAAGCCGTCGGCAAGACGCACGCACTGGAGCCGATCGCCCCGCAGATCGAGGCGCTGAAGCCCTGGCTCGGCTCCTTCGCGCTCCCCGCGGCCGCGCTCTTCGTGATCGTGTCGCAGATCAAGATCAACGTGACCAACGCCTACAGCGGCTCGCTGTCCTGGTCGAACTTCTTCTCGCGCCTCACCCATCGCCACCCGGGCCGGGTCTGGTACATCTTCCTCAATCTCGTCATCGCGCTGACGCTGATGGAGATGAACATGTTCGCCGCCCTCAACAAGCTGCTGGGCTTCTACTCCAACGTGGGCATCGCCTGGATCGCGGCCGTCGCCGCCGACCTCGTCATCAACAAGCGGATCGGGCTGAGCCCGCCGTACATCGAGTTCAAGCGGGCCTATCTGTACGCGGTGAACCCGGCGGGATTCGGGGCGATGGTGATCGCCTCGACCGTCTCGATCCTCGCCTTCTTCGGGCTGTTCGGTACCTACGCGGAGGCCTTCTCGACCTTCATCGCCGCCGGGCTCTCGCTGACGCTCTGTCCGCTGATCGCCTGGGCGACGAAGGGGAAGTACTACCTGGCCCGCCCCAATCCCGTGAACGGGCCGGGCGTCGAGGTCGCGGACATCACCGCCACCCACACCTGCGCGGTCTGCGAGACGGCCTACGAACTCCCGGACATCGCCGACTGCCCCGTGCAGTCCGGGCCGATCTGCTCACTCTGCTGCTCCCTGGACGCCGCGTGCGGCGATGTCTGCCGCAAGGACCCCGCCGAAGGGCCGGTCCTCATGCCGATGCCGGTGCTGCGCGGGGGTGCGGGCCCGGCCCAGGCCCATTGACCCGGGGCGTGGGGTCGGCCGCGCCGCCGAACTGCGGTCTGCGGTCTGCGGTCCGGCGTCCGCCGTGTGGAGCCTTGTGTGTGCCGGACCTGAACGCCGCGACACGCCCTGGGGGCGCATCCATCCGGATGCGCCCCCAGGGCGTTGGTCCGCTCCTGGCCGGATCAGTCTCTCTTTGTGCAATTACGTATGCGTTGAGTGAAGGTCAGGCGTACGCTCGGGCATATGCGTACTGCGGTTTCCTGGGGATCCTTAGAGACATGCACGCCGTTCAGGGGAGGGGCGCAATGCTCGGGAGGAGCACGATGAGCGACAGCGGTGCCGTGCTCCCATGGCTGGTGATACGGCAGGACGACAACGGCAACCGCTACCGCGTGGGCAGGTACGCCACGCAGGACGAGGCGCAGCGGACGGCCGACAAGCTGGAGAGCCACGGCCACAAGCAGCTCTACTGGGTGGAGCGCGTCGGACAGACCGCCCGCCCGTAGTGCGCCCCCTTCGGTGCGTCTCCGGGCGTCCGTGACGGGGCGTTACGCTCCGCACCATGACTGATCGTGTGGTGGTGGCCGGAGCCGTCTTTGACCGGGGACGGCTGCTGGCCGCCCGTCGCAGCGCCCCGCCGGAGCTGGCGGGGCGATGGGAGCTGCCCGGCGGCAAGGTCGAGCCGGGGGAGAGCGGTGAGCAGGCCCTCGTGCGCGAGCTCCGGGAGGAGCTGGGCATCGAGACGGAGCCGGTGGAGCGCATTCCCGGCGAGTGGCCGCTCAAGCCCGGCTATGTGCTCCAGGTGTGGACGGCCCGGCTGGTCTCCGGCGTGCCCGCGCCGCTCCAGGACCACGACGAACTGCGCTGGCTCGGGCCGGGCGAGAGCGGCACGGTGGACTGGCTGGAACAGGACCTGCCCGCAGTGGCCGAAGCCGTGCGCCGGCAACCGGGCGGCGGGCACGGCTGACCGGATTATGCGGCCGGGCGGCGGGCACGGCCGGGCGGAGCACGCGGTCGGGCGGCGCACGTCGCAGGGTGGAGTGCCCGGGCCCGGATCTGTGCGCCCCCTCGTTACGCGTACAGCCGTTCGTGTGCGCGCCCCTACATCCGTACGCCCCACGTGTCGACACCGGTGGTATTTCGCCCTGTATTACGGGTATGTGGTGTTTAGTCCCCCGTACACAGGGCGTTCCCGTTGCTGGTCTTGGGAAGTGATCGGCGTGATCGATACCGAAGGCGACAGCGCCGAGTGGAGCTTTCCGGCTGTTCCCGGCGCCGTGCGCACGGCACGGCACGCCGTCCACGACGCGCTGCGCTGCTGGGGGCTCGACGCGGCCGTGGGAGATGTGGCGGTTCTGCTGGTCAGTGAGCTGGTGACCAACTCCATGCGGTACACGGCGGGCCCCATCGGGGTGCGGCTGGTGCGTCCCCGTCCCGACGGCGAAGGCCCCGCGGCCCACCCGGGACTGCTCGTGGAAGTCTCCGATCCGCTTCCGGATCCGCCTACCGAACGTATGGCTGGGCCCGATGACGAGGGCGGCAGAGGACTGCAGCTCGTGGCCTGTTCGGCCCGTCGTTGGGGGACCCGGCGCGGAAAGAGCGGCAAAACGGTGTGGTTCGAGCTGGCCCTGCCTGGTTAGGAGTGAGGTGGGACGAACAGCGATCACGTAAGGTCCGTCAAAATCTGGCCGAAACGGACTGAGACCGTGCTGTGATCGTGAACGCCGTGTCGGTCGGGGCCGTAGTGCTGAATACTGCGGGCAGGACCGGTCCGGTGTGTGAGCTGGAGGGGACGGTCGCGTGAGCGAAATACCTGGGACAACGGGCGATGTCGTGTGGCAGAGCAGTCCGCCTGGCTCGATCTACGACTACATCAAGGTCGCCTCCTTCTCGATCGGCCCCGATGGCCTGATCGAGCAGTGGAGCCGCCGGGCCGCCGGCCTCTTCGGCGTTGCCGCCCACGAGGCGGTGGGCAAGGACCCGGTCGAGGCCTTCATACCCGACGAACTGCGCCAGGACGGCCGCCGGCGGATCGGTGAGGTGCTCGACGGCAAGGAGTGGACGGGCCTCGTCCCCTTCCGGATGCCGGGCGAGGACGGTGTGCACGGGCTCGCCGAGATCTATGTGATGCCGAGCGAGACGGCGTCGGGCGAACGGGCCGCGGTCTGTATCGTCGTGGACGTCCGCGCGCTGCGTCTCATCGAGACGGACCTCGCGGCCTCGCAGGCGATTTTCGGTCAATCTCCTTTCGGCTTCGTGCTGTTCGGCATCGATCTTGCCGTGGTGCGGGCCAACCAGCGGTTCGCCACCGTCTTCGGCGGCCGGGCGGAGGACCACCGGGGCCGCACGGTCGACGACTACCTCACCGGCGTGGAGGCGGACCGGCTGACGGCCACGCTCGAACACGTCCTGGCCACCGGCGACTCCGTCACCGACCTCCAGCTCGTCGGCACGCTCCCCGGCGACACCGTCCGCCGCCACTGGTCGATGAACCTCTACCGCGTGCACAGCGGCTCGGGCCGCCCCGTCGGCATCGCGGGACTTGCCACCGATGTGACCCGGCGCCACATCGCCGCGCGTGAGGCGGCCAGCGCCCGGCGCAACCTCGCCCTGCTCAACGAAGCGAGCGCCCGCATCGGCAACTCCCTCGACCTGGAGACGACCGCCCGCGAACTCCTCGACGTCGCCGTGCCCGGCTTCTGCGACCTCGCCTCCGTCGACCTCTACCAGGCCCTGCTCACCGGTGAGGAGACGCCGCCGGGCACGGGGGGCTCCCTGCGCCGGGAAGCCGTCGGCGGCTCCGCCGAGCTGCGCCGCGTCGCCTTCGCCAGCGCCGTCTCGGACGTTCTGCCCGACACCGAGACCGACACCGGGACCGGGACCGACGCCGGCCTCGACAACGTCCTCGACGACGGCCCCGGTCCGGGCCCCGCCGAGCCCCGGACGGCCCGTGCGCCCGCACTCGGCGCCGTGCACCACTACTCCTTCGGCTCGCCCTGTGCCATCGCCCTGCGCACCGGCCATGTCGAGGACGTGCCGGGCGACGACCGCGGCTTCGTCCAGTCGACGCTCGCCGTGCCGCTGGTCGCCCACGACACCGTGGTCGGCCTCGTGCAGTTCTCCCGTACCAAGGGAAGCGAGCCCTTCGGCGAACGCGACCGCTCCCTGGCCTCCGAACTCGCGGCACGCGCCGCCGTCTGCATCGACAACGCCCGCCTCTACCGCCGCGAGCACGAGCGCGCGCTGATCCTCCAGCGCAGCCTGCTGCCACCCGGCGACCCCGAGGCCGCCGGGCTCGACATCGCCTGCCGGTATCTGCCCGGCAACACGGCGACCGAGGTGGGCGGCGACTGGTTCGACGTCATCGAGCTCCCCGGCCACCGCACCGCCCTCGTCGTCGGCGACGTGATGGGCCGCGGGCTGCGCGCCGCCGTGGCCATGGGCGAACTGCGCACCGCCGTGAGAACCCTGGCCCTCCTCGACCTGGAACCCGCCGAGGTGCTCTCCGCGCTCGACGAGGTCGCCCGGGGCCTCGGCACACCCGGCGCGGGCACCTCGTCCGACGCGGGCGGCGGCGCCCAGTGGCCCTCGCGGGCCGCCCACAAGTCACGCGAGGCGGACCTCTCCGAGGTCTATCTGGCGACGTGCGTCTACGTCGTCTACGACCCGGTCACCCGGCGCTGCACCTTCGCCAACGCCGGCCACCTGCCCCCCGTCGTCGTCGAGCCGGGCGAAGCGGCGCTGCTCCTCGACGTCCCGCCCGGCATGCCGCTCGGCGTCGGCGGCGAACCCTTCGAGGAGGTCGAGGTGGAGCTCAAGGAGGGCGCCCTGCTCGCCCTCTACACCGACGGCCTCGTCGAGTCCCGCGACCATCCGCTGGACGAGGGGCTCGAAGCGCTGCGCGGAGCCCTGGTCGAACCCGCCCGGCCCCTCGAGGACGTCTGCGACCACGTACTGAGCTCGCTCGACACCCGGCACGGCGAGGACGACATCGCCCTGCTGATGGCCCGCATCCAGGGGCTGCCGGCCGACGCCGTCGGCGACTGGCGACTGCCCCGCGAACCCCGCTCGGTCGGCCGCGCCCGGGAGCTGGCCCGCAGCCGGCTGATCGCCTGGGACCTCGACGACCTCGTGGACACCACCGAACTGCTGGTCAGTGAGCTCGTCACCAACGCACTGCGGTACGGCGAGGGCGAGATCCGGCTGCGACTGCTGCGCGACCGCACGCTCGTGTGCGAGGTGTGGGACGCGGGTCTCGTCCAGCCGCGGCGACGACGCGCACGCGACACGGACGAGGGCGGCCGCGGGCTTCAGCTGGTCGGACTGCTGAGCGCGGCCTGGGGGTCGCGCCGGACGCCACGCGGCAAGACCGTCTGGTTCGAACTGCCGCTGCCCGACGGCCGGCCGGCAGCCGAGCGCACGGTGGAGGAACTGCTCAGCATGTTCTGAGACCGGCCCGGCGGACCAGGGAAGCGGTCCGGGGAAGCGGTCCGGGGAAGCGGGTCCGGGCAGCGGGTCTCAGGAACTGGTCTTCAGCGCGGCGAGGCGGGCCTCCACCTCGGCGCTGTCGCCCAGCGTGTCCAACTGCTCGAACTGGGCGTCCAGGGACGACGCGGCGAGCTCCTGCTTGCCCAGCGCCTTCGCCTCCTCGCGCCGCACCTTGTCCTCGAACCGGCTCAGCTCGCTGGTCGGGTCGAGGACGTCGATGTTCTTGACGGAGTCCATCATCTGGTTCTGCGCCTGGGCGGACTTGGCACGGGCGACCAGTTCGTCCCGCTTGGCCTTCAGTTCCGACAGCTTCGTCTTCATCTGGTCCAGGCCGGACTTCAGCTTGTCGACCACCTCGGTCTGCGAGGCGATCGTGGGCTCCGCGGTCTTCGCCTCCTTCTCCGACTGGAGCTGGCGGCCGAGCGCGACCTTGGCCAGGTTGTCGAACTTGTCGGCTTCGGGGCCCGAGCCGCCCGCCCGCAGCTCGTCGGCCTTGCGGCTGGCGGCGAGCGCCTTCTCGCCCCACTCCTTGGCCGCCGCGACATCCTCGCGGTGGTCCTGCTCCATCAGGCGCAGATTGCCGATGGTGGCCGCCACGGCCTGTTCGGCCTCCGAGATGTTGGACGTGTAGTCACGGATCAGCTGGTCCAGCATCTTCTGCGGGTCCTCGGCCTGGTCGAGCAGGGCGTTGATGTTGGCCTTCGCCAACTGGGTGACGCGTCCGAGAACGGTCTGCTTGGTCATGGCACCTCTCCTGTGTGTCCGGTCCTGCTCTGCAACGTGATGGGTACGTGTGCGGGGCTCGCTCAGAAGCGGCCGCCACCGCCCCGCCGGCCGCGGGTGCCCCCGCCGCCGAAGCTGCCCGGGCTGCCGCCGCCGAAGCCGCCCCCGAAGCTCCCGCCCCCGCCCCCGAAGCCCCCGCCCCGGCCGCCACCCCCGCCCAGCAGTCCGCCGAGGATGATCCCGCCGAGGACCGCACCCCCCATGCCGCCGCCCGAGCCGCCCCCTCCCCGCATGCCGCCGCCCGGGCCGCCGTACGCGCGCACGTCCTGCTCCGCGAGGCTCCTCGCCTCCCCGGCCAGCGCGTCGGCACGCTGGGCCTCGGCCAGCGCGGCCTGCGGGGCGTCGGACCCGGCCAGCTCGCCGGCCCGCTCCAGCCGCCGCTGGGCCTCCGTCAGCCGGGTCCGGGCCTGACTGCCGACCGCACCCCGGTTGGTGGAGACGTAGTCGGCGGCGGCGCCGATCGCCGACCGCGCGGTGAGCATCGTCTGGTCGAGGAGGGAACGGGCCCGCTGGTTGCCCCGCTCCTGTTCGCGCGCACCGGCCAGCGCCTCGTCCAGCACCGCATCCGCCTCCTCCACCCGGCGCAGGGCGTCGATGGGGTCGTACGGACCCGCCTCGATCTCCTGCCGCACCTCGCGGGCCACGGACTGCGCGCGGGCGATCCGGCCGCGCAGGTCCGCGGTGGACACGCCCTCCGCCGTGCCCTCCAGCAGCCCGCCGGCGTCCGCCAGGTCCGTCTCCGTCTCGGTGAGCGCGGCCGGCAGCCTGGCCGCCGCCTCGCCGAGCTCCCGTGCGCGCCGGTCGATGCCGTCGACGAGCGTGGCCGCCTGGCCGATCGCGCCCTCGGTGGCCCGTACGTACACCGCGGCGGCGGAGTTGTCCCCGCTGTCGGCCGCCTGCCGGGCCTGATTGAGCGAGGACGTCGCGAAGACCAGCCGGTCCTTGGCCTGTTCGATTCCGTCCGCGACGGGGGCCGACGCCGAGTCCGCGTAAGTGCCGCGCATCGAGACGAGCGTGGTCTCGGCCGCGGAGACCCGGCCGGCGAGCGACCGGAACGCGCTCTCGGCCGCCGCCAGCGCCTGCGGGGCGTTGCGTTCGAGCTCCCGCAGCCGGTCGAAGTCCTCGGAGACCGCGTCCAGCCGTTCATCGGCGTCCGCGCAGCGGCTGATGATCTCGTCCAGCATCCGGCGGCGGGTGGCGTCGTCCTCGGGGAAGGCGTCGTCGAGCTGCTGACGCAGCCGGAAGGCGGCCGTCAGCTCGCCCTTGGCGTAGCCGACCGCCTCGGTGAAGGGCGCGGCGGCCTCCTCGCCGAACTGGGCCGTGGCGAAACCGAGTTCCTCGTCGCTCGTGCGGACGGCGTCGTCCGTGTCGACGAGCGTCCGCCTGGCCTGTGCGTCGAGTTCGGGCAGCGGGGTGGGCGGCGGCTCCGGTTCGCCCGGCCCGGCCCCGGCCGGACCCCAGCCCGTCGCGCCGGGCGTCGTACGGGTGGTGGCGCGCCTCCTGCGCCGGGTGTACGCGTACGCGGCGACGGCCGCGACGCCGCCGACGAGGACGATCGGCAGCACCAGGTCGCCGGTACTGGTTCCGCCGGATTTCCCCGTGCCGGGGTCGTCGGCGCCCGGGGTGAGCGTGGGGGTGGGGACGGGCGAACCGGCGAGGACGGCGGAGTACCCGTCGGCGGCGCCGATCGCGGCACCCGCCCAGTCGTTCTCCTTGAGCGCCGGCTCGATCGCGATGCTCGCCACGTCCCGGAGCTGTGCGTCGGTGAGGCGGGAGTCCTGGTCGACGGAGTACGCGTACTGCCGGTCGTGGGTGGCGACGGCCAGCAGCACGTCGTCGAGACCGAGCCCGTTGCGGTCGGCCGTCTCGTCGGCCCAGTCCTGGGCGGAGCGCCCGGAGAAGTCACGGACGTAGGTCACGAAGAGCTGGATGCGGCGCTGGTCGTAGAGCCGGTCGAGCGCCGTCACCACCTGGGCCTTACGGTCCCCGAGCGCACCGACCCTGTCGGTGATCTGCCCGTCCCGGGACAGGGTGACGGGGTCGTCGGCGCGCGCGGCCGGCGCGGGGGACAGGGCCAGCCAGCACACCGTGAACAGCACGGCGAGCAGGGCCCGGCCCGGTATGAGGATCCGGGTTCGGCTCACGGGCGGCATCACGTTTGTGAGGCTATGTCCGCCCCCGGTGGTCCGCGACCCGGCCCAGGCCCCGCACGGCCCGCGGGGGAACGGTCCGGGCACCTGGCGCGTCCTGCTGTTCGTACGGGCGCGGCGCGCCGCGGGACACGCCCCGCCGGTTCGTACAGCCGGAGTACACCGAGACCTGCAGGGGGCACGCACGTGCGTGGGCGAACGGGGCGGGCGTCCGCCGCGGTACGGAGCGGGGCGGCCCGGATGGTCAGCACCTGGCCGCGGCGGATCGCGCTGGGGCTGGTCCTGCTGATCGTGGTGCCGGTCCTCACCGCGGGCGTCGTCCTGCGCCTCAACTACACGGGTGATCCCGGTGAGGGCACCCGGACCCGGGGCCGCGACGCCATCTGGCTGGGGCACGCCTGGGTCGACGGCCGCAAGAAGGACGCCGACCTCGCCGCGTTCGCCGCCCGGATCAAGGGCACGGGCATCAAGGACCTGTACGTCCACGCGGGTCCGCTGGAGCACGACGGCACCCTCCCCGCCTCCCGGTACCCCCGGGCGCACTGGCTGATCGGCGCCGTGCACCGCACGATGCCCGGCATCCGCGTCCAGGCCTGGCTCGGCGACAGGCTCGCGTCCGAGGGGCCCGACGGGCTGCGGCTGGAGCGTGCCGCGTCGCGCGACGCGGTCGTGGGCTCGGCCCGGCAGGTCCTGGACGCCGGGTTCGACGGCGTGCACTTCGACCTGGAGCCGTTGCACTCCGGCGACGCGCACTATCTCTCGCTCCTGGACGACCTGAGCGCGCTCACCCGGGCCCGCGAGGTGCCGCTCTCCGTCGCCGCCCACCAGATCGACCCGCTGCCCGCCGCGCAGACCGTCCTCGGCGCGGTCACCGGCCGGGGCAAGTGGTGGTCGCAGAAGTACTTCGGGCAGGTCGCCCGCAGGGTCGACCAGATCGCCGTCATGTCGTACGACACCTGGATGCCGGCCGAGGGGCTGTTCGGCGGGTATGTCGCCGAACAGACGTCCCTGGCCCTCGAAGTGACGCCCCGCGACACCGATCTGCTGATGGGGCTGCCGTTCTTCCACGAGAACGACCTCGGCCACCACGCGTCCGCCGAGACGGTCGCGGCCGCGGTCCGTGGCACCAGACTGGGGCTGGGGCGCACGGACCGCGGCCGGGAACGGTTCGGGGTGGCGCTCTACGTGGACTTCGCCGCGCAGGACGGCGACTGGGCCGCGTACCGGGAGGGCTGGCACTGACCCGACGGCCCATCGCCGGCCGCGCGGATCAGATGCTGAAGCGCTCCTTGGCGAGCAGCGGCCGCACCCGGGAGCGGAACCCCCCGGTGCGGAACGGCCGCTGCAGCAGGCCGGGGCGGAGTGCCTGGGCCAGGGCCGCGGCGATCATCCCCTGGTCGAGGGCGAGCTGGTAGTCGCTGACCCGTCCGGTCGAGACGTTGACGGAGTCCCGGAACCCGTAGCCCTCGTGATAGGCGCCGAAATCGCGGTCGAGCGCCCGCAGGTTCGCCACCGCCTCGGCCGGTGCGTACGGCAGCGCGAGGAAGGAGGCGTGCGGGGTGACCACACCGTTGGTGAACGCCGACGCGGGAGGCAGCGGAGCACCGTCCGTCGTGTACGTACGGTCGGTGTTGGAGGCGTAGCCGTCGATCTGCATGCCGAGCGCGTCGACGCCGTACTCCTGGTAGCCGCCCTCGGGGATGTTGGCGGGCGAGAAGCCCCAGTACCCGTACTCCGCCTCCTGTGTGCCGTGCTCGATCTGGCCGCGCACATAGCGCCGGTGGGTCCTGCCCCACGACTGCGGCGACCACTCCGGCTCCGGTACGAACAGCGGAACCATCAGCGCCTCGAACATCGAGCCTCCCCAGGTGGGGACGATCTTGCGGCCGCGGTGCGTGTAGTGGCCCTGCCAGACGCGGATGCCGTCCATCGCCACGTAACTGCCCCGCGGCTCCTGCTCCTGGCCGTTGCCCGGGACCATGGTGCGCAACAGGTGCCAGTAGTGGTCGGGGGGCAGCGAGCCCTCCGCGATGCCGAGGTAACTGGCCATGCGCGGCTCGGTGTTGAGGGCTCCGTAGTGGTGGCCGGTGGGTTCCTCGGTGTCCGTCCAGAATCCGCCGCGCAACTGGCCGGGGCCGGCGACCGGGTCGGCCGGGTCGTAGGGCGTGTAGTAGTACGACCAGTCGGCTTCCGCCAGGAGGCGGGCGATGCGGGGGCGCAGCGCGGGAGCCGCGTCCGCGGCGATGCGCAGGCCGGTGATCAGCCAGGCGTTGTCGACGGACGAGAGGAACGGGCGGACCGGGTCGCCGGTGCCGGGCCACTCGGTCAGCACCGAACCGTCGTGGGCGTCGTACCAGTTGAGCCAGAATCCGTGATGGCGCTCCAGCCGTTCGACGGACCGGACGGTGAGATCCAGCCGTCGTCGCATCGTGGCGTCGCTGATCACGCCGAGTCCGGCGGCGGCGACGGTGGACCACAGACCGCAGCCGATGTTGGTGGGCGAGGTCTGGCGTGACGGGAGGGGGCCGCCCGGCGCGCTCATGTCGATCTTGTCGACGGCGAGACCGAGACCGGTCGTCATGGCCTCGATCGAGCGGTAGGTGTCGCGGAACCAGCGCAGCAGCAGCTGGTGGTCGGGGGCGCGGCCGAGCGGGGCGGCGCCCGCCGGGGGCGCGGTCACGGCTCCGAGGGGCAAGGCCGCGGCTGCGGTCCCGGCGGCGGTGAGAAACGTGCGACGGTCCATGAGGTCCAGCTCCCGGTGGCAGAAGGGGGATGCGGAGTTCCGTGGCGTGCTCGACGCGGCGCGGGCGCGCCCGCGCGGCCGGTTTCGGGTACGGCTGCCGGCACGGCCTGGGCTGGGGCCCCGGACCGCGCCAGTGGTGCGGTGAAGCGGAAGGTGCGGTACGGAAACCGGCGGATGTCAGGTTCCGCCGGCTTCCGTACGCGCGGGAGCCGTCAGGAGCTCCCGGTCGGGGGCCGGTCTCAGCCGGCGTCGCGCGGCAGCGCGCGGGTGCGGCCCATCTCGCCCAGCCAGACGGCGGACGGCTTCGGCAGCCGCTCGAACGTCTCCGGGTTCCAGCCGATGAGGCCGAAGGTGGGCTTGTAGGAGCCCCACTCGTAGTTGTCGAGCGCGCTCCAGGCCAGGTAGCCCTGGATGTTGAGGCCGTCCTCCAGCGCGGCGGCGACCTCGTTCAGCGCACCGGTGTAGTAGTCGATCCGGCGGCTGTCGACGTCGGTGGCGATGCCGTTCTCGGTGACGATCAGCGGCACGTCGTGGCCCACGACGTCGGCGGTGTGGCGCAGCGCGTAGCCGACCGCGGAGGGGTAGTACTCCCACTGTGTGAGGGTGCGCTCGACGTCGTCCGGGGTCGGGATCGGGCCGTCGGCGCCGATCTTCGTCCGGGTGTAGGACTGCACGCCGATCCAGTCGTCGCCGCGGGCGGCCTCGATGAAGACGTCCTCGCGGGGGTGACGGTAGGCCGCGGTGACCTCCTCGGCGCCGGGGAGGGCCTGGTAGACCTGGTTGGCGATGGTCCAGCCGACCTGGATGCCGGGGTTGATCGCCTTGACCTCCTTGACGGCCGCGTGGTGGGCGGCGATCACGGCGACGGTGGTCTCGTCGTCCGGGGTCGGCAGGCCGGCGGGCGGGAAGCCGATGTCGCCGCGCTTGGCCTGGCCCGCCATGACGGCGATCATGTTCGGCTCGTTGATGGTGCAGACGTGGCTGACGCCTTCGGCGATGACCGGTGCGCAGGCCGCGACGTAACGGGCGAACAGCTCGGTCGCGCCCTCGGCGGTGAAGCCGCCGCGGGCCTCGAACCACTGGGGCACGGTGAAGTGGTGCAGGGTGACCATGGGGCGCAGCCCGCGCTCGATGGCGCCCTCGACCATCCGGCGGTAGTGGGCGAGCTCGGCCCGGGAGAACCGGCCCTCGGCGGGCTCGATGCGGGCCCACTCGATGGAGAACCGGTAGTCGGTGAAGCCCAGTCCGGCCAGCACGTCCATGTCCTCGTGCCAGCGGTGGTAGCTGTCGCAGGCGTCCAGGCTGGGCTCCTGGATGTGGGTGCCCGCGGTGTGTTCCTTGACCCACCAGTCGCTGTTGGTGTTGTTGCCCTCGATCTGGTGGGCGGCCGTGGAGGCGCCCCACAGGAAGCCTTCGGGGAACGGGACCTGGGTGTGAGTCATCGCAAACTGTCTTTCTGGTGCGTGAAGGGGTGTGGCCGGGCGCGGGGTGTGGGGTGCGCGGCCTCGTACGTGTCGGTGGGGCGGGCGGGCTACTTCATGCCCGCCGTGGCGATGCCCTGGGTGAAGTGCCGCTGGAGCGCGATGAAGACGACCAGGACCGGCAGCACGATCAGGAAGGACCCGGCCATCAGCATGCCGTTGGAGCCACCCGCCTTGTTCGGGTCGGTGGCGAAGGTCGCGAGGGCGACCGGGAGGGTGTACTTGTCGGGGTCGTTGGTCGCGATGAGCGGCCAGACGAAGTTGTTCCAGGACCCCAGGAACGTGAAGATCGACAGCGTCGCCAGGGCGGGCTTCACCAGCGGCATCACGATCCGCCAGAAGATGTACCACTCCCCGGCGCCGTCCATCCGGGCCGCTTCCAGCAGCTCGTCCGGGATCGACTGCATGAACTGGCGCATCAGGAAGACCCCGAAGGCGCCCGCCGCGAACGGCAGCACCAGGCCGGCGTACGAGTCGATCAGGCCCATCTTGCTCATCAGCACGAAGAGCGGGAGGAGCATCAGGTTGCCGGGCACCATGAGGGCGCCGAGCACCAGACCGAAGATCTTGTTGCGGCCGGCGAACTTCAGCTTGGCCAGGGCGTACCCGAGCATCGAGCAGAACACCAGGTTCGAGACGGTGACCAGCACCGCCACGATCACCGAGTTCATGAAGTACAGCGGCAGGTCGAGCTTGTCGAGCAGGTCCCGGAAGTTGTCCAGGGTCCACTCGGTCGGGATCCAGACCGGCGGGCTCGCGGTCAGCTCGCTCGTCGTCTTGAACGCGGACAGGGCCATCCACAGGAACGGCGCCGACATGATCAGCAGGCCGAACGAGAGCAGGACGTAGACGAGGACCCGCTTCAGCGAACGCGGCCGCTTGCCGCCGCCCGGCTGCCCGTCTTCGCCGGGCTTCTTCGACGGCGCCGTCGAGACGGCGCCCGGTGCACTGGTGGCGCTCATTTCGTGTTGTCCTTCAGCAGTCGGAGCTGCAGCACCGTGATGCCCATGATCACTACGAAGAGGACATACGCCATGGCGCTCGCATAGCCCATGTGGAAGAAGTTGAAGCCCTCGCGGTACATGTTCAGCGAGACGGTGAGCGTCGAGTCCGAGGGACCGCCCTGCGTCATCACGAAGGGCTCCTCGAACACGTTGAGGTAGCCGATGGTGGTGATCACCGTGGCGTAGAGCAGGGTGGGCCGCAGCAGCGGCACCGTGATGCCCTTGAACTCCTGCCAGATGTTCGCGCCGTCCAGCCGCGCCGCCTCCCGCACCTCGGTGGGAATGGCCTGGAGACCGGCGATGAAGAGCACCATGACCGTGCCCAGGTTGCGCCATACCGCCATCGCGATCATCGACGGCATCGCGAGCGTCTCGGAGCCGAGGAAGTCCGGCGCGGTGAGGCCCACTTCGGAGAAGAGGCCCGCGACGAGGCCGTCGCTCGGATCGAGGACGAAGCGCCAGACGACGGCGACCGCGACGATGGTGGTGACGACCGGGGCGTAGAAGCCGACGCGGAAGAAGGTCCGGGCGCGGTCGATGCCGTTGTTCAGCAGGACGGCGACGACCAGTCCGAGGAGGATCGTCAGCGGGACGCCGACGACCACGAAGTACGCCGTGTTGAACAGCGACTTGAGGAACTTCTCGTCGCTGAACAGCTTGGTGTAGTTCTCGAAGCCGATGAAGTTCGCGTCCAGCGGGTGCGTCACGTTGCGCAGCCCGAAGTCCGTGAAGCTCATCACCAGCGTGGCGATGATCGGGACGGCCATGAAGACGAGGAAGAGCACGAGGAAGGGAGTGGAGAACAGCCAGCCGGCCATGTTCTGCACGCCCATCGAGGGCTTCCTGCGGCTTCGCGAACCCTTCGGCCCGGCGGCCGGGGACGTGGTCCCCGGCCCGGCCTGCACCTTGGCCGGCTGTGCGGCCTTTCCGGTCGTGGTGCTCATGGCTCCTACTTCACGAGGCCTTCGATCTCGGACTGCGCGGTCTTCAGCGCGTCCTCGGCGGACGCCTTGCCCTGGGTCACCTTCGCTATGGCCTGGTCGACCTTGTCGGTGATCTCGCTCAGGTTGGGCAGCGACGGGGAGGACTTGGCGGTGTCCATCTGCTTCTTGAAGATCTGCAGGTCTGCGTCGTCGGCGAGGGCGCCGGAGGTCCAGGCGGCGGTGTTCGCCGGCAGGTCCTTGGTGCGCTTGTACCAGTCGGCCTGGCCCTCGGTGTCCGTCAGGTACTTGATGAACCGGGTGGCCGCGGCCTTGTGCTCGCTGTCCTTGGAGATCACCAGGGAGGAGCCGCCGGCCATCGAGGTGGAGGACTTGTCGGCGGGGACCGCGGCCACCGCCCACTTGCCCTTGATCTGCGGCTGGCCCTCGTTCAGCAGGGTGACGTGCCAGGGACCGCCGAAGAACATCGGGACGCGGCCGTTGCCGAAGTCCTTCACGACGTCGTAGCCGGGCTGCACCGACTTGTTCGAGAGCCCCTTGTCGAAGTACGAGCCGTACTCCTTGAGCGCCTTGACGGCCTCGGGGCTGTCGATGACGGCCTCGCCCTTGTCGTTGACGATCTCGCCGCCGGCCGAGTAGAGGAAGGAGTAGAAGTTCTGCACCGTGTCGAGGCCGCTGGGCTGGATGGACAGGCCCCACTTGGTGTCCGCCTTCTTCTGGTAGGCGGTCGCGAGGGCCTGCATCTCCTTCCAGTCGGTCGGAGCCTTGGTGATGCCGGCCTTCTCGGCCAGGTCGGTGCGGTAGTACAGGACGCGGGTGTCGACGTACCACGGCACGCCGTACGCCTGGCCGTCCACCTCGCCCTGCTTCCAGCCGGCCGGGAAGAAGTCCTTCTTCTGGAAGGTCTTGGTGTCGACCGGCTCCAGCACACCGAGCTCGGAGAACTCGCCCATGTAGCTGCCGCCCATCTGCGCCACGTCCGGCATGGTGCCGGCGGCGGCCGCGGAGACGAGCTTCTGGTGGGCGACGTCCCAGCCCACCGGGGTCACCTTGACGGTGATGTTCGGGTTGGCCTTCTCGTACACCTTGGCCACGTCCGCGAGCTTCTCGCCCTCGGCCCCCATGGCCCAGACGGTGAGCGTCTGCTTCTTGTCCGCGGCGACGTCCTCGCCACCGGAGCTGCCGCACGCGGTCAGACCGAGGGCGAGCACGACTGCGACTCCGATGCCGGTGGAGGCGTTTCTGGCGGTGCGGGACATGGAGGGCTCCTCCTTGAGCAATCCGAATGTATGCGCTGCCTGTAAGCGCATACATCACTCTGCGGCAGAGATTCGGGAATCCGCAAGAGGGTGCTAGGTCACACTCGTGCAACGTGCCGGACATCTGAATGTTCAACTTGGAACGGTAAGCGGGGCCTTTGCGGAAAAGGTGAGGGTGTGACCGATTCCGCATGTTTGGTTCCGTGACCTGAGGCGGGTCCACGCCGTGAACCGGGCGGGAGCGGTGCGGTGAACCGAGCGGCATAGTGCCGGGAATCCTGCGGCGATAGTGTCGTGATCATGACTTCGTTCGCGCACGACTTCCCTTTCGATCCGGCCCACGGGCACACCCTCGACGACCTGATGACCGTGCCCGCGCCGCAGGCCCCCGACGACTTCGCGGACTTCTGGCGGGCCCGGTACGCGGCGGCCCGCGCGGTCGCGACGGACCCGGAGATCGGGCCGGTGGAGGAAGAGCGCGACGGCGTGCGGATCCACGGTGTGACCTACACCTCGGTGGGCGGGGTGCGCCTGGGCGGCTGGCTGGCCCTCCCGGTGGAGGAGTCGGAGCCGGTGCGCCACGGGTTCGTCATCGCGCACGGGTACGGGGGGCGCGAGGAGGCGGGGCCCGGCGTACCGCTGCCGCTGCCGTCGTCGGCCGCGATCCTGCCGTGCGTACGGGGGATGGGGGCGCGCGGTCTCGTGGCGGGCATCCCCGAGATCTCCGCCGGGCATGTGCTGCACGGCATCGAGTCACGCGACACGTACGTCATCGGCGACTGCGTGGCCGACCTGTGGTGTGCGGCGTCCGCGCTGGAGGAGCTGGTGCCGGAGCTCGCGGGAGCGGGCCGGATGGGCCTCCAGGGGGAGAGCTTCGGCGGCGGGCTCGGTGCGCTGGCCCTGCCGTGGGACGACCGCTTCGGGGCGGCGCAGCTGACGGTGCCCACGTTCGGGAACCACCCGCTGCGGCTCACGCTGCCGTGCACGGGGAGCGGGGAGTCGGTGCGCGGGTACCACCGCGAGCACCCCGAGGTCGTGGACGTGCTGCGGTACTTCGACGCGGCGACGGCCGCCGAGTTCGCGGAACGGCCGGCCCTGGTGGCCGCGGCGCTGTTCGACCCGTCCGTGCCGCCGCCGGGCCAGTTCGCCGTGTACAACGCGCTGGCGGGGGACCGGGAGCTGCTGGTGCTGCCGGCGGGGCACTTCGAGTACGAGGAGCTGGCGCAGGACGTGGCCGGGCTGGTGGAGGCGCGGCGCGCGTTCTTCGGGAAGTGGCTGGGCTGAGGTCTGTTCCGTCGTCCCCGGCGGACCGGCGCACGGCGTCGGACGCGGTGCGCCGCAGGGCGGCGGGGGCAAGTCCGTGCACGGGACGTAGACGGGCGTTGCGGCAGCGCGGCGAGGTGCCGCAGCTGTCGTCGTGCGCCCCGCCGGGGATGACGGGGCGGCCCCGAGGGCGCGGGCGGGACGGGTGCCGCTGAGGCACGGGCAGGGCCGGGCGCTGCCCCGCGACGCGGGCACGGGCGGGGCGGGTGGACCGCCCGCGCCCGCTCGCTCGCCCGCCCGTTCCTTCAGCCGCAGCCGCAGCTGGTCCGGCGGATCACCGAGACCGGCAGGGTGAGCGAGACCGGTTCGCGGCCGCTGTTGTTCAGCCGCTGGACCAGCAGCTCGACCGCCTGCTCGCCCAGCCGGCGGATCGGCTGGCGCACCGTCGTCAGCGGCGGCTGGACGATCCGGCCGAGCGGGATCCCGTCGAAGCCGGTCACCGCCATGTCCTGGGGCACCCGCACCCCTCGCCGGGCCAGGGCGCGCAGGGCGCCCACCGCCATCTGGTCGTTGGCGAAGAGCATCGCCTCGGGCCGCTCCCCGCCCCGGTCCAGCAGGGTCTCGGCCGCCTGGGCGCCCTCGGCCTGCTTCATCATCGTCGTCCGCAGGGCCGGCTGGTCCGGCACCGGGAGGCCGGCGTCCCGGCACGCCTCCTGGAAGCCGCGGAACCGGGCCTCCGCGTCCGGTGAATCGGTGTCGCCCCCCACGAAGGCCAGCCGGCGCAGGCCGTGGTCCTCGATCAGGTGGCGGGCGAGCTCGCGTTCGCCGTCGGCGTTGGCGACGACGATGTGGTCGAGGTGGTCGATCTCGCGCGGTCCGGCGAGCATCACCACCGGCAGCCGGCGCGATATCACTTCGAGGTCCTCGGTCGGCACGGTCTGTGCCAGGACGGCGAAACCGTCGACCCGCCCCGCGACCTTCGCGACCAGGCTCTCCGGGCCGCCCTCCAGCGATGCGGCGATCAGCAGCGCGTACCCGTGCCGCCGGGCCGCGCGTTCCATGCCGCGGATGATCTGGTCGGAGTAGAGCATCACCGCGTCGTCGGCGTCGCTGTCCGCCTCGGCGTCGGCCTCGGCGTCCGGGTCGGCGTAGTCCGGGAAGCACAGGCCGAGCACTCCGGTGGTGCGGCTCGCCAGCCCTCGCGCGTTGCCGCTCGGTACGTAACCGAGCTCGCGCGCCGCTTCGAGCACCCGCTCACGGGTCTGGGCGCGCACGGACTCGGGGGTGCGGTAGACCCGCGAAACCGTGGCGATGGAGACGCCCGACCGCTCCGCGACGTCGTAGACCGTTGGGGCGCTCACTCGACCGACCGTCCGCTTCTTCTTCCGTGCCGACACGTGTCGGCACCACCATCGACATACACGTTATGAAAGCGCATTCACCCTAGATCGCGGTCCGTGTGCGGGCAAGGCTATCCCGTGAGTCGACAGGCAACCTTGCAAGATGGCCTGTGCATCTTTTACGGTGGAGGTATGACAGACCCGTCCGGAACCACGCCCGCCGACCCGACCGCGGAGGAGGTGGCGAACCATCTCGCCGCCGTCGTCGGCAGGCTGCTGCGACGGCTGCGCTCCTCGTCCTCGGAGAGTCTGCTGACCCCGACCCAGCGCTCGGTGCTGGCCCGGCTGGAGGACGGCGGACCCGCCACCACGGCCGATCTGGCCCGCTCCGAGTTCGTGCGCCCCCAGTCCATGCGGCTGACCCTGGGCGCGCTGGAGGAACAGGGGCTCGTCGAGCGGGCGCCCGATCCGGTCGACGGGCGCAAGTCGGTGATGTCGGTCACGGACGCCGGCCGCACGACGCTGGCCGAGGTCCGGGCCGCCAAGCGCAACTGGCTCGCCGAGGCCGTCGCCGCCGAACTCGACGGGCCGCAGCGGCGCACCGTCGCCGAGGCCGCCGACCTCATCGAGCGCCTGGTCGGTTCATGACCGGGCGCGACGTGCTGCCCGTGGCGCCGGTCCTGGGGACCGGCCCGCGGGAGACGGCGCCCGCTCCCGGGTTCAGCGCGCGACTGACCGCCCCGCTGCTGCTCGGCTCGCTGCTCAATCCGCTCAACACCACCATGATCTCCACCGCGCTGGTGGCGATCGGGCACCACTTCGGCATCGGCGCAGCCGACACCGCCTGGCTGATCTCGGTCCTCTACCTCGCGAGCGCCGTCGCCCAGCCCGTCCTGGGGAAACTGGCCGACGTCCTCGGCCCCCGGCGCGTCTTCCTCGCCGGACTGGTCGTCGTCATCGCCTCCGGTCTGGTCGGCACGCTCGCGCAGAGCTTCGGCGAGCTGATCGTGTCCCGGCTGCTGCTCGGCATCGGTACGTCGGCCGCCTACCCGGCCGCCATGGCGGTCCTGCGCGACGAGTCGGCCCGGATCGGCCGGGTCACCCCGCGGCCCGTGCTGGCCCGGCTCTCCTTCGCCGCGCTCGGCAGCGCGGCCGTCGGTCCCACGCTCGGTGGGCTGCTGGTCATGGTCGTCGGCTGGCGCGGCATCTTCGCCGTCAACGTGCCCGTCGCCCTCATCGCGTTCGGAGCGGCACTGCTCTGGATCCCCGCCGACCCGCCGCGGGTGCGGGCCGCCGACGGCAGCACGCCCCGGCTCGGCCTGGACCCGCTCGGCATCGGCCTCTTCGCGACCGCGCTGACCGTGCTGGTCTTCTTCCTGCTCGACCTGGCCCACCCGATGTGGTGGCTGCTCGCGCCGTTCGCCGTGCTGACCGCCGCGCTGGTGCGGTGGCAGCTGCGCCGTCCCGAGCCCTTCATCGATCTGCGGATGCTGGCGGGAAACGCCGCGCTCTCCCGGACGTACCTGCGGCACGGGATCAGCTACCTGCTGATCTACGTCGTGATGTACGGGTACACGCAGTGGCTGGAGGAGGCCCGCGACTACTCGTCCGGGCACACCGGACTGCTGATGCTGCCGATGTCCGTCGCCGCGCTGGTCTGCTCGCTGCTCGGTGCCCGTACCAAGGGCATCCGGGGGCCGCTCGTCCTGGCCTGCGTGCTGCTCACCGCAGGCTCCGGGCTGCTGTTCCTCCTCAACGGGGACACCCCGGTCGCCGTCCTGCTGCTGGCCGGGGCCTGCTTCGGCATCCCGCAGGGGCTCATCGGCACGAGCAACCAGGCGGCCGTCCAGGCCTACGCCCCGCCCGAGTCCATCGGCTCCGCGGCGGGCCTCCAGCGCACCGCCCAGTACATAGGGGCCATCACCGCCTCCAGCCTCATCGCACTCGCGTACGGGGCGTCGGCCGGTGACCACGGCCTCCACCTGATGGCCGGCGTGGCCGCCGTACTGGGCGTGCTGCTCATCGTCCTCACCGTCACCGACCGCGCCCTGCGCGGCCGTACCTGAACCCTCCCGAGCACCACTACGCAAGGAGCATCACCATGACCGCCACCACCCTCGACCCGAACACCGCGCTGGTCGTCGTCGACCTCCAGAAGGGCATCGTCGGCCTGCCGACCGCCCACCTCGCGGCCGAGGTCGTCGCCCGCGCCGCGACCCTCGCCGACGCCTTCCGGGCCAAGGGCCTCCCGGTCGTCCTGGTCCGTGTCACCGGCGGGGCCCCCGGCCGCACCGAGGGCCCCGCCCGGTCCGGGCAGCCGGCCGCCGACTGGGCCGAGATCGTCCCCGAACTCGGCCCGCACGACAGCGACATCGTCGTCACCAAGCAGCAGTGGGGCGCCTTCTACGGCACCGACCTCGACCTCCAGCTGCGCCGTCGCGGCGTCACCCAGGTCGTGGTGGCCGGGATCGCGACGAGCATCGGCGTCGAGTCCACCGCCCGCGCGGCGCACGAGCACGGCTACCACGTCACCGTCGCCACGGACGCGGTGACCGACATGGGCGCCGAGGCCCACGACAACAGCGTCGAGCGGATCTTCCCCCGCCTCGGCGAGACGGACACCACGGACGCGATCATCAAGCTGCTGGGCTGAGCACCGGCCGCGGCGGCCCGGCCGGGCCGCCGCGGCCGTGGCCCCTCAGGACGAGGGGTCGCGCCGCCGGATCTTGTTCCCCAGCCACACCAGCGGGTCGTACTTGCGGTCCACGGCCCGCTCCTTCAGCGGGATCAGCGCGTTGTCGGTGATCTTGATGTGTTCGGGGCACACCTCCGTACAGCACTTCGTGATGTTGCAGAGGCCGAGCCCGTGCTCCTCCTGCGCCGTCGCCTTCCGGTCGAGACCGGACTCGGCGGCGGCGTCCAGGGGGTGCATGTCCAGCTCGGCGACCCGCATCAGGAAGCGTGGCCCGGCGAAGGCCGCCTTGTTCTCCTCGTGGTCGCGCACCACATGGCAGGTGTCCTGGCACAGGAAGCACTCGATGCACTTGCGGAACTCCTGCGAGCGGTCCACATCGACCTGCTGCATCCGGTAGTCGCCCGCCTTCACCCCCTCCGGAGGGACGAAGGCGGGGATCTCGCGCGCCTTGGTGTAGTTGAACGACACGTCCGTCACCAGGTCGCGCACCACGGGGAAGGCCCGCAGCGGGGTGACCGTGATCGTCTCCTCGCGGCCGAAGACCGACATCCGCGTCATGCACAGCAGCCGCGGCCGTCCGTTGATCTCCGCGCTGCACGAACCGCACTTTCCCGCCTTGCAGTTCCAGCGCACCGCCAGATCGCCCGCCTGAGTGGCCTGGATGCGGTGGATGATGTCGAGGACGACCTCGCCGTCGTTGACCTCGACCTCGAAGTCCTCCAGACCGCCGCCCCCGGTGTCCCCGCGCCACACCCTGAACCGTGCGTCGTAGCTGCTCATTCGTAGAGCTCCTCATCGGCGAGGTACTTGACCAGCTCCTCCTTCTCGAAGAGGGAGAGCAGATCCGGACGGATGGGTTCGGTCACCTCGCGCACGAGGCCGATCCGGCCGCTCGCGGCGCCCGGCTCGTCCACCGGCCGGCACAGGAGATTGACCGGGCGCCAGAAGCGCTCCATCCCCGGGCAGTCCTCGCGGGTGTGGCCGCCGCGGCTCTCGGTGCGCTCCAGGGCCGCCCGTGCGATGCACTCGCTGACCAGCAGCATGTTCCGCAGGTCCAGGGCGAGGTGCCAGCCGGGGTTGAACTGCCGGTGCCCCTCCACCCCGGCCCGCCCGGCCCGCTCGCGCAGCCCGGCCAGCTTCTCCAGGGCCTGCTCCATCTCGGGGGCGCGGCGGATGATGCCGACGAGGTCGTTCATCGTCTGCTGGAGTTCCTGGTGCAGGGTGTACGGGTTCTCCGCCGGCGTGCCTTCGGCGAGGTCCTCCGCGCTGAACGGACGCAGCGCCTCCGCGGCGGCGGCGTCGATCTGCGCCCCGTCCACCACCGGCGGAGCGTCGGCGGACGCCGCGTACCCGGCCGCGTGCAGTCCCGCCCGCCGGCCGAAGACCAGCAGGTCGGAGAGGGAGTTCCCGCCGAGCCGGTTGGAGCCGTGCATGCCGCCGGCGACCTCGCCGGCCGCGAAGAGCCCCGGCACGTCGAGGGCCGCCGCGGTGTCGGAGTCGACGGCTATGCCGCCCATCACGTAGTGGCAGGTCGGGCCGACCTCCATCGCCTCGGCGGTGATGTCGACGTCCGCCAGCTCCTTGAACTGGTGGTACATCGACGGCAGCCGGCGCCTGATCCGCTCCGCGTCCATCCGGGTCGACACATCCAGGAACACCCCGCCGTGCGGCGATCCGCGCCCGGCCTTCACCTCGGAGTTGATGGCGCGGGCGACCTCGTCGCGCGGCAGCAGCTCGGGCGGGCGGCGGTTGTGGTCCGGATCCTCGTACCAGCGGTCGCCCTCCTCCTCCGACTGCGCGTACTTCTCCTTGAAGACGTCGGGCACGTAGTCGAACATGAACCGCTTGCCCTCGGAGTTGCGCAGCACCCCGCCGTCGCCGCGCACCGACTCGGTGACGAGGATGCCCTTGACCGAGGGCGGCCAGACCATGCCGGTCGGGTGGAACTGCACGAACTCCATGTTCAGCAGGGGCGCGCCCGCCAGCAGGGCCAGCGCGTGGCCGTCGCCGGTGTACTCCCAGGAGTTCGACGTCACCTTGAAGGACTTGCCGATGCCGCCGGTGGCGAGGACGACCGCGGGTGCCTCCAGCACGAAGAACCGGCCGGTCTCGCGCTCGTAGCAGAAGGTCCCGGAGACACGGGCCCCGTCCTTCAGGACGCGCGTCACGGTGCATTCCTGGAAGACCTTCAACCGCGCCTCGGGATCACCGAACTCGCGCGCGTCCTCCTGCTGGAGCGAGACGATCTTCTGCTGGAGGGTGCGGATCAGTTCGAGGCCGGTACGGTCCCCGACGTGCGCCAGGCGCGGATACTCGTGGCCGCCGAAGTTGCGCTGGGAGATCTTCCCCTCGGGAGTGCGGTCGAAGAGGGCGCCCCAGGTCTCCAGCTCCCAGACCCGGTCCGGCGCCTCCTTGGCGTGCAGCTCCGCCATCCGCCACTGGTTGAGGAACTTCCCGCCGCGCATGGTGTCGCGGAAGTGCACCTGCCAGTTGTCCCCGGCGTTCACATTGCCCATGGAGGCGGCGATCCCGCCTTCCGCCATGACCGTGTGCGCCTTGCCGAAGAGCGATTTGCAGATGACGGCCGTACGGGCCCCGCGCTCGCGGGCCTCGATCGCGGCGCGCAGCCCGGCGCCTCCGGCACCGACCACGACGACGTCCCACTGCTGTCGTTCGAGCTCAGTCATTCAGAAAAACCTCGGATCGTCGAAGGCGCCGGAGGCGACCAGGTACACGTAGAAGTCGCACGCCGCCACGCTGATCAGCGAGGCCCAGGCGAGCAGCATGTGACGGGCGTTGAGCCGTCCCACCCAGCCCCACAGCCGGTAGCGCACGGGGTGCTCGGAGAAGTGCCGCAGCCGGCCGCCGATGATGTGCCGGCAGGAGTGGCAGGACAGGGTGTACGCCCAGATCAGGACGATGTTGACCAGGAAGATCAGCGAGCCGAGACCCATGTGGCCCCAGGCGTAGTGCTCGTCGCGGAAGGTGAGCACGGTGTCGTACGTGAGGATCCCGGCGACCGGCACCGCCGCGTAGAAGGCGTACCGGTGGATGTTCTGCATGATCAGCGGGAAGCGGGTCTCGCCGCTGTACTTCCGGTGCGGTTCGGCGACCGCGCAGGCCGGCGGCGAGGCCCAGAAGCCCCGGTAGTAGGCCTTGCGGTAGTAGTAGCAGGTCAGCCGGAAGCCGAGCGGGAAGACCAGGATCAGCAGGGCGGGGGAAAGGCCCCACCAGCTGCCGAAGAGGTCCCAGTTCGGGCCGTGCCGCATGGGGGCGCAGTTGTCCGCCAGACAGGGCGAGTAGAACGGGGAGACGTAGGGGGCGGCGTAGTAGTCCGCGTTCGAGAACGCCCGCCACGTCGAGTAGACGATGAAGGCGAGCAGCCCGCCCGCCGTCACGGCGGGCGCCAGCCACCAGCGGTCGGTCCGCAGATGGCGGGCGGCGATGGCGGCCCGCGTGGGGTGGTGCACACCGCGCGGCTGGCCCGCCGGTGGCTTCGCAGCGGGAGCCGTGCCTGGATCATTGCTTGAATCCGTGCCTGTTTCCGTACCGGTGGCCAAGGAGATCTCCTAGGGGGCGCGCCTGCCGCGGACGCCCAGACCCTCGTCGTCCGAGTCCGTCCACAGGGTGGTGTCGTACGGCGCATCGGTGATCGTGATGACGCCGTCGACGGGTGCGGTGTGGCCGGCCGGGCCGAGCGGGTCCGCAGCGGTGTCCGCCTCACGCAGCTGCGCAAGGGTCCGCTCCAGCCGTCCGACCGTGCGGACCAGGTCGTCGAGACAGTGCTGAACAGCCGTCAGTTCATTGTGCAGGGACATGACTTGATCTCTCTTCCGCAGTCGCGGTGACCATGCGCATGCGCCTGAGAGTGTCGCGCGTCACATCCCCGTTGGGAAGGGAGCGGACCGCCCCGTCTTGCCGGCTTCGGGGACGCGGCCCCTCGGGGCGTCGCGTTCCGGCCGGTCCGGGCACTCCGCCGCACGGGTGAGGTTTCCGGCGGCTGCGCCGTGTCTGCGCCGTCTCCCGCGCGTGGACGCTTTCAGTGGACGGGCGGAACCAGTGTGATCAACTGCAAATGCCACCACATACGCACCATCCGGTCTATTCGGGTAAGAGTGGGCCGGGCCGTCCCCGGAGGTATCAGTCATGTCCCACGTCGGCGTCCCGCGCGGGACATCCCGAAAGCGCCGCTCGCTCGCCCTCCTCACCACCGGGGTGCTCAGCCTCCCCGTACTCGCCGGCTGCAGCTCGGGCCACGACGAGGCCACCCCCGCGACCGTCGTCCCGCAGGACATCGCGGCGGCGGCCCGGGCCCAGGTGGCGCAGGGCGGCACGGTCAACTGGGCGATCGACGCGATGCCCGCCACCCTCAACGCCTTCCAGGCCGACGCCGACAGCGCCACCACCCGGATCACCGGCGCGCTGCTGCCGACGCTCTTCCCGCTGGACGCCAAGGGCCGGCCGCAGCTGAACCCGGACTACCTGGAATCCGCGAAGGTCGTCGACACCGAGCCCCGGCAGGTCGTGCTCTACCGCCTGAACCAGCAGGCCGTCTGGAGCGACGGCCGGGAGATCGGCGCACCGGACTTCGTCGCCCAGTGGCGCGCGCTGAGCGGCAAGGACTCCGCGTTCTGGACGGCCCGCAACGCCGGGTACGAACGCATCGAGAAGATCGAGCGCGGAGCCGACGACCTGGAGGTCAAGGTCACCTTCGCCAAGCCGTACGCGGACTGGCGCTCCCTCTTCTCCCCGCTGTACCCGAAGCAGGTGACGGGCTCCCCGGACGCCTTCAACGACGGGGCCAGGTCCACGCTCAAGGCGACCGCGGGACCCTTCCGGCTGCGCGAGGTGGACAAGGAGGCCAAGACCGTCACGCTGGCCCGCAACCCGCGCTGGTGGGGGAGCCCCGCCAAGCTCGACTCGCTCGTCTTCAAGGCCGTCGAGCCGCAGGACCGCACCGAGGCGCTGACCGAGGGCAGGATCGACGTCGCCGACATCGACGCGGCGGCCGCCCACCGGATCACCCGGGCCGCCCAGGACGCCGGCACCGGCGGCGCACCGCCCGCCCACGGCCCGGGCTCCGAGGTCACCCCGGCCCAGGCGCTGCGGTCCTGGGCGCTGGCGCACGGCTCCGACGAGGAGGTCGCCGAGGAGGCGCAGCAGGCCCGGGACGAGAAGGCCAGGGCCGCGAAGGCGTACGCCGCCGAGCAGAGCGACCTGCGCGGCTACGTCGTCCGCAAGTCCCTGGAGCCCGCCTACACCCAGCTCGCGCTGAACGGCGAGACCGGGCCGCTCGCCGACGACCGGGTGCGCCGGGCCGTCGCCCGCGCACTGAACCGCCAGGAACTCGCCGACGCCGTACTGGGCCCGCTCGGCCTGCCCGCCGAGCCGCTCGGCAGCCACCTGGCCGTCGCCGGGCAGCCCGCGTACAAGGACGGCAGCGACGCGCTCGGCAGCCAGGACACCAAGGAGGCCCAGGCCCTGCTGGCGGACGCGGGCTGGACGCGCGAGGGCGCCACCAAGAGGACGGACGGCACCAAGGCGGGCAGCGAGGGCGAGAAGCAGAAGGACGCGGGCGGGACGCAGGAGAAGAAGGCGCAGGAGAAGGAGAAGGGAAAGAAGGAGGAGGCCGACAGCGCGAAGGACGACGGCAAGACCGACGGCGCCGCCCGGCGTGAGCCCTCCGACGACGACGGCCTCTACATCGTCGGCGACGACGACAAGCCCGGTGAGGCCGCAGGCGCGGCCCCCGTGATCGCGCCCGCCGCGGCCGCGGCCGCACACAGCGCCGCCCTGCTGCGCCAGGCCGGACGCCTGGGCGAGACGGGCACCTCCGAGGACGCCCCCGTCCGGATCACCGCCCAGGACCGTCAGCCCGGCGGCGCGGCCGGCGCCTACGCCCCCGCGGGTACGGCGGCCCCCGCCCAGGCCCCCGACTCGGCCCGCGGTCCCCTCGGCAAGGACGGCAAGCCGCTGACGCTGCGGTTCGTCCTGCCGTCCGGTCCCGGCTCCGAGTCCCTGCGCGGCGTCGGCGACAGGATCGCGGCGATGCTCGACACGATCGGGATCCGTACCGAGATCACCAAGGTCTCCGACGACAGCTACTTCCAGGACCACGTCGCGTCCGGCGACTACGACCTGGCGCTGTACTCCTGGCCCGCCACCGCCTACCCGGCCACGGACGACCGTCCGATCTTCGCCAAGCCGGTCCCCGCCACCGACGGTTCGCTGCTCGTCGAGCAGAACTACACCCGCGTCGGCACGGACCACATCGACCAGCTCTTCGACGAGGCGGTCTCGGAGCTCGACGAGGGGGCGGCCAGGGACCTGATGAAGCAGGCGGACGCCCGCATCTGGGCCGCCGCAGGATCGATTCCCCTCTACCAGCGCCCGCAACTGGTCGCGACGAGCAGAAAGCTCGTGAACGTCGGGGCCTTCGGCTTCGGGGTGCCGCACTACCAGGACATCGGTTTCAAGACACCGCAATCGGCAGGTAGCCCGGCCAATCGGAAGAAGTAGCAGGTCAGGACGGAAGCGAAAGCTCAGAACTGGCTCAATTCTCTTGCCCGCCGGCTGGCCGGCGGGCAAGGCTGTGCCCACCTGCTGACCCGGGTAGCACTCCGCCTTCCGGATTCCGGGGCCCCAACCCCGAAGTTCCGGCCGCGGAGCCCCGCTCCGAGCCCCACCTCGGAGCAGTGGCTTCGGAGCCCCACCTCTGAAGTTGCTCAAGTCCCGCGTCCGCGCCACCCCGCCCGGGGGACCGTGGTCATGACCACCGGTGAATTCCGCCGGAAGAACTGATCACGGGGGCGGGAACATGAAGCGGACGCGGGCTTTCAGCTGTGCGGTCGGAGTGCTCGTCGCAGGACTCCTCGCGGGCGTCGGCGCCTGCGGCTCGACGCCGGACGGCCCGGGCACGGGCGCGACGAAGCCGACGCCGGCCGGTTCGTCCACGGCCGCGCAGACCGGCGCCGAGCATCTGTCCGCTCCCGAGGAGCGGGCCTGCAAGGGCGGCACGTACACCTGGTTCAATCTGCGGAAGTACTCCGTACTGAACGGGGTCACCAAGGTGCAGCGCGTCACTGCCGAGGCGACCGAACCGGCCGCGCCGATGCAGCGGCTGCGCACTGACCAGGCGTCCCTGGAGACCGAGGGGCCCCGGCTGGACTCGCACGCCGTCTTCTTCGCCCTGAGCGTGCGCATCGGCCTCACGGAGAAGGGGGACGAGCTGGATGACCCGGGAAGCTGGTCCGGGCTGGGAGAGCCGGGGGCGTACGCGCCTCTGGCCGAGGACGGCGGCGGGGCATTCAGCGGACGGGCCGCCGACCTGGTGAGCTACAGCCTCGTCAAACTGGTCGAGGCGGACTTCCGCTACTCCTGCGGCGATGGCGGAGACCGGGAACCGACCACCGGGCATGTGTCGACCTGGATCGTGACAGGCGAGGGATTCCTCGCCTGCGAGGATCCCCTGCCCAAGGACGCCGCCGCCGCGCACGAGGCCAAGCGCCTGTCCTGTGGCCGGTAAAACTTGCCCGGGAAGCCGCAGGCGCGCCCGCCCCGTACCATGGTGACTAGCCGTGGCGCGTCCGCCCGGCGGGCGTACGAGGACTCAAGACCGACTAAGACGCCTGAATCCCCGATCCGAGAGAAGCGCAAGCCACCCATGCCCACGCGCCACGACATCCGTAACGTAGCCATCGTCGCCCACGTCGACCACGGCAAGACCACGCTGGTCGACGCCATGCTCAAGCAGGCCGGCGCGTTCGCCGCGCACGCCGCCGAGCACCTCGACGATCGCATGATGGACTCGAACGACCTGGAGCGTGAGAAGGGCATCACGATCCTGGCCAAGAACACGGCCGTGAAGTACCACCCCAAGGATGGCGGCGACGTCATCACGATCAACATCATCGACACCCCCGGCCACGCCGACTTCGGCGGTGAGGTCGAGCGAGGCCTGTCGATGGTGGACGCGGTGGTGCTGCTGGTCGACGCCTCCGAGGGCCCGCTGCCGCAGACCCGCTTCGTGCTCCGCAAGGCGCTGACGGCCAAGCTGCCGGTCATCCTCTGCATCAACAAGACGGACCGGCCGGACTCCCGGATCGCCGAGGTCATCGACGAGACGTACGACCTCTTCCTGGACCTGGACGCCGACGAGGACCAGATCGAGTTCCCGATCGTCTATGCCTGCGCCCGCGACGGCGTCGCCTCGCTGACCAAGCCGGAGGACGGCACCGTCCCGCCGGACAGCGACAGCCTGGAGCCGTTCTTCAGCACCATCCTCTCCGCGGTCCCGGCCCCGGAGTACGACGAGGACGCCCCGCTGCAGGCGCACGTCACCAACCTGGACGCCGACAACTTCCTCGGCCGTATCGCGCTCTGCCGCGTCGAGCAGGGCGAGCTGCGCAAGGGCCAGACGGTCACCTGGATCAAGCGTGACGGCACGCAGTCCAACGTCCGCATCACCGAGCTCCTCATGACCGAGGCGCTCACCCGTAAGCCCGCCGAGAAGGCCGGTCCGGGCGACATCTGCGCGATCGCCGGTATCCCGGACATCATGATCGGCGAGACCCTGGCCGACACCGAGAACCCGATCGCGCTGCCGCTGATCACGGTCGACGAGCCGGCCATCTCGATGACCATCGGTGCGAACACCTCGCCGCTGGTCGGCAAGGGCGGCAAGGGCCACAAGGTCACCGCCCGCCAGATCAAGGACCGCCTGGACCGCGAGCTGATCGGTAACGTCTCGCTCCGCGTCCTGGACACCGAGCGCCCCGACGCCTGGGAGGTCCAGGGCCGTGGTGAGCTCGCGCTCGCCATCCTGGTCGAGACCATGCGCCGGGAGGGCTTCGAGCTCACGGTCGGCAAGCCCGAGGTCGTCACCAAGCAGGTCGACGGCAAGACCCACGAGCCGATCGAGCGCATGACGATCGACTCGCCGGAGGAGCACCTCGGCGCCATCACTCAGCTCATGGCGACCCGCAAGGGGCGCATGGAGACCATGACGAACCACGGTTCGGGCTGGGTCCGCATGGAGTGGATCGTGCCGTCGCGTGGCCTCATCGGCTTCCGTACGGAGTTCCTGACCCAGACCCGCGGTACGGGCATCGCGCACTCCCTGTTCGAGGGCCACGAGCCGTGGTTCGGCGAGCTGCGGACCCGTCACAACGGCTCGCTGGTCGCCGACCGTTCGGGCACGGTGACGCCGTTCGCCATGGTCAACCTCCAGGAGCGCGGTGTCATCTTCACCGAGGCCGGCACCGAGGTCTACGAGGGCATGATCATCGGCGAGAACTCGCGCGCCGACGACATGGACGTGAACATCACCAAGGAGAAGAAGCTCACCAACATGCGTGCGGCTTCCGCGGACACCACGGAGAACGTAGTGCCCGCCCGCAAGCTCTCGCTGGAGCAGTCGCTGGAGTTCTGCCGCGACGACGAGTGCATCGAGGTCACCCCGGAGACGGTCCGTATCCGCAAGGTCGTCCTGGACCAGAAGCTGCGTGGCCGCACCGCCTCGCGCGCCAAGAACAACTGACGTCCCCCGCACCCGGGATGCCCCGGGTGCGGGCGTTCCGCACTGCTGACGTCGCGTACCGCTGACGCCCAGCACAACCGGGCCGACGGCGGGTAGGCCGTTTTCGGCCGATGATCCGTCAGCTCCGGGCATTGCAGAAGGCCAGGGCCCTCACAGACACTGTGGGGGCCCTGGCCTTTGGCAACCGATTTTCCGATCGCCTTGTCCAGGATGCGAGACAAAGATGTCCGGTTATCGGGCGTCGCTCTCCGAAACGTGTGTTAACAGTCCGTTTCGGGGGTGTCTGTCTGGGATCGGTTTGTCCGGATATTGATCCGCACGAGTGACGGATGTTGTCAAACCGAGACCCTTTAAGTGTGGTTTACAGCCCAGTCGTACTTAATAGTTGGCTCCATTGAGCTCGGGTCAATGGGTCACGCACTGTGGGGAGTGCCGACTCACGAGCACACTAAGGGCACTGAAACGATCACCGTCAGGGGTGTCGGTGTATCGACCCAGTGCCCTTCTTGTAGTCAAAAGTGGACTCATGAGGAGGAAACCCATGCGTGGTGCCAAGAGCGCCAAGTGGGTCGCGGGAGCGGCCATCATCGCCCTGGCTGCGACTGCCTGTGGCGGCGGCGACGACGACGCCGACAAGGGCACGGGCAGCGCCAAGGGTGCTGTCAATGCTGACGGCATCTTCTCCGTCGAGGTCGGTGAGCCGCAGAACCCGCTGCAGCCGGCCAACACGATGGAATCGAACGGCAGCATCGTCACCGACGCGATCTTCTCGCAGCTGGTCGACTACGACCCGTCCGGCAAGCTTGAGATGATCAACGCAGAGTCTGTCGACACCAAGGACAGCAAGCTCTGGACGGTCAAGCTCAAGAAGGACTGGAAGTTCCACGACGGCACGCCCGTCACGGCCGAGTCCTACATCAAGGCCTGGAACTGGGCCGCCAACATCAAGAACAACCAGACCAACGCGTCCTGGTTCGGTGACATCAAGGGCTTCGCCGACGTCCACCCCGAGGACGCCAAGGCCAAGCCCAAGGCCGACGCCATGTCCGGTCTGAAGAAGGTGGACGACTACACGTTCACCATCGAGCTCAACGCCCCGCTTCCGTACTTCTCGTACAAGCTCGGCTACACGGTCTTCTCCCCGCTGCCCGAGTCCTTCTACGCGGACCCGAAGGCCGCCGGCGAGAAGCCGGTCGGCAACGGCGCGTACAAGTTCGTCAGCTGGGACCACAAGAAGCAGATCAAGGTCGTCCGCAACGACGACTACAAGGGTGTCGACAAGGCGAAGAACGGTGGTGTGATCTTCAAGAACTACACCACCCTCGAGACCGCCTACGAGGACCTGAAGTCCGGCAACGTCGACGTGCTGCGCCAGATCGGCCCGAAGGACCTCCCGGTCTACCGGTCCGACCTCGGTGACCGCGCCGTGGACAAGGCGTACTCCGCGATCCAGACGATCGCCGTCGCCTTCTACACCGACCAGTTCAAGAACATCGACCCGAAGGTCCTCCAGGGCCTGTCGATGGGCATCGACCGCGCCACGATCACCAAGACGGTGCTCCAGGGCACGCGTGAGCCGGCCACCGGCTGGGTCGCGCAGGGTGTCCTCGGCTTCCAGAAGGACGCCGCGGGCGACGTCACCAAGTACGACCCGGCGAAGGCCAAGGCTCTCATCAAGGAGGGTGGCGGCGTCCCGGGCAACAAGATCTCGATCCAGTTCAACGCCGACGGCGGCCACAAGGAATGGGTCGAGGCGGTCTGCAACAGCATCACGCAGTCGACCGGTGTCAAGTGCAGCACCGACTCGAAGGCCGACTTCCAGGCCGACACGAACGCGCGTGACGACAAGCAGGTCAAGTCCCTGTACCGCTCCGGCTGGGTGCTCGACTACCCGGTGAACGCGAACTTCATCTCGGACCTGTTCCGGACCGGCGCCGCGGGCAACCAGGGCGACTTCTCCAACAAGGGCCTGGACGCGGAGATCAAGAAGGCCGACTCCGCGGCCTCCCTCGACGACTCCGTCGCGGCGTACCAGAAGATCGAGAAGGAGCTGGTGAACTACATGCCCTCCATCCCGCTCTGGTACTACAAGGTCAACGCCGGTTACTCGGAGAAGGTCCAGAACGTGGACTACGCGCAGGACGGCGACCCGATCCTGACCCAGATCGAAGTCAAGAAGTAACCACACCTACGTAGTCCGCGCGCAGGCGCGGGACCGGCACTGAAGGACGGTCCGCGCCTGCCCGCACGCAGTGGCCGGGGGGCCCTTCCACGCAACCGACGACCCCGCAGGGGGAGTCGGAGCGGGGGAGGGCCCGTCGGCTGCCGCCTGCCTATTACATGGAGGCATGATGGGGCGCTATGTCGCACGACGACTGCTCCAGATGATCCCGGTCTTCCTCGGGACGACCCTGCTGATCTTCCTTATGGTCTACACGCTGCCCGGCGACCCCGTGCGCGGGCTGTTCGGGGACAAGGGAGCCGATCCGGCCACGCTGGCGAGACTTCGCCATGAGCACGGCCTGGATCAGCCGATCCTGCAGCAGTACTGGAATTACATGACAGGCATCGTCCTGCATTTCGATTTCGGTAAGCAGATAGCCAGCGGACGTCCCGTCACGGACGTCCTCGGCGACGCGTTCCCCGTCACCCTCCGGCTCGCCGGCATGGCGTTCGTCATCGAGATCGTCGTCGGCATCGGCCTCGGCACGATCGCCGGTCTGCGGGCCGGCAAGCTCACCGACAACGTCGTCCTGGTCTTCACCCTGCTGATCATCTCGATCCCGGTGTTCGTCCTCGGCTTCATCATCAAGACGGTGTTCGCCTTCCAGCTCGGCTGGATCGATCCGAACGTGTCCGGTGACGCCAAATGGAGCGAACTGCTGGCGCCCGCCATCGTGCTGGGGTCGCTCTCACTCGCCTATGTAGCGAGACTCACGCGTACGACGATGGCCGAGAACCTGCGCTCGGACTACATGCGCACCGCCATCGCCAAGGGACTTCCCAAGCGGCGCATCGTCGGTGTGCACCTGATGCGCAACTCGCTGATCCCGGTGATCACCTTCCTCGGCACCGACCTGGGCGCCCTCATGGGCGGCGCGGTCGTCACCGAGGGCCTGTTCAACGTCAAGGGCGTCGGCGGCACGATCTACGAGTCGATCGTCAAGCGCGAAGGCACGACGCTCGTCGGCCTCGTCACCATCCTCGTGCTCGTCTACCTCTGCATGAGCCTCATCGTCGACCTGCTGTACGCGGTCCTGGACCCGAGGATCCGTTATGCCTGACGTGACCAAGACCGCCCCCGCGCCCGAGGAAGCCAAGGCGCCCCTCGCGGACCCGTCGGCGACGGTGAAGGCCGACAAGGCCCGCAGCCTGTGGGGCGACGCCTGGCGGGACCTGCGTTCCAACTGGTACTTCATCATCTCGTCGGTCCTGATCGTCATCCTTCTCGTGATGGCGGTCTTCCCCGGCCTGTTCACCAACGCCTCGCCGACCTCCGCCGACCTGGTGCACCACTACCTGGGCAAGCCGGAGCTGAGCAAGATCGGCTCCGAGGGCTGGCTCGGCTACGACGGCCAGGGCCACAGTGTCTACGCGCGTGTCATCTACGGCACCCGCGCGTCGATCACCGTCGGTGTCTGCGTGACGCTCCTGGTGACGCTGTTCGGCGGACTGATCGGCATGCTCGCCGGCTACTTCGGCGGCTGGGTCGACGCCCTGCTCTCCGGATTCTTCACCAACGTCTTCCTCGGCATCCCCTTCCTGCTGGGCGCCATGGTCGTGCTCCAGGCGTTCACCGAGCGGACGGTCTGGGTGGTCATCTTCGCCCTGGCGTTCCTCGGCTGGACCCAGATCGCGCGTGTCATGCGCGGTGCGGTGATCGTCATCAAGCAGTCGGACTACGTGCAGGCCGCCAGGGCGCTGGGCGCGGGTACCAACCGGATCCTCTTCCGGCACATCCTGCCCAACGCCATGGCCCCGGTGATCGTGGTCGCCACCATCTCGCTCGGCGTCTACATCTCCGCCGAGGCGACCCTGTCCTACCTGGGTCTGGGTCTCGCCGACCCGACGATCTCGTGGGGCATGGACATCTCCGGTGGCGCCGCCCAGATCCGCGTCGCGCAGCACATCCTGCTGTACCCGTCGATCATGCTCAGCATCACCGTTCTGGCGTTCATCATGCTCGGCGAAGCCGTCCGTAACGCCCTCGATCCGAAGTCGCGATAAGGAGGGCGAACGTGGCCACCATCAACAAGACCGCCGAAGTCCCGTCCCCCCGCTCGGGTGACGACTATGTCGGCCCCCTGCTCGATGTCCGTGACCTGCACGTGGAGTTCCACACCCGCGACGGTGTGGCCAAGGCGGTCAACGGTGTCAACTACAGCGTGAACGCCGGGGAGACCCTCGCCGTGCTCGGCGAGTCCGGCTCCGGCAAGTCCGTGACGGCGCAGGCCATCATGGGCATCCTCGACATGCCGCCGGGGAAGATCCCGCAGGGCGAGATCCTCTTCCGCGGCCAGGACATGCTCAAGATGTCCTACGAGGAGCGCCGGAAGATCCGCGGCCAGAAGATCGCCATGATCTTCCAGGACGCGCTCTCCTCGCTGAACCCGGTCCTCACCGTCGGCTACCAGCTCGGCGAGATGTTCCGGGTCCACCAGGGCCTGTCCAAGAAGGAAGCCCGCGCCAAGGCCGTCGAGCTGATGGACCAGGTGAAGATCCCGGCCGCGGCGGCCCGGGTCTCGGACTACCCGCACCAGTTCTCCGGCGGTATGCGCCAGCGCATCATGATCGCCATGGCGCTGGCCCTGGAGCCGGACCTGATCATCGCGGACGAGCCGACCACGGCTCTCGACGTGACCGTCCAGGCCCAGGTGATGGACCTGCTCGCGGAGTTGCAGCGCGAGTACAACATGGGTCTGATCCTGATCACGCACGACCTCGGTGTCGTCGCGGACGTCGCCGACAAGATCGCCGTGATGTACGCGGGCCGGATCGTCGAGACCGCTCCGGTGCACGAGATCTACAAGCGCCCGGCGCACCCGTACACCAAGGGTCTGCTGGAGTCGATCCCGCGCCTGGACCAGAAGGGCCAGGAGCTCTTCGCGATCAAGGGCCTGCCGCCCAACCTGCTCCACGTGCCGTCGGGTTGTGCGTTCAACCCGCGCTGCACCATGGCGCAGGACATCTGCCGTACGGACATCCCGGCTCTGACCCCGGTGACCGAGCAGGACGGTACCGAGCTGGTCGGACGCGGCAGCGCCTGCCACTTCTGGAAGGAGACGATCCATGGCTGACATCGAGAAGGAGCCCGTGGACGCCACCCCGAACGTCTCCGAGGTGGAGACGGTCGACGCGGCCACCGAGGCGGAGGCCGTAGCCGCCATCGACGCGCCGGTGTCGCAGGGGGAGCCGATCCTCCAGGTCCGCAACCTGGTCAAGCACTTCCCGCTGACCCAGGGCATCCTGTTCAAGAAGCAGGTCGGCGCGGTCAAGGCCGTGGACGGGATCTCGTTCGATCTCTACGCGGGCGAGACGCTCGGCATCGTGGGCGAGTCCGGCTGTGGCAAGTCCACCGTCGCCAAGCTCCTGATGACGCTGGAGCAGGCCACCGCCGGCGAGGTCTTCTACAAGGGCCAGGACATCACCAAGCTGTCCGGCCGCGCGCTGAAGGCCGTACGCCGCAACATCCAGATGGTGTTCCAGGACCCGTACACCTCGCTGAACCCGCGCATGACGGTCGGCGACATCATCGGCGAGCCCTACGACATCCACCCCGAGGTGGCCCCGAAGGGCGACCGGCGCCGCAAGGTGCAGGAGCTCCTCGACGTCGTGGGTCTCAACCCGGAGTACATCAACCGGTACCCGCACCAGTTCTCCGGCGGTCAGCGCCAGCGCATCGGCATCGCCCGCGGCCTCGCGCTCAACCCGGAGATCATCATCTGCGACGAGCCGGTCTCCGCGCTCGACGTGTCGGTGCAGGCCCAGGTCATCAACCTGATGGGCAAGCTCCAGGACGAGTTCAACCTCTCCTACCTCTTCATCGCGCACGACCTCTCGATCGTCCGGCACATCTCGGACCGGGTCGGCGTCATGTACCTCGGCAAGATGGCCGAGATCGGTACGGACGAGGAGATCTACGACCACCCGACGCACCCCTACACCCAGGCGCTGCTGTCGGCGGTCCCCGTCCCGGACCCGGAGGCCCGTGAGGGCCGCGAGCGGATCATCCTCTCCGGGGACGTCCCGTCCCCGGCCAACCCGCCGTCGGGCTGCCGCTTCCGCACCCGCTGCTGGAAGGCCGAGGACAAGTGCGCCCAGGAGATGCCGCTGCTGGCGATCCCCGAGCGCTTCAAGACCTCGAAGACGCCGGCCGCCCACGAGTCGGCCTGCCACTTCGCGGAGGAGAAGGACGTGGTGCACGCGGCCTCGTAGCCGCACCCGCCCGCTGACCACGGAAGGCGCCCGGAACCTGTCGGTTCCGGGCGCCTTCCGTTTCCCGTTTCCCGTTTCCCGTCGTCTCGTTGTTCCCCCGTTCCCCCCGTGACCGGGCCGCGGGGCCGGAGCGGACCCGAAACCGTCCGTAACATCGGCCGCCGCCCGGGCGTGTATGGGGAAGAGGCAGTTCTCGGGCAGGTGAGGAGACGGAGGGGGGCCATGACGGCAGGTTTCGAGGATTCCGAGGCGTTCGACGCGTTCTACGCGGCGACCGCCAAACGCCTGGTCGCCACGGTGTACGCGGTGACGGGCGACCTGGGGGAGGCGGAGGACGCCGTCCAGGAGGCGTACGTGCGGGCCTGGCAGCGGTGGGACAAGGTGTCCGGGGCCGGTGACCCGCTGCCATGGGTGCGGACTGTGGCGGTACGGCTGGCGATCAGTACGTGGCGCAGGACGCGCGGCCGGCTGCGGGCGCACTTCCGGCACGGGGCGGCCCCCGATGTGCCGGGGCTCTCCGCGGACCGGGTGGCGCTGGTCGGTGCGCTGGGGGAGTTGAGCACGGAGCAGCGCCGGGCGGTGGTCCTGCACCACATGCTCGGCCTTCCCGTGGAGGAAGTGGCCCGGGAGACGGGAGCGTCGAACGGTGCGGTGCGGACCCGGCTCCACCGGGCCCGCAAGATCCTCGGCGAGCGGCTCGCCGACTCGTCGGTCGTCACGGAGCGGAAGGGGAGTGTGCACCATGGCTGAGGTCGAGGACCTGCTTGAGGGCGTCACCGTGCGGCTGTCGGCCGCCGAGGAGATCCGCGCGAAGGGGCGGCGCAGGCGGACCCGCAACCGCGCGGTGCGGGTGGGAGCGGGGGGCGCGGCCCTCCTGGCGGCGGCGGGCGCGTGGATGCTGCTCCCGCCGGACGACCGGGGGACCCGGCAGACGGTCGCTACCGCGACGGCCAATCCCTTCCGGACGGACGGGGTGATCCAGATGCCCCGGGCCGACGAACTGCCCGGGTACGCGCGGTGGCACTGGACGGAGAGCGCGGGCCTGCCGACGGGTGCCGGACGGCGAAGCGGCCCCCTGCCCCAAGTGGGCCTGGCCGAGGCCTGCCCCGCTTCGTTCGCCATGACGGACGAGCCGGGACAGCAGCGGTACAGCCTGCTGTACACGGGCCGCGACCACGCCCTGGCCCAGTACCGGGTCATCGCGTACGACGACACCGCGACCGCGCGGTCCCAGGTGGCGAAGGTGCGGGAACAGATGACGGAGTGCGGTCTGCGGGCCGTGCCGCCCACGGCCCGGGAGTCTGAGGAGGGCAGTCGGGCCTGGTCCGGCACGGTGCAGGACGGCCGGACCATGCGGGTGACCGTCCGGCGCTGGAACTCCTGGGTGTCGGTGGCCGAGGTGCTGGACGGGACCCCGGCCGACTGACCGTACGGCGGCCATCGGGAGGTCACGAGCACCCGTCCCGACACCACACCGGAGGGCTACGGGGTGCGGGCACGGGTGACCGGGGGCGGCCCGCCGCGCGATCGGGCGGCGGCGGTCGGCGAACGGCCTCCTCACCGCCGCCCGCCACCTTCCACGGCAGGGCCCAACGGTCCGAGAACGGGTCCGGCCCGATCCGCACCGCGGGACGAGGCACGCGTGCAACGGACGGCGCCCCGGAACCGGTCGGCTCCGGGGCGCCCTTCCCGTGTACCCGGAACCGGGCTCGCAGGTGGCTCGGGTCAATGGGCCGACGTGCTCGGTTCCTGGGCCGGGGAATCGGACGGGCGGCGGACCGGTCGGATCCCGCCCGCCCCACACCCCGGGGCCGAGGCGAGGGGTGTCAGCCTCGGGCCTCGCGGTTCTTGAGGGGCCTCCTCGGCGTGCTACTTGTCGGACTTCGCCGCCGGGGCCTCCTTGCGGGCCTGCGGGACGGTGGACAGGGACTGCGAGTCCTCCGGGTAGTGGCAGGCCGTCAGGTGCCCGTCCCGGCTGCCGCCCACCTGAACCAGCGGCGGCGTCTCGCTCGCGCACTTGTCCGTCGCCTTCCAGCAGCGGGTGCGGAAGCGGCAGCCCGAGGGCGGGTTGACGGGGGAGGGGACGTCACCGGTCAGGCGGATGCGCTCACGGGCCGGCACGTCGTCCGCGGTGGCCTCCGGCACGGCGGAGAGCAGGGCCCGCGTGTACGGGTGGCGCGGATTGCCGTACAGGTCCTCGCGGTCGGCGATCTCCACGATCCGGCCCAGGTACATCACGGCCACGCGCTGCGAGAAGTGCCGCACGATCGCCAGATCGTGGGCGATGAACAGGAACGCGATGCCCAGCTCCTTCTGGAGCTTCTGCAGCAGGTTCACCACCTGGGCCTGGATCGACACGTCCAGCGCGGAGACGGGCTCGTCGGCCACGATGAGCTTCGGCTCCAGGGCCAGCGCGCGGGCCACCCCGATGCGCTGGCGCTGACCGCCGGAGAACTCGTGCGGGAAGCGGTTGTAGTGCTCCGGGTTGAGCCCGACGGTCTCCAGCAGCTCCCGTACCCGCGCCTCCCGGCCGCCGGCCGGGTCGATGCCGTTGATCTCCATCGGAGCGGCGACGATCTTGCCCACCGTCTGCCGCGGGTTGAGCGAGGCGTACGGGTCCTGGAAGATCATCTGGATCTCGGAGCGGATCGGCGCCAGCTCCTTGCGCGAGGCATGGCTGATGTCCTGCCCGCGGTAGGAGATCCGGCCGGCGGTCGGCTCCAGGAGCCGGGTGATCAGCCGGCCCGTCGTCGACTTGCCGCAGCCGGACTCACCGACGAGGCCGAGGCTCTCGCCCGCCCCGACCGTGAAGTCGAGCCCGTCCACGGCCTGGACCGCTCCGACCGTACGCCGGATCGGGAAGCCCCCCTTGATCGGGAAGTGCTTGGTGAGTCCGGAGACGTCCAGGAGGGGATCGGTGCTGCTCATGGTGGGGAAGTCCCGTCTCTTGTGCGTCAGTTGGGCCGGGTGCCGGCGAAGTCGGAGAAGAACTCGATGCGCTGCTCCGGTGTCAGGTGGCAGGCGGCCCCGCGTCCGGACACCAGGTCCAGCGGAGGCTGCTCGGCCGAGCAGCGGTCGCCGCCTACCTGCTCGGTGAACGAGCACCGCGGGTGGAAGCGGCAGCCGGTCGGCGGGTTGAGGAGGCTCGGCGGGGTGCCGGGGATCGGCGACAGGGGCACGTCCACCGGCCCTTCGAGCGTGGGCATGGAGCCCAGCAGGCCCCAGGTGTAAGGGTGCTGGGGAGCCCGCAGCACCTCCTTCTTCGAACCCCGCTCCACACAGCGCCCGCCGTACATCACCAGCACGTCGTCCGCGATGTCGGCGATGACGCCGAGGTCGTGGGTGATGAAGATGATCGAGGTGCCGGTCTCCTGCTGGAGCTCCTTGAGCAGGTCCATGATCTGGGCCTGCACGGTGACGTCCAGCGCCGTCGTCGGCTCGTCGGCGACCAGCAGCGCGGGGTCGCAGACCAGCGCCATGGCGATCATCGCGCGCTGGCGCATACCGCCGGAGAACTGGTGCGGATAGTCGTCCACCCGCAGATCGGGCTGCGGGATGCCCACCTTGGTCAGCATCTCCACGGCCCGCGCCCGGGCCTCCCGCTTGGAGGCCCCGGTGTGCTTGCGGTACGTCTCACCGATCTGCTTGCCGATGGTGTGGTACGGCGAGAGGGAGGCCAGCGCGTCCTGGAAGACCATGGCCATCTTGTTGCCGCGCAGTTGTTCCAGTTCCCGTTCCGACGCGGTGAGGAGGTCCTGCCCGTCGAGCAGGATCTCGCCCTCTATCTCGGTGTGGTCGGGGTGGTGCAGTCCGAGGATGGCCAGGTTGGTCACGGACTTGCCGGAGCCGGACTCGCCGACGATGCCGAGGGTCCTGCCGCGCTCGACGTCGAAGGACAGCCCGTCGACGGCCTTGACCATGCCGTCGTCGGTGGAGAAGTGCACGCGCAGATCGCGTACGGAGAGGAAGGGGGTGCTCACTGGATCTCTCCCTAGGCGAGGCGGACGCGTGGGTCGATGAGGGCGTAGACCGCGTCGACGATGATGTTGAAGACGACGATCGCCGCCGCCGCGACCAGGACGACGCCGAGGATCAGCGGCAGGTCGTTGTCGTTGACGGCCTTGATCGAGAGGGCGCCGATGCCGTGCAGGCCGAACACCTTCTCCGTGATGATCGCGCCGCCGAGCAGTACGCCGATGTCGAGACCGAAGATGGTGACGATGGGGCCCATCGCGCCGCGCCAGGCGAACCGGAAGAACACCGTGCGCCGGGAGAGGCCCTTGGCGCGGGCGGTCCGGACGTAGTCCTCGCTCAGCGTCTCGACGAGCTGGGAGCGCGCCATACGGGTGTAGTTGGCGGTGAAGATCAGCGCCAGCACGAGCCAGGGGAGCAGCAGTCCGTTGAACCAGGCGGCCGGGTCCTCGGTGAACGGGACGTCCTTGGGGCGGCTCAGGATGTGCCACTGGTCGGTCAGGTAGTACATGGCGACCACGCCGACGATGTAGATCTGCATCGAGGAGCCGATCAGCGACGCCGAGGAAGCGATCTTGTCCATCGCCTTGCCCTGCTTGACCGCTGCCAGCATGCCGGTGCCCACGCCGAAGATCACGAAGACGAACGCGCTGCCGATGGAGAGGGAGAGCGTGGTCGGGAAGCGGTCCAGGATGGTGCCGAGGACCGGCTCGCGGTTGTGGAACGAATAGCCCAGGCACGGCGCGGGGCAGTGGCCGAACGAGGTGTAGTCGCGTCCGACGAACACGCCCTGGAGCCAGTGCCAGTACTGCACGGGGAGCGGGTCGGCGATGCCGAGGTTGCGCTTGACCAGCGCCAGTGTCTCCGGCGTGCACACCTTGCCGCAGGCCACACGAGCGGGGTCGCGGGGCGCGACATAGAAGAGGACGAAGGTGATGGCACTGATGATCAGCAGGATGACCAGTGCGCCGATTGCCCGGCGGATGAGGAAGCGGAACATGGCGATGGATTTCCCTGGCAGGCGCCGACGAGGGGGAGGGGAGCGGGCGGGGCGCCGCAGGGGCGCCCCGCCTCTGGAGTGTCGGCTCAGGCCTTCACGAACAGCTTGTAGATCACGGCCGAGGAGTACTGCGGGTCGAACATCGCCCCGCCGACCTTCGAGCCGTGCAGGTAGAAGCGGCGCTGGAACGTCTCGGGGATGATCGGCGCCTCCTCCGTCATGATCCGCTTGTCGAGGGCCGCCCACTGCTTGCCGGCCTCGGCCGGGTCGGCGATGACGACGTTCTTCTTGATCGCGGCGTTGACCCAGTCGACGTTCAGCTGCGAGATGTTGTTGGCGCCGTTGGCGATGGTGCCGCCGTCGAACAGCGGCTGCACCAGGGTGTAGCCGGTCGGCCAGTCCGGGGACCAGCCGAACCACATCACGTCGAACTTGTTGTCGATCTGCTGGATCTGGTCGTAGTAGCTGGAGGAGTCCAGCTGCTTGATGACCGGGTCGAAGCCCGCCGCCTTGAGGGCGTTCTCGATGACGACCTTGGTCTTGTCGTAGACGTTGCTCTGCGGGAAGGCGTAGACGATCTTCTGGCCCTCCTTGCCCGCTTCCTTCAGCAGCTGCTTCGCCTTCTCCGGGTCGCCCTGCGGCTTCTTCAGCTTGCCGTAGACGTCGTCCTTGGCGTAGCCCATGATGTCGGGGCTCAGGATGGACGTGGCGTAGTCACCGGCCGACGGACCACCGTAGATCTTGCGGATCTGCTCCAGCGGCCAGGCGTGGATCAGCGCCTGGCGCACCTTCAGGTCGGTGATGCGCTTGGTGTTGATGGCGTAGTAGTAGATGCCGGTGAGCAGACCGTTGAAGGTGCGCTTCTTCAGCTCGGGGTCGGTGAGGACCTTCTGGATCCGCTCGGCCGGGACGCCGCTGTACGCCATGAAGGCGTACTGGTCGTCGCCGGAGTCGGCGATCATGCGGTCGGCGGCCTGGAGCGACTCCGGCCCGAACTCGAAGGCGAAGCTGTCCGGGTAGGCGTTGCGGATCGAGTCCGTGTTCGGGTCCCAGTGCTCGTTGCGCACCAGCGTCATCGACTTGTCGATGGAGTGCGCCTTGATGCGGTAGGGGCCGGCCGAGACCGGGTCCTTGTCGTACTTGTCCTTGCTGTCGCCCTTGACCGGGACGGCGCCGTAGGACGTCATCGCCAGGGTGAAGTTGAAGTCCGGGCGGGCCTCGACGAGCTTGAAGGTGATGGTCTTCGCCGCGGCGTCCGTCACGACGGACGCGAGGTGCTTGCCGCTGAACGGGCCCTTGTACTTGGACCGGAAGTCGGCCGAGCCGGTCAGTGCCTGCTGGGCGTAGCCCGCGCCCTCGGTGGTGAAGCTGGCGAAGCCGCGCTCGATGCCGTGGCGCACGTCCTCGACGGTGAGCTCCTTGCCGTCCTCCCACTTGAGGCCGTCCTTGAGCGTGAACGCCCAGGTCTTGCCCGCGTCACTCATGGTGCCCGCGTCGGTGGCGAGGTCGCCGACGAGCTTCATGGAGCCGTCCGTGGCGATCTTGTAGCCGGTCAGGCCACGGATGAGGAGGTTGCCGATCTGCGAGTTCCACGAGTAGTAGATGCGCTGCGGGTCGAGGTGGGAGAAGTCGTCCGGCGATATGCCGCGGATCGTCCCGCCCTTCTTCGCGCCCGCGATCTCGGGAGCCGGCCCCGTCGAGTCCTCCTTGGTGCCGACGACGACCGCGCCGGTGTACTTGTCGGCGCCGCCGTGGCCCTTGTCCTTGCCCTTGTCGGCGGTCGAGCTGCCGCTGCTGCAGGCGGAGAGGACCATCGAGCCGCCGGCCGCGACCGACGTGGCGATGACGAAGTTTCTGCGGGAGAGAGACATGGCTTCCTGCTCTGGTCGAGTGGAGAAACTATGGATCCGGTGGGCCCCGTCGCCCGTCCGGAGTACCGCTGGGTTCAGCGCTTGGTCTTCGGGTCCAGTGCGTCACGCACCGAGTCGCCGAGGAGGTTGAAGGCGATGACGAAGATCACCATCGACGCGCCGGGGAAGAGCATGAACGTGATGTCGCTCTGGTAGACGTCCGATCCGCGCTGGATCATCACGCCCCAGTCGGGTGTCGGGGAGGTCAGCCCCACACCGAGGAAGGCGAGGCCCGCCTCCGCCGTGACGTAGGCGGGCAGCGCGAGCGTGGCCTGGATGAGGATCGGCGTCCAGAGGTTCGGCAGCAGTTCCTTGAAGATGATCCGGGCCGGGGACGCTCCGGTGACCTTGGCCGCCTCGACGAACTCGCGCTCGCGCAGGGCGAGGACCTCGCCGCGCAGCAGTCGTGCGATGGAGGCCCAGCCGAAGGCGGTCATGACCGAGATCAGGGTGACGACGGTCAGCCAGACCGGTGTGTTCTCCTCCGGGTCGACCAGGATCGAGATCATCACGGGCCAGAAGGCGATGAAGAAGAGCGTGGAGGGGAAGGCCAGCAGGATGTCGATGACCCGGCCGACCAGGTAGTCCGTCTTCCCTCCGAGGTAGCCCGCCGTGATGCCGACGGCGATGCCGATCACGGTGATCAGCAGTGTGGTGGCCGTGGCGATCAGCAGGGAGTTGCGCATGCCGTAGAGCAGGAAGGTGAAGACGTCCCGGCCGAGACCGGGCTCGATACCGAACCAGAAGTCACCGCTGATTCCACCGTTGGGCAGGACCGGTGAGCCGAAGTCGTCCAGCAGGCTGGTGTCGTTCTGGCCGTACGTCGTGTACGGATCCTTCCCGTACAGCTTGGCGATCAGCGGGGCGGCGATGGCCACCACGAAGAAGAAAATAACTACATAAGCCGAAATGACGCCTGTACGGTCACGCTTGAAACGGCGCCAGGCCAGCTTTCCCGGTGACCGGCCGTCACTGCCCTTGGGCGCGGAGGGATTCGGCGCCGCCGGCGTCGTCGGATCCGCAGCCTGAAGGGGGGCTGCTGCGTTCGAGGTGGGAATCGTCATGGTGCTCCTGGCCCGGAGGGTCGAAGGACTCCGCAGGGCACACCTACGGGCTACCCGGACTTTTTCAACGCAATTCATGCAGGGTCAATGAATGTCGGGCCGCCTTGAGGTGCTCTTTGGGAGCTTGACTCGTTCATGACCATGACGTGGCCATGCCTTTACCTTTGATTTACCTTGGGTAAATCCAATTTCCCCGCAAACCGGATGCATTCCGGCATTGAGTCCGATATCCGGGCGGGGCTGTCTCGGAATTCGTACATCCGGACACGCCGGGGCGCTTCGATGCGCGTTCGTTGTTCCGTCGTTATCGCTTCGCCGCTCGTCAAGCCCGGTCGGGCAGGGCTCCCGCATGGCGTGTCCTCGTCAGAAGACGTCACCCGTGCGGCGTCTCGCGGGTCGCCCTCCGCTCCTTGCCGCGCCCGAATGGCGGGAGTAAATGTGCACAAGCTCCGGTATGCAGTGATATTTGACTTCACGTAAGACGGAGCACTACGAGGAGGCACTCCATGCGCGGAGCCACACAGGTCAAGTGGGCCGCATGCGCGGTGGCCGTCGCCCTGGCGGCGACGGCCTGCGGCGGAGGGGACAGTGGCGGTGGTGGCGGTGGCGCCGATGGGATCGTGAGCTCCTCCTGGGGTGACCCGCAGAACCCGCTGGAGCCCGCCAACACCAACGAGGTGCAGGGCGGCAAGGTCCTCGACATGATCTTCCGGGGGCTCAAGAAGTACGACCCGAAGACCGGCGAGGCGACGAACATGCTCGCCGAGAAGATCGAGTCCACGGACAACCAGAACTTCACGATCACGGTGAAGGACGGCTGGACCTTCAGCAACGGCGAGAAGATCACCGCCAAGTCGTTCGTGGACGCCTGGAACTACGGCGCCCTGTTGAAGAACAACCAGAAGAACGCCTATTTCTTCGGCTACATCGACGGATACGACAAGGTCCACCCCGAGACCGGCTCGGCGAGCGCCAACACGCTCTCCGGTCTCAAGCAGGTGAACGACATGACCTTCACGGTCAAGCTGACGCAGAAGTTCTCCCTGTGGCCCGACACCCTCGGCTACCCCGCCTTCGCGCCGCTTCCCAAGGCCTTCTTCGACGACCACGCCGCCTGGGTGTCCAAGCCGATCGGCAACGGCCCGTACACGATCGACAAGTACACCAAGGGCTCGTCGATGGACCTGCGCAAGTGGGACGACTACCCCGGCGACGACAAGGCGCAGAACGGCGGGATCGACCTCAAGGTCTACACCGACAACAACACCGCCTACACCGACCTGACCGCCGGCAACCTCGACCTCGTCGACGACGTGCCCGCGTCCCAGCTCAAGAACGTCAAGGCGGACCTCGGCGACCGCTACATCAACACCCCGGCCGGCATCATCCAGACCCTCGCGTTCCCCTTCTACGACAAGGAGTGGGACACCCCCGGCGGGATCAAGGTCCGCCAGGGCCTGTCCATGGCGATCAACCGCGAGCAGATCACCAACCAGATCTTCCAGCAGACCCGCACCCCGGCCTCCGACTGGACCTCCCCGGTCCTCGGCGCCGACGGCGGCTTCAAGAAGGGTCTCTGCGGCAAGGAGTGCACGTACAACGCCGCCGAGGCCAAGAAGATGATCCAGGACGGCGGCGGCATCCCCGGCGGCCAGCTCAAGATCTCGTACAACGCGGACACCGGCTCCCACAAGGAATGGGTCGACGCCGTCTGCAACAGCATCAACAAGGTCATGGGCAACAACAAGGCGTGCGTGGGCGCCCCGGTCGGCACCTTCGCCGACTTCCGCAGCCAGGTCTCCCAGCAGAAGCTGCACGGCGCCTGGCGCGCGGGCTGGCAGATGGACTACCCGCTGATCCAGAACTTCCTGCAGCCCGTCTACTACACCAACGCCTCGTCCAACGACGGCAAGTGGAACAGCAAGCAGTTCGACGACCTCGTCAACAAGGCGAACGCCGAGTCGGACAAGGCCAAGGCCGTCTCCACCTTCCAGGACGCCGAGAAGGTCATGGTCCAGCAGATGCCCGTCATCCCGCTCTGGTACCAGAACGGCAGCGCCGGCTACTCGGAGAACGTCAGCAACGTCTCGCTGAACCAGTTCAGCGTCCCGGTGTACGAGCAGATCAAGGTCAAGTAGGCGGCCGAGGCCGGGTGACCGGTGCGCTCCCCGCACCGGTCACCCGGCTTCCCCGTCCCCGGCCCCCGATGACACCTCAGCCACCCCGCGACCCCCGGAGCCCTTCATGGGACGTTATGTGATCCGGCGGCTGCTGCAGATGATCCCGGTCTTCTTCGGCACCACGCTGTTGATCTTCCTCATGGTGAACGTGATGGGTGACCCCATCGCGGGCCTCTGCGGCGACCGCCAGTGCGACCCGGCGACCGCCGCCCAACTCCGCTCGGAATTCGGCCTCGACAAGCCGGTCTGGCAGCAATACCTGACCTACATGGGCAACGTCTTCACCGGCGACTTCGGCACCGCGTTCAACGGGCAGAAGGTCACCGAGCTGATGGCCACGGCGTTCCCCATCACCATCCGCCTGACCCTCGTGGCGATCTTCTTCGAGATCGTCATCGGCATCAGCCTCGGTGTCGTGACCGGCCTGCGCCGCGGCCGCCCCATCGACACCACCGTGCTGATCCTGACCCTGGTCGTCATCTCCATCCCGACCTTCGTCACCGGCCTGCTGCTCCAGCTCCTGCTCGGCGTGGAGTGGGGCGTCATCAAACCGTCCGTCTCCAGCGAGGCCCCGCTCAACGAACTCATCATCCCCGGGCTCGTGGTCGCCTCCGTCTCGCTGGCCTACGTCACCCGGCTCACCCGGACCTCGATCGCCGAGAACGCCCGCGCCGACTACGTCCGTACCGCGACCGCCAAGGGCCTGCCCAGGCGCCGCGTGGTCCTCCGGCATCTGCTGCGCAACTCGCTGATCCCCGTCATCACCTTCATCGGTACGGACGTGGGCGCCCTGATGGGCGGAGCGATCGTCACCGAGCGGATCTTCAACATCCACGGCGTCGGCTACCAGCTCTACCAGGGCATCCTGCGCCAGAACTCGCAGACCGTCGTCGGCTTCGTCACCGTCCTGGTCCTCGTCTTCCTGGCCGCGAACCTGATCGTCGACCTGCTGTACGCCGTACTCGACCCGAGGATCCGCTATGCCTGAGCAGACACCGGACGAGGCGATCTCGTCGGCCGGAGCCGGCGGAACGATGGACCTCGCACTCGACGAGGGCGACTCTCTCGAAAAGACCCCCGGCGGTCCCGCCGGGACGGGACCGGACACCAAGCCGCAGAGCCTGTGGTCGGACGCCTGGCGCGACCTGCGCCGCAATCCCGTCTTCATCATCTCCGCGCTGATCATCCTGTTCCTGGTGATCATCTCGATCTGGCCGCAGCTCATCGCCTCCGGCGACCCGCTCGACTGCGACCTCGACAAGGCCCAGGAAGGCTCCCAGCCCGGCCACCCCTTCGGGTACGACGGCCAGGGCTGCGACGTCTACACCCGGGTCGTCTACGGTGCCCGCAACTCCGTGACCGTCGGCATCTGCTCCACCATCGGCGTCTCGCTGATCGGCTCCGTCCTGGGTGGTCTGGCCGGGTTCTTCGGCGGCTGGTGGGACTCGATCCTCTCCCGCCTCACCGACGTCTTCTTCGGCATCCCGGTCGTCCTCGGCGGTCTGGTCTTCCTCTCCGTGGTGACCAGCTCCACCGTCTGGCCCGTCATCGGATTCATCGTGCTGCTGGGCTGGCCGCAGATCGCCCGCATCGCCCGCGGCTCCGTCATCACCGCCAAGCACAACGACTACGTCCAGGCGGCCCGGGCACTCGGCGCCTCCAACGGGCGGATGATGCTGCGCCACATCGCGCCGAACGCCGTCGCCCCGGTCATCGTCGTCGCGACCATCGCGCTCGGCACGTACATCTCCCTGGAGGCGACCCTGTCGTTCCTCGGCGTCGGTCTGAAGCCACCGGCCGTCTCCTGGGGCATCGACATCTCCGCCGCGTCCCAGTACATCCGCAACGCCCCGCACATGCTGCTCTGGCCCGCCGGCGCGCTGGCGGTCACCGTGCTCGCGTTCATCATGCTCGGCGACGCGGTGCGCGACGCCCTCGACCCCAAGCTGCGCTGAGGAGTCCGCTGCCATGTTGCTCGAAGTGCGCGATCTGCACGTGGAGTTCCACACCCGGGACGGGGTCGCCAAGGCCGTCAACGGGGTCAACTACTCGGTGGCCGAGGGCGAGACGCTCGCCGTGCTCGGCGAGTCCGGCTCCGGCAAGTCGGTCACCGCACAGGCGATCATGGGCATCCTCGACATGCCGCCCGGGAAGATCAGCGGCGGCGAGATCCTCTTCAAGGACCGCGACCTGCTGAAGCTCAAGAAGGATGAGCGCCGGAAGATCCGCGGCCAGGAGATGGCCATGATCTTCCAGGACGCGCTCTCCTCCCTCAACCCCGTGCTGACGGTGGGGGAGCAGCTGGGCGAGATGTTCGTCGTGCACCGCGGACTGTCCCGCAAGGACGCGAAGGCCAAGGCCGTCGAGCTGATGGACCGGGTCCGCATCCCGGCGGCCAAGGAGCGGGTCGGCAACTACCCGCACCAGTTCTCCGGCGGCATGCGCCAGCGCATCATGATCGCGATGGCGCTGGCCCTGGAGCCCTCGCTGATCATCGCGGACGAACCCACCACCGCCCTCGACGTCACCGTCCAGGCCCAGGTGATGGACCTCCTCGCGGAGCTCCAGCGCGAACTGAACATGGGCCTGATCCTGATCACCCACGACCTGGGCGTGGTCGCCGACGTCGCCGACAAGATCGCCGTGATGTACGCGGGCCGGATCGTGGAGACCTCACCGGTCCACGACATCTACCGGGCGCCCGCGCATCCGTACACCAAGGGCTTGCTCCGCTCGATCCCGCGCCTGGACCAGAAGGGCCAGGAGCTGTACGCGATCAAGGGCCTGCCGCCCAACCTGCTGCACATCCCGCCCGGCTGCGCCTTCAACCCGCGCTGCCCGATGGCCCAGGACGTCTGCCGCACGGACGTGCCGCCGCTGTTCGACGTGGCCGAGAACCGTCAGAGCGCCTGCTACTTCTGGAAGGAGACGCTCGATGCACGCTGACCACACGGGGCGCAAGGAAGCGCGCCAGGAGGGCGAGGTGGCCCGCGACCTGCTGGCCAAGTCGCGGGAGGGGAGCGCGTACGCGGGCGGCGAGCCGATCCTGGAGGTGCGCGACCTCGTCAAGCACTACCCGCTGACCCAGGGCATCCTGATCAAGAAGCAGATCGGAGCCGTCAAGGCCGTCGACGGGGTCTCCTTCGACCTGGCGGCGGGCGAGACCCTCGGCATCGTCGGCGAGTCCGGCTGCGGCAAGTCGACCGTCGCCCGGATGCTGGTGCACCTGGAACAGCCGACGGCCGGTGCGATCCGGTACAAGGGCGAGGACGTCACCAAGCTGTCCGGCCGCGCGCTGAAGGCCGTACGCCGCAACATCCAGATGGTGTTCCAGGACCCGTACACCTCCCTCAACCCGCGGATGACGGTCGGCGACATCATCGGGGAGCCCTACGAGATCCACCCCGAGGTGGCCCCGAAGGGCGAGCGGCGGCGCAAGGTCCAGGACCTGCTGGACGTCGTCGGCCTCAACCCGGAGTACATCAACCGCTATCCCCACCAGTTCTCCGGCGGCCAGCGCCAGCGCATCGGCATCGCCCGCGGCCTCGCGCTCAACCCCGAGATCATCGTCGCCGACGAGCCCGTCTCGGCCCTCGACGTCTCGGTCCAGGCGCAGGTCGTCAACCTGCTCGACCGGCTCCAGGCGGAGTTCAACCTCAGCTACGTCTTCATCGCGCACGACCTCTCCATCGTCCGGCACATCTCCGACCGGGTCGGCGTGATGTACCTCGGCCGGTTCGCCGAGATCGGTTCGGACGAGGAGATCTACGACCACCCCACGCACCCGTACACCCAAGCGCTGCTCTCCGCCGTGCCGGTGCCGGACCCGATGGCGCGCGAGTACCGCGAGCGGATCATCCTGCACGGCGACGTGCCCTCGCCCGCCAACCCGCCGTCCGGCTGCCGCTTCCGTACCCGCTGCTGGAAGGCGCAGGAGCGGTGCGAGCTGGAGGTGCCGCTGCTGGCGGTCCCCGCGGTTTTCCGGCTGACGGAGACCCCGGCCAAGCACGATTCGGCATGTCACTTCGCCGAGGAGAAGCGGGTGGTGCCGCCGGAGGGAACGCTGGAGCAGGTGGGCGAGGGCGGCGCGGGAGCCGGCCCCGATGTGGAGCAGGTGGACCGGGAGGCCCGGAAGCCGCCGCAGTCGGATGTGCCGCGTGAGGAGGAGCAGTCGCCGTCGGATGTGCCGCGTGAGGCGGAGCCGTCGGATGTGGGGCCGGAGCCGGAGCCGTCGGCAGAGGCCCAGCCCTCGCCGGAGCCCTCGCCCGCCGAGCCCTCTGCGGAGCCGCCGGCCGGGGCCGAGCCCTCTGCGGAGCCCCGGCCGGGGCCGTCCCCGGAGGCGGGGGACGACGACGGCGGCCCGCCGCCGCCCTCCGGCAGCAGCCGGGTCAGCTGAGCCGCCGGTCCGTTAACGCGGGGGCAACTCGGGCGTCTCACGTCCGATATACGGACCCGTCAGCATGGATGACGTACGGCCGTGCGGGTGCCGTGGACCGGCCGGAAGGACGTCACGTTCCTCCGGCCGGTCGCCCGTAGGGGCCGCGCCGACGGCCCTCTTGTCGGGAGCCCGGGTGCGGTGGAGTATCGCTGAGGTGATACTCACCCGTGGAGCAAGAGTGACCGGCGCCGCTCTCTGCGCGGTGCTCGCCCTGATCGTCGCGAGCTGGCTCGTACGGGACATCAGGGCCGTGGACGCCGACCAGCTGTGGCGTTACTGGGCCGGTTTCCGGGACGCGCGCCCGCAGGCGATGCCCGCGACCGCACCCCTGGATGTCGCTCTCCTCGTGGTGTACGCCGTCGCCACCGTCGCCGCGCTGCGTTCCCCGGTCGCCGCCACCACGCTCGTCGCCACCGCAGTGGTCACCCTCGCCGTGCGCCTGCCGGGTCTCTGGGGCATCGGCAGCCGCCGGACGGAGGCGCTGTTCTCGGACGACCTTCGCTCACGGGCGCTGATCTGCGCCTTCGTCGCCCTCGCCGCGGGCATCGCGCTGCTCATCACCGCCGGAGCCGGACGCCGTCCGCCGGCCGACTCCTACGAGCAGTTGCCCACCCGGCCGGGACCGGGCGCCGGTGTCACCGCGTTCCTGCTGCTGGGCGCGGCCGGCGCGGTGCTGATCGCCTGGGAGATCCGCCAGGCGGTGAAGTACAGGATCTACCCCGACTGGTACGTGGGCGGCGACCGGTTCCCGCACGGCGTGATCGACCCGCCGCCGGGCTGGGGCAACGTGACGCTCGCGCTGCTGTGCCTGGTCGCGGGGGCGGGTGCCCTCTTCCGCGCCGTGCACGCGCGGCCGTTCGGTCTGGTGGCCGCCGCGCTTCTGCTGCCCGGCGGGGTGCTGGGTGTGGCCGAGATCGTGCACTACGACCTGCTCGACGACTTCGGTTCGCTGCCCACGGAGACCCAGCTCAGGCTGCTGAGCTGGATCTTCGAGTTGATCGTTGCGCTGGTGGTGCTGATCGCGCTGGCGCCGAGGGGCTTCGCCGACGTGCCCGGTCCCTACGGGCCGGGGCCCGGCCCCGGCTACGGCCCCCCGGAATTCGGTCCCCCCGGCTACCAGCCCGCCCCGTACCCGGGGCAGCAGCAGCCGCCCACCCAGGGGTACGGCTACCCGCAGGGCGGCGGCTTCGGGCCGCCTCCGCCGCCCTCGCAGCCGCCGCCGGGCTGGTAGCGGCCTCTACATCCCCAACGACCGCTTCAGGAAGTCCACCTGGAGCAGCAGCAGGTTCTCGGCCACCTTCTCCTGCGGGGTCATGTGGGTCACCCCGCTCAGCGGCAGCACCTCGTGCGGACGGCCCGCCGCGAGCAGAGCCGACGACAGCCGCAGGGTGTGCGCGACCACCACGTTGTCGTCCGCCAGGCCGTGGACGATCAGCATCGGATGCACCTGCTCGGCGGCGTGCGAGAGTCCCTCGTCGGTGAGCAGCGAGTTGTACGCGTACACCTCCGGCCGGCTCGCCGGGTCGCCGAGGTAGCGCTCCGTGTAATGGGTGTCGTACAGCCGCTGGTCGGTCACCGGGGCGCCCACCACCGCGGCGTGGAAGACATCGGGCCGCCGCAGTACCGCCATGCCGGCCAGGAAACCGCCGTACGACCAGCCCCTGATGCCCACCCGGCCCAGGTCCAGCGGGAACCGCTCCGCGAGCGCGTGCAGCGCCTCGACCTGGTCGTCGAGGGTGACGGTGAGATCGTGCTTGACGGCCTTCTCCCAGCCGGGCGAGCGGCCCGGGGTGCCGCGGCCGTCCGCGACGATCACGGCGAAGCCCTGGTCCGCGAACCACTGCGAGGTGAGATGCGGGTTGTGGGCGGCGAGGACCCGGCGGCCGTGCGGCCCGCCGTACGGATCCATCAGGACCGGAAGCGGACCGTCCGACTCCTTGTACCCGGAGGGGAGCATCACGGCGCACGGAATCCGCCGTGCGCCCCCTTCGGTGAGCTGCGGACGGGCGGACAGCACCGGCTGCTCCGCGTGGCTCGCGACGACGGCGGTCTGCTTGCCGTCCCGGAACACCCGAACCGTCGATCCGGGCACGTCCAGAGCCGTGGAGACCATGACGGTCACACCGCCGGACCGGACCGCCGCGTGCACGCCCGCGCCCTCCGAGACCCGCTCCACGCCCAGCTCGTTGACCCGGTACACATGGGTCTCGCCGATCTCAGCCGCGGCCGCCCGCTCGCCCGCCGACGCCGTGACCAGGATGTCCGACTCCCCGATGTCCAGCACCGTCCGGATCTGCAACTGGGCCCCGGTCAGCGGCCGGTCACCCACCGCGAGAACCCGGGCCCCGCCCTCGTCCGCGATCCGCACCAGCCGCCCGTCCGGCGCCCACGCGGGCACACCCGGGAACAGCTCCAGCCACACCGGGTCCTCGTCCGCGTGCACCGTCCGGGTCGCCCCGGTCTCCGGATCCACCGCCAGATAGAGCTGACTCTGCTGGTCACGGGCCTGCACCAACAGCAGCGGCGCCCCGTCCGACGACCAGTGCACCCGCGCCAGATACGGGAACCGGACCCGGTCCCACACCACTTCGGTACGTTCCCCGGCCAGCCCCACCACGAAGAGCCGCACCTCGGCATTGGGTGTACCGGCCGCCGGGTACGCGATCTCGGCGGGCTTGCGGTCCGGGTGCGCGGGATCGGCGATCCACCAGCGCCGCACCGGGCTGTCGTCCACCCGGGCCACCAGCAGCCGGTCCGAGTCCGGCGACCACCAGAAACCGCGCGAACGCGCCATCTCCTCGGCCGCGATGAACTCCGCGAGGCCGTAGGAGACGTGCTCGTCCTCCGGCTCCGCGAGCGCCCTGTCCTCCTCGCCGCCGGCGCCCACGACGCGCAGCGCACCCTTGGACACATATGCGATGTGTCGCCCGTCGGGGGAGGGTCGCGGGTCGATCACCGGTCCCGGCACGGGCAGCGCACGCGCCGTTCCGGCCCGCAGCTCGGCGACGTACACCTTCCCCGAGAGCGCGAACGCCGCCAGCTCGGCGGCTGCGTCGACCGCGTAGCCGACGATCCCCGACGACCCCTCGCGGCTCCGCTCACGCCGGGCCCGCTCCTGGACCGAGAGCCGCTCCGCCGAACCGGCCAGCAGTACCGCCGGATCGGCCACGACCCGCTCCCGCGGGGCCTTGCCGTCGCTGAGGTCCAGCACCCAGAGCTGCCCCGAGCGGTCGGTGCCCGACCCCGAGCGGAGGAAGACCACCCGTTCACCATCGGGTGAAACCGTGAACGCGCGCGGTGCGCCGAGAGTGAATCGCATGGTCCGGGCCAACTGCAGCGGGAAGGTGATCTCTGGCGAAGTCATAGGCCGAACCTATCGGCCGCCCCCGCCGCCCGTGCGCCCCTCGTGCTGCCGTGCCCCGATCAATGCCCTGCCACGGATAGTTATGATCCGTAGCGCTCGGTGGGTATGAACCTGCTGGCTCCATGCGTGCTGCCTGTCCCGACCGTACAGATGGAGGTGAACCGCTGTGGTGCTCTCGATTTCGGCGGTAGTGCTGCTGGCGATCGTCGTCTTCCTGCTGATCCGGAAATCCGGACTCAAGGGCGGACACGCGGTCGTCTGCATGCTGCTCGGCTTCTACCTCGCCAGCTCGTCCGTCGCGCCGACCATCTCCGAGCTGACCACCAACGTGGCCGGCATGATCGGGGGCATGAAGTTCTGAGCCCGGCAGCCGGCCGTGGTCCTGCGGCGCCCGCACGGTGGCCGCAGTCGGTCCCGGGGGTCGTCGGCTCGTAGGGTGGTCCCCATGACGGATCTCCCCGCCCGGCGTCTGCTCCTGGTGCACGCGCACCCCGACGACGAGTCGATCAACAATGGCACCACCATGGCCAGGTACGCCGCCGACGGCGCCCTGGTCACGCTGGTGACCTGCACGCTCGGCGAGGAGGGCGAGATCATCCCGCCCGGGCTCGCGCACCTCGCGGCGGACCGGGACGATGCCCTCGGCCCCTACCGACGCGGTGAACTCGCGGCGGCGATGAAGGAACTGGGGGTCACCGACCACCGCCTCCTCGGGGGCGCGGGCCGTTACCGCGACTCCGGAATGATGGGCACCGAGCAGAACCGGCGCCCCGGCGCCTTCTGGTCCGCCGACCTCGACGAGGCCGCCGGGTACCTCGTGGAGGTGATCCGCGAGGTGCGACCCCAGGTCCTGGTGACGTACGACCCCGACGGGGGCTACGGACACCCCGACCACATCCAGGCGCACCGGGTCGCGACGCGCGCCGCCGAACTGGCCGCCGACCCCGCGTACCGACCCGGCTCCGGCGCCCCGCACGCCATCGCGAAGACCTACTGGAACCGGGTGCCGCGCTCGGTCGTCGAGGAAGGCTTCGCCCGGCTGCGGGCCACCGCCCCGGACGCGTTCCCGGGCATCGCCGCGATCGACGACGTACCGGGTGTGGTGGACGACGCCCTGGTCACCACCGAGATCGACGGCACCGGCCACGGCGAGGCGAAAGCGGCGGCGATGCGGGCGCACGCCACGCAGATCGCGCTCGACGGCCCCTTCTTCGCCCTGTCGAACGACCTGGGCCAGCCCGTCCTCACCACCGAGTACTACGAGTTGGTGAAGGGTGCGGCGGGCCGTGCCGGGGGCGACCGGGAGCGCGATCTCTTCGCGGGCGTGCCGGAACACGATCCCGTCGCGGGCGTTCCGGAGGCGGACCAGTGAGCAGCAGCAGGCCGCGGGCCGGACGGACCGGTGCACCACGGACAGACGCCCCTGCGCGGGACATTCCGGCCACCGGTCTGGCCGCGCCCCTCAACCCCCGGCGGATCGCCGCCCTGGTGGGCCTGGCGGTCCTGGGCGCGCTCGTCGGCATCGCGGGCACCCTGGTCCAACCTGCCTGGTTCCCCGGCGGGTTGCTGCTGGCGCTGCTCGCGTCCGCAGGCCTCTTCTACGGCGGGCGCTGCCTCATGGGCACCCAGACGGGGGCCATCGCACCCGCCGCGGGATGGCTGATTTCGGTCATTCTTCTGCTGGGCGGCCGACCCGAAGGGGACTACGTCTTCGGGGACGAACTCGGCCTGGCGCTCTTCATGCTGGGCGGCATGGCCATCGCTGTGATCTGCGCCACCCTGTCGCGGATGCCCCAACTGGGCGCCGACAGCGGCCGACCTGGCAAGTAATGTGCCACGTCCGATCCCGTAATGCCCCCTGTCCGTCCGGGGGGTGCGCAGTCGTTTCCCCCGGTCGCGGGGTGTCTGTCGGCCGCGGCCAGTATGGTGGTTCGCGCGCCTAGTCGGGTGCTGAAGATCTTGACCGGGCTCGCGAGGCCTGGCACGCATAACTGCGGCGTTACCCAAACGCCCCAATAGCTCCGCCACGAGGGCGCTCCGGCTCCTCCTGGCTGCACGCACCAGGCGCCGCTCCCTGATCCGGCCAAGATCTTCAGCACCTTCTAAGCCGCCCCCCGGCCTGCGGGATGGGGGAAGTACGGGCGGCGGAGCCAATCGGGAGAACCTGCTTTGAGTCGTGAAACTGACAGTTCGTCCTCCGGTCCCCAGGGGCGCGGGGGAGCCGCGTACCCCTCGGGTACGCCGCCGTACGGATCCCGCCAGTATCCGTCGCTGCACCCTTCGCAGGATGCTCCGGAGGAGTCCCCGGAGGCCGCGGATCCGCCTCGGCCCGACGAGCCGAGGACCGAGACGACGCTGACGACGCGGATCCGGATCAACATTCCGGGCTCGCGCCCCATCCCGCCGGTTGTCATGCGTACGCCCATGAGCGACGTCGACGAGGGCGGCGAGCGCACCGGCTCCACCCCGCGCCCGGGCGCCTCCGCGTCCAACGGCGGGCAGGCGGCTCCGGCCGCACCGGGGCCCGAGCCCCGGGAGCCCGCGGCGGCGGAGCCCGCTGCCGAGAAGCCGGCCAGGGAGAAGAGCGGCAGCGACTGGTTCGCACCGCGCAAGGCCCCGGCCGGCGGCCCGGCGAGCGCGGGCACTCCGTCCGGGACCCCGGCGAGCGACGGCACGGACGGGACCGGCGTCCCGGCCGGTGGTCCCGGCGGTACGGGCGGTGCCGGGTTCCCGGCCGGCGGCCCGGGCAGCCGGCCGGACGGTCCGGGGTCCGGTCCGGCCACCCCGCCCGCGGGCAGCCCCCGCGCCGATCTGCCTTATTTCTCCGACGGACCGCAGCGCGCCGGTGACCCGGGCGCGCCCGGTCCCGACGGCTTCGGCGGCGACGGCTTCGGCGGCGACGGCCCCGGCGGGCCCCGCGCCACGCCGAACCTCGGTATCCGTACGCCGGGACCGTCCGGCCCCACCACCGGACCGGCCACCGGCACCTCGGCCCTCACCCCGGACCTCGACGGCCGGGCGCCCTTCGGCCCGGGGCCGGGTGGACCGCAGGGTCCCGGCGGACCGCAGGGACCGGGCGCGCCTCAGGGGCCCGGCGGCCCCGGCGGCGTACCGCCGCGGATGTCGGACGACACCGCCGTGCTCACCCCGCAGTTCCCGCCGGGCCCCGGCGGCAACGTCTCCGGTGACACGCTGAACAGCGGCATCCCCGTCGTGCCCCCGGACCATCGCGGTTCAGGGGCTCCGTCGCCGTTCCCGGGCCCCGACTCCGCCCCGCGGACGCCGGCCGGCCCGATGGGCACCGGCCCGGCCGGACCGGGCGGCTTCGCCGAGCAGGCGCCCGAGCCCGCCGCCCGTACCGCCCCCGCCGCGGCGCCGAGCGCCCCGGCGAAGAAGGGCCGATCGAAGCTGGTCATGCTCTGCGTGGCCGCTGTCTGCGTGCTCGGGGTCGCCTACGGCGCCGGGCTGCTCATGAACCACTCCGACGTGCCGAAGGGCACCACCGTCCTCGGTGTCGACATCGGCGGCGGGACCAGGGACGACGCCGTCGAGAAGATGGACGCCGCGTTCGGTGAGCGCTCCACGGCCGCGCTCCGGCTGACCGTGGACGGCAAGGAGACGAAGCTCGCCCCGGACAAGGCCGGACTCTCCCTGGACAGCCAGGCGACCGTGCGTGCCGCGGCGGGCAGTGACTACAACCCCGTCTCCGTCATCGGCTCCCTCTTCGGCGGCGAGCGCACCGTCGACCCGGTGATCCCGGTCGACGAGGAGAAGCTAGGCGTCGCGCTGAAGGACCTGGCCGGCGCCTCGGGGTCGGCCAGCGACGGCACGATCAAGTTCGTCCCGGGCAAGGCCGTCGCCGTCCCGGGTAAGACGGGCAAGGCGCTCGACGTCAACCAGTCGATGGGCTCGGTGCGCGACGCCTACCGCGCCCAGGTCGAGACGGGCAACGCGAAGACCGTCCAGCTGCCCGTCACCACCAGCGAGCCCACCATCAGCCAGGCCGAACTGGACCGGGCGATGAAGGAGTTCGCGGAGCCCGCGATGTCCGGCCTGATCGTCATCAAGGCGGGAGCGAAGCAGATCCCGTTCGGTCCGGCCAAGTCGCTGCCGAAGATCCTTTCGATGGTGGCGGTCGACGGCAAGCTCGTCGACCACTACGACAAGAAGGCCATCGAAGAGCTCTGCGGAGGCGTCTTCGACGGGATCATGGTCACCAAGGGCGACGGTACGAAGCACCAGGTCGGCCCGGACGACGTGGCCTTCGCCATGAGGGGCGCACTGCTCGGCAAGACCGAGGCCGAGCGGACCGTCACGATCGACCTCGGCGGCAACGGCTGACCCGGCGCACGATCCTCCGGAGCGCCCCCGGTCCCATCGGACCGGGGGCGCTCCGGTGCGTCGGGCGATGACCCCCGGCCGTCCGGCCCGTGCCCGCACCGCACACCACCGCCCCCGACCTGACTTCCGGCCGGATCCTCGGGTCCGGCCGGGAACAGCACCGGCCCCGAGTATCCGGCCGAAGCCCGGACCGGGTGCGGTGCCGGGTCGTTCCGTGTCGTCGGCCCCGGCCCGGACCGGCGGCGGTGTCGGGCTCGTCCCGCGTAGCCGTCCCCAGTCCGGACCGGGGCGGCGCGTACGCGTCTCGCGTCGCCGTCACACGTACGGCATGACATCTGTCATCCCGTATCCACGACCCGTGACCCTGCCGCGCGCACCCCCTGCTCAGCCAGGCTGGACGCATGACAACGACAGCCTCCGAAGTCACCGCGGCGAAGACCGCCGTGGTCAGCTTCGACCACGTCAGCAAGGCCTACGGAGACGTACGCGCCGTCGACGGGCTCACCCTCGACCTGCACCCCGGTGAGACCGTGGCGCTCCTCGGCCCCAACGGCGCCGGCAAGTCCTCCACCCTCGACCTCCTCCTCGGTCTGCGTACCGCCGACTCCGGGACGGTCCGCCTCTTCGGTACGACCCCGCAGGCGGCCATCGCCGCCGGACGCGTCGGAGCGATGCTGCAGTCCGGTGGGCTGATGGAGGACGTCACCGTCGGCGAGCTGGTGGGGCTCGTCTGCGATCTGCACCCCAGGCCCTACCCCGTCGACGAGGTGCTGGGCCGGGCCGGCATCGCACCGATCGCCGACCGCATGGTCAACAAGCTCTCCGGCGGTCAGGAACAGCGCGTACGGTTCGCGCTCGCCACCGCCGGGGCCAACGACCTCATCGTTCTCGACGAGCCGACCACCGGCATGGACGTCACCGCCCGCCAGGCCTTCTGGGCCACGATGCGCGAGCAGGCCGACCAGGGCCGTACCGTCCTGTTCGCCACGCACTACCTCGAAGAGGCCGACGCCATCGCCGACCGCGTCCTCGTGCTGCACAAGGGCCGGATCCTCGCCGACGGCACCGCCGCCGAGATCAAGGCGAAGGCGGGGGCCCGCCGGATCTCCTTCGAACTGGAGGGCACGATCGACGAGGAAGCCCTGCGCGCCCTGCCGTTCCTCTCCACGCTCGACATCACCGGCCACCGCGTCCGCATCCAGTCGCACAACGCCGACGCGACCGTGCACGCCGTCTACGGCCTCGGCCTCTACCCGCGCGAGATCGAAGTCGCGGGACTCGGACTGGAGCAGGCCTTCGTCGCCATCACCGAGGCCGAGGAGGCCAGGACCGCATGAACACCCTCATCAGGCTCGAAGTGACCCGCACCCTGCGGAACAAGAAGTTCATGTTCTTCTCGATCATCTATCCGTCGGTGATCTACCTGCTGATCTCCGGTACCCAGAACACCACCGACAAGGTGCCGGGCACCGAGCTCACCCTGCAGGCCTTCTTCATGGTCTCCATGGCCTCCTTCGGCGCGCTGACCGCCGTGCTGATGGGCAACAGCGAGCGCATCGCCAAGGAGCGCGAGAAGGGCTGGGTCCGTCAGCTGCGGCTGACCGCGCTGCCGAGCCGGGGCTACATCCTGGCGAAGATCGCCAGCGCCGCCGTGATCACCCTGCCCTGCATCGTGGTCGTCTTCCTCGTCGCCGCATCCGTCAAGCACGTGCGCGTCGACCTGTGGCAGTGGTTCGCCCTCACCGGTGTCATCTGGGCCGGCTCACTGGTCTTCGCCGCACTCGGCGTCGCCATCGGCTACCTCGCCAGCGGTGACGCGGTCCGCCCGATCACGATGATCATCTACTTCGGGCTCTCGATCCTCGGCGGCCTGTGGATGCCGAGCACGACCTTCCCGCAGTGGATCCAGAACATCTCCGAATGGCTGCCCACCCACGCGTACGCTGCTCTCGGCCAGGCCGTCGAGATGGGCGGCGCCCCGCATGCCAAGGACGTCGCCATCCTCTGCGTCTACTTCCTGCTCTTCGCGGGCGGCGCCGCCTGGCTCTACCGGAAGGACACGTTGAAGGCGTGAACGAGGACGAGATGTCCGTGGGGCTCGGGCGCCCGCCCACGAACGCGAGACAGACCGGGACCAAGCTCCTGTGGATCGGTATCTGGCTCGCGTTCATGAGCGCGCCGGTCAAGGACCTCATCGACGGCAACCACACCCCGTGGGCGACGGCACTCGGCACCCTCGGGCTGCTGGTCTTCGTCGGCGTCTACCTGGTCCTGGTCTTCCGCCACACCTCGAAGGCGATCGACCCGCTCCGGGTCCGCGCCACCCTCGCTTTCCTCGGGGCCCTGGCCGTCCTGCTGTCCCTGACGCTCGGCGCCCCCTGGCTGGTCCTGTTCGTGTACGTGGCCGTCTCCGTCGGCGCCACCTTGCCGCTGCGGACCGCCCGCTGGCTGATCCCCGCCGTCACCGCCGTCCTGGTGGCCATCGGCCTGACGCAGGAGCACCCCCGCGAGATCATCACGGCCCTGGTCTTCCCCGCACTGCTCGGCGGCTTCGCGATGTCGGGCATCCGGCAGATGATCCGCACCACGATCCAGTTGCGCGAGGCCCGCGCCACCGTCGCCCAGCTCGCCGCCAACGAGGAACGGCTGCGGCTCGCCCGCGACCTCCACGATCTTCTCGGCCACTCCCTCTCCCTGATCACCCTCAAGAGCGAACTGGCCGGGCGGATGCTCCCCGGACATCCCGACCAGGCTGCCGCGCAGGTCGCCGACATCGAACAGGTCAGCCGACAGGCCCTCGTGGACGTACGCAGCGCCGTCACCGGCTACCGCAGGCCGACCCTCCCCGGCGAACTGGCAGGGGCAAGGACCGCCCTCGCCGCCGCCGGAGTCACTGCCGAGATACCGGCCGACGGCCCCGAAGACCTCCCTGAGGACCTCCCCGAGAAGGCGGAGGAGGCGCTCGCCTGGGCGCTGCGGGAAGCCGTCACCAACGTCGTACGCCACAGCGGCGCGGGCCGCTGCACGGTGACGCTCACCCCCCGCCAGACCCTCGACGGACGCGTCCTCGAACTCACCGTCGCCGACGACGGCCGGGGCGCCGCCGGCTCGAAGCGGGGCAACGGCCTCACCGGCATGGCCGAGCGGCTCGCGTCCGTCGACGGGACGCTCGTCACGCGCGCCACCAACTCCCGCTCGGGCAAAGGCTTCACCACGGTCCTCGGCGTTCCGCTCGAATCCGGCCTAGGATCCCGGGAATGAGCATGATCAGACTTCTCCTCGCCGAGGACCAGTCCATGGTGCGCGAGGCCCTCGCGGCGCTCCTCGGCCTGGAACCCGACATCGAGGTGGTCGCCCAGGTCGCCCGCGGCGACGAGGTGCTGGCCGCGGCCAGGGAGCACGGCATCGACGTGGCCCTCCTCGACATCGAGATGCCGGGCATGACAGGCATCGAGGCGACGGCGGAACTGCGCCGCGCTATGCCGGACGTCAAGGTCGTCGTCGTCACCACCTTCGGCCGGCCCGGATACCTGCGCCGTGCGATGGAGTCGGGCGCCGACGCCTTCCTGGTGAAGGACGCCCCGGCCTCCCAACTCGCCGAAGCCGTACGCAAGGTGCTTGCCGGGGAGCGTGTCATCGACCCCACCCTCGCAGCCGCCGCGCTCGCCGACGGGGCCAGCCCGCTGACCGAGCGCGAACGCGATGTGCTGCGCACCGCCGCGGACGGTTCGACCAACGCGGAGATCGCCGCGGCACTGCACCTGTCCCAGGGCACGGTCCGCAACTACCTCTCCATGGCGATCCAGAAGATGGCAGCGCGCAACCGGGCTGAGGCGGTCCGGATGGCACGGGAAAAGGGCTGGCTCTAAGGGCTGCCCCGTAGTCTCTGGGCTGTCCCGTAGTCCCCGGCGGGCGCACGATGACAGCTACGGGGCCTCTCCCCCCCCCGTAGCCTCAACGGCACGGGGGACCCCCTCTGTTGTCGGAACGTCCGCATACATCCAGTATGCGAACGCCCCTCCGCCTTGCGATGCACCGCATCCGATGCCGCGCGCTGATCCATGCGGGATTACGGGAGGGCCCGCAGTCCTCCCTACCGGGCAATCGACACCAGCCCCGCCTCGTACGCGATGATGACGAGCTGTACCCGGTCCCTCGCGCCGAGCTTGGCGAGCAGCCGGGTCAGATACGTCTTGGCCGTGGCGACACTGATGACGAGCCGCTCGGCGATCTCCGCGTTGGACAGCCCGCTGCCGACCAGCATCAGCACCTCGCGCTCCCGGTCGGTGATCGCGGGAAGCGGGCGGGGCGGGGACGGGGAGGCCGGGCGCCCCACGAAGTCCTTGATCAGCCGCCGGGTGACGCTCGGCGCGATCAGCGCGTCCCCGGACGCCACCACCCGGACCGCCGCCAGGATGTCGTCCAGCGCCATGTCCTTGACCAGGAATCCGGCCGCACCGGCGCGCAGGGCGCCGTACACGTAGTCGTCGTCGTCGAACGTGGTCAGGACCAGCACATGGGCGGTCGCCGGGCTCGCGGCGATCCGCTCGGTGGCCTCGATGCCGTTCAGCACCGGCATCCGGATGTCCATGACGACGACATCGGGGTCCAGTTCGGCGGTCAGCCGGACCGCCTCCTCGCCCGTCCCCGCCTCACCGACGACGTCGATGTCGGTGGTGTCGGCCATGACCATGCGCAGTGCGGTGCGCACCAGCGGCTGATCGTCGGCGAGCACGACGCGGGTCGGCGCCGGCGGCTGGGCGGTCTCGTCGCTCATGCCACGTCTCCCGTCGACGCTGTGGCGGGCACCGGCAGCCGGGCCGTCACTCGGAAGCCGCCCTCCGGATGAGGGGCGGCGGTGAAATCTCCCTGCAGCAGGGCGACCCGCTCCCGCATGCCGACCAGACCGAATCCCGGTTCGGTGGAGAGGCCCGCGCCCCGGCCGCGGTCGGCGACCTCGATGGCGAGCGCCTCGGTGCCGTACACGATCGACACCCGGCAGGAACCGGTCGCGGCGTGACGGACCACATTGGTCACCGACTCCTGGATGATGCGGAACGCCGACAGATCGATGTCCGGCGGCAGAGGCCGGGGCTCGCCCCGCAGGTCCACGTCGACCCGGACCCCGGCGGCGGTCGTTGACCGCGCCAGCCGCTCGACGTCGGCCAGCCCCTCCGCGGGCTGCAACTCCGACGCTTCCCGTCCCTCGTGACCCGGATCCGCCTGACGCAGCGCACCGAGCATCCGGCGCAGCCCCGACAGCGTCTCCCGGCCCGCGGTCTCCACCGCACTCATCGCCTCGCGCGCGGCTTCCGGCTGGGTGTGCACGACCCGGGCCGCCGCACCTGCCTGAAGGGCGATGATGCCGACACTGTGCGCGACCATGTCGTGCATCTCGCGGGCGATCCGCAACCGCTCCTCCACCACCGCCCGTTCGGCAGCCCGCGCGGCCAGGGTCTCGCCGTGCCGACGGGTCTCGTACGCCGAGCCTCCCACCAGCCAGGCGACGACCGCGGTCAGCGCGACGACCAGCTCCGCCGACGTGCCGACGTGCCACCCGGCGAGCAACCGGACGGCCAGGAAGCCGGTGAGGGTGCCGAGGGCCATCAGAAGGGCGACGAGAGCGGTCCGGCGCGACCGGGTGGCGGCTATGAAGTACAGCGCCACATCGACGGCCAGGAACTGGGCGAGCGGTATCTCTCCCACGCTCAGCGAGAACGTGGCGAGCGCGGCGGCGCCCAGCACCAGCGCCAGGGCCCTCAGTGGACGCCGCTCCAGCAAGAAGCAGCCGGCCGCTGCCAGGGCGGTGGCGAGCAGCTGCGTCAGCAGGCCGTCCCACCGGTAGAGCAGCACCCCGGGCCGGACGGACGGCTCGTACTCGCCGGGCAGCCGCACCCGCACGAGGAAGGTGAGGAGCATGCCCGCGTACCAGCCCATGCCTACCCACCAACCAGGCGGCACGCGCTTGAGACGAGGCAGAGAGGGTGAATCGGACATGCGCCGATCGTAGCCACCGCCCCCCGGACGGGCATCGGGCCACGGTTGTACAACCGGGGTCGACACCGGGCCGGGCAGGTGTCACCGCCGGTCCGACGACGAACGGTGGCCACGCACAGGACAGTTGACGGTGTGATCGAAGTCAACGGACTGACCAAGCGATACGGCGGCGCCACCGCCGTCAAGGACCTCACCTTCACCGTCCGGCCGGGCGAGGTCACCGGCTTCCTCGGACCCAACGGGGCCGGCAAGACCACCACGCTGCGGATGCTGCTGGGCCTGGTCGAGCCGACCGCCGGGACGGCCACCCTCCGGGGCCGGCCGTTCCGAGAGCATCCGCGCGGGCTGCGGCACGTCGGCGCCCTCCTGGACGCGGGTGACGTGCACGGCGGCCGCACCGCCCGCGCCCATCTCGCCGTGCTGGCCCGCAGCAACGGCATCCCGCGCTCCCGGGTCGACGAGCTGCTCCATGAGGTGGGTCTCGCCGGGGCGGCCCGCCGCCGGATCGGCGGCTTCTCCCTCGGGATGCGCCAGCGCCTCGGTATAGCCACCGCGCTGCTCGGCGACCCGCCGGTGCTGCTCTTCGACGAGCCGCTCAACGGCCTCGACCCGGAAGGGGTGCTGTGGGTGCGCGGCCTGTTCCGCCGGCTCGCAGCCGAGGGCCGCACCGTATTCGTCTCCAGCCACCTGATGACGGAGATGGAGCACACCGCCGACAGGCTCGTCGTCATCGGCCGCGGCGAACTCATCGCAGCCGAGAGCCTGACGGCGTTCGCCGCCCGGAGTAGCCGCCTCAGCGTGACGGTAGGCACCACCGACCCCGCAGCACTGACCCCGCTGCTCACCGGGGAGGGCGCCGACGTGGTCCGGGATGGCGATCGGCTCACGGTCACCGGGCTCACCGCCGCCCGCATCGGTGAGCTCGCCCTGCATCACCGCGTACTGCTCCATGAACTCAGCACGTCCGGCGCCTCGTTGGAAGACGCGTTCATGGAACTCACCGCAGAAAGCGTCGAATACCTCGCAGGAGAGACCCGATGACCATGGCCGCGCCCACGACAGCGCCACGCACCCGCATGACCGAGGACGAACCCCGTGCCCGCTTCCGTGAGCTGCTCACCGCCGAGTGGCTCAAGACGTGGTCGCTGCGCTCCACCTCCTGGATGTACGCGATCACCGCGCTGGCCGTCATCGCCTTCAACGCCGGCACGGCCTACGACCACTACAAGTACTGGTACCAGTACGACGACCGCGGCCGCGAGTCCTTCATCGCCAACGGCTCACCGCTCATGGACGCCTTCACCGGGAACGGGGCCCTGGTGCTGGTGCTGGCCGTCGCCGCGATCGGTGCCGTATCGATCACCGGCGAGTACGGCAGCGGCCTGTTACGCACCACCTTCACCGCCGTCCCGGCCCGCCGCTCGCTGATGGCCGCCAAGGCCCTCGTCCTGACCGTGGTCACCACTGTCTTCGGCGCACTCGTCGCCCTGGCCTCGTTCGCCTCGACACAGGCGATCCTCTCCGGCCGGGACGCCTCGGTCTCCCTCTCCCACCCCGGCGCCCTGCGCCTCGTCGTCGCCTCTGCGTTGCTCGCGCCGGTGGCCGCGCTTGCGGGCCTGGCGATCGGGGCGGTGATCCGCCACACCGGAGGTTCCGTCATCGGGTGCGTGGTCGTGCTGCTTCTGCTCCCGATGGTGCTGAGCGACCGCCGGCACCTGACGGCGGTGCTTCAGCACACGCTTCCCTACAGCGCGTGGGAGCGGCTGTCCGTCTCGGATCTCCATGCATCTGGCCTCTATCCGTGGACGGTCTCCGGGGCCTGGACGGTTTACGCGCTCTGGGCGCTCCTGGCGGGAGCGGTCGCCGTGGTCGCGGTGCACCACCGGGACCAATGACCGGTTCCACAACTCGCTTGCCCCGCAATATATTTCAGAAACCTGCTGGAAATTCTTGCGACTCTCTTGACGTGTTCACTGCCGTGGCGGCAGGCTCCGAAGTCCCCCACGGTGGCCAGGCGCGTGGCCACCCACGCCGGGTGCGGACCCCACATCCGTACCCGCGAACGAAGGAGCCGCAATTGAGTTCCCGCGTCGCTCGCGCGACCCTGGCCGGCCTGCTCGCCGCCGCCGGTATCACCGCCCTCGCCCCCTGGACCTCCCAAGCGACCCCACCGGGCGAGAAGACCGTCACCGCCACCCTGTTCGAGTGGAAGTACGACGCTGTGGCCCGGGCCTGCACGGACTCGCTCGGTCCGGCCGGCTACGGCTACGTGGAGGTCTCGCCCGCCTCCGAACACATTCAGGGCGACCAGTGGTGGACCTCCTACCAGCCGGTCAGTTACAAGATCGCCGGACACCTCGGGGACCGCGATGCGTTCACGTCCATGGTGGAGAGCTGTCACTCGGCCGGAGTGAAGGTCGTGGCAGACGCCGTCATCAACCACATGTCGTCCGGCTCGGGCACCGGGACCGGCGGCACGGCGTACACGAAGTACGCCTACCCCGGGTACTTCCAGGACCAGGACTTCCACGGCTGCCGCAAGGACATCAGCAACTACGGTGACCGGGGCGATGTCCAGACCTGCGAACTGGTGGGCCTGGCCGACCTCGACACCGGCAGTGATGCCGTCCGTACGACGATCGCCGCATACCTCTCCGACCTGCGCGGCCTGGGGGTCGACGGCTTCCGCATCGACGCCGCCAAGCACATGGCCGCCGACGACATCGCCGCGATCAAGGGCAAGATGTCCGACCCGGGCTTCTGGGTCACCGAGGTCATCTACGGCGGCGGCGAGGCGGTCCAGCCCGACGAGTACACCGGCGTCGGCGATGTCGACGAGTTCCGGTACGGCGGCCACCTCAAGAGCGCTTTCCAGGGCGGTTCGCTCACAGGTCTGAAGAACATCGCCGACGGCAAGCTGGCGAGCGCGAGCGCCCGCACGTTCGTCGACAACTGGGACACCGAGCGCAACGGTTCCACGCTGACGTACAAGGACGGCGCGGCCTACAGCCTGGCCAACGTCTTCATGCTCGCCTCTCCCTACGGCTCCCCGAACGTCTACTCCGGTTACGCGTGGTCGGACAAGGACGCGGGCCCGCCGAACGGCGGTGCGGCCGCGTGCGGCGGCGAAGGGTGGACCTGTACACACGCGCAGACGGCGATCACCGGCATGGTCGGCTTCCACAACGCCACGGCGGGCGCGGAGCTGACCGACTGGTGGGACAACGGCTCGTCGGCGATCGCCTTCGGCCGCGGTGACAAGGGCTTCGTGGCCATCAACAACGGCGACGGCGAGCTCCGGCAGACGTTCAGCACCTCGCTTCCCGCAGGCACCTACTGCAATGTGGCGCAGGCTGCCCCGGACGCCTGTGACGGCAACACGGTGCAGGTCGGAGACGGCGGCACGGTGACGGCGACCGTACCGGCGAAGGGCGCGCTGGCACTGCACGGCTGATCTCCGACCGGGTGCCACTGGCCGTCGGTGCCTCCGTCGGAGACACCCGGCCGGTGGTGCGCCGTCATGCGGACGGGGCGTCGAAGTAATGCCCCTTGGCGAGGTCCTCGATCAGCCCCGGGTGCGTCGGCTGCCACCCGAACGAGGCGCGGGTCAGGTCGCTGGAGGCCGGCCCGTCCATGCTCACGGCTCCGCCCAGCCAGCCGAAGTGCGCCTCCGCGTCCTCCGGAGAGACGGAGGCGACGGGGAGGCCCAGCCGGTGGCCGATGGTGTCGGCGACCTCGCGAAGCGGGACGCCCTCCTCGCCGACCGCGTGCAGGGTCGACCCCGCGGGGGCGTTCTCCAGTGCGAGGCGGACGAGGTGCGCGGCGTCGGCGCGGTGCACGGCCGGCCAGCGGTTGGCGCCGTTGCCGATGTAGCCGGAGACGCCCTTGTCGCGGGCGGTGCCGACCAGGGCCGCCATGAACCCGTGATCCCCTTCGCCGTGCACCGTCGGCGGGAAGCGCACGACGGACGAGCGGACGTTCCGCGAGGCGAGGCCGATGGTCAGCAGGGCCGTGGCCAGCCGGGCCCGTGCGCCCTCGAACGGCGCCTGATGGCCGGGGCTCAGGCCGTCCCGCTCGGTGGCGACACGGCCCGGGGCGAGCCCCAGCGTGCCGGAAGCGATGACGAAGGGCTTGCCCGAACCCGCGAGCGCCTCGCCGAAGGTCTCGACGGCGCGGCGGTCCGCGTCGGCCGCGTCCTGGAAGCCCCCGGAGAAGGCGATGTCGTGCTTGAACGCCAGGTGGATCACGCCGTCGGCACCGGCAGCCGCGTCGCGCAGGGCGCCGAGGCCGTCCAGGTCGCCGCGCAGCACCTCGGCGCCTGCGGCGGTGAGCGCCTCGGCCGAGGCGTCCGAGCGGGCGAGCCCGACGACCTGGTGGCCCGCGCCGACGAGCTCGGGGACGACGGCGGAGCCGATCCAGCCGGACGCGCCGGTCATGAATACACGCATGGGAGACCTCCCGGGTTGGTCGACCGTGCGGATCGTGCCGTCGGAAAGGGCAGCACCACACGGGTCAATGTCAGCGACTGACATCACCCTACTCCTGATGTCGGTCACTGTCATCACGCGGAGTCGGCGGCACATAGAATCGGCGGCATGAGTCGATGGGAGCCGAACGCGCGGGGCAGGCTGGAGCAGGCCGCGATGGAGCTCTACGGTGAGCGCGGCTACGAGAAGACGACCGTGACCGAGATCGCCGGACGGGCGGGGCTCACGGAGCGCACGTTCTTCCGGCACTACGCCGACAAGCGCGAGGTCCTGTTCGGGGGCTCGGTCCTGCTCCAGGGACTGCTCGTGGACACCCTCGCCGAGGCGCCCGCCACCGCCTCGCCGATCGACGCGGTGGCCGCGGCGCTCCACGCCGCCGCGGCCGTGTTCGACGAGCGGCGCGAACAGTCCCGGCAGCGGCAGAAGATCATCTCGGCCAATGCGGAGCTTCAGGAGCGGGAGCTGGTCAAGCTCGACTCCCTCGCCGCGGCCCTCGCCGAGGCGCTGCGGGCCCGCGGCGTCACGGAGCCGGCCGCGAGCCTGGCGGGCGAGGCGGGAGTCGCCGTCTTCAAGGTCGCGTTCGTGCGCTGGATCGGCGCCACCGGCGAACAGGGCATGGGCCGGTTCATCCAGGAGGCGCTCGACGAGCTCAAGTCCTTGACGGCGGGCGGCGGCGCCTGACAGCAGTGCGCCCCGTCACGGAAGGACGGGGCGCACGGTGTCGCGGGGCAGGGCGGAATGGTGGCAGGGGTGGGGACGGTGCCGGGCGGACGCGGTACGGCGAACGTCTCCCGGCACCGTTCACTTCCCTACGGGAAGCGCACCGTTCGCTTCCCTACGGGAAGGACACCACCTGCGACGGAACGGTGGACGTCCCCGAGGTGGGCGAGCCCGTGTCGTTGATGACGTGGTCGTACTGGCCCTGACCGCCGAGGGAGACGACGAGCAGGTCGTGGAACTTCACGCCGGGCTTCACCGGTGCCTCGAAGCCGTGACCCTGCACGATCGTCGGGTCGACGTTGTAGTAGCAGTAACTGCCCAGCCCCCAGCCCTCGTGGGTGGTGACGGAGTCGTCGACCTTGTAGGCCGCGAACCCCTTGGTGTCGCCGTTCTGCACGGCGGCCTGGTTCGGGGCGTCGTACGACTTCTCGTTCTGGAAGAAGATCGTCTTCCCGTTCTCGCCCGACCAGCGGACGTCGTACTTGTTGAAGTGCTCGACGAACAAGCCCGTCGCCAGCACGTTGTCGCCGTTGACCTGGAGGCCGTAGTCGGAACGGTTGGTCTCCCAGCCGACGCCCTCGCCGTGGTCGGCACGCCACAGCCAGGTGTGGTCGATGATCGTGTCGTTGCTGTTGATCACCATGGCGGTGGTGGCCTTGCCGGCCCCCGCGCCGCCGACCCGGGCGAACACGTCCTGGAGGGACGTCGGGTTGTCCGCGTGGCTCGTGGTCGAGCCCTCCGTGCCGACCTCGATCAGCGACTTGGAGTTGGTGGTACCGGCGTCGATGAGCAGTCCGGCGAGCTTCACACCGTCCACGTCACCGACCTTGATGGCCGTGACCCCGTTGTCCGGGACGATCGTCGCGAGACCCAGACCGAGCGCGACCGTGTCGGCGCGGTCGATGTTGATCGTCTGGTCGACGTGGTAGACACCGGGCGTGAACAGCAGGTGCAGGCCCTGCTGTACGGCCGCGTTGATGGTCTCCGCCGTCGCGCCGGGCTTGACCACGTAGAACTGGTCCAGCGGGATCGACTCGCCCTGCGGAGTGCCGTTGCCCCATGACGTGCCGCGTGCGTTGGTGCGCTTGGCGGGGACGAACACCTTGTAGTCGTTGCCGTCCAGGTACAGGAACGGCTTCTCGCGCGAGACCGGGGTGTTCTCCAGGGTCGTGTACGGCGGCTCGGGGAAGCTCTGGGCGGGCGCGCCCTCGACGCCGGAGAACGTCATGTTCCAGACGCCGTTGCCCCAGCCGCCGATGGAGCTGTCGCGGGTGTACCACTGCTGCTGCGAGTACGGGCCGACCTGGCCGTCGATCTTGCTGTCGGCGATGTACCCGCCGCTCGCCCAGCCGTAGCCGTCGGGCGCGAGGTTGAGACCGCCCTTGACGTGCATCCGGCGGAAGGGAGCGGCCTGGGAAACGGCCCAGCGGTCGGTGCCGCTGACCGGGTTGAGTGCGAGGTTCTCCGCCGAGCGCCAGAAGTTCTGCGTGGCGTTGCCGTTGAACCAGCCCGCGTCGACGGTCACATCACCGTTGAACGTGGTGTCGTCCGGGTTCAGCCCGAGGCCGGCGATCTGGGTGTAGAACCCGATCTGCGCGTTGATGTTGTTGTACGTGCCCGGCTTGAACATCAGCGCGTAGCGGCCGTCACCGAACTGCGCCGACTCCTGCTTCTTGAACACCTCGTCGACCTTGGCCTGGATGTCCGGCGTGGACGGGTCGAACACCATCACGTTGGGTCCGAGATCGCCGCCGCCCTCGATGGCCTGCGCGTTCTCGCCGAAGGCGGTCTGCGCCGTGGGGACGGCCATGAGCAGGGAAACGGCGAACGCGGCGAACCCGAACGAGCGGGTCCTGCGCCTGCGCCGGGGTGCTGTGGGGGTTCCCGTGGGGGGAGTGGTGGGGGTTTCCGTGGGGGGAACATGCATGGGCGTACGTCTCCTGGGTCGTGGTGCGGGTGACACGACGTGCTTGCTCTGAGAGCGCTCTGAGAGCGCTCTCCGACCGGTGTCGATGGTTCCGCCGTTACCCGGGACACGTCAAGAGGTGTGCAACAGGAGCCTCAACCGATCCCTCTGGGCGCAATAATTAACGTCAGGGGAACGGCAATTGACCCGCTTCGCTCTCAGTTCGGGGTGCGGCTGAGTTCAGAAATTGATGTTGCCGAACTCTCCGAACGTGCCGCCGGAGAACGCCAGTTCGTCGAAGAGGCCGAACTCTCCGAACTCGCCGCCGGATAATGCCAGTTCGCCGCACTCTCCGAACTCGCCGTCGGGGCATGTCAGTTCGCCGCATTCTCCGAGCTCGCCGTCGGAGCCTGTCAGTTCGTCGGAGATGCTGAACTCGCCGCACCTGCGATGCAGTCCGCGCTCCGCGCGTACCGGTACGCCGGCGCGGACCCGGCCGCGTCGGTCGCGGGCCCGACGGGGACGGTCGGCGCCCGGGCCGACGGGCCGGAGCCGGGTGGTCTAGGGTCGGGCGATGTGACGGACGCCGCCCGACTGACAGCGACCAGGGCCTATTACGACACCGTGGCCGAGGGCTATGCCGAGCGCGTGAAGGGTGCCTTCGCGCAGGACGTGTGGGGACGGGCGATGCTCGGCGCGTTCGCCGAGGAGGTACGGGGCGACGGCGGCCAGCCCGTCGCCGATCTCGGGTGCGGGCCGGGGCACGTGAGCGCGCACCTGGCTGCGCAAGGTCTCGCGGTCCGGGGCGTGGACCTGTCGCCGCGCATGGTGGACATCGCCCGGCGCAGCCACCCGCAACTGCGGTTCGACGTGGGCTCGATGAGCCGTCTGGAGCTGTCGGACGGGGAGCTCGGGGGTGCCGTCGCCTGGTGGTCGATCATGCACACGCCTCCGCCGATGCTGCCCGGCCTGTTCGCCGAGTTCCACCGGGTGCTGGCTCCCGGCGGCCGGCTGCTGCTCGGGTTCCATGCCGGCGAGGACCAGCCGTACGCGGGGCGCGAGCGGGACGGCGGCGTGTTCTACGACATCCACCTGCTCTCGCCCGACCGGGTCGGCGAACTGATGGAGCGGGCCGGGTTCACCGTCACCGCACGGATGCTGGGCGAGGGCGACACCTGGCCATGGGCCTGTCTGGCGGGCCGTCGGTCCGACGCCGTCAGCGCTCCCCGCGCGGCTTACGCCAGATCCTGATCTCGGTCGCCGGCAGCCGCTCCGCGAAGCGGAGGCCGGGCGAGGCGTCGCGCAGCACGGTGCGCACCTCCTGCTCGAAGTCCGCCCGTTCGTCACCGAACAGGTGGGGGGCCGAGTCGGAGCGGGAGAACACCCACGCCACGAGGTCGTCGGCGCCGCGCACGACGACCTCCCCGGCGGGCACCACATGCCGTTCGCAGCTCCCGAACCCGGCCTGCTCCAGCACCCGTTCCTCCTGGTTCGCTGTGCCGTGGACCAGCATTCCGCTTCCGGCGCGGCGCACCGGGCCCAGGCGTCGGCGCACCACGTCCGCGATGCGCTCGTACGGAGGCGCGGGCAGGGGGAGCGGCCCCGAAGCGGGAGGCGGATCCTTCAGGTCGTTCACATGAACGAACGCCCCGCCCGGCTCCAGCATGTCCCGCACCGTGGCCGCGACCCGTTCCCGCTCCGTCCAGTGGAACGACTGGGCGAAGACCACGGCGTGGAACAGACCGAGGTCCGCCGGCAGGTCCTCGGCCCGGGCGTGGACCCAGCGCACGCGGTGCAGCTCGCGCGCTCGGGCCCGGCGGTCCGCTTCGGCCAGCATGTCCGCGTCCGGGTCGAGCCCCACCACCTCGGTGACGTACCGCGCCATGTCGAGCGTCACGGTGCCCGGCCCGCACCCGACGTCGAGGAGCCGGCCGCGTCCGGTGAGGCCGAGCGCGTCGGCGAGTACGTCCGCGTAGCCGGGTGCGTACGGCAGCCGCCCGCGCGCGTAGTGGGCCGCGCTGCCCCGGAACAGGGTGCTGTCCCACTGCCATTCCTCAGCCATGCCCAGTCCCTTCGGTCCGCCTCGTGAGCAGCGAACCACAGGAGCGACCTGGCCGGCACCTTGGTCAGGTGGGGTGCCGGCCAGGAGTGTGGGGGGGGCAGGTGTCAGGAACGTGCGCCGTGGGCGCGGGTGATGCGGGCGATCGCCTCGACGGTCAGGGCCCGGTCGTGGGGCTCGGTCTCCAGGGCGCGGTGGATGGACAGGCCCTCGATCAGCGCGTCGAGCTGACGTGCCGTCGCCGGGTCGAAGTGCCACTCCAGGGCGACGCGGCTGCGGCGCATCCACTCCCGCGTCAGCTCGCGGTAGGCCGGCTTGCGGGCGGCGAGGGTGTACAGCTCGTGGGTGAGGACGAGCTCGCGCTGGTTGCCACCGGAGAGGTGGTGGACCAGATCGGCGACCGCCTCGCGGGCCTCGTCGGGAGTCGAGGCTGCGCCGAGACGCTGCTCGAAGACGGCGACGATGCTGCTGGAGAAGCGTGTGAACGCCTCCCGCAGCAGCTCGTCCATGCCACCGAAGTGGTACGTCATCGAGCCGAGCGGCACACCGGCACGCGCGGCGACCTTGCGGTGCGAGGTCCCGGCGACCCCCTCCTCGGCGATCAGGTCGAGCGCGGCGGTGATGATGCGTTCCCGCCGCTCGGGGTCGTTCTGTCCGGTCGCCACGGTGGTTCCTTCTGCCGAGAGGGGTTCTAGATCGAGCGGATCACCCGGGCCGGGTTGCCGACCGCGACCACGTTGGCGGGCACGTCCTTGGTCACGACGGCTCCCGCGCCGATGACGCTGTTGTCCCCGATGGTCACCCCGGCCAGCACGATCGCGCCGCCGCCCAGCCAGACATTGTCGCCGATCGTGATCGGCCTCGCCGCTTCCAGCTTGTCCCGGCGCGGCTCCGGTTCCACCGGGTGGGTGGGGGTGAGCAGCTGGACGTTCGGCCCGATCTGGCAGTCGCGGCCGATGGTGATCGGGGCCACGTCCAGGGCGGTGAGGTTGTAGTTGATGAACGTGTCCTCGCCGACCGTGATGTACGAGCCGTAGTCCACGTACAGCGGCGGCCGGATGTGCGCACCGGCGCCGAGGCCTCCCAGGAGCTCGGCGACGACGGGCTGCGCGGCGTCGGGGTCCTCTGTGTAGGCCGCGAGATACCGGGCGGCGAGGCGCACGGCCCGCCGCTGGGCTTCCACGATGTGGGGGTCGTCGGCGACGTAGAGGTCCCCGGCGAGCATCCGCTCATGGTTCGTACGCGGGTCTCCCGCGAAGTGGTCCGTCATGGGTACGATCGTACACTCCAAGGGCGTACGATCGTACGCTCCTGCTGATTTCCCTTCTGGACTGCCGAGGCCCGCTTCATGGATGCCGCCACACGCCGCAGGCGTGCCGCCCTGTTCCTCTTCATGCTTGCCGCCGGGACCGGCATGGCCTCCTGGGTGGCGCGCACCCCGGCCGTCAGGGACGGACTCGACGTGTCCACCGGCGCGATGGGTCTGGTGCTCTTCGGGCTGTCCACCGGTTCGATGGCCGGCGTGACCGCCTCCGGGCCGCTCGTACGCCGTTACGGGGGCCGGGCGGCGATCACCGTCGGCGCGGGACTGATCGTCGCCGGGCTGCTGGTCGTCGCCGCCGGCACGGGTGTGTCGCTGGCGGGCGGGGTCTTCTGCGGACTGGCCCTGTTCGGCGGTGGGATGGGGCTGGCGGAGGTCGCGTTCAACATCGAGGGCGCGGACGTGGAGCGGCTCATCGGCCGGCCCGTACTGCCGGTGCTGCACGGCTGCTTCAGCCTGGGCACCGTCGTCGGGGCGCTGCTGGGCATGGCGCTGACCGCGGCCGCGTTTCCCGTCGGCTGGCATCTGACGGCCGTCTCGGTGCTCGTCGCCGCCGCCGCGGTCCTGGCCGTCCGCGCGCTCCCGCACGGCACGGGCAAGGAGACGGCAGGGACGGCCGGAGAGGGTGGGTGGCGGAGCCAGTTCACGGTGTGGCGGGACCGGCGGCTCGTCCTCATCGGGGTGATCGTGCTGGCCATGGCCTTCGCGGAGGGGGCGGCCAACGACTGGCTGCCGTTGCTGATGGTGGACGGATACGAGGTGAGCGCCACCGCCGGCTCGCTGACCTTCCTGGTCTTCGCCTCCTCGATGACGTTCGGCCGCTTCGCCGGCGGCCCCCTCCTGGAGCGCTACGGACCCGTCCGGGTCGTCCGGATCAGCGCGGTCATCGCCGCGCTGGGCCTGGCGGTGGTGATCGTCTCGCCGAGCCCGGTGATGGCGGGCGCCGCCACGGTGCTGTGGGGCCTGGGTGCCTCGCTGGGCTTCCCGGTCACCGTGTCCGCGGCGGGCGACCACCCGCACGACGCGGCGGCGCGCGTCGGTGCGGTCTCCACCGCGGGCTACATCGCCTTCCTCGTCGGGCCGCCCGCGCTCGGCTTCCTCGCCGACCACATCGGACTCCGGCTCACCATGACCGTCGTCCTCGCCCTGCTGGCCGTCGCTTCCACCCTGGCCGGATCGCTCGCCACCGGCCGGCGGGCGGACGCGGAGCCCCTCATCGCCTGAGGGTCTTTCGTTTGGATCGGGCCGGGAACAGGGTGCCGGGCCCGGGAGCCCGGCACGATCCGAGCAAGAGGCCCTAATTTCCCGAGTCCCACAGCTCGGTGCTGTGCGCCGCGACCAGCGCGCCGATCCTCTCCAGGACCCGGGCGGACGGCAGCGGATCGAGGCGGCGGCCGTCCCGCAGACGCAGCGCCACCCGCCCGTCCGCGGCCTCCGCGGCGCCGACGACCGCCTGGTACGGCACCAGCCGGGCCTCCCGGATCCTTGCCCCCAGGCTGCCACGCTCCCGCCCGCTGACCTCCGCGCGCAGCCCGAGGGCGGCGCAACGCGCGGCGAGAGCCTCGGCGTTCGGCAGCTCGGTGTCCGAGACCGGCAGGATCACCAGCTGGACCGGCGAGAGCCAGGCGGGGAACGCGCCGCCGTGCTGCTCGATGAGGTGCGCGACGGCCCGCTCCACACTGCCGATGATGCTGCGGTGCACCATGACCGGACGGTGCTTCGCCCCGTCCGCGCCGATGTAGTGCAGATCGAACCGTTCCGGCTGGTGGAAGTCGACCTGGACGGTCGACAGGGTCGACTCCCGGCCCGCCGCGTCGGCGACCTGGACGTCGATCTTCGGCCCGTAGAACGCGGCCTCGCCCTCGACCGCCTCGTACGGCAGCCCGGAGGCGTCGAGGACATCGGTCAGCAGGGCGGTGGAGCGCTGCCACATCTCCGGCGCGGCGACGTACTTTCCGCCCGGGCCCGGCAGCGAGAGCCGGAAGCGGGCCGGCCGGATGCCGAGCGCCCCGTACGCCCGGCGGATCATGTCCAGCGCGGCCCGCGCCTCGTCGCCGACCTGGTCCGGGGTGCAGAAGATGTGGGCGTCGTTCAGCTGGATGGCCCGCACCCGGGTCAGCCCGCCGAGCACCCCGGAGAGCTCGGAGCGGTACATGCCGCCCAGCTCGGCCATCCGCAGCGGCAGTTCGCGGTAACTGTGCGAGCGGGAGCGGTAGATGACCGCGTGGTGCGGGCACAGACTCGGCCGCAGGACGACCTGTTCGCCGCCCAGGTCCATCGGCGGGAACATGTCGTCGCTGTAGTGCGACCAGTGCCCCGAGATCTCGTACAGCTCCCGCTTGCCGAGCACCGGTGAGTACACGTGGCGGTAGCCCGCCAGCCTCTCGGCGGTGCGGATGTACTCCTCCAGGGTGTGCCGCAGCGCCGCACCGTCCGGCAGCCAGTACGGAAGTCCCGCGCCGATCAGCGGGTCGGTGTCGAACAGCTCCAGCTCACGGCCGAGCCTGCGGTGGTCGTGCATGGCGGTCTCCTCGCGTACGCAGGGCGAGTGACCGCAAGCAGAAGCCCCGGGGCACTCGCCCCGGGGCTTCTCACTGGTCAGCAGTCAGCGCGCCGGGACACTCTCCGGCGTCGTCGTCATCGCAGCGCGCTTCTTCACGCGGGGGACGCTAGCAGCGGCCCAGGGTCCGTCGCACGGGGTTTTCCGCCGGGGGAGCACGGCGGCTCATCCCTTCTTGGCCGAGTCGAGGTGCGCGAACACGACCACGTTGTCCTCGTAGTCCTTGGCCTTCCTGTCGTAGGTGCCGCCGCACGTGATCAGGCGCAACTGGGCGTCCGGGGTGTCGGCGTAGACCCGCTTGTCGGGGAACTTCGCCTTGCTGAACGTCTCGACCGTGTCGACCTTGAACGTGGCCACGCTGCCGTCCGCGCGCGTGATGTCGACCGTCGATCCGGGCCGCAGGAAGCGCAGCTGGAGGAAGATCGCCGGGCCGGTCATCGTGTCGACGTGGCCCGCCACGATCGAGGCCCCGCGCTCACCCGGCGTCACGCCGCCCTTGAACCAGCCGGCCAGGTTCTTGTCGTTCGGCGGAGGCGCGTCCAGACGGCCGGAGGCACCGATCGACAGCGGGGTGAAGGGGGCGTCCACCGCGATGGCCGGGATCTTGAGCCGGGTCGGTACGGAACGCGACAGGGCCGGCGCGGTGGTGGGAGTCGGCGTGGGGGCGGGGGTGGCCTGCCGGGGGACCGACGCGGCCGGTGAGGAGGAGGCGGCGGGGGCAGGAGCCGCGGGGGCCGGGGCGACGGGCGCCGGGGCGGCGAACGGGGCGGGTGGTTTGTCGTCGGCCGAGGGGCCGATGGAGTTGTAGATCAGGAGCATGCCGAGCCCGGCCACTGCGGCGGGCCAGAGCAGGGCGCGGCCGAGCGAGACGGTGTCGGAGGCAGTCCGGGAGGAGGGGGAACCGGGCGACTGCGGGGCGGCCATGGGAACGTGCCTTTCGTCCGTGCGGGGCGGTGCGGGTGGTGGCGTGGGGCCGGGGTCTCCCCGCCCGGGTCGGGGCGGGCCGAGCGACCCGGGCCTGATCCGGGCGGGAGTCCCCGGGAAAACGAAGGCGCCGCGGCCGCCGTCCGGAAGGACGGCGGCCGCGACTGCGAAGCGACCGGCTCGCGGTGCGGCCGGGTCAGGCCATCGCGCCACCCGTCGTCTGGCGGCGGCGCACCTTGTACGCGCCGACACCGACACCGCCGAGGAGCAGCAGCGAACCGGCTGCCAGACCGCCACCGGTCATGGCCATCGCGCCACCACCGGTGTGCACACCGCCGCTGGGCTTGTCCTTCTTCCAGCCTTCGTCGCTCTTCTCGCTCTTCTCGCCCTTCGCGGACTTGTCCGCCTTCTCGGTCTTGCCGGCCTCGTCGTTGCCCGGCTGCCACTCCTTGGCGACCGTCATCGACATGGCACCGCCACCGGCGTGCATGCCACCGTTGGGCTTGTCCTTCTTCCAGTCGGACGAGCCGCTCTCCTCGTCGTTGCCGGGCTGCCACTCCTTGGCGACCGTCGACGAGAGCGCGCCGCCGCCGGTGTGGACGCCGCCGTTGGGCTTGTCCTTCTTCCAGTCGGACGAGCCGCTCTCCTCGTCGTTGCCGGGCTGCCACTCCTTGGCGACCGTCATCGACAGCGCGCCGCCGCCGGTGTGGACGCCACCGTGGGGCTTGTCCTTCTTCCAGCCCTCGTCGTCCGACTTGCCGTGCTCGTCGCCGGCGACCGTCTTGGCCAGGGCGCCGCCGCCGGTGTGGACACCGCCGTTGGGCTTGTCCTTCGTCCAGCCGCCGTCCTCGCTGCTGGAGGACGAACCGCTGTCGTGCTCCCAGTCGCCGGCCGTCATGGCGTAGGCGGAGGGGGCTGTGATCGTGAGGACCGCCGTGACGGCGGCCGAAGCGAACAGTGTGCGGGCAGAGCGCATCTGAACACATTTCCTTTCGTCGCGACTGCGAAGAGTGATGGGTTATCGACTCTGAGTGGCGCAGCGGCTACGTGATCCACCGTCAGCCCGGAGCCGGAAGCGCGCCATCGGAGAGCACCGCATTGGAGCTACGGAGTGGGCTCATCGAGTGGCGGAAAACGGATAATCACCCGTTGGACGGCACGGCGCGCCGGAGAGAGGTTTCGGCGCCGCATCCCCCGTTCGCTGACGGAGTCTCACCGCGAGGCGGCACGCGCCCCCTCCCGGTAAACGGGTTGCACGGCCCGACCGCCCGCTGTTCTACTCGCCGCATCAGCCGACAGGACCAGGAGATATCGATGCGCCGATCTCACATGTTCGTCTCGACGGGAATTCACCCCACCCCTGAGAACATGGAGTTCTGTGCACACGCTGAATCTTGGCATTCTGGCGCACGTCGACGCCGGTAAGACGAGCCTGACCGAGCGGCTGCTCCACACCGCCGGAATCATCGACGAGATCGGTCGCGTCGACGACGGGAACACACAGACCGATTCCCTCGCCCTCGAACGGCAGCGCGGCATCACGATCAAGTCCGCGGTCGTCTCGTTCGCCCTCGACGACGTCACCGTCAACCTGATCGACACGCCCGGACACCCGGACTTCGTCGCCGAGGTGGAGCGGGTGCTGAGCGTGCTCGACGGCGCGGTGCTGGTCATCTCCGCCGTGGAGGGCGTGCAGGCCCGGACGCGCGTGCTCATGCGGACGCTCCAGCGCCTGCGCATCCCCACGCTCGTCTTCGTGAACAAGACCGACCGGGCCGGAGCCCGGTACGCCCAGGTGCTGCGCGACATCGCGGAGAAGCTCACGCCGCACGCGGTCGCGATGGGACCGGCCGTCACCGGACTCGGCACCCGCGACGCCCGCAGCGTGCCGTACGCCGACGACGACCCCCGGCTCACGGGCCGGCTCACCGAACTGCTCACCGAGCACGACGACGACCTGCTCGCCGCGTACGTCGAGGAGGGCGAGGCGCTCGCCCCCGCCCGGCTCCGCGCGGGACTTGCGGCGCAGACCGGGCGGGCACTCGTCCACCCCGTGTACTTCGGCTCGGCCGTCACGGGCGCCGGCATCACCGCACTGACCGGCGGAATCAAGGAGTTGCTGCCCGGGGCAGGGGGCGAGGCGGACGGGCCGGTCTCCGGCACCGTCTTCAAGGTCGAACGCGGCCGGGCCGGCGAGAAGCTGGCCTGGGCCCGGATGTTCTCGGGGACCGTACGCACCCGTGACCGGCTGGTGTACGGGCAGGGCCCGGGCGAGGTGTCCGAGGGCAAGGTGACCGGCATCCGGGTCTTCGCCGACGGCGCGGACGCCGAGACCTCATCGGCCGGACCGGGGCAGATCGCGAAGCTCCGGGGACTCGGTGACATCCGGATCGGCGACGCGGTCGGCGACATCCGTGCGGCGGCCACCGCGCGCCACTTCGCCCCTCCGACGCTGGAATCCGTGGTGGTGGCCGCCCCTCCCGCCTCCCGGGGCGAACTGCATTTCGCGCTCGCGCAGCTCGCCGAGCAGGATCCGCTGATCGATCTGCGGCAGGACGACATCCGCAAGGAGATCTCCGTATCGCTCTACGGCGAAGTGCAGAAAGAAGTCATCCGGGCGACGCTCGCGGACGGATTCGGAATCGACGTCGCTTTCCGCGGAACCACGACCATCTGTCTGGAGAAACCGTCCGGCACCGGTGCCGCTTTCGAGATCATCGACAAGGACGACAACCCCTTTCTCGCCACGGTCGGACTGCGCGTCGACCCGGCCCCGCCCGGCAGCGGTGTGGCCTACCGGCTGGAGGTGGAGCTCGGCTCGATGCCGTACTCGCTGATGAGAGCTGTCGAGGAGACCGTCGTCGAGACGCTCGGCCAGGGCCTTTACGGCTGGCGCGTCACCGACTGCACGGTCACGATGACGCACTCCGGGTACTGGCCCCGGCAGAGCCACTCGCACGCCGTGTTCGACAAGTCCATGTCGAGTACGGCGGGGGACTTCCGCAATCTGACCCCGCTGGTGCTGATGGCCGCGCTCCGACAGGCCGGCACCACGGTGTACGAGCCGATGCACCGCTTCCGGCTGGAGCTGCCCGCGGACACGCTCGGCCCTCTCCTGCCGGTCCTCGCCCGACTGCGGGCGGTCCCGGGCCTCCCGTCCGTCGACGGTGCCCACTGCGTACTGGAGGGCGAGATCCCGGCCGCCCGGGTGCACGGACTCCAGCAGCGGCTCCCGGGGCTGACCCGGGGCGAAGGGCTGCTGGAGACCGCCTTCGACACCCATCGCCCCGTCACCGGCCCCGTCCCGCAGCGCTCCCGCACGGACCACAACCCGCTCAGCCGCAAGGAGTATCTGCTGCACACGGTGCGGCGGCCGGGCGGCGTCCCGGAGTGAAGGCCCCGCCCCCGGGCGGGAGCCTCAGTTCAGCATCGCCCGAGCCGCCCGCGCGCTCCCGCGCACCACCTCCGCGGCGGCCGGGTCGATGTCCGCGATCACCTGCGCGTACTCGTCCATCTCCGCCGCCCCGCGCAGGAACTCCCCGCCCTGGACCAGCAGCTGGGCCCGTTCGTAACGCAGCCTCGCCGGGTGCGACGGCAGGAGCAGGGACAGCTCCACCGCCCACAGCGCCACGTCGTTGCGTTCCGGGCGGGCCGCCGCCCAGGCCCGGATGTTGTTCAGGATCCGCAGCACGATCTCCAGCGGCCGCGCCGGCACCAGCATCGACGCGTCCAGCGGCTCCCCGGTCGCGCCCGCCACCAGCAGTTCCGCGTCCTGGTCCGTCAGCGGCCGCCCACCGGCGAACGGATCGGCCAGCACCCGTTCCGCCGGATCCCCGAAACCCACCACGAAATGGCCCGGCAGGGCCACTCCGTACACCGGGGCACCCGCCCGCCGCGCCACCTCGATCCAGACCACCGACAGCAGGATCGGCAGCCCGCGCCGCCGCCGGAGCACCTCGTGCAGCAGCGACGACTCCAGCCGCTGGTAGTCCGCCGACGCGCCCTCGAACCCGTACCGCTCACCGAGCAGTTCGGCCAGTGCCGATGCCCAGGCCCGGCCGCCGTGCAGACCGTACGGCAGCAGGCCCGCGAGCCGGTCCAGTTCGATCTGCGCGGCGTCGGTCCCGTTCGCGTCCAGAGCGGGATCGGCCTCCGCGCTCAGCAGCAGGCAGAGCAGTGCCAGATCCGGCCGTTCCGCCCGCGCCTCCTCGGCGAACCGCCGGCGCAGTCCGTCCTTGTCGTGCCTCCCGGAAGTCATCGCGCTACGCCGCCCGGAAGTGGTGGTACCGGTGGTGCGTCGCGAATCCCATGCCGTCGTACAGCCCCCGGGCGCCGTCGTTGTCCGTCTCGACCTGGAGCCACGCGGCCGACGCGCCCTCGTCCATCGCCTGCCGGGCCAGCGCGGTCATCACCGTGGTGGCGAGCCCCTTCCTGCGGTGTTCGGGAGCCACCTCGACGGCCATGAACCCGGCCCACCGCCCGTCCACCACGCACCGCCCGATCGCGGCGGGTGCGCCGTCCCCGGCCTCGCCCGGGACGGTCGCGAACCACACCGACGGGCCGCTGTTCAGCACCGCCGCCACCTCCGGGCCCGGCGTCCCGACGCGCTGGTAGCGTGCGAACCACGCGTCGTCCACCGTGCGGCTCAGCCGTACCCGAGACACCTCGGCCGCCAGATCGCCGACCGGCGCCAGCGCCGCGATGCGCACCTCCGCGGTCACCTCGCGCCGCCACCCGTGACCCTCCAGCGCCGCGCACAGCTCTTCCTGCGTGCCCTCGGCGCCGGTCGCGGTCTGGATGTAGGCGGGCAGGCCGCGGTCCGCGTACCACTGCCGGATCTGCCCGAGTGCCGCGCCGAGCGGCACGCCCGGGTCACCGAGCGGCAGGACGGAGTTGGCGCGCCGGGTGAACCCACCGGCCGCGCGCAGCACCCAGTCGCCCAGCGGCCGGCTCTCCACGGGCTGCCAGGCACGGGCGCAGACGGGAGCGAGTTCGGCGAAGGAGGCCGTGGGGCCACGCCGGCGGGCCGGGGCGGCCGGCACGACCTTGCCCGCCACCAGGGCCGCTTCGGGGATCCGGACGGACTCACCGTTCTTCGGTGTGACCGACAGCACACCCGTGTTCCAGGATGTGAGAACACCGACCGTGTCGGTGAATTTCGGACCCTGGGGGCCATCCTCGGTCAGGCGCCGGACTGATACCCGTTTGCCCACGTCAGCCGGTGCAATTCGGACCTCCAGCCGTCCGCCCATGGTGAATTCCACAGCTCTGTCCGCCCCTCCTGTTCGGATCGTGCCCGGGAACGGAGATACTAGGTGCGGGCATCGACGACGCCGCGCTCCCGCGCGAGAGCCAACGCCCTACCGAGGAGGAACGACAGCGTGACCTACGTCATCGCGCAGCCTTGTGTCGACGTAAAGGACAAGGCCTGCATCGAAGAGTGCCCCGTCGACTGTATCTATGAGGGCCAGCGGTCCTTGTACATCCACCCGGACGAGTGCGTCGACTGTGGAGCCTGCGAGCCGGTGTGTCCGGTCGAAGCGATCTTCTACGAGGACGACACCCCGGAGGAGTGGAAGGACTACTACAAGGCGAACGTCGAGTTCTTCGACGACCTCGGGTCGCCGGGTGGTGCCTCCAAGCTGGGTCTGATCGAGCGCGACCACGCGTTCATCGCCGCGCTGCCGCCGCAGAACCAGTAGCAGCGTCCAGGCACGTGCGTCACCCCGGTCCCGTACGGCTCGTCACCGTGCGGGACCGTGGTGTTTCCCCCTCGGATCCAGAGGCTGTCGCCGTGTCACTCGCGTGAACCCCCGTACGAGAAAGCAGAGATCCGTGTCCGCAGTCTCCTCCCGCCTCCCGGTCTTCCCCTGGGACAGGCTCGCGCCCTACAAGTCGACGGCCGAGAGCCACCCGGACGGCATCGTGGACCTGTCCGTCGGCACGCCCGTCGATCCGGTGCCCGAGCTGATCCAGCAGGCGCTCGTCGCCGCCGCGGACAGCCCCGGCTATCCGACGGTGTGGGGGACGGCCGCGCTGCGTGACGCCCTCACCGGTTGGGTGGAGCGCCGCCTGGGCGCGGTCTCGGTGGCGCACGAGAACGTGCTGCCCGTCGTCGGCTCCAAGGAACTGGTGGCCTGGCTGCCGACCCAGCTGGGCCTCGGTGCCGGCGACAAGGTCGCCTACCCGCGGCTCGCCTACCCGACGTACGAGGTCGGTGCCCGCCTCTGCGGCGCCGAGCCCGTCGCGTACGACGACCCCACCGACCTCGACCCGGCCGGCCTCAGGCTGCTCTGGCTCAACTCGCCGTCCAACCCGACCGGCAAGGTGCTCTCCAAGGCCGAGCTGACCCGGATCGTCGCCTGGGCGCGCGAGCACGACGTGCTGGTCTTCAGCGACGAGTGCTACCTGGAGCTCGGCTGGGAGGCCGAGCCGGTCTCCGTGCTCCACCCGGACGTCAGCGGCGGTACGTACGAGGGCATCGTCGCCGTCCACTCGCTCTCCAAGCGCTCCAACCTCGCCGGTTACCGCGCCGCCTTCATCGCGGGCGACGCGGCCGTGCTGAGCGAGCTGCTGCTGATCCGCAAGCACGGCGGGATGATGACGCCCGCCCCCGTCCAGGCGGCGACCGTCGCGGCGCTCGGCGACGACACGCACGTGGCCGAGCAGCGCACGCGGTACGCGGACCGGCGCGCCGCCCTGCGCACGGCCCTGGAGGCCCACGGCTTCCGGATCGAGCACAGCGAAGCGAGCCTCTACCTGTGGGCGACGCGCGACGAGCCCTGCTGGGACACCGTGGCGTACCTGGCGGAGCTGGGCATCCTGGTGGCGCCCGGGGACTTCTACGGGCCGGCGGGCGACCGGTTCGTACGGGTCGCGTTCACGGCGACCGACGAACGCGTGGCGGCCGCGGTCAAGCGGCTGGGCTGAGCCCGGAGCAGGACAGACGCGCGAGGGCCTCGGGAGTACGCACTCCCGAGGCCCTCGCGCTTCCGTACGGGCGCGGTGCGGATCAGCCGATCGGCAGGCCGCCGAGGCTGTCGGTGGGCAGGCCGCCCTTGGTCACGGCGCCGGTCGCGTCGCCGAGGGTGTCGCTCGCGCCGCCCTTGGCGGTCTTGCTGACACCCTTCGCCGCGGGCGCGGCCTTGGCGCCCGTCTCGCCGAGGGTCTTGGCCGCCACCGGCAGCGTGGTCCCGACGACCTTGCCGCCGGCCTTGCCCGCGGTGTCGGCGGCCGGCTGGGCCGCGTCGACGGCCTTGCCGAGTCCGGCACCGTCGACGGTCGTGAGGCCGCCGAGCTCCGGAGCCTGCGGGAGCGCCGCGGCACCTGCGACACCGGCCGCACCGACCACGGGGGCCGCACCCGCCGCGATCAGCAGCGCGGTGCGGGCGATCCGGCGGGTCAGGGGGAGGGACATGATGCTCCTTCGACGGGGTGGGGAAATGCTGGTGTCCGTGGACCGGACGCCATGACAACCGCCGTGGGGGAGGGAGAGGTTGCGGTGAACCGAGGTAAAGATCAGGTAACGCGTCACATAATCCGCAATGCGGCAACCCGCACGGACCCCGCATTCGGAGGCTACCCGCCGAACCGTCACTTCCCTTTGGCCGCAAGGGAATGGACGTGCTCGGAAGGCGCTGTGCGGGAGCCCGTGCGGAGCGCGTGCGGAGAAGGCGCGGCACCCCCTGTGCGGGGGATGGTTCGTACTACCGCGCGAGCTGTATGCGGATCGAGGTAGTGCCCGATTCCTTGCGTTCCGTCCGCCAGCCCGAACCGGACTCCCATGTCTTGCCGGCGTAGGCGACCTCGTCGATACCGAGAGCCTCGGACTGGGCGACCGCCCAGTGCGCGAGCTCCCAGCCGCGCTGTGCCGTACCCCCCTTGCCGGACCTGAGGGGCGTGTCCACCGGCACCGAGAGCGCACCCGCCGCCGCACCCGCGGCCGGCGTCTCCGCGCCCGCCCCGTCCGTGGCGGGCAGCACGTCCTTACCGAAGGAGCGCACCAGTGCGGCCCGGACCTTCGTCATCCCGCCCGTCCCGGCCGTGCTCCGCGGCGGCTCGCAGTTCAGCGACGCCGGCGTCCGGCCGGTCAGCGCGGCTGCCAGCAGCGCGGCGTCCGGCTCGTGCTTCGCGTACGCCTGCGGGAAGCCGCTGCGCTGGACGCGCTGCGCGGCCACGGTGAGCGGCAGCCGCGAGTAGCCGGGCACCTCGGCCAGGTGCTCGTAGAACTGCCCGGCCGAGTAGACCGGGTCGAGGATCTGCTTCTCGGTGCCCCAGCCCTGCGAGGGACGCTGCTGGAAGAGGCCCAGTGAATCCCGGTCGCCGTGCTCGATGTTGCGCAGCCCGGACTCCTGCAGCGCCGTCGCCAGCGCGATCGTCACCGCCCGCTCCGGCATGCCGCGCGTCGTGCCGACCGCGGAGATCGTCGCGGCGTTCGCCGCCTGCTCCGAGCTCATCCGGTACGTGCGCCCGTCGCCCGCCGAACCGTCGGCCGACTCCACCGTGCACTGGTCGGAGCTCGTGCCGCCGGTCACGTACTGCACGGTCAGATAACCGGCCACCGCCACGAGTACGGCAAAGGCCGCCGTGAGGCGCAGACGGCGACTGCGGGCGGAGTGTCGGCGGGCGGGGGCAACGGTCCGGGGCACGGGGCCACCGTACGCGAGGTACTAGGGTCGTAGCCATGGCCGAAAGCACGCTTGACCTCACCCTGGACGGGCCCGCCCTCACCGCGTGGCTCGTCGACTTCCCCTCGGTCAGCGGGGAGGAGAAGGACCTCGCCGACGCCATCGAGTCGGCGCTGCGGACCCTTCCGCACCTGACCGTCGACCGGCACGGCAACAACGTCGTGGCCAGGACGAACCTGGGCCGCGGCGAACGCGTCGTACTGGCCGGTCACATCGACACCGTGCCGATCGCCGACAACGTGCCCTCCAGGCTCGACGCGGACGGCCTGCTGTGGGGCTGCGGGAGCTCCGACATGAAGTCGGGCGTCGCCGTCCAGCTGAGGATCGCCGCGACCGTGCCCGAGCCCAACCGCGATCTCACCTTCGTCTTCTACGACAACGAAGAGGTGGCCGCCGACCTCAACGGCCTCGGCCACATCGCCGACGCCCACCCCGACTGGCTGACGGCCGACTTCGCGGTGCTCCTGGAGGGCTCCAACGGCGAGGTCGAGGGCGGCTGCCAGGGCACGCTGCGCGTCTTCCTGCGTCTGGAGGGCGAGCGGGCGCACTCCGCCCGCAGCTGGATGGGGTCCAACGCCATCCACGCGGCCGCGCCCGTCCTCGAAAGGCTCGCCGCCTACGAACCGCGCAAGCCGGTGATCGACGGGCTGGAGTACCACGAGGGCCTCAACGCCGTACGGATCGAGGGCGGAGTCGCCAACAACGTCATCCCCGACGCCTGCACGGTCGTCGTGAACTACCGCTACGCCCCCGACCTGAGCGCCGAGCAGGCCATCGCCCACGTGCACGAGGTCTTCGCCGGCTGCGGCGTCACCGAGTTCGTGGTCGACGACCACTCCGGGGCGGCCATGCCCGGCCTCTCCCACCCGGCGGCCAAGGCCTTCATGGACGCAGTCGGAGGCACCGCCAGGCCCAAGTTCGGCTGGACGGACGTGGCACGCTTCGGCGGCCTCGGCGTCCCCGCGGTGAACTACGGACCCGGCGACCCGATCCTGGCGCACAAGCGCAACGAGCACGTACGGACCGACCGGATCACCCACTGCGAGGACCGGCTCCGCTCCTGGCTCACGACCTGACCTCGGGCGTTCCCCTGTCCGTAACCTCCGGGGATCTACGCTGGCCTGAGACAGGGCGCCGCAGGGCGGCTCTGACGTCGGCGTAGGGAGCAGATCATGGGCAACCCGGAGGACGCACGGATTCCTGAGGGCGCGGAGATCCCCGAGGGCGCGGTCAGGCCCGAGGAGCAGCGGCTCGGCCCGGTGCTGCGCCGCAGGGACCAGGTACAGCCCGGCACGACCGATCAGCGGCTGCTGGATTCCGAGGGCGACTCCGAGTGGGTGCACACCGACCCGTGGCGGGTCATGCGCATCCAGTCGGAGTTCGTCGAGGGCTTCGGTGCGCTCGCCGAACTGCCGAGCGCCATCAGCGTCTTCGGCTCCGCCCGTACCCCGGCCGGTTCGCCGGAGTACGAGGCCGGCGTGCGGATCGGCCGGGCGCTCGTCGAGGCGGGCTTCGCCGTGATCACCGGGGGAGGCCCCGGAGCGATGGAAGCGGCGAACAAGGGAGCGCGGGAGGCGAAGGGTGTCTCGGTCGGCCTCGGCATCGAGCTGCCCTTCGAGTCGGGCCTCAACCCGCACGTCGACATCGGCGTCAACTTCCGGTACTTCTTTGTCCGGAAAACGATGTTTGTGAAGTATGCGCAAGGCTTCGTTGTCCTGCCCGGCGGCCTCGGCACCCTGGACGAGCTCTTCGAGGCCCTCACCCTCGTCCAGACGGGCAAGGTCACCCGCTTCCCGATCGTGCTGTTCGGTACGGAGTACTGGGGCGGCCTGGTGGACTGGCTGCGCGACACGGTGGTGGCCCAGGGCAAGGCCTCGGCCAAGGACCTGCTGCTGTTCCACGTCACGGACGACGTGGACGAGGCGGTGAACCTGGTGACCAAGGAGGTCGGGCGCTGAACCCCGGTCGCGCCCGGCGTGCCTTCGAGCCCCTCCGGCGTCTGCCGTCCGGCCCTTCCTGCGGGTGAGGAGCAGGGGCCCGGAGGCGGAACTCCTGGCTACGGGAAGGGACGGGCGGGGGAGAGCCCGCCGCCACGGGGAGAGGGTGGCCCCGTGTGACAGGGAGAGGGCGGGCAGGGGGAGAGCCCCGCCTCAGGAGCAACCCGCCCGCCCTGCCCGTCCCTGGTCATGCCTGCCCGTTCCGGGTTACGCCCGCCGGCCCCGGGCTACGCCAGCCCGCGCCGCGCGACCGCCGGGGCCCGGTGCCCGGCGATGGACGCCACCATGTCCAGGACGTCCCGCGTCTCCGCCACCTCGTGGACCCGGTAGACCCGCGCCCCCAGCCATGCGGACACCGCCGTCGTGGCCAGCGTGCCGAGCAGCCGCTCCTTCACCGGCCGGTCGAGCGTCTCGCCCACGAAGTCCTTGTTGGAGAGCGAGACCAGCACCGGCCACCCCGTCTCCGCCATCTCCCCGAGCCGGCGCGTCGCCTCCAGTGAGTGCCGGGTGTTCTTCCCGAAGTCGTGACCGGGGTCGATCATGATTCCGTCCGGCCGGACCCCCAGCTCCACGGCCCGCTCGGCCAGCCCCACGGTCACCCGCAGGATGTCGGCCATCACGTCCTCGTATCCGGCCCGGTGGGGCCTGGTCCGCGGCTCGGCGCCGCCCGCGTGCGTGCAGACGAGGCCCGCCCCGTAGCGCGCGGCGACCTCGGCCAGCTTCGGATCGACCCCGCCCCACGCGTCGTTCAGCAGGTCCGCGCCGGCCTCGCAGACCGCCTCGCCGACGTCGTGGCGCCAGGTGTCGACACTGATCACCACGTCCGGGTGGCGGCGGCGCACCTCAGCGACGAATCCGACGGTGCGACGGGCCTCCTCCTCGGCGGTGACCTCCTCGCCCGGGCCCGCCTTCACCCCGCCGATGTCGATGATCGCGGCACCGTCGGCCACGGCCCGCTCGACCCGGGAGAGCGCGGGTTCGTCGTGGAAGGTGGCGCCCTGGTCGTAGAAAGAGTCCGGGGTGCGGTTCACGATCGCCATGATCACCGGCTCGTGCGCGCCGAACTCGCGCCGGCCCAGCCTCAGCGCACCGCTTCGCATCCCGTGTCTCTCCTTCGAACCTTTGAATCCGCCCAGCAGATCTCCGCCGGAGCCGACTGCGACCCTAACTGTCAGTGCCGCATGGCACGATCGGACCCGGACGAATTCCGCTCCCGGGGAGATACGCGTGTTCTGGTTCTTGCTGCTCGCGATGGTGGTGGTGGTTGCCGCGGTCACCCTCGCGGTGGTCGGTGGAGGGAAGAGTGCCATCCTGCAGGACGTGGCGCCCGAGCAGCTGACGGATCCGCTGCCCGTGACGCGCCCGGTCGGCCGGGCGGATGTCGAGGCGCTCCGGCTGCCCGTCACCGCCCGCGGCTACCGGATGGCCGATGTGGACGACGCGCTGGGCCGCCTCGGCGCCGAGCTCGCCGAGCGGGACGCGCGGATCGCGGAGCTGGAGTCGGCGCTGGCCGGCGCCCAGGCCACCCGAGCCGGCCGTCCCGATCTTCTGAAGCAGCCCGAGGACGCCACACGGTCGCCCTGGGAGGCCCCGGAGCCGCAGGGCGGGGTCCCGCGCCCCGACGAGGAGACCGGACGATGAGCGGCGGCGCCGAAGCGGCGGCGGACGGCCGGCTGCGCTGCCCGTGGGGCCTGTCCACCGAGGACTACCTCGTCTACCACGACACCGAATGGGGCCGCCCGGTCCACGGCGACGACGCCCTCTTCGAGCGGCTGTGCCTGGAGGCGTTCCAGTCCGGACTGTCCTGGCTGACGATCCTGCGCCGCCGGGAGGGCTTCCGCGCCGCGTTCGCCGGGTTCGGCATCCAGAAGGTGGCGGCGTTCACCGACGAGGACCGCGAGCGGCTCCTCGCCGACGCGGGCATCATCCGCAACCGGGCGAAGATCGACGCCACCCTCGCCAACGCCCAGGTGCTGGCCGGCTGGCAGGACGGCGAGCTGGACGAGCTGATCTGGTCCTACGCCCCCGATCCGGCGGGCCGCCCCGTGCCGCGCGTCCTCGGGGACGTGGCGGCCGTCACCGCGGAGTCCACGGCACTGTCGAAGGACCTCAAGAAGCGCGGGCTGAAGTTCATCGGCCCGACCACGGCCTACGCCCTGATGCAGGCGTGCGGCCTGGTCGACGACCATCTGGCGGACTGCGTGGCACGCGGCGCCGGCACCGCGGCGCGGGCCGGAGCCGCTCCGTCGCCCGGAGCGCCCTGAGAGGTGGGCCGGACCGGCTCTACCGGCCGAGGTACTTCGGCTTCTCCTTGTCGAGGAACGCCTGCACCGCGATCGCGTGGTCCTGCGACGCGCCCGCCGCCGTCTGGAGTTCGTCCTCCTTCTCCAGCGTCTCGCCCAGGGTGTGGCCGGCCCCGTAGGCCAGTGACTCCTTGAGGGCGGCGTACGCCACCGTCGGGCCGTCCGCCAGGGCGCGGGCCACGGCGGTGGCCTCGGCGACGAGGTCGGCCGCAGGCACCAGCTTGTTCACGATGCCCAGGTCATGGGCGTCCTGCGCGGAGATGGAGCGCGGGAAGAGCAGCAGATCGGCGGCGCGGCTGTGGCCGATCAGCCGGGGCAGCGTCCAGGAGACGCCCGAGTCCGCCGTGAGGGCGACCCCGGCGAACGAGGTGTTGAACGAGGCGGTGTCGGCCGCGACCCGGTAGTCGCAGGCGAGTGCGAAACCGAAGCCCGCCCCGGCCGCGGCGCCGTTGACCCCGGCGACGACCGGCTTCGGCATCTCGGTGAGTGCTCGCACGATGGGGTTGTAATGCTCCTGCACCGTGCTCAGCGCGTTGCCGCCGCCCGACGCACGGACCTCGGCCAGCTTGGAGAGGTGTTCCTTGAGGTCCTGGCCGACGCAGAAGGCGCGCCCGCCGGCGGCGGTGAGCAGAACCGCCCGCACGGCGGTGTCGGCGCCGGCCGACTGCAGGGCGTCGCGCAGCGCCACCTTGGCCGCGGTGTTCATCGCGTTCATCGCGTCGGGGCGGTTGATCGTGATCGTCGCGAGCCCGTCGCTCACCTCGTAGAGCACGGTGTCGTCGTGATCGGCCATGTGCGGTCCCCTTTGCGCCTCGTCGAACGTGCCTGTCCAGGCAAGCATGGCGGACTTCGACGGGAGCGAACATGTGACCTGCGTCTAACGATTGCGCCCCGATGCAGGGTGGAAGGGGACGGAGTATCGCAGTCGGATCGCCGAATTGGGTGGTTTTGAGTGAGCGCGTTGCGCAAGCGATGCAGAGCGATGTTGGTCATCGGGGTCTGTGATGCGGGATAATGGCCTGGAAGCAATGTGTTCGATGCCGGTGAGGCAGCGCCTGTCATGGGGCCGCCGGTTGCGATGAGCTGGTTTCAGGAAGGGGAACGAGCATGGCGGCCATGAAGCCGCGGACGGGCGACGGCCCGCTCGAGGTGACAAAGGAGGGGCGGGGCATCGTCATGCGCGTTCCGCTCGAAGGCGGCGGTCGGCTTGTCGTGGAGCTGACTCCGGACGAGGCCGATGCACTCGGCGATGCCCTCAAGAAGGTCGTCGGCTGACAGAGGCGCCCACACTTCACCTGCCCCGGCGCGGTTTCCGTGCCGGGGCAGCGGTGTGTCCGGGGGCATGACACGCCGCGCGGAGGCCGGCCGCGCCGGCCGCCCGCCGGGGTCAGCCGCGTCGTACCGCGCAGAGGAGGCCGTCGCCCACCGGCAGCAGTGTCGCCATCAGCTCCTGGCTCTCGCGGACCGCGCGCAGCAGCTCGCGCAGGCGCAGTACCTCCGCGGGCTGGGCGGCGGAGTCGACCGTACGGCCGTCCGCGAAGACGCCCTCGAAGCAGACCAGACCCCCAGGTCGTAGCAGGCGCAACGATTCAGCGAGGCAGTCCAGGCTCTCCAGCCGGTCGCCGTCGCAGAACACGAGGTCGTATCCGCCGTCCGCCAGCCGGGGGAGTACGTCGAGGGCGCGGCCGGGGATGAAGCGGGCCCGATTGGCGGCGAAGCCCGCCGCGCGGAACGCCTCGCGGGCGAACTGCTGGCGCTCCGGCTCCGGGTCGACCGTGGTCAGCACCCCGTCGGGCCGCATGCCGTGCAGCAGATAGAGGCCGGACACGCCCGTCCCGGTGCCGATCTCGGCCACCGCCTTGGCGTCCGTCGTGGCAGCGAGCAGGCGCAGCGCGGAGCCGGTGCCTGGCGACACCGAGCGGAGCCCCGCATCCCGTGCCCGGTCCCGGGCCCAGCGCAGTGCTTCGTCCTCGGCGACAAAGGCGTCGGCGAACGCCCAGCTCGTCTGCCGGTTGGCGGTGATGACCCTCTCCTGTCCCCGTAGTTGGCGCAACGGTGACTGTATCCGCTGCGCCCGGGAACCCGCAGATGGGACCGGGCGTTAGAGAAGGGCAGGGGAAAGCACGTGGATCGGGCCCGCAGACCGGGCGCCGGACCGGCGGGCAGGCGGTTCCCGGGGAGATCCCCGGCCCCAGCAGGAAAAAGGCTTATCCGGAGCTAACGGGCGAGGTGGCTATGGTAGGGGCTCCACTGGACACCACCAGAGCCGACAGGGGAGGTGCGGCTGCGCCTGTGGATCGGGGAGGAGTGCTGTGGCGCTTTCTCAGGTCGGCGGGTGAGCCGAAATCCGTGACCAACATTGCTGACCGTTCTTCCAACGACTCCGCACCGACCGCGACCTTCGCCTCAGATGCGGACTCCCAGGCGTGGACGCCGCCCACATGGGAAGAGATCGTCAGCACGCACAGCGGTCGTGTCTACCGCCTTGCCTACCGACTGACGGGTAACCAGCACGACGCCGAGGACCTCACCCAAGAGGTCTTCGTCCGGGTGTTCCGATCGCTGTCGACGTACACGCCCGGCACCTTCGAGGGCTGGCTGCACCGCATCACGACCAATCTGTTCCTGGACATGGTCCGCCGCAAGCAGCGCATCCGCTTCGACTCCCTCGGGGACGACGCCGCCGAGCGGCTGCCGAGCCGTGAGCCGTCGCCGCAGCAGGTCTTCAACGACACCCACTTCGACGCGGATGTCCAGCAGGCGCTGGACACCCTTGCGCCCGAATTCAGGGCCGCGGTCGTGCTCTGTGACATCGAGGGACTTTCGTACGAGGAGATCGCCGCGACACTCGGCGTGAAGCTCGGCACCGTGCGCAGCCGTATCCACCGCGGGCGCTCGCACCTGCGCAAGGCGCTCCAGCACCGTTCGCCCGAGGCCCGTGCCGAGCAGCGCACGCTGGCGGGAGCCCTCGTCTCAGGGGAGGGCGGAACGGCGTGAGCGGCACAGGTCCGACCTCCGCGGAACAACACCTGGGGGACCGCCTCGCCGCGCTCGTCGACGGGGAGCTGAAGCACGACGCCCGCGACCGGGTGCTCGCGCACCTCGCGACCTGCGCCAAGTGCAAGGCCGAGGCTGCCGCCCAGCGGCGCCTGAAGAGTGTCTTCGCGCAGTCGGCCCCGCCCTCGCCCTCCGAGGGCTTCCTCGCCCGGCTCCAGGGCCTTCCCGGCGGACCCGGTGGTGACGACGACGTCCGGGGAAGACCGTCGGGCGACTCAGGGCGCTTCGGTGACGGGGTCTTTCCCGTGATGCAGCCCTCGGGCAGCCGCGCCCAGGCGCCCTCGGCCGCCTCCCCGCCGGCCGCCTTCGGCTATCTCCCGACCCTGCACGGGTCGACGGCGGTGCTGCCTGCCGGTCAGGCCGGATCCGTCTTCCGGATCCATGAGGTCGGCCGTGAGAGCGAGCGCTCGCCGTGGCGGGGACGCCGGTTCGCCTTCGCAGCAGCCAGCGCCGTTTCGCTGGCCGCCATCGCGCTCGGCGGCGCCCTGCCGACGGACACCGGTATCGAGACCCCGGCACGGGCCGGGGGCCCGGGCAACACCGTGGCCCCGCTCGACGCCGACGCCCGTGCGGCGAGCGGCACCGTCAGCCGGCGCGGTGGCGGCAGCCACGGCACACTGTCCGCGGCCGGTGCCGATCGCCCGTTCTCGCTCGCGGTGAACGCCGCGCCGCTGGCGTTCTCCTCGGCGCCCTCCCTGCTCGGCACCGGCGGCCTCAGCGGGAAGCCGTTCGCCCTCCCCGTCCAGTCCACCGTGTCCGCGCCCTCGCTGATACGTCCCGACGCCACCAACCCCCTGTTCTCCCGCGCCCTCGGCAGCGGACTCGCCCCGGCCGAATCCACCGCGCCCTCCGCGAAGCCCTCCCGAACGCCCACATCGGCCTCCGGAGTACCGGCCCCCGCCGATCACGGCCTGCCGCTTTCGCCCCGCCGCTGATGAAGGTCCGTGTACGGGGCTGCGCAGGGCATCCGTAAACCTGGTTGAATTCCGGCAGGATTTCCGGAGGGACGCCCCTGTCGGGGTGTGCGGAGGCCGGTGACGGCAGTTGCGGGGAGAGCATGGACGACGGGAAGACCACCGAGCCGAAGGCGAAGTGGTGGAGCCGGCCCACGCCGGGACGCAGCACGCGCACAGCGCCTCAGGAGCCGTCGCCCGTAGAGGACGCGATGCCCCCGGCAGCCGTGCCGGCAGACGCGCCGCCCGTGAGTGAGACCCCTCAGGCCGTGCCGCACGGGGCCGAAACCGTGGCACCCGAGGCCGCGGGGTTCGAAACCGCGACAGCCGGGATCCCCGCACGCGAGGGCGAGGCCCCCGCACCGCGGGCCGCCCAGCCGCTCCACGAGCCCGACCAGTACAGCACCCCGCCCTACGGCGGTCCCGGCCCCTGGGCGCCGGCACCGCCCGTGCAGCGGCCGACCCCGGCGCACGGCACCCCCGTACCCTCGGCCTACGCGGGGACGAACGGCTCCGGCATGACGGTCCCGCCCGCGTTCCAGCCCCCGCCCCCGTTGCCGCCGCACCCGCAGGTCCCGGGCCAGGCCGCCCACCCGCAACCCCAGCCGCACCCGCAACCCCAGCCGCACCCCCAACCTCAGCCCCCGTCGCCGCAGTGGCTCCAGTACGACCCCTGGGGCGCGCCCCGGCAGCCGCTCGTCACCCGGCCCGGGCCCCCGCTCGGCCCCGACGGCCGCCGGAAGAGCCGGCGCGGACCGGTCCTCGTCGGCGCACTGCTCCTCGCCCTGGTGGCGGGCGGCATCGGCGGCGGCATCGGCGCGTACATAGAGCGCAACGGCGGCTTCACCCAGGTCGAACTGAGCCAGGACGAGCGCAACGGCGGCGGACGCGCCCCCGACAGCGTCGCGGGCATAGCGGCCAGCGCCCTGCCCAGCGTGGTCACCCTGCACGTCAGCGGTACCACCGAATCGGGCACCGGCACCGGCTTCGTCCTCGACGACCAGGGCCACATCCTGACCAACAACCACGTGGTCGCCCCGGCCGGTTCCTCCGGCGACATCACCGTGACGTTCAGCGGCGGCGAGACGGCGAGCGCCGAGATCGTCGGCAAGGACAGCGGCTACGACCTGGCCGTGGTCAAGGTCAGCGGCGTCTCGGGGCTGAAGCCGCTGCCCCTGGGCAACTCCGACAACGTGCAGGTCGGGGACCCGGTGGTGGCCATCGGCGCACCCTTCGACCTGTCCAACACCGTCACCTCCGGCATCATCAGCGCCAAGGACCGGCCGATCACCGCGGGCGGCGAGAAGGGCGACGGCAGCGACATCAGCTACGTCGACGCGCTCCAGACCGACGCCCCGATCAACCCGGGCAACTCCGGCGGCCCGCTGGTGGACACCGACGCACACGTGATCGGGATCAACAGCGCCATCCGCGCCGCGGACAGCGGTTCGACCACGGAGGGCGGCCAGGCCGGTTCCATCGGTCTCGGTTTCGCCATCCCGATCAACCAGGGAAAGCGCGTCGCCGAGGAGCTCATCAACACCGGGAAGGCCACCCACCCGGTGATCGGTGTGAGTCTCGACATGAAGTACACCGGGGACGGGGCCAAGGTCGGGGCCAAGGGCGCCGACGGCAAGTCCTCCGTCACCGAGGGGGGTCCCGGGGCCGAGGCGGGCATCGAGCCCGGCGACGTCATCACCGAAGTGAACGGCAGGCGGGTGCACAGCGGCGAGGAGCTGATAGTGAAGATCCGCTCGCACCGGCCGGGCGACCGGCTGAAGCTCACACTGACCCGAGGTGGTAAAGACCTGTCCATGACTTTGACGCTCGGTTCGGCAACGGGCACATGACGGTCATGAGGAGCTACCGCCCGGACAGTTTCGCCGGGTACCGTGGGCCGGGTCCGGACCTCAGCCGACCTGGTCGCGGAGAACACGAGGAGCCGCAAGGTGTTCAATGACATAGGACCACTCGAGCTGGTGGCGCTCGCCATCATCGGCGTGCTCGTCTTCGGCCCGGACAAGCTTCCCAAGGTCATCCAGGACGCCTCGCGCTTCATCCGCAAGATCCGGGAGTTCTCGGAGAGCGCCAAGGAAGACATCCGCACGGAGCTCGGCCCGGAGTTCAAGGACTTCGAGTTCGAGGACCTCAACCCCAAGACGTTCGTCCGCAAGCAGCTCATGGACGGCAACGACGATCTGGGGCTGAAGGAGATCCGGGAGAGCTTCGACCTGCGCAAGGAGGTCACCGAGGTCACCGACGCGGTGAACGGGCGCGCGAGCTCCGCAGTCGAGGCGAAGAGCGGCGTGTCGGGCGCTGCCGCGGTCACCGCGGCGAACGGCTCGCCGGGCGCTCCCGACCTGCTCAAGAAGCGTGAGCAGCCCGCGAAGACCGACCACCCGCCGTTCGACGCAGACGCCACCTGACACCCGTCAATCCCGACTCATCCGGACGGTATGGCTATTCTCCATCTGTCCGGTTGTGAGTACGCCCGCGGGGGGTGGGCCGCTCCGGACCTTGACGATCGAGGAGGCGGCCGGGCAGATGGAGACAACGAGTCGGGTGGGCGCGGATGGTGCGCCGGACACAGCCACGGCGGAGGGGGTGCCGGCGGCCCGGCTCACGGTCGACGGCTATCTGCAGGCGCCGTTCCCCTGGTACGGACTGGACGAGGCCTTCACCGGGCCCCGTTGGCTGATGCAGGTGGGCACCGCCGCGGACGGCACGGTGCAGCACGGTTCCACCGGTCACGGTGACGAACCTTCGGTACGGGGCGGCGACTGTGGTGCGGACAAGCAGCGGTTCGCGGTCGTCGTGACCGTGGCCAGCAGCCCGGTGCGGCGCAGCGGCGACGGCACGGGGGTCCTGGACGCGACGACGGTCTCCTCCGCGGCCTGGCTGGCCGGCTCCGGCCTGCTCGCCTACACCTGGCCCCCGCAGATGGACCACACGCTGCGCGACGACTGGCTGGACCAGCAGACGGAGACGGCGTTCGAGCTCGCCGACGACCTCGACGGCCCCGCGTGGTCGGCGCTCTCCCTGCCGGTCGACGGCGTGCCGGTGCCCTTCCACTACCGCGAGTCCGAATTCGGCTGGGTGCTGGCAGGATCGGCGCGCGGCGTCCACATCGGGGCGTACGGGCGGGGGATGAGCGCGTACGGTCTCGGGTTCTCCGTCGTCGGGGACATCGCGTCGTACGACGCGTAGCGCCGACGGCTCACGGACGAAACGAAAGGTGCCGGGACCCTCGGGTCCCGGCACCTTCGCGCGTCGCGCCCGCGGTCAGAACTTGTTGCGCGGGGTGATGCCCAGGGACATGCCGGACAGGCCGCGCTGACGGCCGCCCAGCTTGTCCGCGATGGAGCGCAGGGCCTTGCCGGCCGGGGAGTCGGGGTCGGACAGCACGACGGGCTTGCCCTCGTCGCCGCCCTCGCGCAGCCGTACGTCGATCGGGATGGAGCCGAGCACCGGCACCTCGGCGCCGACCGTCTTCGTCAGCCCCTCGGCGACCCGTGCGCCACCGCCCGAGCCGAACACGTCGACCATCTCGTCGCAGTGCGGGCACGGCATGCCGGACATGTTCTCGACGACGCCGACGATCTTCTGGTGGGTCTGCACGGCGATCGAACCGGCCCGCTCGGCCACCTCGGCCGCGGCCTGCTGCGGGGTCGTGACGACCAGGATCTCCGCGTTCGGAACCAGCTGGGCCACGGAGATCGCGATGTCACCGGTGCCCGGCGGCAGGTCGAGCAGCAGGACGTCCAGGTCGCCCCAGTACACATCGGCGAGGAACTGCTGGAGCGCGCGGTGCAGCATCGGTCCGCGCCACACCACCGGGGCGTTGCCCGGGGTGAACATGCCGATGGAGATGACCTTCACACCGTTCGCCGACGGCGGCATGATCATGTTCTCGACCTGGGTCGGCTTGCCGTCCGCACCGAGCATCCGGGGCACGCTGTGCCCGTAGATGTCCGCGTCCACGACACCGACCTTGAGCCCGTCGGCCGCCATGGCCGCCGCGAGGTTCACCGTCACCGAGGACTTGCCGACGCCGCCCTTGCCGGACGCGACCGCGTACACCCGGGTCAGCGAACCGGGCTTGGCGAACGGCACCTCGCGCTCCGCCGTGCCGCCGCGCAGCGAGGTCGCGAGCTCCTTGCGCTGCTCGTCGCTCATCACGTCGAGCGTGACCTCGACCCGCGACACCCCTTCGACGCGGGCCACCGCGTCCGTCACGTTCTTGGTGATCGTCTCGCGCATCGGGCAGCCGGAGACGGTGAGATACACCGTGACAGCGACCACACCGTCAGGATCGATGTCGACCGATTTCACCATGCCGAGCTCGGTGATCGGACGGTGGATCTCCGGGTCGTTCACTGTCGCCAGTGCCTCAAGCACCGCGTCTTCCGTAGCCATACGGACGATGGTACGGCGCCCGCTGCTACGCGCGGGTAGCTCCGTCAGCGGTCTTCGTCACTCTCGGCGTGCTGCAGTGCCCGCCGCTCGTCCAGATGCTTCACGAGGTCCTCGAGTTCGGAGCGGATCCAGTCGCGCGTGGCGACCTCGCCGAGGCCCATCCGCAGCGCGGCGATCTCCCTGGTCAGGTACTCGGTGTCGGCGATGGAGCGCTCGTTCTGCTTGCGGTCCTGTTCGTGGGTGACCCGGTCGCGGTCGTCCTGCCGGTTCTGCGCGAGGAGGATCAGCGGGGCCGCGTAGGAGGCCTGGAGCGAGAGCATCAGGGTCAGAAAGATGAACGGGTACTCGTCGAACCGCAGCGGCCCGGGCGCGAAGATGTTCCACACCACCCACAGGATGATGATCAGCGTCATCCAGACGATGAACCGCCCGGTGCCCAGGAAGCGCGCGATGCGCTCCGAGAACCGGCCGAACGCCTCGGGGTCGTACTCCGGCAGCAGCCGGCGGCGCGGGGCCTTTGGCTGGTCGAGCCGGGCGCGCGGGGGGCGGGTCAGCGCCGACGAGCCGTTCGACCCCCTGGAACGCTCCTCACCGGTCACCGGGCACCCCCTCGCGGCCGTGGAAGTCGGTCTCCCGCCAGTCGTCCGGCAGCAGGTGGTCCAGGACGTCGTCGACCGTCACCGCGCCCAGCAGCGAGCCGCTCTCGTCCACCACGGGCACCGAGACCAGGTTGTACGCCGCCAGATAGCTGGTCACCACCGACAGCGGGGTCCCGGGCGTCAGTGCCACCAGGTCGCTGTCGACGATCGAGCTGACCAGGGTGAACGGCGGGTCGCGCAGCAGCCGCTGGAAGTGCACCGTGCCCAGGTACTTGCCCGTCGGCGTCTCGTCCGGCGACCGGCACACGTACACCTGCGCGGCGAGCGCCGGGGACAGGTCCGACTGGCGGACCCGGGCGAGCGCGTCGGCCACCGTCGCGTCCGGGCGCAGGATGATCGGCTCGGTGGTCATCAGACCGCCCGCGGTCCGCTCCTCGTACGACATGAGGCGCCGCACGTCGGCCGCGTCGTCCGGACGCATCAGCGTCAGCAGCCGCTCCTTGTCCGCCTCGGGCAGCTCGGAAAGCAGGTCGGCCGCGTCATCGGGGTCCATGGCCTCCAGGACGTCCGCGGCGCGCTCCTCCTTGAGCTTGCCGATGATCTCCACCTGGTCGTCCTCGGGGAGCTCCTCCAGGACGTCGGCGAGACGGTCGTCGTCCAGCGCGGCGGCGACCTCCGCCCGCCGCTTCGGGGACAGATGGTGCAGGGCGTTGGCCACGTCGGTGGGACGCAGCTTCTCGAACGTGGCGACCAGCGACTCCGCGCCCTGCCCGTGTTCCTCCAGCGAGAAGCCGCTGACGGCCGACCACTCGACGGTCAGGGTCTCGCCCTTGCGGCGCAGCGCCCCGCCCCGGCCCTTGCGGACGAAGTACTTGTCGATCTCCCAGTCGCGGCGGGCCGGCAACTGCTGGATGGCCACGTCCAGGATGGTGACCTCCTCGCCGGTCTCCACGAGGCTGACCCGCCGGTCGAGGAACTCGCCGAGCACCAGACGTTCGGTGGGCCGCTGTTCGAAGCGCCGCATGTTGACCACGCCGGTGGTGATGACCTGCCCCGACTCGATGCCCGTCACCCGGGTCATCGGAAGGAAGATCCGGCGCCGGCTCACCACCTCGACGACGATGCCGAGCAGCCGGGGCGGCCGGCCGCCGACCCGGAGCATCGCGACCAGGTCGCGGACGCGCCCCACCTGGTCGCCGTTGGGATCGAAGACCGGTACGCCCGACAGGTGCGAGACGAAGACGCGGGGCGTGCCTGGTGCCATGCCTGCGCCTCCTCGTTCGCGACCGGTCTGCGCATCCGGTCTGTTCCGACAGTTCTTGCACGCTTATGACGTGATCAGGCTAGCCCGTACCGCTGTGTGTCGCCCCGGCGAACCGTCCGTACGGCTCTCTGCCGGAAGACGTAGGCCGCACGGGTACGCTGCCGTCTGCCACCCCCCGCCATGCAGATGAGAGGCAGTGCGCCTGTGACCTCTTTCGTCCCGCCCGTCCGGGCCCGCCGCCGGACCGCCACCCTCGCCCTCGTGCTCTGCGCCGGGCTGACCGCGGCCCTGACCGCGTGCGCGGGTGAGGATCCGGACAAGGGGACCAACGGCATCGGCAGACTGACGGGGCCGGAGATCGAGAAGAAGGCCCGGACGGCGGCGGGCTCCGCCGACGCGGTCCGGCTGGCCGGCACGCTGGTCAGCAAGGGCGGCACGTACAAGATCGACATGAAGCTGAAGGACAAGGGCGGCGCGGGCTCGGTCACCTCGAAGAACAGCACCTTCGAGCTGCTGCGGATCGGTGACGAGCTCTATCTCAAGGCCGACGCCGGCTTCTGGAGCCACGACGACGAGAAGTCGGGCGCCGGGCAGACGAGCGATGCCGGTGGCGCCGCCGCCGACAAGCTCGACGACAAGTACGTGAAGGTTCCCGAGGACGACCCCACCTACAAACAGCTGCGCGGCTTCACGGACAAGAAGGTGCTGCTCGACGGGCTGCTCACGCTGCACGGCGAGGTCGGCAAGGGCGACCGCGACAAGGTCGGCGGGGTGCGCACCATCCGGATCCTGGGCGGCACGGGGGAGGGCGGCGCCCTGGACGTGTCCCTGGAGGGCACCCCGTACCCCCTGAGCTTCGCCCGCGGAGGTGGCGGGGGAGTCGTCACGCTCGCCGACTGGGGCAAGGACTTCGCGCTGGCCGCGCCGGCCGAGGACGACACGGTCGACTACGGGCAGCAGTTGCCGAAGTCGACGTCGTAGCGGCTACGACCGGCGCAGGGACTTCTTCAGCAACCGCGGCAGCCCGGCCGGCACCGGCAGCCGGGTCGTCGCGGTGGTGGGCAGCGGGGCCGCCGCTCCCGAGGTGTCGGGCAGTTCCGTACGGGAGCCGAGCGGCGTCAGCGTGACGATCCGGCACTCGCGCGCCCACCGCTCGGGCATCTGCTCGGCGTCCGGTGCGTTGAGCCGCTTGCCCTTGAGCTCGGCTACGGCCGCCTCCCACTCCCCGGAGTGCGGAGCGAGCTGCTTCACCGAGGCCGACCAGGCGACGAGCCGGCCGCCCTTGTCCTTGCTGCGGACGGTCACCTCCGCGGTGGCACCGTCGGTGAGACCGGCCGGGAGCGGCTGCTCGCCGGGACCGTCCCCGACGAGATGCGCCGCACCCTCGTGCCATACGTGCCACAGCGCCCGCGCGGGACCGGTGCCGCGCACCCAGATGAGGCCCGACTTCTTGGTGGCCTCCTCGACGAGGGCCGGTCCGAGCAGCGTGTCAGCAGCAGTCATGGGCCAGAGCTTAGAGGGTCCCGCACGCGGGGGTCAGAGCCAGCCGTTGCGCTTGAGCATGCGGTGGATGGAGAAGCAGACCACGCCGATGAAGCCCATCACCATCGGGTAGCCGTACGTCCAGCGCAGCTCCGGCATGTGCTTGAAGTTCATGCCGTAGACGCCGCAGATCATCGTCGGTACGGCGACGATGGCCGCCCAGGACGTGATCTTGCGCATGTCCTCGTTCTGCGCGACGGTCGCCTGGGCGAGGTTGGCCTGGAGGATCGAGTTCAGCAGTTCGTCGAAGCCGATGACCTCCTCCTGCACCCGGACCAGGTGGTCGGCGACGTCCCGGAAGTACTTCTGGATGTCCGGGTCGATCAGCCGCATCGGCCGCTCGCTGAGCAGCTGCATCGGGCGCAGCAGGGGCGAGACGGCCCGCTTGAACTCCAGCACCTCGCGCTTGAGCTGGTAGATCCGGCCCGCGTCCGAGCCGCGCGGACTGCCCTTGTCCGGCGTGGAGAAGACCTCGATCTCCACCTCGTCGATGTCGTCCTGCACCGCGGCCGCCACCGCGATGTACCCGTCGACGACGTGGTCGGCGATGGAGTGCAGCACCGCGGACGGGCCCTTGGCGAGCAATTCGGGGTCGTCCTCCAGCCGGTGGCGCAGTGCGCGCAGCGAGCCGTGCCCGCCGTGCCGCACGGTGATGACGAAGTCCCGGCCGGTGAAACACATCACCTCGCCGGTCTCCACGACCTCGCTGGTCGCGGTCAGCTCGGCGTGCTCGACGTAGTGGATGGTCTTGAAGACGGTGAACAGCGTGTCGTCGTAGCGCTCCAGCTTGGGCCGCTGATGGGCGTGGACGGCGTCCTCGACGGCAAGCGGGTGAAGGCCGAACTCCCGGGCGATACCCGCGAACTCCTCCTCGGTCGGCTCGTGGAGGCCGATCCAGGCGAAGCCGCCCTTCTCCCGCACGCGGAGCATCGCCTCGTGCGGCGTACGGCAGGTGCCCTCCACCTCGGCGATGCGGCGGCCGTCGCGGTAGACCGCGCAGTCGACGACCGCGCTGGAGGCGGACGGGTCACGCGTGGTGTCGTAGCTGTTGTGCAGGGGGTTGGTCTTGCGCAGGGACGGGCGCACCACGGCGCGCAGGTCACGGATCATCGACATGGCTGGCTCCTTCACGGAGGGCCGCCGGCGCAGGCGTGGAACAGCCCGGAATGGGGACGTGGGCTCACGTCCGCAAAGCGGGCGGCACCGCGGAGGCACGACGACGGCGTTCGCTACAGACAGGCAAAAAGGGAGTGCTCTTCCGTCGTGCGAAATGCCAGGGGCCTTGACCGAGAAGGCGTCAGATCACAGAAGAAAGGTGTCGAGCGGAAGAGCGGTTGGTACTGCACGGTCGACTTGGATCCACCGCAGCCCCACCTCCTCCGGTCGGTCCCCCGTAGGGGATGACGTTTCGTCGGGACTTGAGAGCGACGCTTCTGCGTGCTGTCCCGACCGGCACCCCAGGCTAGCAGCCGGTACAGGGCCAATCCCTTACTTTGCCCGTTCCATACGCGTCCTATGCTCGCGACATGGCAGAAATTCTTGCTCCGGTCGAGGCGCGTCTGCGGACGGCCCTGGGTGAACCGGACGCGCGTGCAGCAGTGACGTTTCTCGGGACGGACCGGATCGAGGTACTCCGATTCATCGACGGCGACGTGGTGAGGTACGCCACCCTCGGCATGTCCGCCCAGCCGATGGCCGATCCGACCGCCACGCTCGCCGATCCGGTGAAGGGCCCGCGCGCCGAACTGGTCCTCTCGGTACGGGTCGGCCTGGCCGACACCGACCAGGTGCTGCGCAAGCTCGCGGTGCTGGCGGCCTCGCCCCAGGTGGAGGGGGTGATCGTGGCCCCGGGCGCCTCTCTGGACGTGGGCGAACCGCTGTGGCCCGGGGCGCCGTTCAGCTCCGTGCTGGTCGCCGAGTCCGGCGGGCTGGTGGAGGACCTGGAACTGGCGGAGCCGATGGAGCCCGTGCGGTTCCTGCCGTTGCTGCCGATGACCCACAACGAGGCGGCCTGGAAGCGGGTCCGCGGCGCGCAGGAGCTTCAGGAGCGCTGGCTCTCGCAGGGGACGGACCTGCGCGATCCGCTGCGGGCCTCGGTCGCCCTGGACTGAGACGAACGAGACAGGAAAAGACCCCGCCGCACGGCCGGGGCCGTGGGCGGGGCGGTGTGGGCGGTCAGTTGGCGAAGACCGTGACGCCGTCCTCGGTGGCGTGCTTCGGCTCCAGCTCCTGCGCCTCGTGTGACAGGGCCGAGCGCCGGACCCAGATGACGACCGCACCGACGACCGCGGCGGCGGCGGCGACGACGAACGGGATGTGGATGTCGCTCCACTCCTCGATCTTCGGGGCCAGGTAGGGGGCGGCGGCGGCCGCGAACCAGCGGACGAAGTTGTAGCCCGCGCTGGCCACCGGGCGCGGCGCGTCCGAGACCCCGAGCGCCAGTTCCGTGTAGACGGTGTTGTTCATGCCGATGAAGGCGCCGGAGACGATGGTGCAGACGATCGCCGTCGTGTGGTTGCCGTACCCGAGGATCACCAGGTCCGCGGCGAGCAGCACCAGCGAGGCGCCGACCACCTTGAGCGAACCGAAGCGCTTCTGCAGCCGCGGCGCGACGAGCACCGAGAAGACCGCCAGCAGCAGGCCCCAGGCGAAGAAGACGGCGCCGGACTTGTACGGGGTCATGTTCAGCACGAACGGCGTGAACGCCAGGATCGTGAAGAACGCGTAGTTGTAGAAGAACGCCGAGGTCGCGACGGAGGCGAGTCCGCCGTGGCCCAGCGCCTTGATCGGATCGAGCAGGGAGGTCTTGCGGGCCGGCCTGGGCTGCTCCTTCAGGAACGCCGTGATGCAGACGAAGCCGATCGCCATCAGCGCGGCCGTACCGAAGAACGGGTAGCGCCAGCTGGCGTCACCGAGCAGCGCCCCGAGCAGCGGCCCGCAGGCCATGCCGAGGCCGAGCGCGGACTCGTACAGCAGGATCGCCGCCGAGCTGCCGCCCGCCGCCGCACCGACGATCACGGCGAGTGCCGTCGACACGAAGAGCGCGTTGCCCAGGCCCCAGCCGGCCCGGAAGCCGACGAGTTCCGCGACGGAGGACGAGGTGCCGGAGAGCGCGGCGAAGACCACGACGAGCGCGAGACCGGCCAGCAGCGTCTTGCGTCCCCCGATGCGGCTGGAGACGAAGCCGGTGACGAGCATCGCGACAGCCGTGATCAGGAAGTACGAGGTGAACAGCAGGGACACCTGGCTCGGCGTCGCCTCCAGTCCCTTGGCGATGGACGGGAGAATCGGGTCCACCAGGCCGATTCCCATGAACGCGACGACGGATGCGCCCGCTGTGGCCCAGACGGCCTTCGGCTGGCGCAGGATGCTCGCCGTTCCCTGTTCGAACGGATCCTCTCCCTGCATGGGACTGCTCGCTCTCCACTAGATCGGTGTGTTGTACACAGAATAAGTTAGAGCGTCTAATAAATGCAAACTACATCTAAATCCGCTGGTGGGAGCCGCGCTGCGGAAGGGTGATCGTCCTTGACGCGGCGACGACCGGGGAGGACCGTTGGGCGTTATGAGGGGCGAACCCAGTTGCCCGAAGTGCGGAGGCCGGGTCAAGGCGCCCGGTTTCTTCGACGACACCTGGCAGTGCGACATGCACGGCAGCGTGCATCCGATGCAGCCGGTCATCCCGCCCAGTGTCGAGGCGCTCGGGGTGGTGGTGCACCGCGCCCAGGTGCCCGTGTGGATGCCCTGGCCGCTGCCCGTCGGCTGGCTGTTCACCGGCGTCGCGGCCGCGGGCGACGACCGCAGCGGCGGCCGGGCCACCGCCGTCGCCTGCTCCGGACCCGGGCCGCTCGGCGGGATCGGCGAGCTGCTGCTCGTCGCCGAGGAGCTCGGTGTCGGACTCGGGGCGCGGTACGCCGGGATCGACGGCCCGGACCCGGGCCCGCTGCTGCGGGTCGACGGGCCGCCGGACGTCAAGGTGCTCGCGGCCGGCCGGCCGACCCCGCTCTGGCACGTGAAGGACGCCCCCGCCGACCGGGCGGTCTTCGCCGGTGAGGCGCGCGGGCTCTGGCTGTGGGCGATCGTCTGGCCCGAGCAGTCGGGACTGCTGATGTACGACGAGCTGGTGCTGACCGATCTGCGCGACGCCGGGGGAGAGGTCGACCTGGTGCCCTGCGGCGCGCTCACGCCCCGGCTGCTCACGGGACCCTGAGCGGCCGGAACGGGCCCGCCCGCCGGTTATCCTTGAGCGTCCCCCACCCGGCCGCGAGCAATGGAGTACGTGTCGTGCGCATCGATCTGCACACCCACTCCACCGCGTCGGACGGTACGGACACCCCCGCCGAGCTGGTGCGCAACGCCGCCGCCGCGGGGCTCGACGTCGTCGCGCTCACCGACCACGACACCGTCCGCGGTCACGCGGCGGCGAAGGCCGCGCTCCCCGAGGGGCTCACCCTCGTCACCGGCGCCGAACTCTCCTGCCGCGTCGACGGCGTGGGCCTGCACATGCTGGCGTACCTCTTCGACCCCGACGAACCCGAGCTGGCGCGCGAGCGCGAGCTGGTCCGCGACGACCGGGTGCCGCGCGCGCAGACCATGGTGCGCAAGCTCCGCGAGCTGGGCGTCCCGGTCGAGTGGGAGCAGGTCGCCCGGATCGCCGGGGACGGCTCGGTCGGGCGGCCTCACATCGCCACCGCGCTGGTCGAGCTCGGCGTCGTCGAGACCGTCTCCGACGCCTTCACGCCCGAGTGGCTCGCCGACGGCGGGCGCGCCTACGCCGAGAAGCACGAACTCGACCCCTTCGACGCGATCCGGCTGGTCAAGGCCGCCGGTGGCGTCACCGTCTTCGCCCATCCGGCCGCCGTCAAGCGCGGTGACGTGGTCCCCGAGTCCGCGATCGCGAAGCTCGCGGCCGCGGGGCTCGACGGCATCGAGGTCGACCACATGGATCACGATGAGCCCACCCGGGCCCGGCTGCGCGGACTCGCCCGCGAGCTCGGCCTGCTCACCACCGGGTCCAGCGACTACCACGGCAGCCGCAAGACCGTGGAACTCGGCGCGTACACCACCGACCCCGAGATCTACGGCGAGATCACCCGGCGCGCCACGGGAGCCTTCCCGGTGCCGGGGGCCGGCGGACCCGTCGCCCCGTAACGGCCCACAGGCCACCCCTTCACGCTCACGCCGGCGCGCGTCCGTGTGACGCCGCTCGTTCCCGCCCCGCGCACCGGTCCGCCGCCGCTGCTGTCGCCCGTGCGACGGCAGCCGGGCCGCGGTGCGCTCCTCCCCGCCGCATTTCCGCTCTCTCCTCGCAAGGCTCACTGTGTTCGACGTCGCTGTCTTCGGATCCCTTTTTCTCACCCTTTTTGTGATTATGGATCCGCCCGGGATCACCCCGATCTTCCTCGCCCTGACCGCCGGCCGGCCGGCCCGGATGCAGCGCAGGATGGCGCTGCAGGCGGTCGCCGTCGCCTTCGGCGTGATCGCCGTCTTCGGACTGCTCGGTCAGCAGATCCTGGACTATCTCCACGTCTCCGTCCCCGCGCTGATGATCGCGGGCGGACTGCTCCTGCTGCTGATCGCGCTCGATCTGCTGACCGGCAAGACCGACGAGCCGACGCAGACCAAGGACGTCAACGTGGCGCTCGTGCCCCTCGGCATGCCGCTGCTCGCCGGACCGGGCGCGATCGTCTCGGTGATCCTCGCGGTGCAGCACGCCGACACCTTCGGCAGCCAGGTCTCGGTCTGGACGGCGATCATCGCCATGCACGTCGTGCTCTGGCTGACCATGCGCTACTCGCTGCTGATCATCCGGGTCATCAAGGACGGCGGCGTCGTGCTGGTCACCAGGCTCGCGGGCATGATGCTGTCCGCCATCGCCGTCCAGCAGATCATCAACGGCGTCACCCAGGTCATCCAGAACGCCTGACCGGCCCCGGACACCACAGCGCCCCCGTACGGATCTTCCGTACGGGGGCGCTTCGCGTCTTTATACGTCGGCGTCTTTTTTACGTCGGCAATGCGTTACGAAGCCGAGCTTTCGGCCGGGCGGATATAGATGCGCTGGCCGATTGCTGCGGCCTGCTGCACGATCCGGTTGACGGAGGCGGCGTCCACGACGGTGCTGTCCACGGCGGTACCGTCGACATCGTCGAGTCGCATGATCTCGAAGCGCATATGGCTTCCCTTCGTCTGATCCTCCTGCTGGAGAACTACTGGGAGGACGGGGGACCCGTCCGCAAGGATGTGGAGCGCACGGCATTCCTGTCCCGCGCCCCACGGTGTGTACAACGGCTTGCCCCCTGCAATCATTCCCTACGCTAAGGAAATTTTTTGGATGTCTAAGTACCAGCAGGTAACTGAGCATGCGCGGACGACGGATTCCGCGACGAGGCCCGCATGAACGAGGCAGAGATCGGCGACCGCCTGGACCGCACCAACGAACTGCTCCAGCGCGTGCTCGCCGAGGTGTCGAAGACCCCGTCGACCCACGCGATCTTCGTGGACGCGGGCTATGTGTACGCCGCCGCCGGGCTGCTCGTCACCGGCACCGAGGACCGGCGCTCCTTCGACCTCGACTCCGAAGGGCTGATCGAGGCCTTCATCGACAAGGCCCGCACCATCTTCGCGGACAGCAGGCTGCTGCGCGTGTACTGGTACGACGGGGCCAGGCGCCGGATCCACACCGTCGAGCAGCAGTCCATCGCCGAACTGCCCGACGTCAAGGTCAGGCTGGGCAACCTCAACGCCAACAACCAGCAGAAGGGCGTCGACTCACTCATCCGCACCGACCTCGAATCCCTCGCCCGCCACCGCGCCATCAGCGATGCCGCCCTGGTCGGCGGCGACGAGGACCTGGTATCGGCCGTGGAGGCCGCGCAGGGCTACGGGGCCCGGGTCCACCTGTGGGGCATCGAGGCCGCGGAAGGGCGCAACCAGGCCGAGCCGCTGCTCTGGGAGGTCGACAGCCAGCGCACCTTCGACCTCGACTTCTGCCGCCCCTACGTGACCAGACGCCCCGTCACCACCTATGAGGAGGACGCCCCCGCACCCTCGCGCGAGGACGTCCGCTTCGTCGGGGCGCAGATCGCCGCCACCTGGCTCTCCGCCCGCGGCCGCGAGTCCCTGGCCGACCTGCTGCCGGGGCATCCGTACCTGCCGGGCTCCGTCGACCAGGATCTGCTGGTGGAGGCCGAACGGCTGCTCCAGCACTCGCTGCGCGGCCATGCCCATCTGCGCCGGTCGCTGCGTGACGGCTTCTGGCAGCACCTTCAGGCGCAGTACTGACGGCTGCCGCCCCGCGGCTGCCGCCCGCGCCCTCGCAGCCGCTTACAGGCCGTCCCAGAAGGATGCGAGCGCGGCCGCCGTGGGCCCCGGCCGGTCCGTGTTGGGGGAGTGCTCGGCGCCCTCGACCCGGGTCCGGCGCGCTCCGAGGCGTTCCGCCATCGCGTCGAGCAGCGGGACCGGCCACACGTCGTCGCGTTCGCCCGAGATCACATGGACCGGAAGTCCCGCGGCCGCGAGCTCGGCCACCCGGTCCGGCTCGGTGGCGAGCAGGCGGCCGGTGGCGATCAGCTGCGCGGGGTGATGGCGCAGCCAGCGCCGCCGCAGCTCCTCGCCGCCCGTCTCCGCCTCGGCCGGCGGGTCGAAGGCGCGCATGGCGGCCCAGACGTCGTCCATGCTCATCGTGGCGAGCGCGTCACCGAGGATCTTCAGTTTGATCTGCTGGGCCTCGACGACCTCGGCGGGCCCGGAGGACATCAGGGTGAGCGAACGGAACGGCGAGGCGTCCAGGAGCACGGCGGCGCGTGCGATCTGCCCGCCGAGTGAGTGGCCGAGCAGGTCGACCGCGCCGTCCCCGAGGTCGAGTGCCGCCGCCTGGGCCAGCACATCGCGCGCCAACTCGTCCTGTGCGTACGACTCCTGACGGTCCGTTCCCTCGCTCTCGTACTGTCCCCGCCCGTCGACCGTGACCGCGCGGTAGCCGGCGGCGGCGAGTGGCTCCAGCAGCGCGATGAAGTCCTCCTTGCTGCCGGTGTACCCGGGCAGCAGGAGGACGGTGCCCCGTGACGGCGTACGCGGCACCGCGTCCAGGACGGCGAAGTCCCCGCGCTCGGTGCGCAGCGCGCGGGGACGGGCGCAGGGCGGCGGGATGAAGGTGGGTGGCCTGCTCATGGCACGAGGTTACGGCCGCGGGCCAGGTCCGTCATGCCGGGGAACGCCGGACGGGCCCGAGGCAGTGCCTCGGGCCCGTCCGGCGATCGTTGACGCGTGCTCAGCCCTCGGACTTGGCTGCGGCCGTGCGCGGGGCGCGGCGCCGGCGCGGCTTGGCCTCGCCCTCGGCGGCCGGGGTCTGGACCACGGCCACGGCCTCCGTCTTCGGCTTCGCGGCCGCACGGGGGCGGCGGCGCGGCCTGGAGTCGGACTCGGGCTCGGCGATCGGTGCGATCTGGAAGTCGACCTCGTCCTCGACGGGCTTGATCACCCGGGCGCGGCGGCGCGGCTTGGTGACCGTCGCCGCGGCGGGCGCGGGCTCGGCCACGGGAGCGGTCTGGAAGTCGACCTCCTCCGTCACCGGCTTGACGGCGCGGGCACGGCGGCGGCGCGGCTTGGCCTCGGCCTCGGGCTCGGCGTCGACCACGACCGCCACCTCGACCTCGGGCTTCGCCTTGGCCGTCCTGGTCCTGGTCCGCTTCTTCGGCTCGGCCACGGGCTCGATGTCGACGACCACGGCCGGAGCCTCGGCGACGGCCACCGCGGCCTCGGCAGCGGTGTCCACGGCCGCGACGTCCGCGGCACCGACACGGCTGCGCCGACGGCGGCGCGGGGTACGCGGCTCGGAGGGGCCGTCAGCGGCCTCGGGGGCCTCGGTGGCCTCGGTGGCCGGTGCGGGCACCGTCACGGCGCCTTCCTCCGCGGCGGAGCCGCCCCGGGTGCGACGACGCTGGCGCGGCGTACGCGGAGCACGCTCCTCGCGGACCGCGGGGGCCGACGCGGCGGCGGACTTGCGGCCGCGGCCGCCCGTCTCGCCGAGGTCCTCGAGCTCTTCGGCCCGCAGACCCGCGCGGGTCCGCTCGGTACGCGGCAGGACACCCTTGGTGCCGGCCGGGATGTCGAGCTCTTCATACAGGTGGGGCGAGGTGGAGTACGTCTCCGGCGGGTCCGGGAACTTCAGGTCCAGAGCCTTGTTGATCAGCTGCCAGCGCGGGATGTCGTCCCAGTCGACCAGCGTGATCGCGATGCCCTTGGCGCCCGCGCGGCCGGTCCGGCCGATCCGGTGCAGGTAGGTCTTCTCGTCCTCGGGCGACTGGTAGTTGATGACGTGGGTGACACCCTCGACATCGATACCGCGGGCCGCGACGTCGGTGCAGACGAGCACGTCGACCTTGCCGTTGCGGAAGGCGCGCAGCGCCTGCTCGCGGGCGCCCTGGCCGAGGTCGCCGTGGACCGCGCCGGAGGCGAAGCCGCGCTTCTCCAGCTGCTCGGCGATGTCGGCCGCGGTGCGCTTGGTGCGGCAGAAGATCATCGCGAGTCCGCGGCCGTTGGCCTGGAGGATGCGCGAGACCATCTCGGGCTTGTCCATGTTGTGCGCGCGGTAGACGTGCTGCACGGTGTTCTTGACGGTCGTGCCCTCGTCGTCGGGCGACGTGGCGTTGATGTGCGTCGGCTGCGACATGTAGCGGCGCGCGAGGCTGATGACCGCGCCCGGCATGGTCGCCGAGAACAGCATCGTCTGGCGCTTCGCCGGCAGCATGGTGATGATGCGCTCGACGTCGGGCAGGAAGCCCAGGTCGAGCATCTCGTCGGCCTCGTCGAGGACGAGGGCGCGGACCTTCGACAGGTCGAGCTTGCGCTGGCCGGCCAGGTCGAGCAGACGGCCCGGGGTGCCGACGATCACGTCGACGCCCTTCTTGAGGGCCTCGACCTGGGGCTCGTACGCCCGGCCGCCGTAGATGGCGAGCACGCGGACGTTGCGCACCTTGCCGGCGGTCAGCAGGTCGTTGGTGACCTGCTGGCAGAGCTCGCGGGTCGGGACGACGATCAGCGCCTGCGGGGCGTCGGTCAGCTTCCCGGGCTCGGCCCGGCCTGCCTCGACGTCCGCGAGGACGGTGACGCGCTCCAGGAGCGGCAGGCCGAAACCGAGCGTCTTGCCGGTGCCGGTCTTGGCCTGTCCGATGACATCGGAGCCGGAGAGCGCTACGGGGAGCGTCATCTCCTGGATGGGGAAGGGGGACGTGATGCCGACAGCCTCAAGGGCTTCGGCCGTCTCGGAAAGGATCCCGAGGTCTCGGAACGTAGTCAGGGTGCTGCCTCTTCTGTGAAACGCGGTCCGAGGCGAACGAAGGGGGTCGTACCGTGCCGGGGTTGGTCATCCGGCCGTGGATGGGCCGGGTGGCGCGGGACCACTGCCGTCGCTCGAGCGCTCGTGCCGCTGAGGGGGCCCCTCATCTGCGGTCGTACGTGTCGTACGCACCGCGTGGAGGGCTGTCGGGTCGGAGCCGATCGGGCCACCGACCGGGCATCCTCATTCAATTTCGCGCAACGAGCAGTTGCAAAATGCTCAGTAAGCGCAATACCACTGTACCCCGGATTCGCGCATCTGTGTTGGGCGAATTCATCGGAACGGTGTGACGTCAGTCGGCGGCCGGGCCCGTGCACCCCTCGCCGGGCGGGCTATTCTGCGCTCCATGGAGACGCCTGACAACGCCACGGAAACCCCCGCATCCACCAAAATCGCCGACCAGGACTGGGCCACCGCGTCCGCGGAGCCGCAGTACCGGGCCGCCGTCGTCGACCTTCTGGGAGCACTCGCCTACGGGGAACTGGCAGCCTTCGAGCGGCTCGCCGAGGACGCGAAACTCGCGCCGACCCTGGCCGACAAGGCGGAGCTGGCGAAGATGGCCTCGGCGGAATTCCATCACTTCGAGCGGCTGACGGACCGGCTGACCGCGATCGAGGTGGAGCCGACCGGGGCCATGGAGCCGTTCGCCAAGGCCCTCGACGACTTCCACCGCATGACCGCGCCGTCGGACTGGCTGGAGGGCCTGGTGAAGGCCTACGTCGGCGACTCGATCGCCAGTGACTTCTACCGCGAGGTCGCGGCGCGGCTCGACTCGGACACCCGCTCCCTCGTCCTCGCCGTCCTCGACGACACGGGTCACGGAAACTTCGCCGTCGAGAAGGTGCGCGCCGCGATCGAGGCCGACCCGAGGCTCGGGGGCCGGCTCGCGCTGTGGGCGCGCCGGCTGATGGGCGAGGCGCTCTCGCAGGCGCAGCGCGTGGTGGCCGACCGCGACGCGCTGTCCACCATGCTGGTGGGCGGGGTGGCCGACGGATTCGACCTGGCCGAGGTCGGCCGGATGTTCTCCCGGATCACCGAGGCGCACACCAAGCGGATGGCGGCCCTGGGGCTGGCGGCCTAGGTGTATGGACCCTGGTCGGCGGCGTCAGACCGCCGCCGACCGGCGGAGCCGGCGGTTGCGCGGCCTCAGCAGCAGGGACAGCGTCACCGCGGAGATCAGCACCGACCCGACCAGCGTGGCGGCCGCGTGGCCCGATCCCAGCACCGAGTGCGTGAGCCAGGCGCCGAACAGGGCCCCCAGCGCGCCGGTGCCGAGCACGGCGCGGCGGGACGGGAGCCGGGGCGCCAGGGTGCGCAGGGCCGCCAACGAGAGGGCGAGTCCGAGTACGACGGAGCCCAGGGTTTCCAGGATCACAGGCGATCACCTCGCAGGTGCGGGGGCGGGCAAATCGGTCGTAGGCGGTACTACCCCCGGGCAGCGGAGGACAACCCTCCGACGGACAGGCTTCGCTCAGCCGCCTCACAGGAATCGGCCCACCGGTGCGGGGCCCGCCGTCCCCCGGGACGCAAAGGAAAGCAGCCCGGTGGGGAATCCCCCACCGGGCCGCTTCCACGGTCTCTGCGTCCGGGCGTGCCGCTACAGCGCGCCGAACCCCACCCGTCGTGTGCTGGGCTCGCCGATCTCCACATAGGCGATCCGGTCGGCCGGCACCAGGACCTTGCGGCCCTTCTCGTCCGTGAGGCTGAGCAGCTGCGCCTTGCCGGCGAGAGCCTCGGAAACCGCGCTCTCCACCTCTTCGGCGGAAAGCCCGCTCTCCAGAACGATCTCCCGGGGCGTGTGCTGCACCCCGATCTTGACCTCCACGGCTATGTCCCTCCGACGGTCAGTCCCTGCGCGGTGAACCGCGCCCTACGCAGCACACATTAGCCCGCTGAGGGGACCGGGCAGCGTTCACCGGGCAACGCCCGCAGCGAACACCGGCGCCGGCCGTCCGGTCAGTGCTGGTCGATGCCGTGCAGCGGGAAGCCCGCGATGCCCCGCCAGGCCAGCGAGGTGAGGAGCTGTACCGCCGTGTCACGCGGGATGGTGGACTGGCTGGACAGCCAGTAACGGGCGACCACCTGGGACACACCGCCCAGCCCGACCGCGAGCAGCATGGACTCGTCCTTGGACAGCCCCGTGTCACCCGCGATCACGTCGGAGATCGCCTCGGCGCACTGGAGCGAGACCCGGTCGACCCGCTCGCGGACGGAGGGCTCGTTGGTCAGGTCCGACTCGAAGACCAGCCGGAAGGCCCCGCCCTCGTCCTGGACGTACGCGAAGTAGGCGTCCATCGTCGCGGCCACGCGCAGCTTGTTGTCGGTGGTCGACGCCAGCGCTGTGCGCACCGCCAGGAGCAGCGCCTCGCAGTGCTGGTCGAGCAGGGCCAGATAGAGCTCAAGCTTGCCCGGGAAGTGCTGGTAGAGCACCGGCTTGCTGACCCCGGCCCGCTCCGCGATGTCGTCCATCGCCGCGGAGTGGTACCCCTGCGCGACGAAGACCTCCTGCGCAGCGCCCAGGAGCTGGTTGCGTCGGGCGCGGCGGGGCAAACGAGTGCCCCGCGGGCGCGCCGCCTCGGTCTGCTCGATGGCTGTCACGCCGCCTCCCAAAATTGTGATCGGACCCAGCAGTTCCGTGCACGCTGCGCCCTACCGACATCGTACTTTTGGGTAACCCCGGTATGCGCGGCGCGGACGCAGAATTTCACGGACCGGACGACTGCGGTAGCCATAGTTTCCGTACGCCCCGCCGCATAGCGGGGCGTATCAGCGGTAATCGTCCTCATCCTGTGGGACGAGGCGGGCCTGCTCCGCCGCATCCGCCTCGTTCGCACGGTCCCGGTCGACGTCGGCCAGCGGTTCGTCGTCCTGCGGACGAAGATCCTTCCGCTGCTCGGCGGCGTCCGCGTCGGGTGCCTCCTGGTCGGGTTCGTCCGGCTGGACGCCCTCGAAGGTCTCCGGGTCACTGGGGTCGACCGTCATGGTGACTCCCTTCCTTGCTCCGAGCCTAGGAGCTACCCCCCGAAGCCGCCATGCGGTCTGTGACGGCGAACACATGAACCACGGTGTGATCGTCTCGTAACATTGCCGCATGTCTTCGACCGAGCTGCCGGGAGTCCGTGCCGCCGCCGCAGCGGTGGCCCCCACGGTGAGCGCCGTCAGGGTCGCCGAGGGGGAGAGGCTTCGCTCCGTCACGCTGCCCGGGCTGACGCTGGCCGTCCGTTCGCGGCCGCCGGAGCGGACCGGGCTGCCGCCCGCTCTCTTCGTGCACGGGCTCGGCGGATCCTCGCAGAACTGGTCCGCGCTGATGCCGCTGCTCCAGGACGTGGTGGACAGTGAGGCGCTCGACCTGCCCGGTTTCGGGGACTCCCCGCCGCCCGATGACGGCAACTACTCGGTCACCGGCCACGCCCGCGCGGTGATCCGCTTCCTCGACGCCGGGGAGCGCGGTCCCGTCCACCTGATCGGCAACTCGCTGGGCGGGGCGGTGGCGACCAGGGTCGCCGCGGTCCGTCCCGACCTGGTGCGTACCCTCACCCTGATCTCGCCCGCACTGCCCGAGATCCGGGTGCAGTGGTCGGCCACGCCGACCGCGCTGCTCGCCGTTCCGGGGATCGTGTCCCTGTTCGCCCGGATGACCCGGGGCTGGAGCGCGGAAGAACGCACCCGCGGAGTCATGGCACTCTGTTACGGCGATCCGGCACGTGTCTCCGCGGACGCCTTCCGTCATGCGGTGGCCGAAATGGAGCGGCGGCTGGCGCTGCCGTATTTCTGGGACGCGATGGCGCGCTCGGCACGTGGCATCGTCGACGCGTACACACTGGGCGGTCAGCACGGGCTGTGGCGCCAGGCCGAGCGGGTGCTGGCGCCGACCCAACTCGTGTACGGCGGACGGGACAGGCTCGTCTCGCCCCGGATGGCACGCAGGGCGTCCGCGGCCTTCCGCGATGCGAGACTGCTGACACTGCCCGACGCCGGGCACGTGGCGATGATGGAGTACCCGGAGGCGGTCGCCCAGGCGTTCCGGGAACTGCTCGACGAATGCGGCGGGAGCTGATTTGGGGCGTGGGACGACACAGCCGAAAGGGCCCTGCGCCCACGGCGCCCGAGTCCGGGCCGGCCGAGGCGAACGCGGAAACGGGGCGCGAGGGCGCCCGGCCCGTCGCCGGCAGCGGCCGGCGCAGACGGCCGGGGGACGGCGCTCCGGGCACCGACGGCCACACCCCGTTCCAGGGCACGCCCCAGGTGCGCGGCGGCCACCCCGAACAGCGTGAACCCGGCGGCGGCTGGGGGACCGGGCCCGTCGGCCGGTACGGCGAACGGCCGGCGCAGGCGCCGGGACGGCCGCAGGGGCCACGGGGTCCGCAGGCCCCGCAGGCGCAGCGGAACGCCCAGGGCACCGCAGCCGGACCGCTGGTACCGGGACCGCGACGCGAGTTCGTCGAGGCGTTCGACGGCCGGCCCGCTCCGTCCGCGTCCCGCCGTCCGGCCACCGCTCCCTCCGGCCCGGCCGATCCGTACCGCTCCGTCACCGAGTGGGACGAGCGCCCGCCGTCCGCGGAGGTTCCCGCCGAGGACGCCAGGGACGCCAAGGGCGGCAAGGCCGGCAAGGGCCGCACCTTCACCGGCATCGCCGCAGCCGCGGTCACGACCGTGCTCGCGGTGATCGTGGCGGGCCAGGTCGCCCACGACGGCGGCAGCCGGTCCGGCGCGGCGCAGGCCGCGGGCGTGGACCGCGAGGGCGAGGGCGACGCCTCGCGCTCCGACGTCCGGAAGACGCCCGCGCCCAAGGCGGCGGCGGTCAAGCCCCTTTCGTACGAGCAGAAAATGGCCAAGGCCTATCCGCTCGCGCCGAAGCTGACCGCCTCGGGGAAGTTCCAGGCGGTCGCCGGCACGGCGAAGGCTCCGGGCAAGGGGCAGAGGTACCGCTATCGGATCGACATCGAGAAGGGCCTCGGGCTCGACTCCGCGCTCTTTGCCGAGGCGGTACAGAAAACCCTCAACGACGACCGGAGTTGGGCGCACGACGGGGACATGACCTTCGAGCGGATCTCCGCCGGTGAGCCGGACTTCGTGATCACGCTGGCCAGTCCGGGGACCACCGGCGAGTGGTGCGAGAAATCGGGGCTGGACACCACGGAGGACAACGTCTCCTGTGACTCCGCGGCCACCGAGCGCGTGATGATCAACGCGTACCGCTGGGCCCAGGGCTCCTCCACCTTCGGGCCGGACAAGCTCTTCGCCTATCGCCAGATGCTGATCAATCACGAGGTGGGCCACCGGCTGGGGCACAACCATGTGAGCTGCGGCACCAAGGGTGCCCTCGCTCCGGTGATGCAGCAGCAGACCAAGTCCCTCGACATCGACGGCATCAAGTGCCGCCCCAACCCCTGGGTGTACCCGAAGGGTTGAGCCCGCGGCGGGCCTGCCGGGGTGGCCGCGGGGCCACCCCGGGCGGGTGTGCGGGGGCGGCTCGCGAAGCGCCCGCCCGGAACGGGTGTCCGCATGGTGAGATGCCTGTCTCAGATTGCGTTGACATCGGGCGGGCCTTGGCCGATATTTCTCGGCATGTCACGCAGCCTCGTCACCTCCGATCGCGCCGCCATTGAGCTGGCGCTCATCGGCGTGACCGGGCACAGCGTCGCCGACATCGACTGTTGCTGACGCCTGCCCGCGCGCGTCGGCCCCCCGTCCGAGCCCTATGGCCCGGACCGCCCTTCCCCGACTGCCGCGCCCGGGCGTACTCCGTCCGCAGGCGCGGCAGTTCCAGTGTTCCGGTCACCTTCACTCGCTCCGACCGGTCGTGTGCACATGCCTCTCGTCGCCGCCTGCACGGACATCACCTTCTGTTCCCTCCGTTCAGGCAGTACTCCGAGAGGTCATCTTCCGATGCGTCATCCGTCCGTCATATCGCGCCGCACAGCAGCGGCCGCCGCCGTACTCCTCGTGGCAGCGGGCGCCGCGGCCTGCGGGCCCGAGGGCAGCAGCAAGGGCGGCGACGGCACCTCCGGTGCAGCGGGCGCGCCCAAGAAGGGCGGCACGCTCACCGTCCTCAACAGCAGCCCGCAGGAGGACTTCGACCCCGCGCGGCTCTACACCTCCGGCGGCGGCAACGTCCCCTCCCTCGTCTTCCGCACCCTCACCACCCGCAACCGGGAGAACGGCGCCGCGGGCTCGAAGGTCGTCCCCGACCTGGCGACCGACCTGGGCAGGCCCAGCAAGAACGCCACCGTCTGGACGTACACCCTCAAGGACGGCATCAAGTACGAGGACGGCACCGCGATCACGAGTGCCGACATCAAGTACGGCATCGAGCGCTCCTTCGCCGCCGAGCTCTCCGGCGGTGCGCCCTACCTGCGCGACTGGCTGATCGGCGGGGCCGACTACCAGGGCCCGTACAAGGACAAGAAGGGCCTCGACTCGATCGAGACGCCCGACGCGAAGACGATCGTCTTCCACCTCAACAAGCCCGAGGGCGAGTTCCCCTTCCTCGCCACGCAGACCCAGACCACCCCCGTGCCGAAGGCCAAGGACACCGGCACCAAGTACGAGGAGCACCCCCTCTCCTCCGGGCCGTACAAGGTCGTCAGGAACGAGGGGGACGGCGAGCGCCTCGTCCTGGAGCGCAACACCCACTGGTCGGCAGCCACCGACGAGGAGCGCAAGGCCTACCCCGACCGGATCGACGTCCGTTCCGGGCTCGACTCCGCCGTCATCAACCAGCGGCTGTCCGCCTCCCAGGGCACCGACGCCGCGGCCGTCACCACCGACACCAACCTCGGCCCGGCCGAACTCGCCAAGGTCAGCGGCGACAAGAAGCTCGCCGCCCGCGTCGGGACCGGCCACTTCGGCTACACGAACTACATCGCCTTCAACCCCAAGGTGAAGCCGTTCGACAACCCGAAGGTGCGCCAGGCCATCTCGTACGCCGTCGACCGCACCTCCGTGGTCAACGCCGCCGGCGGCTCCTCGCTCGCCGAACCCGCCACCACCTTCCTGCCCGACCAGGCGTCGTTCGGCTACACGCCGTACGACGCCTTCCCGGCCGGCAAGTCCGGCAACGCGGCCAAGGCCAAGGAACTGCTGAAGGAGGCCGGCTACCCCGACGGGCTGACGGTCACCCTCACGCACAACAACGACAAGAACTTCGAGACCAGCCCGGAGATCGCCACCGCGCTCCAGGAGGCGCTGAAGAAGGCCGGCATCACCGTCAAGCTCCAGGGCCTGGAGGACAACGCCTACTCGGACACCGTCTACAACGTGAAGACCGAGCCCGGCTTCTTCCTCGGCGGCTGGGGTGCCGACTGGCCCTCCGGTGGTCCGTTCTTCGCGCCGATCTTCGACGGACGCCAGATCGTCAAGGCCGGATACAACTTCAACTCCGCCCAGTTCGACGACCCCGCGGTCAACAAGGAGATCGACGAGATCAACAAGCTGACCGACCTGAAGGCCGCCGCCGCGCGCTGGGGCGCGCTCGACAAGAAGGTCGGTGAGCAGGCGCTGACCGTGCCGCTGTTCCACCCGGTCTACAAGCGCCTGTACGGCGAGTCCGTCAAGAACGTCGTGATCAGCGACTGGACCGGCGTGCTCGACATCTCGCAGGTCGCGGTCAAGTAACCATGGCCGAAGCACTGCTGGTCGAGGAGGCGGGGGCCGTGCCGGCCCCCGCCTCCGGGGCCCATCCGTTCTGGCAGCGGCTGCGCACCGCGCGCGCCGCACTGGTGGCGGCCGCCGTCGTCGCCCTGCTGGTCCTCCTCGCGCTTGCCGCACCCCTGCTCACGGGCATCGAGGGCCAGAACCCCACCACGTACCACCCCGGCCTCGTCGACTCCGCGACCGGCGGGGTGCCGCTCGGCTCCTTCGGCGGGATCAGCGCCGAGCACTGGCTCGGCGTCGAACCGCTCACCGGACGCGACCTGTTCGCCCGCGTCGCGTACGGCGCCCGGGTCTCGCTCGGCGTGGCGCTCGGAGCGACCCTGCTCCAGGTGGCCATCGGTGTCGTCGTCGGCCTCTCGGCCGGTCTCGGCAACCGCTTCGTCGACCAGGCGCTGAGCCGGATCACCGACGTCGTGGTCGCCCTGCCCGTCATGGTGACCGCGCTCGGCGCGCTCGCGGTCGTCCCGGCCGGTTTCCCCCGACCGGTACTGATCGCCGTCATCGTCGGCCTGGTCGGCTGGTCGGGCATCTCGAAGATCGTGCGCGCCCAGACACTGTCCCTCAAGTCGCGCGACCACGTCGCGGCCGCGCGGCTCAGCGGCTGGGGCTCCTGGCAGATCGCCCGGCGCGAACTGCTGCCCGCGCTGGCCGCCCCCGTCATCACGTACGCCGTCCTGCTCTTCCCGGCCAACATCGTCGTCGAGGCGGCCCTGTCCTTCCTCGGCGTCGGGATCAAGCCGCCCACCCCGTCCTGGGGGCAGATGCTCAGCGACGCCGACACCTGGTACCAGGCGGCGCCCACCTATCTGCTCATCCCGGCCCTGCTGCTCTTCGTCACCGTGCTCGCGCTCACCGTCCTCGGTGAGGGCGTGCGCACCGCGCTCGACCCCCGCGCCGCCTCCCGGCTGCGGATCGGCACCGGGCGCAAGAAGGAGGCCGGAGCATGAGCGGGTTCCTGCTGCGCCGCCTCGGCGGGGCGCTCTTCGTCCTCCTCGCCCTCAGCGTCGTCGTCTACGCGGCCTTCTACGTCGCCCCCGGCAACGTCGCGCAGATCGCCTGCGGGCCGCGCTGCTCGCCGGCGCAGGTCGCCCAGGTCAGCGAACAACTGCATCTCGGTGACCCGCTCTACGTGCAGTACGCGCACTTCCTCCAGGCCCTGGTCGCCGGCCGCGACTACTCCACCGGTACCGGTGTCGTGCACTGCCAGGCCCCGTGCCTGGGACTCTCGTACCAGAGCGGTCAGCAGGTCACCCAGCTGATCGTCGCCAAGCTGCCCGCCACCGCTTCGCTCGCCGTCGGCGCCTTCGTGCTGTGGATGGTGCTCGGAGTCGGCACCGGGGTGCTCTCGGTGTGGCGGCGCGGCCGCGTCACCGAGCGCATCCTCACCGGGATCACCCTGGCCGGCATGGCCACGCCCGTCTTCGTGATCGGGCTGCTGCTGATCATCATCTGCGTCACCGCGCTCCAGATCCTGCCGTTCCCCGACTACGTCCCGTTCACCGAGAACCCCGAGCAGTGGGCCTGGAACCTGCTGCTGCCCTGGATCTCGCTGGCGCTCATCTCCGCCGCCCCGTACGCCCGGATGACCAGGGCCTCGATGCTGGAGACGCTCGCCGAGGACCATGTGCGCACCTTCAGGGCGTACGGGGTCGGCGAGCGGACCATCGTCGGACGGCACGCCCTGCGCGGCGCGCTCGCCCCGGTGATCGCACTCGGCGCCCTCGACGTCGGCTCGATGTTCGGCGGCGCCGTGCTCACCGAGTCCCTCTTCGGAATCCCCGGAGTCGGGCGCGAACTCGTCGAGGCCGTCAAGCAGGTGGACCTCCCGGTCGTCGTCGGTCTGGTGCTCGTCACCGGGTTCTTCGTCGTCCTTGCCAATGCCGTCGCGGACATCCTCCAGGCGATGGCCGACCGACGGGTGGTGCTCTCATGAGTCTGGTCGAGGTCACCGATCTCTCGATCTCGTTCGGCGACGTGCACGCCGTGCGCGGACTGTCGTTCTCGCTGGAGGCCGGCGGCGCGCTCGGCGTCGTCGGCGAGTCCGGCTCCGGCAAGAGCGCGTCGGCGTACGCCCTGCTCGGACTGCACCGGGGCACCGGTGCGAAGGTCGGCGGCTCGATCCGGGTCGCGGGCGTGGACGTCCAGGCCGCCGGCGACACGGAACTGCGCGGGCTGCGGGGGGCGAAGGCCGCGATGGTCTTCCAGGACCCGCTCTCCTCGCTGGACCCGTACTACGCCGTCGGCGACCAGATCGCCCAGGTGTACCGGGTCCACCACCGCGTCTCCCGGCGGGCGGCGCGGGCCAGGGCCGTCGAAGTGCTGGACCGGGTCGGGATTCCCGACGCGGTACGCCGTTCCCGGTCCCGGCCGCACGAGTTCTCCGGCGGGATGCGCCAGCGGGCGCTGATCGCCATGGCGCTGGCCTGCGAGCCGCAGCTGCTGATCGCCGACGAGCCGACGACCGCGCTGGACGTCACCGTCCAGGCCCAGATCCTCGACCTGCTGCACGATCTGCGCCGCGAGACGGGCATGGGGCTGCTGCTGGTCACCCATGACGTGGGTGTGGCGGCGGAGTCGGTGGACGAGGTGCTGGTCATGCGGTCGGGGATCGCCGTGGAGCGCGGTCCGGTGGCCGAGGTGCTCGGCGCGCCCCGCGAGCCGTACACGAAGGCGCTGTTGTCGGCGGTGCCGCGCATCGCCCCGGAGACGGGGACCGCCGGCGGCGGCCGGAAGGCGGACGCCGCGGGAGAGGTGCTGGTCGAGGCCGAGAACGTCGGGCAGGTGTTCGGCCGGAAGAGGTCCGCACTGGCCGCCGTCGACGGGGTGTCCCTCACCGTCCGCCGCGGCGAGACGCTCGGCATCGTCGGCGAGAGCGGCAGCGGCAAGACCACCCTCGGGCGGATGCTCGTCGGCCTGCTGGAGCCCACCTCCGGACGGCTGACCCGGGTGGACCGGGTGCAGATGGTCTTCCAGGACCCGGTCTCCTCGCTCAACCCGCGCCGCTCCGTCGGCGAGTCGGTCGCCGACCCCCTGCGGGCGCGCGGACAGCGCGACGAGGGCGTGATCAGGGCGCGCGTCGGCGATCTGCTGCAGCGCGTCGGGCTCGACCCGGAGCAGTACGACCGCTATCCGCACGAGTTCAGCGGCGGACAGCGCCAGCGCGTCGGGATTGCCAGGGCGCTGGCCGCCGAACCGGAGCTGATCGTCTGCGACGAGGCGGTCTCCGCCCTCGACGTCACGACCCAGGCCCAGGTGACCGCGCTGTTGGCGGAACTCCAGCAGGAGCTGGGACTCGCCCTGGTCTTCATCGCCCACGACCTCGCCGTCGTACGGCAGGTCAGCGACCGCGTCGCCGTCATGCGGCGGGGCCGGATCGTCGAGGAGGGACCGGTGGAGCAGGTGTACGCGGACCCCCGCGACCCCTACACGCGGCAGCTGCTGGCGGCCGTGCCGGCCCTCGATCCGGCGCTCGCGGCGGTGCGCCGCGCGGCCCGCAAGGAGCTGGCCGCAGCCTGACCCTGCGTAACGCACTGCTTCTATAGCGCGACAGAACGCTACCGGGGCGGGAAAGTTACGACGGTTCACCCCTTTCGGTGGTGGGGCGGGCAAACCTCCGGCGCCCCACCCGCGGATACGCATAAGGTGGGGCCCCGGCGGGTAGCCCCACCAAACGCGGCCCCGCACAAAGGCGGAGGTAGGGAGAGG
>NZ_JBIDAD010000001.1:812615-1490427 GCF_043202315.1 Streptomyces sp. NPDC048211
TCCCGCTCTGCTCTCCCCCCCCCCCACACGCGTGCGGGGGTGTTATTGTGCCGCGCTCCCCCCGGTTGGGGGCGGCCCCCCCCCCCGCCCCGCCCCACCACCGGCGTATCCGCTTACGGTCGTCCCGCTGCGAGTCGCCGATCCAACGGCGGCCGCTCACAAGGGAGATCGGGGGTGTGCTCGTGCGGATCGGACTGCTCACCGAAGGTGGCTATCCGTATGCGTCCGGTGAGTCCAGACTCTGGTGCGACCGTCTGGTGCGCGGCCTCGCGCAGCACGAGTTCGATCTCTTCGCGCTCAGCCGCAGCGCCGAGCAGGAGGCACAGGGCTGGGTCCAGCTCCCGGTCCAGGTCAGCCGCGTGCGGACGGCGCCCCTGTGGACCGCCGACGAGGACACCCTCGGCCTCCACGCCCCCAGAGGGCTGCTCCCGCGGTTGCTGACCGGCGGGGGCGCCCGCACGTACGGGCGGCGCGAACGGCGGCGCTTCGTCACCCACTTCACCGCGCTCGCTGCCTCGGTGTGCGTGGCGGGTACGACGGGCGGCGAGCAGGACGACGCCGGCGAGGACGCAGGCCGGGGCGGGGCCGCCGGCGCTGCGCCCGTCATGGACCCGCGGATCGCGGACGCGCAGATCGCCGACGCGCAGTTCACGGAAGGCCTCTACGGGCTCGCCGAACTGGCCTGCGAGCACGGGGGGCTGCCCGCGGCCCTGCGCTCCGAGACCGCGGTGCGGATCCTCGAGACCGCCTGCCGCGCCCATGGCACCGGACGCACCGTCCAGTCCGCCACCGTCCCCGACCTCCTCGCCTTCGCCGCGGAGCTCGACCGGGTGCTGCGCCCGCTCTCCCTCGACTGGTACGACGAGGAGAGCCTCGGCGCCGTCGACCTCTGCCATGCCGCGTCGGGCGGCGCCGCCGCGCTGCCGGGACTGCTGGCCAAGCGCTTCTTCGGGGTGCCCCTGCTCGTCACCGAGCACGCCGTGCAGCTGCGGGCCCACTACCTCGCCGACACCGGTGCGCCGGTGAGCGCGCCGGTACGCGCGCTGCTCGCGAACTTCCACGGACGGCTCGCCGCCGAGGTGTACCGGCAGGCCGCGCTCATCACCCCCGGCAACACCCACGCCCGCCGCTGGCAGGAGCGCTGCGGCGCCGAGCCCGCCAAGGTGCGCACGGTCTACCCCGGTATGGAGTCCGCCCGCTTCGCGGCGCTCGGCGAGAGCGAGGACGACGGTGGCCCCGACACCCTGGTCTGGGTCGGCCGGATCGAGCCCGCCAAGGACCTGATCGCCCTGCTGCACGCCTTCGCCGAGGTGCGCAGGGCCGAGCCCGATGCCCGGCTGCGCATCATCGGCGCGGCCGCCCAGGGGGCCGAGGGTGCCGACTATCTCGCCCACTGCCGGGCGCTCGCCGACCAGTTGTTCCCCGACGAGGCCGTGGACGCGCACGCCGTGGGCGACAGCCCGGTCTCCTTCGAGGACATCGGAGGGGCCGAGGTCCCCGATCTCGTCCACGCCTATGCGGCGGGCGGGGTCGTGGTGCTCTCCAGCGTGGTCGAGGGCTTCCCGATCAGTCTGGTCGAGGCGATGTTCTGCGGCCGGGCGACGGTGTCCACGGACGTCGGCGCGGTCGTCGAGGTCATCGGCGGTACGGGACTCGTGGTGCCGCCGCGCAATCCACGGGCCCTCGCGGACGCCTGCCTGGCGCTGCTGCGTGACCCGGAGCGCCGGGCGCGCCTGGGAGCGGCGGCGCGCGCCCGGGCGCTCGAACTCTTCACCGTCGAACAGAACCTCGCGGCATTTCGCGGCATTTACCTGGAGCTGATCGCGCAGGCGCCGGTGCGCAGGGAGGCGTCGCGGGCCGCCGACGGCGGGCCCCGCCCCTTCGCCACCCCGCCGGAGGCGCACGTCCTCGGTCTGTGGCCGGAGCCGGCCGACGGCTCCGGACCCGGCCCGGCCGGGCGGACGCCCAGCTGGGCCGGGCAGGGCGTCGGCGCGGGAGTGCCGGGCGCGGGGGACGGCGATGTGTGACCAGGAGACGGCCGCGCCGGGCCGCACGAACCGACCGGGGCCGACCGGTGCACCCGGTGCGATCGCCGCCCCGGGTGACGAGCACGGAGGAACGACGATGGGCCGCCCGACCGAAGTGCCCGAGGCGCTCGGCACGCCGATGACCAGCAGTGACGGGGACCACCGCGCATGGGCGCCGGCCTCCGGAACCCTGCTCGCGGACGTCTCCGAACCGGCCTGGGGGCTGTCCGCCACACCGCCGGACGAGGAGGCGGACACTGCGCCGGCGGACGGGACGGACAGCCCGTCTGTGGACGTGGGCGGGAGCGCGCCGCAGGGCGCGGCGGACAGCGCGACGGCGGGCGGGACGGGGGGCGCGCGCCCGGCGCGGGAGGGCGCCACCGGGAGCGGCCCGCTTCCGGAGCCCGACGCCGCACCCGTCCCCATGGCCGCGGCGGCGCCCGCCCCTGCGCCGACCTCGACTCCCACATCGTCCGAACCCATGGGCGACGCATCTCCTGCCCCCGAGGACGAGGCACTCACCCAGCCTCCCGCCCCCGCCGGTGAGCCCCGTGCCACGCCTTCCGGCTCCGCCGGTGAGCTCCGTGCTGAGCCCTCCGCCCCCGCCGACGAGGCCCTTGCCGCGCCGCGCACCCCTGCACGTCCGTCGCCGGATCCGGCACCCACGACGGACCTCGCCGACTCCGACCACCTCGCACGCCGCCCCACCTCCCGGGCTCCCGAGGTCGCCCACACCGCTTCGGTGCGCAAACTCGCCACCGGGCGGCGTGGGCCCGTCGATCCCGTGAAATCCCTGATGCACCGGCACCGTGAGCTCTGCGAGCGAGCCGTCGACCCGCTGGAGATCGCCGCCGGTCTGGAGGCCCACGGAGTCACCGACCGCACCGCCGCCCGCTACCGGCATCGCGATGTCTTCTCGCTCGCCGAGGAACTGTTCGCCCGGGTCCCCGCCGTCGCGGGGGAGCCCGTGGGCGCGTCCTTCGCCCCGGCGCGCGACATCGAGACGCGCGCCGCGTGGTCGCTCCGGGCCCTGCTGCCCGGCGCCGCCTGTCTCACGACCTTCGTCGCGCTGCGGCTCACCGAGGGGGTCCTCGACGGCGGGGCGCGGCTCGCCATCGGCACCGGTGGCGGTCTCCTCGCCCTCGTCGGGCTCGTATGCGCCCTGCGTACCGGTCCGCTCTGCGCCGAGGGCCGTTCGTCGGGCGCCGCGGGCCTGTTCGGCTGCTGGCTGCTCGGCTACGTCCTGTACGGCGACGCGCTGCTCCACCAGGTTCTCAGCGGCGGACCCGAAGGCCCCTGGGACATCACCCCCGCCCCGCTCCTCGGCCTCGCCGTGGCGGTCGCTCCCGCAGCCTGGTGCGCGCACCTCTTCTCCGTACACGCGCACCGCAAACTCAACGGCAGCCGTGCGCTGGAGGAGTTCGCCGCGGGTGTGCGCCCCCTGCTGTTCGCCGCCGTCGCCTTCTTCCTCTGCGTCCTCGGCGGGCTGCTGTACCTGGCCGGGCTCGGGATCGGCGCCGGCGGCTCCCCGGTCGGAGCCGCGGCGCTGGGCGTGCTGCTTCTGCTGGCCCGCCTCCTCACCGTCCACGGCTTCCCCGAACCGGCCGCCACCGGCCTCGCCGCCGCCTGTGCCGTCGAGGCCGCCGCCCCCGCCCTCGTGCTGGCCGGCCGGCTGCCCGGCCTCGACGTCCTCGCCCGCCCCGTCGACGCGCTCGTCGCGGCGGCGGGCACCGGGGCCGTACCCGCCGTCGCCTGCGGCGCGGCCGCGCTCGGCCTGCTGACCACCGCCACCGTCGCCCTCTCCCGGGCGTCCGCCCACACCGCCGCCTGACCTCGCACCCAGAACCCCGTGGAGCCGACGCCACGGGCCTCTTCCCGTACCGCACACAACTGCCCCAAGGAGACACCGGACATGACCCCCCAATACCCCGCACCGGCAGCCCGCCGTCGGCACCGAGGGGACGCACGATGAGGGTGCTGCTGCTCGGAGCCAACGGTTTCCTCGGCCGGTTCGTGGCCGACCGGCTGCTCGCCGACCCCGCCGTCCACCTCACGGCGCTCGGCCGCGGCGACGACGCCGACGTACGGTTCGACCTCGCAGGCGGAAGCCCGGGAGCGCTCACCCGCTTTCTGGACGCCGTCCACCCCGGAGTCGTCGTCAACTGCGCCGGCGCCACCCGGGGCGGGGCCCGCGACCTGACCCGTCACAACACCGTCGCCGTCGCCACCGTCTGCGAGGCGATGCGGCGCAGCAGCTGCACCGCCCGGCTGGTCCAGGTCGGCTGCTCCTCGGAGTACGGGCCCTCGCAGCCCGGCTCGTCCACGGCCGAGGACGCCATCCCGCGCCCCGGCGGCCCGTACGGCGTCAGCAAGCTCGCCGCCACCGAACTCGTCCTCGGCTCCGGCCTCGACGCGGTCGTGCTCAGGGTCTTCTCCCCGGTCGGCCCCGGCACCCCGGCCGGCTCGCCGCTCGGCCGGCTCGCCGAGGCGATGCGCCGCGCCATGCAGTCGGGCGACGGCGAGCTGAAGCTCGGGGGCCTCGGTGTGCAGCGCGACTTCGTCGACGTGCGCGACGTCGCACGCGCCGTGCACGCGGCCTCGCTCTCCGCCGCACAGGGCGTCGTCAACATCGGCACCGGCCGCGCCGTGCGCCTGCGCGACGCCGCGGCCGTCCTCGCCAAGGTCGCCGGATACGGGGGCGCGCTCCACGAGCTGGACACGCCCCCCGCCCGCCTGCCCATCGGCGCGCCGCGCACTTCCGCCGAATCGGTCATGGAACACCTCGCGGTCACCCCGTCCCCCTACCCGGACGGCTGCGGTGCCTGGCAGCAGGCCGACGTGCGCACCGCCAGGGACCGGCTCGGCTGGCGCCCCCGGATCAATCTGGAGGAGTCCCTCGCCGACATCTGGATGGAGGCGGCGTGCCGTATCTGACCAGTACCGGCACCGCCCGCCGCACCAGCGGCGCCGAACAGCTCGGCTTCGGCGTCCCGGGGTACGCGCACCCGCTGCTCGCGCCGGTCGAATGGGCCGAACTCGCCCGCCCGGGAACACCGCTGCACTGGGCCGTCCTCGACATCGACAACGGCCCAGGCAGCCGCCCCGACCCGCACTGCCTGGAGGCCGCGGGCCGGCTCCGCAACGCCCGCGAACGGGCCGTGCACGGCGAGGAACCGCTCGATTCCGTGCGGGCATCGGCCGGGCGGCTGCTCGGCCGGCTCGATCTGGCCCACGGCAGCAGGCCCTTCGGCGATCTCGTCGCCGACGCGCAGTCCTACCTGGACTGGTACCGCGTCGACGGCTTCTACCTGAACCGCTGCCCGGCCGGGCGCCCGGACCTTCCGGCCGTCCGCCGTCTCACCAGCACCCTCTCCGCACTCCTGGCGGACAGCGACAGCGCGCAGCACGGCGGACACCTCGTGCTCGGGCACGACACCCATCCGTATCCGGGCTACGCGGAGGCCGCCGACCAGCTCGTCACCTTCCGCGGCGCGTGGACCGACTACCGCTGGTCGCAGGTGGCGGAGTGGACCGCCGCCTATCCGCCCGGCCGTTTCGCCCACTTCGTCCATGGTGTCCCCCGTACTCACCTGGAGGAGGCGATGCGGGTCGCCCGCTGGCAGGGCGCCGGGACGATCTTCTTCACGGACCGCAGCGGAGAGGCCGATCCCGGAAACGGGCGCGGACAAAGCGATCCATTTGCGACTCTGCCCAGGTACTGGGACGAAATCGTCTCGCGGATCGGACCTGGTATCTCGGAATGAGAGGGGGCGTGGCAGTGTTACCGCAAGAACAACCGTACGTAGTCGAAGTACGTAGAAACCGACCACCTGCATTGTTGAGGTTCCTGTGTCGCTGCCACCCCTGGTCGAGCCAGCTGCTGAGCTCACCGTCGACGAGGTCCGCAGGTACTCCCGCCACCTGATCATCCCGGATGTCGGGATGGACGGGCAGAAGCGGCTGAAGAACGCGAAGGTGCTCTGTGTGGGCGCCGGCGGTCTCGGCTCGCCGGCGCTGATGTACCTGGCCGCCGCCGGTGTCGGAACGCTCGGCATCGTGGAGTTCGACGAGGTCGACGAGTCGAACCTGCAGCGCCAGATCATCCACAGCCAGGCCGACATCGGCAAGTCCAAGGCCTTGTCGGCCAAGGAGAGCGTGCAGGGGATCAACCCCCTGGTGAACGTGATCCTTCACGAGGAACGGCTCGAAGCCGAGAACGTGATGGAGATCTTCGCCCAGTACGACCTGATCGTGGACGGCACGGACAACTTCGCCACCCGCTATCTTGTCAACGACGCCGCGGTCCTGCTGAACAAGCCGTACGTCTGGGGCTCGATCTACCGGTTCGACGGCCAGGCGTCCGTCTTCTGGTCCGAGCACGGTCCCTGCTACCGCTGCCTCTACCCGGAGCCGCCGCCCCCCGGCATGGTTCCCTCCTGCGCCGAGGGCGGTGTCCTGGGCGTGCTGTGCGCGTCCATCGGCTCCATCCAGGTCAACGAGGCCATCAAGCTGCTCGCCGGCATCGGCGACCCGCTCGTCGGCCGGCTGATGATCTACGACGCGCTGGAGATGCAGTACCGTCAGGTCAAGGTCCGCAAGGACCCCGACTGCGCGGTCTGCGGCGAGAACCCGACCGTCACCGAGCTCATCGACTACGAGGCCTTCTGCGGCGTCGTGTCCGAGGAGGCCCAGGAGGCGGCACTCGGCTCCACGATCACTCCCAAGCAGCTCAAGGAGTGGATCGACGCGGACGAGAAGATCGAGATCATCGACGTCCGTGAGCCGAACGAGTACGAGATCGTCTCGATCCCCGGCGCGAAGCTGATCCCGAAGAACGAGTTCCTGATGGGCAACGCCCTCCAGGACCTCCCGCAGGACAAGCGCATCGTGCTGCACTGCAAGACCGGTGTCCGCAGCGCCGAGGTCCTCGCGGTCCTCAAGTCGGCGGGCTTCGCCGACGCGGTGCACGTCGGCGGCGGCGTGATCGGCTGGGTCAACCAGATCGAGCCCGAGAAGCCGGTGTACTAGAACGCTGCGAAGGGGCCGGCCCGCATCACGCGGGCCGGCCCCTTCGGCGTGTGTACCACCCCGCTACGAGCAGGTCCTGCCGTCCGCCGGCACCTTCCCGTCGAGGAAGTAGTCGTCCACCACCGACGTCACACAGCTGCTCACGCCGTAGGCGCCGTGCCCCTCGCCCTTGTTGGTGAGCAGGACGCCGACACCCTTGCCGAGCTCGTCCGCCATCTTGCGCGCACCCTCGTACGGCGTCGCCGGGTCACCCGTGGTCCCCACGACGAGGATCGGGCCGGCGCCCGGAGCGCTCGCCTCCGGGGTGTCGTGCTCGCCCGCCACCGGCCAGTCCGAGCACCAGCCCGCGGTGTCCCAGGCCAGGAACGGACCGAAGACGGGGGACAGCTTCTTGAACTCGGGCAGCAACGCCTTCGCCTCGGCCGCCGTCGGCCTGGCCTTGCTGTCCGCGCAGGAGATGGCGCGCTGCGAGTGGTTCTGGGTGTCGTAATGACCGTTCTCGTCACGGCCGTTGTACGAGTCGGCGAGCTGCAGCAGCATGGAGCCGGTGCCGCTCTCCGCCTCGTCCAGCGCCTGCGTGAGCGTCGGCCAGTTGTCCTTGGAGTAGAGCGGCAGCACGATGCCGGTGATCGCCAGCGACTCGTTGAGCTCGCGGCCCGTCCCGGTCGGCAGCGGCTTGGCGTCGATCCGCTTCAGCAGCGCGGCGATCCGCTGCGTGCCCTTCCCGGGGTCCTGGCCGCGGTCCTTGAGGTAGTTCTCCAGCGCCCGCTGGAAGCCGGTGGCCTGGTTGCGGGCGTGACCGGTGGAGTCCGCCGTCGGGTCGACGACGGCATCGAAGACGGTGCGGCCGACGTGCGCGGGGAAGAGATGCGCGTAGGTGCCGCCCAGCTCGGTGCCGTACGACATGCCGAAGTAGGTCAGCTGCTTGTCGCCGAGGACCTCGCGGATCAGGTCCATGTCCCGGGCGGCGTTCGTCGTGCCGACGTACGGCAGGACCTTGCCGGAGCGTCGCTCGCAGCCCGCGCCGAAGCCGGCGCCGTCCTTCATGAACGCCGCCTCCTCGGCCGCGGTGTCCGGTGTCATGTCGATCTTCCGGTTGGTGCTGTCCTGCTCCTGGTCCGTGCGGCACCGCACGCCGGCGCTCCCCGCCACCCCGCGCGGATCGAAACCCACCAGGTCGTACCGGGTGTTGAGGCTCCCGTACGAACTGGCCGCGCGCGGCAGGATGGAGACGCCCGAGCCGCCCGGTCCGCCGAAGTTGAACAGCATCGAGCCGAGCCGCCGGCCCTTGTCGCGGGCCTCCTTGCGGATCAGCGCGATCCCGATCGTGTCGCCGTCCGGCTTCGTGTAGTCCAGCGGGACCTTGACCGTCGTACAGCGCCAGGCCGAGCCCGGGGCGCTGCCGCCCTCGGGGGCCTTGCAGCGGTTCCAGTCCAGTCGCTGCGAGGTGAGCGAGGTGGGCAGGGGCTTCTCGGCCGCCTTTGACGGTGAGGCGGACGGCGATGCCGCGGTGGACGTGGCGGCGTCCGCCCGCTTGCCCGGCTTGTCGTCCGTGCCGTCCTCGCAGCCCGCGAGCACCCCCGTCAGCAGCAGTGCGGCGGCGGCCAGCGCCCCGGCCCGTCCGTATGCGACCACGTGTACGTCCCTCCCCGTTCGTGCCTGCCCGTCCGGCAGTTCGCGCCCATGGTAGGCGTGCTGACCGGCACTCCCGGGCCTCTCGTCCGGATCATGCCGGGCTGATCCACCACGGATGACGGACAGCTCTCAGCCGCAGACCGTCCCGTCGGCCGGCACCTTTCCGTCCAGGAGGTAGCCGCCCACCGCCTTCTGTACGCAGGAGTCGCCGCTGTTGTACGCGCCGTGGCCCTCGCCCCTGTACGTCATCTCCACGCCGACGCCCTCGCCCAGCTCCTCGGCCATCGCCTTCGCGCCCGCGTACGGAGTCGCCGGATCGCCGGTGTTGCCGATAACGAGGATGGGGGCCGCGCCCGCGGCGCTGACGTCCGGGGTGTCCCAGGCGCCCGCCACCGGCCAGCCGGTGCACGCCATCAGACCCCAGCCGAGGTAGTCGCCGAAGACCGGTGAGGCGTCGTGGAACGCGGGAAGCCTCTCCTTGGTCCCGTCGAGGGTGAACCGTTCCTTGGAGTCCGCGCAGTTGATGGCGGTGTTGGCCGCCGCGGAGTTGTCGTAGTGGCCGTCCTCGGAGCGCCCGTTGAGGGAGTCGGCGAGGGCGAGGAGCAGTGCGCCGTCGCCGCCGTCGGCCTCGTCGACGCCCTGCTCCAGCAGGGGCCAGGTCTCCTTGGAGTAGAGCGCCGCCGCGATGCCGGTGGTGGCCTGCGTCTGCGTCAGCTTCCGCGAACCGATGCCCGGTACGGGCTTCTTCTCCAGCCGGTCGAGGAGGGCGGACACCCCCTGCTCGACCTCCTCGGCCGTGGCGCCGGGCAGCTTGCAGGCGTCGCCCCGGTCGGCACAGTCCGCGGCGAAGTTGTCCAGGGCGAGCTGGAATCCCTTGGCCTGGCCGAGAGAGGACTGTTCCGCGTCCTCGGTCGGGTCGACCACCGCGTCCAGGACCGACCTGCCGACGTGCCCGGGGAACAAGTGCGCGTAGACGCCGCCCAGTTCGGTGCCGTACGAGATGCCGAAGTAGTAGAGCCTGTCGTCGCCGAGCACCTGGCGCATCAGGTCCATGTCGCGGGCGGCGTTGGTCGTCCCCACGAAGGGGAGCTCCTTGCCCGAGTTCTTCTCGCAGGCGTCCGCATACGTCTTCGTGTCCTCGGTGAACGCCTTCTCCTCCGCCGCGTCGTCGGGCGTGCCGTCGCCCTCGTACCGCGCGTCCAGCTGAGCGTCGTCCTCGCACTCGACGCCCGCACTGCGGCCGACTCCGCGCGGGTCGAAGCTCACCAGGTCGTAGCGGGTGCGGAGCTTGTCGTACTCCGTACCGAAGGCGGGCAGCGTGGCGACACCGGAAGCGCCGGGGCCGCCGAAGTTGAAGATGAGCGAACCGATCCGCTTCTTCGCGTCCATCGCCTTCGCCCGGACGAGCGCCAGTTCGATGGTGTCGCCGTCGGGCTCCGCGTAGTCGAGCGGGACATTCATGAACGAGCACTCCCAGACGGCCCCGCCCGGCAAGGGGGAGGGCGAGGCGCCGCCGCCCTGTGCCTGGGAAGGGGCCGGGCACGGCGTCCACTTCAGCTGCTGGGAGGCGAGGCCGGCCGGGGTGGTGGCCGCGGCGGCCTCGGCGGCGTGGGGCGAGTTCTCCTCGCCGCCCCCGTCCGAACAGCCGGCGAGGGGAAGCAGCACGGTGACGACGCCGGCGAGGGCCGCGGCGCGCAGGGCAGGGGAGGTCCTCATCGCTCCATCGTGCGACGGCGCCCCGGGGGGTGCACGGGGCGCCGGTCCAAGCGGGTGGCCCCGTCCGCGGAGGAGCTAGAGCTCGCCCTTGCGCGTCAGATGGTTGAAGCAGAGCCAGCCGGGGAGCACCGGCAGCCACAGCGTCATCAGCCGGAACAGCAGCACCGCGGGTGCCGCGACCTCCTTCGGCAGGCCGACCGCGATCAGACCGAGGGTCAGCGCACCCTCGACCGCGCCCATGCCGCCCGGCGTCGGTGCCGCCGACCCCAGGGCGTTGCCGGCGAGGAACACCACCGCGATGCTCGCGTAACTCAGGTGCGGCGTATCCGGACCGCTGAACGCCCGGACCGACGCGTCCAGGCACATCACGAACAGGCCGGTCAGCAGCAGCATCCCGCCGATGCCGGTGAGCAGCTTCTGCGGCCGCTGCACGACGTCGAGCATGCGCGGTACGACTCCGGCGAACAGCGACCGCACCCGGGTCACCACGAACTTCCGCAGGAACGGGATCGCCGTCACCACCAGCACCAGCACGGCGACCGTCAGCAGCCCCGCGATCACGGTCCTGGACGGGGTGAGCGAGGACGGCGTCTTCTCCGTACCCGTCAGATAGCCGAACGCGGCCAGCAGCAGGATGTGGCACCCGAGCCCGAACAGCTGCGAGGCGCCGACACTCGCGACCGCGAGCCCCGGACGCACACCGGAACGCTGGAGGAACCGGGTGTTCAGCGCGACACCGCCCACCGCGGCCGGGGCCACGATCTTCACGAACGAGCCGGCGACCTGCGCCAGCACCGTCTTGCCGAACGGCACCCGCTCGGGCACGAAGCCCAGCAGGCTCATCGCGGCCGCGATGTAACTGAGCGCCGAGAAGCCGAGCGCGGCGGCCACCCAGCCCCACTCCGCCTGCTCGACCACCGCGCCGAAGTCGGCCTCGGTGACCTGCGAGATCAGGAAGTACGCGGCGATGGCGCCGGCGATGAAGCTGAACAGGGTGCGCGGCTTGATGCGCTCCAGGCGGACGGGCTCGACGGGGGCCTGCGGCCGGATCAGCAGCACCTCCTGGCGGATCTGGGAGAGCAGATCCTCCTCGCGGGCCCCGTCCAGTGCGTCGTCCATGGCCCGCTTCTCGGCCTGCTTCTCGGTGCGCTGTGACTTGCGGGCGGTCTTGCGGCCGGCGTCGTCGGTACGCTCCGCGTCCTGCGCCCTGGCCCGCTTCGCCGCGTCCGAGGCGTCCAGTACGGCCTCGCGTTCGCGCTGCGACCGCTCCCGGGCGAGCCTGCGCAGATGGGCGCGGGTGGAGCGGCTGAGCGCGATCGGCTGGAGCAGCGGCAGGCAGTCGGCGACGGCGTCCGGGCCGAGCACCGCCAGTGCGGACGCGACCGCCCGCTCGGCGCCGATCCGCAGACCCGTGGTGGTGAGCAGCTGGGCGACGTCCATCCGCAGGACCAGGTCACCGGCCGCGATCTCGCCGCCGCGCAGATCCGTGACGAACACCTTGCCGGAACGATCCACCAGGATGGCGTCACCGGTGAGCCTGCGGTGTGCGATCCGGCGGGACTGGAGCGCCTTCACCTGACGCCAGGCGCCGCGCACCAGGTCGTCGGTGATCTCGGAGTCCTCCAGCGCGTCCAGCGAGCGCCCGCCGATGTGCTCGTACACCAGCATCACGGCGTCGGGGCCGAGCTCGGAGGTGGCGATCAGTTTGGGGGCGTTGGCGCCGGCGGCGATCGCCGCGTACGCGAGCAGCGCCTCCTGCTCCAGCGCCTGGCGCAGCGACTGGATGGAACGCCGCTGGGTGATGCCGCGCAGGGTGAGCCTGCGCCACACCCGGTAGAAGAAGCCCTGCGCCTGTTGTTCGCGGTCCACGACCGTCACGTCGAGCGGTGGACCGTCCTCCAGCGAGACCACGTACCGGCGTCCGCGGTCGTTCTGGTCACCCGAGTCGGGCGCGTCCTCGGCCCGCATCGCGGTGACCGGGCGGAAACCGACGTGGCGCAGACCGGCCATCAGGTGCTGGCCGGTCGGCCGGACGTTCGGCGAGCCGACCGCGTACAGCGTGCCGTAGGCGACCGTCCAGCCGATGAGCACGGTGAGGATGATCGAGAGCGGAGTCGTGTACCCGCCCACCAGCATGGTGAAGGCGTCGAGCAGCAGCACGACCCACAGCACCACCCGCCACCGCGGCCGTCTCGCCATGCCGACCGCCGTCATATAGGCGATCACCGGAGCGAGATAGCCGTGGACGGGGTCGGTGAGCGCCGCGTCACCTGGCTGCGGCTGGGTCAGGGCGTCCTGGATGGTGCCGGCCGCGGAGTTGGACACCCACAGATCCGTGGCGAGCGTCACCCCGTGCGCGAGTACGGCGGCCAGGACGCCGTCCGCGATCCGCAGCCCGTCGCGTTTGATCAGCCGCTCGATGGCGAAGGCCACCGGGACGAGCAGCACGGCGATGCTGGAGACGAGGCCGGCGATCTTGATGAGCAGATCGGGTGCCTGGCCGGTGCCCTTGTTGATGTCCTGTTCGAGGCCCGCCGTCGTGCCGTGGGCGAATGCGGCGACGGCGAACAGCAGGACGATCGCCAGGACCCCGATCAGGAGCCGCATCAGGTCGGAAGGGCGGTGCACCCGGGCGGGGAGCAGGGGCTCGTCCCCCGAGACACGGTCGGACAGCGCCCCCTCGGAGGTCGCGAGCGTCGAGCCCTCCGGATGATCCGAGGAACCCTGCGAGGCGGTGCCGGGACGATCCGAAGACGCCTGCGGGCCGGTGTCGCGACGGTCCGAGGAGCCCTGCGGGCCGGCGTCGGGCTGCTGCCCGCTCTCCTCGGGGTGCGGCTCCGCATCAGAGGCGTCGGCCGCCTTCGGTGGCTGCACGCCCTGCTCCTTCGTCGCCTCTGATTGGTCTTCGTTTTCTCGTATCACCGGTCACCGCCCGCATGATGGTGGCACGGCCGACGGGCGGAGGGAGGCATCAGGGTGCGATGCGAGGGCGCGCGATGCGCAAGATACGCTCCATTCCCCTTCCGTGCACACTCCGTGTCCGGCCGGACACGGAACAGGGCGGACTGTCGGTGGCGTACGGCAGGATGGGCCGGATGAGCGAACACCCGACGAGTGACGCGTTGCCGGAGTACGCGGAGCGCGTGCTCGACGTCGCCGAACTGATCCCGCCCGGCCGCGTCATGACCTACGGCGATGTCGCGGAGTGGCTGGGGGACGGCGGGCCGCGCCAGGTCGGCCGGGTCATGGCGCTGTACGGGGGAGCGGTGCCGTGGTGGCGTGTGGTGCGCGCCGACGGTGCGCTGCTGCCCGGCCACGAGCTGCGGGCGCTGGATCACTACCGTGCGGAGAACACCCCGCTGCGCGAGGCCTCGCGCTCCGCGGACGGCCATGTCCCACGTCTCGACATGCGGCGCGCACGGTGGGACGGCGTGCCCGACGGGGCGACGGGGGGTGCACCGGACGGGCCGGGCACGAAGGGCGACGGCGGGGGATCTCACACCTGACAGCTTCGGCCATCCGGCCGCACATCGGGCGGAGCCGGGCCCGTACGACGTACAGGAAGCGTGAAGCGGAAACCGTGCCGGGTCCTTCCGCCCGGCGGAACGTGACGATCCACGCATCCGTCCCGCACCTATCGGCGGCGCCGCCGGAGTAGCGTCGTCAGTTCGCGGCACGCGCCGCGCCCTCACCTCCAGCACCCCAGCACACCCACCAGGACCGGCGATCCCCACGTGAGCTCCTCCTCCACCACCCGGAACAGTCCGCACCGTCAGGCACGGCGGCGGACCGCGGGCGCGTACCGGCTGGTGCGTACCCTGCCGGGCTCGGCGGACCCCCCTCTCCTGGACGCGGCGCAACGGGCGGTGGTTGACCACACCGGCGGCCCGCTGCTGGTCCTCGCGGGTCCCGGGACCGGCAAGACCACCACGCTCGTCGAAGCGGTCGCCGCCCGCATCGCCCGGGGCGGCGACCCGGCCCGCATCCTGGTCCTCACCTTCAGCCGCAAGGCCGCCGTGGAACTGCGCGACCGGATGGCCGCCCGGCTCGGTGCCGTCCGCGGACCGCAGGCCACCACGTTCCACTCCTTCTGTTACGCCCTGGTGCGCGCCCATCAGGACGCCGACCTGTTCGCGGACCCGCTGCGGCTGCTCTCCGGACCGGAGCAGGACGTCACCGTCCGCGACCTGCTGGCCGGCCAGCTCGACCTGGAGAAGGAGGGCCACGACCACATCCGCTGGCCCGACGAACTGCGGGCCTGCCTGACCACGCGCGGCTTCGCCGACGAGGTGCGCGCCGTGCTCGCCCGCAGCCGTGAGCTGGGCCTCGGCCCGGACGCCCTGGCCGACTTCGCCCGGCGCACCGGCCGGCCCGACTGGGGCGCGGCCGCCGCGTTCCTGGCCGAGTACCTCGACGTCCTGGACGCCCAGGGAGTGCTGGACTACGCGGAGCTGGTCCACCGCGCGGTGCTGCTCGCCGAGCGCCCGGAGGTGGCGGCGCTGCTGGCCGGCAGTTACGACACCGTGTTCGTCGACGAGTACCAGGACACCGACCCGGCGCAGGTGCGGCTGCTGCACGCGCTGGCCGGGAACCGGGGGAGCACGCCGGGCGGCGGCGGGGGCCGGAACCTGATCGCCTTCGGCGACCCGGACCAGTCGATCTACGCCTTCCGGGGCGCCGATGTGAACGGCATCCTCGACTTCCCCGAGGTGTTCCGCCGCGCGGACGGCGCCCCGGCCCCGGTCGGCGTCCTCACCACCTCGCGCCGCTCCGGCGACCGGCTGCTGACCGCGACCCGGCTCCTCACCCGCCGGATGCCGCTCACCCGGCTGCCGTCGGCGAAGGTCCGCGCCCACCGGGAGCTCGGCGCGGTCCGTGAGGGCGGCAGCGTCGAGACGTACACCTACCCGACCGCGTCCACCGAGCTCGACAACATCGCCGACCTGCTGCGCCGGGCACATCTGGAGGACGGGGTGCCGTGGCAGGAGATGGCGGTCCTGGTCCGGGCCGGCGGCCGCACCATCCCCGCGGTGCGCCGGGCCCTGACCTCGGCGGGCGTCCCGCTGGAGGTCGACGGCGACGACCTGCCCCTGCGCCACGAACCGGCTGTGGCCCCCCTGCTGACGGCCCTGCGCACCGTGGCCACGGCGGCGCTCCGCCGGAACACGGAAGCGGACCGCGCGGCCGGTGCCGGGGCGGAATCCGACGACGCACCCGCGGCCGCGACCGGGCCCGCGCCTACGCCTACGCCTACGCCTGCGCCCGCGGCCGCAACCGCGCCCGCGGCCTGGCTCGACACCGAGACGGCCCTCGCCCTTCTCGCCTCCCCGCTGGGGTCCATGGACGCCGCCGACCTGCGCCGGCTCGGCAGGGCTCTGCGCGACGAGGAGCGCGCCGCCGGCAACCGGGTGCCCGCACCCTCCGGCGAACTCCTCGCCCGCGCGCTCGCCGAACCGGAGCGGCTCGTGGCGCACGATCCGGCGTACGCCCGCGGCGCCCAGCGCCTCGGCACGCTGCTGCGCACGGCGCGCGAGCTCCTCGAAGCGGGCAGTACCGCCGAGGAGGCACTGTGGGCCCTGTGGTCCGGCACCCCCTGGCCGGCCAGGCTGGAGCGCGCCGCACTGCGCGGGGGCGCGGGCGGCCGTAACGCCGATCGCGACCTCGACGCCGTCTGCGCCCTCTTCGACACCGCGGCCCGCGCGGAGGAACGCACCGGAGGCCGCGGCGCCCTCAACTTCCTGGAGGAGGTCGACGCCCAGGACATCGCCGCCGACACCCTTTCCCGGCGTTCCGTGCGGCCCGACGCCGTACGGCTGATGACCGCGCACCGCTCCAAGGGCCTGGAGTGGCGCATGGTCGTCGTCGCCGGGGTGCAGGAGGGCCTCTGGCCCGACCTGCGCCGCCGCGGCTCGCTGCTCGAAGCGGACCGGATCGGCCGCGACGGCATCGCCGAACCCCTCACCCCCGGCGCGCTCCTCGCCGAGGAGCGCCGGCTCTTCTACGTCGCGGCGACCCGGGCCCGCGAACGCCTGGTCGTCACGGCCGTCAAGGCCCCCGCCGACGACGGCGACCAGCCGTCCCGCTTCCTCACCGAGCTCGGCGTCGAACCCCGCGACGTCACCGGCCGCCCGCGTCGCCCGCTCGCCGTCGCCGCCCTCGTCGCCGAACTGCGTGCCACGACCGTCGACCCCGCCGCATCCGACGCGCTGCGCGAGGAGGCCGCCCACCGCCTCGCCCGGCTCGCGGCGCTCAGCGACGACGAGGGACAGCCGCTCGTGCCCTCGGCCCATCCCTACCGGTGGTGGGGCCTGTACGAACCGACCCGCTCGGCCGTTCCGCTGCGCGACCGGGACCAGCCCGTCGCCCTGTCCGGCAGCGCGCTCGACCAGCTCGCCAACACCTGCGCGCTCCAGTGGTTCCTGGGCCGCGAGGTGAAGGCCGACGCCCCGGCGACGGCGGCCCAGGGGTTCGGCAACGTCGTCCACGTCCTGGCCGACGAGGTGTCGTCCGGCCGCACGCCCGCCGATCTGGCCGTCCTCATGGAGCGGCTCGACTCGGTCTGGGACGGGCTGGTCTTCGACGCGCCCTGGAAGTCGCAGCAGGAGAAGCAGCAGGCCCGCATCGCCCTCGAACGCTTCCTGCGCTGGCACGTCATGGACCGCACCGGCCGCACCCCGGCCGCCAGCGAGCACGATTTCGACGTGACGCTGGAGGCGGGGGAGTACGAGGTGCGCATCCGGGGCTCCATGGACCGCGTCGAACGCGACGCCGACGGCCGCGCCTACGTCGTCGACTTCAAGACTGGCAAGCAGTCCCCGACGAAGGACGAGGTCGCCCGCCACCCCCAGCTCGCCGTGTACCAGCTGGCGGTCCGGGAAGGCGCCGTCGACGAGGTCTTCGACGGCGCGCGCCCCGCATCCGGAGGCGCCGAACTCGTCCAGCTGCGCCAGCCCGCCCCCAAGAAGGAGGGCGGCGACGCCGTCCCCAAGGTGCAGGCCCAGGAGCCGCCCGACACGGAGTGGGTCTCCGACCTCCTGGCGACCGCCGCCGGACGGGTCCTGGACGAACGGTTCACCCCCTCGACCGGCCAGCACTGCACCCACTGCTCCTTCAGGGCCTCGTGCAGCGCGCAGCCGGAGGGCCGGCACGTCCTGGAGTGAGGAGGCGGCCTCGCCCTCCGGCTCGCCGGGCCCGAGCGGCGCTTGGCCTGCGGGCCGCCGCCGCGTGCACCCGTCAGCGCTTGGCCTGCGGGCCACCACTCCGCAGACCCCGGCAGCGCTTGCGGGCGGCTTCCGTCCCGTGCACGTCAGCGCTTGCGGGCGGCCTCCATCCCGTGCACCCGTCAGCGCTTGCGGGCCACCACTCCGTACACGCTGACGTCCGCGTCCGTGACGTCGTTGATCCCCTGGTAGCGCGTCCGGTCCAGCTCGTCCAGCCCCGCCACGAACTCCGGGTCCGGGTCCGCGGCCTCGGGAAGATCGACGACCCGCTCGGGACGCCAGCGGTGCACAGGGACGACGCCGGGGTCGAGCATCTCCAGGCCGTTGTCCGTCACGAAACGCTCGACCTGCGCGTGCGAGCGGCGGACCATCGCGAAACCGCGCTCCTTGAACGACTTCGTGATCTGGCCGACCTGCTCGGGGTTGAGGTCCGAGCTGACATTGCTCAGGACGAGGAAGCTGCCGGGTGCCAGCGCGTCCAGGAGCTGCTTGACGATCGGGTAGGCGGCGTCGTCCTCGATGAAGTGGAGGACGGCGGCGAGGACGAGGGCGACCGGGCGTTCGAGATCCAGGGTGCGGCGGGCGGCTTCGAGGATCTTGGCGGGGTCGCGCAGGTCCGCCTCGATGTACTCGGTGCGGCCCTCGGGCCCGCTGGTGAGCAGGGCCTGCGCGTGCACGAGGACGACCGGGTCGTTGTCGACGTACAGCACGCGTGCGTCGGGGGCGATCGCCTGGGCGATCTGGTGCACGTTCTGCTGGGTCGGCAGACCGGTGCCGACATCCAGGAACTGCCGGATGCCGTCCTTCGCGGCGAGCGTGACAGCCCGCCGCATGAAGTCCCGGTTGTGCCGCACGGTGAGGTACCCGCGCGGATTGGCGGCCAGGGCCATGGCCGCGGCCTCGCGGTCGGCCGGGTAGTTGTCCTTGCCGCCGAGGAAGACGTCGTAGACCCGCGCCGGGTGCGCCTTCGTCGTGTCGATGCGCTCCCTGAGATCTGCTGCGTTCGGGGCGGGTGCGTCGGCGCTCATGTGACCGTCCTCGTAAGGATGTTGATGCGTTCCGTGGTGATCCTTGGTGATCAGATGCAACTTAGACCGGTCATGGGGTCCGGGGCGAGACGCTTCCCGACCTCCTTCCGGGCCCCGGACGCCGCCGTCGCGGCTTCGCGGCCTCCTTCCGGACCTCGGACGCCGACCTCGCGGCTTCACGGGTTGTCGGTCCCTCCGGTTAGCCTCTGTGGAGTGTCCTCACGTATCACCGATCCCGAGCAGCTCAAGGAACTGCTCGGGATCCCCTTCACCCCGGAGCAGACGGCGTGCATCATCGCGCCGCCCGCCCCGCAGGTGATCGTCGCCGGAGCCGGGTCGGGGAAGACCACGGTGATGGCGGCCCGCGTGGTGTGGCTGGTCGGGACGGGGCAGGTCGCGCCCGAGCAGGTTCTCGGGCTCACCTTCACCAACAAGGCGGCCGGCGAGCTCGCCGAGCGCGTCCGCAAGGCCCTGATCGCCGCCGGCGTCACCGACCCGGACACCATCGACCCGGACAACCCCCCGGGCGAACCCGGCATCTCCACGTACCACGCCTTCGCCGGCCGGCTCCTCACCGAACACGGGCTGCGGATAGGGCTCGAACCCACCACCCGTCTCCTCGCCGACGCCACCCGCTACCAGCTCGCGGCCCGCGTGCTGCGCGAGGCGCCCGGCCCCTATCCGGCCCTGACCAGGTCCTTCCCCAGCCTGGTCAGCGATCTGCTCGCCCTGGACGCCGAGCTCGCCGAACATCTCGTGCGCCCCGAACAGCTCGCGGAGTACGACACCGAACTGCTCCGCGCCCTGGAGACCGCCAAGCTCAGCAACGCGGAACTGCGCAAGATCCCCGAGACCGCCGCGGCCCGCCGCGAGCTGCTCTCGCTGACCAGCCGCTACCGGGAGGCGAAGCGCAGCCGCGACCTCCTCGACTTCGGCGACCAGATCGCCCTCTCCGCGCAGCTCGCCCTCACCCGCCCCGAGGTCGGCGCGATCCTGCGCGAGGAGTACCGGGTCGTCCTGCTCGACGAGTACCAGGACACCTCCGTCGCCCAGCGCCTCCTGCTGTCCGCCCTCTTCGGAAGCGGTCCCGACGGCGCCGCTTCCGGGCACGCGGTCACCGCCGTCGGCGATCCCTGCCAGGCGATCTACGGCTGGCGCGGCGCCTCCGTCGCCAACCTCGACGACTTCCCGAGCCACTTCCCGCACGCCGACGGCACCCCGGCCGCCCGCTACTCCCTCAGCGAGAACCGCCGCAGCGGCGGCCGGCTCCTGCACCTCGCCAACGGACTCGCCGCACCCCTGCGCGCCATGCACGAGGGCGTCGAAGCCCTGCGCCCCGCCCCGGGCGCCGAGCGCGACGGCCTCGTCCGCTGCGCGCTGCTGCGCACCCACGCCGAGGAGATCGACTGGCTCGCCGACTCCCTCGCCCACCTCGTGCGCACCGGCAAGGCCCCCGGCGAGATAGCCGTCCTGTGCCGCACCGCCGGTGACTTCCCCGAGATCCAGGCCGCGCTCGTCGCCCGGGACATCCCGGTCGAGGTCGTCGGCCTCTCCGGGCTGCTCCACCTCCCCGAGGTCGCCGACCTCGTGGCCGTCTGCGAGGTCCTCCAGGACCCGGGAGCCAACGCCTCCCTGGTCCGGCTGCTCACGGGCCCCCGCTGGCGGATCGGCCCCCGCGACCTGGCTCTGCTCGGCCGCCGCGCCCGCCTCCTCGTCCACCGCTCCGCCCACGGCGACGACGAGGACTTCGACCCCGACCGCCGGCTCGCCGAAGCCGTCGAGGGCATCGACCCGGCCGAGGTGATCTCGCTCGCCGACGCCCTGGACACCTTCCTCGACTCCGGCGGCGAGCAGGACGACCACCTGCCCTTCTCCGCCGAGGCCCGGATCCGCTTCGCCCGCCTCGCCACCGAGCTGCGCGACCTGCGCCGTTCGCTCGCCGACCCGCTGATGGACGTCCTGCACCGGGTCCTCGCCACCACCGGCCTGGAGGTCGAGCTCTCCGCCTCGCCGCAGGCCCTGGCGGCCCGCCGCCGCGAGACCCTCGCCAACTTCCTCGATGTCGCCGCGCGGTTCGCCGCCGTCGACGGGGAAGCGACACTGCTCGCCTTCCTCGGCTTCCTGCGTACCGCCGTGCAGTACGAGAAGGGCCTGGACAACGCGCTTCCGGGCGGCGAGAACACCGTCAAGGTCCTCACCGCCCACAAGTCCAAGGGCCTGGAATGGGATGTCGTTGCCGTGCCCGGCCTGGTCACCGGCCAGTTCCCGAGCGGCCAGTCCCGGGACGCCTGGACCTCCCAGTCCCAGGTCCTCCCGCACGCGCTGCGCGGCGACACGGCCACGCTGCCCGTCGTCCACTCCTTCGACGCCAAGGGGCTCAAGGAGTTCAAGGCGGAGATGAAGGAGCACCAGCACACCGAGGAGCTCCGCCTCGGCTACGTCACCTTCACCCGGCCCCGCACCCTGCTGCTCGGCTCCGGCCACTGGTGGGGCCCGAGCCAGAAGAAGCCGCGCGGCCCCTCGGCCTTCCTGGACGCGCTGTACGCACACTGCGCGGCCGGGTACGGCGAGATCGAGGCGTGGGCGGACGCACCGGCCGAGGACGAGGAGAACCCGGCCCTGGGAGAGGCCACGGCCGACCACGCCTGGCCGCTGCCGCTGGACGAGACCGCGCTGGCCCGCCGCCGGGCCGCCGCGGACACGGTGATGGCCCATCTGGAGGCACTGGCCACGGCGGGCCCGGCATCCGACGCATACGTGCCGGGGGCCCCGCCGTCCGCATCGGACGAGCCCGCCTTCGACGAGGTGTTCCCGGACGGGGAGCCGTTCCCGGTCGACGAGCCGTTCGCGGACGAGGAGCTGTTCCCCGAGGACGACCCCTTCCTGGACGATGCCCCGTTCCCGGACGCCGCCCCGCACCCGCCTTCCTCCGACGCCCCGCACCCGCCTCCCGCGTCTCCCCCTGCCCCGGACCTGTCTCCCCCAGCCCCGCACGTCCCGGCGGCCCGCGCGCCCGAGCGGGTGCCCGCGCGCCTCACCCCCGAGGAGTCCCGCACCCTCGCCTCCTGGGACCGCGACCTCGACGCCCTCGCCGGCGAGCTGCGCCGTGCCCGCGCCACCGTGCGCGACGTCCTCGTGCCCGCGTCGCTCTCCGCCACCCAGCTGCTGCGCCTCGCCGACGACCCCGACGGCTTCGCCCAGGAACTGGCCCGCCCCATGCCCCGCCCTCCGCAGCCCGCGGCACGCCGCGGCACCCGCTTCCACGCCTGGGTCGAGTCCCGCTTCGAGGAGCTGCCGCTGCCCATGCTGGGCCCCGACGAGCTGCCCGGCGGCGACGAGAGCGACGCCGACATCGCCGACGAGCGCGATCTCGCCGAGCTCAAGGAGGCCTTCGAACGCACCCCGTACGCCCGCCGGACCCCGTACCGCGTCGAGACGCCCTTCCAGATCACGCTGGCCGGACGGATCATCCGGGGCCGCATCGACGCGGTGTACCGCACGGGCGACACGTACGAGATCGTCGACTGGAAGACCAGCCGCACCAACACCGCCGACCCGCTCCAGCTCGCCGTCTACCGGCTGGCCTGGGCCGAACTGCACGGGCTGCCGCTCACCGACGTCACGGCCACCTTCCTCTTCGTGCGCAGCGGTGAGAGCGTCCGCCCCAGCCGCCTTCCCGGCCGCCCGGAACTGGAGCGCATCCTGCTGGACGAGCCACCTCCCGCAGGCGGATAAGCTGAAGGTCATGAGCGACACCCCGGACAGCGCCGTCCGTACGTACACCGAGCAGCACCGCGCCGCCTTCCTCGACGACCTCGCCGAGTGGCTGCGCATCCCCTCCGTATCCGCGCAGCCGGAGCACGACGGGGACGTACGGCGCAGTGCCGCGTGGCTGTCCGCCAAGCTGCGGGAGACCGGCTTCCCGGTCACGGAGATCTGGGAGACGGACGGCGCACCCGCCGTCTTCGCCGAATGGCCCTCCGACGATCCCGACGCCCCCACCGTCCTCGTGTACGGGCACCACGACGTGCAGCCCGCCGCCCGCGAGGACGGCTGGGACACCGATCCGTTCGAACCGGTGATCCGCGACGGCCGGATGTACGGGCGCGGCGCCGCCGACGACAAGGGGCAGGTGTTCTTCCACACGCTCGGCGTCCGGGCCCACCTCGCCACCACCGGCCGCACGGCCCCCGCCGTCCACCTCAAGCTCCTGGTCGAGGGCGAGGAGGAGTCCGGCTCCCCGCACTTCCGCGCCCTGGTCGAGCAGCGGGCCGAACGCCTCACCACCGATGCCGTGATCGTCTCCGACACCGGCATGTGGGACGAGAAGACCCCGACCGTCTGCACCGGCATGCGCGGCCTCGCCGAGTGCGAGATCGAGCTGCACGGGCCGGCGCAGGACATCCACTCCGGATCGTTCGGCGGCGCCGTCCCCAACCCCGCCACGGAGATCGCCCGACTCGTCGCGGCGCTCCACGACGCCGACGGCCGGGTCGCCGTCCCCGGTTTCTACGACGGCGTGGCCGAACTCACCGACACCGAACGCGCGCTCTTCGCCGAGCTGCCCTTCGACGAGGCCACCTGGCTGCGCACCGCCAAGTCCGGGGCCGCGTCCGGCGAGGCCGGCTACTCCACGCTGGAGCGGATCTGGGCCCGCCCCACCGCCGAGGTCAACGGCATCGGCGGCGGCTACCAGGGCGCCGGAAGCAAGACGATCATTCCGTCCTCCGCCCGAGTCAAGATCAGCTTCCGCCTGGTCGCCGGCCAGGACCCCGACCGCGTCCGCGAAGCCGTGCAGGCCTGGGCCGAGGACCGCATCCCGGCCGGAATCCGCCACCGGATCACCTTCCTCCCGGCCACCCGCCCCTGCCTGACGCCCCTGGACCACCCCGCGCTGCAGGCCGTGGCCCGCGCGATGGGACGGGCCTTCGGCCAGAAGATCCTCTTCACCCGCGAAGGAGGCTCGGGACCCGCCGCCGACCTGCAGGACGTGCTTGGCGCACCCGTCCTCTTCCTGGGCATCTCCGTCCCGTCCGACGGCTGGCACGCCCCCAACGAGAAGGTCGAACTCGACCTGCTGTTCAAGGGTGTGGAGACCACCGCCCACCTCTGGGGTGAACTGGCAGCCGCACTCCGCTGAATCCTCTGAACACCCGATCCATCCCGGGGGAGTAGGAAGCACCTGTGAGCACCTTCGACAACGCCACCACGGACCGGCCCATCGGTCTGACCGCGCCGAGCGGTATCGACCGCGCGGCGCACCACCGCCTCGACGAGGCATGGCTGTCCGCCGCGTGGAGCCACCCGACGACCCGTGTCTTCGTCGTCTCCGGCGGGCAGGTGCTGATCGACGACACCGCCGACGGCACCGAACTCGTGATGACTCCCGCCTTCGAGGCCCCGGTCACCGAGACCCACCGCTACTTCCTCGGCACCGATGACGACGGCGTCAGCTACTTCGCCCTCCAGAAGGACACGCTGCCGGGCCGCATGGACCAGTCGGCGCGCCCGGCGGGCCTGCGCGAGGCGGGCCTGCTCCTCGGCGCCCGCGACGCCGGCCTGATGGTGCACGCGGTCGCGCTGGAGAACTGGCAGCGGCTGCACCGCTTCTGCTCGCGCTGCGGCGAACGCACGGTCATCGCGGCGGCCGGCCACATCCGCCGCTGCCAGGCCTGCGGCGCCGAGCACTACCCGCGCACCGACCCGGCCGTCATCATGCTCGTCACCGACGACCAGGACCGCGCCCTGCTGGGCCGCCAGGTGCACTGGCCCGAGGGCCGGTTCTCCACGCTGGCCGGTTTCGTCGAGCCGGGCGAGTCGATCGAGCAGTCCGTGGCCCGCGAGGTGTTCGAGGAAGCGGGCATCACGGTCGGCGAGGTCGAGTACATCGCCAGCCAGCCCTGGCCCTTCCCCTCCAGCCTGATGCTCGGCTTCATGGCACGGGCCACGACGTTCGACATCAACGTCGACGGCGAGGAGATCGAGGAGGCCCGCTGGTTCTCCCGCGAGGAGCTGACGGCCGCCTTCGAGTCGGGCGAGATCCTGCCGCCGTTCGGCATCTCGATCGCGGCCCGCCTGATCGAGATCTGGTACGGCAAGCCGCTCCCGAGGCCGGTCCGGGCGAGCTGACCCGCCCGCGCGGGCGGGGCCGACGGCAGGGCCGCGCAGGTCGCACCCACTCTCACCCACCGGTTCACCGCGGAGGCACTTGCCGACGACGGCCGGGGCGTGCGGTTCGCCAATGAGCGCATCCGCCGTGTCGATCCGGCCGACCGGGCCGCCACCTGGCGGGCGTACAAGACCCTCGACGTGCGGGACCGCCTACGGGACTTCCCGGCACCGGTTCTGTTCGTCGCCGGAAGACCCGACGCCGCCGCGTTGTCCACGCTCGTCGCGCCGCCCACGATCTGTGACGGACACCGTGTGGTCCGGGCGGGGCCGGTCTCGGGCCTCCCGGGCGCGGCTGTTGCAGGCGCTCCGGGCAGGGCGGACTCAGGCGCTCCAGGGCACGTGTACGGCCGGCGCCCGCCCGGCCCCGCCCCACCTCATCGCAGTCGGCAACCAGTAGTCGTCCGCAGCCCGCAGCCGGTCCGCAGCCTTCAACCTGCAGCCCGCAGACCGTCCGCAGCCCGCAGCCGGTCCGCAGCCTTCAACCTGCAGCCCGCAGCCCGCAGACCGTCCACAGCCCGCGCGCCGTCCGCCTCCGCATACAGCACCGCCCCCTCCGATGCGGTCTTGTCCGGAGGGGGGGGGTGCTGTGCGGCGGGGTCAGGCGGTGAGGGCCTGCTTCACCTGGGCCAGGCTCGGGTTCGTCATGACGACGTTCTCACCGCCGGTGGAGGGCGTCACCAGAACCGTCGGAACCACCTGGTTTCCGCCATTCGCCTTCTCGACGAAGGCCGCCGACTCCGGGTCCTGCTCGATGTTGATCTCGGTGTACGCGATGCCCTCGCGGTCCATCTGGCCCTTGAGCCGACGGCAGTAGCCGCACCACGTGGTGCTGTACATCGTCACAGTGCCCGGCATGTCTTCGCGCTCCTCTGTCTCATCGGTCCCGGCAATCCCGCCACATCCCGTTCTGCGTCTCGTCCGTCACACGGCGAGACGGGGACATGGGTTGCCGCACGGAGGGACAACGCACGTGACCTGGCCACCATTCCCGGACCCGCCTCCGATTAGTACGACTGACGGGACGTCCCTGTGGACAACTTCCTCTTCCGCCCCTTCCGACCTGGCAGCATGGCGGGGTGACATCAGCAACGCACTCCAGCCTCTTCCCCCAGGTCCCCGACTCCGCCGACGCCGTCCTCGACGGGCTCGACCCCGAGCAGCGCGAGGTCGCCGTGGCCCTGCAGGGCCCGGTCTGCGTGCTGGCCGGAGCCGGTACGGGCAAGACGCGGGCCATCACGCACCGCATCGCCTACGGGGTGCGCGCGGGAATACTCCAGCCGTCGAGTGTGCTCGCTGTCACGTTCACCAACCGCGCGGCCGGCGAGATGCGCGGGCGCCTCCGCCAGCTCGGCGCGGGCGGGGTGCAGGCGCGGACCTTCCACTCCGCGGCGCTGCGCCAGCTCCAGTACTTCTGGCCGAAAGCAGTCGGTGGCGAGCTGCCGCGGCTGGTGGAGCGCAAGGTCCAGCTGGTCGCCGAGGCGGCGGCCCGCTGCCGCATCCGGCTCGACCGCAACGAGCTGCGCGATGTCACGAGCGAGATCGAGTGGGCCAAGGTCACCCAGACCGTGCCCGCCGACTATCCGGCCGTGGTCGCCAAGTCCCAGCGGGACGCCCCGCGCGATCCTGCCGAGATCTCCCAGGTCTACGCGATGTACGAGCAGCTGAAGCGCGACCGCACGGTGATCGACTTCGAGGACGTCCTGCTCCTCACCGTCGGCATCCTGCAGGACCGCCACGACATCGCCGACCACGTGCGCCGCCAGTACCAGCACTTCGTCGTCGACGAGTACCAGGACGTCAGCCCGCTCCAGCAGCGGCTGCTGGACCTCTGGCTCGGCGACCGGGACAACCTCTGCGTCGTCGGCGACGCCAGCCAGACGATCTACTCCTTCACCGGAGCCACCCCCGACCATCTGCTCAACTTCCGCACGCGCCACCCCGGGGCCACCGTGGTCAAGCTCGTCCGGGACTACCGCTCCACGCCCCAGGTCGTCCATCTGGCCAACGGGCTGCTCTCCCAGGCCCGCGGCCGGGCCGCCGACCACCGGCTCGAACTGGTCTCGCAGCGCGAGTCCGGCCCCGAACCCGCCTACCTGGAGTACGCGGACGAGCCCGCCGAGGCCGAGGGCACCGCCCGCCGTATCCGGGACCTGATCGCTGCCGGTGTCCCGGCCGGCGAGATCGCCGTGCTCTACCGGGTCAATTCCCAGTCCGAGGTCTACGAGCAGGCCCTCGCGGACGCGGGAGTGCCCTACCAGCTCAGGGGCGCGGAGCGGTTCTTCGAACGTCCGGAGGTACGCGAAGCGGGCGTCGCGCTGCGCGGCGCGGCCAGGGCGGGGGGCAACGACTCCCTGCTGGACGACGCGGAGGGGCTGCCCTCCGAAGTGCGGGCGGTGCTCTCCACCAAGGGCTGGAGCAGCGAGCCGCCCGCCGGATCAGGAGCGGTGCGCGACCGCTGGGAGTCCCTCGCCGCCCTCGTCAGGCTGGCCGAGGACTTCGAACAGGCGAGGCCGGGCGCGACCCTCTCCGACCTGGTCGCCGAGCTGGACGAGCGGGCGGCCGCCCAGCACGCCCCCACGGTCCAGGGCGTCACGCTGGCCTCGCTGCACTCGGCCAAGGGCCTGGAGTGGGACGCCGTGTTCCTGGTCGGGCTGACCGAAGGCATGATGCCGATCACCTACGCCAAGACGGACGAGCAGATCGAGGAGGAGCGCCGGCTGCTCTACGTCGGCGTCACCCGGGCCCGCTTCCACCTCTCCCTGTCGTGGTCCCTGGCGCGCTCACCCGGTGGCCGGGCGGGCCGCCGCCCGAGCCGGTTCCTGAACGGGATGCGTCCTGGTTCGACGGCGCTCGGCGGCCGGGCGACCGCCGGCGGCAGCGGCGGGATCGAGCGTCCGGCCGCGGTCCGGCGCAAGCGGCGCGGACCCGCACTCTGCCGGGTCTGCGGCAAGACCCTGACCGACGCCGGCGAGATGAAGCTGATGCGCTGCGACGACTGCCCGTCAGACATGGACGAGGCGCTGTACGAGCGGTTGCGCGACTGGCGCGCGGCGCGGGCGCAGGACATCGGCCAGCCCGCGTACTGCGTGTTCACCGACAAGACGCTGATGGCCATCGCCGAGGCAGTGCCCGCAAGCGAGGGCGAGTTGGCCGGGATCTCCGGGGTCGGCGCGCGGAAGTTGGGCCGGTTCGGCGCCGCCGTGCTGGACATCTGTGCAGGTGGGGACGGTGCCGAGGGGGCTGCGGAGGCCGACGGGGAGATGTGAGAAAAACTCGTCGAAAAAATAGTTTGCGCGCGCCCCAGTCATCACCATAGGTTCTTACCCACGGGAACAGCGACTTCTCTGAAGCCCTGATCCTGTGCTGTACTTATCCGAATACGTAGGACCGGTTCGGCCGGTCCGCCCGAGACGCCGAGAGGAGGCGATTGAAGTGATCAGCATCATCGAGACCAACAAAATGACCGATCTCTCGGTCGTCTCCGCCTGCTCGCTCGGCCTCGCCCGCTCTTCGGCTTCCTCGCTGCGTGGCACCGGTATGTCCGGCATTTCCGCCGTCAGCCCGCTGTCCCTGGCAAGCCTTCCCGTGCGGGAGCGTAATGAGCGACCGACCCAGGCACCGGCAGCAGCAGTAGCGAAGGGACAGGCCCAGGCCTATGCCTTTGCGGCCGTCGGTGCGGGAGCGGAAGCCGGAGCCAAGAAGCAGACGACGCACCACCACACGATGTGGGCCTTCCGTGGGCCTGAACCCTGGAGTGATCCAGCCTGATCGACGATCAGGCCGGCGCCTTCAGGGCCGCGGAACCCCACTCGGGATCCGCGGCCCTTTTGTTTTGTCCGAACGGACGAGACAGCGCGAAGGAGCCTCGGGACAAGCAAGACCTGGTACCAGCCGCCCCCCGGCCAACAGGCCGGAAACGACCAGACGAGGACACCACCACCGTGCAACTCGAAGCGCACGCCCCGTCCGTACCGCCTTCCGAAACGATCTCCCCGCCCGGCCTCACGGAGGACTCCACCTTGATCCCGCTCACTGCGCTCACCGCGCTCGACGACGCCATCGAGAACCTCGGCGTGCCCGTCCCCTGCCGTTCCTACGACCCCGAGGTCTTCTTCGCCGAGTCGCCGGCCGACGTCGAGTACGCCAAGTCCCTCTGCCGCACCTGTCCGCTCGTCGAGGCCTGCCTCGCCGGCGCCAAGGAGCGCCGCGAGCCGTGGGGTGTCTGGGGTGGCGAGCTCTTCATCCAGGGCGTCGTCGTCGCTCGCAAGCGTCCGCGTGGCCGTCCGCGCAAGAACCCGGTCGCGGCGTGACCGCCGACCTGGGGGTCACGGCCCCCAAGCCCATGAATCGCATCGGAACCATCGACCGTCCCCTGACCCACGACCCCCGAAACCAGGCACCAATGACCATCCCCACGAGGGAGCCCGTCGGCTCCGCGACACCGGACGTCACCATCATCGGCGCGAACGACTCGCGTCAGAACAGGACCCGCGAAATGCAACTCATCCCAGAAGCCCTGGCTCGTGCGCATATGCACGACCGCCTGCGGGAAGCCGACGCGCAACGTCAGGCCGTGCGCCTGATCAACGCGCGGCGGATGCAGCGCCGGGCCGAGCGCGCCTCGATGCGTGCCCGCCGTGCGCTGGCCATGGCGGTCATGCACTGACCTGAGCAGGAGCGCACACCGGCACTGTTTGCCGAGGGACAGCCGCTCTCTGCTCCCCAGCAAGCAGTACCCGCACCGCCAGTACCCCTACCGCGGGGCCGGTCCACTCGGACCGGCCCCGCGGTCGTTTGCGTTTCCGGGTGCTGTCCGCGGCCGAAAGCCCGGTCGTCGTTGCCGGTCGCCGGTCGCCGGTCGCCGGTCGCCGGGCGCTCGGCGGTGCGGTGGGCGGACCGTGTGACGGGCCGGTGCCGTGGGGCTGCGTGTTGCGGGCTGCGGGCTGCGCGTTGCGGGCTGCGGTGCGGGGGCGCACTGCCGCGACGAGCCGGAAGGCGACGGCGGAGTTATCGTCACGAGGTGGACGAGCAGACTCATCGCCCCGGAGCGGGCGGTTCCGAGGAAGTCGTATGCGCCCGGTGCGGCACCCGCTCCGGGAGCGATACCGCACCGCCGACCTGGCTCTGTTCCGTGGAGAACGGCAGTCGCCATTACTACTGTGACGACTGCGCGCGCACCCACATCAGGGCCATCGAGGGGCGCCTCGACTCCGCCTGGTGGTGACAGGCCGGGCCGCCCCGCCGCCTTCTTACCCCGTCGGGGCCCGCTACTTGGACTCCGGCGGGGTGGGGGCAGGTCTGCCCGCCGCGCTCCTACCCAGCCGCAGGCCCGCTACTTGGACTCCGCGCCGGCCGCGGCTGCGCCAGCCGTGGGCTCCGCCGCCTCGAACCCGGTCGGAGCATCCTCGGCCCACTCCTCCTCGGCCCAGTCCTCCTCGGCCTGCTCTTCCTCCGCCTGTCCTGCTTCGTCCTGTTCTTCTTCGTCCTGAAGCAGGAACCCCGGGAGCCAGGACTCCAGCTCCTCGCGCAGCCTGACCGTGGCGCCGAGCTGGCACAGCACCCCGATCGTGCTCAGCGTCACCCGGTGTATCAGCAGGTAGGCAGGCGGCAGATTCAGCTGCTTGCCCAGCTGATGAGCGGGAGAGCGCGGGTCCGCTATGCGGGCGGCCTGCTGACGCATCCAGGTCCGGCTGAAGGTGAACTCGTCCACCTCGGCCGGTTCGATGATCGGGAGGAGATAGTCGAGGACCGCGTCCGGTTCGAGGTCGATCGAGTCCTTCACGAACCCCTCCTCACGCAGCAGCTCGTACACGGAGGCCGCATCCCCCTGGAGCGTCAGCCGCAAGGAGTCCCCGATGGTCTGCGGCAGCCCTCCCGGCAGCCGGTCCACCGTGCCGAAGTCCAGTACCCCGAGGCGCCACCGAGCCGCACCGGAGTCCATGGCATCGTCCAGGTCGCCCTCGCCGTCCGTCGCGACGGAGGGGGCCGCGGGCAGCAGCCGGAAATTGCCCGGGTGCGGGTCCGCGTGCAGCAGTCCGGTGCGAGCGGGCCCGGAGAAAAGGAACCTGGCCAGCAGCTGCCCGGCCCGGTCCCGCTGTTCGGGAGTCCCGTCGGCGATCACATCGGCCAGCGGCACACCGTCGATCCACTCGGTGACCAGCACCTGGTCGGACTGGTGGACCACCCCGGGGACCACCACATCGGGATCGTCCGCGAACTCCTCGGCGTGCCTGCGCTGCGACTGCGCCTCCTGCTCGTAGTCCAGCTCCTCGGACACCCGGTCGCGCAGCTCCTTGATCAGCGGCTTGATGTCCATGCCGGGGATCAGCGGGCCGAGCAGCCTGGCGAACCGGCTGAGCTGTGTGAGATCCGAGAGCAGCGCCTCACCGGCGCCCGGATACTGCACCTTCACGGCCACCTTCCGGCCGTCGTGCCACACCGCCCGGTGTACCTGCCCGATCGAGGCGGCTGCCGAGGGCTTGTCCTCGAATTCCAGGAACAGCTCCCGCCACTCCTCGCCGAGCCGCTCCGCCAGTACCGCGTGGACCGTGGCGCTCGGCAGGGGAGGGGCGGCCTCCTGCAGTTTGGTCAGGGCCGCCCGGTAGGGACCTGCGACCTCTTCCGGCAGGGCGGACTCGAAGACCGACAGGGCCTGCCCCAGTTTCATGGCCCCGCCCTTCAGCTCGCCCAGCACCTTGAAGAGCTGATCGGCGGTGCGCTGCTGCACTTCGCGGGCGACCAGCTCCGCGGACTTCCCGCCGATGCGCTTGCCAAGGCCCCACGTGGCACGGCCGGCGAACCCCAAAGGCAGCGCGGCCAGCTTGGCGGTTCGGGTGACCGCCTTCCGGGGAAGATCAGACATATGCCCCTCCAAATCCCAGACTGCCGCGCTGCATGCGGCGGTTACCCGGCCATTGTGTCGTGCGCCGTGCCGGCCCCGGAGGTGCGCACCCCCTCAGTGTGCCCACCCGCTCCACAGGAACAGTCGATGTGCGCCCCGATCTGGTCGGACCGCCAGTCCAACAGCGGCAGTGCGGCCTCCCAGCGCGACCCGGTGCTGGCCGGCAGCTCGCCGTCGAGGAAGGCCAGCGCATGGGATGCCGCGAGCCCCGCCACCGCTGTCGCGAGTGCCAGGTCGCACGCCTGCACGGCGGTGCGGCGCCCGGACTGCCACTGAGCCAGCATCCGCGGCCACTGCGGGTCCCGGTCCCGCCGGTTCAGATCGAGGCAGCCCGCGCAGGCCGTGCCTCCCGGCAGCACCAGCGGGCCGACGAACCCGGTGGCCTCGATGACCCCTGCGTAGAGATGGGGTGTGCCCGATGTGATCCACGGTTCGGCGGTGCGTTGATCGGGAACGTAGCCGGAGAGGCCGTCGCGAGGGGCGACGACGATCAGGGACAGGCCGGGCTCGCCACCCGCACGCCCGGCCGGGGACTGCCCGGTGCGCGGCGCAGGACCGGGGGAGGAGCGGCGGACCAGCTGCCGCGCCGCCGAGTCCCGACGCTCGCCGACCGCAGCGGCCGGCAGGCCCGCGGGCGATACGTCGCACGGTTCGGCGCATCCGCCGTCCAGCACCTCGACGCGGCCCACCCCGGCCCCGGAGAGCACCGCCGCGATTGCCGCACCGACCCGGCCCGCTCCCCGTACCTGAACGCGCATGGAGCGTCGGGCCGCCAGCCGGCGCATCCCCCCTCCTGGCTCGGGATGGACGACGGAGAGTGACGCCAGGTCGGGTCGATGGCGCTCCAGGACGTCCGTCCGGTTCCGTAACGCATCGGCTTCCGGGCCGCCCGCCCGCACGTCGTCGATGAGTCCGGCATCCATCAACCGCGCCACGAGCGTGTCCACTTGATGATTGTTCAGGTCCAGGGTCCTGGCTACTTCGCGCAGCAGAGGCATCCCGCGCGTCCCGTCGAGCAGGTCCAGGAAACAGCCGGTCGCGATATCCATCGGGCCGACTTTGACGGCGTGCGCAGGTGTCACGCCGAATTGCACGGTGCCAGTGCCACGCCATGCGCGGCGCAGTGCGGGCTTCAACATCGGATGCACGGCTTCCTCCGGTCTGTGTGGCTCTGTCGCTGAGTGGCTGCGTGAGATCCATTGCCAGAATGAGGCGAGCCGCGGAACCGTGCGAAAAGTTATCCACAGGCGGGGGTATTAGTCGTTCAAATGGTGCATGCCATGGGGTGGATCATGTGTGAACCGTGCCGGAGGCGGGACTTCCCCCACTGACAGCGGGTAACGTCGTGGCGTGCCCGCCGACTCGTCACCCGGCTTCGCCGGGGAGACTTCCGCGCGCGGCGCCGGAACCCGCCGGCGCAGTGCGGCTGATCATCCGACCCGTGTCTCGGCGACGAGCGCGGTGGAGGTCCGCAGGAGCGCCCGCCGCAGCAGAACGGTCTCCGCGTACCGCGAGGGCGACCGCACGATCGTGCTGATTCCGGCCCGGATGTCCGAGGCCGAGGAGCAGCGCTGGGTGAGCGTGATGCTCGACAAGCTCGCCGCTCAGGAGAACAAGCGGATCCTCGGCGACAGCGAGCTCGCCGAGCGGGCGGAGCGCCTGTCCGCCCAGTACCTCGACAGCCGGGCCCGGCCCGTCTCGGTGCGTTGGGTGACCAACCAGAACACCCGTTGGGGGTCGTGTACCCCGGCCGAGGGCAGCATCCGGCTCTCGCACCGGCTGCAGGGCATGCCGGAATACGTCGTCGACTACGTGCTCCTCCACGAGCTGGCCCACCTTCTGGTGCCCGGACACGGGCCGCGGTTCTGGCGGCTCCTCGATGCCTACCCCCGTACCGAGCGGGCTCGCGGCTATCTCGAAGGGGTGGTGGCCGCCGACCGGCTGCCCCACCTGCCCGCCGCGCGCGGCGAGTGACGTTCGCCCGCCGCGCGCGGCGAGTGACGTTCGCGATTTTGTACCGGGTCTGTACCGGCTTGGCCCAATGCCGGACTTTGCGGTTAGCCTGACGCGACGCATTCACCTTCCGGATGGGGGACGGTCGTTACGCATGGCCAGGGAATTCCAACGCGGCCACAAGGCCAAGATCAGCGATCTCACGCCGGGGACGGACCTGTACGTAGGTGTGCAGATCGCCGGCCCGGGGCTGACCTTTGACATCAGTTGCTTCGGCCTCGATGTCAATGAGCAGCTCTCCGACGACCGTTATTTCATCTTCTTCAATCAGCCGAAATCGCCCGAGGAGTCCATTCAGCTCCTCGGCGCGCAGGCAGGTGACACGGAGTCCTTCCGCGTCACGCTCGACCGCATTCCGGCGAACATCCACAAGCTTTCCTTCACCGCGACGCTGGACGGCGCCGGACAGATGTCCCAGGTCGGTCCCGGGTACATCCGGATCGTCGCGGGCGGCGAAGAGGTCGTCAGGTACGCCTTCACGGGCTCGGAGTTCACCACCGAGCGCGCGGTGATGCTGGGTGACTTCTACCTCAAGGACGTATGGCGGTTCGCCGCCGTCGGCCAGGGCTTCGACGGCGGGCTCGACGCGCTGCTGAAGAACTTCGGCGGCGAGGTCGCCGAGGAGGCCCCGGCCGCTCCGCAGCCCCAGGCCGCGGCCCCGTCGTTCGCTCCGCCGGCCCAGGCTGCGGCGCCGCCGTCGTTCGGAGCCCCGGCCGCGCCGCAGGCCCCGCAGCCCGCGCCTTCCTTCGGCGCACCGGCTGCCCAGGCACCGGCCCCCACTCCGCAGCATCAGCAGATCCATGCCGCGCCGACCATAGCGGCGCCACTGGCTCCGCAGGGTGGCGTCGTTCCGCCGCCGCCCGCGCCCGCTCCGTACGGGCAGCCGGTGCAGCCGCCCCAGCAGCCGCAGTTCGGTCAGGTCCCGGCACAGGCGCCCGCTCCCTTCGGACAGCCGGCCCCCGCGCCGTACGGGCAGCCGGCCCCGAATCCGTTCGGGCAGCAGCCGCCCGGAATGCCCCAAGGTGTGCCGCAGGGTGCGCCGCAGGCCGGAGCCGGTCTGCTGGCCGCGCTCCAGCCGTACAAGGAGACGGCCACCGGACAGCGCTGGACCCCGCAGAACCAGCAGCTCATGCGCGTCGACCTCACCATGGGCGGAGCGGGAGTGCTGGCCCGGCAGGGCAGCATGGTGATGTACCAGGGCAAGGTCGACTTCGGCTACAAGGGCGCGGGCTTCGCGGGCCGGATGGTCGGCAACGCCACCGGTCAGGAAATGCAGCTGATGCGCTGTACCGGCCGGGGGCAGGTCTTCCTCGCCGAGGACGGTTCCCATCTGCACGCCATCGAGCTCCAGGGCGACGGCATCTGCGTCTCGGCGGAGAGCGTCCTCGCCTTCGACGAGTCGCTCCAGTACGAGGTCCGCAGGATCGAGGGCCACGGCATTCCCGGCGGCGCCCTGTTCACCATGCAGTTCCAGGGCACCGGCACCATCGTCGTCAAGACGCACGGTGTCCCCGTCGTCCTGCCGGTCACCCCGACCACCTTCGCCGACTGCAACGCCGTCGTGGCGTGGTCGGCCGCGTCCCAGGTGATCATCTCCAGCCAGGTCCGGCTGCGCCGCAACGCGTACCCCGGGCACAGCGGAGAGACCGTGAACCTCCAGTTCCGGGGAGCCCCCGGCAACTTCATCGTCGTCCAGCCCTACGAGGTCTGAGGGAGCCCGTCATGAATCAGCAACTCGCGGGCTACGCCCCGACCCCCGTCACGGCCCGGATGGAGAACCACGGCCATTCGATGCTGAAGGTCGCCATGGCGACCGGCCAGGACCTGTACGCGCGCACCGGCTCGATGGTGGCGTACGAGGGCTTCATCCAGTACGAGCCCAACCCGCCGGCCGTCCGTCAGATGGCCTCGCAGTGGATCACCGGCGAGGGCGCGCCCCTGATGAAGTGCGCCGGCGACGGGCTGCTCTACCTCGCCGACTACGGCGCCGATGTGGTCGTCATCAATCTCAACAACGACTCCCTCTCGGTCAACGGCACCAACGTCCTCGCCTTCGACAGCCACCTCACCTGGGGCGTCGAAAGGGTCAAGGGACTGGCCAAGTTCGCCGGCCAGGGCCTGTGGAACGTCTGCATCTCCGGCACCGGCTGGGTCGCGATCACCTCGCGCGGTACGCCGATCGTCGTCGACTGCGGACGCGGCGAGGACGAGACGTACGTCGACCCGGACGCCCTCGTCGCGTGGTCCCCGAACCTCAAGGTGAAGGGCAAGCGCAGCTTCAAGGCATCCTCGCTCATCGGGCGGGGCAGCGGCGAGGCGTTCCAGATGGCCTTCTCCGGCCAGGGGATCGTCGTCGTCCAGCCGAGCGAGGACAGTACCGACCGCCTGCGCGTCCGGGCCTGACGGGGAGGGAGAACACACCATGCAGAGTCCGCTTTTCAGTTACACGGAACAGCAGTCCCAGGAGCGCTACACGGTCCAGAACCCGCAGCTCCTGCGGGTTTCGCTGACCGGGCACGACGATGTCCTCGCCCGCAAGGGGGCCATGGTCGCGTACCAGGGGCTGATGGAGTTCGACGGCGAGTACCAGTCGCACGGACAGCGCCGCGCCCGCGCCACCACCGGTGAGGGCCTCGACCTGATGCGCTGCTCCGGGCAGGGCACGGTCTACCTCGCCAACCTCGCCCAGTACGTCCACGTGGTGGACGTCGACCGCGACGGCCTGACGGTGGACAGCTCCTATGTACTGGCGCTCGACTCGTCCCTCCACACCGAGGTCATCGCGGTGGACAGCCAGTACGGCATCTCGGGCACCGGCAAGTACCAGCTCAACATCTCCGGCACCGGCAAGGTCGCGCTGATGACCTCCGGCCAGCCGCTGATGATGCAGGTCACGCCCGACAAGTACGTCAACGCCGACGCCGACGCGATCGTCGCCTGGTCCAGCTCCCTGCGGGTGCAGATGCAGGCCCAGACGCACTCCTCGGGCGTCTTCCGCCGCCGCGGCAACACGGGCGAGGGATGGGAGCTGAGCTTCCTCGGCCAGGGCTTCGCCCTGGTGCAGCCGAGCGAGGTGCTGCCGCCGCAGAGCGCCCAGATCGGCCAGGGCCTGGGTGCCCAGTACGGCATGGGCCAGCACGGGTCCCACGCCCAGAACCAGAACAACGCCTGGAACTGAGCAGCGCCCGTGGCCGGGCAGTGCCCGGAACCGGGCAGTGCGCCGCCGCCCCTGTGTACGAGGGGTGAGAGGGGCGCGACGCGCACGACGTAAGGGGCGGCCTCCTGAGAGGCCGCCCCTTACTCGTTCACCCGCGCCGTCGCGCTTCCTACGCTCGCCCGCCGTCCAGGGCAGCGCGCGTACGTTCCATCAGACGGACCACAGAGGAGTCGGCGACCCCGGCGACCTCGTCGTAGGCGAACCAGCGCAGATCGAGCGATTCCTCGCTGATCCGCTCCGCCGAGCCCGACGGCGCCAGCGCCGCGTACTGGACGTCCAGGTGCCAGTGGCACGGCGCGGGAATCGGATGGCGGTCCAGGACCACCGGGCCGCCCGGCAGCAGGGTCAGGCCGGCGATGCCGGACTCCTCCGTCGCCTCACGCAGCGCGGCCGCGGCCAGCGTGGCGTCCCCGGGTTCGCAGTGGCCACCCATCTGCAGCCACATCCGCAGCTTCCGGTGCAGCGTGAGCAGCACCTTTCCGCGCTCCGGGTCGATGACCAGGGCGCTGGCCGTCAGATGTCCGGCCTCGCAGGCCTTCCACATGCCGTCGGGGTGCAGCGCCAAGTGGTCCAGGTAGGCGCGCCGCAGTTCATCCTGTGCGGTGTCCGCCCCGCTCCCACCGGCCGGGTAGTCCTTCAGGACGAGAACGGCGTCGTCGTACAGGCTCACTTGTCGCCGTCGTCCTTGCTGTCGCCGTCCTCGGTCCCGTCACCCTTGGAGCCTTCGGCGGCGTCCGTGCCGGGGGAGGGCTTCTGCGGCCCCTTCGCCGCCTCGCCGAGCATCTTGTCCAGCTCGGAGAAGTCCAGCTGCTCGTGGTGGACGAAACCGTCCGGATCGTCCAGGTCATGGGCGGTGGGCAGCATGTCGGGGTGCTCCCACAGGGCGTCGCGCCCGTCGAGACCCCGCGCGTCCGTGAGCGACGCCCACAGCCGCGAGGCGTCGCGCAGTCGCCGCGGACGCAGCTGGAGACCGATCAGCGTGGCGAACGTCTGCTCGGCCGGCCCACCGGAGGCGCGGCGCCTGCGCATCGTCTCGCGCAGCGCGTCGGCGGAGGTCAGCCGGGACTTCGCGGCCTCGTGCACGACGGCGTCCACCCAGCCCTCGACCAGCGCGAGCGCCGTCTCCAGACGGGCCAGGGCGGCCTTCTGCTCCGGCGTGTCCTCCGGCTGGAACATGCCCTGCTGAAGGGCGTCCTGCAGCTGCTCCGGGTTCGACGGGTCGAACTGCCCGACCACGTCCTCCAGCTTGCTGGTGTCGACCTTGATGCCGCGCGCGTAGCCCTCGACCGCGCCGAAAAGATGCGAGCGAAGCCACGGCACATGGGCGAAGAGCCGCTGGTGAGCGGACTCGCGCAGGGCCAGGTACAGCCGCACCTCGTCCTGCGGCACGCTCAGGTCCTTGCCGAACCGCTCGACGTTCAGCGGAAGCAGCGCGGCCTTGCCGGCCGGTCCGAGCGGCAGCCCGATGTCGGTGGAACCGACCACCTCACCGGCCAGCACGCCGACGGCCTGCCCGATCTGCTGGCCGAACATCGCACCGCCCATCGACCGCATCATGCCGATCAGCGGGCCCGCCATCGCCTGCATCTCCTCGGGCAGCACATCGCCCATGGCGAGGCCGACACGCTCGGCCACCGGGTCGACGAGCTTCTGCCAGGCGGGAAGGGAAGCCTCGACCCACTCGGCGCGGCTCCACGCCACGGTCGAGACGGAGCCCGAGGGCAGGGATGTCACGCCGTCCAGCCACAGATCCGCCAGGCGCAGCGCCTCGTCGACCGCCGAACGCTCGGACGGGCCCACGCTCGCGTCCTTGGTGCCGTCCGGGGTGCCCTGCGAGACCGTCTGGCGGGCGATCTGCTTGGCCATGTCCCAGTTCACGGGACCGCCCTCGTAGCTCAGCATCTGACCGAGCTGCTGGAAGGCGGCGCCCAGATCGTTCGGGTTCATGGAGCCGAACATGGCGGCGAAGGGGTTGTCACCGCCCGCACCGGGGCCGAAGCCGAACGGGTTCGCCGGACCGCCCGAACCCTGCCCACCTCCGGTGGGGTCGTTCTTCTTGCCCTTGTCGCCGTCGTCCGGCTCCTCCGGCGGAAGGCCGAATCCGAATGGGGTGTCACTCACGGGTTTCCTCGGCTCGTAGGGCCGCCGGCTCGAACCGACGGCGACTGCCCGACATCACCATCCAGCGTAGACACCAAGTCCGCTCGGGGCCTCAGTGCTACGCCTGCTCCCGGCCTGCGGCAGGATGGACGCCACCTGGTACGTACGCGTCATTCGGGTACGTACTGAAGACAACCGCTGGAGACGCCCGGTGAGTTCCCCAGATCCTCAGGTTCGCGCAGCGCGAAACCTGGCCGACCGTTCGCCCGAGAACACGACCGAGAACAAGTCCGTCCGCAGCCGCTCCAGAAGCCGCGGCCCCGTCGTGGCCGTCACCGGAGCCGCGACGGGTGTCGGTGAGCTGCTCACCGCACGTCTGGCGGCCTCCGAGGAGATCAAGCAGGTCATCGCCATCGACGAGCGTCGCGGAGAGGCCTCCGAGGCGACGTGGCACATCCTCGACGTGCGCGATCCGGCCATCGCGGAGAAGCTGCGCGGCGCCGATGTGGTGGTGCACCTGGCGCTCGATCTCGACCTGGAGACCGATCCCGCCGCCCGTACCGCGTACAACGTGCGCGGCACCCAGACCGTGCTGACCGCGGCCGCGGCCGTCGGTGTCCACCGCGTGGTCCTGTGCACCTCGGCGATGGTCTACGGCGCGCTGCCCGACAACGACGTCCCGCTCGCCGAGGACGCCGAGCTCCGCGCCACGGCCGAGGCGACCGGCGTCGGCGACCTGCTGGAGATCGAACGGCTCGGCCGCCGCGCGCCGCGCGCCCACCCCGGACTCCACGTCACCGTGGTCCGTCCCACCGTGCTGGTCGGCGGTACGGACACGGCACTGACCCGCTACTTCGAGTCGCCGCGCCTCCTGGTCGTCGCCGGATCGCGCCCCACCTGGCAGTTCTGCCACGTCGACGACCTGGTCACGGCGCTGGAGTACGCCGCGCTGGAGAAGATCGACGGGGAGTTCGCGGTCGGCTGCGACGGCTGGCTGGAGCAGGCGGAGGTCGAGGAGCTCAGTGGTGTCCGCCGGATGGAGCTGCCCTCCGCCGTGGCGCTCGGCGCGGCGGCCCGGCTGCACCGGATCGGCCTGACCCCGTCGCCGGCGGGCGACCTGGCGTACACGATGCATCCCTGGGTGGTGAGCGTGAGCCGGCTGCACGATGTGGGGTGGCGTCCGAGCTGGACCAACGAGGAGGTGCTCGCGGCACTCCTCGAAGAGGTGGAGGGGCGCCACACCGTCGCCGGCCGTCGGCTCGGCCGCAAGGACGCGACCGCGGCCGGGGCCGCCGGTGCGACCGTGGCACTGCTCGGCACCGCGGCCCTGGTACGCCGGGCGCGCAAGGCCCGCCGCCGCTTCTAGGCCGGACGCCCCACGGCAGGCGGCAGTCCGACGACGGGTGGCAGGGCCGGACGGCCCCGGGCCCGCCCTGTGGGCGCCCCCTGTGCGGTGACGGCGGTGACCGCGGTGCCTGCGGCTGTAGGAGGCTCCAAGGCGCCCGGCGGCCCGCCGGGTGAAAGCCGTATTCCGCGACGGCGCGGCGGTACGGCACGATGGTTGCCATGGCACCCACGTATGACCACCCCGGCGAGCAGGCAGCACAGGACCCCATCCGGCTGCTGGAGATCCGCGACACACCGTTGTCCGTGGACGAGGTCTTCCGTGCCGTCGGCGACGAAGCTGCGGGCGGCACCGCGCTCTTCGTCGGCACCGTGCGCAACCACGACGGCGGACAGGACGTCGGGGCGCTGGGCTACTCGTGCCACCCCTCGGCGCAGGACGAGATGCGCCGGGTGGCGGAGAAGGTCGTCGCCGGGTTCCCGGTCCGGGCCCTGGCCGCCATCCACCGGGTGGGTGAACTGGAGGTGGGCGATATCGCGGTGGTCGTGGCCGTCTCCTGCCCGCACCGCGCAGAGGCCTTCGAGGCCTGCCGCAAGCTCATCGACGACCTCAAGCACGAGGTTCCGATCTGGAAGCACCAGCGCTTCTCCGACGGCACGGAGGAGTGGGTCGGCGCCTGCTGAGCGCAAACCGTGCAGACGGTCATCCACCCCGATTTGCGTAACCACACCCCTGCCATGAGCGTTGGTTCTGCAGATGGTTAATCTGCTGATCATTCGGTTGCGGTTGCTCATGAGGCAGGGAGGTCGTCATGGCAGCACTCGCCTGGTTGTTGATTCCGCTTTTCGCTGCGTTCGGTGCCGCGATATGGGGAAGCTGGGCTGCCCGTAATCGCACGACCGGCGACGTCACCGAGCTCGCCGGCTACGCCCGGTTCCGGGAGGCGATGGAGCGTTCGCACTCCGCTTCCGAGCCGGTCGAGCAGATATCGAACGTCTGACACCACGGCGGTCGTACGCAGACGCCAACCCGCCGTCCGCGGCCTTCGCCCCAGCCGTCCGGTGCTTCTGCCGCACCCGGTCACGGCCCACGTACGGACCGGCCCCGGCGGTGCACTGACAGGCCCTTCCCGTACTGTCGTTCCATGCCACGCCGCACCGCGACGATGCTCGCCTCCACCCTGATCCTGATCGCGCTGCTCTGCGCAGGCGTGCTGATCAAAGTGCCGTACTCGGAGATGTCCCCCGGGCCGACCGTGAACACACTCGGCGAGGTCGACGGCGCGCCCGTGCTGCAGATCACCGGGCACAAGACGTACGAGACCTCCGGCAACCTCAACATGACGACGGTCAGGGTCACCGGCGCCGACTATCACATGAACCTGGTGGAGGCCGTCTACGGATGGCTTGGCCACGACAGTGTGGTCGTGCCGCACGACACGCTGTACCCGGACGGCAAGACCGAGGAACAGTCGACGCAGGAGAACGCCGAGGAGTTCAGCCAGTCCCAGGAGAGCGCCAAGGTCGCGGCCCTCACCGAGCTGGGGATCCCGGTGTCGTCGCGGGTCGTGGTCTCTACCGTTCTCAAGGACAGCCCCTCCCAGGGCAAGCTGCACGCGGGCGACGTGATCAAGGCCGTCGACGGTGCGGCGGTCAAGCAGCCCGAGGACGTGGCGAAGCTCGTCACCCTGCACAAGCCCGGCCAGGACGTCACCTTCACGGTCATCCCGGCCAAGACCGCCGCGGCGGCCGAGAAGGCGGGCAAGGAGCCCGAGGGCGCCGAGAAGATCACCATCACCACGGAGAAGGCCCCGAAGGAGAACCGGGCGATCGTCGGCATCCAGGCGGGGACGGACCACACCTTCCCGTTCGAGATCGACATCAAGCTCGCCGACGTGGGCGGTCCGAGCGCCGGTCTGATGTTCTCCCTCGGCATCGTCGACAAGCTGACCCCGGGACAGCTGACGGGCGGCAAGTTCATCGCCGGCACCGGCACGATCGACGACAAGGGCAAGGTCGGGCCGATCGGCGGGATCAACATGAAGCTGGTCGGCGCGCGCAACGCCGGCGCACGCTACTTCCTGACGCCCGACGAGAACTGCAAGGCGGCAGCCTCCGACACCCCGGACGGACTGACGCTGGTGCGGGTCAAGAACATCGACGACGCCAAGAAGTCGCTGGAGAAGATCCGCACCGGGGACGCGGCCGCACTGCCGAGCTGCTCGACGGGCTGACCGCGCCCCCGGAACGGGAGGGCAGGGTCAGGACTCGAAGGTCGCGGCCAGTGCCTCGGCCAGCCCCGGCACCAGGCCGGCGCCGGTCAGCACATCGTTGGGCGAGTCCTTCTCCCGCAGACGTACGGCCGACTCGCGGGCGCCGTCACGCAGGACGGCCACGGTCATCCGCACCTCCTGCCGGTCGGGGTGCTTGGCCACCCACTTGGTCAGCTGGGCGTCGTTGAGGCCCTCCGGTACGGAGGCCTCGGCGGACGGCGGCAGCATCAGCCGCTCGACCGTCATGGCGCACCCGACGACCGCGTCGGGCCAGGCGATCGTGGCGAGGAACTCGTCCAGTGCGGTCCCTGCGGGAAGCTCCTCCTGCTCGATAGGGGTGAGTGCGGCGGTCTTCGAGCCGTCGTCGTCGAGGCCGAGCTGAGCGGCGAGGCCCGGCTCCTGGACCCGCAGCCGTGCGGTGTCGACAAGGGCGAAGAGCCGGGCGGGCTGGTCCCAGCCGAGGCCGGAGATGTACTCGTCGATTTCGAGCACGGCGACGGTGAGGGGGCTCGCGGCCATCGGGGGGCCTGAGGGGGAAACGTTGGGCATGGACAACATCCTGCCTCCTTCCGCCCCGGTAACGGGAACTAGGTAAAGCCTCAGTAAGTTGCATAGGTGGGCTCTACGATCGCTGGGCCCGCTCCACACGACCGCGAACTTCGAGGTGCGCACGTTGGCTTTCCAGATGCCGGACCGCGGCGGAGGCCCGACCGGGCCACGGATCAGAGTCGGCCGCCCGTCCCGGCGCGCCCGAACCCTGCTCATGACACTGGGCGTCCTGGCGGTCCTCGCCATGGCGTTCGTCATGTTCTCCGGGTTCTGGACGGACTGGCTCTGGTACAGGTCGGTCGGGTTCTCATCCGTCTTCACCACCACTCTGTGGACCAAGATCGGGCTGTTCCTCGTCTTCGGACTGCTGATGGCCCTCGCCATCGGTGTGAACATCTGGCTCGCGCACCGGCTCCGGCCGCCGCTGAGCGCGATGTCGCTGGAGCAGCAGAGCCTTGACCGCTACCGGATGAGTCTCGCCCCGTACAAGAAGTGGGTGCTGCTCGCGATCACCGCGCTCGTCGGTCTGATCGCCGGGGCGTCCGCCTCCGGCCAGTGGCGTACCTGGCTGATGTATGTGAACGGGGTGTCGTTCGGCCAGAAGGACCCCCAGTTCCACCTGGATGTCTCCTTCTACGCCTTCGACCTGCCGTGGTACCGCTTCCTGCTGGGCTTCGGCTTCGCGGCGACGGTGCTCTCGTTGATCGCCGCCGCGCTGACCCACTACCTGTACGGCGGGCTGCGCATCACCAGCCCCGGCGCGCGGGCGACGGGGGCGGCCACCGGCCATCTCTCGGTGCTGCTCGGCATCTTCGTCGCGCTGAAGGCCGTGGCCTACTGGCTCGACCGCTACGGGCTGGCCGTGAAGTCCAGCGACTTCAAGGCCACGGACAACTGGACGGGCCTGCGGTACGTCGACGCCAACGCCTATCTGCCGGCGAAGACGATCCTGTTCTGCATCGCCGCGATCTGCGCCGTGCTGTTCTTCGCGACGCTCTGGCGCCGCACCTGGCAGCTCCCGGTGATCGGGTTCGGACTGATGGTCCTCTCCGCGATCCTGATCGGCGGGCTCTACCCGGCGATCGTGCAGAAGTTCCAGGTCCAGCCGAACGAGCAGGCCAAGGAAGCTCCGTTCATCCAGAAGAACATCAAGGCCACGCGCGACGCCTACGACATCGATGACGCGAAGGTCACCGACTACGCGGGCAAGTCCACCACGGACGACGACACGAAGCTTCGTGCGAGTGCGGACGCCGCGGCCAGTTACCGGGTGATGGACCCCAACGTCGTCTCCCCGGCCTTCCAGCAGCTCCAGCAGAAGAGGAACTACTACCAGTTCCCCAAGACGCTGGACGTCGACCGCTACAAGGACGCGGCCGGCAAGGAGCAGGACACGGTCATCGGTCTGCGCGAGCTCAACCTCCAGGGCATCCCCAAGCGCAACTGGATCAACGACCACTTCACCTACACCCACGGCTACGGCGCGATCGCGGCCCGGGGCACCACCACGGGCAAGAACCCGAAGGGATCTCCCGACTTCACCGAGTCCGGTCTGCCGACCACCGGAGAGCTGGGCACGTACCAGCAGGAGATCTACTACGGCGAGAAGACCGAGCAGTACTCCATCGTCGGCGGGCCCCAGAAGGAGCTCGACTACGAGGAGGACGGCGAGAAGACCACCAGTTACAAGGGCAAGAGCGGCGTCAGCCTCTCCAGCGCGTTCAACCGCGCCGCCTACGCGGTGGCCTTCAGCGAGCCGCAGATCCTGTACTCGGGAGCCATCGGCGAGGGCTCGCGGATCCTCTACAACCGCACGCCCAAGGAGCGCGTCGAGGCGGTCGCCCCGTGGCTGACCATCGACGGCGACGCCTACCCGGCCGTGGTGGGCGGGAAGATCCAGTGGGTCGTCGACGCGTACACCACGACCAACGGCTACCCGTACGCCTCGCGCACGACGCTCGGTGACACCACGGCCGACTCGCTGACCACCAACCAGCGCGCGGTCGTCGCCCAGCAGAACCAGGTCAACTACATCCGCAACTCGGTGAAGGCCACCGTCGACGCGTACGACGGCAAGGTCACGCTGTACGAGTGGGACACCGAGGACCCGGTCCTCAAGACCTGGCGCAAGGCGTTCCCCGGGACCGTGAAGGCCAAGGCGGACATTCCGCAGGACCTCATGGACCACCTGCGCTACCCGCAGGACCTGTTCAAGGTGCAGCGCGAACTGCTCACCCGCTACCACGTCACGAGCCCCGCGCAGTTCTACAGCGGCAGTGACGCCTGGCAGGTCCCGGACGATCCGACCAACAAGGAGTCCGGTGCCGTTCCGCCGTACTACCTGAGCATAAAGATGCCGGATCAGACGGCTCAGAAGTTCTCGCTGACGACGACGTTCACTCCCAAGGGCCGACCCGACCTCGGGGCGTTCATGGCGGTCGACGCCGATGCCGCCAGCAAGGACTACGGCACGATAAGGCTGCTCAGAGTAACCACCACGGTGAAGGGCCCCGGCCAGGTACAGAGTGAGCTCAACGGCAACGACGATGTCGCCGAGTTCGTGAGAAACCTCAAGGGAACCGACTCCGACATCGAGTACGGCAACCTGCTCACGGTGCCGCTCGAAGGGGGCTTCCTCTATATCGAGCCGGTGTACACGCGCGGTGGCACGCAGAACTACCCGCTGCTGCGCAAGGTTGCCGCCTCGTACGGATCGAAGATCGTCTTCGAGAACAGTCTCGGGGAGGCGCTCAACGCGGTCTTCGGGGTGGACGGATCCGATACGAGCGAGCCACCGGGCGACACCACGGAACCGCCGGGTGACACCACGGAGCCGCCGGCCACCGGTGACGCCGCGCTGAAGAAGGCGATCGCCGATGCGCAGAAGGCCTACACGGCAGGTGAGACGGCCCTGAAGGAACAGGACTGGACCGCCTACGGCAAGGCCCAGGACGAGCTGCAGGACGCACTGGAGCGGGCAGCCGCCGCCCAGCCCAAGTCCGGCAGTCCGAGCACGGCGGACGAATCCAAGAAGCCGGCGACGTCGGCCAGTGCCGACAGCGGTGGCTGAGTAACTCGGTAAAGCTTCATCCCCGCGTCGTGGTACGGTTTGAACACAACGACGCGGGGTGGAGCAGCTCGGTAGCTCGCTGGGCTCATAACCCAGAGGTCGCAGGTTCAAATCCTGTCCCCGCTACTGAAAGACGAAGGCCCGGATCCTCCAGGGGATCCGGGCCTTCGTCGTGTCGTGGCGACTTTTTTGTGCAGTCTGCGTGAAGTGCGGTTCATATGGCGCGAGTTGGGCACGAGCGTGTTTGACTTGTCTCTCTGTGGGCATGTCGACAAAACGCTGAAGTGACCTCACTGGCCGCGATATACCAGGTGTACGCGGGTTGCGGGTGGTGCGACGATGGTATTTATGGGGGACAGGGCAACTCTGTTGGAGACAGGGCGGTTTGTGCAACGACGCGTCCATCCGGCGGAAAAAGTGGCGGAAGTGGCATTCGCCGGTGCCGCCGCGCAGTACAACGACCACATCGAGACCGCCGAGACTGCGGAGTGTGCCGCGACCGTCGACAGTGCAGAGACCGCAGAGACCGCCGACGGTGTGGAGAACGCCGAGAGTGCGGAGACCGCGGCGAGCGCGGACAACGCCGAGAGTGAGGCGCGCCACCGCCGTGCGGCCGACGCCGGGGACACCACCTCGATGAGCGTGCTCGGCGCGCTGCTGCTGCGCCGGGGCGACCTGAGCGGCGCCGAGTCCTATCTGCGCGCGGCCACCGCCGACGGCGACCGTGCCGCGGCCAACAACCTGGGCGTCCTCCTGCACCAGCGTGGATACGCGGACGAGGCGGCCGGCTGGTGGCGGATCGCGGCCGTTGCCGGTTCCGCCGCCGCCGCGCACGCGCTGGGCCGCCACTACCGCGAGCGCGGTGACGAGCCAGGCGCCGAGTACTGGCTGCGTCAGTCCGCGGAGCAGGGCCACGCGCTGGGGGCGTACGCCCTCGCCGACCTGCTGGAACACCGCAGCGACGTGGGCGCCGAGCGTTGGCTGCGCGCCGCTGCCGAGCAGGGACACCGTGAGGCGGCGTACCGGCTGGCACGCATGCTGGAGCGCCAGGCGAAGGACGGTGCGCACGACGCGTTCGGCCGCCCCGGCCTGGGCCCCCGCTCGGGACCCGGCTCCGAGGCGGGCGCCGCAGCGCCCGCGCCCGTCGCGCGCAAGGACGACAGCCCGGTCGCAGGCCCCGACACGGGGCGCGTGGGCGAGGCCGAGCAGTGGTACCGGCAGTCCGCCGCCCGCGGGCACCGGCGTGCCGCCCTGCACCTCGGCGCCATCCTCGAACAGCGCGGCGAGCTCAAGGAGGCCGGCCGCTGGTACCTCATCTCCGCCAAGGCCGGCGAGGCGCGGGCAGCCTGCGCCCTCGGCTTCCTGCTGCGCGACGCGGGGGACCAGGAGAGCGCGGCCGTGTGGTGGCTGCGCGCCGCCCAGGACGGCGACGGCAATGCCGCCAACGCGCTCGGTGCCCTGCACGCGGCCCGGGGTGAGCAGCAGACCGCCGAGCGCTGGTACCGCGCGGCGATGGACGCGGGCGACGTCAACGGCGCGTACAACCTCGGGCTGCTCTGCGCCGCCCAGGACCGTACGCCGCAGGCCGAGCAGTGGTACCGGCGTGCCGCCTACGCCGGCCACCGCGAGGCCGCCAACGCGCTGGCCGTGCTCCTGCTCCAGGCCGGTGACGCGACCGGCGCGGAGCCCTGGTTCTCCAAGGCGGCCGAGGCCGGCAGCGTCGACGCCGCCTTCAACCTCGGCATCCTGCACGCCGGGCGCGACGAGGACCGTACGGCGCTGCTCTGGTACGAGCGTGCGGCGGCGGCCGGTCACACCGAGGCGGCGCTCCAGGTCGGCATGGCGCTGCTGCACCACGGCCAGGAGCGCGAGGCCGAGCGCCACCTGCGGTGCGCGGCGGGCGGCGGGAGCCCGGAGGCGGCCTTCCGGCTGGCCGGGCTGCTGGACGCGCGCCGCCCGCCGCCCGGTCCGCCCGCGCTCGGCGAGCCGATGCCGGACAAGACCGAGTGCGAGGAGTGGTACGAGCGCGCCGCCGAGCAGGGGCACCGCCGGGCTCAGGTGCGCGTCGGCATGCTCGCCGCCGCCCGGGGGGACCTGGAGAGCGCCGCCCGCTGGTACCGCGAGGCGGCCGAGGCAGGCAGCCGCAACGGCGCCTTCAACCTCGGGCTGCTGCTCGCCCGCGAGGGCAGTGAGCGCGAGGCCGCACTGTGGTGGAGCCGTGCCGCCGACGACGGACACGGACGGGCCGCACTGCGCCTGGCCCTGCTGGCCGCGCGCCGCGGTGAGCTGACCGAGGGGCAGCGGTGGTGTGCCCGGGCCGTCGAGCTGGGGCCCGCGGAGGTCTCGGAGCGTGCCGCGCGGCTGCGCGAGGCGCTGCACCAGGAGCTGACCGCGTAGCGACCGCCTCCGGGGGCTCCCGGGAGCCCCGTCGGGCCCCCGGGAAAGGGATTTGCGCTGGTCCAGGGCGTGACGTACTGTGGGGATCACAACGACGCGGGGTGGAGCAGCTCGGTAGCTCGCTGGGCTCATAACCCAGAGGTCGCAGGTTCAAATCCTGTCCCCGCTACTGAAGACAGAGGGCCGGATCCTTTCGAGGATCCGGCCCTCTGTGCATGCCGCGGGGTTCCGTGCTGCCCGGCTCAGGGCTTGTGGCCCACCGCCTCCCCGTACATCGCCCGGTCCACGGCCTGGTCCTCCGGCACCACGGCGCCCTCCGAGACGCCCGAGTCCGCGTACGCCTTCTGCAACCGGTCCGTCGTGCCCTTGCGGATCTCCCAGTCCATCCGCATCGACGGTGTCGACCGCAGGGTCGCTTCGTCGGTCTTCATCAGCCCGGCCAGTTCGCTGACGAAGGCGGGGTCGGCTTTGTAGTCGCCGGCGAAGTAGGTGTTCACCGTGCGGATGTAGGCCCGGAGGAAGGCGACGCCCGCGTCCGGGTCCTTGTGCAGCAGGTTGGGTCCGAACAGCAGCCCGCCGAGCGGTTCCCCCACCGGCTGGCCGCCCAGGAAGGCGTACTTCTTGTCGCCGTCGACCTTCCGCCAGATCGGGTCGAGCAGCCAGGCGGAGTCCACGCCGCCGTTCTGCAGGGCGGTGAGCACGTCCGCGGAGCCGAGCTGCTGGAAGCTGATTCTGTCGAGGCCGCCACCGTGCTTCTTCAGCGAGGTGTCCATCGGATACGCGATCACCGAGCCCTTGCCGATCATCGTGCCGAGCTTCCGCCCCGCCATGTCCACGTGATCGGCGCTCTCGCCGTCCTTGAGGCGTACCCACAGGCCGCTCTTCGAGGCCGGGTCGGGGGAGAAGTTCCCCGCGACCCACTTGATGGCGAAGCCGCCGTTGATGCCGTTCATCACCGCGGCCTCGGGAGCCGCCCACTGCGCGTCGACGTCCCCCTTGGCGAGCAGGGGCAGGGCGTCCGGGGTGGGGAGCACCTTCAGGGAGACGTCGAGCCCCTCCTTCGCGAACTCGCCCTTGGCGACCGCGACCTGGAGCGGGGCGACGTACTCCGCGCTCAGGGTGCCGGTGGCGACGGTGATCTTCCGCTTCTCGGCGAGCGGCCGGGGGGCCGGAGCTCCCTTGTCGCAGCGGGCGGGCTTGCGGTCGGGTGCGAGATCCGAGGGATCGGTCCAGCCGCCGGCGCCGCAGCCCGCGACCGGCTCGACGGTGCGCGGTGCGGCGTCTGCGGCGTCGGCGCCGTCCGACGAGTCGGTCCCGGCACAGCCTGCCGCGCCGAGCAAGGACGCCGCCACGAGTATGACGGTGCAGGTGAAAGGGGTACGTGTACGCACAGTTCCTCCGTAGGGGGAGCGGGTGGAGCTGTTCACGACTGCCCGCGGCCGCGGTCGCGCGGGGCCCACGGGGTGAGCAGCCGGCCCGCGATCCGCACCACTTCGGAGAAGACGACGCCGAGCACCGCCACGCAGACGATGCCGACGAACATCACGTCGTTCTGGAACAGGGCGCGGGAGTCGAAGATCAGGTGACCCAGCCCGTCGGCCGCCGCGATCTGCTCCGAGGCCACGATGACCAGCACCGCCACCCCTGCGGCGATCCGCGCCCCGACGAGTACGGCGGGGAGCGAGGCGGGCAGCAGGATGTGCCGGAACATCTGCCAGGGCGAGGCGCCGAACACCTGCCCGGCGTCGCGGTGACCGGCCGGAACGGCGAGCACGGCCGCCATCGTGGAGATCCAGACGAAGAAGAAGACGGTGGCGGCGACCAGAGCGATCTGCGGCCCTTCGCCGAGGCCGAACATATTGAGGAAGACGGGCAGGAGCGCCAGTTTCGGTACGACGTAGAGGGCGTCGAGCAGCGGTTCCAGCGCGGCCCGGACGAGCGCGAGGGAACCCATCAGCAGGCCGAGGGCGTAGCCCGCGACCGTGCCGATCGCATAGCCGCCGAGGACCCGCTTGAGGGTGGCCCACACGTCCGGCCACAGATCGCCGTCGGCCGCCCGGTCCCAGCCGTCGGCGAGGATGGTGGAGGGCGCGGGGTAGACGCGGTCGTCGATCCAGGACCTGGCGGCGGCCAGCTGCCACAGCAGTACCAGGAGCAGGGGTACGGCGACGGCGAGCGCGATCTCCAGGGTCCGGCGCCTGCGGTGGGTGCGTACGGGATGGAGTTCCTGCGGACCCGGCCGGCGGACCAGGACCTGTTCGCCGACGCTCGCGGACTTCACGGCGGTGCTCATACCGCGGCCGCCTCTGTGCCGACCTCGCCACGCAGCAGCTCCCACAACTCGCTCTTCAGCGCGGTGAACTCGGGTGCCGAGCGGATGTCACCGGTGCGCGGCCGGGCGAACGGCGGGCGGTGTTCGGCGATGATCCGGCCCGGTCTGGCGGACATCACGAGGACCCGGTCCCCCAGCACGATCGCCTCTTCCAGGCTGTGGGTGATGAACAAAGTGGTGGTGCGGGTGGTCTGGGTGAGGTCGAGCAGCTCGTCCTGCAGGATCGTGCGCAGCTGTGCGTCGAGCGCCGCGAACGGCTCGTCCATCAGCAGGATCTCGGGCTCGACGGCGAGCGCGCGGGCGATGGCCACCCGCTGGCGCATCCCGCCGGACAGCTCGGCGGGATAGGCGCCGGCGAAGTCGGCGAGACCCAGCCGGGCCAGCCAGTCGCGCGCCCTGGCGTCGGCCTCCCGGCGGGGCACGCGTTGGACGTCGAGGCCGAAGCGGACGTTGGCGAGGACGGTCTTCCAGTCGTGGATCCCGTAGTCCTGGAAGATCATCGCGGCCGGCCGGGGCGATGTCGTACGGATGGACAGCTCACCGGCGCTGGGGCGCAGCAGTCCGGCCGCGATCCTCAGCAGGGTGGACTTGCCGCAGCCGGACGGTCCGACGATGCAGGTGAACTCGCCCGGCGCGATGTCGAGATCGACGGGACCGAGGGCTGCCAGAGCCCTGACGCCCCGCCCGAAGGAGCGCGAGAGCGCGCGGGCGCGGAGTTTGGGGATGGGGGTCGGTGACGCGGTTGCCTGGGGTGGGTTCGGGTGCGGGTCTCCCACGGGTCCCTCCTCGTACACATCGAGGTGCGCGGCCGTCGCGGGGGCGGCCGTGATCGCCGATGACGATATGACGACCCGTCAGATTCGGGAAGGGGGTGCGCGGGGAGTGTGCGCAAGAGGGTGTGCCTCGGGGGTGTGCGGAGCGATGCGGGCCGCCCTCGGTGGAATGCCCCCGCAGGAACGCCCGCGTAGGTGTCCGGGGTCATACGGAACGCCCCCACCGGAACGTCCGGTGCGGGTGGGGGAGCGGCTGCGGTCAGGCGGCCGCGGCGCAGTTCGGGCAGATGCCGCGGTAGGTCATCTCGACGTCGGAGACCATGAAGCCGAAGCGCTCGCCGGCCGGCAGGTCCGCGAGAGGGTCGCCTGCCGGGTGTACGTCACGGATGGCGCCGCACTTCGCGCAGACCAGGTGGTGGTGGGGGCGGTGTGCGTTCGGGTCGTAGCGCTTGGCCCGGCGGTCGGTGGAGACCTCGATGACCTCGCCGAGGGTCACCATCTCGCCCAGGGTGTTGTAGACGGTGGCGCGAGAGATCTCGGGCAGCTTGGCGACGGCCCGTGCGTGGACCTCGTCGGCTGTCAGGTGCACGTGATCCCCGTCGAGAACCTCGGCCACGACGCGCCGCTGCGCAGTCATGCGCCAGCCGCGTCCACGGAGTCGTTCCAGCAGGTCACTCATGGCGCCAGCCTAGCAGCGCGGTCAGCGGATTCCGAATGGGTTCGGCTTTGGATGTCACCTTGACTTGGACTTAGTCCATTGTAGGATCGGATACGACATAGGGCAGGACAGGCTGTGCTCGCCATGACGCAACGACGGCATGACGCATGCGCAGGAACGACGCAGGAGGCGCACGTGACACAGGGACCGCTCACGACGGAGGCCGGCGCACCGGTCGCCGACAACCAGAACAGCCAGACGGCGGGCGTCGGCGGTCCGGTCCTGGTGCAGGACCAGTCGCTGCTGGAGAAGCTCGCGCACTTCAACCGTGAGCGCATTCCGGAGCGCATCGTGCACGCCCGCGGCGCCGGCGCGTACGGCACCTTCACGCTCACGCGTGACGTCTCGCAGTGGACGCGGGCGAAGTTCCTCTCCGAGGTCGGCAAGCAGACCGAGACCTTCCTGCGTTTCTCCACGGTCGCCGGCAACCTCGGCTCCGCCGACGCGGTGCGGGACCCGCGCGGATTCGCGCTGAAGTTCTACACCGAGGACGGCAACTACGACCTCGTCGGGAACAACACCCCGGTGTTCTTCATCAAGGACGCCATCAAGTTCCCCGACTTCATCCACACCCAGAAGCGCGACCCGTACACCGGTTCGCAGGAGGCGGACAACGTCTGGGACTTCTGGGGTCTGTCGCCCGAGTCCACCCACCAGGTGACCTGGCTCTTCGGTGACCGGGGCATCCCGGCCACGCTCCGCCACATGAACGGGTACGGCTCGCACACCTACCAGTGGAACAACGAGGCCGGCGAGGTCTTCTGGGTCAAGTACCACTTCAAGACCGACCAGGGCATCAAGAACCTCACCCAGGACGAGGCCAACAAGCTCGCCGGTGAGGACCCGGACAGCCACCAGCGCGATCTGCGCGAGTCCATCGAGCGGGGTGAGTTCCCGTCCTGGACCGTGCAGGTCCAGATCATGCCGGCGGCCGAGGCGGCGACGTACCGCTTCAACCCGTTCGACCTCACCAAGGTGTGGCCGCACGAGGACTACCCGCCGGTCGAGATCGGCAGGCTGGAGCTCAACCGGAACCCGGAGAACGTCTTCGCCGAGACCGAGCAGTCGATCTTCAGCCCCGCGCACTTCGTGCCCGGCATCGGACCGTCCCCGGACAAGATGCTCCAGGGCCGCCTCTTCGCATACGGCGACGCGCACCGCTACCGCGTCGGCATCAACGCCGACCACCTGCCGGTCAACCGCCCGCACGCCACCGAGGCGCGGACCAACAGCCGCGACGGGTATCTGTACGACGGCCGCCACAAGGGCGCGAAGAACTACGAGCCGAACAGCTTCGGCGGTCCCGCCGAGACCGGCCGCCCCCTGTGGGAGGCCACCCAGGTCACGGGCGGCACCGGTACCCACGAGGCACCGAGCCACGCCGAGGACAACGACTTCGTGCAGGCCGGGAACCTCTACCGGCTCTACTCCGAGGACGAGAAGAGCCGCCTGATCGACAACCTCGCGGGGTTCATAGCGAAGGTCTCGCGCGACGACATCGCCGAGCGCGCGATCAACAACTTCCGCCAGGCCGACGGCGACTTCGGCAAGCGGCTGGAGGCGGCCGTCCAGGCTCTGCGCGGCTGAGGACCCTCCGGCGACCGGGCCGGGCCCGCGAGGTCCGGCCCGGTCCGGACGAAAGCCGTGGCTCCCTCCGCCCGGACGGCCGGCCGGTTCCCGTACGCGGGGGCCGGCCGTTCGTCCGTGCGGCTCGTCAGACGGCCAGCTCCACCGGGTGACGCCGGGCCGGTGCCCAGCAGCGGATGATGTCGCGCACCGAGACGATGCCGACCGGTCCGTCGGCGTCCAGCACGATCAGATGCCGGAAGCCGCCGTGCGTCATGGCTTCGGCGGCCTCCTCCAAGGTCCAGGTGGGTGCGGCGAAGACCACATCGGTCGTCGTATGGGTGGAAGCGGTCTCGACATCGGGGTCCTGCCCCGATCCGACCGCGTTGAGGATGTCGCGCTCGGTGATGATGCCGAGCCCGCAGGTGTCCGGGTCGTGGACGACGGCTGCTCCGATACGGCGGGCCGACATCAGCCGGGCGGCCTGGCGGAGGGTGTGGGCCGGGCCGATGGTGAGGACCATCGTGCTCATGGCGTCGCGGACGAGCATGAAAGGAGCCACCTCCTTCGTGAAGCGACTCCGTGAGCCGATTCACAAGTTCACAAGTGGGGGGACTCTCAGAGTCGCACCGATGAGGGGCGGCAACAAGGGGGAGCGAAGATCGTACGAGGGGCGTGCGGTGGTGCGCACGCCCCTCGTCGGATTCCTCTGCCTGCTCAGGCCCGGGCGGTCCGGACCGGCACGGTCAGTAGCGCTGGTTCAGATAGCCGAGCAGCTCGTGGTGGAGCGTCCCGTTCGAGGCCGCGGCATTTCCGCCACCCGGCCCGCTGACCCCGTCCAGGCTGGTGAACCGGCCACCCGCCTCCTGGACGATGATCGCGTTCGCCGCCATGTCCCAGAGCGAGAGCTCCGGCTCGGCACAGATGTCGACCGAACCCTCGGCGACCATCATGTACGGCCAGAAGTCCCCGTACCCACGGGTGCGCCAGCAGGCCCGGGTCAGGTCCATGAAGCCGTCCAGCCGCCCCTGCTCCTCCCAGCCGGTCAGCGAGGAGTACGCGAACGAGGCGTCCGCGATGCGCTCCACCTTCGAGACGTGCAGCCGGGTCGCGGAGGTGAGGCTGCGGCCGGTGAACGCCCCCGCTCCCTTCGCCGCCCACCAGCGCCGCTGCAGCGCAGGGGCGGACACCACGCCGACCACCGGCTGGAACCCGTCCTCGCCCGCCTCCATCAGCGAGATGAGCGTCGCCCAGACCGGCACGCCGCGCACGTAGTTCTTCGTGCCGTCGATCGGGTCGATCACCCAGCGGCGCGGACCCGTCCCCTCGATCCCGTACTCCTCGCCCAGGATCGCGTCGCGCGGCCGTGCCCGATGGAGGTGGCCGCGGATCAGCTCCTCGGCGGCCTTGTCGGCCTCGCTCACCGGCGTCATGTCCGGTTTGGTCTCGACCTTGAGGTCCAGAGCCTTGAACCGGTCCATCGTCGTCGCGTCGGCGGCGTCCGCCAGCACGTGGGCGAGGCGCAGATCATCGTGGTAATCGGGCATGCCGTCACAGTATCCACCGCCGGTGAACGGAGCCACAGGGCCCCGGACGCCGCGCGGACCCTTGACAGTGCGCAGGGGCGCCTCAACTCTGAAACGCAGAGCCCTCGGTGGGGGAGGCGACGATGCCGACAGCGCGGGAAGCACTGCTGGACGCGGCCCACGCGGCGCTGGCCGCCCGGCCCTGGCCCGCCGTGCGGATGGTCGAGGTGGCGGCGGCCGCCGGGGTCTCCCGGCAGACGCTCTACAACGAGTTCGGCAGTAAGGACGGGCTGGCCCGGGCCCTGCTCCGAGGCGCCGCCGACAGCTATCTGGCCGGTGTCGAGCGCGCGCTGGGATCCGCCGGCGGTACGGGCGACAGGCTGGCCGCCACCGCCGCCTGGACGGTCCGCGCCACCCGGGCGAACGTCCTGGTCAGGGGACTGCTCACCGGCTTATGGGGCGAGCGGTTGCCCCACCCGGGCGCTGGGGTGCGCTGCTCCGCCTCCGCCGTGCCGGCCCAGCGCCGGGCCGATGCCGGTCCGCCGACCCCGGCCGAACTCCTCGGTCAGGTCAGGGACCGCGCGGTGGCCGCACTGGACGAGGGGCGCCCGCCGCACGACCCGGCCGCCCTGGCCACGGCGTGCGAGCTCGCGCTGCGGCTCGCCCTGTCCTATGCGCTGGTGCCGCCGCCTCCGGGCATGGCGGGTGACGGCGTGCCGCTGGTACGGGACGTGGTGGGCCGGCTGCCGGACGTGGCGGCCTGAAGCGCGGCGGGGGAGACGCCGGCGGAGGGGTTCGTCAGTGGGACGAGCCGGAGAGCTGGAGCCCGATCACGCCGAGGATCACCAGCGAGATCGAGACCAGCTTGAGCGTGGAGACCACGTCGTCCAGGAACACCATGCCGTAGATCGCGGTGCCCGCAGCGCCGATGCCGGTCCACACCGCGTAGGCGGGCCCGACATCGAGCTTCTTCAGCGACATGGTCAGCAGACCGAAGCTGCCGAGGGCGAAGACGCAGAAGGCGATGGTCGGCCAGAGCCGGGTGAAGCCGTGCGAGAGCTTGAGGCAGACCGCGAAGCCGGTCTCCAGAAGTCCCGCGACCACGACCAGCAGCCACGCCATCGTCAGTGCCCCTCCCGCGTCGTTGACCGCCTTGTACCGCTGGGTGTGATTATGCACTTACCAAGCGCGAGTGATCGCAAACGTGGCGGGGCCCGCCGCCTTCGCTTCACTCCCGGGAGAGCCACCCTCAGGTGGCTCCCGACGAGTCCCGCGCGCGTCGCTCCGACGTCAGTCGCCTTCGCGCCGTTCCCGGGTGGACAGCAGCCGGCGCAGCGAGTCGAGCCGTGCCGGATCGGCGTGCCCCGCCGCCACCCAGGCATCCAGCGCGCATTCCGGTTGCTGGCTGTCATGGGTGCAGCCGCGCGGGCACTCCTCGGTGCCGGGCTGGAGGTCGGGGAAGGCGTTGATGACCCGGGACGGATCGATGTGGTGCAGCCCGAAGGAGCGGACGCCGGGGGTGTCGATCACCCAGCCCCGGTAGTCGGGAAGCGGCAGCGCGAGCGCCGACGTGGTGGTGTGCCGGCCGCGGCCGGTGACCGCGTTGACGACGCCGGTGGTGCGCCGCCTGTCCTTGGGCACGAGCGCGTTGACCAGCGTGGTCTTGCCGACACCGGAGTGCCCGACGAAGGCGGTGACCCGGTCGTTCAGCTGCTCGCGGACCCGGTCGGCGGCGTCGCCGTTCTCCAGTTCCTCGCGGCTGGTGACGATGAACGGCACCCCCAGGGGGGTGTACGCCTCCAGCAGCTTGTCCGGGGACGCCAGATCGGACTTGGTCAGCACCAGGAGCGGGGAGAGACCACCGTCGTACGCGGCGACCAGACAGCGGTCGATCATGCGCGGACGGGGTTCCGGATCCGCCAGTGCGGTGACGATCGCCAGCTGGTCCGCGTTGGCCACCACCACCCGCTCGAACGGGTCGTCGTCGTCCGCCGTCCGGCGCAGCACCGTCCGGCGCTCACCGATCCGGACGATCCGGGCGAGGGTGTCCTTCTCGCCGGACAGATCGCCGACGATGGAGACGGTGTCGCCCACCACCGCCGCCTTGCGGCCCAGCTCACGGGCCTTCATCGCGACGACCGTGCGTCCCTCGACGAGACAGGTGAGGCGGCCGCGGTCCACGGTCAGGACCATGCCCTCCTCGGCGTCCTCGTGCTTGGGACGGATGTGCGTACGAGGCCGGTTGCCCTTGCGGTTGGGGCGGACCCGGATGTCGTCCTCGTCGGGGTTCTTGCCGTAGCGGCGCATGTCTCAGGCCCCGAGCATTCCGGTCCACATCTGCGGGAAGTCGGGCAGGGTCTTGGCGGTCGTCGCCACGTTCTCGATCTCCACTCCGGGGACGGCAAGGCCGATGATCGACCCCGCGGTGGCCATCCGGTGGTCGTCGTACGTATGGAAGGTACCGCCGTGCAGCGGCCTGGGCCGGATGTGGAGGCCGTCGGCGGTCTCGGTCACGTCGCCGCCGAGTTCGTTGATCTCCTTGGTGAGTGCGGCCAGCCGGTCCGTCTCGTGCAGCCGCAGATGGGCGACGCCGCTCAGGGTGGAGGGGGAGTCGGCCAGGGCCGCGACGGCGGCGATGCCCGGGGTCAGTTCGCCGACCTCGCCGAGGTCGACGTCGATGCCGTGGATCCGGCCGGAGCCGGTGAAGGTGAGTCCGTGCTCGGTGAGTTCGCAGCTGCCGCCCATCGCGGTGAAGATCTCGCGCAGCGCGTCACCGGGCTGCGTGGTGCGCAGCGGCCAGTCCGGAATGGTGACCCGGCCGCCGGTGACCAGCGCCGCGGCCAGGAACGGCTGGGCGTTGGAGAGGTCCGGCTCCACGGTTAGGTCGCGGCCGAGCAGGGCCGAGGGGGAGACCCGCCAGACGTTCGGCTCGCCGCCCGTCTCCGGCTCGTCCACCTGGGCGCCGACGGCCCGCAGCATGTCGACGGTCATCCGGATGTGGGGCATCGAGGGGAGCCGGGCGCCGGTGTGGCGTACCTCCACGCCCTGGTTGAAGCGCGGCGCCGACAGCAGCAGCGCCGAGACGAACTGGGAGGACGAGGAGGCGTCGATGGCCACCGGACCGCCGTCCAGCGCGCCGCCGCCGTGCACGGTCATCGGCAGCGAGCCGCGGCCGTCGTCGTCGATCCGGGCGCCGAGCACGCGCAGGGCGTCGATCACCCCGGTCAGCGGGCGCTCGTAGGAACGGGGGTCGCCGTCGAAACGGACCGGCCCGTTGGCCAGGGTGGCCACGGGGGGCAGGAAGCGCATGACCGTACCGGCGTTGCCCACGTCGACGGTGACCGGGCCGTGCAGACCGGCCGGGATGACCCGCCAGGCCTCGCCCGAACCGTCCGGGCCGCCGGCGACCGACGAGCTGGAGGACACCGTCTCCTCGATGCCGACGCCCATCGCGCGCAGCGCCTCGGCCATCAGCAGGGTGTCGCGGGAGCGCAGCGGGCGGCGCAGCCACCCGGGCTCGGAGGAGAGGGCGGCAAGCACCAGCGCACGGTTGGTGACCGACTTCGATCCGGGCACGGTGACGGTCGCGTCGACGGCTCCGCTCGCGTGAGGGGCGGGCCAGAGGGCGGGGTGCACGGCACTTTCGGTCATGAGCTCACTTTAGTGGCTCACCGCGAACCTGGATTCTGATCAAAAACGATGAAATCGGGGCGTAACGCGGGAGTGATAGGGGATGTGGCTCACAGACGGGGCGCGGACGGACTCCACAGGCTCACGGACCCGGCATGACCGCATGCTCACAGACCCAGCAGCCAGCGGCCTCCGCCGATCAGCGAGCAGAGAGACACCGCGTGGAACAGGAACAGCCACAGTGCGGCCGGTACGTCCGTCAGTCTGGCCAGCTGGTCCACGTCCGAGTCCGGTGCCCCGCCGTGCCGCCGCTTTGACTGCAGCTCGAACACCGGACGCACGCCGCCCAGCAGCAGGAACCAGACCGCGCTGTAGGCGAACAGCGACTGCCAGGCGGGTGAGGCCAGCCACGACATCAGCAGGAAGAGGGAACCGGTGAGGATCACCGTCAGCGCCCCGTACACATTGCGGATCATCACCAGCATCACCGCGAGCAGTGCCGTGGCCACCCACAGCAGCAGGGTGATCCGGCCGTTCACGAGCAGCCAGGCACCGCCCAGACCCAGCAGCGACGGCGCGGTGTAGCCCGCCGCCGCGGTCAGGACCATGCCGATCCCGGTCGGCTTGCCGCGGCTCACCGTCAGTCCGCTGGTGTCCGAGTGCAGCCGGATGCCCGAGAGCTGCCGTCCGGTGAGCAGGGCGACCAGCCCGTGGCCGCCCTCGTGGGCGATGGTGATCGCGTTGCGTGACAGCCGCCACAGGACGTTCGGTACGACGGCGATGAGCGCGGCCGTGGCGGTCACCACCACCAGCCACTGCTCGGGGGCGGGCTGGGTGCCGAAGACGCGGTCCCACAGATTGCCGAGATCGGTGCTGTCCATGGCGTGGGCGGCTCCTTGCGGTACGGGCATCCGGTCGGGATGACGGTCGTGGCAGTCTGGCACCTATGTGCGGACGGTATGCAGCGAGTCGGCGGCCCGAGGATCTGACCGGACTCTTCCAGGTGGAGAAGTGGGAACCGGCAGAGACGCTGGAGCCCGATTACAACGTGGCGCCGACCAAGGAGGTCTACGCCGTACTGGAACGTCCTGTGAAAGACGCCGACGACCCGCGTCCGGTTCGCCAGCTGCGCGCCCTGAAATGGGGGCTCGTCCCCTCCTGGGCCAAATCCCCGGAGGGCGGCGCCCGGATGATCAACGCCCGTGCCGAGACCGTCCACGAGAAGCCGTCCTTCCGGCGCCCCTTCGTCTCCCGGCGCTGCATCCTGCCCGCCGACGGCTACTACGAGTGGGTGACCGGCAGCGAGGAGCGGCAGCTGGAGGAGAAGGGCCGGAAGAAGCGGCCCCGCAAGCAGCCGTACTTCGTGACGCCCGCCGACGGATCGGTCTTCGCCATGGCAGGGCTGTACGAGTTCTGGCGCGACCGGACCCTGCCGGACGACCACCCCCAGGCCTGGTGGGTGACCTGTTCGGTGATCACGACCGAGGCGGAGACGAGCCCGCTCGCCGTCGCCCCCGCCGAGGGACCGGCCGCGCTCGCCGACATCCACCCCCGGATGCCGCTGATGCTGACCCCGGACCGCTGGGACGACTGGCTGGACCCCTCCCGTACCGACATCGAGGAGCTGCGCGGACTGCTCACGCCCCCGCCGGGCGGGCTGATGCGGGCCTATCCCGTGGCCACGGCCGTCAGCAACGTCCGCAACAACGGTCCCGAGCTGCTCGACGAGCTGGCCGCACCCGAGGTGAGCACCCTCTTCTGAGGGACGCGCCTCCCCCGGACGGCCCGCCACGGGTTGGTTGGATGGGGGCGTGAAAGCCAATGAGTCAGACCCCCGCACCGAAACGGTCGACACCGACGCCGGCCCGGCCCGGATCACCTGGGTGCCCGCGGCGAAGCCCCGCCTCCTGCTCGCGCTCGGCCACGGCGCGGGCGGCGGCATCGAGGCCAGGGACCTGAGGGCCCTGGCCGCCGTGCTGCCCGCGCACGGGGTGAGCGTCGCCCTGGTGGAGCAGCCCTGGCGGGTCGCCGGGAAGAAGCTCGCGCCCGCCCCGAAGACCCTGGACACCGGCTGGCGCGGCCTGTGGCCGGCGCTGGCGGCCCCGGGGCTCCCGGTCGTCGCGGGCGGACGCAGCGCCGGGGCCAGGGTGGCCTGCCGCACCGCGGCCGGCCTCGGTGCCCGCGCGGTCCTCGCGCTCAGCTTCCCGCTGCACCCCCCGGGCCGCCCGGAGAAGTCCCGCGCGGACGAACTCCTGGCCTCCGGCCTGCCCACGCTCGTGGTCCAGGGCGGCAACGACCCCTTCGGCAAGCCCGCCGAATTCCCGCCGGGGGAGTACCGGATGGCCGAGGTGGCGCACGGGGACCACGGCTTCGCCGTACCCAAGCGGTCCGGGCTGACCGAGGATCAGGCGATGGAGATCCTCACCACGGCCGTCACGGGATGGCTGGCCGGCCTCGTGTGACACACGGCCGGGAATCCGGTCCGGATCCTGTGACGTACGACCCGGGAATGTTGGACGGGGGGCCACTGTTGTTCGGGACGTCGGTACACCAACGTCGTATGTGGAGAGGGAGTCCGTCGCATGGGTTCGACCATCTGCTCGCGTCGCTCGAACGCCGCTGACCTGGAGTGGACGGTGCTGCATGCGGCCAAGACCACTCCCGAGCGGGCACTGAGCGGATCGGATCGACAGCCCGCGTCGGACCAAGGTCGACTATTCTCCGATTCGAGCGGGTCCGGTTTCGGCTCCGCCACAGCGTTGGAGGAGGTGGGTCCGGTCACTGGGACCGACACAGGGACCGACGACGGCCGCCCGCAGGAGACGACCGCCGAGCGCAACGCGCGCTTCGAGCGTGATGCCCTCGGTTTCCTCGACCAGATGTACTCGGCCGCGCTGCGCATGACGCGCAACCCCGCGGACGCCGAGGACCTGGTCCAGGAGACGTACGCCAAGGCGTACGGCTCCTTCCATCAGTTCCGTGAGGGCACCAACCTCAAGGCGTGGATGTACCGCATCCTCACGAACACCTTCATCAACTCGTACCGCAAGAAGCAGCGCGAACCCCAGCGCAGTGCCGCCGAGGAGATCGAGGACTGGCAGCTGGCCCGTGCCGAGTCGCACATGTCGACCGGTCTGCGCTCCGCCGAGTCCCAGGCCCTCGACCATCTGCCCGACTCCGATGTGAAGTCTGCGCTGCAGGCGATCCCCGAAGAGTTCCGTATCGCGGTTTATCTTGCCGACGTAGAGGGCTTTGCCTACAAGGAGATCGCGGACATCATGGGGACTCCCATCGGTACGGTGATGTCCCGGCTGCACCGGGGCCGCCGTCAACTGCGCGGCATGCTGGAGGACTACGCCCGTGACCGCGGGCTCGTCCCGGCGGGCGCCGGTGAGTCGGACGATCGGAAAGGCTCGGGCTCATGAGCTGCGGAGAGCCGCACGAGACGGAGTGCGCTGAGGTCCTCGATCACCTCTACGAGTTCCTCGACCGGGAAATGCCCGACAGCGACTGCACCAAGTTCGAGGTGCACTTCGGCGAGTGCTCACCCTGCCTGGAGAAGTACGGCCTGGAGCAGGCCGTGAAGAAGCTGGTGAAGCGCTGCTGCGGTCAGGACGACGTGCCGTCCGACCTGCGCTCGAAGGTGATGGGCCGGATCGACCTGATCCGGTCCGGGCAGGCGGTGCCGGACCAGGACGTCACGGTCTCGGACACCGGACTGCCGGCCGCCGCCGGCGAATGACGCATCACCCGAACGTGCTAATCGCGGCCGTCGGCCCTCAGCCGGGACGCCCCACTCGCTAGCCTGACGCCTTTATCGGCGATGCTGGGGATGCGCCCCAGGGGCGGGCGGAACGGGTGAGAGCCATACGTGGCGCGGCGCGGGCGTACATCCTGGCCGTCGCACTCGCCGCCGCCCTGTGTGTCCTGCCCGCGCTGCGCCCCGGCGCGGGCACCTCATGGACCACCCTCGGCATGCTCGCCGGGCTCTACCTGGTCTGTGAGCTGCCGGGCCGCTGTCCCTTCTTCGGCAGCTCCGTGCCGGTCAGCTCCGGGTCGTTCTTTCCCCTGCTGCTCGCCGCGGCCTTCCTGCTGCCGCCCCCGGCCGCCGCGCTGGTCGCGATCCCGGGCTCGCTCGCCGGCCGGGTGGAGAAGCCGCCCGCCGCCGCGCGCCGGATCTGGCGGGCGGCTCAGCTGCCCGTCACCGTCTGGGCGGCCTCGTCCGTGCACTCCCTGCTCGGCGGGCCCGCCGCGCTCGGCGGATCCGGACCGGACAGGCTCCCCGAACTCCCGTACGCCCTGCTGCCCGCCTGCGCCGCCGCGCTGGTCTTCAGCCTCGTGCTGACCGCCCTGGACGGGTCCATCCTCGCCGCGGCCGAACAACTGACCCTGCGGCGTGCCTGGAGCGGGCTGCTGCCGCGCTCGCTGGGCCCGCACCTGGTGCACGGCCTCGCCGGGCTGATGATGGCGATCCTGTGGAACAGCTCGTACGGGCCGCTGGCCGCGCTCTTCGTCCTGCTGCCGATGTACATCTCCTGCTGGGTCTTCGCCCAGTATCACCGCGAGCACGGCGCGCACCGCGCCACGATCAGGGCCCTCGTGCAGGCCGTCGACATCAAGGACACCTACACCAGGGGGCACAGCGAGCGGGTGGGGCACGCGTCCGTGCTCATCGCCCGGGAGCTGGGCATGGCGCAGGAGCGCATCGAGGTGCTCCGGTTCGCCGGGATCCTGCACGACGTCGGAAAGCTCGGCGTGCCGACGCGGGTGCTGCGCAAGGACGGGCCGCTGACACCGGAGGAACGCCGGGTGATCGAGCTGCACCCGGAGTACGGGCACGAGATCGTCCGCGGTATCGGCTTCCTCGGCGAGGCGCGGGCCGCGATCCTGCACCACCACGAACGGCTGGACGGCAGCGGGTACCCGTACGGGCTGACCGGCCGCCGGATCCCCGAGTTCGCCCGCGTCGTCGCCGTGGCCGACGCGTTCGACGCGATGACCTCGACCCGCTCCTACCGGCCGGGGCGCCCGGTGCCGGTCGCCGTGGAGGAGCTGAAGCGCTGTGCGGGCACCCAGTTCGATCCGCAGATGGTGCGGGCGCTGGCACGGGGGCTGGAACGGAACGGGTGGTCGGTGTCGGCGACAGCCGTGACGGCGGACGAGTCGAGGGTCCCGCCGCCGCGGGAAGGGGGAGAGGGCGGGGACGTCGGCGCCGGGGCCGTCCGCGATCCGGTTCGTCCTCGGCCGCCGGACGGGCTGGATCCCGGGCTGCCGGACCGGCTCCGGTGAACCCGCGGTGGGTACGGCTGTCACCCGTGGTCCTGGCCGTGCGCGGCGCCGCCCTCGCGCTCGCCGTCGCCGGGCTCGGGCACACCCTCTGGCACGGCGTCCACGAACCCGGCCACGCCCTCGCCTTCGGGACGCTCATCACCATCGGCGAGCTGGCCCGCTGGGGCGCCCAGCCGGGGGAGCGGGAGCCCGCGCCGCTCGGTGCGGCCGGGGCGCTCGCGTACGCCCTGCTCGGCCGCAGCGGCGGGGAGCCCACCAGCCACGGGGTGCTCCAGGTGATCGCCGTGCTCGTCACGGCGCAGCTCGTCGCCTCCGTGCCCCACATCGCGCGCGGCAGCGGTCCCGGTCCCGACCAGGTGGCCCGCCGGATCCTGACCGTCGCGTTCGCGGCGGTCTGCTTCCAGCCGCTGTACAACTCCGGCCGGTCCGCCAGCTGGTTCGGCGACGGCCCGTACTACGTGGCCTTCCTCCTCGTGCTGCTCGGCCTCACCGCCCTGTGCGACGCCGTGCTGGGCGCCCTGCTGCTGCGTGCCCGCACGCTGCCCCGCGGCCTCCGCGCGACGGGCGCCACCCCTGTCCCGTACGGGCCACTGCTCCGCGACGAGCTGAGGGCGCTGAGAGGCATCGGATCGGCTGTCTGCGCGACCGGCAGCGTGATGGCGCTCGCCGTCGCCGTCGCCGGGCTGTGGGCGCTGCCCGTCCTGTGTGTACCCCTGCTCCTCACGCAGGTGTCCTTCCGCCGGTTCGCCGCCGTACGCACCACCTACCGGCAGACCATCGCCTCGCTTGCCCGGTCCACGGAGATCGCCGGCTACACCCCGCACGGTCATGCCCGGAGAGTGGCGGTGCTCTGTACGGCCGTCGGGCGCGAGATGGGCCTCTCCGGACCCGAGCTCACGGTCCTGGAGTACGCGGCGCTCATGCACGACATCGGACAGCTCTCGCTCGTCGACCCGGTGCCGGCCGGGGCGACCGCCACCCTGCCGGCCGCCGAGCAGCGACGGATCGCGCTGCTGGGCGGTGCGGTGGTCCGGCAGACCGGGGTGGACACCGAGGTCGCCGTCGTCGTGGAGCAGCAGGCGGACCCCTACCGCGAGCAGCCGCTCTCCGCCAGGATCGTCCGGGCGGTCAACGCATACGACGACCTGTGCGGGGAATGTCTCAGCGGGCCGCTCGGTGCCCTGGAACAGCTCAGGCTCGGGACCGGCCGCGATTACCAGCCCCAGGTCGTGGAATCGCTCGCCAGGGTTCTGGCCAGGGGCGGTCTGACCCCCGTCCCGCCTGGGTAACCCATGGGTAATGAGCGGGCGTCCGGCCAGGCATGGTTGGATGCGAAGAGAGTGGAAAACGAGGGTGTCCAGTCGGGACAGGCGGGAATCGTGAGGATCTTCGGGAAGGTACGGCATCGGCCCTCCGCCTCTTGGCGGCAGGCCACGGACCGCGCGTTCACGCTGATCGGCGACGGCCGGTACGAGGACGCGGGCGCGCTGCTGACGCGTGCGGCGGACCTGGAGCCCTGGCTCTCCGAGTCGTGGTTCAACCTGGCGCTGCTGCACAAGTTCCGGCACGACTGGGAACAGGCGAGAGCCGCGGGCCTGCGGGCCGTCGCGCTGCTCGACAAGGAGTCCGGCGCCCCGGACTGGTGGAACGTCGGGATCGCCGCCACGGCGCTCCAGGACTGGCCGCTGGCCCGCAGGGCCTGGCAGGCGTACGGGCTGAAGGTGCCCGGCGGCGGGCAGCAGACTCCGGCGGCGGGCAGTGAGCCGGTCGGCATGGAGCTGGGCAGCGCGGCGGTGCGGCTGTCGCCCGAGGGCGAGGCGGAGGTCGTCTGGGGCCGCAGGCTGGATCCGGCACGGATCGAAGTGCTGTCGATCCCGCTGCCGTCGTCCGGGCGGCGCTGGGGCGAGGTCGTGCTGCACGACGGGGTCCCGCACGGTGAGCGGATCACCGCGGCCGGACCCTCGTACCCCGTGTTCGACGAGATCGAGCTGTGGGCGCCGTCCCCCGTTCCGACCTGGGTGGTGCTGCTCGAAGCGGCCACCGAGGCGGATCGGGACGCGCTGGAGCAGCTGGCGTCCGACGCCGGCTTCGCCGCCGAGGACTGGTCGTCATCCGTCCGGCTGCTGTGCCGGGCCTGTTCGGAGAGCCGGATGGAGAGCGACGAGGGCGACGGCGAGCACCTCGACCCGCACGACCACAGCGAGCCGGGCCATCCCGGTCCGCTGGGCCACCGCACCGCGGGAGAGCTGTGGGTGCCCGAGCGCGAATGCGGTCTCGCGGCCCCCGCGGGGCTGGTGCGCGGGCTGCTCGACGGCTGGGTGGCGGACAGCCCGGACAGCCGGGAGTGGCGGGATCTCGAAGAAGTCTGCTGACCGGTGCCCGTAGGCTGTACGCGCACCGATTCCGGTGCTCGGGTGCCCGGGTTCTCGCGAGCCGCGGATCCCGGGGTTCAGGTTGTGAGGAAGGCGTACGGCGGACATGGCCCAGCAGGAGACGGACGAGCAGATCAGCGTCGACGAGGAAGGCTTCCTGGTCGACACCGAGGACTGTGAGGCGCGCGAGGCGGCACACCGCGAGCGCGGCACCTCCCGCCCGATCACGGTCGTGGGCAACCCGGTCCTGCACAAGGAGTGCAAGGACGTCACCGCGTTCGACGACGAGCTGGCCCAGCTGATCGACGACATGTTCGCCAGCCAGCGGACGGCCGAGGGCGTGGGCCTGGCCGCCAACCAGATCGGGGTCGACCTCAAGGTCTTCGTCTACGACTGCCCGGACGACGACGGGGTCCGGCACACGGGCGCCATCTGCAACCCGGTGCTCGACGAGCTGCCGCCCGAGGAGCGCGTCCTGGACGACTCCAACGAGGGCTGCCTCTCGGTTCCGACGGCGTACGCCTCGCTGGCCCGCCCGGACTACGCGGTGGTGCGCGGCCAGGACGCCAAGGGCAACCCGGTCAAGGTGCGGGGCAACGGCTACTTCGCCCGCTGCCTCCAGCACGAGACGGACCACCTGTACGGCTACCTGTACATCGACCGGCTCTCCAAGCGTGACCGCAAGGACGCCCTGCGGCAGATGGCGGAGAACACCCCGCGCTACGAGGTCGTCCCGAACGACTGATCCGGCTGAACGCGCCTGCTGCGAGGGGCCCCGGTCCGGTACGCCGGGGCGGGGCTCCCGGCATGTTCCCGTGCTGTCAACTGCCGTTCTTTTCGGCATAGTTGACGCGCGTCGACTCGTCCGACAGGCTGTCGCTCCACACCTTCACCGTGGTAGGGAGCCCCCCCCATGCTCAGACGTTCCGCACGACTCCTTCTCGGGCTTGTCATGACCATGGCTTTCGCCTTGGGCGGGGCGGTCGTGACCGCCGGCACCGCTCAGGCGGACGGCTGCTACACCTGGACCCGCACCCTGGCCCCGGGCGCCACCGGCAACGATGTCGTCCAGCTGCAGCTCCGCGTGGCCGGATATCCCGGATACAACTCCGTACTCGCCATCGACGGCTCCTACGGCCCCGCCACCACCGCCGCGGTCAAGCGCTTCCAGGCCGCCTACGGGCTCGCCGCCGACGGTGTCGCGGGCCCCGCCACGCAGTCCAAGATCTACGCGCTCCAGGACAACGACTGCACCCCCATCCACTTCACGTACGCCGAGCTCAACCACTGCAACAGCACCTGGGCGGGCGGTGCCGTCGCGGCGGGCACCGCGAAGGCCAACGCGCTGAGCACCATGTGGAAGCTGGAGGCGCTGCGCCACGCGCTCGGTGACCGCCCGATCACCGTCAACAGCGGTTTCCGTTCCACGTCCTGCAACAGCGCGGCCGGCGGTGCGTCGAACAGCCGTCATCTGTACGGCGACGCGGCGGACCTGGGAGGGATCGCCTTCTGCACCCTGGCCCAGCAGGCCCGCAACCACGGGTTCAACGGGATCCTCGGCCCGGGCTACCCCGACCACAACGACCACGTCCACGTGAACCAGGGCCCCAGCCACTACTGGTCGGCGCCCAACTGCGGCATCTGACACGACTGTGGGGCCCGCCGGTGCGGCGGGCCCCACAGCTGCGATCAGGCGGACTTCGCTGTCAGGCGCGTCCCGCCCGTCGTCTGTACCGCGGCGCCGTCGGCGGACCGCTCGGTCAGCCGGAGCTGCGAGACGGCGTTGCGCAGGACCAGGGCCCCGCCTCCGGCGTCCAGCTGCCAGCGCTGCGTGCGCGCGCCCGCCGCGCAGGTCCCGAGCGACAGCTCGGCCCCCACCTCCAGCGGAGCGCCCAGGTACTTCTTCCCGCGCGCCGCGTCCATACACAGGCCGCTCTCGGCGGACTTCACCGTGTAGTAGCCGTCGGCGGTCGCCGTCAGCGTCCAGGCGGCCTGCGAGCCCCGGGTCAGCGAGACTCCGGCGTCCGCGCCGGGTGCCAGCGCCTTCGCGCCCGCCGTCAGCCGGTACGTACCGTCGGCCAGCGGGGTACGGTCGGTGTTCTCCCAGCCGGGGGCGTGTCCGATCCGCCGGGCGAGCGCCTCGAATCCGGCGTATGTGCCACTGGGCTTCGGCCCTCCCCAGGTGGCCTGCGCGATGAAGCGCAGCGGCATGAAGACCTTCGCCTCGACCTCGTTCTCGGTCTCGGCCGCCGCGCTGTCCGGCCACAGGCTGATCTTCGCGCCGGTCAGGTTCGCCGCCGTGGCGGGCAGTGTCTGGCCCTCGAAGCGCAGGGGCGTCCAGTCGCTCTCGTACAGCTCCTGGGTCTTCATCGTGTAGCCGCCGCGCACCAGGTACAGCGCGTACGCCGAGTTCATCACGGGCCGGCCCTCGGCCAGCAGCGCGGACGGCTGCTGGATGGCGCCGCCGCCCAGCCAGTGCTCGACGGTGATGTCGCGGTCGAGGGGGACGACGCCGTTGTGGCCGACGAGTCCGTCGTTCCAGATCCGCAGTGACCGGCCGTCGGCCTTCACATGGGCGTTGACCTGGTTGATGAAGTCGGCGAAGAGGTCGTCGGGGGTGGCCGAGGCGCCGAACTTCGCGGTCGCGGCCGTCTGCAGCTGCGGATAGTCCGGGTAGGACGAGCCGATCATGTACTCGTCGGCGCCCATGTGCCAGGTGCGGGTGTCCCACACCTCCAGGGCCTCGTCCACCATCGAGGTGTAGTACGCCAGCGCCTCGGGCCGCGAGATGTCCAGCCGGGGCGGGGAGGCGACGCCGGCCTTGTCCTTGAGCTGGAGCTCCGGGTGGTTCTCCAGGTACGTGTCCATGTGGCCCGGGGAGTTGATCTCCGGCACCAGGTCGATGTGGTACTTCTTCGCCATCGCGACCAGGGCGCTGACCTGCGGCTTCGTGTAGTAGCCCCAGAACGCCGACGCCGGGTCGGTGTCGCTCCTGACCTTCGCCTCGATCCACAGCTGGTTGAGCTTCTGGGAGGCCATGTCCTTCATCAGCCGCTCGAACCAGGGCAGCGAGACGTTGATGTAGCAGGCGCAGACCCCGACCCCGCGCTCGCGGTAGGCGGGGACGTCCGTCGCCGAACCGCGTGCCGCCCGGCCGTCGTCGTTCAGCAGCTGGAGTACCGTGCGGGAGCCGTAGAACACCCCCGCCGACGTCGCGGCGGTGACCGTGATCCGGTCGCCGACGTCGAGGCGGTAGCCCTCCGCGCCCAGCGTGCCCTTCAGCGAAGGGTCCTGGCGCAGCACGATGTCACCGGAGCGGGCCCCGCCCCGTGACACCGGGGCCTTCCCCGCCAGTTCGCCGGCGAACCGCGCCGCATCGGCCGACGTGCGCTGCTCCCGCACCCCGTCGAGCACGATCCGGGCCCGGTCGGTGAGCGTGAACTCCCCCTCGCCGGGCTGCCACTGGCGCAAGGAGGGCAGCACCTCGGGCGGTGCGGCAGCGGTCGTCGCCCCGTCCTGCGCCACGGCGCTCTGCAGGGGCAGCACAGTGGCGGCGAGCGCGGCCACCACGGCCCCGACGGTCCTTCGTCTTGCCATCCGGATGTCCATGCACCGACCCTGGCGGGCCGGTAAGGGCCCGGTCCATGGACAGGTGGGGGAATCAGTTGGACGAATGGTCCGACGTAAGTCCCGTGAGCGATCAGGCCACTTCGGTCAATTCGGTCGGCCCGCGGAACGTCCGGCGATAGGCGTTCGGCGTGGTGCCCAAGGAACGTACGAACTGATGACGGAGCGCCGCGGCGTTCCCGAAGCCTGTCTGCCCGGCGATGGTGTCCATCGTTTCATCGGATGTCTCCAGGAGGTGCTGTGCCAGCAGTACCCGCTGGCGCAGCAGCCAGCGGTACGGCGTGGTGCCCGTCTCCTGCTGGAAGCGGCGAGCGAAGGTGCGCGGTGACATGTGCGCCTGGGCGGCCAGCTGCTCGACGGTCATCTCCTGGTCGAGGTGGCGGTCCATCCAGGCCAGGGTGTCCCCGACCGTGTCGCAGCGGGTCCGGGGCAGCGGGCGCTGGATGTACTGCGCCTGACCGCCGTCACGGTGCGGCGGCACCACCATGCGGCGGGCGATGGTGTTGGCGGCGGCGGTCCCGTACTCCTGCCGGACCAGGTGCAGACAGGCGTCGATCCCGGCGGCCGTGCCCGCCGAGGTGATGACGGAGCCCTCGTCGACGTACAGCACGTCCGGCTCGACGACCGCCCGGGGGAAGCGGCGGGCCAGTTCGACGGCGTGGCGCCAGTGGGTGGTGCAGCGCCGGCCGTCCAGCAGGCCGGCCGCGCCGAGCACGTACGCCCCCGAACAGACGCTGAGCACCCTGGCCCCCCGGTCCACGGCCCGGCGCAGCGCCTCCAGGACGTTCTCGGGGTACTCCCGGTCCACGAAGTGGGTGCCGGCCGGGACGGCGATGAGATCGGCCTCCTCCAGGCGGTCCAGGCCGTGGGGGGTGGTGATGGTGAATCCGGCATGGGTCCGCAGGACCGGGCCCTCGGCGGAGACCACCGCGAAGTCGTGCACCGGCAGTCCCTCCTCGCTGCGGTCGAGTCCGAACACCTCGCACAGGACCCCGAGCTCGAAGGGATTCACGTCATCGAGCAGCAGGGCGGCCACGTTTTTCAGCATGCCCTCAGTGTGGCAGTAATTCGATGCTCCATGACAGTCCTGCCACTGCCGGATCCTTCTGGAAGCGACGACAGTAGAGGCATGAACACATTCCAGAACGTCCTGGGCATATCCGCTGTTTTCGCTCTCGTCCTGCTGCCGGCGCTGATCGGCATCGCCCGCGAACACCGCATCGACCGCGAGCTCCGGGAAGCGGAACGGGCCCCGAGTACCGAACCCCCGCGAACGGCGGACGCCGCACGGCCGGTGAAGGCCGCACGGCGTCCGTACGTCAGAAGCTGGGCGAGGATCTGAAGGATCTAGAAATCGTCGTCGAAGCCGACCGTGCCCTCGACGGCCACCTGGTAGGCGGACGGGCGGCGCTCGAAGAAGTTCGTCAGCTCCTGGACACCCTGGAGCTCCATGAACGAGAACGGGTTCTCCGACCCGTACACCGCCGGGAAGCCCAGCCGGGTGAGCCGCTGGTCGGCGACGCACTCCAGGTACTGGCGCATCGAATCGGTGTTCATGCCGGGCAGGCCCTCGCCGCACAGGTCGCGGCCGAACTGCAGCTCCGCCTCGACGGCCTCCTTCAGCATGTCGGTGACCTGCTGCTGGAGGGCGTCGTCGAAGAGCTCCGGCTCCTCCTTGCGGACGGTGTCCACCACTTCGAACGCGAAGTTCATGTGCATCGTCTCGTCACGGAACACCCAGTTGGTGCCCGTGGCGAGACCGTGCAGCAGACCGCGCGAGCGGAACCAGTACACGTACGCGAAGGCGCCGTAGAAGAACAGCCCCTCGATGCACGCCGCGAAGCAGATCAGGTTGAGCAGGAACCGGCGGCGGTCGGCCTTCGTCTCCAGCCGGTCGATCTTCTCGACCGAGTCCATCCACTTGAAGCAGAACTGCGCCTTCTCGCGGATCGACGGGATCTCCTCGACCGCGTCGAACGCCGCGGCCCGGTCGTCCGGGTCGGGCAGATACGTGTCGAGCAGCGTCAGATAGAACTGGACGTGCACGGCCTCCTCGAAGAGCTGCCGCGACAGGTACAGCCGCGCCTCGGGGGAGTTGATGTGCTTGTAGAGCGTCAGCACGAGGTTGTTCGAGACGATCGAGTCACCCGTCGCGAAGAACGCGACCAGCCGGCCGATCATGTGCTGCTCGCCCGGCGAGAGCTTGGCGAGGTCCGCGACGTCGGAGTGGAGGTCGACCTCCTCCACGGTCCAGGTGTTCTTGATCGCGTCCCGGTAGCGCTCGTAGAAGTCCGGGTAGCGCATCGGCCGCAGCGTCAGTTCGAAGCCCGGGTCCAGCAGGTTCTTGTCGTTCGAGCTCATTACTGGCAGGCCTCGCAGGACTCGGGGTTTTCGAGGGAGCAGGCGATCGCGTCCGCGTCGGGCGCCGGTGCCTGCTCCGGGATCGGGGCGGCGGACGCCGCACGGGCGATCCGGGTCGCCGGGCGGGAGCGCAGGTAGTACGTCGTCTTCAGCCCCTGCTTCCAGGCGTACGCGTACATCGAGGAGAGCTTCCCGATCGTCGGCGTCTCCAGGAACAGGTTCAGCGACTGGCTCTGGTCGAGGAACGGCGTACGGGCCGCCGCCATGTCGATCAGGCCGCGCTGCGGGATCTCCCACGCGGTGCGGTACAGCGCCCGCACCTCCTCCGGGATCCAGGCGAAGCCCTGCACGGAGCCGCTCGCCTCGCGCAGCGCCTCCCGGGTCCGCGCGTCCCACACGCCGAGCTTCTTCAGCTCGTCCACCAGGTACGCGTTGACCTGGAGGAACTCACCACTGAGCGTCTCGCGCTTGAAGAGGTTGGAGACCTGCGGCTCGATGCACTCGTACACGCCCGCGATCGAGGCGATCGTCGCGGTCGGCGCGATGGCCAGGAGCAGCGAGTTGCGCATCCCGGTCGTCGCGACCCGGGCGCGCAGCGCGTCCCAGCGCTCCGGCCAGTTCAGCTCGGTGTCGTAGTGGTCCGGGTGCAGCACGCCGCGGGCGGCACGCGTCTCGGACCACGCGGGCAGCGGGCCCGAGCGCTCGGCGAGGTCGCAGGACGCCTCGTACGCCGCGAGCATGATGCGCTCGGAGATCTTCGTCGACAGGGCGCGCGCCTCGGGGGAGTCGAACGGCAGCCGCAGCTGGAAGAAGACGTCCTGGAGACCCATCGCGCCCAGGCCCACCGGACGCCAGCGCGCGTTGGACCGGCCGGCCTGCTCGGTCGGGTAGAAGTTGATGTCGACGACCCGGTCGAGGAACGTCACGGCGGTACGGACGGTGGCGTCGAGCCGCTCCCAGTCGATCGTGCCGCCCTCGACGAACGCGCCGAGGTTGACCGACCCGAGGTTGCAGACGGCCGTCTCGCCGTCGTCGGTGACTTCGAGAATCTCGGTGCACAGGTTCGAGGAGTGCACGACGCGGCCGGGTTCGGCGGTCTGGTTCGCGGTCCGGTTGGAGGCGTCCTTGAACGTCATCCAGCCCTGGCCGGTCTGGGCCAGCGTCCGCATCATCCGGCCGTAGAGCTCGCGGGCCGGCATGGTCTTGCGCGCCAGGCCCTTGGCCTCGGCCGCGCGGTAGACGGCGTCGAACTCGTCGCCCCACAGGTCGACCAGCTCGGGGACGTCGGCCGGGGAGAACAGCGACCAGGTACCGTCCGCGTCGACCCGGCGCATGAACTCGTCGGGGATCCAGTGCGCCAGGTTGAGGTTGTGCGTACGCCGCTGGTCCTCGCCCGTGTTGTCGCGCAGCTCCAGGAACTCCTCGATGTCCGCGTGCCAGGTCTCCAGGTAGACGGCGGCGGCGCCCTTGCGCCGGCCGCCCTGGTTGACCGCGGCGACGGACGCGTCGAGCGTCTTCAGGAACGGCACGATGCCGTTGGAGTGCCCGTTGGTGCCGCGGATCAGCGAACCGCGGGCGCGGATGCGGGAGTACGAGAGGCCGATGCCGCCCGCGTGCTTGGAGAGGCGTGCCACCTGGTGGTAGCGGTCGTAGATCGAGTCGAGCTCGTCCAGCGGCGAGTCCAGCAGATAGCAGGAGGACATCTGCGGGTGGCGGGTGCCGGAGTTGAAGAGCGTGGGGGAGGAGGGCAGGTAGTCCAGCCGGCTCATCAGGCCGTACAGCGCGGCGACCTCGTCCAGGGCGCGCTCGGAGGTGTCCTCGGCGAGCCCGGAGGCGACCCGGAGCATGAAGTGCTGCGGTGTCTCGATGACCTGGCGGGTGATCGGGTGGCGCAGCAGGTAGCGGCTGTGCAGGGTGCGCAGGCCGAAGTAGCCGAAGCGGTCGTCGGCCCCGTCGGCGAGCGACTGCGTCACCAGAGCGTCGAGCGCGGCCGCGTGGAGCGTCACGAACGCGGCGGTGCGGTCCGCGATCAGGCCCTCGCGGTGCCCGACGGCGACGGATGCGGAGAACGACGTCGCGCCCTGCCCGGCCGCCTCGTCCGCGATGGTGCGGGTGAGGAGGCGGGCGGCGAGCCGGGAGTAGGCGGGGTCCTCGGAGATCAGACCCGCGGCGGCCTCGGTGGCCAGCGAGCGCAGCTCCGCCTCGTCCGACCGGGCGTTGCGGCCGCGCAGCGCGGCGGCGGCGACGCGTCCGGGGTCGGTGTCGGGCAGATCGGCGGTGAGGTCGGTCAGGGTCCGCAGCAGTACGGTTCCCGGTCCGTCGCTCGTGGTTCCCGTTGATTCGGCCGCTGTTACCGGATCGGCTGGCGCGATGGTCACGTGGTGCACTCCCTCGCTCGGCTCGGGGCCTGCGGGGAGCGGGGGCAGCCGGGCGGAGCGGGACCCGGGCAGGGCAGCACTCCGTGCGGCGTCCACCGGCCCATCCACGAGGCCCGGACGTCTGGGCATCCGGATCGGTCGAGCCGGATGCGCTGTCGGCAGGACTTCGGACTCGGGGTGCGCAAAAGCACACCGAACACACCGTTGCGGGACAGTTCCGGATTCGCACCGGATTTCCCTGCGGCGACAGCGAGCACGAGCATACATGTGGGGGCTGCCGGATGCGGCAGCCCCCACATGTTGTGTCGTACGCGATCGCGGTGTGCCCTTATGGCGCGGGGCGGAGGTCCAGACGGTACGTCAGCAGCGTGAGGTCGGCGACGGGGCTCCAGTCCTTCTCGGGGGTCCGTACGAAGCCGAGGCGCCCGTAGATCCTATGGGCGCCGCGCATCGCCGGCTGCGTCGACAGGACGAGCCCCGTGACGCCGCCGGTGCCTCGTGCGCGGTCGATACAGGCCCGTACGAGCGCCTCGCCCGCCCCGGCGCCACGGGCTTCGCGGGAGACCGCCAGCATCCGGAACTCGGCCTCGTCGGCCGCCGCGATGTCGGCCCACGGGTTGCCCGGCGGGGCGTAGGTGACCCCGCCCAGGACGCGGCCCCGCGCGTCGGCGGCCACCAGCACCTCGGCCTCGGCGGCCCGGCGGGGCACGTCGCGCAGCTGCACCAGGTACGGATCGTCGGCGCCGAGGTCCAGGAGCCCGTCGCCCAGATAGGCCTCGGCGGTGATCTCGCCGAGGAGCGCGTGCTCGGCGGGCTCGACCGGCCGGATTGCTATGTCCATGGGCCGAAGTCTGCCGCAGGCACGGGCCGAGGCCGCAAGGGCTTTTCCGCGGGGACGCGCGAACGGGCCGCCGCACCCCTTCCGGAGAGGTGCGACGGCCCGTTCGCGTGCGCGCGGCGGAGGTCAGTGACCGCCCGGCGCACCGGCGGTGGCCGGCGGGAGCTCGGTCTGCACGCCCGGGTCGCCCGCGTCCGCGGTGTAGTCGCCCGGGGAGGTCTCGTCGATCCCGGCGGGCGCCTTCACGGCGTTCAGGACGAAGGTGAGGACGACGACGACCAGGACGTTCAGCACGAAGGCCGTCAGGCCGATGTAGCCGATCTCGCCGATGCCCGGGATCGCCTTGGAGGACCCGCCGAAGTGCTTCTGGGTCGGGCTGGCGACCCCGTACGCGGCAGCCGTTCCGTAGACCATGCCGACCGCCCAGCCCGCGAGCAGCGCCCAGCGGTGGAACCACCGGGTGAACAGCCCGCCGACCAGGGCCGGCATCGTCTGGAGGATCCAGATTCCGCCGAGGAGCTGGAAGTTGATCGCGACCGTCTTGTCCATGGTGAGGACGAAGGCGAGCGCGCCGACCTTCACCAGCAGCGACACCAGCTTGGAGACCTTGGTCTCCTGTGCGGGTGTGGCGTCGGGCTTCAGGAAGTCCTTGTAGATGTTCCGGGTGAACAGGTTCGCCGCGGCGATCGACATGATCGCGGCGGGCACCAGCGCGCCGATGCCGATGGCGGCGAAGGCCACGCCCGCGAACCAGTCGGGGAACATGTTCTCGAACAGCTGCGGGATCGCCAGCTGGCCGTTGTCCACCTTGACGCCGGCGGCGATCGCCATGAAGCCGAGCAGCGCGAGCAGGCCCAGCATCAGCGAGTACAGCGGCAGGATCGTCGTGTTGCGGCGGATCACGTTGCGGCTGCGGCTGGAGAGCGTCGCGGTGATCGAGTGCGGATACATGAAGAGCGCCAGTGCCGAGCCGAGCGCCAGGGTGGCGTATCCCCACTGGCCCGCCTCACCGGGGGCGAGTCCGGCGACCGGTTTCCCGGCCGCCTCGTTCTTCGCCGAGAACGCCTCGCCGGCCTTGGCGAAGATGTCGTCGAAGCCGCCGAGCTTGATCGGGATGTAGATGATGGCCACGGCGATGACCAGGTAGATCAGTCCGTCCTTGACGAACGCGATCAGGGCGGGGGCCCGCAGGCCGGAGGAGTACGTGTACGCCGCGAGCACGGCGAACGCGATCAGCAGCGGCAGGTCCTTGATGAACCAGTGGGTGTTCTCGCCGCCGCCGACGCCCATCACGTCCAGCACCGCCTGGATGCCGACGAGTTGCAGCGCGATGTACGGCATCGTGGCGAGGATGCCGGTGACGGCGACCGCCAGCGAGAGCCCCTTGGAGCCGAAGCGGCCGCGGACGAAGTCCGAGGTGGTGACGTAGCCGTGCTTGTGCGACACCGACCACAGGCGCGGCAGGAAGGTGAAGATCAGCGGGTACACCAGGATGGTGTAGGGCACCGCGAAGAAGCCGGCCGCGCCCGCCGCGTAGATCGCCGCGGGAACGGCGACGAAGGTGTACGCGGTGTACAGGTCGCCGCCGAGCAGGAACCAGGTGACCCAGGTGCCGAACGACCGTCCGCCCAGCCCCCATTCGTCGAGGCTGGCCTCGTTCTCGGCCTTGCGCCACCGGGCGGCCATGAAGCCGACGACCGTGACGGCCAGGAAGAAGAAGATGAAGACGCCGAGTGCGACGCCGTTCACGCCGTCCTTCATGCTGACGCACCCCCCTTGCGGGCGCGCTGGTCACGCTGCCACAGCTTGTACGCGATCATCGTGAGCGCCGTGGAGATCAGCACCCAGAGCATCTGGTACCAGTAGAAGAACGGGATGCCGATGAAGGTCGGGTCGACCTTGGCGTACGAACTCACCCAGAGCATCGCCACGAACGGCGCGATGAGGCAGAGGGCGATGACCACCCGCACGGGTGTGACGGTGGGTGGCTTTCCTTCTGGTTCTTCCGGCATGGCGGCGACTCCGTCCCCTCACTGATCACCTGGTGTAAGGCCAGGAAATCTAGGCGAGGGTTCCGCCCATCGTCACCCCCTGTCCGCATTGCGGTCCGGCAACGGTCTTCGGGCGTCGCACAGTTGGCCGACATAACGTGATACGTCGGCGCGTCGGTCCGGGCCGGCAGGCGCGGGACGCCGGACAGCCCCCGTGGGAAGGGGTCCACGGGGGCTGTTCGTTGTGCACGGAGCTGCGGCGGTTTCAGTCCAGCGGTCGCTTCAGACGGGCCACGAACTTGTAGCGGTCGCCCCGGTAGACCGAGCGCACCCACTCGACCGGCTCGCCCTGTCCGTCCAGCGAGTGCCGGGACAGCATGAGCATCGGCAGGCCCACGTCCGTGCCGAGCAGGCCGGCCTCGCGCGGGGTGGCGAGGGAGGTCTCGATGGTCTCCTCGGCCTCGGCCAGCCGTACGTCGTACACCTCGGCGAGAGCCGTGTAGAGGGACGTGTACTTCACCAGCGAACGCCGCAGCGCGGGAAAGCGTTTGGCCGAAAGGTGGGTGGTCTCGATCGCCATCGGCTCACCGCTCGCCAGGCGCAGCCGCTCGATCCGCAACACGCGGCCGCCCGCGCTGATGTCGAGGAGCCCGGCGAGCATGTCGTCGGCCGTGACATAGCCGATGTCCAGGAGCTGGGACGTCGGTTCCAGTCCCTGGGCGCGCATGTCCTCGGTGTACGAGGTGAGCTGCAGGGCCTGCGAGACCTTCGGCTTGGCGACGAAGGTGCCCTTCCCCTGGATGCGCTCCAGCCGGCCCTCGACGACCAGTTCCTGGAGTGCCTGGCGCACGGTGGTGCGCGAGGTGTCGAACTCGGCGGCCAGGGTCCGCTCCGGGGGCACAGGGGTGCCCGGCGGCATCGTGTCCGTCATGTCGAGGAGATGTCGCTTCAGCCGGTAGTACTTCGGGACGCGCGCGGTGCGCGTACCCGCGCCCGTCTCGTTCCCCGTACTGCCCCCGTCGGCACCCATGGCCCGCCTTCCCGACTGCTGCGTTGCTGCCGTCACCGGCTCCTCCGTCTGTCGCGGCTCACATGGTGGCACGGTCCGGTCACGGCTCGTCGCCCTCCCTCAGGTGTCGGTCCTATAACGGACGCGAGTGCACTTCTTATACACCCTTGACACCCCTAAAGGTCTAGGCCAAGCTCCCGGTACTGGTCTAAACCATTAAAGACCAGGTCCCAGCCCCAGTAGTACTCGTCGACGATTTTGCGCGGTGGGCGGGGGGTTGCAGCATCCCTGAGGAGGGTGGCGTGAAGCGCAAGCTCATCGCGGCGATCGGCGTCGCGGGCATGTTGGTTTCCGTGGCGGCATGTGGTTCCGACGACAGTGCATCGTCGAAGGACCCGAAGGACCGCAAGGAGAACCTGACCGTCTGGCTCATGGGCGAGGCCCAGTCGACCTGGCCGGAACTGGTCAAGGACGCCAATGCCGAGTTCAAGAAGAAGTACCCGAACGTCACGGTCAAGGTCCAGTACCAGCAGTGGGCGGACAAGGTAAAGAAGCTCGACACCTCCCTCGGTGGCGACAAGTTCCCGGACGTTGTCGAGCTCGGCAACACCGAGACCATGCAGTACATCCTCAATGGTGCGCTCGCCGAGGTCGACACCAAGAAGTACGAGAACTCGGACACCTGGATCAAGGGTCTGAAGGACACCTGCTCCTACGAGGGCAAGACCTACTGCGTCCCGTACTACGCCAGCGCCCGTCTCGCGGTCTACAACAAGGACATGCTGAAGGCCGGTACCGGCAGCGACGTCCTCCCGCAGAACGAGGACGAGTTCCTCAAGGCCATGGACAAGGTCTCGGCCGAGCTCGCGAAGAAGGACAAGCGCGCCTCGTCCCTCTACTACCCGGGCCGTTACTGGTACGCCGCCATGTCCTACGTCGCGGCGTACGGCGGCCAGATCGCCAAGTACGACGAGGGCTCCAAGGAGTGGAAGGCCAGCCTCTCCAGCCCCGAGGCGCAGAAGGGCATCCAGCACTTCGTCGACCTGGTCAAGAAGTACAACAAGGCCGACCAGACGAAGGACGAGCAGGACCACGCCAACGTCATGGCCAACGAGAAGGCCGCGGTCATCTACGGCCAGGCCTGGGAGGCCGGCGGCGTCACCACCGGCGAGAACGGCAACCCGAAGCTCGAGGGCAAGATCGCGACGGCCGGTATGCCCGGCCCGAACGGCAAGGCGCTCCCGTCCTTCATCGGTGGTTCCGACCTGGCCGTCGTCTCCAAGTCGAAGGTCCAGGACCTCGGCCAGGAGTGGATCTCGCTCTTCACCAACGCGAAGTCCATGGAGGTCCTCGCGTCGAAGAACATCCTCCCCAACAACGAGAAGCAGCTTGAGCCGCTGAAGGCCAAGCCCGAGACGGCCGCCATCGCCAACGCGGTGCCGGACGCCTGGTTCACGCCCATCGCGCCGGGCTGGGCCTCGATCGAGAAGGAGGAGATTCTGGAGAACATGCTCCTGAAGATCCTCAAGGGCACCTCGGTCGCCGACGCCGCCAAGAAGGCGGACAGCGAGATCGACGCGCTGATCAACAAGAAGGCCTGATCAACAAGAGGGCCTTCGCCTTCTGATCGCCAGGCGGGGGCCCGGCACTGCGCCGGGCCCCCGCTCCTTTCGCAAAGAACGCCGTGTTTTCCGGGGACTGCCTCGGACCCGCGATGGAAGGTCGCCACGTGACTGCCGCCGATACCAAGGCCGCCGGGCCACCGGTCCCCGTACCACGTGATCCCAAGCTGGCGGAGAGCCCGCTGTCCGCCGAGGACGGCAAGGGCCCCCGTCCACAGAAGAGGAAGCGGAAGAAGGGCGAACTCCTCCCCTACTTCCTGATCCTCCCGGCGATCGTGGCGATCGCCGCCGTCTACCTCTACCCGCTCGGCAAGACCGTCATCATGTCCTTCCAGGACATGGGCCGGCGCGAGCTGTGGAGCGGTGAACCCGCGCCCTGGGTCGGACTGGACCAGTTCACCAACATCCTCGGCGACTCCGAGTTCTGGTGGGTCACCTTCCGCACGATCGTCTTCATGGCCATCTGCGTGTCGCTGACCATGGGCATCGGCCTGCTGATCGCCCTGCTGATGCGGCGCCTGTCCAACTGGGTCCGGCTGATCCTGACGTTCTGCCTGATCGCCGCCTGGTCGATGCCGCTGATGGTCGCCGCCTCGATCTTCCGGTTCATGGCCGACTCCGACTACGGGCTCATCAACACCCTCATCGCGAAGGTCGTCGGCGAGGACTTCCTCGGCCACAACTGGTACCTGGACCCGATCCAGGGCTTCGCGATCATCACCCTGCTGGTGGTCTGGGGCGCCATCCCCTTCGTCGTCGTCACGCTGTACGCGGCCCTCACCCAGGTCCCCCAGGAACTGGAAGAGGCCGCCTCGCTCGACGGCGCCAGCAGCTACGGCGTCTACCGCTTCGTCACCTGGCCGGTCATCAAGCCGGTGTTCAGCATGGTGGCCACCCTTTCGGTGATCTGGGACTTCAACGTCTTCGGCCAGATCTGGCTGCTGCGCGGCAGCAAGCCCGAGCCGGAGTACGAGACCCTCGGCCTCTACTCCTACTCGAAGGCCTTCGAGTCCACCTCCTTCAGTCAGGGCACCGCGATCGCCCTGATCACGGTGCTGCTGCTGTCCGGCGTGGCCGTGTACTACCTGCGCCAGCTCATGAAGACGGGAGAGGTCGAATGAGCACCACGACCGACACACCACAGGTCCTGCGCCCGGACCGCAAGAAGACCCGCGTCGGCCTGAACATCCTCGGTCTGGGCATCGCCCTGGTCATGGTCTTCCCGGTCTACTGGCTGGTCATCAGCGCACTGCGGCCCAGCCGCGAGATCCGCTCGTACGACCAGACGCTCTGGCCCTCGTCGATCACCTTCGACAACTTCGTCCGGGCCACGGAGCAGCCGAACTTCGGCACCGCGATCCAGTCCAGCCTGATCGTCTCCGTCACCGCCGTCGTCGGCGGCATGATCATCGCCACCCTGGCGGCGCTCGCCATCGGCCGGTTCCGCTTCTTCGGCCGCAAGACCCTGGTCCTCATCCTCATCCTGGTCCAGATGCTGCCGCCGACGGCGATGCTCATCCCGATCTACGCCCAGCTCAACGCCATGGGCGGGATCGACGAGTACTGGAGCCTGATCGTCGTCTACCTGGTCTCCACCCTGCCGTTCGCGACGATCATGATCCGCGGCTTCGTGGTGAACATCCCGGTGGAGCTCGAGGAGTCCGCCATGGTGGACGGCTGCACCCGCTTCGGCGCCTTCCGCCGCGTGATCCTGCCGCTGCTCGCACCCGGCCTCGCCGCCGCGTCGATCTTCGCGCTCGTGAACGCGTGGAACGAATACCTCTTCGCGTACATCCTGATCAACGACAACTCCAAGTACACGCTCAACGTGTGGCTGATGACGTTCACGAGTGAGCGCGGTACGGACTATGGCGCCCTGATGGCGGCATCGACCATGATCGCCCTTCCGGTCGTCATCTTCTTCATGATCGTCCAGAAGAAGATGGCCGCGGGCCTCACCTCCGGCGCCGTGAAGGGATAACGCCTCCCCATGACCACCCTCGTATCCACCACGGACACCGTCACCCGTGACGCCCTCGCCGTGCTGCAGCCGGGCTTCACCGGTACCACCGCACCGGACTGGCTGCTGCGCCGCGTAGGCGAAGGTCTCTCCTCCGTCGGTCTGTTCGGCCGCAACATCGAGACGCCCGAGCAGCTCGCCGCGCTCACCGCGCAGCTCCGCGCCGAGCGGGACGACGTGCTCGTCGCCATCGACGAGGAGGGCGGCGACGTCACCCGGCTGGAGGTGCGTCACGGCTCGTCCTTCCCCGGCAACCTGGCGCTCGGCTCCGTCGACGACGTCGCACTGACCCGCGCCGTGGCCCGGGAGCTGGGCCGCCGGCTCGCCGACTGCGGCGTCAACCTCAACTGGGCGCCCTCCGCGGACGTCAACTCCAACCCGGGCAACCCGGTCATCGGGGTCCGGTCCTTCGGCGCCGACCCCCACCTGGTCGCCCGCCACACCGCCGCGTACGTCGAGGGCCTCCAGGCCGCCGGCGTCGCCGCCTGCACCAAGCACTTCCCGGGGCACGGCGACACTGCGGTCGACTCGCACCACGCGCTGCCCCGCATCGACGTGGACCTGGAGACCCTGCACGCCCGTGAACTGGTGCCCTTCAGGGCTGCCATCGCGGCGGGTTCCAAGTCGGTGATGAGCGCGCACATCCTGCTTCCCGCGCTCGACCCGCACCGCCCGGCGACCCTGAGCCCGCAGATCCTGACCGGTCTGCTGCGCGAGGAGCTGGGTTACGACGGCCTGATCGTCACCGACGCCGTGGAGATGCAGGCCATCGCCTCGACGTACGGGATCGAGCGCGGCTCGGTGCTCGCGATCGCGGCGGGTGCCGACGCGCTCTGCGTCGGCGGCGGCCTCGACGACGACAGCACGGTCCTGCGGCTGCGCGACGCGCTGGTCGCGGCGGTCCGTGCCGGTGAACTGCCCGAGGAGCGGCTGGCGGATGCCGCCGCCCGGGTACGGGCCCTCGCGTCCTGGACGCAGCGGGTCAGAGGGGCTGTCCCGGAGCCGGGCGCGGCAGCGCAGGAGGGGATCGCGCCCGGCACCGGAGACAGTGCCGGCATCGGCTCGGACATCGGTCTGATCGCCGCCCGCCGTGCGGTGAAGGTGACCGGCACGGGCGAACCGCTCACCGGACCGGCGTACGTCGCCGCGCTCACCCCGGTCGCGAACATCGCGGTCGGTGCCGAGACCCCGTGGGGCGTCGCCGCCGAACTGGCCCGGCTGGTGCCCGGTACCGGGACCGACACCTACAGCGGCGAGACCGAGGCGCTCGCGGCCGGTGTGCTGCGGGCCGCGGGGGAGCGGCGCATCGTCGTGGTCGTCCGCGACGCGCACCGCCACCCGTGGATGACCGAGGCCCTCGACGCGGTGCTCGCGGCGCGTCCGGACACGATCGTGGTCGAGATGGGCGTCCCCCAGGCCGAGCCCAGGGGCGCCCTGCACATCGCCACCCACGGTGCTGCCAGGGTCTGCGGCCTGGCGGCGGCGGAGGCCATCACCGGCCACTGACCCACCCCCGCCCCACGCCCTCGGGCCGGCCGGGCGCAGCCAGGCCCCTCCGGCGTTCGAGGACGGACGTCGGGCGGGGCGGGCGGCGCCGGGCGCGACCAAGCCCGTCCGGCGTCCGAGGACAAAAGGCAGCAGGCGGGACACCCGCACGCGAGAGGGCCGGGACACCACACGGTGTCCCGGCCCTCTCGCGTACCGCCAGGGACTAAATGCCCTGCCACAGCGGCTTCGCCGCATACGTGGCGCGGAAGTAGTCCGCCAGCTTCAGCTTGGACGCCGCCGCCTCGTCGACCACGACGGTCGCGTGCGGGTGCAACTGCAGCGCGGACGCGGGCACGATCGAGGCGATCGGCCCCTCGACCGTCTGCGCCACGGCGTCGGCCTTGCCCTCGCCCGTCGCGAGCAGGATCGGGTGGCGGGACTCCAGGATCGTGCCGATGCCCTGGGTGATGACGTGGTGCGGCACCTGCTCGATGTCGTTGTCGAAGAAGCGCGCGTTGTCGACCCGGGTCTGCTCGGTCAGCGTCTTGATCCGGGTACGGGACGCGAGCGAGGAGCACGGCTCGTTGAAGCCGATGTGCCCGTCGGTACCGATGCCGAGCAGCTGGAGGTCCACGCCACCGGCCTCGGCGAGCGCCTTGTCGTACGCCTCACAGGCGGCCTGGACGTCCTCGGCGGAGCCGTCGGGACCCATGAACGAGGCTTCGGAGAGCCCGAGCGGCTCGACGACCTCGCGCAGTACGACGGAGCGGTACGACTCCGGGTGGCCCGCCGGCAGCCCCACGTACTCGTCGAGCTGGCAGATGCGGGCACGCGAGGCGTCCACGGCGCCGGAGCGGACCTTGTCCGCCAGTGCCTGGTAGATGGGCAGCGGGGTCGAGCCGGTGGCAACGCCGAGAAGGGCGTCGGGCTTGCGGCTCAGCAGGGCGCCGATGGCCCCCGCGATCAGTTCGCCGCCTGCCTTGGCGTCCGGGACGATGACAACTTCCACGCGGGGCCTGCCGATCTGGAGTGACGATATGTGGTATAGACCAATCTAAGTCTAATCTAGCAGACCTCGCGCCCCTGGACACGGTCCCCGGAAGCCTTCGGGGGACGTTTCGGAACACCCGGGCACGGGCGGGCCGGGAGGCCGTCCGCTGGCGGGTCCCCGGTGCCCCGTGTTCGACTTGACCGACGCACCATGACACCCCCGGGAGGCACCAGACATGTCCGCCACGTACCCGGCCGGCGAGGGCGAGCAGCCGGGCCGGATCATGTCCGGAGAGATGGCCGAGCAGCCCGGGATGCTCCGGCGCATCCTCGACCGGGGGGCGCCCGCCATCCGCGCCGTCGCCGCCGAGATCGCGGCCAGGAAGCCCCGCTTCGTCCTGCTCACCGCCCGCGGCACGTCGGACAACGCCGCGCTCTACGCGAAGTACCTGATGGAGATCACGCTCGGACTGCCCTGTGGTCTGGCCTCGATGTCCACGACCACCGCGTACGGCGCGAAGCCCGACCTGAAGGACGTCCTGGTCATCACCGTGAGCCAGTCCGGTGGCTCGCCCGACCTGGTGGCGTCGACGAAGGCGGCCCGGGAGGCCGGCGCGGTCACCCTGGCGGTGACCAACAGCCCGGACTCGCCGCTCGCCGCGGTCTCCGAGTACCACATCGACATCCTGGCGGGCCCGGAGAAGGCCCTGCCGGCCACCAAGACCTACACCGCCTCCCTGCTCTCCCTGTACCTCTTCGTCGAGGGCCTGCGGGGCGGCGACGGGGCCGCCGCCCGGATCCTGCCCGAACTCGCCGAGGCGATCCTGGCCCGCAAGGACGAGGTGAAGGCGCTGGCCTCCCGCTACCGCTTCGCCGAGCGCATGGTCATCACCTCGCGCGGCTACGGCTATCCCACCGCCAAGGAGGCCGCCCTGAAGCTGATGGAGACGAGCTACATCCCCGCCCTGTCCTACTCGGGCGCCGATCTGCTGCACGGCCCGCTCGCCATGGTCGACAACATCTCCCCGGTGATCGCCGTGGTCACCGATGGCCGGGGCGGCGAGGCCCTCCAGCCGGTGCTCGACCGGCTGCGCGGCCGCGGGGCGGACCTCTTCGTGGTCGGCCCGAAGGCCCAGGTGGAAGCGGCCTCCGCCGGCTTCGTGCTGCCGACGGCCGGCGTCGCGGAGGAGGTCCAGCCGATCCTGGAGATCCTGCCGCTGCAGATGCTGGCCTACGAGGTGACGATCGCGCGCGGCCAGGACCCGGACGCGCCGCGCGCGCTCGCGAAGGTCACCGAGACCCGCTGAGGGGCGCCTGATCCGCCCCCGGAAACACCCGCGGGCCGCGGCGCCGGGCCGGGACCCTCAGCCCGACCAGCACCGCAGCCCGGAGCAGGACCGCCCGTTACGGGCGGTCGTTCCGGCCGGCGGTGTGCGGTGCCCCCGGCCGGGGGAGATACCGGCGCAGTCAGGGCAGAGAGCGCGGGTACCTCGTTCCGCTCTCCTGTGCGGGGAGAGCGGAGGCTCTGTCTTGAGCATTGTGGACTAGACCATTCACCCGTGTCCATCCGTGGTGCACGGTGAATTCCGGTCCTTCCCCCTTCACGTACGGGCGTGACGTCCGGTTCGGAACCTGTGCACATCCACAGGTACGCTCGCACACGTGCCCTCCATGAACGACCTCGTCCGCCAGCACACCGCCCTGAGTGACACCGACCTCGAGTGGCTCCATCTGCTGGTCTCGGAGTGGCAACTGCTCTCCGACCTGTCCTTCGCCGACCTCGTCCTCTGGGTCCCGACGCGTGACGGTACCCGCTACGTGTCCGTCGCCCAGATGCGGCCCAACACCGGCCCCACCTCCTACCAGGACGACATGGTCGGCCATCTGGTCCCGCGCGGCCGCCGTCCGCTGCTGGACGCGGCGCTGGACGAGGGCCGCATCGTGCGCGAGGGTGACCCGGAGTGGCGCGAGGAGGTTCCCGTACGGGTCGAGTCGATCCCCGTCCGCAGGGACGGCCGTGTCCTGGGCGTCATCGCCCGCAACACCAACCTGCTCACGGTCCGCACGCCGTCGCGACTGGAGCTCACCTACCTCCAGTCGGCCTCCGACCTGGCCCAGATGATCGCGGCCGGGTCCTTCCCGTTCCCCGGCCAGCAGGTCGACATGGACGCCTCGCCGCGGGTCGGTGACGGGCTGGTCCGCCTCGACGCCGACGGCGTCGTCCAGTACGCCAGCCCCAACGGCCTCTCCGCCTACCACCGTCTCGGTCTCGCCTCCGACCTGGTCGGACAGCACCTCGGCAAGATCACCGCCGAACTCGCGCCCTCCCGGGGCCCGGTGGACGAGGCGCTCGTCAAACTCGCCAGCGGGTACGCCCCCCGTGAGTTCGAGGTGGAGTGCACGGGCGGAGTGATCCAGCTCCGGGCGATCCCGCTCAAGCCCAAGGGGGTCCGCATCGGCTCCCTGGTCCTGCTGCGTGACGTCACCGAACTGCGTCGCCGCGAGCGCGAGTTGATCACCAAGGACGCCACCATCCGGGAGATCCACCACCGGGTGAAGAACAACCTCCAGACGGTTGCCGCCCTGTTGCGCCTGCAGGCCCGGCGGATGGACTCCCCGCAGGGCCGCGAGGCGCTCAACGAGGCGGTGCGGCGCGTCGGTTCGATCGCCATCGTCCATGAGACGCTGTCCCAGAATCTGGACGAGCGGGTGGAGTTCGACGAGATCGCCGACCGCGTCATCGCGATGGTCGCCGAGATCTCCCCGGGCAAGGTCACCTGCCGTCGCACGGGACGCTTCGGCATCCTCGACGCCGAAGTGGCCACACCGCTGGCGATGGTCCTCACCGAGGTGCTGCAGAACGCTCTGGAGCACGCGTTCGGCGTGGCCGAGTCCGGCACCGTCGAGGTGTCCGCGGTGCGCGGCGGTTCGCCCACCGAGGGGCGGTTGTTGATCACCGTGCAGGACGACGGCTGCGGTCTGCCCGAGGGCTTCGACCCGCAGCGTGCCGGAAATCTGGGACTCCAGATCGTGCGGACGCTGGTCGCGGGCGAGTTGGGCGGTTCGTTCGGCATGGTGCCGGCACCCGAGCGGGGTACTCAGGTCGTCCTCGACATCCCGGTCCGCGTCGACAAGTAGGACGTGCGCACAGCAGAGAGCCCGGGCCGTTGGTGAACGGTCCGGGCTCTCTGGTCAAGCATGCGCTTCGGGGGTACTGCGCGCTGCGACTCGGGGGGCGGGGTGATGCGTACGCTCTGTACGCGCCGCCTGGCTGAGGTTCGTAGCGGTGGCGTCGGTCAGGCGCTTGCGTTGCGCGCCCGGTTGCGAGCGGCGCGGCGCTTCATTGCGCGGCGCTCGTCCTCGCTGAGGCCACCCCAGACGCCGGAGTCCTGGCCGGACTCGAGCGCCCACTGCAGGCACTGCTCCATGACGGGGCAGCGACGGCAGACGGCCTTGGCTTCCTCGATCTGCAGCAGCGCAGGACCGGTGTTGCCGATGGGGAAGAACAGCTCCGGGTCTTCCTCACGACAAACGGCGTTGTGACGCCAGTCCATGGCTGCTACCTCTCCTTGGTATACGTACTGTGGCTTGTGAATGTGAACGCTTTCACGAATCCCCCCGCAAGTGTCGGGCCGACGCCCAGATGAACTGGTTGTGGTCCTGTGCAGTGAGGAGGGGTTCTGGCTCTCAGTGGAGGCCGTTGTTGCGGGCCGTCCCGATCGCCATGTAGAGATTCGCAAACCTCGGCGACGGATACAACCCCTTCTGGAAAGTTTTTTTTGATTCCTCGGTGTCGGCTAGGTCACAGCCGTACTTCTAGAGGGTGGAAGCCAGTCCAAACGTTCGAGTTAAAGGACTTTGGTCCCTTCCACTCACACAATCACACGCAGTGCACGGCGTACGCCTGTGAACGTCACACTTGTACGCAGCCCCAGGTGGTCACCGTCCATCTGGAAGGGCAGTGGGGCCTTTGAATGCAAGGTGAAGTCCGTGAGGTCATGCAGTGAAACCGCGTGCTTGCCTCGCGGGCCCTTCTCGGGGCTCGAAGTGAGCAGCTGGGTGGCGTACCGGGTGACCGCCGCGGTGGACAGACGTTGCAGGCCGAGGACGTCCAGGGCGGTGTCGAACGACGCCTTCGGAGAGGCGTACATCGGCCGGTTCCCCAGGTAGGTCCAGGGGGCCGTGTTGCAGATTATGGAGAGCGCGAGGTCGGTGACCGGGTCCTGGCCGGGCACGTCGAGCGTGATCAGCCCCTGGCGCCGATGCGGCTCCTCCAGGAACTGGCGCATCACCTGGCGCACGTACAGCGCATGGGTCGAACGCTTGCCGCGCTCGCGCTGCTGTTCGACGCGACCGATCACGCCGGCATCGAATCCGAGGCCGGCGCAGAAGGTGAACCAACGTTCGGGGACCGATTCGTCCTCGGTACCGGGGGTGCCGGCCGCCAGGCCCAGGCCAACGGTGCGCTCGGTGCGGTTCGCCAGGGCGTCCAGGATGGCGCCGGTCGCCTCCACCGCGTCGTTCGGCAGGCCGAGGGCGCGCGCGAAGACATTGGTGGAGCCGCCGGGGACCACGGCGAGTTTCGGCAGGTTGTCGATGTCGGGGCCGTTGTGGAGCAGCCCGTTCACGACCTCGTTGACCGTGCCGTCGCCGCCGAGCGCGACCACGAGATCGATGTCGTCGCTGTCGGCGGCCCGTCGTCCCAGGTCACGGGCGTGTCCGCGGTACTCCGTGGACACGGCCTCCAGCTTCATCTCGCTGGCCAGTGCATGAATCAGCACGTCACGGGTCCGCGCACTGGTGGTGGTGGCAGCTGGATTGACCACAAGAAGTGCGCGCATGACTGCCAGACTACCTACCGCGAGGTATCGGCCTGAAGTCCTGCCCGGTCACCTTCACGCTGAGTGACGGAGGGGCTGCGGGGCGACGGGTCGTGTGCGCCGTCCCGGGGTGGTCCGGTGGTGTTCCGACCCCGGCTTCCCTTTCGTGCGCCGGGGATGCCAACCTGCAAGGGTGAGTACTCAGCAGAACGCGCCCTCGTCGATGCCCTCGGCCGCATCGCCGAAGCCGGCCAGGATCACACTCGTGGCCGGACTCAACGCCCTCGAAGGCGCGGCCCTTGTCATCGGCGGTGTCTACATGCTGGTCATGGGGCTGCTCGGCCGCCCCGACAGCCCGCAGCAGGCCGAAATGGGCGGTCTGACGGTGATCGCGCTGGGGCTGATTCCGGTCTTCGCCGCCCGTGGACTGCTTCAGCGGCGCAGCTGGAGCCGCGGACCCGCGCTCATCACGCAGATCATCGCGCTCCCGGTGGCCTGGACGCTGCTGCGGTCCCACGGGGTGCTGATCCCGGCCGGGATCGTGCTCGCGGTGGCGGCGCTGACCGCGCTCTACCAGCTGGCGCGGCCGGCGACCATCGAGGCGCTCGGCATCCGCCGGCCGGGCACGCGTTCCGACGCGGACGGCGCCGACGCCTGAGGACCCGACGGGGCGGCCCGGCAGCCGCCGGCCCGGGACCGGGAGCTACGGCCCGCCGGTCGCTCGGCGGGACCGGGGACGGAGGGCCCGCCAGCCGCTCGGCGGGACCAGGGGCGACGGGGCAGGGCGAGACGGCCGGGCAGTCGCTCGGCCGGGCCAGGGGGGACGCGGACCGTCCGCCCCCGGCTCGTCTACTCCTCGACGAGCAGCCGCTCGCGCAGCTGTGCGAGTGTGCGGGCCAGCAGCCGGGACACATGCATCTGCGAGATGCCGACCTCCTGCGCGATCTGCGACTGGGTCATGTTGCCGAAGAACCGCAGCAGCAGAATCCGCTTCTCCCGCGGTGGCAGGTCCTCCAGCAGCGGTTTGAGCGACTCCCGGTACTCGACGCCCTCCAGCGCCTCGTCCTCGGAGCCGAGCGTGTCCGCGACCGCGGGGGACTCGTCGTCCGTGTCCGGCACGTCCAGCGAGAGCGTGCTGTACGCATTGGCCGATTCCAGACCCTCCAGGACCTCTTCCTCGGAGATGCCCAGCCGCTCCGCCAGCTCGTGCACTGTGGGCGAGCGGCCGTGCTGCTGGGAGAGCTCCGCGGTCGCCGTGGTCAGCGAGAGCCGCAGCTCCTGGAGGCGGCGCGGCACGCGCACCGCCCAGCCCTTGTCGCGGAAGTGCCGCTTGATCTCACCGACGACCGTGGGTGTCGCGTACGTCGAGAACTCGACGCCGCGCTCCGGGTCGAACCGGTCCACCGACTTGATCAGGCCGATCGTGGCGACCTGGGTCAGGTCGTCCAGCGGCTCGCCCCGGTTGCGGAAGCGCCGGGCCAGGTGCTCCACCAGCGGCAGGTGCATCCGCACCAGCCGGTTGCGCAGCTCCGCCTTCTCGGGCGAGCCGTCCGGGAGCTTGCCCAGCTCGATGAACAACGCCCGCGCTCCGCTGCGGTCGTGTGGATCGTGGTGCCCGTGCTCGCTCATCTGGCCTGCCCGCTCCGCCTGCGACTGCTCCACCGCGACCGTAATGCCGGCGGGCCCGTCCGTCCCGTCCACCGCACGGGGCAGGTCCGCCCCGTCCACCGGATGAGGCAGGGCCTGCTGTTCCGGGATGCCTGCTGAGCGCACCACCCCTGGTCGGATCGTCTCGTCCCGCACAGGACCGTCCCCGTTCCCGTTGCTCACGCCGGCCCGGGTCCCGCGCCGCGCTGTTTGTACAGGCTGATGCTGACCGTACGGTCATCGGCGACCGAGGAGTCGACCTTTCCGGCCAGTGCGGAGAGCACCGTCCAGGCGAACGTGTCGCGCTCCGGGGCCCGGCCGTCCGTCGTGGGGGCCGACACCGTCACCTCAAGAGAATCGTCGACGAGCCGGAACACGCAGCTGAGGACGGAGCCGGGCACGGCCTGCTGGAGCAGGATCGCGCAGGCCTCGTCGACCGCGATGCGAAGATCCTCGATCTCGTCGAGAGTGAAGTCCAAACGCGCTGCGAGGCCGGCCGTGGCCGTACGCAGCACCGACAGGTAGGCACCCGCAGCGGGCAGCCGGACCTCTACGAAGTCCTGATTCCCGGGCTCGCCTGCGATCTGGGACACCCTCACCTCCAAGGTGGCACAAACTCTTCGAGGATCCGGGAAGGGTCGCCCGGAGCCATGCGGTACGTCTTCGGTTCTTGGTCCGGCGACGCTATCGCGATCCATGATGCCGTGTCGCCGAGACCCCATCCCATGACTGTCACTCATGGTAAGCCCATGAGTACACACAGTGGCTAGAGGTCTGCGGCGGTCAATTACGAACAACAGGCGCCGGTTTGACGTACCCAGACGTCAGACGATCGAACCGTCCTCGAAGCACCAACGCCAGCTCTCGCCGGCCTCGAAGCTCCGCATCACCGGATGGCCGGTCTCCTCGAAGTGCCCCGTGGCGTGCCGCAGGGGCGACGAATCGCAGCAGCCGACATGGCCGCAGGTCAGGCAGAGTCGCAGTTGCACGGGGTGGGTGCCCGCCGCCACACATGCGAGACAGGTCTCGGAGAGGGCTGCGGGTTCGGGGCGCGGCAGGTCCGGTACATGCGGGCACTCGCTCATGATGGCCAGGTTACGACGGATGCGAGGACCGTGAGATGGACGCATTGCCACTGGTGGCACTGGTCGCGGCCAGTGCGGCGACAGCCGGTCTGGCTCGCCGGACGCCGGTGCCGGCCCCCCTGCTGCTGGTGGCCCTCGGGCTGATCGGCGCCTACCTGCCCGGGGTGCCGGAGTACACGCTGGACGCGCACATCGTGCTGCCGCTCCTGCTGCCGCCGCTGCTCTACACGGCGGCCGTGGACAGTTCCTACCTGGACCTGCGGGCCAATATCCGCCCCGTCGCCCTGCTCTCCGTCGGCTACGTGCTGTTCGCCACCGTCGCGGTGGGCTGGCTCGCGTACCGGCTGGTGCCCGAGCTGCCGCTCACGGCGGCACTGGTGCTGGGCGCCGTGATCGCCCCGCCGGACGCCGTCACCGCCGCGGCCATCGCCCGCCGGGTCGGCCTGCCCGCCCGGGTCACGACGATCCTGCAGGGCGAATCCCTGGTGAACGACGCCACCGCGATCACCGCCTACAAGGTGGCGCTCGCCGCGGCCGTGGGCGAGGGCATGAGCTGGGGCGCCGGGATCGGCGAGTTCCTGCTGGCCTCGGTCGGCGGGGTGGGGGTCGGCCTGGTCCTCATGGTGCCGCTGCACTGGCTCCGCACCCACCTCAGGGAGCCCCTGCTCCAGAACACCCTGTCGCTCCTGATCCCGTTCGTGGCGTACGCCGCCGCCGAACGCGTGCACGCCTCCGGAGTGCTCGCCGTCGTCGTGGTCGCGCTCTATCTGGGCCACCGCTCCTGGCAGGTCGACTTCGCCACCAGACTCCAGGAGGCCGCCGTCTGGAAGATGGTCGCGTTCATCCTGGAGTCCGCCGTCTTCGCCCTGATCGGTCTCCAGCTGCCCTTCGTGCTGAAGGGGCTCGGTACGTACGCCGTGACCGAGGCCCTCTGGTACGCGGTGGCGGTGTTCCTCGCGGTCGTCGTGGTCCGGTTCGTCTGGGTCTATCCGGCGACCTATGTGCCACGCCTGCTGTCGAAACGCATCAGGGAACGCGAGCCCGAGACCAACTGGACCTCGCCGCTGATCGTCGGCTGGGCCGGGATGCGCGGCGTCGTCTCACTCGCCATCGCCTTCTCCATCCCCATGGTCACGAGCGACGGCGAGGCGTTCCCGGCGCGCAACCTCGTGCTGTTCCTGACGTTCACCACGGTCATCGGCACCCTGGTCGTCCAGGGGCTCACCCTGCCGGTCATGGTGAAGGTCCTGAAGCTTCCGGGCCGCGACCGGCAGGCCGAGACGCTCGCCGAGGCGCAGGCCCAGAGCACGGCGTCCGCGGCCGCGGAGGCGCGCCTGGAGGAACTGCTCACCGACCGGCGCAATCGCCTGCCCCAGCCGCTCACCGACCGGCTGCGCACGGTCCTGGAGCGCCGCCGCAACGCCGTCTGGGAGCGGCTCGGTGCGGCCAATCCGGTGACGGGGGAGTCGGCGGACGACACCTACAGGCGGCTGGCCGGCGAGATGATCGAGGCGGAGCGTGAGGTCTTCGTACGGCTGCGGGACGAGCGCAGCATCGACGACGAGATGATGCGGACCCTGCTCAGGCGCCTCGACCTGGAGGAGGCCGCGGCCTACCGGGAGGATGCGGACGGCTGATCCTCCAGGGGCTGGGGCGTGTGGTGAAAGTCCCGTCTGGCTCGCGACACCTGGCACGGCACCTCGCCGCGTTGTCGGGATCGCCCGAGTACGTCCGGTACGCGGGCGACCCTCCGCTTTGCGATGACCCGCCCGGACGCCGCGAGCCCCGCCCTCCGGGCGGACGACGCCACTTTCACCACACGCCCTGGTCCGGGCGGCCCGTGACGACGGCCGCGACGGCGGTTCCGGCGGGGAAGGCACCCTCCTCGGCCAGCGTGGTGAGCGCGTAGAGGAGTTTGGCCACATAGAGCCGTTCGACCGGCAGCCCGTGACGGTCCTCGAAGTCGTCGGCGAAGGCATGCAGCGCGGGGGTGGTGCGGGCGTACCCGCCGAAGTGGAAGCGGTCGTCGAGGGACCACGTGCCGGCGGGACCGCCGAACGCCTCCCGCTGGAGGTCCCGCACCGCGTCCCCCAGGAAGCCGCCGCGCAGCACCGGGATGCCGAGTGCGCGCTGCCCGGGTGCCAGTCCCGCGGCGAGTCCGGCGAGGGTGCCGCCGGTGCCGCAGGCCACCGCCGCCACGTCGACGGCTCCGCGCAGTTCACGGCCGAGCTCTGTGCAGCCCTGTGCGGCCGGAGCGTTGCTGCCGCCCTCCGGGATGACCTCGCACTCGCCGTGGGCGCTCAGCAGGGCGGCCAGGACCTGCGGATCGGCCTTGGCGCGGTAGGTCCGCCGGTCCACGAAGTGGAGCCGCATCCCGTCGGCCGCGCACCGGGCGAGCGACGGGTTGAGCGGGCGGTGGGCGAGTTCGTCTCCCCGGACGACGCCGACGGTGCGGAAGCCCAGCAGCCGGCCCGCTGCGGCGGTGGCCCGCAGGTGGTTGGAGTACGCGCCGCCGAAGGTCAGCACGGGGCGGCCGGCGGCGGCGCGGAGGTTCGGGGCGAGCTTGCGCCATTTGTTGCCCGGCAGGTCCGGGTGGATCAGGTCGTCGCGCTTGAGGAGCAGCGTCACGCCGTGCCGGGCGAAGCGCTCGTCCTCGGCCGGCTGCAGGGGCGAGGGGAGCACCGGCTGCAGGCGGGAGAGGCCGAGCGCGTCGGCGGGCACGGAGGACATGGCTCCATTGTGGCCGCGCCCCGGCCGGAGCGGGTGTCCGGCTACTTCAGCCGGTCGTGGATCCGCGCCCGCATGGTGGTCATCGAGAAGCCGAGCGGATCGACCTTTCCGGGCTGCCACTCCCGGTGGCCGATGACGGACCGGGAGGTCCAGTGGTGGTGGCGGCAGATCGCGGCCGCGACCTTCTCGATGGCTTCGAGCTGGACGGCGGGCCAGGGGTCCTTGCCGTCGCCGAGGTTCTCGCACTCGAAGCCGTAGAAGTGCCGGTTCCCGTCGGTGTTGGCCTCGTTGTCCGACGGCAGGCGCTTCTCCGCGACGACGGCGCGCAGCACGTCGTCGTCGCCGAGCCCGGCGTGGTTGGCCCGTCCGTAGCCGACCAGGTGGACCCGGCCGTCCTTGGCGATGACGCCGTGACACAGCGGCCCCGGCAGTGCGGGGTAGCCGTCGCGGCAGATCCGGACGGTCGCGGCGGTGCCGCTGGTGACGGTGTGATGGATCATCACGCCGTTGACCGGCCCCCAGGGGCCCTTGTGGTTGCGGTTGTGCGTGCGCCAGTCGCCGACCTGGACGACGGTGAGCCCTTCGTCCTTGAGGGCGTCGAGAAAGGTGCTCGCGGACATGGGTGAGGACATGACCGACTCCTTCGTGCGTGGGGGAGTTTGTCCGTACAGCGCTTGTACCCGACGGGAGGGGCCCCGGACCAGCCACGGGTGGAATCCGGGGCCCTGTTCGGGCGCTGTGCGAGCCGATCCGGTCAATTCCGCGAACACCGCCCGGGATCCGGGCGCGGCCGGGTGGCCGGGGCTGCCTCTCAGTCCTGGGCGAGCCACAGGTCGGGGCCGAACACCTCGTAGTGGATGTCGGCCGCCGGGACCCCCTTGGCGAGCAGCTGGGTGCGCACGGCCCGCATGAAGGGCAGCGGGCCGCAGAGGTAGGCGTGGGTCCCGGACGGGATCACCACACCGGTGAGGTCGACCCGGCCGGTGCGGTCCGCGGGGTGGCCGGGCTCGGGGGACTCGTACCAGAAGTGCGCCGATGCGTCCGGGAGACCGGCGGTGAACAGGGCGTGGTCGGCGCGCAGTGCGTGGTCGGCGGGAGAGCGGTCGCCGTGCACCACGGTCACCGGCGCGCGGTGACCGGCGTCCGCGAGGTGTTCCAGCATGGACAGCATCGGGGTGCAGCCGATGCCCGCGGAGGCGAGCAGGAGCGGGGCGTCGGCGGACTTCAGTACGAGGTCGCCGTACGGGGCCGAGACCCGGAGCCGGTCGCCGGCCCCGACCTCTGCGTGCAGGTGCCGCGAGACCTCGCCGTCGGGGGCCTCGTCGCCGTGCACGCGCTTGACGGTGAACGAGCGAACCGCCGAACCGGGCGCTGAGGAGAGGCTGTACTGGCGTATCTGGCGGGCGCCGTCGGGAAGTTCCACCTGCACGGACACGTACTGGCCGGGGTGGAAGGCGGGGGCGGGGGACCCGTCCGCGGGGCGGATCCGGAACGTGGCGACGTCCGCGGTCTCCTCGGTCCGGGAGACCACCTCCCAGTCGCGCCACACGTCACCGGCGACGACGCCCTGCTGCGCGTACAGCCGCTCCTCGATGGCGATCAGCGCGTTGGCCATCAGCCAGTAGACCTCGTCCCAGGCGGCCGCGACCTCGGGCGTCACCGCGTCGCCGAGCACCTCGGCGATGGCGGCGAACAGGTGTGTGTGCACGACGTCGTACTGGGCGGCCGTGACACCGAGCGAGGCGTGCTTGTGCGCGATGCGGCCGAGCATCACGTCGGGGCGGGTGTCCGGGTGTTCGACCAGCTGGGTCGCGAACGCGGCGATGGAACCGGCGAGAGCCTGGCGCTGAGTGCCGGAGGCCTGGTTCCCGCGGTTGAACAGGTCGCGCAGCAGCTCCGGATGGGCGTCGAACAGATTGCGGTAGAAGAGATCGGCGATGTCCCCGATGGCCGCGCCGACGGCGGGCAGGGTGGCACGGACGGTGGCGGTCGACGGCTCGGAGAGCATCGGTGACTCCTCGGATTCATAATTGGCATCTCAGATGCGTATTTAAGAGCAGTGTAGGAACCGGGCCGTCGGCCCGGTGTGGCGGGGGTGGTCAGTCGCCTGCCGGCGGCCTGCTGCTGATCCCGATCAGCAGGGGGCCGGTCGGCGAGGAGACCAGTTCGGCGACGGTCAGCGGGTCCAGTGAGGCGTAGAAGGCCTCCGAGGCCGCCCGCAGGGCGTTGCGCAGCCGGCAGGCGGACCGCAGGGGGCACGGGGTGGCGCCCTCGCACTCGACGACGTCGCCCGGGCCCTCCAGTTCGCGGACGAGCCCGCCGATGGAGGCGGAGCGCCCGGCCGGGGTGAGGGAGAGTCCGCCGCCGCGGCCCCGCCGCGCCTCGACCAGGCCGAGGTGCTGGAGGCGGGCCACGACCTTCGCGGCGTGGGTGTACGGCACCTGCATGGTCGCCGCCACCTCCCGGGTGGTCGGCGGATCCTCGCCCTCCACGACAGCGAGGCGCATCAGCACGCGCAACGCCACGTCCGTGAATCTCGTCAGCCGCATGCCGGTCACGGTAAGTGAATTTGCATTCCGTATGCAAATTATTCGACTCGGCGGGCGTCGCGCAGCGTTGTGCCCAACCCAAAGCCCGATTAGTCACACTCTTTTGTGTAATGGCGTGCCGAGTCCTCATGCTGAAAGGTTCTTCTCGCAGGTCAGCTGATGAATCGAGAGGACGACAGATGTCCGTTGGCGAAGAGGTTCAGAACGCGCAGGTGCCGCCGCAGCAGAGTCTTGGCACGGCAGCCGCGCGGAACCTCGCGACGACCACCAAGTCCGCTCCGCAGATGCAGGAGATCACCTCGCGGTGGCTGCTGAAGATGCTGCCGTGGGTCCAGGTGCAGGGCGGCACCTACCGGGTCAACCGCCGGCTGAGCTACTCGGTCGGGGACGGCCGGGTGACGTTCGTGCAGACCGGGGACCGGGTCTCGGTCATTCCGGCCGAGCTCGGTGAACTGCCGGCCCTGAGGGACTTCGGGGACGAGGAAGTCCTCGCCGAACTGGCCAGGAGGTGCGAGCAGCGCGAGATTTCCGCCGGCCAGCTCCTGGCGACGGCGGGAGAGGCGGCGGACCGGGTCTTCCTGCTGGCGCACGGAAAGGTCGAGAAGGTCGGCACCGGTCCCTACGGGGACGAGACGGTGCTCGGCGTCCACGCGGACGGGGCGTACTTCGGCGACCACTCCCTGATCGAGGGCGACGCCGTCTGGGAGTACACGGCCCGCGCCGTCACGGCGTGCACGGTTCTGACACTGAGCCGGGCCGATGTGCTCAACCTCGCCGAGCGGGCCGAATCGCTGAGCAGCCATCTCGCCGGGCTGCTCGCCATTCCGCAGCAGCGCACCAACAACTACGGCGAGGCGGAGATCGACCTGTCCGCGGGCCATGTCGGCGAGGCCGTCGTCCCGCACACGTACGTGGACTACGAGGCCGCGCCCCGCGAGTACGAACTGAGCGTCGCGCAGACCGTGCTGAAGGTCCACAGCAGGGTCGCCGACCTCTACAACCAGCCGATGAACCAGACCGAGCAGCAGTTGCGGCTCACGGTCGAGGCGCTGCGTGAGCGCCAGGAGCACGAGCTCATCAACAACCGGGAGTTCGGCCTGCTCAACAACTGCGACTACGGGCAGCGGCTCCAGCCGCACGACGGGGCGCCCACCCCCGACGACATGGACGAACTGCTGTCGCGCCGCCGCGGATCGAAGCTCTTCCTCGCCCACCCGCGGGCCATCGCCGCCTTCGGCCGGGAGTGCAACAAGCGCGGTCTGGTGCCGGAGAGCGTGGACGTCGGCGGACACCACGTGCCGGCCTGGCGCGGGGTCCCGATCTTCCCGTCCAACAAGATCCCGGTCACGGAAGCGCGCACCACGTCGATCATCTGTATGAGGACCGGCGAGGCCGAACAGGGCGTCATCGGCCTCCAGCAGACGGGCATCCCGGACGAGATCGAACCCAGCCTGTCGGTCCGCTTCATGGGGATCGACGAGCAGGCGATCATCTCCTACCTCGTGACGGCCTACTACTCCGCGGCCGTACTGGTCCCGGACGCCCTCGGTGTCCTGGAGAACGTCGAGGTCAGCCGCTGGCGGTGAGTCCACGGGGTCCCGGTCCCGCCGGGTCCGGGACCCCGTCGGCCGCAGCCGGCGCACCCACAGCAACCACCCACGTCCCCGGCCCCGGGGCGACAGCCACCGGGGCCGGGGGCGGCAACGACCGGGGTGACCGATTGACCATGACCCGTACCGACGCCGCCGCCACCGAGGGCAATGAGGCCGCGGCACTCCTGGAGTACACCCGGACCCTCGTCGATCCGCATCTGCGGGCCGCGGTCGCCTCGCTGCCGGGGTCGATCCGGCGCGTGGCGATGTACCACTTCGGCTGGGAGCACGCCGACGGCAGCCCCGCCGCGGGCGGCTCCGGAAAGGCGATCAGACCGGCGCTCGTCCTCGCCGCCACCAGGGCGCTCGGCGGTGACCCGAGGGAGGCCGTACGGGCGGCCGTCGCGGTGGAACTGGCCCATAACTTCACCCTGTTGCACGACGACGTCATCGACGAGGACCGCACCCGCCGGCACCGGGCCACGGCCTGGACGGTCTTCGGCATCCCGGACGCCGTCATCGCGGGTGACGCCATGCTCGCCCTCGCCCAGCGGCTCCTCGCCGAGGACGCCCGCTCGGTGTCGGCCCGCGCCTCGGCCCGGCTCTCCACCTGCGTCATCGAGCTGTGCGCGGGCCAGCAGGCGGACTGCGCCTTCGAGGAACGCGGACCGGACGAGGTCTCGCTGGACGAGTGCCTCACCATGGCGACGGCGAAGACGGGTGCGCTGCTCGGCTGCGCATGCGCGCTGGGTGCGCTCTACGCGGGCGTGGAGGAGCGTGCCGTGAGCGCGATGGACGGCTTCGGCAGGGAGGCCGGACTCGCCTTCCAGCTCATCGACGACCTGATCGGCATCTGGGGCGACCCCACCCAGACCGGGAAGCCGGTCGGCGCCGACCTCTCGGCCCACAAGAAGTCGCTGCCCGTCGTCGCGGCCCTGACCTCGGGCACCCCGGCGGCGGCGGAGCTCGCCGCGCTCTACCGGGGCCCCATGAACACGTCCAGTGAGGTGAGCCGCGCTTCCGACGCCGTGGAGCGGGCGGGCGGCCGCGACTGGGCCCAGGCCGGTGCCGCGGATCGGATGGCCCGAGCGGTGCACCACCTGTCCCGGGCCGTGCCCGACCTGTCGGCGGCGGGCGACCTCCTGGCCCTGGCCGAGTTCGTCACGCGTCGGACGCACTGACTGACCGCAGGTTCCGCGCCATCGGAACGTAAGCCGCATGGGAGGGCGAGGGGAGAGCGCAAGGGGGTGCGAAGAAGGGGGGAGGGGGCGACGCGAGGAGGGGCAGGGGGCGAGCGCAGGGGAGGGCGCGAATGAGGGCGAAGGGAGAGCGCAAGGGGGTGTGACGAAGGGCGAGGGGAGAGCGCGGGGGAGGGTGCGAATGAGGGCGAGGGTGGAGCGGGGGAGAGGCCGGAGCGGATCGGGAATCGGTCGAGGTCACAGGGGCCGGGCGGCGAAGTGGAGGGCGGCAGGGGGAGTGTCCGAGCCACGGGCTACAGTCCGTGCCCATGACAGATGAGTCGTGGGCAGGGTGGTACCGGGACCGGCAGGGCTCCGATGCCGTCATCCTCACCACCGACGGACAGCAACTCCGGCTTCGCATCCGGGGCGTGGATTTCGAGGGCGAGAGCTTCGACGGACTGTGCCCCGTGGCGGGCATGCCGCCGGAGAGCGGGATGTTCGCTCTCGCGGACGGGGCGCTCAACGACTGCGTCCTGGAATGGGACCTGCCGTTCCCCGTCACCGCGGACGGCGCAGCCCAGCAGGCCACGCTGAGCTGCCTGTTGTCGTTGCGCAGGCCCGACCCGTATCTCTATCTGGAGCTGCAGTACGGCGGTGCGGCCTTCCGGTCCCACCGGGCGGAGAGCGACTTCGGGGCGGCACTCGCCACCATCCAGCGGTCTCTTCCGCCAGGGATCCGGCTCCAGACGTGCATCGCCTGTGCCTTCTCCGACTACTTCCCGGCACCCGGTCGAGGCCTCTCCGGCGGCCTTGCCTGCTTCCGGGGGGCCAAGGAGGCCTACCGAGGGGCGACAGGCGAGGACGACCTCCTCGACCTGTGGGACCGGCGCAGCGGATTCGTCCAGGAGATCTGGAGCTGCCGGGAGTTCGAACCGCGCCCGGAGGCGGGCGCGGGCACCGGCCATCGCGGTGCGTTCCCGCTCGAAACGGCCTGACCGCACCAGAGGGCCGGCGCCTCTGCCTCTTCCCCCTCTCCTTCCCCTGCCCTTCTCCCTTCTCTCGCCCTGCCCCGAACCGCCTGATCCTCCGAACCGCCTGATCCTCCGAACCGGCTGATCCCCCGAACTCCCTGATCCCACGAACCACCTGGTTCCTCGAACCGGCCTGACGGAGTGACACCGTTGGGCCGGTTCTTCGTTGTTGTGGCCGCTCGGCGGCCGGCTAGGCCCGTTGCTCCTCCTGGTTCCGGGTCCGTCCCGCCCCGCTCGGCCCGCCCCTCCCAACCCTCCGATCTCCCAAGCCTCCGATCTCCCGAGCCCTTGACCGCGAGATTGCGAGATCGGCGCATTGCCGGGCCTCCATTGTTCTACTAACATGCAAACAATGGAGGTTTTGATGAACCGGAAGAACATCGGCCGCGCGGCTCTCACCGCTCTGCCGTTCCTGCTTGCCCTTGCCGTGGACCTCATCCTTTTCGCCACGCGTCGTGACCGGCTGCCCGCGCAGCTGGCCAGCCACTTCGTGGGCGACGGCCGGGCGAACGACTACGCCGGCCGGACCGCGTACGTCGTCGTCACCACGGTGCTGCTCGTCGGTATCGGCGCACTGTGGACCCTGATGGCCGCCGGGGGACGGTTCCGCGGCCGTGAGCTCCGCAGGGTGGTCGCCGGCGGATACGCCACCGCCGGGTTCCTGGGTTACCTGATGGCGGTGGTCCTGCTCGTCAACGTGGACGCCGCCCAGGATGCGCGGGGCCGCGCACAGGACGTCTCGTTTCCGATGTGGCACCTGGCCGCAGCGCTGGGGGTCGCGGTGCTCGCCTTCGGGGTCGGGCTGCTGTTCGCCGCGCTCCTTCCCGTACCGGAGCCGCCGGCGGACGGGTTGGACGGGGGCGGGGACGGGGGCGGCGAACGGATCGCGCTGGCTGCCGGGGAGGTCGCGGGGTGGGCGCGCAGCGCCGGGAACCGGTGGCTGCTGCCGGTGGCGTTCCTGGCCTGTGCGGGAGGGGTCGCGCTGCAGTTCACCGCGGGCTGGGTCGCCGCGGTTCCGGCTCTCCTGGTCGGAGTGCTCCTCGTGAGCTTCGCCCGTCCGTCCGTGGCCGTGGACCGGCGCGGGATCACCGTGTCCGGGATGCTGCCGTGGCCGCGCGTCCACGTGCCGCTCGACCGGATCGAGGCGGCGGCCAGCCGGGACATCAGGCCACTCGCCGAGTACGGAGGCTGGGGATACCGGATCCGGCCGGGACGCACAGGCGTCATGATCCGTTCCGGTGAGGGGATCGTCGCACGGCTGGCCGACGGCCGGGACTTCGCGGTGACGGTCGACGACTCGGCGACTGCTGCCGCGCTCCTCAACACGCTGATCGACCGGCGCCGGACGGGGCGCTGACCATGCTCTTCAGGGTCGACCCCACCTCCACCGTGCCGCTCGGCGACCAGATCGCGGCCTGTGTGCGCCGTGCCGTCGCCGACGGGGCGGTGGCCCCCGGTGAACGGCTGCCCGCCGCCCGGGCGCTCGCCGAATCGCTCGGCGTCAACGTGCACACCGCCCTGCGCGGCTATCAGCGGCTGCGCGAGGAAGGGCTGATCGAGCTGCGCCGCGGCCGCGGAGCGGTCGTCGCCGACGGCGCCTCCCCGCACCGCGCCAGGCTGCTGGAACGGGTGCGCGAGATGGTCGCCGAGGCGCGTGAACTCGGGATGACGGAGGACGAGCTGCTGACTCTGGTCCGTAGCCGGTTCACCGCCGGCTGACGTCCGCGGTCGCCTACGGCAGCCGTGAAGGGCCACCGCGTCCTGCGCGGTGGCCCTTCACGGTGCGGTCAGGACCCGCTACGGGCGAGCGCGGCCGCGAAGCCGTTCTGCCAGAGGTAGTTCACCTGGCTGCGCTCATTGGAGTTCGGATACGGATTGGTGCACGAGGGGCCGGGGCCCCCGCCGGACATCAGCTCGCTGCACGGGCCCGAATAGTGGTCCGGCAGGCCGAGGACGTGCCCGGTCTCGTGGGTCGTGACGCGGGTGGAGTCGTACTGCTGGTTCTGCGCGTAGTCCAGGAAGATGTAGCCGTTGCCGTGACCGTCGGTGCTCGCGTACGAGCCGCTCGGGTCGTTGCCCTCGTAGTACGAGAAGTCGGCGTTGGAGCCCTCCTGCAGCCGGACGTTGGAGACCGAGCTGTTCCAGATCTGCGCGCTGTTGGATATCTCCGTGCGGAAGCTCGGCGCGTTGGCGGTGCTGTAGACGATGGTGACGGCCTGCACGCCCGGCTGGGCGGCGCGCTTCTCCGCCACCGACTTCGCCACCGCCTCGAAGAACGCCTTGTTGGCGGCCGCGCTCTCGTGCGATCCGGAGTGCGAGGTGTACGCGGAGTGGAGCGCCGAGGCGGATGTGGGGGGAGCGACCGGCGCCGGGGTGGCGGAGGCGATCGCGGGGGCGGTGCCCAGTGCGGCGGCGAGGCCGAAGCCGAGGCCGATCACGGCCGACATGACGGTCCTGGGGTGTCTCATGGGGGGTCTCCTGCCGGTTACCTGCCAGGGGGGACCCCGTCCGGTCAGCGGACACGGACGGGGGTGGTACGCAGCGAGTGTCGGGGAATGAGGCGCCGCGCGGATGATGCCAACCGGCGATAGCGCCGCCCTATCGCCCCTTCGGGCCCCATGAGCGCACGCCTGATGTACGCCGCCCCAACAGTCGCTGAATTGAAGGCATTTGATGGGGTTCCGGCATCTGGTGCGGTACGACTCCGCCGCCCTACCCTCAGCAGCATGGAGCTTGAGGTGAGGCACCTCAGGGCGCTGTGCGCCATCGCCGAGACCGGCAGCCTGCACCGGGCGGCCCGCAGACTGGGTGTCAGCCAGCCCTCGCTCACCACTCAGCTGCGCCGGATCGAGAACGCCCTGGGCGCCGAACTGTTCAGCCGTGAACGCACCGGCTGCCGCCCCACCCTGCTGGGCAGCGCCGTCCTCAGCAGGGCCCGCCCCCTCGTCGACGGCATGAGCGCGCTGGTCACCGACGCGAAGGCGGAGGCGGACGCGGCCGGGGCCGGCGGGCCGCACCTGCGGATCGGCTGCACAGCCAGCCGGGTCGTCGGCGGCTGGCTGCGCGGACTGCGGCTCAGGCTGCCCGGCACGGACATCTCGCTGCGGGTCGACGTGTCGGCCGGCGCGCTCCTGCGTGCGGTCGGGGAGGGCCGGCTCGACGTCGCCTTCGTGCACGAGGTGGAGGGCTGCCCGCTGTCCGTCCCCGACGGCCTGGACCAGCGCGTTCTGCTGGACCGTGAACCGCAGTTCATCTCCATGGCCCGCGATCATCCGGCTGCCGCGCTGCCCGTCGTCGACCTGGCCGACCTGGCCGCCGACCGATGGATGGTCGACCCCACGGTGGACGGCGAATGGGAAGGTCTGCGCCGGGTGTTCGGTGCCGCGGGGGTCGCGCCGACCGTACTGCACGGCGACTACCTCACCGCCGCATCGCTCGTCGTCCTCGGTGAGGCGGTGGCGCCGTGCCAGCCCACCTCGGGCCCCCGCGACGACATGGCGATCCGCCCGCTGCGCGACGACCCGCTCGCCGTCCGGCTGCTCCTGGTCTCCCGGCCGGGCGCCGACATGACGGTGGTGTACGGCGAACTGGAGGCCGCTTACCGCGAGGCGGCCCAGCGTGCGGCCGGATATCACCAGTGGCTGGTGCGCCACCGCAGCCCGCTCGCCCGGAGCTGAGCGCGCCGCCGCCCCGGGGCGCGAGGGGGCGCATCGTGCCGCTCGGGCGCGCCAAAGCCCTGCGGGTCGGGGAGCCGCATCGTGCCGCTCGGGCGCGCCGCCGCCCCGGGGCGCGGGGAGCCGTGTCGCGCCGCCCGGACGCCGAATCGCTGCTCTCCGGCGCCGCTTCGGGGCGATTCAGCCGAGAGCGAGGACCGTTCCGGTCCGGGGTGCGAGCGGGCAGAGTCGGGGCATGAGGCTTCTGATACTGGGTGGTACGGAATTTGTCGGCAGGGCCGTCACCGAGGCCGCGCTGGCACGCGGGTGGGAGATCACGGTGTTCCACCGCGGTCGTCACGCACCCCCGCCCGGAGTGGCCGAGCTGCTCGGCGACCGCACCGTGGAGGGCGGTCTCGCCGCGCTCGCCGGGGTCGCCGAGCCGGGCGACGGCACCTTCACCTGGGACCTGGTGGTCGACACCTGGAGCGGCGCGCCCTCGGCCGTGCGGGACGCCGCCCGGCTGCTCGCCGGCCGGGCCGCGCGCTACACGTACGTCTCCAGCCGGTCGGTGTACGACTACCCGGCCCCGGCGGGCCTGCCCGAGGACGGTCCGCTGGTGGAGGGCGCCTCGCCGGACGCCGGGGGCGACGTCTCGTACGCCCTGGCCAAGCGCGGTGGTGAACTGGCCGTGCTGGACGCCTTCGGGGACCGGGCGCTCCTCGCCCGGGCCGGGTTGATCATCGGCCCCTGGGAGAACGTCGGCAGACTGCCGTGGTGGCTGACGCGGATCGCCCGGGGCGGCCCCGTGCTCGCGCCCGGCACACCGGACCTGGACCTGCAGTACATCGACGTGCGCGACCTCGCCGAATGGCTGCTGGATGCCCCCGGGAGGGGGCTGGCCGGGCCGTACAACCTGGTCAGCCGCCCCGGGCACACCACGATGGGTGGTCTGTTGAACGCCTGTGTGCGCGCCACCGGTTCCGATGCCGAGCTGCGCTGGACCGACGCGGACCGGATCCTCGCGGCGGGCGTCGAGCCCTGGACGGGGCTGCCGGTCTGGCTGCCGCCGGGGGAGCTGTACGACACCCTCCACCAGGGAGATGTCAGCCGGGCGCACGGAGCGGGGCTGCGCTGCCGCCCGGTCGAGGAGACCGTCGCCGACACCTGGGCCTGGCTGTGCGACATCGGCGGTACGGCGCCGCACCGCGCCGACCGGCCGCTGAAGGGTGTCGACCCGGCGACCGAGGCCAAGCTGCTGGAGGGCTGACGCCAACGGCCCCGGAGAGGCGGCACACGGCCGCAGGCACTCGGTGAATGGCCGTCCGCCGCCCGGCGTGGCATGACCGATGTGCGCGCGAAAAAGCTGCATATTGCGCTGTATGGGAGCAAAAGATCGCAGAAACGGTAAAAACCACCGCGTGGCGGTGACGGTAGCGGCGGCGGCAGTCATGGTGGGAGCCTTCGCCCCGACTGCTGCCGCCGCTCCGCTGCCCGGCGGCCTCGGTCCGTGCCTCGGCGACGACTGTCCTGCCACGTGGCCCGATCCGAACAGCGACGACGTGATCTATCACGACAGCAACATCAACATCTTCGTCGGTGGTGACTACCTGGTCAGGGAAGCCGCCGCGGAGGCCGAGGGCAAGATCGTCACCCTCGGTGAGTTCGACATGATGAAGCGGGACGGCGTCTCCGAGATCTACAACGTCGGCGTCGCCGGCGGGGGATCACGGGTCCCGCCCCCCAACGGCTCCGACTACCTGACGGTGGGCGGTGACGTGACGATTCAGAGCGGTAAACGGCTCCTGGCCGAGGAGGGGCCGAACAGCGGGGTGGTCCGCTACGCCCAGGACCTCACGGGGACGGTCATCCCCGACCCGGTCCACGACGCCGACGCCACCGATCCGTACACCGCACTGCGCGACCAGCTGACGGCTGCCAGCCACTGCTACGCGTACGACGACAACGAGGAGCACCGCCGTCCGGTGACCGGGACGGTGCAGAACAGCGGCGCCGAGACGGTCTTTACCGGTGACGGCACCTCCGCTCTTCAGGTCTTCGCGGTGGACGCCGATCTGACCACGGCCGCGGGCGGCCAGCAGGGCATCGTCTTCGACAACGTCCCGGACGGTGCGACCGTGCTGGTCAACGTCTACGGCAGCACGCGCAACATCAGTACGTACATGGGCTCGCTGCCGCAGTCCGGGCTCCGCGAGCACCTGATGTGGAACTTCCCGGACGCGACCGCGATCGGGCTGAAGGGCACCGGGCAGTTCCAGGGCAGCGTGCTGATCGGGCAGCAGTCCAGCATGGCGACGCTCGCGATGAGCGGCACCAACGGACGCTTCTACAGCGCCGGTTCGCTGACCCACACCTCGGAAGGGGAGTCGGGCGGCCAGGAGCTGCACGCCTATCCGTTCGACGGCGATCTGCCGGACTGCGGCGAGGAGCCGTCGCCGTCGCCGACGCCGACGGACTCGCCCACGCCGTCGCCGACGGATTCGCCGACGCCCACCCCGTCGCCGACGGATTCGCCGACGCCCACCCCGTCCGACAGCCCGGGGCCGTCCCCCTCGGAGTCGACACCGGCCCCGCACCCCACCCCGACGGACAGCCGCCCGCCCGGCCCGCCCGGACCGCCCCATCCCGGCGGACAGCTCCCGGACACGGGCGCGCGCGGCGGTGAATGGGTGATCGGCGGGATCGCGGCGGGTCTGCTGATCGCTGGATCGGCGGCCGCGCTGATGGCCCGCAGGGGACGCCGCCGCGGCTAGTTTTGGCCCATGGCCGAACTGCTGCACCTGACCGAACGCCCGCTGTGGGAGGCGGCCCGCGGGATCGGGACGTACGAGATGTCCACCCGCGGCCGCACCCTGCACGAAGAGGGCTTCATCCACTGCTCGCTGCCGCACCAGCTCGCCGGTGTGGCCGAACTGCTGTACGGGGCCGGGAGCCGGGCCGGGTCCGGTGACCAGGACCTGGTGGTGCTCGTCATCGACACCGAACGGCTCCCCGCGCCCGTGCGGTACGAGTCGCTCCCGCCCGGCGGCGAGGAGTTCCCGCACATCTACGGACCGGTCCCGGTCGAGGCGGTCGTGGAGGTGCGCCCCTGGCCGCACAAGGAAGGCAACCCCTCATGAACCCCACAGACCACCGCACGCAGGATTCCGAAGACGTCACGAACGGCCCCCTCACCGCGGTCACCGGTGCGAGCGGCGCACTCGGCGGCCGCGTCGCGCAGCGGCTGACCCGGGCCGGTGTCCCCGTGAGACTGCTGGGCCGCGACCCGTCCCGGCTCCCCGAACTCCCCGGTGCCGACACCGCCCCGGCCGCCCCCTACGGTGACGGCGAGGCCATGCGCCGCGCCCTGGCCGGAGCGCACACGCTGTTCCTCGTCTCGGCCCACGAGAGTCCGGACCGGGTGCGCGAGCACACGACGGCCGTCGACGCGGCGGTCGCGGCGGGCGTCGAACGGATCGTGTACGTCTCCTTCCTCGGCGCCGCACCCGACGCGACGTTCACCTTCGCCCGCGACCACTGGGACACCGAGGCCCATATCCGGGTCTCCGGTGTCCGGCACACCTTCCTGCGCGACAGCTGGTATCTGGCCGGCCTCCCGGCGATGACCGGCACCGACGGTGTCCTGCGCGGCCCGGCCGGCGACGGCAGGGTCGCCGCGGTGGCCCACGAGGACATCGCCGACGCGGCGACCGCCGTCCTGCTGGCCGGCACCGACCCCACCGGCCCGACGCACGACGGAGAGACGTACGACCTGACCGGACCCGAGGCGTTCACCCTCGCCGAGGCCGCCGAGGAGCTGAGCCGGGTCACCGGACGGACCATCACCTACGTGCCGGAGACCCGGGAGGAGGCCTACGCCTCGCGGTCCCGGTACGGCGCCCAGGACTGGGAGGTGGCCGGCTGGGTGACGTCGTACGAAGCGATCGCGGCGGGGGAGATGGCGACGGTCTCGGACGCCGTGCCGGCGCTCACCGGCAGGCCGGCCATGAACCTGGCCACGTACCTCCGCGAGCATCCGAACAGCTACCGCCACCTCCTCACCCCCGGCTGACGGGGATGCGCACGGAAACCCCCTGGGGTCCCTGGGACCCGATGCCCCTCGGCGACGCCGTGCGCCTGCTCTCCCCACTGCGCACACCGTGGTGGATCGCGGGCGGGTACGCGGTCGAGCTGGCCGTGGGCCGCGCCTTCCGGGACCACGGCGACATCGACGTGCTGCTGCTGCGCCGGGACCAGCTCGCCGTCCAGCGGATCCTGCCGGACGGACAGTGGTGGGCCGCCGATCCGCCCGGCACCCTGCGGCCCTGGCTCCCCGGCGAGATCCTGCCCCCGCAGGTCCACGACATCTGGTGCCGGCCGGGCGCGGGCGAGCCGTGGCGCGTGCAGTTCATGCTCGACGACGCGGAGGACGGCGACTGGGTGTTCCGCCGCGACCCGAGGATCCGCCTTCCGCTGGACCGGCTCGGCAGGGTCTCGGGGGACGGCGTGCCCTACCTCGCTCCCGAGGTGCAGCTCCTCTACAAGGCCAGGTCCCGGCGGCCCAAGGACGAGCAGGACTTCGCGGCAGCCCTGCCCGTTCTCGGTGCGGACCGCCGGGCCTGGCTGACCGAGACGATCACCCTGGCCGAGGGCGCCGGTCACCCCTGGGCGGCCCGGCTGCGGGCGGCCGACGAACACTTCCGCGGGTGAGGCGGCGGGCTCAGATCACGTACGTACCGGCCTTCGCGGCCACGACCGCGGCCTCGGCGGCGCGGTCGGCGGCCGCCTCGTCGAGCGGGTCTCCGCTGGCCAGCAGGCGGTAGTAGAGGGGGGCCGAGACGGCGCGGATCACCTCGTCCGGATCGGTGCCGGCGGGGAGCTCGCCGCGCTCGACGGCCTCGGTGACACAGCCCGACCACTCCTTGATGCGGACCGCGTAGAACCGGTGCAGCGCCTGTGCCGTGCGCGCGTCGCAGGTCGCCGCGGCGATCACGGAGCGGAACAGGGCGCCCTGGCGCGGGTCGGTGAGCGTGGAGAGCACGAGCCGGGCGTTGGCCCTGAGGTCCTCGGTCAGTGAACCGGTGCGGGCCCGTGGCAGGGACTGCTCGGCCATGTCGTCCAGAAGGTCGGCGATCAGGCCGGTGGTGGTCGACCAGCGCCGGTAGACGGTCGTCTTGCCGACCTCCGCACGGCGCGCGACATCGGCGAGGTCGAGCCGGTCGAAGCCCTGCTCGGCCAGCGCGTCACCCGCCGCGCGCAGGACGGATTCGCGGACGCGGGCGGTGCGCCCGCCGGGCCGGACGGTACCGGGTTCCACACGGTCGGACGTCATAACGGTCCTCCAGTTCCATTAATGGCCGTTCCTCTGCTACGGTCGTTCCATCTTAACGGAACCACAGAACCGTTAAAACTCCCGTCCGAGGAAGGACGACCATGTCCGCACCCAGTCAGACCCCGCAGCGCAGCGCCGATGCTGCCCCCACGGTCGCCGCAGTCGCCGCTCCCGACACCACCGCCGCGCCGTCGGCGTCCCCCCGTATGACCGGACGGCAGAAGCTCGTCCTCGCTCTCCTCCTCGGCGCCCAGTTCATGATCGCCGTGGACTTCTCGATCCTGAACGTCGCACTGCCCGTCGTCGGCGAGGGACTCGGTTTCTCCCTCCCGAACCTTCAGTGGATCGCCACCGCCTTCGCCCTGGCCGCCGCCGGATTCACCCTCCTGTTCGGCCGCATCGCCGACCTCGTGGGCCGCAAGCGCCTCTTCGTGGGCGGCATGGTCGTCCTCGGTCTCTCCTCGGCGCTCGGCGGACTGGCGACCTCCCCCGAGGTCCTGCTCACCGCGCGAGTCCTCCAGGGCCTCGCCACCGCGGCCGTCACCCCGGCCGGACTCGCCCTGCTGACCACCGCGTTCAAGGAGGGCCCGCTGCGCGAACGCGCCCTCGGCCTCAACGGAGCGCTGATGTCCGCGGGCTTCACGGCGGGCGCGATCCTCGGCGGGCTCCTCACCGACCTGCTCTCCTGGCGCTGGGCCTTCTTCATCAACGTCCCCGTCGCCGCCCTCGTCGTCGCCCTGGCCCCGTCCGTCATCACCGACTCGCGCCCCGCCGAGCGGCCCAAGCTCGACGTCCCCGGCGCCGCGACCGTCACCGGCGGACTGCTGCTCCTGGTCTTCGGCCTGACCCAGGCCGGTGCCACCGGCTGGACCACGCCCACCACCCTGGCCGCGCTCGCCGCCGGCATCGCCCTGCTCATCGGCTTCTGGTTCGTCGAGAAGAAGGCGGCCGCACCGCTCGTCCCCGTACGCATCCTCAAGCGCCGCAGCGTCATCTGGGGCAACGCCACCGGTCTCATCGCCTTCGTCACCGAGACCTCGCTGGTCTTCCTGCTGACGCTCTACCTGCAGGAGGTCCTCGGCTACTCGCCGCTCGCGACCGGCCTCGCCTTCGGAGTCCTGGGCATCGGCACCGTGATCGGCGGCACGCTCGGCGGCCGGGCCGTCGGCCGCTTCGGCAACCGGACGACCATCGTCGCCGGCGGCATCATCCAGGCCGTGGCCACGCTCTCGCTGGTGGCGCTCGGCACCTCGGGGGCCTGGATCTGGCTCCTGCTGGCCGCCACGTTCATCGGCGGCATCGGCAACATGCTGATGATCGTCGGCTTCATGGTCACCGCCACCTCCGGCCTCCCCGACGACGAACAGGGCCTGGCCACCGGCCTCGCCACGATGACCCAGCAGGTCGGCATCACCCTGGGCATCCCGGTCATGAGCGCCATCGCCACCGCCCGGATGTCCGCGCTCGGTGACACGGGACCCGAGGGTGTCCTCTCCGGAGTCTCGGTCGCGATCCTGGTCAACTCCGCCCTGGTCCTCGCCGGCGCCCTGCTCGCCGGAGCCTTCCTCCGCCCCCGGAGCGCGAGGAGCGGCGACCTGCGGTGACGGCGGGGAGCGCGCACTGTACGCACACGACCGACCGAAGACGCGGGGCCGCAGCGGCCCCGCGTCCGGCGCGTCCGGGGACGGGTCCCGTCGCCTCGACGATGGGCATAGCCTCGTTCGCCGGGCCGACGTCGAGCCGAGCGATCCGTCGATGGGCCGCATAATTCGGAGCGGCGCGGCAGGGGCGGCTTGTACGCTCCAGGCCGGGATGGGGCCCGTAGCGCAGTGGTCGTCGCGCCTTCACCGCATGGGGGAGGACGCCGGTTCGAATCCGGTCAGCCCCATCCCCTCCGGGCCCGGTCGTGGCCGGCGCGGCCTTGGTCCCTCCGCTCACGGGGTCGGCCGGGGCCGCCGGTGCGCGGTCCGAGGCCGGGCACTTGGTCGAACGCGAGGATTTGGCAGGGCTGATGAGCACACCTGAACCGCTGACGGACGAAGAACTTGCCGATATCGAGGAGCTCACCGAGGCCACGACCCCTGGTCCCTGGTACCTCCGGATCCTCGACGACGACTGGGCCATGGGCCTCGTCGCCGTCAGCACCGTTCCCGACACCGGACGCGGCGAACGATGGCCCGGCTTCGACCACCACGAGATCGTGGCCGCCACTCTTGTCCAGCAGCCGCGCTACGTCGATGTCGCGGATGAACGCTGGGACGAGAACGCCCAGTTCATCGCCAATGCCCGCCAGGACATCCCCCGCCTGATCGCCGAGATCCGCCGCCTGCGCGGTGCGCTGGAAGCGGCGACGGCGCAGGACGCCGCGACGGCACGGGACGCCGCCACGAGCTGATCCCGCGCGGCGGGCCGAACGGCGTCGTCGGCGAAGAAAGAACCGCACTGGTTGATCAAGGCATGCAGACGACAGTCAGGTGCTGGACCGGGAATGGAGGTGAGCCTGGCTCCAGCCGTTCAGGGAGACCTGCGGACCGCCTCCGAGGTAGCGATGGAGCGCGCTGTCGGTGGTCTCCACGAACTCCTCGGGGATGGCGTTGACGCCGACCCAGCGGACCTGGGAGTGCTTGCGGGGTTCGCGGTTCTCGGGTTCGCCGGTCCATTCGTGGGTGGCGAAGACGACCGTGAGGAAGCCATTGGGGGACTCAACCCCCCAGGCTCCGTGAATGATGTGCGCGACCTTGAGAGACTCGGACTTCACCGTGAGGCCGGTCTCCTCGTAGAGCTCGCGGACTGCCGTCTCGGTGATGGGCTCGCCTGGTTCGCTCTTGCCGACGGGCAGGTCCCACATTCCCTGGGCGAACTTCGCGTTCTCGCTGCGCTGGAGGAGCACGACGCGGTTGGTGGCCTTGTCGTGGACGATGACGGCCGCGACCAGCAGTGTCATCGAGTCGAGCGCCGGCTTGAGGGCTGGGGGGCGGTCTTCGGTCTGCTGGGCCACGGGGTTCCCTTCGTCGAGCGGGTTGTTGGGCATGTTAGGTGCGGGCCTCGCGGCCATGACGGGCGAGATCTGGTACGCCTGGAACGCGGCGGCGCTGGTACACCGCGAGCATGGAGCGGATCGAGGTGATCGCCTTGCGGGTGCGGTCGGAGGTCATGCCCATCGCCTCGTCGGCGGCTGCGGCCTGCTGTTCGTGGCCTCGCTGCTCGTGCCGATATCAAACGTCGGACGCTCCAGCGCATCGAGCGCGGCGGCGACCCGCGATACAGCCACCTCATCCGCAAAGCCGACGCCCTCGGAACTACGCTCGTTGATCTCGTGCGCGAGTAGCCCCCGCTCCGGACCCCGACCGTCGGCGGCCCTGCGTTACGAGGCAGGGAGATCAGGTGCGCGACTGCGGGTAGCGGGGCGGGGTTGTACGCGGGATCGGGCAGATCACCCGGTGCACCATGATTGTGATCCCGGGGCCGGACGCTCCCGGCACCGTGTACGGCACCGACTCCTCGGGCGTCACCGGCTTGCCGCAGCGAGCACAGATCATCGGATCGCCCTCCACGCCCGGCCGAGCTGCACCGCAGTAAGGCAGGCAGCCCCGGCACGACAGGTGGCGCACGTGGCCGTGTGACCGAGGAGCGTCCGGTACGCGGCATCGGCGCCGGGGCGGCGGTGGCGGGGGCACTCACAGTCCGGGTACGCAGCCGTCCGATCCACCGTCGTCGCCGGCTCCACCTCGGCTGTCGGCCGTAACACGCGGACTGTGGTACCTGCCTGGTTTACCTCGTACACCCCGAGTGTCATCGTCATGTCGTCCCGGCCTCGTCGATTGAGGGGCATTCAGCCAGTTCGCTGTACGCGCCCGCGGTCACACCCTGATGATGTGCGTGCACGTCGAGTAGGTACTAGGTCGGCGGATGGCCACGCGTGGCCACGTAGTGGCCATGGCCGGGAGCGCGGACGATGACACCCCAGACTGGACACGTGAGCCGCAACGACGCGTTACGGGCTGCCCGCCTGCGCAAGGGATGGCGGACGATGGAAACTGCCGCGGCCGGCCTCACCGAGCACGGGCAAGCTCTGCTCGATGACCGCCAGTTCACCGTGTCGGCCAGGACGTGGCGGCGATGGGAGGGCGCCCAACCGGGCTGGCCGGCCGAGGAGACCGCCATCGTCGTACACGATGCGCTCGGTCGGTGGCCCGAGGACCTCGGGTTCACCACCCCGCCGGGATGGATCCGGCCCGAGCATCATGAAGAGGCAGATGTGGGACGACGCGCTTTCGTAGGCGTCACCGCTGCCGCGCTCGTTGCCGGTCCGGTAGCACCGCAGCATGTGGACCCTGCCCTGATCGGCTATTTCCAGCAGCAGTTGGAGGGGCACTACCGGGCGGACATGTTCCTCGGGCCCCATGATCTGATCGGCACCGTGTCTGCGCAGTACCAGCTGATCGACAAGCTCGTTCGGTCTGCCAAGGGCGAGACGAGGCGGGGCCTGCTCCGGGTCGGTGCTGCGTACGCTGCGCTCGTCGGGTGGCTGTACCAGGACGCGGGCGACATGGACGGCGCGAGCTTTTGGCGAGGGATCACGCAGGAGATTGCAATGCGGTCCCGGGACCCGCACCTCATCGGGTACAGCCTGGTCAATCAGGCGCAGGTCCGCACCGACCTTGGGGACGGGCCCGCGGTCATCGACCTGTGCGAGGCCGCCCTGGACTACGCCGGGCGCCTCACCCCCAAGGTGCGGGTGATGTCACTGCAGCAGCAGGCGCACGGGGCAAGCCTCATCGGGGATCGAGCCTCAGTCGACCAGCTCATCGAACAGGCCGGCGGGCTGCTGGCCTTCGTCGACGATGACCTCCCGTGGGGCAACGCCTGCCGCCGGACCCCGGGGTATCTGGAGGTGCAGCGCGCCACCTGCTACGGCCGGCTCGGCCTCGGCGCGGAGGCCGGCGCTCTGTGGTCGCAGGTGCTCGGCGTTGTCCCGGAAACCGCCCGGCGGGACCGTGGCGTCTACATGGCACGGCAGGCCACGGCAGCGGCCGGGGCGGGAGATCCGGACCAGGCCGTAGACATTGCGCGGGGCGTCGCGACGATTGCCGTGGAGACCCGGTCCGCGCGGATGAGGCGGGAGCTGGCCACTCTGGAGCAGGCGATGCGGCCATGGCAGGATGCCCCGATCGGCCGTGACTTCGCAGAGGTGATGGCGCCAGTGACAGACAGGGGATGACGTGGCAGACGTACCGCAGCCGTTGACGGATGAGGAGATCGCGGAGCGGCTGGCCGCGCTGCCGGAGTGGAAGCGGGACGGAGACGAGATCCATCGCCGTGTCGACGTCCGCTATCACGCAGGCGTGGCGATGATCGTGCACATCGCAGACCGTGAGCGGCGCATCGGACACCACGCTGACATCGACCTGCGGATCGACCACCTCCACATCGCAGTCACCACCCACGATGCCGACTACAAACTGACTGAGGCGGACTTCGACCTTGCCGCCCGCATCGACGCAATCGCGGCAGCGCACCAGGCCACACCGCTCGACTGACCCCACACCACAACGAAAGTGCCCCTGCCACGGCCGCAGCCGGCCAGAAGGCGCGTCCGGCCAAGGGGTTCATTCTGCTGCCACCGAAGTACAGCTCGTACCGGACTCGGATCCTGCCGCTATTTCTCGGCGACCTGCTGTCGCAGCAGCTGGCGGCGAGCAGTCACGGCCTTCTCGTATCTACGAATGACGAAGAGGCCCGGCCGCTCGAAGCGGTCGGGCCTCTCTCGTTCCTGCTGTGACCTGCTGTCCAGCCGAGGGCCGAACTGCCGGAGATCAAGCCTTCTTGGTCTCCCAGAAGATCTTGTCGATCTCGGCGATCAGGTCGAGCGCCTTCTGGCCCGTGGCCGGGTCCGTGGAGCCCTTCGCGGCCGACAGCGCCTTGAGGGCGTCGTTGACCAGCTGGTGCAGCTCCGGGTACTTCTCGAAGTGCGGGGGCTTGAAGTAGTCGCTCCACAGCACCGAGACGTGGTGCTTGGCCAGCTCGGCGCGCTGCTCCTTGATGACCACCGCGCGGGCCCGGAAGTGCGGGTCCTCGTTGGCCTGGTACTTCTCCTGGACGGCCTTGACGGACTCCGCCTCGATGCGGGCCTGGGCCGGGTCGTACACGCCGCAGGGGAGGTCGCAGTGGGCGCTGACCTTCACCTTGGGGGCAAACAGGCGGGAAAGCATGGGGCTGTCCTTCCTCGTGATCGTCTTCTCAGGTGGGACATTACTCCGTGAGAAGCGTGTTTTTGCGGGTGCCCCCATGGGCTTAGGCCAAAAGTCCAGGGTGAGGATGGGACCAGTGGCCGAATGTACGGAACCCTGTAGGGGACGGTGTACGGGACGGACCGGGGAGGTGCCGGAGAGATGCGGGAGGAGCCGGAGGTGCCCGAGCTGACCGATGAGCAGCCCGGACGGGGGCTGGCGGCGAGAGTGCCGTTCCAGGTGGTGGAGGTGACGGGCCCTTCGATGGTGCCCACGCTCCACCACGGGGACTGGCTGCTCGTGCAGTACGGGGCGCAGGTGCGCCCCGGTGACGTGGTGATTCTGCGGCATCCGTTCCAGCAGGACCTGCTGGTGGTCAAGCGGGCCGTGGAGCGGCGGGCCGGTGGCTGGTGGGTGCTGGCCGACAACAGTTTCGCGGGTGGGGACAGCACGGACTACGGGACCGTGCCGGAGGAGCTCGTGCTGGCCAGGGTCCGGGCCCGGTACCGGCCGCTGACGAAGGATCAGCGCTCGGTGCGCGGTGTGGTGAGCTGGGCCGTCTACGCGCTGCGGCCGGTCTCCGCGGCCCGTTCCGTCTCCAGGCGCTTGCGGGCGCGGTAGGCGGCGACGTTGGCCCGGGTCGCGCAGCGGTCCGAGCAGTAGCGGCGGGAGCGGTTGGTCGAGGTGTCGAGGTAGGCGTTGCGGCAGGGTGCCGCCTCGCACAGGCCGAGCCGGTCCACGCCGTACGAGGTGAGGTGGAAGGCGAGGCCCATCGCGGCGATCGCGGTGTAGCCCGCCGTGGCGTTGGACGGGTGGTCGGCCAGATGCATGTGCCAGTCCGGCTTGCCGTCCGCGTCCCGGATGTCGTGCCCGGAGATCTGCGGGCTGACCGGGAACTCCAGCAGCAGGGAGTTGAGCAGGTCGACCGCGAGCGTCTCGTCGCCGCCGTCGGCCGCCTCGAAGACCGCGCGCAGCCGGGCCCGTACGGACCGGAAGCGGGTCACGTCCGCGTCGGTCGCCCGCCGGGCCGCCTGCCCGTTGGCGCCGAAGAGTTCGCGCACCGCGTCGACCGAGGTGAGGGCGTCCTTGTTGCGGGCCGGCTCCTCGGTGTTGACCAGGCGCACGGCGTAGTCCGAGTAATAGGCCAGTTCCACTTGTAGTCCTTACGGCGTCGGTCTAAGGTCGATGCGGCGATGATGTAATGGGCCGCTAGGGGTCCAGGGTATTACATGGAGGTTCTCGGGTGGCTGAGACATTGGTGACGGAGACGGGCGCGGGCGCCGACTGGCAGGCCTGGCAGGAGAGCTGGGACCGGCAGCAGGAGTGGTACATGCCCGACCGCGAGGAGCGCTTCCGGGTGATGCTCGACATGGTCGAGGCCTTCACCGGCCCCGAACCGCGGGTGCTCGACCTCGCGTGCGGTACGGGAAGTATTACGGACCGGCTGCTGCGACGGTTCCCGAAGGCCACCAGCACCGGTGTCGACCTCGACCCCGCACTGCTCGCCATCGCCCGCGGCTCCTTCGCCGGCGACGAGCGCGTCTCCTTCGTGACCGCCGACCTCAAAGACCCGCGGTGGGCGGAGCGGTTGCCCCACGACTCGTACGATGCCGTACTCACGGCCACCGCCCTGCACTGGCTGCACAGCGAGCCGCTCACCACGCTCTACGGGCAGATCGCCGGGCTCGTCCGGGACGGCGGCGTGTTCATGAACGCCGACCGCATGATCGAGACCGGGACTCCCCGGATCAACGCCGCCGAACGCGCCCACCGGCACGCGGGTATGGACCGGGCCAAGGCCGCCGGGGTCCTGGACTGGGCGCAGTGGTGGGCGCGGGCCGCCGCGGACCCGGTGCTCGCCGGGCCGACCGCCGAGCGGTTCGCGATCTACGGTGAGCACGCCGACGGCGACATGCCGTCCGCCGCGTGGCACGCGGACACCCTGCGCGCGGCGGGATTCTCCGAGGCTCGGCCTGTCTGGTCCTCGCCCTCGGACAGTCTGGTGCTCGCGGTGAAGTAGGTGAAGTGGCGGTAGCCCGCGGGCGGGGCGGGAGCGGACGGGCGACAGCCCGGGCCGCCCCGCCCCGCCGTCTTGTCCGGCCCCGCCGTCTTGTCCGGCCCCGCCGTCTTGTCCGGCCCCGCCGTCTTGTCCGGCCCCGCCGTCTTGTCCGGCCCCGCCGTCATGTCCGGCTCCGCCGTCATGTCCGGGGCCGGTGGCAGTCGCCGGAACTCCGAGGTCTGCGTCGGGGGCGGGGCGGGCCCTGCACCAGGCCGTGCGGAGCGTGCGCGACGGCCATGAGCTGCCCGGCCGGCTCGACCGGACCGGACCCGGACCCCCTTCCTATGGGCCGCCCACCTCCACGCCGGCGCCTGACCGGCCGCCGTCCGGGGGCCGTCCGTTCTCCGCCGGTACCATCGCCGCCCGGGCGCCCGGGACGGCCCGCGGGTTTTTTGCCGGCTGCTGCAACCCGCCCCGTGTCCCACCGCACTGGAGGAGTGAGACGGTCCGCGCCTGCGGGCCGGGGGAGGGGCCCTGACGATGCGGAGCGATGACGACGCCGCGCTGCACGCCTTCGTCGAGAGCAGACGCACCGCACTGTTCCGCAGCGCGTATCTGCTCTGCGGCGACCGGCACGAGGCCGAGGACCTGGTCCAGGCGACGCTGGTCAAGGTGGTGCTCGGCGGACGGCGGCACGGGCGGCTCGACAACATCGAGGCGTACGCCCGCAAGACCCTGGTGAACACCTTCATCGCGGCCCGCCGCCGGTTCTGGCGGCGCGAGCAGTCGTACGGCGAACTGCCCGAGCGGGCGGTCCACGCACCCGACCCGGACACCGGCCTCGCGGTGCGGGCGGCACTCGCCCGGCTCACACCCAGGCAACGGGCCGTACTGGTGCTGCGCTACTGGGAGGACCTGAGCGTCGAGGCCACGGCCGAACTGCTCGGGATGCGGGAGAACACGGTCAAGAGCCACGCGGCTCGGGGGTTGGCGGCGCTGCGCGCCGAGATGGTGGAGGAACTGGTATGAACGACGTGCGGAAGCTGCTGGGGCGGGTCGCCGAGGACGCGGGGCAGCCGGTCATCAGTACCGAGGTGGTCTACGCGAGGGCGGCCCGGGTGCGCAGGCGCCGCCGGGTCGCGGTGTCGGCGGCGGCGGTGTGCGCGGTGGCGGCGGGTGCGTTCGTGGTGCCCGGCCTCTCGGCAGGACAGGAGCAGGCGCCGCGGACCTCCTCGGTCGCGGCCCCCGGCAAGCTCGCCGGCGACAGCGAGCGGGCCCGGAAACTGACCGCACTGCTGCCCGAGGACGTCGGCTCGGTCAAGGAGGTGCCGCTGGCCGCCATCATCAAGCACGTGCCGCCGGGGCAGGTCGAGACGAAGCTGTACGGGCCGCTGGACGGGCAGTACGCGGTCCGCAGGGACGGTGGTGTCGGCTACCTCGTCGTCGGGCTCATGGACGCCGAGAAGGTGGAGAAGAAGCTCGGGGACGGTCCCCGGGAGACCAACCTGTGCAAGGTGCAACCGGGAGAGCCGCATCGTACGGACTGTGTCCGTGAGGAACTGCCGGACGGACGGGTGCTGACCGTCTGGAGCGACTCGATGGACTACGGGGACGGCACGCCGCAGTGGGGCCCGGAACTGGTGGCCCGCCTCGTGCTCAGGGACGGCGGCCAGCTGACCGTACGCGACAGCACCGGCTTCGAGGCCGACACCGCGCTGGGGCCGCTGCTCAAGACCCCGCCGCTCACGCGGGCGCAGTTGAGGACGCTGACGCTCAGCCCGGAGCTGCTGCCGGCGAAGTAGGACGCACGCGAGGGCGGTACGGACCACGTCGGTCCGTACCGCCCTCGCATGTGGGTGCCCGTCGTTACAGGACCTTGGAGAGGAACGACTTCGTCCGGTCGTGCTGCGGGTTGGTCAGGACGTCGCGCGGGTGGCCCGACTCGACCACCACGCCGTCGTCCATGAAGACCAGCGCGTCGCCGACCTCACGGGCGAAGCCCATCTCGTGGGTGACGACGATCATCGTCATGCCGTCCTCGGCGAGACCGCGCATGACGTCGAGCACGTCGCCCACCAGCTCCGGGTCGAGCGCCGACGTGGGCTCGTCGAAGAGCATCAGCTTCGGCTCCATGGCCAGCGCCCGGGCGATCGCCACCCGCTGCTGCTGTCCGCCGGAGAGCTGCGAGGGGTAGTTCTTCGCCTTGTCGGACAGGCCGACCCGGTCCAGGAGCCGTTCCGCACGGGCCCGGGCAACCGCTTTGGACTCGCCCTTGACCTGGACGGGGGCCTCCATGACGTTCTCGATCGCCGTCATGTGGGGGAACAGGTTGAAGCGCTGGAAGACCATGCCGATGTCCCGGCGCTTCAGGGCGACTTCGCTGTCCTTGAGCTCGTAGAGCTTGTCGCCCTTCTGGCGGTAGCCCACCAGTTCGCCGTCGACGGACAGCCGTCCGGCGCTGATCTGCTCCAGGTGGTTGATGCATCGCAGGAAGGTCGACTTGCCGGAACCGGACGGGCCGATCAGGCAGAAGACCTCACGCGGGGCGACCTCCAGGTCGATGCCCTTGAGGATGTGTGCGGCGCCGAAGGACTTGTGGACGCCCTCGGCCTTCACCATGGCGGTCATGCCATGCCTCCCTTCGGGCGGCCCAGCGACAGCAGGTTGGCCTTGATCTTCTGCATCGGGGTGGGCGGCAGACTGCGGCTGGAGCCGCGGGCGTAGTACCGCTCCAGGTAGTACTGCCCGACGCTCAGCACCGAGGTCATGATCAGGTACCAGGCCGCGGCGAGGAAGTACATCTCCACCGGGGCTCCGGAGGCCTGCCCGATGTCCTGGGCGTATTTGAAGAGCTCGTAGAACTGCACGGCCGCCACCAGCGACGTGGTCTTGAGCATGTTGATGACTTCGTTGCCCGTCGGCGGCACGATCACCCGCATGGCCTGCGGGAGCACGACGCGCCGGAGCGTCTTGCCGTGGCTCATGCCCAGGGCGTGGGACGCCTCCGTCTGGCCCTCGTCGACCGACAGCAGACCGGCCCGGCAGATCTCCGCCATGTACGCGGCCTCGTTGAGGCCCAGTCCGAGCAGCGCCGTCAGCAGCGGCGTCATGAAGCTCGACCAGTAGTCCTTGTAGATCGGCCCGAGGTTGATGTACTCGAAGACCAGACCCAGGTTGAACCAGACGAACAGCTGGACCAGGACCGGCGTACCGCGGAAGAACCAGATGTACGACCACGCGATCGACGAGGTCACCGGGTTCTTCGACAGGCGCATGACGGCCAGCAGGATGCCGCCGACCACGCCGATCACCATCGACAGGACGGTCAGCAGCAGGGTCTGGCCGACGCCCTTGAGGATGCGGTGATCGAAGAAGTAGTCCGGGACGGCGCCCCAGTTGATCTTTCCCTGGCTGAAGGCGTAGATGATCGCGACGAGCGCGGCGATGGCGACGACCGCCGAGACGTACCGGCCGTAGTGCCGGACCGGGATGGCCTTGATCGCCTCCGGGCCGGCCGGCGGCGTGGTGGGGGGTGCGGGTGGCTGGTCGGCCGGGCCCGTCTTCTCGATATCAGTCACGGCTGATGCCTTTCAGCGCCGGATCCGGTCAGGATCCGCCGTTCAGCTTGGCCTCGGTGACCGCGCCGGCCTCCACGCCCCACTTGGCGATGATCTTCTCGTACTCGCCGCTCTTGATGATCGCGTCCATGGCCGCCTTGACGGCCTTGGTGAGCTGGTCGTTGCCCTTGGCGACGGCGATGCCGTACGGGGCGGCCTCGACCTGCTCGCCGACGATCTGGAAGTCCTTGCCGCCGCCCGAGGTCTTCACCGCGTACGCGGCGACCGGGAAGTCGGAGGAGCCTGCGTCGGCGCCGCCGGAGCGCAGCCGGGTCTGGGCCTGCAGGTCGTTGTCGTACGACTCGATGGCGATCTTCTTGCCGCCGGTGCACTTCTTGGACTCGGCCTTGGCCAGGTCGTTGGAGACGGTGTTGCGCTGGACGGCGATCTTCTTGCCGCAGAGGTCGGCCCAGGTCTTGATGCCCTGGTCGTCGCCCTTCTTGGTGTAGATCGAGACACCGGCGGTGAAGTAGTCGATGAAGTCGACGCCCTCGCCGACCTTCTTCTTCGTCTCGGGGTCGACGCCGTTCTGACGGTCCTTGGTGTCGGTCATCGCCGACATCGCCAGGTCGTAGCGCTTGGCGCGCAGGCCGGTGATCAGCGTGTCGAAGGTGCCGTTCTCGAACTGGAACTCCACGCCCAGTTCCTTGCCGAGCGCCGCCGCGATGTCGGGGTCGATACCGACCGTCTTGCCCGAGTCGTCCTTGAACTCGACCGGCGGGTAGGCGATGTCCGAACCGACCTTGATGACGCCCTTGGACTTGATCTCCGCGGGGAGGAGGTCGGCGGGGGAGGAGGCTCCGGCCGTGGCCTTGCTCGGCTTCGAGACGCTGTCGTTCTTCGTCTGGTCGCCACAGGCGGTCAGCAGCATGGTGCCGGCGACCGCGATGGCGCCGACCGCGGCAATCCGGGACTTCGCGGTCGTGCGGCGCGTGGTACGTGCGGTCATGTCGGGATTCCTCCGGCAGGTGAGGGTGGTGTCGCCAGGCGGTATGGCACACGGCGTCGGGTGTCGCCGCCTTGTGTGATTACGGCATCTTGCCATTCGGACTAGTCCAAACAGGGGGCACCGCATGTCAAAATCGGGTAACGGGACACCCCCGAACCCAGCGGGCCGGCACATCAAGGCCGGACCTTTCCCTGGAATCACTTCTTCCCACCGGAAGATCCCCCGCCTTGGCCCTGCTCTGGGCGGGTTTCATGTCGGCTGGCCGACTTGTCTGTATGTCCCACTATGAGACGCGTCACCGTGGGGATACCGACTCGTCGGCGGTACGGCCTGTCCGGTAAGAAGGACGTTTACACCCCTCATCCGGGGCTCAGGGCGCGTGTGCGGCGCGCCCGCGCGTAGGTGACTCACCCTGCCGGGGCGGACCGAAACCGCCCGGCGCAGGGAACGTACGCGGTGCCCACCCACCCCTCCTCAACCAGGAGTGGCCACCCTCAAACGATGAAGACTTAAGGGGTCAACACCATGGCAGCGGAGATCGTCAATCCTCGCAGCGACAGCAGTACGGACAGCACGACCGACAGCGCCACCGACGAGCCGTTCGACCCGGCCTTCGCGCTCCACCGGGGCGGGAAGATGGCCGTGCAGGCCACCGTCCCGATCCGGGACAAGGACGACCTGTCCCTCGCCTACACGCCCGGCGTCGCGAAGGTGTGCAGCGCGATCGCCGAGAATCCGGAGCTCGTCCACGACTACACCTGGAAGTCGCAGGTCGTCGCCGTCGTGACGGACGGCACCGCGGTGCTCGGTCTCGGCGACATCGGACCCGAGGCCTCCCTCCCCGTGATGGAGGGCAAGGCGATCCTGTTCAAGCAGTTCGGCGGCGTGGACGCGGTGCCGATCGCGCTCGCGACCACCGACGCGGACGAGATCGTGGAGACCGTCGTCCGGCTCGCCCCGTCCTTCGGAGGCGTGAACCTGGAGGACATCTCGGCGCCGCGCTGCTTCGAGATCGAGCGCAAGCTCCAGGAGCGGCTCGACATCCCCGTGTTCCACGACGACCAGCACGGCACCGCCGTCGTCACCCTCGCCGCCCTGCGCAACGCCGCGAAGCTGTCCGGCCGCGGCCTGGGCGAGCTGCGCGGTGTCATCTCGGGCGCGGGTGCGGCCGGGGTCGCCATCGCCAAGTTCCTGCTGGAGGCGGGGCTCGGAGACGTCGCCGTCGCCGACCGCAAGGGCATCGTCAGCCGGGACCGCGAGGACCTGACGGACGTCAAGCGGGAGCTGGCCGAGCTCACCAACAAGGCGGGGATCTCGGGGTCCCTCGCGGACGCGCTGGCCGGTGCCGACCTCTTCATCGGCGTCTCCGGCGGTACGGTCCCCGAGCCGGCGGTCGCCTCGATGGCGCCCGGTGCCTTCGTCTTCGCCATGGCGAACCCGAACCCCGAGGTGCACCCCGACATCGCCCACAAGTACGCGGCCGTCGTGGCGACCGGGCGGTCGGACTACCCGAACCAGATCAACAACGTGCTGGCGTTCCCCGGCATCTTCGCGGGCGCGCTCCAGGTGCGGGCGTCGCGGATCACCGAGGGAATGAAGATCGCCGCGGCGACCGCGCTGGCCGATGTGGTCGGCGACGAGCTGGCCGCCGACTACGTGATCCCCTCGCCGTTCGACGAGCGGGTCGCCCCGGCCGTGACGGCCGCGGTGGCCGCGGCCGCCCGTGCGGAGGGTGTCGCCCGGCGCTGAGCCGGGTGGGTGCGGGGGTTCGGGCGCGGCGCCTTTCGGGGACGTCGGCCCGGGCCCCCGCTCCTGTGTGCCGGAGGGGTTCGATTTGGTGCGTGTCACACCCGCAGCCGGTTACGCCCGAACGTGGCCCCGCCTATCGTCGGCCCCATGTTCGCCGCCTACGCATCCCGCCTCGACCGCGACCACCCCCTCAACGGCCTTGAGCTGGGCGAACGCCCGGCTCCCGAGGCGCGTCCCGGGTGGACCACCGTCAACGTCCGGGCCGCCTCCCTCAACCACCACGACCTCTGGTCGCTCCGCGGTGTCGGCATCACCGAGGACAAGCTGCCGATGATCCTCGGCTGCGATGCTGCCGGGACCGACCAGGACGGCAACGAGGTCGTCCTGCACTCCGTCATCGGCCAGACCGGACACGGAGTCGGCCCCGACGAGCCCCGCTCCATCCTCACCGAGCGCTATCAGGGCACGTTCGCCGAGCAGGTCACCGTCCCCAGCTGGAACGTGCTGCCCAAGCCGAAGGAGCTCACCTTCGAGCAGGCCGCCTGTCTGCCCACGGCCTGGCTGACCGCGTACCGCATGCTCTTCACCAACGCCGGGGTGCGCCCCGGCGACTCCGTACTCGTCCAGGGAGCCGGCGGCGGTGTCGCGACCGCCGCGATCGTGCTCGGCCGGGCCGCCGGGCTGCGGATCTACGCCACCAGCCGCGACGAGGCCAAGCGCAAGCGGGCCGTCGAACTCGGTGCGATCGAGGCGTACGAGCCGGGCGCCCGGCTGCCCCACCGGGTCGACGCCGTCATCGAGACCGTCGGCGCCGCCACCTGGTCCCACTCCGTCAAGTCCCTGCGCCCCGGCGGCACGCTGGTCATCTCGGGTGCCACCAGCGGCGACCGCCCCGCGCACGCCGAGCTGACCCGCATCTTCTTCCTGGAGCTGAAGGTCGTCGGCTCGACCATGGGGTCCAAGGACGAACTGGAGGACCTGCTGGCGTTCTGCGCCACCACCGGGGTGCGCCCCGTCATCGACGAGGTACTGCCGCTGGACCGGGCCCGCGAGGGATTCGAACGGCTCGCCTCGGGTGACCAGTTCGGGAAGATCGTACTGACGACTGTCAACTAGGGTTGACGCACGGCGGGTGTCAACGTAAGTTGACATCATGACCGAAGCAACGGATCTCGCCGAGCGCGCCGGTGACCGCGACCCCCGGGTGGGGCTGCGGTCGGTCGCCGCGCTGCGGCGGCTGCTGGAGCAGCTCGAAGCCGTACAAGTCAGAAGCGCCCGGGTGCAGGGCTGGTCGTGGCAGGAGATCGCGGCCGAACTGGGTGTCAGCCGGCAGGCCGTGCACAAGAAGTACGGGAGGCATTGATGTTCGAGCGATTCACCAAGGGCGCCCGCGCCACGGTGACCGGTGCCGTGACACACGCCGAACGGACCGGTGCCGGTCCGGTCACCGAGGAGCACCTGCTGCTCGCCCTGCTGGACCAGGCGGACGGCCGGGCCTCGTTCGCCGTCGCCGCACTGGGGCTCACGGACCGCAGGGCCTCGGTGGAGGCGGCGCTCGCCGAGGCGCGCAGGCGCGGCGGCATGACGAAGGCCGATGCCGACGCCCTCGCGGACATCGGTATCGATCTCACCGCGATCGTCTCGCGCATCGAGGAGGCGCACGGCGAGGGAGCCCTGACGGGTGACCGCAGGGACCGCCGCCGGTGGACGGGCGGCCGGGCGTTCACCAAGGGGGCCAAGAAGATCCTGGAGAAGTCGCTGCGGATCGCACTCGGCCGCGGCGACCGCTTCATCGGCGAGGAGCACCTGCTGCTGGCCCTCACCGCGTCCCCCGGAGTCGTCGCCGACGTGCTCGCCGAGCACGGCGCGACGTACGGGACGGTCGGCCGCGCGCTGTACGGGGACGGCGAGCAGGGCCGGGACCGCAGGGCGGGCTGAACGGCGGGCGGCCCGGAGGTATGGCTCTCCCGGGCCGCCCGGCGCGTCCTACCCCGCGGTGCCGTCGGCGTCCTTCCGCAGCAGCGCCCCGATCCGGTCCGCCGCGGCCGACAGATGGCGGCGGGCCTCGGCGAGCTGGTCCTCCGTCACCCCCCGGTCCCTGGCGGCGTCGCGGATGTCGTCGCGGAACCGGTCGAGCAGGCGGTCCAGATCGCGGGCCGGGTCACCGGTGCCGCCCACGTCCTTGCCCCAGTCGGGGTCGGCGTCCGTGGCGTCCGGCTTCACGTACGGCGGCCAGTTGCCGGTACGGGCGAAGCCGCCCAGCTGGCCGGTGATCTCGGCCAGTCCCTCCCGTACGCCGGCCGGCCAGTCGCCCCGGGCGAAGTGGTCCTGGACCTGACGGGCGGCGTTCTGCATCTGCTCGCGCGCCCGGTCCTGGGCCTCCTTGGCCTGGCGGCGGGCCTGCTGGGCCTCCTCGCGGGCTCGGCGGGACTCGTCCTTCGCCCGGCGTGCCTGCTCCTTCCACTCCTGCTTCGCCTTGCGCAGCTCCTCCTTCGCGGTGCGCCAGGCCTCCTTGTCGGTGAAGTCACCGAAGTTGCCCAGGTCGCCGAGATCGCCGAAACCCCCGAAGGGGGACGTCCTGCCCGCCTTGCCGGCCGGTCGCGAGGACCCCGTGTGGCGCGACTCGTCGGCCGCGGCGCGCATCTCGCTGCGCAGCTTGCCCGCCGCACCCCGCACGTCGTCGCGCATCTCGGCGGCCAGCTCCGAGACCGACTCCCTGATCTCCAGCTCCAGATCGGCGAGCTCGCCGGTGCGGCCCGCCAGCTCGGCCCTGCCCGCGTCGGTGATCGAGTAGACCTTGCGGCCGCCCTCGGTGGCGTGCGTGACCAGCCCCTCGGCCTCCAGCTTGGCCAGGCGCGGGTAGACCGTGCCCGCCGAAGGGGCGTACAGCCCCTGGAAGCGTTCTTCGAGGAGCCTGATCACCTCGTAGCCGTGGCGGGGTGCCTCGTCGAGCAGCTTGAGCAGGTAGAGGCGCAGGCGGCCGTGGGCGAATACGGGGGGCATGTCAGAGCACCTTTCCGGTCGGCTCGGCGTCGTGCGGACCGTCCTCGGCGGGTGGGCGGCGCAGCAGGGCGATCGATCCCGAGACCGTCGTCGCCCTCAGTGTCCCGGTTCCGGAGCCCAGCGTGCCCGTGATCTTCTTCGCGCCCCACTGGCCGCTGACGCGGAGGTCGTCGAAGCCGTTGGAGACGGAGCCGCTTGCCGTGTTCGCCTCGACCTTCGCGTCGGCCGGGTGCGGGAGGCGGATGGCGAGCTCGCCGGAGATCGTGGTCAGCCGGACGTCGGTGGGCTTCCCGGTCGGGTCGAGGTCGAGTGCCATGTTTCCGCTGACGGACTCCGCCTTCACGCATGCCCCGGCGCCCTCGACGACGGTCAGATCGCCGGAGACCGAGTGGAAGCGCAGAGCGCCGGTGACGGCCTGGGCCTCCACGTTGCCCGACACGGTCTCCGCGCCGACCGGTCCCGCGAGCCCGACGAGCGTGGTGTCACCGGTGACGCCGCGTACGTCCGTGCGGCCGCGCACCCCGGAGACGAACGCGCCGGCGCCGACCACGCCGACCGCCACCGCCGAGCCGGCCGGGACCGTCAGGGAGACCACCGCGCGGCGCTGCCAGCCCTTGCGGTCGAACCACTTGAGCATGTTCTGCCAGATCAGGTCCTCGTACGAGACGGTCAGGACGCCGTCCTGCTGCGTGACGATCAGCGGCGGTCCCTCGATGGCGGAGACCTCCAGCCTGGCGGTCGGCTCGTCGGTGCCGACGACGTTGACCGTTCCGTTGACGATGCGCACGTTGAGCGCGGTCACGGGTTCGTCGAAGGTGAGCTTGCGAGGCTCGGCGATGGCCCACGTCGACACAGGCATGGATCAGACCTCCTGGGGAGCGCGGATGACGCAACATATCGCGTCTCTTGCAGAACACGTTATATCGCGAATGACGGAAGTCAAGGCGATCGTGGCGGTCTGCCGGGGGAGGGTGGCGCGACGGGCGGCGCAAAAAGCCTCATAGTCGGGCAATTTGTCCTACGGTGTGGGGCATGAACGCGACATCACCCGTGGGAGCGCTGCTGCTGTGCCGGGCCGAGCCGGATGCGGTGCGGCCGGTCGCCCATCTGCTGCGTGAGGGGATGCTGCTGGCGCCCGCCGGGGAAGGCTGGAGCGTCCTCGTACCGGAGGGAACGCCCTGGCAGGGCGAGCAGCCGGCGGAGGGGGAGGCCGCCGAACCGGCCGAGCCGGTCGACCGGGTGGTCGGCGGCTGGGCCACCGCGCTCGCGGTCGGCTCCACCTGGCCGGTCCTCGCGCTGTGGTGGGACGGCGACCGGGCCGGCTACACGCTCGCCGCGGGATTCCGCCGCCCGGTCGGCTACGTCTGGCTCGCCGACGGGACCCCGGCCGGTGAGGACGAGGCGATGCGTACGTTCGCCGAACGGCTCGGCCTGGATCCCGTGCTGGACGTCCAGGCCCTCGAAGCCCTGACCCGCCCCGATCCGGAGACGGACGCGCGGGCCAGGCTCCGCGGACTGCTCGCCGTGCTCACCCGCACCGGGCTGGAGCTCCCGCCCGGCCCGGAACCGGGCGAGCCCTCCGGCCGGCCGGCCTCGGGGGCCGACGCGTGGCCGGGGGCCGAGCGGATCGCCTGGACCGGTTGGCGCGACGCGGTCATGGTCGAACTCGACGCGGTCGAGAACAGCCGTATGGGCCCCTGGATGCGGGGTCCCCGGGCCCGCGCCCTGGCGGGCGCCCAGCTGGCGGCGGGGCTCCCGATCGCCCTCTGGGGAGCGGGCCGGCGCAGCGGCGGGTGGGTCTTCGCCGGAGCCCTGCTGATGGCGCACGGCGCGCTCGGGCTCGCGTACGACCGGATCAGGGACGAGGCGCCGGACGGTCCCTGACCCTCCCGGGCCGGTCAGTCCTCGTCGTCGTCCTCGTCGTCCAGCCGGGCCAGCCAGGTGGCGAGGCGCTCGACCGGCACCTCGAAGTCGGGGTTCAGGTCGACGAACGTACGGAGCTGCTCGGCGAGCCACTCGAAAGTGACCTCTTCCTCGCCTCGCCGCTTCTCCAGCTCCTCGATACCGCGGTCGGTGAAGTACATGGCGCAAGTTTAAGCCCTGGTGACAGCCCTGCCGCGGCCGGGAGACGGCCCGGCGGCGGCAGGGCGGGGCAGCCGAGAACCGGCCCGCCGTCCTCCCGCGTCATGGTGCATGAACCTCGCATCGGCCGTCTACGGCCGTTAACCTGCGGGGAGTTGGGGAACGGGGGGTGTCATGGGTGACAGTGGGGCCCGTATCACGCGCATCGAGATGCCGGACGGCACGCCGGTCTGGGCACGGATCTCGGGAGCCGAGGAACTGGACCGTCCGGAGTCCGGTGGTCTGACGTTCACGGACACCGGGTTCGGGAACATCTCCGACCAGGTGCAGGCCCGGGTCGAGAGCCTGCATTCCGTGGTGACCAGCGTCGCGCGCTCACTCGCCGTGCCGCTGCGCGCCGTGCGGCCGGACGAGGTCAGCGTCGAGTTCGGGATCGAGCTCACCGCCAAGTCCGGCAAGGTCGTCGGCCTGCTCGCGGACGGCGAGGCCAAGGGGGCGATCAAGGTCACGCTCACCTGGAACGGCGGGGGGCCGCCGGTCGATCCGCCGCCACCGCTTCCCACGCCCGTGCCGGCCCAGGCACCCGCACCTCCAGGCCGTGCCGCGCCCGTACCGCCGGTTCCGTTCGCGCCGCCCACCGCACCGGCGCCCGCGCCCCCGGCAACGCCCGCCGGGGCGTCCCCCGGCTCTCCGGCGCACCCCGACGGAGCGGACGGCACCGACGGCGGCGGGGCGTGACCTCGGACGGCGGCGGGGGCGCGGAGGGGGGTCTGGGCGGACCGCAGGCTGCGCTCATGGACCTCGTGCGCGACGCCACTGTGCGCATCCATCGCCCGGGGCCCGGGTATGTCCAGGACGGACCGGGCGGGGAGTTCCTGGGGAGCGGCTTCTTCATCGCCCCCAACTGGATCCTCACCTGTGCGCATGTGGCGATGCGGGGGGAGGGGGGCATGGTGAGCGTGTGGTTCAAGGGGGACAGCTACAGCACTGATCTGAGCGAGGTGCCGGGCAAGGTCGTCGCCGCGATGCCCGGGTCGCGACCGCCCGGGGCCGCCGGCTGGCCCGCTCCCGACCTCGCGCTCATCAAGCTCCAGCGCCCCGCCGAGCACGCCTGCGTGTACGTCACCGAGCGCTCGGAAGCGATGCTGCGCAGCCGTGAGATCCACTGCGTGGGCTGGGTGCCCTCGCAGGGCGGGGGGCTGCTGAAGCGCAGCGGTGTCTGCGTGGTGAAGGGCACCTACGGCGCGTCGGACGACGCCGAGCAGGTCGTGCGGCTCGACGGGGACTGGCTGGAGCCGGGCATGTCCGGCGGCCCCGTGGTGGATCTCGTCCGGGGGGAGGTGGTCGGGGTGATCAAGTCACGGCTCGACAACCACCAGGGCGGAACGGCCGTGGGGACCGAGCGGCTGCGCACCCTGAAGGTGCCGTCCGGGCCGGTCGGCACCGAAGCCGACGACGCCTACCAGTCCGTCTTCCACGCCCACGACCGCTACCACGCGGACCGGCACAACAGCTCGGCCGGCACCGAGCGGACCTGGGCCGATGTGCAGAGCGAGCTGCCCCTGCCGCCCGGCGGGATCCTCGGCCCCAAACAGCGGGTGGACCTGCTCGGGCGGCTCGCCGAGCTCCCGCCCCCGGCCAGTACCCGCAGCCTGCTCGTCCTCCTCGACACCCTGCCGGGCGTGCATTCCCGCGAGCACCGCCCGGCACCGCGCGGCTGGCGCGACGGGCTGGCGGCGCTGTACGACACCCGCGCCCGCGAGCGGGTGGCCCAGTTCGATCTGGTCCTGCGCTACTGCATGGCCGTCCTCACGGCCGACCGGCCCGCCGGGGTGCTGTCCGCCGCGAACGCCGAGGCCCTGTGGGACTGGGTGCAGCGGGTGGCCACGGCCGAACTGCCCCGGGATCTGCGCCGCGGGCTCGACCGGGAGTGGGCGAACGTCCACCGCATCCTGGAGCAGAACCGCCGGCAGACCCGTCCGCCGCTGGGCGGGCCCGCCGTCCCCGCGGAACGCGACTGCGTCGTACTGGAGGTGGAACGCCAGGGCTGGGCCCCCGGCCAGTACGACTGGCGGGTCGCCGTCGCCCGGCACGACGGACAGATGTCGCGCATCAGGGACGGCCAGGGGGGTCCGCTCGGATCCGTGCCCGACCAGCTCGCCGCCGCGCTGACCGAGGCCTTCCGGGAGTGCGACGAGCCGGACAGTCCCGCCGTGCTCCAGGTCGTGGTCGCCACCGCACTGTTCGGTCTGGAGGTCGACCGCTGGGAGCTCCCCTCCGACGGACGCCCGCTCGGTGTCGTACGCCCCGTGATCCTGCGCAGTTCGGAACACGGCCCCACCGACGAGCGGCTGAGGCGCTGGGACGCGCCGCCGAACGCCGGGACCCAGGCCGAAGTCATCGACTGCGAGAACGAGTTACGGGTGCCGGTGCCGCAGACCGCCCAGCTGCGCGGGCTCGCCCCCGAAACGGTCCCGGTCCTCTGCCGCTACGGCAACCGGCCGGACCCCGGGGTCACGGCCGGGTTGGGGCGGGTGCTCGACGCGGGCTTCGGGGTGGCACTGCTCCAGCGGCGGCCGGCGGAGGGCGAAACGGTCTGCAAGGAGTTCCACCGGCGCGTGGCCGAGGGCGTCTCGGAGCTCGGGGTCCGTGACCGCCTGCCGCGCTGGGTCCACGCGCTCAGGCACGGCGTGCACACGGCGCACACCGAGACGTTCTGGTCCGACGGTGTGGCGCTCTACTACGACGATCCGCACCAGCCCCTGCCCCGCCCCGACTTTCTGGAAGCACCGTGACGAGGGGCGCCGGCCGTGCGTCGAAGGGCCGTGCCGGTCCGCCCCTTTCGGGGGGTGCGCCGGATCGATACGGTGAGGCAGGTTCGACGGCTGCTCCCTGGCGAATGAATGACGACGAGGAACGCTATGAGTGAACCCAGCGAGTGGCTCATCTACCGAGGGATCGGCGAACCCCACGACGGCGTACCGCAGCTGCCTCCCCCTCCGCCCTGGCGGGACTTCGCGGGAGGCCGGTCCGCCCCGGAGGGCGCGGCCGATTCGGCCGACCGCCGGCTCGGCATCCCCGGACGCATCGCCGAGGAGCACCGGCCGGGCGCCGAGGAACTCGAAATGATCAACGCCGCGCTGTATCTGCGGCGTCCGCTGCTGGTCACCGGGGATCCGGGCGCCGGAAAGAGCACCCTGGCCCACTCCGTCGCCCGCGAGCTGGAGTTCGGCAAGGTCCTGCGCTGGCCCATCGTCAGCCGGTCCACGCTGCTGGACGGGCTCTACCGCTACGACGCGATCGCCCGGCTCCAGGATGTGCAGATCGCCTCGCACGCGTCCGCGGCGGCCGGTGAGGGCGCCGACGCGGCCCAGAACGTGGGCAGTTATATCCGGCTCGGCCCGCTGGGCACCGCGCTGCTCCCCTCGGACCGGCCGCGGGTGCTGCTCATCGACGAACTCGACAAGAGCGACATCGACCTGCCGAACGACCTCCTCAACGTGCTGGAGGAGGGTGAGTTCGCCATTCCCGAACTGGAGCGGATCGCAGACCGGCTGCCGGACGGCGAGGCGGACGTGCTGGACCACGAAGGCAACAAGGTGCGGATCAAGGGCGGCCGGGTGCAGTGCCGGGCGTTCCCGTTCGTGGTGCTCACGAGCAACGGCGAGCGGGACTTCCCGGCCCCCCTGATGCGCCGCTGCATTCATCTGGAGCTCGACCGCCCCGACCACAAGCGGCTGGCCGCGTTCGTGAAGGCCCATCTGGGCGAGGAGGCCGCCCGTTCCAGCGAGGACCTCATCGCCCACTTCCTGGAGCGCTCCCGCAGCGAACTGCTGGCCACGGACCAGCTGCTGAACGCCATCTACCTCACCCACGCCGCGGCCCCGGCCGGCCGGGACCGGCTGGCCGACCTGCTCATCCAGCGACTCGACCGGCCGAGGTGAGCGGCTGATGCCGGGGGTGGACGGGACGCCGGATGCGCGCGGAGCGGGCGGGACGCCCGACGGGGCGGCGGTGACCGGGCCCCGTGATGTCCCGGTGGCCTCCGACGCCCCGGAGCCGTACGGCGGAGGGCTGCTGCCGACGCTGATAGCCAGGCTGCGCGAGGCCGGGATCGACCCCGACGTCGAGCAGCTCTGTGACGCGCTCTGGCTGGCGGAGAGGACCCGCGCCGCCGACGCACCCGCGGAGGTCCGTGCCGGGGCCGGGCCGGTCGCGGCGGGGACCCCGGCACCGGAGGAGACCTCTGCCGCGGGAGCGGCAGCGGTGCGGGACGACAGCCCCCCGGAGTCCGGCGGGCGCGCCCGCACGTCCGAGGCGGGGGAGCCGGCCGGAGGGGACCGGCAGATCTCCCTGTACCCCGTCCCCCGCTCCGCGCGGGACGGCGGCGGGCGGGGCGACGACGAGGCCGGGACTCCGGCCGGACGGCGGTCCGGCCGGGGGCCGCGCGCGGCCGCGTTCGCTCTCGGGGTGCCCGCCGCCCCCGTCCTCCCGGCGCCGCTCGAACTCGCCCGCGCACTACGCCCGTTACAGCGCTACCACCCGGCCACCGCCCCGCTGCGCCGCGTCCTGGACGAGACGGCGACCGCGGAACGCAGCGCCCGCGCCGGCGGCGTGATCATGCCGGTCTTCCGCGGGGTCCGGCGGGCCGACGCCATCCTGCAGTGCGTCATGGACGCCTCCTCCTCGATGCTGGTGTGGGACCGGATGTTCGGGGAGCTCCAACAGATCTTCGGCCAGCTGGGGGCCTTCAGGGACGTCCAGGTGCGCTATCTGCACCAGGGCCCGGACGGTGGCTGCACGGTCAGCCGCAGCTCCGACCCGGCCGCGGCCCCGCTGCACTCCGCGGACCGGCTCAGTGATCCGACCGGACGCCGGGTCACCGTGATGATCAGCGACTGCGCCGGGCCGCTCTGGCACAGCGGGCGAGCCCACCGGCTGCTGCACCAGCTGGCCCGGCAGGCACCGGTCGCCGTGCTGCAGCCCCTCCCGCAGCGCATGTGGAACCGCACCCGGCTGCCGGTCACCTTCGGTTCGCTGTCACGCGGTGACGGCCTCGCCGGAGCCACCCTGCTCAAGGTCACCGAGGAGGGGGGAGCCGGCCCCGCGGTCCACCCGGGGGCGCTGGCGGTCCCGGTCCTCCCGCCGCTGCCCGACGCGCTGGCGGCCTGGGCGAGACTGCTCTCCGGCACCGGTTCGGGACAGATCCCCGGAGCGGTCGGCTGGGTGCGCGGCGACCAGCCCGCGGCCGCCGCCCAGCGCTCCGGCAGCACCCTCTCCTCGCTCCAGCTGGTCAGCCGCTTCCGTTCGATGGCCTCCCCGGTCGCCGGACAGCTGGCCGTCTACCTCGCGGCGGCACCCCTCTATCTGCCGGTGATGCAGCTCGTGCAGCGCACGATGCTGCCGCATTCGGGTCCGTCCGAACTCGCCGAGGTGCTGCTGAGCGGACTGCTCTCCCGTGCGGACGGGCACGGAGGCCGCGGGCAGTGGTACGTGTTCGAGCCTGGCGTCCAGGAGGCGCTGCTCGGACCCCTGAGCCGGGACGAGGCCCTGCTCGTACTCAAACACTGCTCGCAGTACATCGAGCAGCGGTTCGGCAAGGGCGGGCCCAACTTCCCGGCCCTCGCCTTCGCCCAGCTCGGCGACGGCGCGCCGCACGGATCCCCGTACCCGGCCGGCTACGGCACGGTGCGTCCCGGTTCCGGGAACGAGACCGCCGAGGAAACCGAGGACGGCGAGGAGAACGGAGGAGGCGCGAGGCGCGCACCCCACGCCTTCGCCGAGGTCGCCGCCCGCGTACTGGAGCGATTCATGCCCCTGCCCCCCGTATCCGAAGAGGCACCCGCCGGACCCTCGGCACCCGACACCCGCCCGACGGTGGAGCGGGCCCGCGCCCTCGTGCGGGACTTCGAGGCGGACAGGATGGTGCAACGACTGATCGACGCCGTCCAGTTGCTGCGCGGAGCCGCTGCGAGCAGCCCGAACCCGGCTGCCGACCCCGGGCTCTGGGCGCAGTACGCGCGCTGCGTCCTGCGGCTGTGGGAGGTGCAGGGCGGAGCCGAACTGCTCCGCGAGGCCGAGCGCGCCGCCGAGCAGGCCTCCGCGCATCCTGGCGGGGGACGCGAACAGGCCGTCCTGGCCCACGTGCTGCACGCGGCCGCCGACGACCGCCGCCGGCAAGGCGACCGGCGTGGCGCCCTGGAACTGCTGCGCCGCGCCGACCGTGAGTACACGGCGGCCTGCGCGGCCCCCGGCCTGGAGCCCGCCGAGGCACTCCAGCTCACCCTGGAGCGGGTGCGGGCGCTGGAGGCGCAGTGGCGGCTCGACGGGGACAGCGCCCTGCTCCAGAGCGCGTGCGGCATGCTGGAGGCCTTCGCGGACGCCTGGCCGGATCAGCAGAACCGGCCGGCCACCCTGCCGCTCCAGCACGGCCGGACCCTTCTGAAGCTGGCCGGCGCCACCGAGGACGACGAACAGGCCAGGGAGTACGCGGCGCAGGCGGCCCGCTCGCTGCGCACGGCCTTCGCCCAGGGCGGCACGAACACCCTGAGCACCGAGGTCCGCATCGTGCTGGACCTGGTGGACGCCCTGCTGGCCTCGGGCGCGGAACCGGACGAGGCCGCGGCCCTGACCGGCCAGGCCCTGGAGACCGTACGGGAGCAGCGGCAGCGCGCCCAGTTGCAGATCCGGGCCGGAAGGGTCCGGGTGGCCCGCTACGAGCACACCGGCGATCCGGACGAACTCGTCGCCGCGGGCGCGTGGTTCGCCCGGGCGGCCCGGGGCATTCCACGGGACTCCCGGGCCCACACCGATGTGCTCGCCGAATGGGGTGCCACACTGCTGCGCCGCGCCGAACTGCCCGACGGCGGCGCGCACATCGGTGCGGCGGTACGGGTGCTGCGGGACTGCCGGACCGAGACGCCGGAGGCGGGCGGGCACCAGTCCGAGCGGCTGCTCATGCTCGGCAGGGCCCTGATGCTCCGCCACCGTGCCACCGCGGACCGGGTCGACCTGCGGGAGGCCGAGTACCTCTTCGGGCTGGCCGCGCAGGAGGCGGTGGACCCGCTGACCGCGGCGCGCTGCTGGCTCGAACTGGGCAGGGCGCATCTGGAGGCCGCCGAGGTCCTGGAGAGACCGGCCCGGCGCGACGAGGCCGCGGAGGACTTCCGCTCGGCCGCCGAGCGGGCCGGGGAGGCGGAAGCGGAGCTGGAAACTCCACAACAACTCCAGTCCGCAGTCGAGTTGGGTGCTACAGCCAACCACTGGCGGGGTATGACGTATGAGAAGGCGGGGCGCCCCCGGGCCGCGCGCGTTGCGTACCGGGCCGCCCTCCAGGAGTGGCGCAAGCTGCCGGACGGCGGCGGCGCGGCGGGTGAGTCGACCGCCGCGCGGCTGGCGGAGCTGGAGCGCTGAGTGCTCGACCAGGAGCACGCGGCGCCCCGGGCGTGAGCGCCCGGACCGGGGACGGGCGACGCTCTCCGGCCGAGGGCGGCGGGACAAGGCAGGTCAGGGACGTGGGACCGCGGTGCGCGCTCAACGGCGAGTGCGGCACGGCGGTCCCGGTGCTGCAGTACGGGGAGGCGTGATGAGCGGGACGACACGGAACGACGGGACGGCTGCACCCGGTGACGCGGGCGCGCTGCCGGATCTGCTGGGGCTCGATCTGGAGACGCTGCGGACCCTGGACCACCCGGTGCTGACCGAGGTGCTCGCGGATCTGCGGGGCCGGGCCGAGCAGCCGCGGGAGATGCTCTGGGGCTTCCAGAGCGCCTTCTGAGGCGGTGCCCCGCACCACCGCGGCCGGACCCGGCACCGCGCGGTCGCGGTCAGGGGCGCCATCGACCAGGACATCATCGACCGGGACGGACCTTCCCTGCCGCGCGCCGGGGCCACGCGCCCCGGGCCGGCCGCGCGGGCCGTCCCGGCAGACATACAGCACGGGGGTGCCGGAGTGTCTCGTCGGACGACGCCGCGAGGGGGACAGCACGCGCGGGGGGCGCCACGACCCGGGCCGGGCCGGGCCGCGCCCCCGGGCCCCGGCACGCCGTCACCGGTGCCGTTCGGGCAGTTCATCGTCAAGGTGCACGGCCGCTGCAACCTGGCCTGCCGGTACTGCTACCTCTACGAGGGCCCCGACCGGAGCTGGCGGTCCAGGCCGGCCGCCGCCGCGCCCGCCGTCCTGGACCGCACCGCGGACCGGATCGCCGAACACGCGGCCACCCACCGGCTCCGGCACGTCGCTCTCGTACTCCACGGCGGTGAACCCCTGCTCGCGGGCCCCGACCGGCTGGGCGCCCTCGCCGACCGGGTACGGCACGCGGTCCCCGACGGCTGCACCGTCCACACCACCGTGCAGACCAACGCCACGCTGCTCACGGACGCGGGCGTCACCACCCTCGCCCGGCACGGCATACGCGTCGGCATCAGCCTGGACGGCGGCCGCGCGGCCCACAACACCCAGCGCGTCGACCACGCGGGCCGCCCCTCCTGGCCCGCCGCCTCGCGCGGGGCCCGGCTCCTCGCCGACCGCCACCCCGGCGCGTACGCGGGCATCCTCACCGTCGTCGACCCGCGCACCGACCCCCTGGAGATGTACGAGTCGCTGCTCGCCCTGCGCCCGCCGGCCCTGGACCTGCTGCTGCCCCACGGCAACTGGTCCAGCCCGCCGCCCGGTCTGCCCGATCCGGCGGACACGCCCGGGGGACCGGGGTCGGGCCGCCCCACGCCGTACGGCGACTGGCTCTGCACCGTCTTCGACCGGTGGTGGCCGGCCGCCGGGCGGGAGACCCGGATCCGGCTCTTCGAGGAGTGCATCGCCCTGCTCCTCGGCCTGCCCGCCGCCACCGAATCCCTCGGCCTCGACCCCCTCAACGCGGTCGTCGTCGAGACCGACGGATCGATCGAGCAGGTCGACTCCCTGAAGTCCGCGTACGACACCGCGGCCGCCACCGGACTCGACATCTTCCGCCACACCTTCGACGACGCCCTGCGCCACCCCGGCATCGTCGCCCGCCAGTCGGGAGCCGGCGCCCTCGCGGCCGCCTGCCGTGGCTGCCCGCTGCTGAACGTCTGCGGAGGCGGTCACTACGCCCACCGCTACCGCGCAGAGAACGGCTACATCAACCCCTCCGTCTACTGCGCCGACCTCGAACGGCTGATCCGCCACGTGGCGGGCCGGCTCGCCGAAGCAACCGCTGGAGACCCCCCATGAGCCCCCCCATCTCCGACCACGCGCTGCGCCAACTCGGCCGCACCGAGGGCGACGCCGACTCGCTCGGCCTGCTCGTACGCGACCAGGACACCCGCCGCCTCGTCCTCCTCAGGGCCCTGCTCGACGCGGCGGCGGCCGCCCCCACGACCGTCTGTCCACCCCGTCTGCTCGACCGGCTGCGCAAGGACTGGGCGCTGCTCGAAACGGCCGAGCGCGTCGACCGGGACGCCGTGCGCACCGTGCTGTTCCACCCCATGGCGGGCCCCTGGGCGCAGCGGCTGCTGAGCGGCCTCACCGCCGCGACCGTCACGGGACCGGACCTTCCCGCGGGCCTGGCCCATCTGACCGCGCTCGCCGTGGCGGCCGCGATCCGGGCCGGGGTGCACTGCACCGCCGTGCTCGACCCCCGCGGCGGGCTCGTCCCCCTGCCCACGCTGGGGGCGGTGCGGACGGACTCCGGGCCGGTCGAACTCAGCCACACCGCGGGCGAGATGGTGATCCGTCCGGCGAACGGCCCGCCCCTGACGGCCCGCACCCAGCCCGACGGCACCATGACCTCGGCCGACCCCCGCTGGCTGCCCGTGCTCGCCCTCCCCGCCCTGCTGCCCGGCGGCCGCCCCGTACCGCTGGACGACGTCGACCCCTACGGCACCGAGGGGGGCGGACTCCCGCGTCACGGGCTGAGCGTGGCCGTCCGCATGGACGACCACGAACGCAAGGCCTGGGCCGCGTGCTGGTCCGGGGTGGAACCCCTGCTCCGCACCGGTGGTGAGCACCGCCTCACCGAAGTGGCCGTGCTGCTGCGCTGCGTGGTGCCGCTCGGCCGCCCGCCCGGATCGGGGGCCGACGACGGCGGCGTGGCGCATTGCAGCGGAACGAGGCGAGAGGCGTTCGGCGCGGTCCTCAGCAGCCGTCCGGCCACCTCCGTCTACTTCGCCTCGACCCTCGTCCACGAACTCCAGCACACCAAGCTGGCCGCGCTCGGCGGTCTCGTACGACTGCACCACGAGGACGCGACGCCACGGCACTTCGCCCCCTGGCGCTCGGACCCCCGGCCCTTCGACGGGCTCCTTCAGGGCGCCTACTCGCACCTCGCGCTCGCCGACTACTGGCAGCGGTCCGCGCTCGGCGCGCGGCGCGTCACCTCCCGCGACCTGGCCTGGGCCGAGCACGCCCGCTGCCGCGAACAGGTCGGGGCCGTGCTGCCCGTCCTGGCCGGATCGGCGGGGCTGACGCGCGAAGGCAGAGTCCTGGTCAACGAGATGATCACGCTCTACCACCGTATGGACCATAGTCCGCCTCCCCCGGGTCATCTCGCGCGCGCGAAGGCGTATGTGAGCACCGTGAAGGTGATATGGCAGCAGAGGAACGGCTCGCGAGGGCAGTGAGCGTCCACCGGGATTTGCGGCCGGAGCGACCATGCGCCGGTGTATGTTGACAATGCTGGTATCGAGGCAGGGAGACGGTTGAATGCCCGGAACGGCCAGGCAAGTTGGAGCAACCGGGGCGAGAACCGTCACCATCAGTTTCGCCGGTTACAACCGCGCCTGGGCGGCGTGGATCACGGACCGGCTGGAGCGCCGCGGTGTGACGGTCTACCAGCAGCGCTGGGACCCGCCCGTGGAGATTCCGCTGGAGGAGTCGCTGCGCGACCTGACGCTTTCGCACGGCCTCGTCCTGGTGATCCTCAGCGACTGGTACTTCCAGCTCGGCCCCCGCAGCCATGACGAATGGAACAGGGCGCTGCGCTCGGAGGTGGCCCCGGACCCCGAGCGGTTCGCCGCGGTCTGCGTCACCACGTCCGCGCTGCCCGGTGCCACGTCGGCGTTCGGCGCGGCGGACCTGACCAACGTCGGTGCGGACGAGGCGGAGCGACGGCTCCTCGCGAGGCTGGGACTGCCCGCCGACGCGCTGCCCGAGGCGGCCGAGGCCCGCCCCGGCCCGCGCTATCCGGCCGACACCCCGCAGGTGTGGGGAGGGGTGCCGCGGCGCAACATCCGGTTCACCGGGCGTGAGGAACTGCTCAGCCAGGCCTACAGCGCCCTCCAGGAGTCCGGCCGGGGCGCCGGGGTCGTGACGCTGCACGGCATGTCCGGCGTCGGCAAGACACAGCTGGCCGCCGAATACGTCTACCGCTTCGGTTCCGAGTACGACGTGGTCTGGTGGGTGCCCGCCGACCGTCGTGCGCTCTACCGCCAGAAGCTCGCCGAACTCGCCCCGGAACTGGGCCTGTCCACCGGCGCCGAGTACGGCGAGCGGCTGCGCGCGGTGCGCGACGCGCTGCGCCGGGGCGACCCGCACGCCCACTGGCTGCTGATCCTGGACGGGGCGGACGAGCCGGACCAGATCTGGGACCTGGTGCCGACCGGCCCCGGACACGTCCTCATCACCTCCCGCAACCCGGAGTGGAGCGAGCACAACAGCCATCTCGTCGAGGTGCCCGTCTACAGCCGTGAGGAGTCGGTGGCCTTCATCCGCCGCCGCGCGGCCCGCCTCACCCTGGCCGAAGCCGACCAGCTGGCCGACGCACTCGAAGACCTCCCGCTGCTCCTGGACCAGACCGCCGGGTGGCTGAACGACTCCGACATGTCCGTCGAGGAGTACATCGAGCTCCTCGAAGGCGGGATCGACCAGGATGTCGTCAAGGTCTCCGCGGACTTCCCGCTCGCCTTTCAGACGGCCTGGTCGATACTGCTCAACAAGCTCAAGGACACGGTCCCCGAGTCCGTCGACCTGCTGAGGCTGTGCAGCTTCTTCGCACCCGGCTCCATCCCCGTGCGGCTGTTGAAGGACATGCCCTCCGGAGAGCTGCCGGAGCAGGTGTCCGGGCTGATGAACGATCCGTTGCTCTGGAACAAGGCGATCAGCCAGCTCCGCCAGTACTCCGTCGTCCGGCTGGAGTCCCACGAGTCGGCGGACGACGTGGCGTCGTCCGGCGAATCGCTCTACATGCACCGCATGGTCCACCAGATCGTCGGCCACGACATGACGGGACGGGACCGTCAGGAGTTCATCGGCGTCGTCCGCCGGGCGCTCGCGGCCGCCGACCCGGGCCGCCCCACCGAACCCAGCCAATGGCCCACGTACGCCGAGCTCACCCCCCACCTGAAGTGGGCGGACGTGCTCAGGAGCACCGACCCGGCGGTGCAGAACCTGGTGCTCAACTGCCTGCGCTACATGTACGTCTCCGGGGAGTACCGGGCCGGCATCAAGCTGGGCGAACGGGCCATGAAGGCCTGGCAGGAACTCCTCGGTGAGAACCACCCCAGGATCTGGGACGTCAGCTACCACTACGCCAACCTGCTGAGGGCCGTCGGCGACTACGCCGGTACGGAGGCCATCGAGCGGGCGGCCGTGGACCATCTGCGCACGGAGCGCGGAGTCCAGGACCTGGAGCACCTTCGCGCCGCCGCCGGCCTCGCCGCCGACCTGCGGGGCCTCGGCCGCTACGACGAGGCGCGGGAGATGTCCGGCTGGGTGCTCTCCGGCTACCGCGAGCTGCTGGGGGACCAGGACTCGCGCACCCTCGCCGCGCAGAACAACCTGGCCGTCACCTTCCGGCTGCTGGGCCGGTACCCGGAGGCGCTGGACCTCGACGGCCGTACGCTGGAAGCCCGGCGGACGCTCCTGCCGCGGCGCCACTCCTGGACGCTGGACTCCGAGATCCACTACTCCACCGACATGCGGTTGCTCGGCCGTTACGACGAGGCGATGTCGCTCCAGAACCAGAGCGTCCAGGTGCACCGGAACGTCATGGGGCCGGACAACCCGCAGACCCTGCGGGCCGAGTTCAACCTCGCGCTGTGCTACTACCGTTCGGGGGAGCGGAACAAGGCCGCCACCCTGTTCACCCGCGTCCTGGAACGGTCCGAACGGGTCCTCGGCGAGGGCGCTCCGCTGACCATGATGTTCGCGGCCGGCCAGAGCTGCTTCGCCCGGGAGCACGCCAGCATCGACCAGGCCAGGGCCATAAGCGAGAAGGCCGTCGCCGCGTACGTCGACATGCTCGGCGAGGAGCACCCCTTCGCGGCGGGGACCCGGGGCAACCACGCCCTGATCCTGCGCAACGTGGGCGAGCGGGAGCACGCCCACGCGCTCGTGGAGGAGTCACTGGCCGCCATGACACGGGCCGTGGGCGAGAACCATCCCTGGACCCTGGGCTGTGCGATCAACGCTTCCGCGCTGCGCAACCTGGTCGGGGACACGGAGGCCGCCGCCGCTCTGACGGACTCGGTCGTCACCCGGGCCGTCGAGGTCCTCGGCCGTACTCATCCGCTGACGCTCTCCGCCCGGATCGCCCACGCTGCCGACCTGCGCGGCCTGCGGGAACGGCGGAAGGCCGAGAAGACCGAGGGCGAGGCACTCGACGACCTGGTCGAGACGCTCGGCGCCCAGCACGTCCACACGGTCTCGGCCCGTTCCCGCAACCGCCCCTACTGGGACTTCGAGCCCCTGGTCATCTGAGAAACGGCCCGGCACGCCACACCGAACACGAAGGGGCCCGGCCCGCGAGCGAATCGCGGGCCGGGCCCCTTCGTACGTACGGCGACCGGTCAGGCCTCGAAGACCTCGGCGACCAGCTGTGCCTGCTCGGCCTGGTGGCGCTTGGCCGAGCCGACCGCCGGGGACGAGCCGTGCGCGCGCGAGATGCGGCGCAGGCGCTCACCGTGCGGGACGTCGGCACCGACGGCCAGGTCCAGGTGGTCGATCAGGTTCAGGGCGATGAACGGCCAGGCACCCTGGTTGGCCGGCTCCTCCTGGGCCCACAGGTACTTCGCCGCGTTCGGGTACTTGGCGATCTCGGCCTGGATCTCCGCACCCGGCAGCGGGTACAGGCGCTCCAGACGGATGATCGCGGTCTCCGTGTCGCCGCGCTTCTGACGCTCGGCGTCCAGGTCGTAGTAGACCTTGCCGGCGCAGAAGACGACCTTGCGGACCGCACTCGGGTCGACCGAGTCGTCGCCGATCACCGGGCGGAAGCCGCCGGTGGTGAACTCCTCCGCCTTGGACGCCGCCGCCTTGAGGCGGAGCATCGACTTCGGGGTGAAGACGATCAGCGGCTTGTGGTGCGGGTTGTGCACCTGCCACCGCAGGAGGTGGAAGTAGTTCGACGGCAGGGTCGGCATCGCGACCGTCATGTTGTCCTGCGCGCACATCTGGAGGAAGCGCTCCGGGCGGGCGGACGAGTGGTCCGGGCCCTGGCCCTCGTAGCCGTGCGGCAGGAGCAGCGTGACGCCGGAGGTCTGGCCCCACTTCTGCTCGGCCGAGGAGATGAACTCGTCGACGACGGTCTGTGCGCCGTTGACGAAGTCACCGAACTGGGCCTCCCAGATGACCAGCGACTCCGGACGGGCCAGCGAGTAGCCGTACTCGAAGCCCATCGCCGCGTACTCGCTGAGCAGCGAGTCGTAGACGTTGTAGCGGGCCTGCTCGTCGGTGAGGTAGAGCAGCGGGGTGTAGTCCTCGCCGGTCACCTGGTCGACCAGCACCGCGTGGCGCTGGCCGAACGTGCCGCGGCGGGTGTCCTGGCCGGCGAGCCGGACCGGGGTGCCCTCCATCAGCAGCGAACCGATGGCCAGGGTCTCGCCCATGCCCCAGTCGATCGTGCCGTCCTCCACGGAGGCCGCACGACGCTGCATCTGCGGCATCAGGCGCGGGTGGACCGTGATGTTGTCCGGGATGTTGACCTGCGACTCGGCGATCCGCTTCACGACCTCCTGCGAGACCGCGGTGGTCACGGCCACCGGGAACTCGGCCTGGGGGTCCGAGACATGCGGCTGCGTCGGCTGCGAGGTGGCCTCGCGGACCTCCGCGAACACCTTCTCCAGCTGGCCCTGGAAGTCCTGGAGCGCCTGCTCCGCCTCTTCCAGCGTGATGTCGCCGCGACCGATGAGGGACTCGGTGTACAGCTTGCGCACCGAGCGCTTCTTGTCGATCAGGGTGTACATCTGCGGGTTGGTGAACTGCGGGTTGTCGCCCTCGTTGTGACCGCGGCGGCGGTAGCAGATGAGGTCGATCACGACGTCCTTGTTGAACGCCTGACGGAACTCGAACGCGAGCCGCGCGACACGGACGACGGCCTCGGGGTCGTCACCGTTGACGTGGATGATCGGCGCCTCGATCATGCGCGCCACGTCGGTGGCGTACATCGAGGAGCGCGAGGACTCCGGGGCGGCGGTGAAGCCGACCTGGTTGTTGATCACCACGTGCACGGTGCCGCCGGTGCGGTAGCCGCGCAGCTGCGACATGTTCAGCGTCTCGGCGACGACGCCCTGGCCCGCGAAGGCCGCGTCGCCGTGGAGCGCGACGGGCAGGACGGTGAAGTCCGTGCCGCCCTTGTTGATGATGTCCTGCTTGGCGCGGGCGATGCCCTCCAGGACCGGGTCGACCGCCTCCAGGTGTGAGGGGTTGGCGGCCAGCGAGACCTTGATCTGCTCGCCGTCCAGACCGGTGAAGGTGCCCTCGGCGCCCAGGTGGTACTTGACGTCGCCGGAGCCGTGCATCGACTTCGGGTCGAGGTTGCCCTCGAACTCCCGGAAGATCTGCGCGTACGACTTGCCGACGATGTTCGCCAGGACGTTCAGCCGGCCGCGGTGGGCCATGCCGATGACGACCTCGTCGAGGCGGGCCTCGGCGGCGGAGTCGATGACCGCGTCGAGCAGCGGGATGACGGACTCGCCGCCCTCCAGCGAGAACCGCTTCTGGCCGACGTACTTCGTCTGCAGGAAGGTCTCGAACGCCTCCGCGGCGTTCAGCCGGCGCAGGATGCGCAGCTGCTCCTCGCGCTCGGGCTTGGGGCGCGGACGCTCCACCCGGTCCTGGAGCCACTTGCGCTGCTTCGGGTCCTGGATGTGCATGAACTCGATGCCGGTGGTGCGGCAGTACGACTCACGCAGCACACCGAGGATGTCGCGGAGCTTCATCATCGTCTTGCCGGCGAAACCGCCGACCGCGAAGTCCCGCTCCAGGTCCCACAGGGTGAGGCCGTGCTCGGTGATGTCCAGGTCGGGGTGCTTGCGCTGGTGGTACTCCAGCGGGTCGGTGTCGGCCATGACGTGGCCGCGGACCCGGTAGGAGTGGATCAGCTCGAAGACCCGCGCGGCCTTGGTGACGTCGTCGTCGTGCGAGGCGTCGATGTCCTTGAGCCAGCGGACCGGCTCGTAGGGGATGCGCAGCGCCTTGAAGATCTCGTCGTAGAACTCGTTCTCGCCGAGCAGCAGCTGGGAGAGGATCCGCAGGAACTCGCCGGAGGCGGCGCCCTGGATGACCCGGTGGTCGTACGTCGAGGTCAGCGTCATGACCTTCGAGATGCCCAGCTTGTTCAGGGTGTCCTGCGACGTGCCCTGGAACTCCGCCGGGTAGTCCATCGCGCCGACGCCCATGATGAGGCCCTGTCCGGGCATCAGGCGGGGCACCGAGTGGACGGTGCCGATGCCGCCGGGGTTGGTCAGCGAGGCGGTGACGCCGGTGAAGTCGTCCATGCCGAGCTTGCCGTTGCGGGCCCGGCGGACGATGTCCTCGTAGGCCTGCCAGAACTCGAAGAAGTTGAGCGTCTCGGCCTTCTTGATGGCCGCGACGACCAGCTGGCGGTCGCCGTTCGGCTTCACCAGGTCGATGGCGAGGCCGAGGTTGACGTGCTCCGGCTTCACCAGGGTCGGCTTGCCGTCCTTCTGCGCGAAGGAGTAGTTCATCGCCGGCATGGCCTTGAGGGCCTGCACCATCGCGTACCCGATGAGGTGCGTGAAGGAGATCTTCCCGCCGCGGGCGCGCTTGAGGTGGTTGTTGATGACGATGCGGTTGTCGAAGAGCAGCTTCACCGGGACCGCGCGGACGGACGTGGCCGTCGGCAGCTCCAGCGAGGCGTTCATGTTCTTCGCGACAGCGGCGGACGGACCGCGCAGCGTCACGTACTCCGGGCCGGCGGGTGCCTCGGTCGCCGGAGCGGCCGGGGCCTTCGCGGCCGGAGCCGGTGCCGCCTTCGCCGGAGCGGCCTTCACCGGAGCCGCCGGGGCGGCAGGTGCGACCGGAGCGGGCGCCGGGGCAGCGGGTGCGGCCGGAGCCGGAGCCGCGGGCTGCGCGGGTGCGGCGGGCGCGGTGGTGGCCGGTGCGGGTGCGGCGGGAGCCGCGGGCACCGCAGCCCCCGCGGCTGCGGCGCCGGGAACGGGCTTGTCCGCCGTGCCGGACGTACCCGGCTTGTAGTCGGCGAAGAAGTCCCACCAGGCGCGATCGACCGAATTGGGATCCTGGAGGTACTGCTGGTAGATCTCGTCGACGAGCCACTCATTGGGGCCAAAAGCGGCAGCCGGGTTGGTACCCGGGCTGGCTTGGTCGGTCGAGATGCTCGAGTTACTGGGGGACTGAGACGACACGGCGGCAACCGCCCTCTTCCGCTTCACAAGGTGATGGACAGCGGAAATCAAGGCTACGCCTCCCCGGCCGTTCCATGCAGGCCGGGCCGGTCTTCGTCGTGCAAGTCACATCGAAAGTCGGGTTTCGGGGCAAGAAATGGCGGGAAACAAGCTTGGTTCCGCTTCGCTCCGGGTACGCGAGACCGCAGTTACGGCCCCTTGGACCGTACCCCTTGAACAGAACACGTAGAACGTGCCCTTCCGGTTCGAACCCTATGTCAACCTCGCGGCTGATGGATCCCCGGAAGAGTGACGCGTATCCGGCAGCCGCGAGCTGATTCGGCCACACCGATCCGGCCGCCGTGCAGATCCACCGCCCAGCGGGCGATCGCCAGGCCCAGACCCGTCCCGCCGTCGCTGCCGGGGCCGTGCGGAGACGGCATCTCGCCCCGGTTGAACCGCTCGAAGACCCGGTGCCGCTCGGACTCCGGGATGCCGGGGCCCTCGTCCATGACCTCCAGGTGCAGCGACTCGGGCTGCGCGCCGCGCCGGGCGCGCACCGTGACCCGGCCGTGCGGCGGGCTGTGCTTCACCGCGTTGTCGATCAGATTGGCGACCACCTGGTGCAGCCGTTCGGCGTCCGCGTGCGCGGTCAGCTCCGGCGGCGACACGTCCAGGTGCAGATGGACGTCCTTGCGGGCGTGGTTGCCGGAGCCCGAGGACAGCCGGCGGTGCGCGGCGGCGAGGTTCGCCTCCTTGAGGACCCCCGACAGATAGGGCCATACCTCGAAGCGGCCCGCCTTCAGCGTGACCACGCCGTTGTCCAGCCGGGACAGGTCCAGCAGCGTCTCCACCAGCCGGCCGAGCCGCTCCGTCTGTTTGAGTGCCGTGCGCATCGTCTCCGGATCGGCCGAGGACACCCCGTCCACGACGTTCTCCAGCACGGCTCTCAGCGCCGCGATGGGCGTGCGCAGCTCGTGTGAGACATTCGCCACCAGCTCCTTGCGGTGCCGGTCCACCGCCGCCAGATCGTCCGCCATCAGGTTGATCGTCTGCGCCAGGTCGCCGAGCTCGTCGCGCCGGTCGGCGCCGCTCACCCGTCTGGTGTAGTCGCCGTGCGAGATCGACCGGGCCACGGCTCTCATCTCGTCCAGCGGCGCGGTCATGCCGTGCGCCACGAACTGGGTGATCAGCAGGGTCGCGATCACCGAGAACACCGTGATGAACCGCAGCTCGGTACGCGTCCGCAGGGCCACCATGAGCAGCCCGGTCGTGATGAACACCGAGACCACGACGAGCGTGCCCAGCTTGGCCTTGATGGAGAACGGCCGCAGCCCCGACCCGGGCGCGCTCATGGCGCGGGGGTCTCCAACGCGTAACCGACACCGTGCACGGTACGGATCCGCTCCGCACCGATCTTCCGGCGCAGCGCCTTGATGTGGCTGTCGACGGTACGGGTGCCCGAGGCGTCCGCCCAGTCCCAGACCTCCGCCAGCAGCTGCTCCCGGGAGAGCACCGCGCGCGGCGTGTTGGCCAGGCAGACCAGCAGGTCGAACTCGGTCGGCGTCAGGTGGACGTCGTCCGCGCGGACCCGCACCCGGCGCTGCGCGTGGTCGATCTCCAGCTCGCCGAGACGGAGTATTCCGCTGCGGGGCGTCACGGCGGCCAGCGCGGCCCGCTCCACCCGGCGCAGCAGCACGTGGACCCGGGCCGCCAGCTCACGCATGGAGAACGGCTTGGTCATGTAGTCGTCGGCGCCGACGCCGAGGCCGACGAGCATGTCGGTCTCGTCGTCCCGGGCGGTGAGCATCAGCACCGGCACCGGCCGCTGGGCCTGCACGCGCCGGCAGACCTCCAGGCCGTCGAAGCCGGGAAGCATGATGTCGAGCACCATCAGATCCGGCTGCCACGCCTCGGCCGCGTCCACGGCCGCCGGGCCGTCGAGCGCGGTCTGCACCAGAAAGCCCTCGGCCCGCAGCCGGGCGGAAATGGCATCGACGATCGTGGCGTCGTCCTCGACCACCAGCACGCGGCGCTGCGCGCCCGGGGTGGCCGCGACACCTGTGTGGGTGGTGTGTGTCTGTTCCATCGCCCCGCCCCTGCCCGTTCTCGCGGAGGCCATTCCCCCGGACGTACGGTCTTCGCTCGTGAATTTCGTGGGTGATCCCGCTATCGGTCAGCAGCGTAAAGGCAGCGGAGGGCTCCCGGCTACGCAGGGTGCAAGGCCGCAGGCGCGGTCCGGGGGGACAGAGGAGGCGGAGTGTCGCGCTTGTGGCGCTTGGCCCCCGGGCGTCCCGGGCTCCCGCATACCCGGCGGGGGGATCTCAGCCCGCTCGAATTGCGAGATGGACCACGTCGGGCACACCTCGGGCAACACCTACCTCTTCCGTCCTTACCCCACGGAATCCGGCATTCCGCAAGGCCTCTTCGAACTCCGCGGACGGCTGTGCGGACCACACCGCGAGCACGCCGCCCGGCGTGAGCCGCGCGTGGCAGTCGGCGAGCCCGGCCGGGGAGTACAGATGTCCGTTGTCCTCGGTGACGGTCCAGTCCGGCCCGTTGTCGATGTCGAGACACAGCGCGTCGTAACGGTCCGTAGTCGTACGGAGGTGGGCGACGAGATCCGTCGTGAGTACGACGGTCCGCGGATCGGCGAGCGCCGCTCCCGAGATCCCGGCCAGCGGTCCGTCCAGATGCCAGTCGACGATGGCCTGCTCCCGCTCGGCGACCGCGATCCGCCCCCAGCGGGGCTCGGCGGCGGCCCGGGCGAGCGAGAACCCGACGCCGAGTCCGCCGATGAGCACCGCCGGGCCGGTCCGGCCGGCGGGCAGCGCGGCGAGTGCGGCGTCGATCAGCAGCCGCTCCGAGCGCCCGTCCGAGGTGTCCATCAGGAAGCACCCGTTGGCGATGATCTCGAAGTCGTCGCCCCGCCTGCGCAGGACGACCTCCCCGTACGGTCCCTCGCGGCGGTCCAGGGTGACGGGGGCGAGGGTGTCGGGGCCGAAGGCGTGGGGCATGGTGCTGGTCTCCGGTGGATGGCGGTCGGTGTCCCCGCCATCCTGGCCCGCGCCGCAGCGGCCGGGCCAGCGATTTGTCGAAACACCGGCCGATCGGGGGGCGCGGTCAGCCGCGCTCGGGGCGGGCACCCCGTACCGCGAACAACGCGGTCCCCGCCGCGTACGCCACCGAGGCCACCACCCAGGCCCCGGGCTGCGGACCCGGCTGCATCAGCCAGGCCCACACGGACGCCGCGCCTCCCGGGGTGCGCGGTGCGGCCAGGTACACCGCGCCGCCGTAGACCGTCATCGGCAGCCAGCTCAGCCGGGCGCCGATCAGGGCAGCGGAGGCGGCCGCCACCCCGGTGGCCCCGAGCACGTTACGGATCATGCCCGGGGCGCCGAACTCCCCGGGATGCCCCGGGACGGCGAGCGCGAGAGCCGCCGCGGCGGGGACGGTGAGCACGAGCAGATGCAGCAGCCGCCGCGGCCACCAGCGGTGCACGGCGGTCCGGTCGAGCTCGTCGGCGGCGGCGTACAGGCTGGTGCCGAGGGCCGCGGACACCAGCAGCGGCGCCAGTACGAGGACCGGGACGCGGGCGCCCGGGTCGAAGCTGCTCTCCAGCCGGTCGGCGGACCAGGCGGCGAGCAGAACGACACAGACAAGCGCGGCCGCGGTACGGGGGAGGCCGCGGGAGCGGATATAGAGGACGGGCAGGAGCGCCGAACGCTTCGCGGTGGTGCCGGCGGCCGTGTTCACAGGACGGGCACCTCCGCCGGGGAGCAGCTCGTGCGCGTGGCCAGGAAGCGGCCGAGCCACGCCCGGCGCTCGGGGGCCGGCATGGCTTCGAGCCGGCGGAGCTGCGGGGTCCGCTCCGCGCCGGAGGCCTGCTCGGTGCCGGGGGCGTGCGAGGTGCCTGCGAGCCAGTTCGTGACGGCATCGTCGGTCGCCCCCACCCGGTCGGAGCGGAGAGAATCCGGGCACTCCCGGTTCACCACGCCGTGGGCCACCTGCCAGACGTAGTCCTCCGGGTGCTGCAGCCGCCCTCGCAGGAGGTACCAGCCGAGGTTCGGCGTCGGCATCCAGACGGCACCGGAGCCCGGCCGGGCCTCCTGATCCGCGTAGCGGACCGGCGCCCCCGGCACTCCGTCCAGCCTGCCGAGCAGCCCGGACAACGCCCGGGAGACCTGGGGGAGCAGCGCCCCGTTGTCCCCGGTCAGGCAGAGCCGCGGGGCGCCGTCGGCGCAGACGACGCGGCGCGCGGCCGGGTCCTCCCGCAGCAGACCGGGGCCGGTGTGCACGATCGCCGTGGCGACCGCCGCCGCCACGGCGAGCGGTACGACGGCGAGGAACCGGCGCCTGGCCGCGTGGACGATCAGTGCGGCCAGGGCGAGACCGCAGGTCCACGCAGCCATCACCGGGGCGAACCACCACACGGGCAGCGACCCGTCGAGCGTGTACTGCACGGCGGGGTCGAGGAACCGGGCCGAGGAGTCGAAGTAGCTCGGCACACCCAGCACGAGGTACAGCAGCACGGCGAGAACGGGCGCGGCCAGCCGCCACCGGCACCGCTGCCCGACGACGAACCCGGCCAGTCCGACGGCCACCAGGAACGCGCTGTCCGCGACGGCGAAGGACGGGAAGGGGCTTCCGCCCCCGGCGTACGGCCAGGTGGCCACCAGCGAGGCGGCCAGCGCGACGAGATACCCGGCCACCGCCCAGAGCGCGAGCGGCAGCGCGGCCACCACGGCCCGTGCGGACCTGGCACGCGGGGTGGAGAGCCAGAGTTCGGTGGTCGAGCGCCGGTGCTCGCGGGCGCCCTGCCAGCAGGAGGCGGCCGCCACCAGCGGGCCGACGAGCAGGGTGGCGCCGGAATGCAGCAGCCCCTGGGTCTCGCCCCAGTTCCCCTGCCAGGAACCGGCCTTGGCCGCCATGGTGGCGGCGAGCGTGACCGCCGTGCAGAGACCGGTCCACGGCGCGATGCCTCGGCGCAGCTCGGTCCGCAGGGCGAGGAGCGTCGGCCGGTACGGCGGGGAGGGGCGGCCGGGGCGGGGTGCGGGGGAGTCCTGCCGCTCGGCGGCGGGGGTGCGGGTCGTCGTCATCGGGCGGCCGCCGTCGCACGGTGGCTGTGCAGGGCGGCGGTGTAGCCGCGCTCGATGGGGCTGCCGTCGAGCTGGTCCCCCCGGCCTGCGAGGGCCGCCAGCTCGGCCGTCGTGCCCCGGTACGCGATCCGGCCCGCCTCGACCAGGGTCACGTCCGTGCAGGCGGTGGCCACGTCCTCGACCAGGTGGGTGGACAGGATGACCGTGGCCCGCTCGCCGAGCTCCCGCATCAGGGCGCGGAACTCGACCCGTTGCTCGGGGTCGAGCCCGGCGGTCGGCTCGTCGAGCAGCAGCAGCTCCGGTTCGTTGACGATCGCCTGAGCGATGCCCACGCGCCGGACCATGCCACCCGACAGGGTCTTCATCCGGGCATCGATGCGGTCCGTCAGACCCACCCGGTCCACCGCACGCTCCACGGCCCCCGCGATCAGGGCGCCGTCCATCTCCTTGAGCCACGCCACGTAGGCGACGAACTCGCGGACGGTGAAGCCCGGGTAGTACCCGAACTCCTGCGGCAGATAGCCCAGCCTGCGCCGGACCGCCGCCCTGCCGCGGTGGTCCGCGTCCTTGCCCACCTCGCTGCCGAGCAGTTCGACCCGCCCCGAAGCCGGGGCGACGGCCGTGGAGACCACCCTGATCAGCGACGTCTTGCCGGCGCCGTTCGGCCCGAGGAGTCCGTGCACGCCGGGTGCGAAGTCCAGATCGACGCCGTCCAGGGCGGTCGTGCGACGGTGGCGGACCGTCAGTCCCGAAACCTTGACCGTACTGTTCACGCGGTCACGCTCATGATGTCTCCAAGTGGTCGAAGGATCTGCGGCGCAGGGTCAGCAGACCGGCGCAGAGCACGGCCGCGGCCGCCCAGGCGCCCTGGGCCGCGGGCCCCGCGAAATAGCGGGCGCCGGCCGCCAGCGGAGCGTCGGGCTCCGACGGCATCGTGGTGAAGGCCGGCACGACGACGGCGAGGGCCCAGCACACGGCGACGGACGAGGTGCCGGTGCGGCAGCCGACGTACGAGCCGAGGGCCAGCGCCCCCAGCGTCATGGCGAGGCCCGGCAGCAGCCACGCCACGACCCCCGGACCGGCGGCCGAAGGAGGCAGCACCGCCCAGGCGAGGGCGAGCGCCGGGACGGTCACCGCGAGTACCGCGGCGGTTCTGATCAGCAAGAGCCGCAGCCCGCCGCCCGGAGTCGTCGCGGCGATCTCGTGCATCGGGTCGGCGGAGCGCCCGTACGAGAGGCCGACCCCGGCGAGCGGCAGCACCGGCGCGACGACAAGGAGCAGGGGCCGGGCCGAGCCACCGAGCCCGCCCCCGTACGCCAGCGCGACGGCCGTGAGCACCACCAGCACCAGCGCCGCCGCCCAGGAGCCGCGCAGAGCGGGTCCGGCGGCCCACAGCAACCGCCCGCGCCGGGTGGCGGGCCCCGGCACCGGCGACCGGGGGCGCCCCCGGCCCGATGAGCGCCCCCACGCCCGGGTCCGGTCCCACGAGCGCCCCCGCACCGGCTGCGCCACCGCGGCTGCGAGCACCGCCGCGCGCACCCCCTCCAGCAGCGGTGCCGCGGCCCCCCGGCCGCGTACCGCCGCGGACACCCGGGCCGCGCAGAGCGCACACGACTCGACGTGCTTCTCCAGTGACCAGGCGTCGGTCTCGGCGGCAGTCCCCTCCGCGTACCGCCCGGCCAGTTCGTCTCCCACGTGCCAGGCCGTCATGCCGTGCCTCCCAAGGGGCCGTTCTCCACGACCATCCGGTCCAGTGCCGCCCGCAGCTCGCGCCGGGCCCGCATCGCCCGGGTCTTGACCGTCCCCTCCGGTATGCCGAGGAGACGGGCCGCCTCCCGGGTCGTCAGCCCGTCGATGACCGTCGCCCGCAGGACCTCCCGGAGTTCGGGCGAGATCCGGTCGAGCGCGGCTCCCACGTCGCCGTACTCCAGACCGGCCAGGACCCGGTCCTCGGCGGACGGGACGGCGGCCCCCCACGCGGTGCCGCCGGCGTGCTCGGCCTGCGCCACGCGCTCCGTCCTGGCCCGGGTGCGCTGCGCGTCGACCAGCCTGCGGGCGGCGATCACCCAGAGCCAGCCGCCCGCCTCGGCCCCCCGGTGCGTACCGGCGGACCGCCAGGCCGTGACGAAGGTGTCCTGCAGCACCTCCCGGACGGTCTCGGGGTCGGCGCACCGCCGGTTCAGCCGGGCCAGCAGCCAGCCGGCGTGCCGGTCGTAGAGCGCGGCCAGAGCGGTCGTGTCCCCCTGTGCGACGGCACGCAGCAGCGCCTCGTCGGTCCGGTCGTCCCCCGAGGGGCGCAAGTGGCTCACACCTCCTCTATCGGAGGCCGGGTGCGGGTCGGTTCACGCACGGCGCACACAGATGCGGATGCGGTCGGGGACGTGGTGCCCTTTCGCCGTGGACCGCGATGTGTCCGGCCGCCGGCCAGGGAGCGAGGTCGTCGACGAGCAGGGACAGGACGGCCGGATCGGCGGTCGGGGTGCGGCCCGTGCGCGCGGCCGGCCGCATCTGCTCGACCCGCTCGGGAAGATGCGGGTAATAGCGGGCGAAGAGCTCGGCCGACTCGGCCGGATCACTGGTCCGGCCGCCCTCGGTCGCCGTTCATACGGGCACTCTGCCGCCCCGCCTTCACCCTGGCCAGCCCTTAGGACCGCGCCTTCGGCGGCGCCGCGAACGTCACGTCCGCGGCCGCCGTGGTGACGTCCGCGTCCGCGCTGACGGCCCACGCCGCGACCCGGGACACCACGGCGGCCGGGACCGCCTCGCTGATTCCGGGGGCTGCCGGGACGTCCTGTGTCGCGTGCGCGTCGTGAGGCAGCACGACCCGGTAGCCCAGGGCCAGGGCGGTGCGGGCCGTCGCCTGGACGCACATCTCCGACATCACACCGCACACAGCGACCGCCTCGACGCCCGCCCCGCTCAGCAAGGAGCCCAGCGGCGTCCCGGCGAAGCCGTCGTCCCGGGTCTTGCGGATCACGGACTCCGCAGGGCCCGTGCCGACCGGCAGATGCAGGGCCCAGCCAGGTGTGTGGGGCGCGTCGCCCGCGCCGGGTGCGCCGTCGTTCTGGAGGTGGACGACGAGCGCGCCGCTGCGCCGGGCCCGCGCGATCAGGTCCGCGGTCCGCTCCAGCAGTCCGGCCGCGCCGGGCACGGCCCTGTCCCCGGTCACCCCGGCCTTCTGGACGTCCACGACGAGCAGGGCATGTGCGGGAAGCGCGGAATCGGTCATGGCGCCATCCTGTCCGGCGCGGCCGACGGCCTCCAGGGGATTTCGCGTAAGCGGGCCGTTGCGGGCACGGGCACGCGGGCCTGCGACGGGCGGGGACTACGGCGGTCGTGCCCGGCGTTGCACCCAGGGCACGCAGCGGCGGCGTCGCGTGATCGCTGACAGCGAACGCACCCCGGGGAACATTGAGCGGCTCAGCAGCATTGAGTCTTCATAGCTCAACTTGAATGCCGAAGGGGAGATCATGGCTACTGAGTCCAACGCCGTCACACCGCTGACCCTGCCTGTGCTGCCGCTCGACGACGAGGTCGTGCTGCCCGGAATGGTGGTCCCGCTGGATCTGTCCGACACCGAGGTGCGCGCCGCCGTCCAGGCCGCCCAGGCCGCGGTCGGCGAGAGCGGCGGAAAGCCCGAGGTGCTGCTCGTCCCGCGCATCGACGGTTCGTACACCGGGGTCGGTGTCATCGGGACCGTCGAGCAGGTCGGACGGCTCTCCGACGGCGACCCCGGCGCCCTCATCCGCGGCCGTGGACGCGTGCGGATCGGGGCCGGGACCAGTGGCCCCGGTGCCGCGCTCTGGGTCGAAGGGACCCGGGTCGACGTCTCCGTCCCCGAACCCCTCCCCGGAGCCGTCGCCGAGCTGGTCAAGGAGTACAAGGCGCTCGCCACCAGCTGGCTGAAGAAGCGCGGCGCCTGGCAGGTCGTGGACCGGGTCCAGCAGATCGAGGGCGTCTCCGCGCTCGCCGACAACTCCGGCTACTCACCCTTCCTCTCCACGGCCCAGAAGGTGCAGCTGCTGGAGACCGCCGACGCGGTCGCCCGGCTGAAGCTCGCCATCCAGTGGCTCGGCGAGCACCTCGCCGAGCAGGACGTCGCCGAGTCCATCGCCAAGGACGTCCAGGAGGGCGTCGACAAGCAGCAGCGCGAGTTCCTGCTGCGGCGCCAGCTCGACGCCGTGCGCAAGGAGCTCTCCGAGCTCAACGGCGACCCGGAGGACGAGTCCGACGACTACCGGGCGCGCGTCGAGGCCGCCGATCTCCCCGAGCACGTCCGCGAGGCCGCGCTCAAGGAGGTCGACAAGCTGGAGCGGTCCTCCGACCAGAGCCCCGAGGGCTCCTGGATCAGGACCTGGCTCGACACCGTCCTCGAACTGCCGTGGACCGAGCGGACCGAGGACGCGTACGACATCAAGGGCGCCCAGGAGATCCTCGACGCCGAACACGCGGGACTGCAGGACGTGAAGGAACGCATCACCGAGTACCTCGCGGTCCGCAAGCGGCGCGCCGACCGGGGGCTGGGTGTGGTCGGCGGGCGCCGCGGCGGCGCGGTGCTGGCCCTGGTCGGACCTCCCGGAGTCGGAAAGACCTCGCTGGGTGAGTCCGTGGCGCACGCCATGGGACGCAAGTTCGTCCGCGTCGCGCTCGGCGGTGTCCGGGACGAGGCGGAGATCCGCGGTCACCGGCGCACGTACGTCGGCGCGCTCCCCGGCCGCATCGTCCGCGCCATCAAGGAGGCCGGTTCGATGAACCCGGTCGTCCTGCTCGACGAGATCGACAAGGTCGGCTCCGACTTCCGAGGCGACCCGGCCGCCGCCCTCCTCGAAGTGCTCGACCCGGCGCAGAACCACACCTTCCGCGACCACTACCTGGAGGTCGAACTCGACCTCAGCGACGTCGTCTTCCTCGCCACCGCCAACGTCCTGGACGCCATCCCGGAGGCCCTGCTCGACCGGATGGAGCTGGTCAGGCTCGACGGTTACACCGAGGACGAGAAGGTCGTCATCGCCCGCGACCACCTGCTCCCGCGCCAGCTGGAACGGGCCGGTCTGGAGCCGGCCGAGGTCACTCTCGACGAGTCCGCGCTGCGCAAGCTGGCGGGCGAGTACACCAGGGAGGCCGGTGTCCGGAACCTGGAGCGTTCCGTCGCCCGGCTGCTGCGCAAGGTCGCGGCCCAGCACGAACTCGGCGACCGCGAACTGCCGTTCACGGTGACCGACGCCGACCTGCGCGGTCTCATCGGCCGGCCGCACCACGTCCCCGAGTCCGCCCAGGACCCGGCGGAACGCCGTACCGCCGTGCCGGGCGTGGCCACCGGCCTCGCCGTCACCGGCGCGGGCGGCGACGTCCTCTTCGTCGAGGCCTCGCTGGCCGACCCGGAGACCGGGGCGTCCGGACTGACCCTCACCGGTCAGCTCGGCGACGTCATGAAGGAGTCCGCGCAGATCGCGCTCAGCTTCCTGCGCTCGCACGGCGCGGAGCTGGAACTGCCGGTCGCGGACCTGAAGGACCGGGGCGTGCACATCCACTTCCCGGCGGGCGCGGTCCCCAAGGACGGCCCGAGTGCGGGCATCACGCTGACGACCGCACTGGCGTCGCTGCTCTCCGGACGGCTGGTCCGTACGGATGTGGCGATGACCGGTGAGGTGTCGCTGACCGGCCGCGTGCTGCCGATCGGCGGCCTGAAGCAGAAGCTGCTGGCCGCCCACCGCGCGGGCATCACCACCGTGGTGATCCCCCAGCGCAACGAGGCCGACCTGGACGACGTCCCCGCCGAGGTGCTGGACACGCTGGAGGTCCACCCGGTCACGGACGTCCGCCAGGTCCTGGAGATCGCCCTCGCCCCGGCCTCGGCCCCGGCGGAGCGCAGGATCCCGGCCGCCGCGTAGGTGTCACGCAGTGACGGGCGTGGCACCACGGGCACGGCCGGTACGGGCGGCCCGTCTCCCCTCGCGGGGAGGCGGGCCGTTTCGCGTACCGGAGGTGCTACGGGCGGTAGATGGTCCCCGGTACGGGCTCGGCGGGCGCCATCAGCTGGGGCACCGTCACGAAGGTGTAGCCGCGCTTCTTCAGCTCCTCGATGATGCCCGGCACGGCGGGGACCGAGCCCTTGTAGATGTCGTGCAGCAGGATGATGCCGTCCTTGCTCGCCTGGTCGAGTATCCGCTTCTTGATCAGCGCGGAGTCGGTCGTCGAGTAGTCCTTGGCGGTCGCGCTCCACAGGATCTGCGACAGGCCCAGGTCCTTGCTGATCCCGGAGACCGTGTCGTCGGTGCGGCCCTGCGGCGGGCGCATGAGCCGAGGCTTCTTGCCGGTGATCGCCTCGATCGCGTCCTGGGTCTTCTCCAGCTCGGCGCGTATCTCCGCGGGCTTCTTGTCCGTCAGGATCTCGTGCGACCAGGTGTGGTTGGCCACCTCGTGTCCCTCCGCCGCGATGCGGCGGACGGTGTCGGGGTGCTTCTTCACATGGTTCTTGCCCAGCAGGAAGAAGGTCGCGTGGACCTTCTCCTTCTTGAGGATGTCCAGCAGGTGAGGGGTGTCCTCGGCCGGGCCCGCGTCAAAGGTGAGCGCGATGCACTTGGCCTTGCGGCAGTCCACCGGACCGAACGAGCCCTTGGCGTCGGATCCGGCGTCGCCGCGGGCGGATCCGGGGGCCGTGGTCTCCATCGAGCAGCCGCTCAGTGTCAGCGTGAGCGCCGTCACAAGAGCGACGGCCAACCCCGTACCGATCGACTTCGTCCTAGTGGGCAAGGCAGGTCACTCCCTCGTTGTTTAAGTCGCACTTACGTGCGGACTGCATGGACTATACACAGCACGTATACACGGCATGTATAGGGGGAGGGTGTGGGGCCACGAAGGCATCGTGCCTGGTCGGAGCGGTGGACGGGACAGAGCCCGGCGACGGGTGCGTCACCGGGCTCTGCGGGGAAGGGCTGGCGGGCGGGACTTTTCGAAGCGCGCCCTAGCCGTTGGCCAGCGCCTGTACGCGGTCGAGGGCGCCGTTGAAGTGGTTGTGGTCGCCGACCGTGGGGCCGGAGGAGGTGTACTGCCAGATCGTGTAGACGCCCCAGCCGGCCGGGAGGGTGCCGACCGTGGTGTTGTAACGGGCCACCCAGAGCGGGTTGGTGGTGCCGAAGCCCGCGTTGTTGCCCGTGCAGGTCTGCCACCAGCTGGTCGCGGTGTAGATGACCGCGTCGCGGCCGGTGCGCGCCTTGTAGGTGTTCACGAAGTCGCGGATCCAGGAGACCATCCCGGCCGCGGTCTTGCCGTAGCACTGCGCGCCGTACGGGTTCCACTCGATGTCGAGCACGCCCGGCAGTGTCCTGCCGTCCTTCGACCAGCCGCCGCCGTGGTCCACGAAGTAGTTGGCCTGGACGGCGCCGCTCGTGGTGTCCGGGGTGGCGAAGTGGTACGAGCCGCGGATCATCCCGACGTTGTACGAGCCGTTGTACTGCTGGGCGAAGTACGGGTTCGTGTAGTACGTGCCCTCGGTGGCCTTGGTGTAGGCCCACTTCACGCCACTGTTCCAGAGCGTCGACCAGGCGACGTTGCCCTGGTGGCTGCTCACGTCCACGCCTTCGGTCTGGACCGCGCGGGTGGTGGGCAGTCCGCCCTGGCCGTCGTGGGCGACGACGCCCATGCCCATCGTGGCCGTGCCCCGGGCGGGCGCGGTCGGGTCACCGGCGGTGGGGGCCGCGCCGGCGGCGCCGGGCAGGGCGACGAGGAGGGAGAGAGCTGCGAGCAGGGTTCCCGCCGCTGCGAAGCGCGAGCGGCGGGCTGTCTTGGAGCCGGATCTGTGCACGGGCATTGCGTGCCTCCGAGGCCTCAGTGGGGGGAACTGCTGACCCGGGGCGCGACGGACGCACCCCTGGTGGCATGCCATGGTGTGAACATGCCATGCATGACGCTACGCACGTAGACCCGGGTGGCGGAAGAGGGCCTGGGCGGTGCCGTTGGTCTACTCCTGCGAAATACTGGTGGAGCTGCGGCGATGACCGGCGGCGAAAGAAACTTTCAGTGGCGGGAAAGCTCATGAGGGGTGTTGACGTGCACGGGAGCGAAAGCGGGAGTGAACCCGGCGCAACCGCAGGAAATGGTGTGGACCACGAATTCCTGGCCCTGGAGCTGGAGTTGGCGGTCTTCCTGCGCCGCGCACGGGCCAACTCCGGCGAGATGGCGCGCGAGGTGCACCCCGAGCTGGAGGCGGCGGCCTACGGACTCTTCGTACGCCTGGAATCGGCCGGCCGTCAGCGGGCCACCGACCTCGCCTCGTACTTCGGCGTCGGCAAGGCCACCATGAGCCGTCAACTGCGCGCCCTGGAGGACCTCGGGTTGGTCGCGCGCGAGCCCGACCCCGCCGACGGGCGGGCCTTCCTGGTCCACCTCACGGAGGAGGGCCTCGCCCGCTTCCGCAGTGTCAGGGACGCGCGCCGCGACCGCTATGTGCGCAAACTCGCCGACTGGGACCGCTCCGAGGTGGCGGAACTGGCCCGGCTCCTGCACCAGCTGAACGCCCGCGCCGAGGACTGAGCCGCCGTCGCCCGCCGCGCGTGCCGAGCGGCCGCCGCCACCCGCAACCAGGGCCGCGGGCGCCCCACGTCACCCGCGCCGAGGGCCGCGGGCGGCGCGCCGGCCCTCCGGGGCGTCGCGGGCCGGCCCGGTCACCACTGCACGTAGACCGCCGTCGCGTCGTCGTGCGGCTTGCTCCGCCGCAGGTACGTGCGGTCGGTGTCCGCGTCCTCCAGGGAGCGGACCCGGTCGATCAGTCCCTGGGGCCCCTCCTTGCGAAGCACCCCGAGGCAGTCCGCCCAGTCGCCCTCGCCGAACATCTCCGTCCAGCGGCTCGCCCCGTCCGTCATCGCGGCGAGCGCGCGCACCTCGGCGCGCGGCGTGCGCCCGGTGACCGCGCGGTCCGCCACCGCCGGGTCGGCGGCGGCGGTGAAGAAGCCGCCCTCCTTGTTCCGCGCGCGGGCGTCGGCGATCGCCTCCGAGGCGAGGGAGCCGGGCGGCAGCCGGTCGAGCCGGTCGTCCAGCAGGGCGCGGACGGCGCCGCCCGGGGACTCGAACAGCAGCACCGAGTCGGACAGCACCAGGTGCTCGATCTCCGCCTCGTCCCAACGCGCCAGGACGACAGTCGCCTGTGGCGTACGTACGTGAGAAAGGTCACACGAGGAACGGTGTGCGTCGGCGGTGCGCCGGATGGACTCCGCGAGGATGTCCCGCAGGGTCAGATCCCGCCGCGAACCCGACAGTTCGACCAGGGCGCCGCCCAGCCGCGCGGTGAACCACGGGACCGAGTGCGCACAACCGTCGTCACCCTGCGGCGGGGTCACCCCGTCGAGCAGAACGAGCCCCCCACCCTGCCCGGAGGCAGGGAGGACAGCGGCTGCCCAGTCTTCGTTCGGGCGTCCGGCGAGGCCGGCGGCGGTAGCGAGTTCCATGCGCATGCGGCCCAGTCTGCACGATGCCTTCACGGACCCTGCACGCACCGGGGATTGGCCCGTACCAGCAGGTCAGAAGGGCGAGTGGGGTGGAAGGAATCACTCCGGGAAGTGTGCGGGCGGGCATCCTGCCAAAGCCTGCCCCGAAGATCCAGCCGGACGTCCAGGTGTGCCGTCAGGGGCCCGCGGGGAGACTTGTTCGCCAACTCGGGAGTGCGGTTCACTCGTTCGAGTGGCGGAGCGGTTGATGCGCGCCCCCCTCTCAAAAGCACTGGAATGGTCAGAAGCCGTACCAGGAGTCGGGGCGCTCGTTCACGTGACCGAGCGTCACCTCTGCTTCAAGGGCGGACGAGTCAAGATTGCGAGCACCGGTGCAGAAGAAGCGGCCTCGGAGCAAGGGCAGCAAGCACAGCGGTTCCGAGATGGCGTCTTCGGCGCCGGCTGAGAGCGGGCGCACCGTGCGCGTCCGCAGCCGGCTCGTCGCAGGCGTCGCGGTCGTCGGGATCACCGTCGTGGCCGCGGGAGCGCCGGCGGTCCTCAGTGCTTCCTCCGACCTGACCGAATCGCAGCGGCTGGTCACCCTCGCGGAGCTGAACCAGCAGGCCATCGCGCTCGCGCACTCCCTCGCCGACGAGCGCGACGAGGTCACCGCCTTCATCGCGGGCGGCCGCGAGGGGAAGCTGGGCTCGACGAGCGGTGCGGCGGGCAGCCGCAGCGCCCGCGTCGACCAGCAGGTGGACGAGATCCGGGACGCGGCCTCCGCCGTCCTGCGCCGCGACCTCTCCACCATCCCCTCCCTGCGCCGCGACGCCATCGGCGGCAAGGGCACGGCACTGGAGGCCCACCAGGCGTACACCGAGGTCATCTCCAAGCTCCACGACCTCGCCGACGAGCTCGCGGACGCGACCCCGCCGCGCGCCGCCGAGTCGGTCCGCGCCCCGCTCGCGCTCGGCCGGGCCACCGAACAGGCCTCGGCCACCCGCGGGCTGCTGCTCGCCGCGCTCGCCGTCCCCCGCGAGGAGCCGGCCGCCCCGCAGATCGACCCGTTCACGGGTCTGCCCGTCCAGACCCAGGACGAGGGCGAGACCAAGGAGGACCGCACCCGCGACGAGCTGAGCGGCGCCGCCCAGCAGTACCGGGTCGGCGAGCTCTCCGCCCTCTCCGACTTCGACCAGGCCGCCGGTGCCACCGCCCGCGACAAGCTGGCCGGCACCGTCACCGGCCCCGAGGTCAACAGCGCGGAGAAGTACCTCGCCGGGCTCACCGACCGCCCCGAGCTCTCCGAGTCCGACCAGAAGACCAGCAGCAAGAAGCTCCAGGCGGCGCTCTCCGCCCGGATCGACCGGATGCGGGGCGTCGAGTCGGCCCTCGGCACCGCCCAGGTGCAGCGCCTGGAGCAGCTGCGCGACGACGACGTCACCGCGCTCGAACTGCGGATCGCGCTGCTGGGCGGCTGTCTGCTCATCGCCGTCGGCGTCTCGACCGCCGTGGCCCGCACCCTCACCCAGCCGCTCGCCGTCCTGCGGATCGGCGCCGGCCGCCTCGCCGCGGAACCCGAGACCGCCGAGCCGGTCCGCTACACCGGGCGCAACGACGAGTTCGCCCAGGTCGTCCGGTCCATCAACGCCCTGCACGGCCGGCTGCACGGACTGCTCCACGAGTTCAACGGACGCTTCGAGAAGCTGGAGAGCGAGCGCGGCGAACTGATCGCCGGCCGCGAGGCCCTCACCCTCCAGCGCGCCGAACTCCAGGTCCACACCGCCGATCTGGCGGCCCAGCTGGAGAAGCTGAAGAACACCGTCCACCACACCTTCGTCAACCTCTCGCTGCGCACCCTCGGCCTCGTCGAACGCCAGCTCGGCGTCATCGAGTCCCTGGAGGAGCGCGAGCAGGACCCGGAGCGGCTCGGCACGCTGTTCAAGCTCGACCACATGGCCACCGTCATGCGCCGCCACAGCGAGAACATGCTGGTCCTCGCGGGCGCCGAGCACGGACACGGGCACCCGGGACCGATCCCGCTGGTCGACGTGTTGCGCGCCGCGGTCAGCGAGATCGAGCGGTACGAGCGGGTCACCATCCAGTCCCTGCCGCCGCACGCCCAGATCGCCGGGTTCGCGGCCGACGACCTCAGCCACCTCGTCGCCGAACTCCTGGAGAACGCCACCGCCTTCTCCCCGCCCGACTCCAAGGTCCAGCTCTCCGGCTGGCTGCTGGAGACCGGCGAGGTGATGCTCTCCGTGCAGGACGAGGGCATCGGCATGTCGTCCGTACGCATGGGCGAGCTCAACACCCGGCTCGGCGACCCTTCGCTCTTCGAGGCGGGCGAGCAGAGTGCGGACGGGGCCGGTCTCGGCCTCCAGGTGACCTCGCTGCTGGCCGCGCGCCACGGCGTACGGGTCCAGCTGCGCGAGCAGAAGGGCAGCGGGGTGACCGCCGTCGTCGTGCTGCCGCAGGCCCTGCTCCCGAAGGCACCCCCGGCCGCGACCCCGCCGCCGGTCACGGCCCCCGGCGACGCACCCACGCTGAACCTCCCCGGATCGGTCGCCGAGGCCAACTCCAACGCCCTGCCGAGCCGTACCCTCGCACTGCCCGGAGACCCGCTGATCGCGGCCGCCGAGCAGACGATCGCCGAGGCCGGCCCGGCCGCCGTCACCACGCCGGGCTTTGAGGCCGGGGCCCTCGTCGCCCCGGACCACGCACCCCCGGCCGCGCCCGCGCAGGCGGCGCGGCCCGCCCCGGATCCCGAGCCCGCGCTGCCCGTGGAGAGCGAGGCCGAGACCACGATGCAGGTCCGGCTCCCGCGGGTGCCCGAGTTCGACGACGTACCCGAGTTCACGCACGCCCCCGCCTTCGGGGACGGCCCGGAGCCCACCACCGCCGCCGGTCCGTACGCCATCGGCCCCGACCGTCACGAGCGCGCCGCCGACGAGGGCGCGCAGCCGCAGAGCGGCCCCTCGCCCGTTACCCCGGCCCCCGTCGCGACCCCCGTGGCCGACGCGCTGCCGGGACCGCGCCACCCCGAGCCGGAACCGCAGTCCGGGCGGATCACCGACAAGGGGCTGCCCAAGCGCACCCCCAAGGTCGTCAAGCCCGCCGCCGCCCCCGCACCCGAGCGCACGGGCAGTGTGGACAAGGAGGCCCTGCGCCGCCGGCTCGGCGGCTTCCACCAGGGCGCGAAGAACGGCCGCCGGGACGTCGAGGCGGAGATCGCCGAGGCCACGGCCCCGGCCTCAGGCACCACACGTACCGAGCACACTGAGCCGGCAGGCCGTACCGACGGCCGGACCGGAGAGACGGGGGACACAGTCGAGGAGGCACGCAGTTGACTGCGCCCAGCACGTTCGGGCTGAGCACCGAGGCCCGGAACCTTCACTGGTTGCTGAGCAATCTGGTGGAGGAGGTGCCAGGGGTCCACTCGGTCACCGTCGTCTCGTCCGACGGACTCATGCTGCTCTCCTCCGACCCCGGCCACCAGAACGCCCAGGTGACCGGACGGCAGGACGGCCCCCGGGGCTCCAGCGCCGACCTGGCGACCATCGTCTCCGGCATCGGCAGCCTCACCGTCGGTGCCGCGAAGCTGATGGACGGCGGCGGCGTGAAGCAGACCATGGTCGCCATGGACGAGGGCAGCGTCTTCGTCATGTCGATCAGCGACGGCTCGCTGCTCGGTGTGCACGCCACACCCGACTGCGACATGAGCGTCATCGCCTACCACATGGCGCTCTTCGTCGGCCGTGCCGGACACGTACTCACCCCCGAACTCCGCAGTGAGCTGCGCAAATCGATGGAGAGCGCCCAGTGATCCCCGCTGCTGCTGAACCCGCCCGCAGGCTCCCCGTGCGCGGGGCCGACAAACGGCCCGCGCGGGTGCGCCCGTACTCGCTCACCGGCGGCCGGACCCGCTTCGGCCACGTCCTGCTCGTCGAGACGTTCGTCGCGGCGCTGGAGGCCCCCGACGAGCGCCGCGAACTGACCAACGGCAACCTGGCCTCGCGCGTCATGCCGGAGCTTCAGGCCATCGTCGAGATCTGCCGCCGGATGCGTACCGTCGCGGAGATCTCGGCACTGCTGAAGATGCCGCTCGGCGTCGTCAGGGTGCTGCTCAGCGACTTGGCCGACCAGGGAAAGATTCGCGTGTACGGAACCGGTCACGGCACCGGCCAGCCCGACCGCGCACTGCTCGAAAGGGTGCTCAATGGACTCCGTCGTCTCTGAGTCGCCGCTGTTCGCCCCGCGCCAGCCGGGGCCGAAGGACCAGGCCGAGGAATCGCTGCAGGCCTGGCAGCTCGATCACACCAGGGCCCCGATCGCCACGAAGATAGTGGTCGCGGGCGGCTTCGGCGTGGGCAAGACCACCTTCGTGGGTTCGGTCTCCGAGATCACCCCGCTGAAGACCGAAGCGATGATGACCCAGGCCAGTGAGGAGACCGACGACCTCAGCGCCACGCCCGACAAGGTCACCACGACCGTCGCCATGGACTTCGGCCGCCTCACGCTCGACGACGACCTGGTGCTCTACGTCTTCGGCACCCCCGGCCAGCAGCGCTTCTGGTTCATGTGGGACGACCTGGTGCGCGGCGCGATCGGCGCGGTCGTGATGGCCGACACCCGCCGGCTCGCCGACTGCTTCCCCGCCCTCGACTACTTCGAGAGCTGCGGGCTGCCGTACATCGTGGCCGTCAACCACTTCGAGGGGACACCCGGGTTCGAGGCCGCAGATGTCCGGGAGGCCCTGACTGTCCCTCCGCACGTGCCTGTTGTGATCATGGACGCGCGTAACAGGATCACCGTCGTCGAGTCGCTCCTGGCCCTCGTCGGCCACGCCCTCGACGCCACACCGGCATAGCTACACACAACGGAGAACCGCGATGCGGAAGATACTCATAGTCGGAGCCGGCCAGTCCGGACTCCAGCTCGCCCTCGGACTGCAGTCCAGGGGCTACGAAGTCACCCTGATGTCCAACCGCACCGCCGACGAGATCCGCTCCGGCCGGGTCATGTCGACCCAGTGCATGTTCCACACGGCCCTCCAGCACGAGCGGGACTACCAGCTCAACTTCTGGGAGTCCCAGGCCCCGCGCATCGAGGGCCTCGGCGTCTCGGTCGCCGCGCCCGACTCCTCGCGCGCCATCGACTGGGTCGGCAAGCTGGACGGCTTCGCCCAGTCCGTTGACCAGCGCGTGAAGATGGCCGGCTGGATGGAGACCTTCGCCCAGCGCGGCGGACAGCTCGTCATCCACGGTGCGGCGGTCTCCGACCTGGACTACTTCTCGCGCACCTACGACCTGGTGATGGTCTCGGCCGGCAAGGGCGAGCTGGTCTCCATGTTCGGCCGGGACGCGTCCCGCTCGCCGTTCGACGCCCCGCAGCGCGCCCTGGCCGTCGCGTACGTCCACGGCATGGGTCCGCGCCCGGAGCACCCCGACTTCGACGCGGTCCGCTGCAACCTGGTCCCGGGCGTCGGCGAGCTCTTCGTGATGCCGACCCTGACCACGTCGGGCCGCGCCGACATCCTGTTCTGGGAGGGCATCCCGGGCGGACCGCTCGACGCGTTCCAGGGCATCAAGGACCCCTCGGAGCACCTCGCCAAGACGCTGGAGCTCATGGAACGGTTCACCCCGTGGGAGTACGCACGCGCCACCAAGGTCGAGCTGACCGACGCCAACGGCACCCTGGCGGGCCGTTACGCCCCGACCGTCCGCAAGCCGATCGGCCGGCTCCCCGGCGGCGGCCTGGTGCTCGGCGTCGCGGACGTGGTCGTCGCCAACGACCCGATCACCGGGCAGGGCTCCAACTCGGCCTCCAAGTGTGCGAACGCCTACCTGGACTCGATCATCGAGCACGGCGACGGCGAGTTCGACGCGGCCTGGATGCAGTCCACGTTCGACCGCTACTGGGACACCGCCCAGCACGTCACGAAGTGGACGAACGCGATGCTCGGCGTCCCGCCGGAGCACGTGCTGAACCTGATCGGCGCCGGCGGTCAGTTCCAGCAGGTCGCCGACCGCTTCGCCAACGGGTTCAACAACCCGGCGGACTTCGACAACTTCTTCTTCGAGCCCGAGAAGACGAACGCGTACCTCGCCTCGGTCGCGGGTCCGGCCGCCTGAGCCATCCCGTACCGAAGACGCACCGGCCGGGCCGGGCACAGCCGGATCTCCGGCGGGCCCCGGCCCGGCCGATGTGTGTCCGGGCGGGAGCCGGGCGGCAGCCGCCGGGTGGCGGGGCGCCGCTCGGATGGCCGCTTCGGCGGGACGCTACTCGGCGGGCGCCGAGGTGTCCCCGTAACCCTCGTCGGAGCCCTCGGAGGCCCCGTCGGGAAGCTCCGGCGGTGTGTACGTGGCCAGCGGCGCGCTCTCCGGATCGGGCCGGACAGCGCCCAGCAGCGGATTCGACGCCACCGGGGAGACCTTGACCCGGGAGCCGGGCCGGGGCGCCTGCACCACCAGGCCGTTGCCGATGTACAGCGCCACGTGCGTCGCCTTCGGGAAGTAGATCACCAGGTCGCCCGGGCGCAGGGCGTTCAGCGGCACCTTGCGCAACTGCCGCCACTGCTCCTGCGAGGTCCGGGGGATGTCGCGCCCGGCACTCGCCCAGGCCTGCGAGGTGAGTCCGGAGCAGTCGAACGAGTCCGGCCCCTCCGCGCCCCACACGTACGGCTTGCCGATCTGCTCGACCGCGTACCGGACCGCCTCGCCGCCCTCGGCGGTCGCCGGGCGGAACGAGGACAGGGCGCCGGAGGCGAGCAGGGCGTCCTGGGCCTTGGCCGTGCCCTTCTGTTCCAGGCGGGACAGCTCGGCGATCTGGTCCGCGGAGAGGGCGGCGAGCAGGCCCTCGACCTGTTTGAGCCGTGAGCGGACCGTGTCCCGTTGCTTCTTCTGCTGGGCCGCCAGGACCTGTTGCCGGTCCAGCACCTTGCGGGAGCGCTCCGACAGTTCGGCGGCACGCTTCTCGGCGCCGCCGAGCCGCTTCACGGTCGCCACCCGGCCGGCGGCCAGCCGCTGGACCACCTGGCCCTGGTCCAGCGCGTACTCGGGATCGCGCATCAGCAGCAGCCGCAGATACGCGGAGAGATCGGATCGGCCCTGGTACTGCTCACGGGCCAGCCGCCCGGCGGCGTCGCGGCTGCGGGACAGCTGGAGCCGGGCGGTGACGAGCGCGGAGTCCAGCTTCTTCGCTTCGGCGGTCCGCTTCTTCAGCTCGGCCGCCGTCCCGTTGTAGGACTCGGTGGCCTCCTCGGTCTGCTGGTACAGCCGCTGGAGTTCGGTCAGCAGCGCGGCGACGCCGCCCGGCGCCGCTCCGGGTCCGGCGGCCGGGTCGCCCTGGTCCCCGGGGCCCGGCGAAGGGGCCGGTGAGGGTGCGGGCGAGGGGGCCGCGAGAGCCGCGGCCGGAGAGGTCACGACGACGGCTGCCAGCGCCGCCGTGCCGAGGGAGCGCAGGAGTTTGCCCGACACGACACCACCTCCGGAAACGGGGTGAATCGTGCGACTACCCCATGAGTGAGCGCAATTCCTCCATACGCTCACGCACCGTCAGGTGATGCAAGAACCTCCGGGTGTGGCGGCGTGCCGATTCCCCCGGAAGGCGGCGGGGCGGCCCGTGGGGCCGCCGCCGGCCCGGTCAGTCGACCGGGAACGCGTAGACCACGCCCCCGCGCCGGACGATCGCGGTTCTGCCGAAGGACAGCACCTGGTAGGAGGCGGTGACCTTCTCCCCCTCCGGGTCCTGGGCCCCGATGTCCTGGAACTTCCAGAGCCGCCGCCCGTCGGCCGCGGAGAACGCGGTCACCTGCCCGGCGCCCGCCGCGAGCAGCGTGCCGCCCGAGCCGCTGACCGTGACCGCGGGGGCCGATCCGTTGGCCACCGCCTCCGTGGAGCGGCGCCAGCGCAGCTTTCCGGTCTCCCGGTCGGCCACGCCCACTTCCTGGTTGCGGCTGGTGGTGTGCAGCACCGCGCCGGCCTCGACCGGGGTCCCGAAGACGGAGTCCGGGGTGCCGTTCAGCGTCCACTTCGGCTTGCCGTCCGGCGTCTCGAAGGCGCGCAGATCGGCGCCGACCGCCGCGTACAGCACTCCGTCCGCGTCTCCCACGGCCGCCGCGTCGGGGGCGACCGTGCCGAACGCCTTGGTCCACTGGAGCTTCCCGGTCTTCCGGTCGAAGCTGCGGAAGCGGGCCTTGCCCTTGGCGGCCTTCACCTCGGCGGGGGTGAGCGTCAGCCGGTCCTGCCGTACGACGACGGCGTCCGGCCGGACCGCCGTCAACTGGTACACGGGCGCGGCCGGGCCCCGGCCGGTGGGCACGGGCGTCCGCCACAGCTCCTTGCGCTGCTCGATGTCGTACCCGAACAGATACGACGTGACGACCTTCTTGTCCTTGCCGCGCTTCTTGCCCTTCTTGGGCTTGGGGGCCTTGACGGTCACCTGGTGGGAGCCGGTGAACCAGAGCTCCGGACCCGACGATCCGACGAGCCGCTGCACCGACAGGTGCGGAGCGTCCGCGAACCCGTCGGCGTACGCCACCCGGTGGGCGACCCGGCCGTCCTTTGCGGACAGCCACAGGAATTCGGACGGGCCGGCGACGAAGACGAACTCCTTGCCCGCCGGCAGGGCGGCCTGGCCCTCGGCGGCGTCCGGGCTCTCCCAGAGCCGGCGCCCGGTGCTCAGATCGACGGCGGACGCCTGGGTCTCGCCGGTCAGGACCAGCATCCGTTCGTTCCACAGGGCGGCGGTGAGGGGGGCGGGCTCGGCCGCCGGGTGGGTGTAGATCCAGCGCGGCTGCGGAGGCAGCCCGGCGACCACCGGCCGGCTGGGGCCGGGGGCGGGCTTCGCGTCGACCGTGGGCTCGCCGTCGTCACCCGACGTGAGCGCGAGCACGCCGCCGCCCCCGACCAGCAGGCCGGCCACCCCGGCGGCGGACCCGATCAGCAGGGTCCGCCGGTCGGCGGAGGGGGGCTTCGGGGCAGTGGGCCTCGCGGCGGCCGGGGGAGCGGCGGCGGGGAAGGGGGCCGGCGGTGCGGGGGCGGGCGATGCCTGCGGGTGCGGGGCCGCGGGTGCGGCGGGGACGCCCGCAGGCTGCCCCGGCGGCTCGTGCGGCAGGGAGAGCTGGGTGGTGACCCGGTCGGGGCGCGGGGCCTGGTGGTCGATGACCCCGAACTGAGCGGTCCGGGTGTCGCGACCGGGAGCGAGCGGGGCGGGCGGGGCGGGCGGGAGCGCGGGAGCGGCCTGGGGCGGCGTGTCCTCGACGGCGGCGGGGACGGCGTCGCGCACTTCGGGGGCGTCCGCCACCGCCGCCGCCTCAACAGCGGGAGGCGCGGCTTCCAGCATCCGTACCCGGGCGCCCTGGTCGGCCACGGCGGCCGCCAGCGGCCCGGGCAGCCAGCCGCCCTTCGCGAGTCCGGCCGCACCTTCCAGCGCCAGCTCCGCCGCCACCGCGCCCGCGGTCGGACGGTCGGCGGGATCCTTCGCCAGACACTTGGCGACCAGCTCACGCAACTCGTCCGGCACCGCGTCCAGGTGGGGCGCGCTGCGTGCGATCCGGTCGGCGGCCTCGGCGGCCGGGCCGTCCGCCAGCGGGGTGCTGCCCGTCGCCGCGTACGCGAGCAGCAGGCCGAGGACGAAGAGATCCGATGCCGGCCCGGCCTCCTGGCCGGCGACCTGCTCCGGAGTCAGATAGCCGAGCCGCACGGAGAGCTGGCCGCCCGGCCGCGCCTCGGCGTCGGCCGCCGCGCCCAGGGGCCCGAAGGCGGTGAGCCGCGGCCCGTCCTCGGCCAGCAGCACGGTCCTGGGGGCGAGACCCTGCAGCACGGCGCCGGTCGCGTGGACCCGGGAGAGCGTTTCGGCGATGCCCGCGCCCAGTATCCGCACGACACGCTCGGGAAGCGGTCCGGCGATGTCGACCGCCTCGGCGAGGGTCAGCGCCGGCACGTACGCCGAGGCCGTCCAGAGCCGGTCGTCGTCCCCGGCACCATCGGCAGGCGTGTCGAGCCGTGCCGCCACCCAGCCGCCGGCCAGGCGGTCCGCGGTCCGTGACTCCGCCTGGAAGCGCCGCCGGAACGCGGGCAGCGCGGCCAGCGCCGGCCGGGCCGCGGTGATCACGACGAGGTCGTCCGGAGCCGATCCGTGCGCGAGGTACTGGACCGCGGCGGCCGTCTCACGGAACCGTGCCAGCACGGTGTACGGGCCGAAGCGGTGTGGATCGTCCTGACGCAGCGCCTCCATGGCGCACCCCCTTGTGACCGTCCCTCGGACCAGACCGTCGATCTTAGAGGGTCCGCGGGTCCCGGCCGCCGGGGGTGGTGACGAGCGTCCTCAGCGCGGCTTCGACCAGGGCCACTTGGGGCTGTGGCGGTCACGGCCGTCCGGGGCGTACTCGTACATCCAGCCCCGCTGGATGCCCAGCCGCTTGGTGTGTCCGGCGGGGACCCTGCGGTACGCGTACACGGTGGCGGGTCCGCCGTCGCCGGCCGGGACCGGGACCTCGTACCACTTGGGCGGGTGGCCGGTCGCGCCGACGAGGACGGGCAGGACCCGCCCGTCCAGCGGGCCTCCGGTGAAGGGGGTGTTCTCGCTTCTCACCGCCCCAGTCTGACCGATCAGCCGGGCGGCAGCAGATGCCCGGCCGCGCCCAGCAGCGGCGCCAGCCGGTCCGCCAGCCGGCCGGCCGGGCCGGCCGCGGTCTCCAGCGGCAGCAGTTCGGCCACCGCCGACGCGGTCTCCGGGTCCGTGGCCGCCGTGACGGCGAGGAGCCCGATGAACTGGTCGACGAGCCAGTCGCGCAGATCGGACGCGGCCGGCTGCTTCCCCTCGTCCAGCCAGATCAGCGAGGCCGCCTCGACCGCCGCGATCCAGGTCCGCACCATCATCCGCATCCGGGGCGCGGGTTCGCTGTCCGTGCCCCGGCCCAGATGCAGCAGGATCTGCTCGGCCGCCGCCCGCCGTACCTCGTCGACGATCGTGCTCGTCCGGGACGTCTCGGCGACGCTGCCGCCGCGCAGCAGCGCGCTGAAGCCGGCGTCGTGTTCGTCGACGAAGGCGAGGTAGCGGTCGAGGACCCGTGTCACCCGCTCGGTGGGCGGGCCCGCGGCCGGTTCGGCGAAGCACAGGATCAGCGCCTCCGCGGCGGACCTGAGGGCCGCCTCGTACAACTGCTGCCGCCCGCCGGGGAAGTAGCGGTAGACCAGCGGACGCGAGACTCCGGCCACCGTCGCGACCTCGTCGAGCGAGACCTCGTCGGGGGCCCGGTGCGCGAACAGGGTGAGTGCCGCACCGAGGAGCTGGGTGCGCCGCTCCTCGACGCTGAGCCTTCGGTACGCACGGGTCGGCGGCGCGGCTGCGGCAGGGGTCATAGGAGCAGCCTAACGACCCGGTGTGCGAGAGAGAGGGGTTCGGCGAGCGGCGTCATGCGGCTTCGCGTCCGACGCGGAGGAGGGAGGCGACGCGGAGCGTCGTCGGCCGACGCCGACGCCGGGGGCGGAGTCGCACGTCTTCGGGAGCCCGCTCCGTCTCGCACACCGGGCCGTCAGGGTCGTGCGTGCGGATCGGCGCGGACCCCGCGAGCCCGGCCCGATCCGGGCGGGGCTCGCGGGATGCCGGCGCCCTCAGGCCAGCAGGCCCGAGCTCTTCCACAGCCTGCGTCCCACGCCGTTGAGGACCCCGATGTCGTCGAAGAAGTCCGTCAGCCGCTTGGCGCCCGACTGCATGACCTCCGCCCGGTGCCCGCTCGCCCGTACCTGGGCCACGGCCTCCTGCCGGTCCAGGCCGACGTTCTCGTACACCTGCGGGTTGACGAAGCAGACGGAGAAGACGCGGGCCGCCTGCCCGCAGCTGACCCGGGTGAGCTCGCGCTCCCAGCGCGGGGCGGTCACCATCTGGCGGCGCAACTCCTCGCGGGCGTACCGGACGTGCCGCGCCTCCTCGACCACATGGATACGGGTCACGCCGCGCACCAGGGTCTGGACGCGCTCGTCGGGGAAGGTCAGGCGCTGCATCCAGTCGAGGATCTCCTCGCCGAGCAGTGTCGCCGCGAACGAACCCGGTGTCGTGGAGACGGTCTTCAGCACCCGGGCCAGATTGTGGTAGCGGCGCGGCACGGGGTAGCAGGGCGCCGCGCCGTAGGTGATCATGCGGCCGAACATCATGGAGTGCCGGCACTCGTCGGCTATCTCGGTGAGCGCGTAGCGGACGTGGTTGCTGACCACGGGCTTGTCGTAGATGTGGCGGACCAGCAGCTGCATGAGGATGATCTCGAACCAGATGCCGAGCGAGGCCAGTGAGGCGGACTCGTGCCGGGCCAGGTCCTGCTGCTGCTCCAGCGACATCCGCTTCCACATCGGGGTGTCGTAGAGGGAGACCAGCTCGGGCGGCCAGAACCACTTGCCGTCCTCGGCCGCCGCGTCCCAGTCGAGCTCCTTGTCCGGGTCGAAGGAGTGCTTGGCGGAGGCTTCCAGGAGCCGTTCGGCGATCTGCTCGCGGTCGCGGAGCGGGCCGAGTGCGTCGCGGAGCACCTGCACATCGCGTTCGGTCGCGGTCGTCATGACTGGACGCACCCTCCCATGGGTTACCGGCGGTCACCCTTTATGAGACTACCTGTCAGCAAGGCCGTCAATCCCCCGTGCGCGACTTGTTGACCGGGCGTCTACCAACGGGTCCGGTCAGTCGACTGGGCACTGCTTCGCAGGGCTTGGCGCGACCCCGGGAAGTGAGGGAGCCGGCCGGCGGCCCATCCGGTACGGGCTACGTCAGGACCAGCCACCGCCGGCCGTCGAGGAGCTCGCGTGCGGCGTCGAGGTGACCGGCGTGGCACGCGGTCTCCGTGATGACGTGCAGCACGACATCCCGCAGCGTGTGCAGATGCGGTGCGCCGAACTGCTCGTGGGGCCACCAGGCCAAGGGGGCGCCGGCCGTGGCCGCGGTGACGACGGCGTCAGCGAGGCGCGTCTGCGTGCGGTACAGGTCGAGCACCTCGGCGGCGTCCGCGCCGGACGGCACCTGCCAGGCGTCGCCGGTCTCGTCCAGGGCGGCGATCTCGGCCTCGTCCCCGGCGAACACGGCACGGAACCAGAACCGTTCGACGTCGAGCGCCAGATGCCGGACGAGCCCCAGGCAGCTCCACCCGGACGGCAGGACGGGAAGCCGCAGGGCCTCGTCATCGAGCCCCTCCAGGATGCCGAGGACATGACGGCGCTGCCCGTCCAGGGACGACAGGAGGGCCCGGATCTCCGCGCCGGGGGCCGGGGTCCCCGCTCCGGCCTCGGCCTCGGTCATCGGGCGATCTCCCAGACGTGGCCGCCCGGGTCGCGGAAGCTGGCGGTACGGATGCCCCAGGGCCGGTCCACCGGCCCGTTGAGCAGCGTCACACCGCGATCGGCCAGCACCTTGCACATGGCGTCCACGTCGTCCACGGGAAGCGTGAGCTGCATCCGGGCGCCGGCCTCAGGGACGGCGACGTCCGCCGGTGCGATCAGGCTGTGCGCGGCGGTGGCCCGCAGCAGGTTGATGAGGGTGTTGCCGAAGGTGAACACGGCCGAGTTGTCGTCCTCGTACGTCACCGGCAGTCCGAAGACCTCCTGGTAGAACCGCTTGGTCTCCGCCAGGTCCTCGGTGAACAGGGTGAGTGCGCTGATGCTGCCCGGCCAGTTCTTCGGGCCGTCCGTTTCTGTCACGGCAGCAACGATCTACGAACGGGCCTGCTCTGTACAGGGGGTTGGGGCCGCCCGCTCCATGCAGACCAGTCCCGCCCGCTCGTCCCACGGCGCGGTGACGGCGAAGCCGAACCGTTCGTAGAGCGAGACGGCTCCGGTGCGCCACTGCCACACCGACAGGCGCACGGTGCGGGCCCCTCCCCGCGCGGCGTGCGCGAGCGCGGCGTCGAGCAGGGCCGAGGCGACGCCCCGGCCGCGGAACCCGGGATCCGTCCACAGCCGCTTGATCTCCACGCGCCCGTCCACGGGGGCGGTGACCACGATGCAGCCCCTGGCGGTGCCCCCGTCCTGCGCGACGAGCACGACGGCGTCGGCGAACGCGCGGTCCGGATCCTCGGCCTCCGCCCGGTACCGGGCGGGCAGCGCGGCCACGTCCGCGACGGGCAGGCCCTTCTCGGACTCGGTCTTCAAGTGGTAGTCGGCGAGCAGGGCCGACAGCCCGTGCACGGCCGAGAGCGTGTGCGCGGGAGGCCGTACGACGGAAAGGCCGGGTCGATCGTTCATGGCGCAAGGATCACATGAGGCCGCGGCGGGTCGCGGCGAGGCCGAAAACAGGTGTACGGCCCCGGGCGCGCGGCAGAAGGATGGGGCCATGGCCACCACCAGTGTTGTCCCGGACCCCGCCGCCGCACGCCGCAGTCTCGAAGGCCTCGCGCTCGGGGACGCGTTCGGCGAGCGGTGGTTCCCGCTGTTCCGGAAGCCCCGCCAGGCGTACAACGAGATCAGGGCGCGTCGCACACCGCACGAGCCCGTCTGGCACTGGACCGACGACACCGCCCTGGCTCGTGCGCTGCAGCGGGTGCTCGACGACCACGGGCACGTCGAGCAGGACCGGCTCGCGCTGTATTTCGCGCTCGCCTTCGAGTCCGATCCGGCACGCGGGTACGGCCACGGCATGCACCTCCTGCTGCCCGAGCTGCTGACGTCCCCGGCCGGCTGGCGGACGCTGGCTCCCGAGCTGTTCGAGGGCGGAAGTCTCGGCAACGGCGCCGCGATGCGGGTCGCCCCGCTCGGGGCGCGCTTCCACCGGGACGTCGGCCACGCGGCCGAACAGGCCGCGCTGCAGGCGGAGGTCACCCACGCCCACCCGGAGGGGATCGCCGGCGCGGTGGCGGTCGCGGTGGCGGCGGCGCTGGCGGTGCGCGGCGAGTTCACGCTGGCCCGGGTCGCCGGGCGGACCCCCGCGGGGGAGGTGCGGGACGGACTGCTGCGGGCCGTGGACGTGCCGTTCGGCACCGAGCCGTGGCAGGCCGCGGACCTGCTCGGCAACGGGCAGCGCATCCGCTCCGACGACACCGTGCCGTTCGCCCTGTGGACCGCGGCCCGCCACCCCGACGACCTGGAAGCGGCCCTCTGGGCCACCGCCGAGGGGCTCGGGGACGTCGACACCACGTGCGCGATCACCGGCGGGGTCGTCGGCGCGGTCACCGGGGTCGAGGGGGTGCCGGCCGAGTGGCTGCGACGCCGCGAGCCGCTGAGCTGATGGGGTGTCCGGTCACCGCCCGGGCGGATCGAAACGGTGTTCGTGTGCATGACGTAACTTGGGCGCCATGACCACGCCGCCGCCCCAGCCCCCGCAGGGCCCCTACGGAGCGCCGCAGGGCCCGTACGGGCCGCCGCAGCCCCAGCAGAACCCCTACGCGCAGCAGCCGGTGCCGGGCCAGGTGCCCTACGGGTATCCGCAGACACCTCAGCCCTGGGGTGTGCCGGGACCGGGCGGTCCCGGGTTCCCCGGGATGCCGCCGCCGAGGAGGAAGCGCACCGGGCTGATCGCGGGGATCACCGTCGGCGTCCTGGTAGTGGCGGGCGGGCTCGCGTTCGGTATCGCGCGGCTGGCGGACGAGATGGACGAGGGCGGGCTCGCCTCCGGCGGGGGCTTTCCGGCGGCCGAATACCGGCTGACCGTGCCGAAGAAGCTGCTGGACGACGAGTACACGCTGACCAAGGACTCCTCGTCGACCGACGGGAAGGACATCGAGGAGACCTACGACCCGAGCATCCGCGACGCGAAGGCCGTCGTCGCCCTGTACTCCTCCGCGAGTGGTGGCACGCTGGTCGTCTCCGGCATGTGGGGCCGTATCAAGAAGCCCGGGCTCACCCGGGACAAGATCCTGGAGGGAGCGACCCAGAACGAGGGCATGACCATCGCCGTACCCGCCAGGGAGTTCACCCCCGAGGGGTACGGGATCACGGTCTCCTGCCAGGTCGTGCGGTCGAAGGAGGGCGCCGTCAGCAGCACCCTCCCCATGTGCGCGTGGGGCGACGACAACACCGCGTCCTTCGTCGCCGTCGTCACCGCCGAGACCGCGCTCCAGGCCCCGGAGAAGGTCGACCTCGAAAAGGCCGCGCTGGACACCGCGAAGGTCAGGGCCGAGTCGCGCAAGCCGATAGCCGCCACCGAAGCCGGCTGACCGGGCTCCGGCTCCGGGGCACCGGCCGTCACGGCCGCAGGGGCCCCAGCGCCTCCTCCACCGCACAGGCCATGGCGAGCAGCGAGGCGTCCGCGCCGCGGCGTGCCACCAGATGGAGCCCGACCGGGCAGCCGTCCGGGGTGAATCCGGCGGGCACGCTCGCCGCCGGATGTCCGCTCAGATTGAACGCCCAGGTCAGCGCGGTGGAATAGAGCTCGCCCGGACCGCCGTGGCCGTGCGGGCGGTTGGGCGTGACGGGCGTGAGGAGCAGCGCCGCGCCCGCGAAGAAGGCGTCCAGCCTGCGGTCGTTCTCCCGCCGGACCTCCCCGAGGTGCGGCGGGACCTCCCCGTTCCGCACGGCAAGCCAGGCCGCGCCCGGGTCCAGCAGGTCGCAGCCGCCGTCCGCGAGCCGCACCACGCCCGCCGCGACCAGTTTCCTCACCGCCCTTTGCACCACCGCCGCCACCTCCGGGTCGACGTCCGCGAATCCCAGGTCCGGGCTGTAGGCGGCGCGCAGGGGCGGTCCGGCCGTCTCCGGCCCGTAGGAGCCGTCGTCCAGCACGTGGCGCAGAAAGGTCCGTGCCTGCGCGGCCGTCCGGGTCAGGACCCCGGCCGAGGCGAGGCCGGAACGGTCGGGGGAGGGCAGCAGCCCGTTGGTCGTCTTCAGCCCGAACACCCCGCACCAGGCGGCCGGGATGCGCACGGACCCTGCCCCGTCGCTGCCGGTCGCCAGCTCCACCAGCCCCGCCGCGACCGCCACCGCCGAGCCCGCCGACGAGCCGCCCGGAGTCCGGTCCGGCCGCCACGGGTTGACGGTGCGCCCGTGGGCGCCCAGTCCCCAGGTCTTCCAGTACGTGCCGGGGCCGGGCACGGAGGTCGAGCCGACGGGGACGCCACCGGCCGCGATGAGCCGCCGGGCGGCGTACGAGCGGATCCCGGTGGGGCCCTTCACCGCGAACGGCAGCCCGGCCAGGGGGAGCCCGGACGCCGCCGGCAGCCGGGCGAGGGCTTCGTGGCGCCACACGTCGAGGAAGGCGCAGAGCCGCGGATCCTCGCGCTCGATCGCGGCCAGCGCCTCGGCGGCGGCCGCATCCCTGAAGTCCGTCACCGGATCGGCCTCCCCGGGCCACACCCCTGGCCCTCCCCGGGACCGCCTCTGCGGAACCCGCCGGCTCAGTCTTCCAGCGCGGCCTCCATGACGGAACGGGCGATCGGCGCGGCGCTTCCGCCGCCGCTGATGTCGGCCCGGTCGGCGGCCGCGTCCTCGACGACCACGGCGACGGCGACCGCCGGTCTCGCCGACCCCTCCGCCTGCGCCCAGGAGATGAACCAGGCATACGGCGTACCGGAGTTGTCGATGCCGTGCTGGGCCGTGCCGGTCTTGCCGCCGACCGTCGCCCCGTCGATGGCCGCGTTGGTGCCGGTTCCGTCCTGCACCACGTCGATCATCATCTGCCGCAGCCGCGTCGCCGTCATCGGATTCATCGCCCGGTGGTAGGAACGCGACCCGGTGGTGCGGACGGTGGAGCCGCTGTGCGTGGTCGTGCGGTCCACCAGGTGCGGGTACATGAGGTCGCCGCCGTTGGCCACCGCCGAGGCCACCATCGCCATCTGGAGCGGGGTCGCCGTCGTGTCGAACTGGCCGATGGAGGACAGGGCCAGCTGGTCGTCGCTCATCTCCGTGTCGAAGTTGCTCTTCGCCACCCCGGACGGGATCTTCAGCCCCGTGTCGTTGAAGCCGAACTTCCCGACCGCCTCCACCATGCCGTCCAGCCCGACCTGCACCCCGAGGTGCGCCATCACGGTGTTGCACGAGACCCGGATCGCCTCGGCCAGTGACGCCTGCTCGCAGCCGCTCGCCTCGTTGGGCAGTGTGGTCGAGGTGCCGGGCAGCACATAGGGGCTCGGGGTGTCGGTCTCGGCGTCCGGATCGGTGACGACCTCGGCGTCCAGGGCCGCCGCCGCCGTCACGATCTTGAACGTGGAGCCGGGCGGATACGTCTGCCTGATCGCCCGGTTCAGCATCGGCTGGCTCGTGGACGCGTTGAGCTCGCGCCAGGAGTCGGTGACCGACGAACCGGTGCCGGAGAGCTGACCGGGGTCGTACGACGGGGTCGAGACCAGCGCCAGGATCTTGCCGGTCGTCGGCTCGACGGCCGCCACCGCGCCCCGGCGGCCGCCGAGTCCCTCGTAGGCGGCGCGCTGCATGGAGTCCTTGATCGTGGTGACGACATCGCCGCCCGGCTGCCGGTCACGGGTGATCTCGTTCCAGAACGGCAGCGGGGCGAGCATGGGGTCGGTGCCGGAGAGGACCGCGTCCTCGGCGTTCTCGATCAGTGTGGTGCCGTACGTCTGCGAGGCGTACCCCGTCACCGGCGCGTACAGCGGGCCGTCGCGGTAGGTGCGTTCGTACGCGAGCTGCTCGCCGGTGTCCTTCGAGCCGGTGACGGACCGGCCGCCGACCAGGATGTTGCCGCGCGGCTGGTCGTAACGGTCGATGGTGGTACGGCGGTTGGCGGGGTTGTCGTCGAGCTCGTCGGCCTCGAAGACCTGGACGCGGGCCGCGTTCACGAGCAGTGCCACGAGCAGCAGCAGGCAGAACGCCGCGGCGCGGCGGATGTAGCGGATCATGTCCTGGCCTCCTGGCCTCCTGGGCGGTCGACGGGACTTTCACAACACGCCCTAGTCCTCCGGGGCCGTTGCGACGACGCCGGTCTCCACGTCGTCGGGGTGGGGTCTGCGGGCCACGTCGCTGAGCCGGATCAATAGCGCCACGATGATCCAGTTGGTGACCACCGACGAACCTCCCTGCGCGAGGAACGGCATCGCCATGCCGGTCAGCGGGATCAGCCCCATCACCCCGCCCGCGATCACGAACACCTGGAGCGCCAGGATCGAGGCGAGGCCGATCGCGAGCAGCCGGCCGAACGCGTCGCGCAGGGCGAGCCCGGCCCGGTAGCCGCGCGCCACCAGCAGGGCGTACAGCATGAAGAGCGCGGTCAGTCCGGTCAGGCCCAGCTCCTCGCCGGCCGTCGCCAGGATGAAGTCGGACTTGGCGGCGAAGCCGATCAGGATGGAGTGGCCGAGCCCCAGGCCGGTGCCGAGCATCCCGCCCGCCGCGAAGGCGAACAGCGACTGGGCGAGCTGCCCGGGGCCCCGGCCGGCGTCGATGGAGGCGAACGGGTCGAGCCAGTCCTGCACCCGGCTGTGCACATGCGGTTCGAACGAGCCGACGACGAACGCGCCGACGGCGGCCAGCAGCAGCCCGACGGCGATCCAGCCGGTCCGGCCGGTCGCCACGTACAGCAGGATCACGAACAGGCCGAAGAACAGCAGCGAGGTGCCCAGATCGCGCTCCAGGACCAGGACGCCGACGCTGATCAGCCAGATCGCCACGATCGGGCCGAGCACCCGGCCCGTGGGGAGCTGCAGTTTCCAGATCCTGCGGCCGGTGTACGCGAGGGCGTTGTGGTTCGCCGCGAGATAGGCGGCGAAGAACACGGCGAGCAGGATCTTGGCGAACTCGCCCGGCTGGAAGGAGAATCCGCCGACCCGGATCCAGATCTTGGCGCCGTTCACCGCGGGGAAGAAGATCGGCACGATCATCAGGACGAGAGCCGCGGCGACCGAGAGATAGGCGTAGCGCTGGAGGACCCGGTGGTCCCGCAGGAACACCACCACCGCGATGAAGAAGGCGACACCGAGCGTGGACCAGATCAGCTGGGTGGGCGCCGCCTGGTCGCTCGGCGTCTCCAGGTCGAGCCGGTAGATCAGCACCAGGCCCACGCCGTTGAGCAGGACGGCGATGGGCAGCAGCAGCGGATCGGCGTACGGAGCGCGGAAGCGGACGGCGAGATGGGCGAGCAGGGCGAGCAGCCCGAGTCCGCCGCCGTATCCGGCGACGTCGGGCGGGACCGCGTCGTCGTGGGCCAGCCCGACGGCGGCGTAGCCGTAGACGGAGATGAGGACGGCCCCGATGAGGAGCGAGAGTTCCACGCCGCGCCGCTTGGGCAGGCGCAGCTCGGGCGGGGGTGCGTCCACCGTCGTTGCGGTCATGCCAGGCAACGTAGCAAGAGGTGGGTGGTATTTCCCTTATGTCATGGTGTGGGAGTTCGTGGGTCCGGGCGTCGTCCCGGCCGTCAGGTCCCGGCGGGGGAGTGCGGCGGCTCCTCGTCGTGGTCCAGGCGCACGTACTCCGGCAGCGTCAGCCGGGCCACCGCCCCGCCGTCCGGAGCGTTCTCGAAGGTCAGCCCGGCGCCCATCACCTCCGCCTGCCCGACGGCGATGGTCAGCCCCAGGCCGTGCCCCTTGGTGCCGCCCTCCGTGCGGAAGCGCTGCGGGCCGCCCGCGAGCAGATAGTCCGGGAAGCCGTCGCCGTGGTCGCGTACGGTCACCACCGGCCCGTCGACCGTCAGCACCACCGGCGGGCGGCCGTGCCGGTGCGCGTTGCCGATCAGATTGCCGAGCACCCGTTCGAGGCGCCGCTTGTCGGTCTCGACCCGCACCGGCGGTCCGCTCACGGCGACCTCGGTGCCGGGGCCGGAGGCTTGCGCCACCCGCTCGGCGAGCGGCGCCAGTTCGTGCACGTCGAGATCGACCTGTTCGGTACGGGCGTCGAGCCGGGAGATCTCCAGCAGGTCCTCCGTCAGCGCGCGCATCGCCCGGACCCGGTCCTGCACCAGCTCCGACGGGCGGCCCGGCGGCAGCAGTTCGGCGGCGGCCGACAGCCCGGTCAGCGGGGTGCGCAGCTCGTGCGCCACATCGGCGGTGAAGCGCTGCTCGGCGACGAGCTTGCGCTGGAGCGTCGAGGCCATGGTGTCCAGCGCTCCGGCGACGATCGCCACCTCGTCCTGCCGGCGCGAGGGGTCGGCCGTGCGGGGGTCGTTGACCCGGGCGTCCAGATCGCCCGCGCCGATACGGCGGGCCACCCGGGCGGTCTGGTGCAGGCGGCGGGTGACCCGGGTGACGGCGAACGCGCCGACGAGCAAGGTGGCGCCGATCGCGAGCAGCGAGGAGCCGACGATCGCCCCGTCCAGGCCGTTGATGGTGCGGGCGTTCTGGCTGTAGTCGATCTGCGTCGCCAGGGCGTGCCCGTCGGCCGGGGCCGCGGCCCACATCGTGGGGCGGCCGCGGTGGTCGGCGACCATGGTGCCGCGCTCGCCGCCCGCCGCCAGGGCGCGCAGCGGCTCGGGCAGCCCGGGCGGGTCGATGCCGGAACGCGGGGGCAGGGCCCCGCCCGCCGCGTAGGCGTCGGTGACGTTCTCCAGCCGGGCCAGTGCCTTCTCCCGGGCGTGGCCGACCGTCTGACGGGTGACGGCGGTGTGCACCAGCACGCCCAGGAGCGCGGCGAGCACGCAGCACATCACGGTGATGAAGACCGCGGACTTCCAGGTGAGCGTCGCGGTCCAGGCGGGCAGGCGCGGCCGCCGCCGGGGACGGCGGGCCCGGGACGCGCCGGTCCGCCGGCCTCTCACCGGCGCTCCGCGGTGACGGCCGCCGAGGGTGCGGCGGTGGGGGCCGGGGTGCCGGGTGCCGGGGTCGCCCCGATGGTCGGCCGGGCGCTCCCGGTGGGCCGGCGGCCGGGGTCGGCGCGCGGGGTCATCCGCAGGATCTCGTCCTGTGTGGGCAGCATGGCGCGCTGCTGGTCGTCCCAGGACCAGGCCGTGCGGTACTCGTACCCCGTGATGGCCGACGGCGCCCGCATGATCAGGTCCCGGCCGGCCAGCTCCACGCTGATCACGGCGTCCGAGGTCGACATGATCCGGGTGAGCCCACCGGGGTCCGGCATGTAGACGCGTACGGAGAGCTGGCGGTCGGCCAGCTGGATACCGAGGACCATCTCGTCCCGGCCGTCGCCCGTCAGGTCGCGGAAGTACGGCTTCAGCACCGGGCAGGACGCGGGCGCGGTCCGGCAGGCGTTGATCCGCCGTACGGTCGCGGCCGGGAGCGTGTCCGTGCCGCTGGACCGGTCCGGACGGGCTTTCAGCCCCGCCCGCACCACTTCCACCGGGTCCAGCCGGTGCACGTCGCCGCCCGGGACGGTGATCCCGGGGATACGGGCGGTCTCGCCCTCGCCGTAGTCGTACGGGGCGGCGGAGGCGCGCGGCAGCTCGGGCCACAGACGGGCGGGTCCGATGGCGGCAGGGGCCTGTCCGGCGCTCTTCAGCTCGCCGCCGGTGCCGCAGCCGGCCAGCAGCGCGGCGCCGGTGAGGGCCGCGACGGCGGCAGCCGTGCGGCGTCCCGTCCGGTACTGCGGACGCATGTCTTCCTCCCATTCCGACAGCCGGCCGGGCCGGACCGCACGTGCGTGCGCACGGCCCCGGCTCCGTAGACCTTATTCGGAAGGAAGTCCCTTATGCGTATTTACTGCTGATACGGGTTCTGGCCCTGCCCCTGGCCCTGCGCGCCCGGAGCGTATCCCGGCTGCTGCGAGGACGGGCCGAAGGGGTTCTCGCCCTGTGCGGCCACGTGCTGGGCGAGCAGCTGGTCGGCCTGCTCCTTGGGGATCTTCTGCTCACCGCCGCAGAAGGTGCACTGGGTGGCGTACTTCGTGGAGAAGGGGAACAGCGGCACGAAGAACAGCGTGAACTTCGTCACCCGCTTGCGGAGGGTGTGCGCGGCCGGATTCCCGCACCAGCCGCAGACCAGAGTCAGGACCGCCAGTTGGTAGAGATAGCCTCGCGTACCGAAAATGATCATGTCGTGGGTCCCTTCCCCGTATTCCCCAGGAGCGCCCGGCGGCAGAGCGCCAGCAGCTTTTCGTCCTCGTATGTGTCGTGGCTGCCGTATCCGCCGTCCATCGCGTTGTGACGGCGAACGGAGGCGAGCTCGGCGCGCAGCACGTGCGCCGCGTCCGACCCTGCACCAGCAGCCCCCGTCCGCGCCAGGCATTCGGCCACCCGAACCCTGACATGGCGGTTCTTCTCCCAGGCCGCGAGGAGTACCGGAACGGACTCCTCGGCCCGTCCGGAAACCTCCCACAGAGCGATCGCCGCGTCCACCCGCAGCCAGATCTCCTCGTGCTGGAGCAGCGCCCGCAGCCGCGGCGCCGTCACCGCCGCGTGGGCGCCGAGCCTGCCCAGCGCGCTCGCCGCCGCCCGCCGTTCGCGCGCGTGCTCCGCCTGGAGCCCCTCGATCAGGACCGGCAGCACCGCCCCGGCGTCCCCGTCGACCGCCCAGAGGGCCTCGGCCGCCTCCGTGGCCCCCGCCGTCCCGGGGCGGCGTATCAGCGCCCGCAGCTCCGGGACCGCGCAGTGCGCCGCGGGCCCGAACGAGCCGAGCGCCCGCAGCGCCGCCGTACGCAGCCACTCGCCCCGGTACTCCGGCGCCCCGCGCAGAATCCGCAGCACGTCAGGCGCCGCCTCGCCGTCCCGGAGCGCGGTCAGCCCGGCGAGCAGCGGACTCGCCCGGTCGTACGCCTCCTCGTCCAGCCCGACCTCGCTCAGCCGGCGGCGCAGCACACCGGCCAGCGGAGCGGCGGCGGGTCCCAGATACCCGATGGCGAATCCCACGTCGTGCGGCACCTCGGGCCGCTCCAGCGCCGCCGCCAGCGCGGGCACCACGCGTGCGTCACCCAGCCGGGCCAGGGCCTTCACCGCGCTGCCGAGTCCCGGCGGCCCGCTCGCCCATTCCTTCACCCAGGCGCCCGGATCCGCCGCGACCCGGGCCGCCAGCGCGTCCGCGGCCGGTGCGGCCAGACCGAAGAGCTCCTCCAGGACGTGCGAGGCGGCCTCGGCCAGCTTCGGCTCCTGCGAGGCGAGCTGCTCACCCACGAGCCGCACGAGCTCCTCGTAGGAACCGCGCCAGGCCCGGATCAGCCCGCTGCTCATCCGGACGGCGTCGATGCGCTGCCCCGGATCGGGGCTGCACAGCTGATCCGTCAGCAGCGCCGTCCGGTCGGCGACCCGGTCGTCGAGGCCCACGTGCAGGGTGCGCAGCAGATCGGCCGTCCAGGGCGCGGTGCGCCCGGTCCGCCCCTCGGCCGGCAGGGCCCGCACCTGCCCCACCAGGGTCACGGGCGCGCCCTCCACGGCGGCGGGATCGAGATCGCCGTGCACCCCGATCGTCCGGCACGCCGGATCGGGGGCCTCCGGGGCGCCCGGGGTCCCGGGGATCTCCGGGGCTTCCGTGCCTGGCGCGGCCCCCAGACACCCGGGGACCTTGAGGGTCTCGGGGACCTCGGGGAGGTCAGGAGCCTCGGGGATCTCGGGAGTCTCGGGGGTCCCGGGGGCCGAGCGCAGCTGCCGCAACAGGCCCGCCACCACCCGCACCACGTCGCCCGGCAGTGCCTCGGGCGCGCACCGGGCCAGCTGGGCGAGGGCCGCCAGCCGCAGCCCCGGAGGATTCGCCTCGGCGGCCAGCCGGCTCAGCCAGTCGGCGATCCGCCCGGTCAGCGGGCTGTGGCGCAGCGCCACCCGCCCCGCGGCCTCGACCAGGGCGAGCCGCACCTCGTCATCCGGTTCCACCGCCAGACGCTCGCGCAACAGCGCCAGGACACGGGCCGGACTGCCGTGCAGGGTGGCCAGCGCGAGCGGGGCGGAGACCCGCACCCCCGGGTCCTCGTCGGCCATCAGCGCGAAGAAGACCCCGGCGCCCGCACTGACGGCGGCGGCCGCCATCGCGTAGTTCGCCGCGCCCTCGGCCTCGTCCTCGGCCCCGCAGATGTCCTCCTCGTCGATGTCGATGCCGCCGATGCTGGTCAGCAGCTCGACGATGCCCCCGCGGTCCGGGACCGCAGGATCGACGACCAGCTCGAAGAGGAAAGGGATGCAGGCGAGCGTGCAGGCGTAGACATCACCCTGGTGGTGCACGGCCCCGTACATGCCGTCCAGCGCGGCCTCGCGCTGCGACGGATCGGCGGACGCCAGGCCCTGGAGCAGTCCCGGCACATCATCGGCAGGCCCGTAGGCATGCTCCATCGAGGCCCAGTCGACCTCGTCGATCCCCGCGAACACGCCATCGCCTCCCCACGGTTTCCCACGAAGCAGTGTCTGCGCAGAGTGTGCACCACCGCTCGGACAATCCGCCCGCCCCATCCCGCCTTTTGCCCTTGAACATGACAACGCCTGCGGGGTTGCGGTATGTCCAGGCCACAGCGGCCCTATGCGGTGTCCGGAATCGGCCGTCCCCGGTCCGGCTCGGTGAGCGGTGCGAGCAGATCGCCGTACCGCGCCAGCCGCTGTGCCATGTCGCCGGCCAGGAAGACCAGATCCCCCGGCCTGCGGCATTCCTCGATCTCCGTCCAGGTGACCGGCGCGGACACGGACGGCTCGGCCCGTGCGCGCAGGGTGTAGGGGGTGGCGGTCGTCTTCGCCGCCGCGTTCTGGCTGAAGTCGACGAACACCTTGCCCGGCCGCAGCGCCCGCCGCATCCGGTGCACCACCAGATCAGGAAGCTCCCGCTCCGCCTGGACGGCCAGCGCCTTCGCGTACGCCGACACCCGCTCGGAGGCGGTGGGCTCCAGAGGGACGAGCAGATGCAGCCCCTTGGAACCGGACGTCTTCCCGTACGCCTCCAGTCCGTCCGCGGCCAGCCGCTCCCGCAGCCAGAGGGCGACCGCGCAGCACTCCACGACCGTCGCGGGTGCTCCGGGATCCAGATCGAACACCATGCGGTCGGCCAGCCCCGGAGCGTCGGCCCGCCACTGCGGGGTGTGGAACTCCACCACCAGGTTGGCCGCCCACATCAGCGAGGCCAGGTCCTGGACGACGACCTGCCTGGCCTGCTCCTTCTCGTGGTGCGGCACGGGAGCGGTGTGTACCCAGGACGGCGTACCGGGCGGCGGGTTCTTGGTGAAGAACAGCTGCCCGCCCGGACCGTCCGGATAGCGCAGGAAGGAAAGAGGCCGGTCCCGCAGATGCGCCAGCAGGGCCTCGGCCGCCGTGGCCGCGTAATAGTGCAGCACCTCGCCCTTGGTGGTGCCGGTGGCCGGATACAGCACCTTGTCCAGGTTGCTGAGCGATACCCGCCGCCCCTCCACCACTGTGATCGGCGTCATACGATAAGAATCACACGAAACACGGATGAACACGGGCGTAACGGATGTAAGGGGTGACCGGTGAGGTCCATATGGAACGGCGCCATCTCCTTCGGGCTGGTCAGCATCCCGATCAAGCTGGTCAACGCCACCGAGAACCACTCGATCTCCTTCCGGCAGGTCCACGTCACCGACGGCGGCCGCATCCGCTACCGCAAGGTGTGCGAACTGGACGGCGAGGAACTGACCGCCGCCGACATCGGCAAGGCGTACGAGGACGCCGACGGCTCGCTGATCCCGATCACCGACGAGGACCTCGGCTCGCTGCCGCTGCCGACCGCCAAGACGATCGAGATCGTCGCCTTCGTGCCGGCCGACTCCATCGACCCGCTCCAGATGGACGCCGCGTACTACCTCTCCGCGAACGGGGTGCCGGCGGCCAAGCCCTACACCCTGCTGCGCGAGGCCCTGAAGCGGAGCCGGAAGGTCGCCCTCGCCAAGTACGCGCTGCGCGGGCGGGAGCGCCTGGGGATGCTGCGCGTGGTCGACGACGTGATCGCGATGCACGGGCTGCTCTGGCCGGACGAGATCAGGGCTCCCGAAGGCGTCGCCCCGGAGAGCGACGTCTCGGTCCGGGACGCCGAACTCGACCTGGCGGACGCCTTGATGGACACGCTCGGCGAGGTCGACATGGACTCGCTGCACGACGACTACCGCGAGGCGGTCGAGGAGCTCATCGCGGCCAAGGCCTCCGGGGAGGTCCTGGAGGCCCCCGAGGCCGGCGGTTCCGGCGGCGGGAAGGTGATCGACCTGCTCGCGGCCCTGGAGAACAGCGTCCGGGCCGCGAAGGAGGCCCGCGGTGAGGGCGGGTCGGACGAAGCGGCGGACGAGGAAGGCGAGGAGGAGGTCGCGAAGGTCACCTCGATCTCCGGCCGCAAGCCGTCGGGCTCCACCACCCGCAAGACCCCCACCGGCAAGTCGGTGTCGCGCACCTCGTCCGGATCGGGCTCCGGCGGGACGCGGAAGTCCGCCTCCTCGCCCAAGTCCTCCGGAGCGAAGAAGTCCACGGCGAGTACGGGCAAGCCCGCGGCGAAGAAGAGTGCGTCCGGCAGCCGGTCCGGCGCGAAGAAGACCACGGCCGGGGCGGGTGCCTCCAAGACCACGGCGTCGAAGAAGACGACGGCCAAGAAGAGGAGCGGCACGAAGACCGCCCCGCGCAAACGGGCCTCCGCGTGAGGCAGTCGGGGCCGCCTGAGTGAACGAGCCGGCCGTCGAGGCTCACGCGTGGAACAGCCGCCTGTCACGGGCTCCCACGCCGACGAGCCAGCCGTCGCGGGCCTCGGCCTGAAGCAGTCGGCGTGGCCGTCACGGCCCTCCGCCTATAGCAGTCGGCAAGGTCGTCACAGCCCCCCTGCGAACGTGAACGAGTCGGCCGTGACGGCCCCCGCACGTGAACGGGCCGGCCGTCACGAGGCTGTATGCCCCGTGACGGCCGGCCCGCCCCCCGATCCGTTCCGCGGACTCAGTGCCTGCGGAACGAGCTCACATAGCCGGGGGCCGGCGTGCCGACACCCGTCACGTCGTCGTACCCCCGCACCGCAGACAGCGAGGCGTCCTTGCCCAGGCTGCGCACCGAGGTCCGCAGGCCGTCCGCCGCGTCGTAGCCGTTGACGAAGTCCACCCGGGCGACCGCGAGTCCATGACCGGCACCCAGCGGGTGGTCCGTCACGTCGTGGTACGCCTTCGTGTGGTAGCGGGCGTAGATCGCCGGGTTGGCGAACCCGATCGGGCGCCCGCGCTGCGCCTGCTGCGCGAGGGCCTGGACACCGGCGATGACCGGCGCCGCCAGCGACGTACCGCCGATGCGGTACTCGTCGTAGCCCAGCGATCCGTCCGGCAGCGTCTGGGTCTGGCCCACCAGGAAGCCGGTGTTCGGGTCCGCGACGGCCGCGATGTCCGGAGCCGTACGCATCCGGGTCTTCCCGTTCGCCTTCGCCAGCGAGTCCGGCACGATGCCGCGCTGGTAGAACGGCTGCTTCACGGTGGAGCTGGTGCCGCCGCCCGCGCCCGAGGTGTAGGCACCGGGGAAGCCCGTCCAGCTCTTGCCGTCCGCCGCCAGGGGCGCGTTCGTCGTGCCCCAGCCGGTCTCCCACTGGTACGTGTCCTGCTTGCCGACGGCCAGTGACGTACCGCCGACCGAGGTCACCCAGGCGGAGTTGGAGGGGACGTCGATCTGCTTGGTGCCGGTGGAGGCGACGTTGTCGCCGTCGTCGCCGGAGGAGAAGTAGAAGCCGATGCCCTCGACCGCGCCCATCTTGAACACCTGGTCGTAGGCGAGCGCCAGGTCGGGGGTCTGGTTGGCCTCGACGTCGCCCCACGAGTTGGAGACGATGTCCGCGAGCCGGGAGTCGACGACCTTGTTCAACGAGTCCAGCAGGTCGTTGTCGTAGCAGGACGCGCCGCCCACGTAGACGATGCCGGCGTCCGGCGCGACCGCGTGCACGGCCTCGACGTCGAGGGTCTCCTCGCCGTACCAGCCGGAGGCCCCGCACTCCTCGGTCTTCGTGTAGTCGTCCGGCAGCACCTGGCTCAGCTGACCGCGCCGGTAGGGCGCGTCGCCGTTGCGCTTCGCGTACTCGGCGGCGTCCTGCGCGATGGTGGGAGAGGCGTACGCGTCGGTGATCGCGACGGTCACTCCCTCGCCGGTGTAGCCGCCGGCCCCGTACGCGGCGCGCAGCTGCTTGCCGGTGTATCCCTTGACCGCGTACGGCACCTTCGCCCCGTACGCGCTCGGCAGGGTGGAGGCGGTCTTCGACCCGAAGTACGAGGAGAACGGCCCCGAGTTGCGGAACACCGCGTCCGGCGGCGGCAGTACCTCGTCGTGGCTCGACCTGTGCGGCGCGTTGTCCAGACCCGAGACGGCGAGCACGGCATCGCTCAGCGCGGCCGGCACGGAGGCGGTGGAGGCGGGGGCGCGGTAGGTGCGGCTGCCCTTGCGGTAGTTGTGCAGCTGCGTGCTGAACGCCTTCTCGGCCCGGGTGACGTCACCGGTGGCCGAGACGTAGTGCTGGTTGGCGCCGGTCACGGTCAGCCCGCCGGCCTCCAGCCACCTGCTCACCCGGTCGATCTGGTCCTGGGTGGCCCCGAACCGCGCCTGCGCCTGTGCGGCGCTCAGGTACTTCCCGTACGACGGCGACTGCGGGTCGGAGACGGCGGCCGCGTAGGCGGCCAGCCCCTTCGCGTCCCGCCCGGCGAGGTGGACCCGGACGGCGACCTTTCCGCTGTCGGCCGTCGCTCCCCGGTCGGCCGTGGCGGTGGCCCAGGCCGGTTTGGTGCCCTGCAGCGCGTCCCGGCCGCCCGGCGCGGAATCCGCGCTGGCGTTGGGTATCCCGAGGGCGAGCGCACCGGCGAGCAGCGGCAGTGTCGCTGCCATGCTCAGCCCGGCGCGTCGTCGGGCGCGGCTGATTCTCAAAGTAACCCCCTGCGATGTGGGTCTCGCGTGTGGAGCATGCGCCGAATGAAGTGCACATGTAATGCGCCACTCTGGCGAGGAACACCTCATGTAGGGGGCATGCAATGACCAAGAATCGGCCAAGGGGTCTTCTGCGGAGGGGGGTTCGCAGCACATTGGCGGGAGTCGGGTCGCTATCGTCCGATGGCTCCCGATAGATCCGCGCGGCTCGGAACGCCGCCTTCCGCGGCGCCGCTTCCCGTTCCGGACGGAATACCGGGCCACGGCAGGCGCGGCGCAGTAAAGTACGAGACGCTGCAACTGGCGCGCGCCCCTCAGCAGGGGTGCTCAGTGGAATCGACCACGAGGGAGCGGCACACCCCGGGCCCGCCCGGGGCGTCATCTCCGGAGAGCCGTCCGCCTGGGCATCCGGGTCCACGCCGCAGCACCGCGGCCGACCCGGGAGGATCCCGTGACCGCATCCGTACCCTCGCACCCCCGCCACTCCGCGCTGGCGACAGCCGACCCGGAACTCGCCGCGCTGGTGGCCGCCGAGGAACAGCTCCAGGCCGACACCGTCCGCCTGATCCCCAGCGAGAACTACGTCTCCGCGGCCGTGCTCGAAGCATCCGGCACCGTGCTCCAGAACAAGTACTCCGAGGGCTACCCCGGCAAGCGGTACTACGAGGGCCAGCAGATCATCGACCAGGTCGAGACCCTCACCGTCGAACGGGCCAAGGCGCTCTTCGGCATGGACCACGCCAACGTCCAGCCGTACTCCGGCTCACCGGCCAACCTCGCCGTCTACCTGGCCTTCCTCAAGCCCGGCGACACCGTCCTCGGCATGTCGCTCCCGATGGGCGGCCACCTCACCCACGGCTGGGGCGTCTCCGCCACCGGCACCTGGTTCAACGGCGTGCAGTACGGGGTGCGGCGCGACACCGGCCGCGTCGACCTGGACGAGGTCCGCGACCTGGCCCTCGCCGAACGCCCCAAGCTGATCTTCTGCGGCGGCACGGCCGTCCCGCGCGAAATCGACTTCGCCGGCTTCGCCGAGATCGCCCGAGAGGTCGGCGCGGTCCTGGTCGCGGACATCGCCCACATCGCGGGCCTGATCGCCGGCGGCGCGCACCCCTCACCCGCGCCGCACGTGGACGTCGTCTCCACCACCACCCACAAGACCCTGCGCGGACCGCGCGGCGCGATGCTGCTGAGCCGGGCCGAACACGCCCGCGCCCTCGACCGCGCCGTCTTCCCCGGCCTCCAGGGCGGCCCGCACAACCAGACCACGGCGGCCATCGGCGTGGCCCTGCGCGAAGCCGCCACGCCGGACTTCCGCACCTACGCCCACGACGTCGTGGCCAACGCCCGCGCCCTGGGCGAGGAACTGGCGGCCCGCGGCTTCGATCTCGTCTCCGGCGGCACCGACAACCACCTGCTGCTGATCGACCTCACGGGCAAGGACGTCCCCGGCAAGACCGCGGCCAAGGCCCTGGACCGCGCCGGCATCGTCGTCAACTACAACACCGTCCCGTACGACACCCGGAAGCCCTTCGACCCGTCGGGCATCAGGATCGGCACCCCGGCCCTGACCTCACGCGGAGTCCCCGCCTCGGAGATGGCCACCGTCGCGGGCTGGATCGACCGGGTGGTCGGCGCGGCCCGCACCGGCGACGAGTCCACCGTCACGGCGGTCCGCGGCGAGGTGAAGGCCCTCATGGACGGCTACCCGGCACCGGGGCTGCCGGTGGCGTGAGCTGACGGGGTCTGCTCAGCCCAGGTCGGCGACGAACGCGCGCCAGGCGTCGGCGCCGAAGGCGATCACGGGGCCGGCGGGACGCTTGCTGTCGCGGACGGGGACGAGGTGGGGTACGTGGTGCCCCACCTCGACGCACTCGCCCTGGCCTCCGCTGTAGCTGCTGACGCGCCAAGCCGTTCCCGCAAGTTCGGGCTGAGGGAGGCGGTCTTGAGTCATGGTCTGTGCTCCTTGGCGATGCGTCGGATCACGCTGAGCGATTCCGTCGGTGGCAACGCCGAGGTTCGAGCGTCGTCGAAGAGGTCGCGATAGCGAGCGACGTCGGACTCCCGTTCCATCCAGATGTTGCCGGTTGGGGTCTCCGTCAGTACGAGATCGAGCGCTGACACCCGCGGAAAGCTCAGCAGCAGGTACGGACCGAACATACCTGGGTGTGCTCCGCGGGAGAACGGCAGCACTTGCACAGTGATGTTGGGTTGCTCGGCCAGGTTGGCCAAGTGCTCCAGTTGATCGTGCATGACGGCCCGTCCTCCGACCTGCTGGTGCAGAACGCCCTCCGCGAGCACGGCCCAGAAGTCCAGAGGATCGTCACCGGCCAGCCGTTCCTGCCGGGCCAGTCGCACCTGCACGAACTGATCGATCTCCTCTGCGGTCTGCCAGGCGCGGGAAGCGACGGTTACCGCCCTTCCGTACTCCGGTGTCTGAAGCAGCCCCGGGATCAGCTGGACCTGAAACGTCCTGATGCCGTCGCAGATCGTCTCCATCTCGATGTAGTCGCGATATGTGTCGCCGAGCACCGAGCCGTACTGGTGCCACCAGCCCTCACGGCGGCGACGGTTAGCAGTGCGGGCCAGTGATGCGAGGCGGTCGCGAGCCTCCGGATCCGACACGTCGTACGCGTGAATCAGGGCGACCAGATCGGGTGTGCGGACAGGGACATGTCCGTTCTCGATGCGGCTGATCTTGCCCTTGGTGCAGTCGAGAACTTCTGCTGCCTCGGCCGTGGAGAGCCCGGCCCCCTCACGGAAGCGGCGTAGTTCGTCGCCGAGTTGGCGGCCCAGGACAGTCGATGGTTTCACGGATGGCATACGTCACTCCCTACCAGTCGCGCGAGGTTTTCGCGTTCAGGATGCCCGAACGGGTGAATTGGGCATCTGCGAACCATTCAACGTTGCGCGAGTACGAAGTGTACGGGCACTCTGAACGCGTTGAGCAGTCCAACGCCGAGCGAACGGCTGGCACTTGCTTCGGAAACGACGACCTTCAGGGAATTCCATGGCAGAGCATCTCGTCATCCGCGAAGTCGACTTCAGGCTCTCCCGCTGCCGCAGTAGCGTCCCCAGTGCGAGAGCCGCGCTCCGCGCCAAGCTGGGAGAGTGGCGGGCCGATCAATCGGTATCCGGCGACGGGGAGTTGGTGCTCTCCGAGCTCGTGACCAACGCGGTGAGGGTGCCCGTCCCCGGGGACCGGATGGTGGGCGTACGCATCGAGTGCCGGGGGAGGGGCGAACTCCTGCGGCTGGAGGTCAGCGATGCGGGTGCGGGTCGGCCGGAGGTGCGGCGGCCCGGCGAGCTGGACAGGGATGGGCGCGGGCTTCTGCTCGTCGAGGCCCTGGCCCATCGCTGGGGCGTGGACGAACGCCGGGCCGGGATCGGCAAGACGGTCTGGGCGGAACTGCTGGCCCCCGGGGCCGCCACCGGGCCCGCCGAGGCGCAGATCGCGGCGGTATCCGTCCAGCCCGGCCAGTGCGTACGCGTATGGGGCGGTTGGCGCACGGTCCGCGCGGTCCGGAGCGAACGGTACGCGTCGGGAGGGCTGGCGGTCGTCATCGTCCTGGATGACGGAGGCCCTGCGTTACGCCTGCACGCCGCCGAGTCGCTGACCGTGCGAACGACGGGCCCGACCGGTCGGGCGGGTGCATCGTGAGGGCGCTGTGGGAGAGGTTGCTCCGGCGCCGGACGCATGACCCCGAGCCGCGATTCGCGGGCACGTTGATGCAGGTGGTCGGCGGGCAACTGGTCGTGATCGGTAAGGCGGGCCGGCCGGTGGAGAGGGTGCTGCCGCCACGGCCGCACGTGCGGCGTCCGGGCCGGGGCTCGCTCCGGGGCCGTATGCGCATCCCGGCCGACTTCGACTACGCGCACGCCTGTGTGACCGACGCCCTGGGGATGCGCTGATGCGGCTTCTGCTCGACACACCCGTGGTGATGTGGTGGATCGCCGACTCGCCTCGGCTGTCCGCCTCGGTCAAGGAACTCCTGGAGACCGAACCGGCTGTGTACGTCAGCGCGGTGTCTCCCTGGGAGATCACCGTCAAGCAGTTCCTCGGCGGCTTCGAAGGCCCGGGAGACCTGGCCGAACAGGTACGGGATCTCCGGTTCAGGGAACTTCCCATCACGGCCGCGCACGGTGTGCGGGCGGGACGCCTGCCGATGGTGCACACCGATCCCTTCGACCGGATCCTGATCGCGCAGGCGCAGGCCGAGAGGCTGGCGCTGGTCACCCGGAACCGCTGGATCCCGCAGTACGACGTGCAGGTCATGTCGGTCTGACCTGCACGTCGTGCGGGACCGCACGGGCCCTGGCTTTCCGGAGGCGCGGGGCCGAGCGGCGCCCGGGTGCGTGGGCGTCACTCGACCGGAACGGGGACCTCCGGCTCTGTCGGGTCCTACTCGGAGATCGACTTCACCACACCGTAGGGGTCGCCGTTCCACCAGAGGATCATCTGGTACTTGTGACCGGTCAGCACGTTGTAACCGAAGCTGTCGCAGCCGCTGTCGCCGCCGTCGTCCTCCTTGCCCCTCTCGACCCACTTGCCGCCCGTGTACTCCTCAAGGATGCCGGTCATGCCGTAGCCGTCGGGGAGGGTGTCACAGACCTTGAAGGTGTCGCCGTTGTCTATGTGCTGCATGTATCCGCGAGCGGCGTCGTTCGGGATGCTCCAGAAGAGGGTGGCGTCCGCGGCGCTGGCGGTACCGGACAGACCCAGTACCAGCGTGGCCGCGCCGGCTCCCGCCAGGAGCGTGCGAGTGAACGCGTTCTTGAACATGTCGAGCCTCTCGGACCTGAGGCGGGCGGGCGCAGCCGTTTTCCTGCTCCCCGCCGCCAGTATTTTTCGGGCAGCCAGACAGCTTCGCAATTGGATGCCGTGAAGGAACACAGGGAAAAGAGAATATTTTCCGAATTCGCGCAATGTGCGTGTGCTGATGGATGCACTCACGCCATCGGGGACTCAATCATCCGGCCGACCGGAAGTAAAGAGCTGTCGGCGAAGTGACGTTATTGCGTCAAGGGTGACCTGGATGCCGGGCGCGGCACGGGCGGGAATAAATCATTCCGGATATCCGGATCGGGCACGATGCGGCCCGGGAAACTCTTGGGCGGAGTATCCGGGGAGCCTGGTGAGGTGGCTCGGGGGCGACGCCCGTGTGCGCGACCACCGGCCGGCGAAGGGCCCTTCGTCCATGTGTGTGCGTGGAACGATGTAATCGCACCGTCGTCGACACCATGATCCGGCAGGTCGGAAATGAAGAGGTTCAGGTGAAGTGACGCTATTGCTCCAGACATTCCCTGGGTGGCGGATCGGAGCCAGGGTGGGAATATCTCACTCCGGAACAGGGGCGCCCGTACAAGTGGGGTGGAGGATCGGGGCTCGGGATGTCCGGAATTCCCCTGCCGAAGGAGGACGCTGCGGCCCGCGTATGGAGACGTGCTGTCAGTTGCGGATGTGCCCCGGTGACCGCGACCGCGCGGTTGCGGCGCAAAGGTCTCCGTGCGGCGACGGCGACGCCGCAGCCGGACCGGTGGAGATGCGGGCACGCACCGGGCGAAGCCGGCGGGGAGCCGGCTGAAGGGAGACCCCGATCCGGCATCCGGCCCGACGGCCCGACGGCCCGACGGCCCGGCGGACCAGGGTGCGCTCCGGCGCGCGGACGGCTCGTACCGCTCCGGATCGAGAAGCGCCGCCCGGGAACGAAAGGGCGCCGCTCCGGGGCGAGACGTGCCGGCTGCCCGCCCGCGCAGCCCTCGGCGCGCATGAAAAAGACCCCCTGTTCAGTGTTGCCACTGATCAGAAGGTCTTTTCGGCACTTCCTGCGAAGTGCCCCCGGCAGGATTCGAACCTGCGCACCCGGCTCCGGAGGCCGATGCTCTATCCCCTGAGCTACGGGGGCGAATCGCCGTGTTGCTCTGCGACGGGTGAAACACTACCAGCTTCCGCCGGGTGCCCGTGAACAGGTATTTCCGCGCCGTCGCCGGGACGGCGCGGACCCCGCCCCGGCCGCTCGCACGCACTTCCGGCCACCCCTCGCTGCACCCGTCCGGGGGCGGAAGTGGGCAAAACCCGGACGCAGCCACTCCGGCCCACCTACTCTCGAAGGGTGTCAGGGGCGTGCGGCCGCGTGCTTGTTGTCGACGACAACAAGGTCATCCGGCAGTTGATCAGGGTCAATCTCGAGCTGGAGGGCTTCGAGGTCGTGACCGCGGCCGATGGTGTCGAGTGTCTGGATCTGGTGCATCGGGTCAGCCCCGACGTGATCACGCTCGACGTCGTGATGCCCCGGCTGGACGGGCTGCAGACGGCCACCAGACTGCGCTCCGATCCACGTACCCGGCATCTGCCCGTGGCGATCATCAGCGCCTGCACGCCGTACGAGGTGGACAACGGTGTCGCGGCAGGCGTCGACGCGTTCCTCGCCAAGCCCTTCGAGCCCAGCGAGCTGGTGCGAGTCGTACGGCAGTTGATGGAGCGCGGGCGGCCGCCGGCGCTCGACGGCAGGCAGGGGGCCGGGCGGGCGGAGAGAGCCACCGGCTGACCGGATGGCGAAACGCGGTCGCGAAGGGCCCCCCTTCCTCCCCTACGCTTGTCCCGTGACCCCCGCCGATCTCTCCGCGACCGTGCTGCACGCCGTGCGCAGCGCCGTGGACGAGCACGTCCTGCGCGCGCCCGTGCCCGCGCGCGTGCGAGTGGAGAGGACACGACCCGGCGGACGCGGCGACTACGCCAGCGCCGTCGCCCTCCAACTGGCGGGGCCCGCCGCGCTGACCGCGCGGGAAGTGGCCGAGATCCTTCGGGAGCGGGTGGCCGGGGCGCCCGGGATCGGACGGGTGGAGATCACCGGGCCCGGATTCCTGAACTTCACGCTCGACGCCACGGCCGACGCGCACCGCTCGCTCGTGGACCGGGTGCGGGAGCAGGGGCCGCGGTACGGGTACGGGGACGCCCTCGCCGGGACATCGTCGCATTTCAGCCACCCCCGCGAGGTCCGGGCCGCCGTCACCGCGGACGCGGTGGGCAGGCTCGTACGGGCGCAGGGCGCGCTCGTGCGCATCAGCTGCGACGAGGAGCCCGACCCGGACTGGGTGCGGCTGGGGATCGCCGCCGACACCGAAGGACCGCCCTCCCCGGCCTCGGCCCCGACGCGGATACGGCCCGTCCCCGCCGGCGCCCCGGCCGGCGAGCTGCTCGACCGGCTCGGACCCGACGCCACCCGATGGGGGCTCCTGCGGCCCGCCGGCCACGACCGCGCCCCCCTCGGCGACGAACTCCTCCTCCAGGCCGAGGGCAACGCGCTCTTCCTGGTCCGCTACGCCCACGCCCGCGTCCACGCGCTGACCCGCGGCGCGGCGCTTCTCGGATGCACCGGCGCCCGCGACGAGGCCGCCGGCGACACCGCGGGGACCCTCCGCGACACGCCCGGTGCGCCCGCACACGCGCTCCTCGACCTCCTCGCCGACCACCCCGCCGTGCTCGCCGCCGCCGCGCGTCACGGCGCCCCCGACCGGCTCGCCCGGCACCTCGAAGCGGTCGCGCACGCCTTCCTCGACTTCCACGACGCCGCCTCACCGCTTCCCGTCGGGGACGAGAAACCCTCGGCCGCCCACCGCTCCCGGCTGGCCCTCGCCGAGGCCGCCGGGACGGTGCTGGCCGGCGGCCTGTCCCTGCTCGGTATCAGCGCACCCACATACCTCTGAGAGACCCGAGAGAGCAGAGCAACACGATGAGCCGATCCGCACACCCCGCCGGTCCCCGTCACGCCGACGTCATGTCGGAGGGCCACTACACCGCCCCCGCCGAGGACCTCAACGTCCTCGACGAGAAGGTCTGGGCCCGCACGGTCACCCGGGACGAGCACGGCGCCCTGACCGTCGGCGGGATCGAAGTCGCCCGGCTGGCCGAGGAGTTCGGCACTCCGGCCTACTTCCTCGACGAGTCCGACTTCCGGGCCCGCTGCCGCGCCTGGTCCGACGCGTTCGGACCCGGCGCCGACGTCTTCTACGCCGGCAAGGCCTTCCTCTCCCGCGCGGTCGTGCGCTGGCTCCAGGAGGAGGGGCTGAACCTCGACGTCTGCTCCGGCGGCGAGCTGACCACCGCACTCGACGCCGGAATGCCCGCCGAGCGCATCGCCTTCCACGGCAACAACAAGACCGTCGACGAGATCGAGCGGGCCATCACGGCCGGGGTCGGCCGGATCGTGCTCGACTCGTTCCAGGAGATCGTCCGCGTCGCCCACACCGCGCAGCGGCTCGGCAAGCGCCAGCGCGTCCAGATCCGGGTGACCGTCGGCGTCGAGGCGCACACCCACGAGTTCATCGCCACCGCGCACGAGGACCAGAAGTTCGGCATCGCCCTGGCCGACGGGCAGGCCGCCGAGGCCGTCCGCCGGGCGCTCACCCTCGACGGGCTCGAACTCATCGGCATCCACTCCCACATCGGCTCGCAGATCTTCGACATGGCCGGCTTCGAGGTCTCCGCCCGGCGCGTGGTGCAGCTGCTGGCCGAGGTGCGCGACGAGCACGGCGTCGAACTCCCCGAGATCGACCTCGGAGGCGGCCTCGGCATCGCGTACACCTCCGAGGACGACCCGCGCGAACCGCACGAGATCGCCAAGGCGCTCGGCGACATCGTGACCCGCGAGTGCGAGGCCAACGGGCTCGCCACCCCCCGCATCTCCGTCGAGCCCGGCCGCGCCATCGTCGGACCCACGGCCTTCACGCTGTACGAGGTCGGCACCATCAAGCCCCTGGAGGGGCTGCGTACGTACGTCAGCGTCGACGGCGGCATGTCGGACAACATCCGCACCGCGCTGTACGACGCCGAGTACAGCGTCGCCCTCGTCTCGCGCAGCTCGGACGCCGAACCGATGCTCGTCCGCGTCGTCGGCAAGCACTGCGAGAGCGGCGACATCGTGGTCAAGGACGCGTTCCTGCCGTCCGACCTGGCCCCCGGCGACCTGATCGCCGTGCCCGCCACCGGTGCGTACTGCCGCTCCATGGCGAGCAACTACAACCACGCCCTGCGTCCGCCCGTCGTCGCGGTGCGCGACGGACAGGCCCGGGTCATCGTCCGGCGCGAAACGGAGGAAGATCTTCTGCGTCTGGACGTCGGCTGATGCCGTATTTCCCGGGGCACCCCCCGGGAACCCGCTAAACATCTCAGGATCCGGACGGGTGGCGGAAACCCCCGTCCGGTGAGTGAGACTGGTTCACACATCAGATGTAAAGGAAACGAGGTCGGATGATGCGTACGCGTCCGCTGAAGGTGGCGCTGCTGGGCTGTGGAGTCGTCGGCTCAGAGGTGGCCCGCATCATGACGACGCACGCCGACGACCTCGCCGCGCGCATCGGCGCACCGGTGGAGCTCGCCGGTGTCGCCGTGCGCCGGCCCTCCAAGGTGCGCGAGGGCATCGACCCCGCACTGATCACCACCGATGCGACCGCCCTGGTCAAACGGGGCGACATCGACGTCGTCATCGAGGTCATCGGGGGCATCGAGCCCGCCCGCACGCTCATCACCACCGCTTTCGAGCACGGCGCGAGCGTCGTCTCCGCCAACAAGGCGCTGCTCGCCGAGGACGGCGCGGCCCTGCACGCCACCGCCGAGCAGCACGGCCGGGACCTCTACTACGAGGCCGCCGTGGCCGGTGCCATCCCGCTCGTCCGGCCGCTGCGCGAGTCCCTCGCCGGTGACAAGGTCAACCGGGTCCTGGGCATCGTCAACGGCACCACGAACTTCATCCTCGACAAGATGGACACCAGTGGCGCCGGCTACTCCGAGGCGCTCGACGAGGCCACCGCCCTCGGATACGCGGAGGCCGACCCGACCGCCGACGTCGAGGGCTTCGACGCCGCCGCGAAGGCCGCGATCCTCGCCGGAATCGCCTTCCACACCCGGGTGAAGATCGGCGACGTGCACCGAGAGGGCATCACCGAGGTCACCGCCGCGGACATCGCCTCCGCCCGCCGCATGGGCTGCACCGTCAAGCTCCTCGCCATCTGCGAGCGGGCCGCCGACGGGCAGTCCGTCACGGCCCGCGTGCACCCCGCGATGATCCCGCTCAGCCACCCGCTGGCCTCCGTCCGCGAGGCGTACAACGCGGTGTTCGTCGAGGCCGAGGCGGCCGGGCAGCTGATGTTCTACGGTCCCGGCGCCGGTGGCGCACCGACCGCCTCGGCGGTCCTCGGCGACCTCGTCGCGGTCTGCCGCAACAAACTCAACGAGGCCCCCGGCCCCGGCGAGTCCGCGTACACGCGTCTGCCGGTGAGCCCCATGGGCGATGTCGTCACGCGGTACCACATCAGCCTCGACGTGGCCGACAAGCCTGGCGTACTCGCCCAGGTCGCGACGGTCTTCGCCGAACAGGGCGTATCGATCGATACGGTCCGCCAGCAGAGCCGACAGGACGGCGGGGGCGAGGCATCCCTCGTCGTCGTCACCCACCGCGCGCCCGACGCCGCCCTTTCCGGGACCGTCGAGGCGCTGCGCAAGCTCGACACCGTGCGCGGTGTCGCCAGCATCATGCGTGTTGAAGGGGAGTAAGGACCCATGACCACCAAGGGCACCCACCAGTGGCGCGGCATCATCGAGGAGTACCGGGACCGTCTCCCGGTCACGAGCACGACGCCCGTCGTCACGCTCCGTGAGGGCGGTACGCCGCTCGTTCCCGCTCAGGTCCTCTCCGAGCGCACGGGCTGCGAGGTGCACCTCAAGGTCGAGGGCGCCAACCCCACCGGGTCCTTCAAGGACCGCGGCATGACCATGGCCATCACCCGGGCCAAGGAGGAGGGTGCGCAGGCCGTCATCTGCGCCTCCACCGGCAACACCTCCGCCTCCGCCGCCGCGTACGCGGTGCGGGCCGGAATGGTCTGCGCCGTCCTCGTACCGCAGGGCAAGATCGCGCTCGGCAAGATGGGCCAGGCGCTCGTCCACGGCGCCAAGATCCTCCAGGTCGACGGCAACTTCGACGACTGCCTGACGCTGGCCCGCCAGCTCTCGGACAACTACCCGGTGGCGCTGGTCAATTCGGTCAACCCGGTCCGTATCGAGGGCCAGAAGACCGCCGCCTTCGAGATCGTCGACGCGCTCGGCGACGCCCCGGACATCCATGTCCTCCCGGTCGGCAACGCGGGCAACATCACCGCGTACTGGAAGGGGTACACGGAGTACGCCGGCGACGGCCTGTCCACGCACAAGCCGCGGATGTGGGGTTTCCAGGCCTCCGGTTCCGCGCCCATCGTGCGCGGCGAGATCGTCAAGGACCCGTCGACCATCGCCACCGCGATCCGGATCGGCAATCCGGCCTCCTGGCAGTACGCCCTGGCCGCGCGGGACGAGTCGGGCGGCTTCATCGACGAGGTGACGGACCGCCAGATCCTGTCGGCCTACCGCCTGTTGGCCTCCCAGGAGGGCGTCTTCGTGGAGCCCGCCTCGGCCGCGTCCGTCGCCGGTCTGCTCAAGGCCGCCGAAGAGGGCAAGGTCGACCCCGGCCAGAAGATCGTCTGCACGGTCACCGGCAACGGGCTCAAGGACCCGGACTGGGCCGTCGCCGGCGCCCCCCAGCCGGTCACCGTCCCGGTCGACGCGGTCGCCGCCGCCGAGAAGCTGGGCCTCGCGTAACACCACCCGCCGCAGCGCGGCCGCACCCCCGGTCCGGACGACGGATCCCGGGTGCGGCCGTGGCAACGGTCCGACCGGCGGCCGGGCGTAACGGTTCGTCGGAAAGGCGCCTCAAACGCCCCTTTTCGGGGCGGCGAGCGCATCGGGGGTGTGCGACACGCATCGTGCGCCTCCTGTGCGCCCTATGTCGCGACAGAACCTTCCTTCGATAAGCTGTACCCAACCCGCCCCCGCCGCATAAGCCGGGGTGCTCGGGCCGTTGCGGCCGTCGGTTGATTTCCGGGGTCAGGCCACACCCGCCGCCGCATTCGCCCCGAAGAATCCCCACAGAACCGCAGACCCCGAATATCCCCGAGCCCCAGCAGAACCCGAAGAGCCGCACAGAGCAGAACCCGAAGAGCCGCGAACGGTCCCGAAATACCCCGCAGCTCCTCGAATTCCCCGCCGCCTCACAAGGAGAGTCGTCAGAGCGATGGCCGGTCCCGCCTTCCGAGCCGCCGCCGTACGGGTGCGCGTCCCCGCAACCAGCGCCAACCTGGGCCCGGGTTTCGACGCCCTCGGCCTGTCGCTGGGCCTGTACGACGACGTGGTCGTCCGGGTCGCCGACTCCGGGCTGCACATCGACATCGCCGGCGAGGGCGCGGACACGCTGCCCCGCGACGAGAAGCACCTGCTCGTACGGTCCCTGCGCACGGCCTTCGACCTGCTCGGCGGTCAGCCCCGCGGGCTGGAGATCGTCTGCGCCAACCGCATTCCGCACGGCCGCGGCCTCGGTTCCTCCTCCGCCGCCATCTGCGCCGGGATCGTCGCCGCCCGAGCCGTGACGACCGGCGGTGACGCCCGCCTCGACGACGCGGCCCTGCTGGAGCTCGCCACCGAGATCGAGGGCCATCCGGACAACGTCGCCGCCTGCCTGCTCGGAGGCTTCACGCTCGCGTGGATGGACGGGGGATCGGCGCGCGCCATCAGGATGGATCCCGCAGATTCCATCGTTCCGGTGGTTTTCGTTCCCGGCAAGCCGGTGCTCACCGAGACCGCCCGCGGACTGCTGCCCCGGACCGTCCCGCACGTCGACGCCGCCTTCAACGCCGGCCGTGCCGCGCTCCTCGTCGAGGCCCTGACCAGGCGCCCCGAGCTGCTGCTCACGGCCACCGAGGACCGGCTCCACCAGGAGTACCGCGCACCGGCGATGCCGCAGAGCGTGGAACTCGTCAACCGGCTGCGCGCCGACGGCGTGCCCGCGGTGATCTCCGGAGCCGGGCCGACCGTGCTGGCGCTGGCCGAGGACGGTGCGGCCGACAAGGTCGCGCGGCTGGCGGGCGAGGGATGGGCGGCCAACCGGCTCGCTCTCGACGCCCAGGGTGCGAGCGTGCTGCCGCTCGCTCCGTAGCCGAGAAGTGATTGCCGGTGAGTGAGAGGGGGAATGTTTGTTGGAGCCGGTAGTGTTAACCTCAAGTCTGCAATCGACGTCTATGTGGCGCGTTGCTTCGTGTCCCTTTCCGGGACCACCTTTTCTTCCGGGAGCCTCCCCAACTGCCTGAGCAGCCTGCCTGAGCAGTTTCGAGCACGCTCCGGAACCGGCACGACACCCCTCGCTTGTCCAGGAGTGGGCCGAGCAGGGGGATGCTCGCGCCGGGCCCCAGCACACCTTCATCTCTCCGCCGTACCTATCCGGCGGACCACCGCCCCGGCACGGTCCGCACCGAAGACCGCAGTCGGACAGCACAACCGGTCGCCGAGCCAGAAGGCCGACGTCCGCTCCAGGGAAGGACCCTTCGTGAGCGACACCACCGATCTGATGGGCGTGACTGCCGACAAGAGCGTCGACAGCGCCGCGCCCGCCGAAGGTGCTGCCACTGGCACCACCGCACGGCGCCGCCGCTCCGGCACCGGCCTTGACGGCATGGTCCTGGCCGAGCTGCAGCAGGTCGCGTCCGGCCTCGGTATCAAGGGCACTGCGCGGATGCGCAAGAGCCAGCTGATCGAGGTCATCAAGGAGACCCAGGCCGGCGGCTCCGCGCCCAAGGCCAAGGCCGCCTCGGCCCCCGCCGAAGAGGCGGAGGCCAAGCCGAAGCGCCGGGCCACCTCCAAGGCGCGCACCGGCGCCGGGGACGACACCCCGGCCGCCGCACCCGCCGAGAAGGCCGCGGCACAGCAGCAGATCGACATTCCCGGCCAGCCGGCCAGCGACGACCAGCCCACGGGCGAGCGTCGTCGTCGCCGTGCGACCGCGCAGGCGGGCAGCCCGGACAGCAAGCCGGACACCAAGGCGCAGGCCAAGGACCGCACGCAGGACGAGCCGAAGCGCGAGGCTCCCGCCGAGGACCGTTCCGAGTCCAAGGCCGAAGCGGCGGCGGACAACGCCGAGGGCCGTCGCGGCGACCGCCAGGACCGCGGCCAGCGCGGTGAGCGGGGCGAACGCGGCGAGCGCCGTGAGCGTCAGCGCGACCGTCGCGGCAAGGGCGATGAGCAGGGCGGCGGCCAGGGCGGCCAGCGCCAGCGTCAGGGCGGCCAGGGCGGTCAGGGCGGCGGCCAGGGCGGCCAGGGGCAGAGCCAGGGCCAGCAGGGCGGCGGCGGACCGCAGGACGACTTCGACGACGAGGGCGGCCGTCGTGGCCGCCGGGGCCGCTACCGCGACCGCCGCGGCCGTCGTGGCCGTGACGACTTCGCGAGCGACGCGCCGCCGGTCACCGACGACGACGTCCTGATCCCCGTCGCGGGCATCCTGGACATCCTCGACAACTACGCGTTCATCCGGACCTCCGGCTACCTGCCGGGTCCGAACGACGTGTACGTCTCGCTCGCCCAGGTCCGCAAGAACGGCCTGCGCAAGGGTGACCACGTCACCGGCGCCGTGCGCCAGCCCAAGGACGGCGAGCGCCGCGAGAAGTTCAACGCGCTGGTGCGCCTCGACTCGGTCAACGGCATGGCGCCCGAAACCGGCCGCGGCCGCCCGGAGTTCCAGAAGCTGACGCCGCTCTACCCGCAGGACCGGCTCCGTCTGGAGACCGACTCCAACGTCCTGACGACGCGGATCATCGACCTGGTCGCCCCCATCGGCAAGGGCCAGCGAGGCCTGATCGTGGCCCCGCCGAAGACCGGTAAGACCATGATCCTCCAGGCGATCGCCAACGCGATCACGGTCAACAGCCCCGAGTGCCACCTGATGGTCGTCCTGGTCGACGAGCGTCCGGAAGAGGTCACCGACATGCAGCGGTCGGTGAAGGGCGAGGTCATCTCCTCGACCTTCGACCGTCCCGCCGAGGACCACACCACCGTCGCCGAGCTGGCCATCGAGCGCGCCAAGCGTCTCGTCGAGCTGGGTCACGACGTGGTCGTCCTGCTGGACTCGATCACCCGTCTGGGACGCGCGTACAACCTCGCGGCCCCGGCCTCCGGACGCATCCTGTCCGGTGGTGTCGACTCGACCGCGCTCTACCCGCCGAAGCGGTTCTTCGGTGCGGCGCGCAACATCGAGGACGGCGGCTCGCTGACGATCCTCGCCACCGCGCTCGTCGAGACCGGCTCGCGCATGGACGAGGTGATCTTCGAGGAGTTCAAGGGCACCGGCAACATGGAGCTCAAGCTCGACCGCAAGCTCTCCGACAAGCGCATCTTCCCCGCGGTGGACGTCGACGCGTCCAGCACCCGTAAGGAAGAAATCCTGCTCGGCAGCGACGAGTTGGCGATCACCTGGAAGCTGCGACGGGTGCTCCACGCCCTGGACCAGCAGCAGGCGATCGAGCTCCTCCTGGACCGGATGAAGAAGACCCAGTCCAACGCGGAGTTCCTGCTCCAGATCCAGAAGACGACGCCGGCTCCGGGCAACAACGACTAGTCGTAGCCCGTCGGCAGTACACAGGGCCGCCCCCGTCACTTCGGTGCCGGGGGCGGCCCTGTGCCGTAGCCCGGCCGCTGTGCCCCCGGCGCCCCCGAGACCTTCGCCACACGGCGGTGGCGACGGACAGCGCCGCCGCATTGCCTGTATCAGGCAAGAAACCGCAGGTGAGCGGCAGGTCACCGGTTGTTCCCGCGATGGGCGGACCGGCTCCGGGTTTACCCGGAGGCCACGGGTCCCTGTGCAACCCTTCTTGTCGCCGCCGCGTCGTAACCAAGAGCGACACCACGCCTGGCGTCCGGGCGACAAAGCGGCATACGGACCCGCACACCACTGCAGGGGGTAGTCGGGAGCAGTCGAGGAACGAGGAGACGGATGAGCGACCAGAGCGGGAGCAGCAGCCGAATACGGGCCACCGGCAAACGCCGGAGGAAGCCGTCCCGCCGCCGCAGGGCGACCGTCATAGCCGCGTGGAGTCTGGCCGGCCTCGTCGTCGTCGGCGGATCCGGGCTCGGCTACGCGTACTTCCACCTCAACGGCAATCTCAAGGCCGTCGACATCAACAACGCCCTCGGCAAGAACCGCCCCGAGAACGTCGACAACGGCTCCGAGGACATCCTCGTGCTCGGTTCCGACTCCCGCTCCGGCGCGAACGCGGAGTACGGCGAGGACCAGGGCGGTGCCCGCTCGGACACGGCGATGGTCGTGCACGTCAACAAGGGCCACAAGACCGCCAGCGTCGTCTCCATCCCGCGCGACACCCTCATCACCCGGCCCGAATGCACCGGTGACGAGAGCGGACAGCCCGTCGCGGGACAGCAGCGCGCGATGTTCAACACGGCGTACGAGGTCGGCGGACCGGCCTGCGCGGTCAAGACCGTCGAGTCGATGTCCGGGATCCGCATGGACCACTACATCGAGGTCGACTTCACCGGATTCAAGAAGCTGGTCGACAAGCTCGGCGGGGTGGAGATCACCACCAAGCAGGCGATCAACGACCCCAAGAGCCATCTGAACCTCGAACCGGGCACCCACACCCTCGACGGGGAGCAGTCCCTCGGCCTCGTCCGCACCCGCAAGAGCGTCGGTGACGGGAGCGACCTCGGCCGCATCCAGCTCCAGCAGGCCTTCATCAAGGCGCTGATGGAACAGGCCAAGAGCGTGGGCATCCTCAACGGCACCAAGCTGTACGGCATCGCGGACACCGCGACCAAGGCCATCACCACGGACTCCGACCTCGGCTCGGTCAAGGAGCTCGCGTCCTTCGCGAGCGGCCTCAAGGGGCTCGGTTCGGACGACGTCCACATGGTGACCCTGCCCGTCGAGTACGACCCCGCCGACCCGAACCGCGTGGTTCCGCAGGAGAAGGCCGGCAAGCAGGTGTGGACGGCCCTGCTCCACGACCGGCCGATCCCCGCCTCCGCCACCGAGAAGTCGGCGGGCGACAAGGGCGACGCCGGGCAGATCGTGCAGTAACGGCCTCCCCGCAGGCCGTGACCCGGGGCGCCCGGGAATAGTGGGCGCCCGACCCCCGTTTTGGGAGATACGGCCAGTCCTGGCAGACTGGTACGTCGGCCCCGGTTCACGGACGCGCAATCCGCGCGTACGACCCGGCGCCCTCCCGAACCTAGGAGAAACCCTTGAAGCGCGACATTCACCCCCAGTACGTCGAGACGCAGGTCAGCTGCACCTGTGGCGCGTCGTTCACCACCCGGTCGACCCTGGACAACGGCGCCATCCGTGCCGACGTCTGCTCCGAGTGCCACCCGTTCTACACGGGCAAGCAGAAGATCCTCGACACCGGTGGCCGCGTGGCCCGCTTCGAGGCCCGCTTCGGCAAGGCCGCCGGCTCCGCCAGCAAGTAGCGAGCCACTGCGCCGGTCCTTGGCGCCCTCTTCCCGGGGGCGCCGGGACCGGCGTTTTTTTCCGGCCGGGACGACGGCAGGCCCGTATCCCGCCCGGCAGGCATCCGCCGGCCGGCAGGCATGATGAGCGTAGGAACCAGGAGCCCGAAGATGTTCGAGGCGGTCGAGGAACTGATCGGCGAACAGTCCGATCTCGAGAAGAAGCTCGCGGACCCGTCGGTCCACGCCGACCAGGCCAACGCGCGCAAGCTCAACAAGCGCTACGCCGAGCTGACCCCGATCGTCGCCACGTACCGCTCCTGGAAGCAGACCGGCGACGACATCGAGACCGCCCGCGAGTTCGCCGCCGACGACCCCGACTTCGCCGCCGAGGTCAAGGACCTGGAAAAGCAGCGCGAGGAGCTCACCGAGCGGCTCCGCCTCCTGCTCGTGCCCCGGGACCCCAGCGACGACAAGGACGTGCTCCTGGAGATCAAGGCGGGTGCGGGTGGCGACGAGTCGGCTCTGTTCGCCGGCGATCTGCTGCGCATGTACCTGCGCTACGCCGAGCGCGTCGGCTGGAAGACCGAGATCATCGACTCCACCGAGTCCGAGCTCGGCGGTTACAAGGACGTCCAGGTCGCCGTGAAGACCAAGGGCGGCAACGGTGCCACCGAGCCCGGCCAGGGCGTCTGGGCCCGGATGAAGTACGAGGGCGGCGTGCACCGCGTGCAGCGCGTGCCCTCCACCGAGTCCCAGGGCCGCATCCACACCTCCGCCGCCGGTGTGCTCGTCACGCCCGAGGCCGAGGAGGTCGACGTGGAGATCCACGCCAACGACCTCCGGATCGACGTCTACCGCTCCTCCGGCCCCGGCGGCCAGTCCGTCAACACCACCGACTCCGCGGTCCGCATCACGCACCTGCCCACCGGCGTCGTCGCCTCCTGCCAGAACGAGAAGAGCCAGCTCCAGAACAAGGAGCAGGCCATGCGTATCCTGCGGTCGAGGCTTCTCGCCGCGGCCCAGGAAGCCGCCGAGCAGGAAGCGTCCGACGTACGCCGCAGCCAGGTGCGAACGGTCGACCGGTCCGAGAAGATCCGTACGTACAACTTCCCGGAAAACCGGATCTCGGACCACCGCGTCGGCTTCAAGGCGTACAACTTGGACCAGGTGCTCGACGGGGATCTGGACGCTGTGATCCAGGCCTGTGTCGACGCCGACTCCGCAGCCAAGCTCGCCGCCGCGTAAGTCCCGCCCCGCCGCCCCGCCCCGCTCGTGAACCCGTACGGAGAACCGCGATGAACCTGCTGCTCGCCGAGGTGGCCCAGGCCACCCAGCGGCTGGCCGACGCCGGTGTCCCTTCACCGCGATTCGACGCGGAGGAACTCGCCGCGTTCGTGCACGGCGTCAAGCGGGGCGAGCTGCACAACGTGCCGGACACCGATTTCGACGCCCGCTACTGGGAGACGATCGCCCGGCGCGAGGCCCGCGAACCGCTCCAGCACATCACCGGCCGCGCCTTCTTCCGCTACCTGGAGCTCCAGGTCGGACCCGGCGTCTTCGTGCCCCGGCCGGAGACCGAATCGGTCGTCGGCTGGGCGATAGACGCGGTCCGCGCGATGGACGTCGTCGAGCCGCTGATCGTCGACCTCTGCACGGGATCGGGCGCCATCGCCCTCGCCATGGCCCAGGAGGTGCCGCGCTCGCGCGTGCACGCCGTGGAGCTGTCCGAGGACGCCCTCAAATGGACCAGGAAGAACGCCGAGGGGTCCAGGGTCACCGTGCACCGCGGCGACGCCCTGACGGCCCTTCCCGAGCTCGACGGCCAGGTCGACCTGGTCATCTCCAACCCGCCGTACATCCCGCTCACCGAGTGGGAGTACGTGGCTCCCGAGGCCCGCGACCACGACCCCGAGATGGCTCTCTTCTCGGGCGAGGACGGCCTCGACACCATCCGCGGCATCGAGCGCACCGCCCACCGTCTGCTGCGCCCCGGCGGCCTCGTCGTCATCGAGCACGCGGACACCCAGGGCGGCCAGGTGCCGTGGATCTTCACCGAGGAGCGGGGCTGGGCCGACGCGGCCGACCACCCCGACCTCAACAGGCGTCCCCGGTTCGCCACGGCCCGCAAGGCCATGCCGTGACCGGCGGAATCCACCCCTACCCGTACATGCTTGAGGAGGCCGGCTGATGGCACGGCGATACGACTGCAACGACGCCACGGACCGTACGACGGGTCTGCGCGAGGCCGCGTCCGCCGTCCGCCGCGGCGAACTGGTCGTGCTGCCCACCGACACCGTGTACGGGATCGGTGCGGACGCCTTCAGTTCCGAGGGCGTCGTCGACCTCCTGGAGGCCAAGGGCCGCGGCCGCAACATGCCGACGCCCGTCCTCATCGGCTCGCCGAACACCCTGCACGGCCTGGTGACGGACTTCTCGGAGCAGGCGTGGGAGCTGGTGGACGCCTTCTGGCCGGGCGCGCTCACGCTCGTCGCCAAGCACCAGCCGTCGCTCCAGTGGGACCTCGGCGACACCCGCGGCACCGTCGCCATCCGGATGCCGCTGCACCCGGTGGCCATCGAACTGCTCACCGAGGTCGGCCCGATGGCCGTGTCCAGCGCCAACCTCACCGGACACCCCTCGCCCGAGGACTGCGACGCCGCCCAGGAGATGCTCGGCGACTCCGTGTCCGTGTACCTCGACGGCGGCCCCACCCCGGGCATCGTCCCGTCCTCGATCGTCGACGTCACCGGCAAGGTGCCGGTCCTGCTGCGCGCCGGCGCGCTCTCCGCGGAGGAGCTGCGCAAGGTGGTACCCGACCTCGAGGTGGCCAATTGACCGCCCCTGAGGGGCGTGGCATAGCGGGGCAGACCGACACCTTCCGCATCCTCCACGTCAGCACCGGCAACGTCTGCCGCTCACCGATCACCGAGCGGCTGACGCGCCATGCCCTCGTGGACCGCCTGGGCGACCCGCTCCTGGGCGGGCTGATCGTGGAGAGCGCGGGCACCTGGGGACACGAAGGCGCCCCGATGGAGGCCAACGCGGAGGTGGTGCTCGCCGACTTCGGTGCCGACGCCACCGGATTCGTGGGCCGCGAGCTGCTCGACGAGCACGTGATCCGCGCCGACCTGGTGCTCACCGCCACCCGCGACCACCGGGCCCAGGTGATCTCGATGGGCCACTCGGCCGGACTGCGCACCTTCACGCTCAAGGAGTTCACCCGGCTGGTCCGGGCGATAGACCCCGCCACGCTGCCCGACGCGAGCGACGAGGGCGTCGTCGAGCGCGCCCGCGCGCTGGTCCGGGCCGCCGCCGCGCTGCGCGGCTGGCTGCTGGCCCCGACCGTCGAAGCCGACGAGGTCTACGACCCGTACGGCGCCCCCATCACGTTCTTCCGGTCCATCGGCGACGAGATCAACCAGGCCCTGGACCCGGTCGTCACCGCGCTGACGGGCGTATCGGCGCCGCACTGAACGGCTGACGCCCGAGGGCCGTCCGTGCCGCGCCGACGGCCGTACGGGGAGGACCACGCCCGGACGGGTGCGTCACGGCCCACGACAGCGCGCCGCGGACCCGCCACGGGCCTACATTGGAGCTGACGCCACCCCTCCCCAGGCCCGGAGCCCCCGATGCCGGTCACCACCGCTGCCGCACCCTCCGCCGTCGCCGCCCTGCCGCATGACTTCGACGCGCTGCTCCGGGAGGACCCGGAGATCGCCGATGTGCTGGTGGGGGAGCTCCACCGGCAGTCCGGGACGCTCCAGCTGACCGCGGCGGAGAACTTCACCTCGCCCGCGGTCCTGGCCGCCCTCGGCTCCCCGCTCGCCAACAAGTACGCCGAGGGATACCCCGGCGCCCGCCACCACGGCGGCTGCGAGCAGGCGGACGCCGCCGAACGCATCGCCATCCGCCGCGCCACCTCGCTCTTCGGCGCCGAACACGCCAATGTGCAGCCGCACTCCGGCTCCTCGGCGGTCCTCGCGGCGTACGCGGCGCTGCTGCGCCCCGGTGACACCGTGCTCGCGATGGGACTCCCGTACGGCGGCCACCTCACGCACGGTTCGCCCGCCAACTTCTCCGGCCGCTGGTTCGAGTTCATCGGCTACGGGGTGGACTCCGAGAGCGGGCTGATCGACTACGACCAGGTCCGCACCCTGGCCCGCACGCACCGGCCCAAGGCGATCGTCAGCGGTTCGATCTCCTACCCCCGCCACCCCGACCACGAGCTGTTCCGGGAGATCTGCGACGAGGTGGGCGCGTACCTCATCGCCGACTCCGCGCACCCGATGGGACTGATCGCCGGGGGAGCGGCGCCGAGTCCCGTGCCGTACGCGGACGTGGTCTGCGCCACCACGCACAAGGTGCTGCGGGGGCCGCGCGGCGGCATGATCCTGTGCGGCGCGGAACTGGCGGAGCGGATCGACCGGGCGGTGTTCCCCTTCACCCAGGGCGGCGCCCAGATGCACACGGTGGCGGCGAAGGCCGTCGCGTTCGGCGAGGCGGCCGCGCCGGCCTTCGCCGCGTACGCCCACCAGGTGGTGGCGCACGCCCGGGTGCTGGCCGCCGGCCTGGAGGCGGAGGGCTTCGACGTCACCACCGGCGGCACGGACACCCACCTGATCGTCGCGGACCCGGCCCCGCTGGGCGTCGACGGGCCCACCGCACGCGCGCGGCTGGCCGCCGCCGGCCTGGTGCTGGACACCTGCGCGCTTCCGTACGGCGACGCCCGGGGCATCAGGCTCGGCACCGCGGCCGTCACCACCCAGGGCATGGACGAGCCCGACATGGCCCGCCTGGCGGTGCTGTTCGGGTCCGCGGTGCGCGGGGAGGGCGGCGATCTCCTCACGGAGGTACGGGAGATGGCGGCGCAGCACCCGCCGTACCCGGGCTGAGCGGGGCCCCGGTGCCCGCGACGGTGGCGGCCCGTGCAACCGACCCGGGAAGCGCCGCGTCCTCCACCATGAGGCCGACCTCGTAGAGCCCGACCGGTACAGGGGGGCGGCGTCGTGGGGCCGGGCACGCACCCCCTCGACGATGTCGTCGGCAGGCAACGCTCCGCGTCGCCACGACGCCCCGCCCCGCGGCTGCGCCCACCCGGCCCCGCCGCTGCTTCCACCCCCATGTGCCGGTCGGGCTAAGGTGTGGGCTGAGATGGCCGGCGACATTTATGGGGCAGCCCGTGCGTGATTACTTGCTGACGCTCTGTGTCACGGCCGCGGTGACGTATCTGCTCACCGGCCCGGTGCGTAAGTTCGCCATCGCGGTCGGGGCGATGCCCGCGATCCGTGCGCGTGACGTCCACCGCGAACCGACACCGAGGCTCGGTGGCATCGCCATGTTCGGCGGGCTCTGCGCCGGGCTGATCGTCGCCGATCACCTGTCCAACCTCGACGGCGTCTTCGAGCTCTCCAACGAACCGCGGGCCCTGCTCTCCGGGGCGGCCCTGATCTGGCTGATCGGCGTCCTGGACGACAAGTTCGAGATCGACGCCCTGATCAAGCTGGGCGGACAGATGATCGCCGCGGCGGTCATGGTGCTCCAGGGCCTCACGATCCTGTGGCTGCCGATCCCGGGCGTCGGCACGGTCCCGCTCACCCAGTGGCAGGGCACGCTGCTGACCGTCGCGCTCGTCGTCATCACCATCAACGCGGTCAACTTCGTCGACGGCCTGGACGGCCTGGCGGCCGGCATGGTGTGCATCGCCTCGGCCGCGCTCTTCCTCTACACCTACCGGCTCTGGTACGGGTACGGGATCGAGGCGGCCGCCCCCGCGACGCTCTTCACTGCGATCCTGATGGGCATGTGCCTCGGCTTCCTGCCGCACAACATGCATCCCGCGCGGATCTTCATGGGGGACTCCGGGTCGATGCTGATCGGCCTGGTCCTCGCCGCCGGCGCGATCTCGGTCACCGGGCAGGTCGACCCGGACGCGATGAAGCTCTTCGCGGGAAGCGAACGGCAGGCGACCCACGCGATGCTGCCGGTCTTCATCCCGCTGCTCCTGCCGCTGACGATCATCGCGATCCCGGCCGCGGACCTGGTGCTGGCGATCGTGCGGCGTACGTGGAACGGACAGTCGCCGTTCGCCGCGGACCGCGGACACCTGCACCACCGGCTGCTGGAGATCGGGCATTCGCACAGCCGGTCGGTGCTGATCATGTACTTCTGGTCGGCCCTGATCGCCTTCGGCGCGGTCGGCTACTCGGTGCACTCGACGTCGATGTGGATCGTGCTCCTGATCGTGGGGCTGAGCGCGCTCGGGCTGATCCTGCTGCTGATGCCCCGGTTCACGCCGCGCGCCCCCCGCTGGGCGGAACGCGTCGTGCCGCCGCGCTACCGCCGTCGCAAGCGGCGGGCCGGGGAGGACGCCGGTACGGAGCCTTCGCAGGCGCTGGAGGACCAACAGGGGCCCCTGGGTGACCAGATGGGGCAGGACGGGCACGAGTCCGTGCCGCAGGCCCCGATCGCCGCCGGGGTGTCCGGCGTCAACGGGGCGACCGCGATCGGCCCCCGTTCTCGTTTCGCGGATCGGCGCAAGGCCGATTCGACGCGCCGGTAATTCGGGCACCAAGGGGCAATACCAGACAACTCGTTGAGTTGCCTTGACCACATGCGTCAATTAGTCCTTACGTGTGACAGCAAGCACACTTTCCAGGTAAAGACCTCATCAAATAGTTTGTGATACCGTTCACGAACCCGGTGACAGAGCCGAAGGACCTGAGTAGCACGGTCCCTTGGCCCCGAGGCATCGACTCGGACCGGGCCTACGCTCGTCCATGACGACACACTGCCCACCCCCAGTAAGCGGAGCTGCCGCCATGCCGTCCAACGACGTCCGGACTCTCCTCCAGACCGCCGTCCCCACCGCTGTCGCCGGCGCTGTCGCCGCCGCGATCAGCGCTGGCGTCGCCGGTGGCAAGGGAGCCCTGGGCGCGATCGTTGCGACGATCGTGGTCATCCTCTTCATGGGAATCGGACTGGTGGTCCTGCAACGGACCGCCAGGTCCATGCCCCACCTCTTCCAGGCGATGGGGCTCGCGCTGTACACGGCGCAACTCCTGCTGCTGTTCATCTTCGTCGCCGTATTCAAGAACACCTCGCTGTTCAACCCGAAGGCCTTCGCGATCACCCTGGTCGTGACGACACTCGTGTGGATCGGCGCACAGGCGCGTGCGCACATGAAGGCCAAGATCCTTTACGTGGAACCCGAGTCCGACAAGGACGAAAAGCCCAAGAAGCCGGGATCCGCAGCGTGAAGGGTAGGGGCGGAATAAGTGCAGGTTCGAGACCCTGCTATCGTCCGGTTCCAACTGCGGCACTGCGGGCGCGGGCATGTGAGCTGACGCCTGCACGATCGCGAGGCTCACATGCCTGACTGCCGCTCACACATCCGAAACACCAGTCCAGTGCCGAACCGCGGCTGCGCGCCGCGCCGACACAACGAGGTTGCCGTACCTATGCGCCACGCTGAAGGAGCCCGCGGTGAGTGCTGACCCGACACAGGTGCTCGCCTTCGAGACCGATTGCCACATCTTCGACGGTTGTGGTTTCCCGGCACCCGGCCTGCACTCGTTCCTGTTCGAGCCCCTCTGGGGCGATGCGGACAGCAACTTGTACTTCAACAAGACGATGCTGCTGGCCCTGCTCGGCTCGGTCATCATCGTTGGCTTCTTCTGGGCCGCCTTCCGTAAGCCGAAGTTGGTGCCCGGCAAGCTTCAGATGGTGGCCGAGGCCGGATACGACTTCGTCCGCCGCGGCATCGTCTACGAGACGATCGGCAAGAAGGACGGCGAGAAGTACGTCCCGCTGATGGTCTCGCTGTTCTTCGTCATCTGGATGATGAACCTCTGGTCCATCATCCCGGTTGCCCAGTTCCCCGTGACGGCGATCATCTCGTATCCGGCGGCTCTCGCCGGGATCGTCTACATCCTGTGGGTCGTCCTGACCTTCAAGAAGCACGGCTTCGTCGGAGCCTTCAAGAACTTCACGGGCTACGACAAGAGCCTCGGCGGGGTTCTGCCGCTCTCGATGACCATCGAGTTCTTCTCGAACCTGCTGGTCCGGCCGTTCACGCACGCGGTCCGACTGTTCGCGAACATGTTCGCGGGACACACGCTCCTGCTGCTCTTCACGATCGCCAGCTGGTACCTGCTCAACGGCATCGGCTTCGCCTACGCAGGCGTGTCGTTCGTGATGGTCATCGTGATGACCGCCTTCGAGCTCTTCATCCAGGCTGTCCAGGCCTATGTGTTCGTGCTGCTGGCCTGCAGCTACGTCCAGGGCGCTCTCGCCAAGGGCCACTGAGCACCCACCTCCTGAAGCACCCGGTGGCCAACCCCCACCGGACATTGAAAGAGAAGGAAGAACCGGCATGTCCGCTCTCCAGACCCTCGCCGCCGGCGTCGAAATCAAGGGCAACCTCGGCTCGATCGGTTACGGCCTCGCCGCGATCGGCCCCGGCGTCGGCATCGGCATCATCTTCGGTAACGGCACCCAGGCGCTCGCCCGTCAGCCCGAGGCTGCCGGTCTCATCCGCGCCAACCAGATTCTCGGCTTCGCCTTCTGTGAGGCGCTCGCCCTGATCGGTCTGGTCATGCCGTTCGTCTACCCGACCTCCTGACCGGTCGCGAACAGCCCATTCGACGGAAGGCACTGACGTGAACCCCCTGGTTCAGCTCGCCGCGGAGGAAGCGGAAAACCCGCTCATCCCGCCGATTCCCGAGCTCGTCATTGGCCTCATCGCTTTCGTCATCGTCTTCGGCTTCCTCGCCAAGAAGCTCCTCCCGAACATCAACAAGGTTCTGGAAGAGCGTCGCGAGGCCATCGAAGGCGGTATCGAAAAGGCCGATGCGGCCCAGACCGAGGCCCAGAGCGTTCTTGAGCAGTACAAGGCTCAGCTCGCCGAGGCCCGCCACGAAGCCGCTCGTCTGCGCCAGGACGCGCAGGAGCAGGGCGCCGTGATCCTGCAGGAAATGAGGGCGGAAGGCCAGCGGCAGCGCGAGGAGATCGTCGCTGCCGGTCACGCCCAGATCGAGGCCGACCGCAAGGCCGCCGCTTCGGCGCTGCGTCAGGACGTGGGCAAGCTCGCCACCGACCTGGCCGGCAAGCTCGTCGGCGAGTCCCTCGAGGACCACGCCCGGCAGAGCGGCACCGTCGACCGGTTCCTCGACGAGCTCGAGGCGAAGGCCGAGGCAGTCCGATGAACAGCGCGAGCCGCGAGGCACTGGCCGCCGCACGCGAGCGTCTCGACGCGCTGACCGACAACACGTCGGTCGACGCGGCGAAGCTCGCCGAGGACCTGGCCGGCGTCACGTCGCTGCTGCACCGCGAGGTGTCGCTGCGCCGGGTCCTGACCGACCCGGCGCAGGCCGGCGAGGCCAGGGCCGAGCTGGCGGGACGCCTGCTGGGCGGTCAGGTGGGCGGCGAAGCCGTCGACCTGGTCTCCGGCATGGTCCGCTCGCGCTGGTCGCAGTCGCGTGACCTGGTCGACTCGGTCGAGGAGCTGGCGAACACCGCCGACCTCACCGCCGCCCAGCGCAGCGGAGACCTCGACGACGTCGAGGACGAGCTGTTCCGGTTCGGCCGGATCGTGGCCTCGGACGCCGAGCTGCGCTCCGCGCTCACCAGCCGGACCGCGACCCCCGCCGCCAAGGGCGAGCTGCTGCGCAGCCTGCTCGGCGGCAAGGCGCGGCCCACCACCGAGCGCATCGTGGTGCGGCTTGTCACCCAGCCCCGGGGACGTAGCCTGGAAGCGGGACTCGAATCCCTCTCCAAGCTCGCCGCGGACCGCCGGGACCGCGTGGTTGCGGTCGTCACCTCGGCCGTGCCGCTCAGTGACCGGCAGAAGCAGCGTCTCGGCGCCGCCCTGGCGAAGATCTACGGCCGGCAGATGCACCTGAGCCTCGACGTGGACCCCGAGGTCCTCGGCGGGATCGTGGTGCGGGTCGGCGACGAGGTCATCAACGGCAGCATCGCGGAGCGCCTCGACGAGGCGACCCGTCGCATGGCCGGCTGACCTCGCGCGGCGTACCAAACAGAACAGAGCAAGACCAGCGGCCCGGTTGGGCCGTGCAGAAATTGCAGAAGATTCCTGGGGGTCGGCCCCCAGACCCCCTTAAGAAACTTCGGGCCCAACAAGGAGAGCAGGGAACCCAGATGGCGGAGCTCACGATCCGGCCGGAGGAGATCCGGGACGCACTGGAGAACTTTGTCCAGTCGTACCAGCCGGACGCGGCCTCGCGCGAGGAGGTCGGAACGGTCAGCGTTGCCGGCGACGGCATCGCGAAGGTGGAGGGCCTGCCCTCCGCCATGGCGAACGAACTGCTGAAGTTCGAGGACGGAACCCTCGGTCTCGCCCTCAACCTCGAAGAGCGCGAGATCGGTGCGATCGTCCTCGGCGAGTTCAGCGGAATCGAGGAGGGCCAGCCGGTGCAGCGCACCGGTGAGGTGCTCTCCGTCGGCGTCGGCGAGGGTTACCTCGGCCGCGTCGTCGACCCGCTCGGCAACCCGATCGACGGTCTCGGCGAGATCGCGACCGAAGGCCGCCGCGCCCTCGAGCTGCAGGCCCCTGGCGTCATGGTCCGCAAGTCGGTGCACGAGCCGATGCAGACCGGCTACAAGGCCGTCGACGCCATGGTGCCGATCGGCCGCGGCCAGCGTCAGCTGATCATCGGCGACCGTCAGACGGGTAAGACCGCGCTGGCCGTCGACACGATCATCAACCAGCGCGACAACTGGCGCTCGGGCGACGTGAACAAGCAGGTGCGCTGCATCTACGTCGCCATCGGTCAGAAGGGCTCCACCATCGCCTCCGTGCGAGGTGCCCTGGAAGAGGCCGGCGCGCTCGAGTACACGACCATCGTCGCCGCCCCGGCGTCCGACCCGGCCGGCTTCAAGTACCTGGCGCCGTACACCGGTTCGGCCATCGGCCAGCACTGGATGTACGACGGCAAGCACGTTCTGATCATCTTCGACGACCTCTCGAAGCAGGCCGACGCCTACCGCGCCGTGTCGCTTCTGCTGCGCCGTCCGCCGGGCCGCGAGGCCTACCCGGGCGACGTCTTCTACCTGCACTCGCGTCTGCTGGAGCGCTGCGCCAAGCTCTCCGACGACATGGGCGCCGGTTCGATGACGGGCCTCCCGATCGTCGAGACCAAGGCGAACGACGTGTCGGCGTTCATCCCGACCAACGTCATCTCCATCACCGACGGCCAGTGCTTCCTGGAGTCCGACCTGTTCAACGCGGGTCAGCGTCCGGCGCTCAACGTCGGTATCTCGGTCTCCCGAGTCGGTGGCTCCGCCCAGCACAAGGCCATGAAGCAGGTCTCCGGCCGACTGCGCGTGGACCTCGCCCAGTTCCGTGAGCTGGAGGCGTTCGCCGCCTTCGGTTCCGACCTGGACGCGGCCTCCAAGGCGTCGCTGGAGCGCGGTAAGCGCATGGTCGAGCTGCTGAAGCAGCCGCAGTACGCCCCGTTCCCGATGGAGGAGCAGGTCGTCTCCGTCTGGGCCGGCACCACGGGCAAGATGGACGACGTCCCGGTCGAGGACATCCGCCGCTTCGAGAGCGAGCTGCTGGAGTACCTGCGCCGTGAGCGCAAGGACCTCCTGACCAGCATCGCCGAGGGCGGCAAGATGTCCGACGACACGCTGCAGTCGGTCGCCGACGCGATCGCCGCCTTCAAGCAGCAGTTCGAGACCTCGGACGGCAAGCTCCTGGGCGAGGGCTGATCGATGGGCGCTCAGCTTCGCGTTTACAAGCGCCGCATCCAAGCCGTCACCGCGACCAAGAAGATCACCAAGGCGATGGAGATGATCGCCGCCTCGCGCATCGTCAAGGCGCAGCGCAAGGTGACGGCGTCGATGCCGTACGCGACCGAGCTCACCCGTGCGGTGACCGCGGTGGCGACCGGCTCCAACACCAAGCACCCGCTCACCACCGAGGCCGACGCCCCGGTGCGGGCCGCGGTCCTGCTCCTCACGAGCGACCGCGGTCTGGCCGGCGGCTACTCCTCCAACGCCATCAAGGCGGCGGAGAAGCTGCGGGAGCGGCTGGCGGCCGAGGGCAAGGAGGTCGACACGTACATCGTCGGCCGTAAGGGTGTCGCCTACTACGGGTTCCGCGAGCGCAAGGTTGTGGAGTCGTGGACCGGCTTCACCGACAGCCCGGAGTACGCGGACGCCAAGAAGATCGCCGCGCCCCTGATCGAGTCCATCACGAAGGACACGGCCGAGGGCGGCGTCGACGAACTGCACATCGTCTTCACCGAGTTCGTGTCGATGATGACGCAGAACGCGGTCGACGGCCGGATGCTGCCGCTCTCGATCGACGAGGTCGCGAAGGAGAGCACGGAGAAGGACGAGATCCTTCCCCTGTTCGACTTCGAGCCGTCGGCGGAGGACGTCCTGGACGCCCTTCTGCCGCGCTACGTCGAGAGCCGCATCTACAACGCACTGCTGCAGGCTGCCGCTTCCGAGCACGCCGCCCGCCGCCGCGCGATGAAGTCGGCGACCGACAATGCCGGGGATCTGATCAAGAGCCTCTCCCGGCTTGCCAACGCGGCCCGCCAGGCCGAAATCACCCAGGAAATCAGCGAGATCGTCGGCGGTGCAGGTGCGCTGGCCGACGCGTCCGCGGGGAGTGACAAGTAATGACGACGACAGTTGAGACGGCCGCTGCCACGGGCCGCGTCGCCCGGGTCATCGGCCCGGTCGTCGACGTGGAGTTCCCCGTCGACGCGATGCCGGAGATCTACAACGCCCTGCACGTCGAGGTCGACGACCCGGCCGAGGCCGGCGCTCGTAAGACGCTGACCCTCGAAGTCGCCCAGCACCTGGGTGACGGCGTGGTCCGCGCGATCTCGATGCAGCCCACCGACGGTCTGGTCCGCCAGGCCCCGGTGACCGACACGGGCGCGGGCATCACCGTCCCCGTCGGTGACATCACCAAGGGCAAGGTGTTCAACACCCTCGGTCAGATCCTGAACGAGCCGGAGGCCGAAGCTCAGATCACCGAGCGCTGGCCGATCCACCGCAAGGCCCCGGCCTTCGACCAGCTCGAGTCCAAGACCGAGATGTTCGAGACCGGCCTGAAGGTCGTCGACCTGCTGACCCCGTACGTCAAGGGCGGCAAGATCGGTCTGTTCGGTGGTGCGGGCGTCGGCAAGACGGTCCTCATCCAGGAAATGATCATGCGTGTGGCGAAGCTGCACGACGGTGTGTCGGTGTTCGCCGGCGTCGGTGAGCGCACCCGCGAGGGCAACGACCTCATCGACGAGATGACGGACTCGGGCGTTCTGGAGAAGACCGCGCTGGTCTTCGGCCAGATGGACGAGCCGCCGGGCACGCGTCTTCGCGTGGCCCTGTCCGCCCTGACCATGGCGGAGTACTTCCGCGATGTGCAGAAGCAGGACGTGCTGCTCTTCATCGACAACATCTTCCGCTTCACGCAGGCCGGTTCCGAGGTCTCCACGCTGCTCGGCCGCATGCCGTCCGCAGTGGGTTACCAGCCGACCCTGGCCGACGAGATGGGTGTGCTCCAGGAGCGCATCACCTCGACGCGTGGTCACTCGATCACCTCGATGCAGGCGATCTACGTCCCCGCGGACGACCTGACCGACCCGGCCCCGGCCACCACGTTCGCCCACCTCGACGCGACGACGGTTCTCTCCCGTCCGATCTCCGAGAAGGGCATCTACCCGGCCGTGGACCCGCTGGACTCCACGTCCCGCATCCTGGACCCGCGCTACATCGCGCAGGACCACTACGACACGGCCAGCCGCGTCAAGGGGATCCTGCAGAAGTACAAGGACCTCCAGGACATCATCGCGATCCTCGGTATCGACGAGCTGGGCGAGGAGGACAAGCTCGTTGTCCACCGTGCCCGTCGCGTCGAGCGCTTCCTGTCGCAGAACACCCACGCCGCCAAGCAGTTCACCGGCCTGGACGGTTCGGACGTTCCGCTCGACGAGTCGATCGCCGCGTTCAACGCGATCTGTGACGGGGAGTACGACCACTTCCCCGAGCAGGCGTTCTTCATGTGCGGTGGCATCGAGGACCTGAAGGCCAACGCCAAGGAGCTCGGCGTCTCCTGAGCCTCCGGCTCACCGAGGGGGGTGGGTGTGTCCCGCCCCCCTCACCACGCCCCGTAGAATTGACCCAACACCCGGCATGACCGCCGGGTGGTGACCCGAGGAGCCACCCTTGGCTGCTGAGCTGCATGTCGAGCTGGTCGCCGCGGACCGCAGTGTCTGGTCCGGCGAGGCCACCCTCGTTGTCGCACGTACCACGTCCGGCGACATCGGCGTCATGCCCGGTCACCAGCCGCTCCTGGGTGTGCTGGAATCGGGCCCGGTGACGATCCGTACGAGCGAAGGCGGCACCGTCGTCGCCGCTGTGCACGGTGGATTCATCTCGTTCGCCGACGACAAGCTCTCGCTGCTGGCGGAGATTGCCGAGCTGGCCGACGAGATCGACGTCGAGCGCGCCGAGCGTGCGTTCGAGCGTGCGAAGTCGGACACGGACAGCGCCGCCGAGCGCCGCGCCGATGTGCGACTGCGTGCGGTGGCGGTGCACTAGTCACCCCGCGAAACGGCTTTACCCTCAGCCGCGGCCCGAGCTGGAGACCCCTCCAGACCGTGTCGCGGCTGAGGCGATGCAGGTGCAGGTGAAGTTCGGGCGGTATCCGTTTACTCGATGACGCGAGGAGGTCGGTGGAGATGGTCCTCGCGCTGTGGGTGGGCGGACTCGTCGTCGCACTGGTCCTGATGGGGCTCTTCGTCTTCGGTCTGCGCCGGCGGCTGATTCAGCGCTCCGGCGGGACCTTCGACTGCAGCCTGCGATGGAACGTGCCGGCGGAGCCCGATCTCTCGGGCAAGGGCTGGGTGTACGGAGTCGCGCGCTACCACGGCGACAAGGTCGACTGGTTCCGCGTCTTCAGCTACTCCCCGCGTCCGCGCCGGGTGCTGGAGCGCTCCTCGATCGAGGTGGTCGCCCGTCGGCTGCCCGAGGGCGAGGAGGAGCTCGCGCTGCTCTCCGACGCCGTCGTGCTCGGCTGTCTCCACCGGGAGACCCGCCTGGAGCTGGCGATGAGCGAGGACGCCCTGACCGGATTCCTCGCCTGGCTGGAGGCGGCACCGCCCGGCCAGCGAGTCAATGTGGCTTGACCAGGGGCCTCGTTGGAAGGGGGCACCTCCCGGACGAAGTCCGGGGAGGGTGAACGTGGCCTGAGGCCGCGTACGGCAGACACGAAAACCGGGGAGACAGGGGGCGGACCTGTCTCCCCGGCGCTTTTCGGGGGTTACACGATGAGCCGTGCGGTGGGGACTACTTGAGACCGCTGTTCATCGCGCTCACGAGCTCACCGTTGCTGGTGTCCCCGCTGAACTCCCAGAAGAACGCGCCTCCCAGGCCCTGGTTCTTCGCCCAGGTCATCTTGGACGCGATGGTGGCCGGGGTGTCGTAGCTCCACCAGTTGGTGCCGCAGTGCGCGTAGGCCGTACCGGCGATGGTGCCGGTGGAGGGGCAGCTGTTCTTGAGGACCTTGTAGTCCTCGATGCCCGCCTCGTAGGTGCCGGGGGCCGCGCCGGTGGCGGTGCCGCCGGGTGCGTCCTGGGTGACGCCGGTCCAGCCGCGGCCGTAGAAGCCGATGCCGAGCAGCAGCTTCGAGGCGGGGACGCCCTGGGCCTTCAGCTTGGCGATGGCCTCGGTGGCGGTGAAGCCGGCCTTAGGGATGCCGCTGTACGAGGTGAGCGGGGAGTGCGGGGCGGTCGGGCCCTTCGCGTCCCAGGCGCCGAAGAAGTCGTACGTCATCACGTTGTACCAGTTCAGCGACTGAGCGGCGCCCGCGTAGTCGGCGAGGTCGATCTTGCCGCCGGCGGAACCGTCGGCCGTGATGGCCGCGGTCACCAGGTTGCTGCTGCCGAACTTGGTGCGCAGCGCCGAGGTGAGCGCCTTCAGCGAGGCCGGGCCGCTGGTGTCACAGGTCAGGCCACAGGCGTTGGGGTACTCCCAGTCGATGTCGATGCCGTCGAAGACATCGGCCCAGCGCGGGTCCTCGACCAGGTCGTAGCAGGACTGGGCGAACGCGGCCGGGTTCTGTGCGGCCTGGCCGAAGCCGCCGGACCAGGTCCAGCCGCCGAAGGACCACAGGACCTTGATGTGCGGGTACTTCGCCTTGAGCTTGCGCAGCTGGTTGAAGCTGCCGCGGAGCGGCTGGTCCCAGGTGTCGGCGACGCCGTCGACGGACTGGTCGGCGGTGTACGCCTTGTCGTAGTCGGCGTAGGAGTCACCGATCGTGCACTTGCCGCCCTGAACGTTGCCGAAGGCGTAGTTGATGTGCGTGATCTTCGCCGCGGAACCGGAGGTGTCCAGGTTCTTGACGTGGTAGTTCCGGCCGTAGACGCCCCACTCGGCGAAGTAGCCGAGGTTGACCTTGGAGCCGGTGCCGGGGTCGGTACCCCCGCCGCCGGTGGTGTGCACCTTGACCGCGCCGCTGGCCGGGCCGGTCTGGTCGGCGGTGTCCCGGGCCTGCACGGTGTACGAGTAGTCGGTACCCGCGGTGAGGCCGGTGTTCGTGTACGTGGTTCCGGTGACCGTGGCGACGACGGCGCCGTCCCGCAGGACGTCGTAGTTCTTGACGCCCTTGTCGTCGGTGGCCGCGCTCCAGCTCAGCTTCGCCGAGGTGTCCGTGATGGCGCTCGCGGTGGGGGTGCCCGGCGCCGAGGGGGCGTTGTCGCCGGGGACGCTGCCGCCGTCGCAGGAGGCGCCGTTCAGCTTGCAGCCGCTGGGGGAGCCGGAGCCGGTGCCGTTGAAGCCGAAGGAGACGCTGGCGCCCGGTGCGACCGAGCCGTTCCAGCCGAGGTTCTTGGCGGTCCAGTGGGTGCCCGAGCTGGTGACGGTGGCGTCCCAGGCGGAACCGGCGGCGGTGCCGGCCGGGAAGTCCCACTCGATGGTCCAGGAGCTGAGGGCGGTGGTGCCGGTGTTCTTCACCGTCCACTGGCCCTCGAAGCCGCTGCCCCAGTCGGACTTCTTGAGGTAGGTGGCGGTGGCCGAGGTCGCGGCCTCGGCCGGGGAGGCCATGCCGACCATGGCGGCGAGCGGAAGGAGCAGTGCGGTGAGGCCCGCGACGGCTCTGGATCTGGTGGCTTTTCCGGCCCCGAATCTGAATCGGGTCCGGCGGGGGGTGTCAGTGCTCAACGGTGCTCCTCGGGTGAGGTCCGGACAAACGGGGTGGTCCGTGGACTGCAAACCCTGCGCCGCCCTGAGCTCGCCTTGTCATGGCGGGCTCACCGCAGTGTGCTCGGTGAGATTAGGAAGGTCTGGACCAATCGTCAAGAGGTCCAGACCAAAGTTCGGAGTCGGGTGTGCTTAAACCTCAGACGCCCAACTCCTGTGCCAGCACCGCCGCCTGGACCCGGCTGCGCAGTTCCAGCTTTCCCAGCAAGCGGCTGACGTGCGTCTTCACCGTCGCCTCGGCCATCGAGAGCCGTACCGCGATCTCCGCGTTCGACAGCCCCTCCCCGAGACAGCCGAGCACCTCGCGCTCGCGTCGCGTGAGCGTGTCCAGGACCCTCCTGTCGTGATCTTCCGACGGTCGAGCGGGTGCGGTCCCGGCGAACTCCGCGATCAGCCGGCGCGTCACCGACGGGGCGATCAGCCCCTCGCCGCGCGCCACCGTGCGCACCGCGTCGAGCAGCCCGCGCGCCTCGGTGTCCTTCAGCAGGAAGCCCGACGCCCCGGCCCGCAGCGCGCCGAACACATAGGCGTCCAGGTCGAACGTCGTCAGCACCAGCACGTCCGCCAGCCGCTCCGCGACCACCTGCTTCGTCGCGGACACCCCGTCCAGCCGGGGCATCTGGATGTCCATCAGCACCAGATCCGGGCGCAGTTCGCGGGCCAGCCGGACCGCCTCCTCGCCGTCCCCGGCCTCCCCGACGACCTCGATGTCCGGTGCGCTGCCCAGGATGAGCACGAGCCCCGCCCGTACGGCCGACTGGTCCTCGGCGACCAGCACCCGGATCGTCATGACGCCACTCTCCCTTCCTCGACGGGCAGTTCGGCCCGTACGTGCCAGATCCTCGTCCCGCCCGTGCCGGGTGCGGGGCCCGCCTCGAAGGTGCCGCCGAGCAGCGCGACCCGCTCCCGCATTCCGATCAGCCCGGCGCCCGAACCCGGGGCGCGCGACCCGGGCCGGTCCCCGAGGACGCTGGACACCTCCACCGTCAGCCCGTCCTTCGTCTGCCCCAGCCGTACCGTGACCGGGCCGGGCGCGGCGTGCTTGAGCGCGTTGGTGAGGGACTCCTGCACGATGCGGTACGCGGCCAGCTCGACCGGGGCGGGCAGCCGGCCGGGGCCGGTACGGGCGTCGTCCAGGGTGCAGGTCAGCCCGCTGGACGCGGCGTTCGTGCGGTGCTGCCCGATGAGGGCGTCCAGTGAGTCGAGGGTCGGCGAACTGCTCGGCTCCGGATCCGCGGCCCCGGTGCGCAACAGCCCGATCAGGCGGCGCATTTCGGCCAGACCGTCGACGCTGTTCTCGCGGATGACCCCGAGGGCGTCGCGGGAGGTCGCCGGGTCGTCGATGGAGAGCGCGGCGGTGGAGTGGATGGCGATGGCGGAGAGGTGGTTGGCGACCATGTCGTGCAGTTCGCGGGCCATCCGGGCGCGTTCGGCGGTCACCGCCTGCGCGCGGTCCATCTCGGCCAGCAGGGCGGTCTGGTCGGCGCGCAGCCGGGCGGTCTCCGCGGCGTCGCGGTGGTTGCGGACACTGACCCCGGTGAGCGCGGGCACGAAGGAGACGAGACCCGTGACGATGCCGATGAGCAGGGCCTCGGCGTCGCGGAACCAGGCCAGGAAACCGATCGTGACCCCGACCGTGATCAGGAAGGTGGTCACGGGGATGCGGCGGGCGGCCGCCGGGGTCCCGTACAGCACGGCCGCGTACATGAGGTCGGTGTACATCAGCAGGGTCGCCAGGTTCCCGCGCGTGAACTGGTCCGCGACGAGGGCCAGCGTCCCGATGACCAACGCCGTCTGCGGTGCGCTCCGGCGCAGCAGTTCCAGTGCCGACATCACGGCGAGCGGGATGAGCGCCGGCCACGTCGCGTCGAAGAGGCGGCCGTTCTGCATGTGCAGACCGAGCAGCGACAGGACCGTTCCGCCGAGCAGCCCGACGGCCGCGATGAGGACGTCGCTGCGGTGGGGGCGGGGCAGATGGCGCGTACGGGCCGGAGAGAACACGCTCCCATCCAACACGCCGGTCCGCCGGCAGCGCGTCCGTACCGGGAGTGAACCGCCACTACATCGAAGGATGCAGTGCTCTTTCGTCACCGGGGCCGATGATCCGGGACGGCCGTGCCGCCAGGCTGGAAGGGAGCGAAAGGAAACGGACCGTGATCGTCACACTGATCGTTCTCTGCGAGATCGCCTTCTGGGTGCTGCTGGCCGCCGGACTCACGCTGCGTTACGCGGCGAAGAAGCCGCGCCTGGGCGCCGCCGTGCTGCTCTGCGAGCCGCTGCTGGAGGTCGTCCTGCTGGTGGTGACGGCCGTCGACCTGAAGAACGGCGCCGCTCCGGACTGGAAGCACGGGCTGGCCGCCGTCTACATCGGCTTCACGCTGGGCCTCGGTCACTCCACGATCCAGTGGATCGACGCCCGGGTCGCCCACCGCTTCGCGGGAGGCCCGCCACCGGTGAGACCGCCGAAGTACGGGATGGCACGGGCCGCGCACGAGTGGCGGGTGGCCGGGCGGTGGACGGTGGCCGCGGTGACGGCGCTGGCCCTGCTCCAGGCGGCGGTCTGGTACGTCGGGGGAGACGGGGACACGGCGTCGCTGCGGTCGTGGCAGCAGACGATGCTCTTCGTGATCGGCATCAACCTGGTGATCGCGGCGAGCTACACGCTCTTCCCGAAGAGGGACCCGCGGGGCGGCGCGAAGCAGCTGCCGCGCCCGCCCGGCTGAGGCCCCGGTCGCCGGGCGGGCCCGGTCTCACCGTTCGCCGCCCGGCACCCACAACACGTCGCCGACCTCCTTGTTCGCCACCCGGGCGAGGATGAACAGCAGGTCCGAGAGGCGGTTGAGGTACGTCGCCGTCAGCGGGTTCATGACCTCGCCGTGCACCTCCAGCGCCGCCCAGGTGGACCGCTCCGCGCGCCGGACCACCGTGCAGGCCTGGTGCAGCAGCGCGGCGCCCGGGGTACCGCCCGGCAGGATGAAGCTGCGGAGCTTCTCCACCTGCTCCAGGAAGTGGTCGCAGTCCGCCTCCAGCTTGTCGACGTAGAACTGCTCGACCCGCAGCGGCGGGTACTTCGGCTCCTCGACGACCGGCGTCGACAGGTCCGCGCCCACGTCGAACAGGTCGTTCTGCACGCGGACGAGGACCTTCACGACGTCGTCGGTCAGCTGCCCGAGCGCGATCGCCGTACCGAGGACCGCGTTGGCCTCGTTGGCGTCGGCGTACGCGGAGATCCGCAGATCGGTCTTGGCGGTCCGGCTCATGTCGCCGAGGGCGGTGGTGCCCTGGTCGCCGGTGCGGGTGTAGATACGTGTCAGGTTGACCATGCGGTCAGCCTAGTGACGACCGGTGCGCGCCGGCGAGCGGCCTCCCGGCGCCCCGCTGGTCGTCAGGCGCCGGCCTTTCTGAAGACGCGGGTGCCCACTGTCACGGCGAGGGCCGCGAATCCGAGGGCGACCAGCACGCCGTACAGCATGTGCGCGGTGGCGTACGAGCCCACGTACGCGTCCCGCACCGCGTCCACGAGGTAGCGCAGCGGCGTGAAGTGCGACAGCACGTCCAGCCATCGGGGGCCCAGCGTCATCGGCAGCATCAGGCCGGAGAGCAGCATGGCCGGCATGGTGAGCGAGTTGATCACCGGCCCGAACTCCTGCGGCGTGCCCACCTTCATGGCCAGGGCGTACGAGAGCGAGGCCAGCGAGAGTGTCAGCAGGCCGACGAACGCGAAGCCGATCAGCACGCCGGGCAGCGGGGCGCGCAGCCCCATGAGTACGGCGACGAGCACCAGCAGCACCGCCTGGAACATGAACAGCAGCGCGTCGCGCAGGGCCCGGCCCAGGAGCAGCGCCGTCCGGCTGACCGGGGTGACCCGCATCCGTTCCATGACCCCGGTCGACTTGTCGATGATGACGGCGAATCCGGCGAACGAGGCACCGAACAGGCCGAGCTGGAGCAGCAGCCCGGGGACCAGGACCTGCCAGGAGTCACCGACAGGGCCGAGCGGCAGCCCGGTGAGCAGCGGGCCGAAGAGGAGCAGGTACAGCAGCGGCATGAGGATGCCGAAGAGGATCTGGAACGTGGAGCGCAGGGTCTGCCGGGCATACCGCCCGAAGACGAGCGCGGTGTCGTGGACAAGCATGGGACTCGATTCCTGTGGGACGGGCCTCAGACGGCGACGGGTGCGGCATCGGCGGAGGCGGGGGCACGGCCCGTGATCGCGAGGAACGCGTCCTGGAGCGAGGCGGTGGGCGAACCCGCGTGGATGGTCTTCAGCGCGGCCGGCGTGCCCTCGGCCACGACCCGGCCGCCGTCGACGACGACGAGCCGGTCCGCGAGCGCGTCCGCCTCGTCGAGGTAGTGGGTGGTCAGCACGACGGTCGTGCCGTGCGTGTCGCGCAGCCGGCGCACCAGGTCCCACAGATCGGCGCGGCTGCCCGGGTCGAGCCCCGTGGTCGGCTCGTCGAGGAAGAGGAGGGCCGGGCGGTGGGTGAGGCCCATCGCGATGTCGAGCCGCCGCCGCTGGCCTCCGGAGAGGGTGAGCGTCCTGCGGTCGAGCAGTCCGGTCAGGCCCAGCTCGGCGGCGAGCTCCGAGGCCCGGGTCACGGCCTCGGCCTTGCCGAGCCGGTAGAGCCGGCCCTGGGTGACCAGCTCCTCCCGGACGCTGATGTGGGGGTCGACGCCGCCCGACTGGGCCACGTATCCGCATTTCTTCCGCACGCCCGCGGGGTCGGCGAGCAGGTCGCAGCCGGCGACGGTGGCCGCGCCGCCGGTGGGGGCGAGCAGCGTGGTGAGCATGCGCAGCGTGGTGGTCTTGCCGGCCCCGTTGGGGCCGAGGAGCCCGACGATCTCGCCGGTCGCGACCGTCATGTCGAGGGAACGGACGGCCTCCACCGGGCCGGTCTTCGAGGCGAAGGTCCGGGCGAGCCCGGCCGTGCTGATGATTGGCATAGCGACCACAAAAACAGAGTCACTGAAAAATTGCAATGACACCAAATATTCATCAACCCCAGAGCGTCCTACGATGAGTCCATGACTGAGGGACTCAGGGAGCGCAAGAAGCGCCGGACCAGGCAGTACCTCTCGGACGTGGCCACCGGTCTCTTCCTGGAGCGGGGATTCGACGCGGTCACGATCGCCGAGATCGCCCGCGCCGCCGACGTCTCGGTGAACACGGTCTACAACTACTTCCCGACCAAGGAGGACCTCTTCCTCGACCGCAGCAGCGGCGTCGTCGACCGCCTCTCGCGGTACGTCCGGGGCCGGGACAGCGGCGAGTCCGCGGCCGACGCCGTTCTGCGCGAACTGCGCATCCAGGTCGAGGGCGTGTCACCCACCGTCGGGCTGATGGAGGGCTACGCGCGGTTCATGCGGGTCATCGAGGGCGCGGACAGCCTCAAGGCCCGGCTCTGGCACGTACAGCAGGAGGTCCTCCAGCACCTGGAGGGGACGCTCCAGGAGGAGTGCGGTGACGGGCCCGGGGACCGCACGGCGAGCCTGGTGGCCGGCCAGCTCGCCTGGGTGCACGCGACGCTCATGGCGTACATCGGCGGCGAGATGGTGGCGGGCCGCAAGCCCGCCGAGGTGTCCCGCGACGCCCTCGTCCTGCTCGACGACATCGAGGACCTGCTGGGCGAAAAGGTGCTCAACTACGCCCGGCGCGCCGCCGAATGACGCATCCCGGTGTGATGTCCGTCATTTGAGACGTGACGCGCATCTCTTCACCGCCTCAGCGCCCCTCACGGGTACTAACCTCCGCCGGAGAGCATGGAACAGCAACCGTCGAGAATGCATAGGGGTGCCACCGTGGCCAGGAAGCTCGCCGTCATCGGCGCCGGACTCATGGGGTCCGGTATCGCGCAGGTCTCCGCCCAGGCGGGCTGGGACGTCGTGCTGCGTGATGTCACCGACGCGGCCCTGACCCGTGGCCGTGACGGCATCAAGGCCTCCTACGACAAGTTCGTCTCCAAGGGCAAGCTCGCGGAATCCGACGCCGAGGCCGCGCTCGCCCGCATCACCACGACCACCGATCTCGACGCCGTCGCCGACGCGGACATCGTCGTCGAGGCCGTCTTCGAGAAGCTGGAGGTGAAGCACGAGATCTTCCGTTCCCTCGACAAGATCGTCCGGGACGACGCCGTGCTCGCCTCCAACACCTCCGCCATCCCGATCACCAAGATCGCGGCCGTGACGGAGCGCCCGGAGCGCGTGGTCGGTGTGCACTTCTTCTCGCCGGTCCCGATGATGCAGCTCTGCGAACTCGTGCGCGGCTACAAGACCAGCGACGAAACCCTTGCCGCAGCACGGGAGTTCGCGGAGTCGGTCGGCAAGACCTGCATCGTGGTCAACCGTGACGTGGCCGGCTTCGTCACCACCCGGCTGATCTCGGCGCTCGTCGTCGAGGCCGCCAAGCTGTACGAGTCGGGCGTCGCCTCGGCCGAGGACATCGACATCGCCTGCAAGCTCGGCTTCGGCCACGCCATGGGGCCCCTCGCCACCGCGGACCTGACCGGCGTCGACATCCTGCTGCACGCCACCGGCAACATCTACACCGAGTCCCAGGACGAGAAGTTCGCCGCCCCGGAGCTGATGCGCCGGATGGTCGATGCAGGTGACATCGGCCGCAAGAGCGGGCAGGGCTTCTACACCTACTGATCGTTTCGGCCCCCCGGCCGCCTGATCCGCCGTCGGTCAGGCCCGGGGTTCCGGGGGGCGGCCTCCGGGACCGAGCGGGTCCGCAGTGGATGCGCAGGGGTTCCACGGTGGGCCCGGGTCACTCCACGGAGTGAATTCGGTATCGGTTCGCTTACAGACGGCAACTTCCCTGTCGTTGCCGCAGTCAGTTGGGGCAGAGACAGTTTCAGACAGACCGACCAAGCCACGGAGCTTCCAGGGGAGCGCATATGCACATCAGGGGCGACCACGCCGAGCTGGTCGTCGGGGGCCGCCTCGACGTCCGAAGCGCGGCGGACGCCCGTACGGTCCTGCACTCGGCCCTCGACGACGGAGTCGGCGATCTGGTGCTCGACCTGACCGAGCTGGATTCGTGGGACGCCACCGGACTGGGCGTCATCATGGGCGCCCACCGCAGGGCCGGGCGCGCCGGACGGCGGCTGGTGCTGCGCGGCGTACCTCCGCAGATGCAACGCCTGCTGGTGGCCACCCGGCTGCACCGCATCCTGGCCATCGAGGGCGGAATCGCCGCGGAATCCCTGCCGCGCGTCTGAGGACGCCCGGCGGCGGACGCCTGCCCCGGCTGCCGGGGCGAAGCCACACAATCCTCACGAGACCGTGATCTGTGGGGCGGCGCGGCACCCCGGATGTTCGTAGATACTGTGCGAAGGTTTAGGGTTCGGCCGTCTGCCGATTGACGGACCCACCTGGCGGACACCGGACCGGAAGCGACAGCTGGACGTGCGAGGCCGGGAGGGGCAACCGTGCTCGACGCGTCTTGGGGGCTTTGGCGATGGACCCGATACACCGGGGGCCGGAAGAGTTCGGCCACGACGGCAACGGCTTCGCCGAGGAAGCCGGCCGACGCCGTCCTTCCCGCGATCCGCTGACGCCTGATTTCGGTCAGCAAACACCGCAACAGGCGCGCATCGTCCCGCTCATGGCCGGCGACCTCCTGCTCACCGTCAACCCCGTCGACGGCAGCGAGGTCGAACCCTGCCCGCCCGGGGAGCAGCCCGCCGCACCCGTCCGGCGCACCCCGGCGGAGCGGGCCGAACGGGAGCGGGCCGCGGCGCCCCCCGTGCCGCCCGGACCGCCCGTACCCCGGCTCCCACTGCTGCGCCGCGAGGACGAGCGCCAACGGCTGACGCGTCTGCTCGCCCGCGGCCGCTCCGTACGGCTCACCGGACCGGCCGGTTCCGGCCGAACCGCGCTGCTGAACGTCGTCGCCGCGGACTGCGCGGAACTCGCACCCGACGGAGTCGTCCGGCTCAACGGACACAAGCGCACCGTCACCGACCTCCTCCACGGACTCTTCGAGGCCGTCCACGACGCGCCGCTGCACCGCCCGGACCGGGAACTGCTGCTGGAGAAGCTGCGGTCGACCGGTGCCGTCGTCGTCCTCGACGACCTGGAATTCGGCGGCGCCGCACTGGACGAGCTGCTCGACGCGACGCCCGAATGCGCCTTCCTGCTGGCCGCCACGCCCGATGTGGCCGCGCCCGGCCCCGACTCCCACCTCGAAGAGGTCTTCCTCGCCGGCCTTGACCGCGCCGCCTCGGTCGACCTGATGGAGCGGGTGGTCGAGCGCAAGCTCACCGAGGAGGAGGCCGGCTGGGCCGGCGACCTCTGGTTCGAGTCCGAGGGGCTTCCGCTGCGGTTCGTCCAGGCGGGCGCCCTGCTGCGCCAGCGCGACCTGCTGAGCACCGACCCGACCGCGTACGACGAGTACGGCTACCTGGAGAACCGCCCCGCCGGGGAGCCGCCGGCGCCCGACGACGCCGACGGATCGGCTTCGGTGCCGCTGCCCAGCCTCGGCGAGGGTGCCGCGCCCGCGGCCCTGCTCGCCTCACGGCTGAGCGAGGCCGCGCGCGACACCCTGCGCTTCGCGGTCGCGCTCGGCGGCGAGGTGCCGCACCAGGCGCATCTGCCGGCACTCGTGGGGGACACCCACGCCGACGCGGCGCTCGGTGAGCTCGCGGGCTGCGGGCTGCTGTCCGCGGCAGGCTCCCGCTACCGGCTGGCCGCCGGCGTCCTCGCCCAGCTGGAGGCCGCCGGATACGGCGAGGGAGTGACCGACCGGGCCCGGACCGTGGCTCAGCACTACGCCTGGTGGGCCGGGCACCCCTCCGTCACCCCCGCGCGCGTGGTGGCGGAGGCCGACGCGATCATCGCGGCGATGGCGCAGCTGGTGCCGGGGGACGGGGCCGGGCAGACGAGTGTCGCCGTGCTGCTGGCCGGCAGTGCCTCGCCGGCCTTTGCCGCCGGGCTGCACTGGAGCGCCTGGGAGAGGTCCCTGAGGCTCGGCCAGGAGGCCGGCCGGATCGCGGGCGAGGTCGCCGAAGAGGCTTACTTCCACCACGAGTTGGGCGTACTCGCCCTCTGTACCGGTCAGCTCGACCGGGCCAGGGCCGAGCTGGAGACGTCCATCAGCATGCGAGGGGCGCTCGCCGACAAGTCCGGCGCGGTCGCCGGGCGGCGCGCGCTCGCCCTGGTCGAGGACCGTTCCGGCGGCCCGGTCGTGGGGGGTGTCACGGCGGTCGGCGGCGAGATACCGCCCAACCCGCTTCTGGCGTCGCCGCCGCGCGGTGTGCCGGCCGCCATACCCGTCTCGGTCCCGCGGCCTTACTCGGACGAGACCGTCGTCGTGTCCGCGCGGAGTGCTCCGCCGGCGTCCGGCGGGGCGGAGGGCGGCCGTTTCGCGATTCTGCGCGGGGCCCGGCGCAATGTGGTCGCCGCCGGTGCGGGCGTGCTCCTGGCCGGAGTGCTCGGCACCGTGGTGACCCTCGGGCTCACCTCGAACAGCGAACCGCAGGGTGACCCGGGAGCCTCGACCGACCAGTCGGTGACCGAGGGCGGTGACACCGAGGAGGAGCTGCCGGCCCAGGAGCCCACGGACGGTACGACTCCGTCCGCGGGGGCGTCGGGTTCCGCGTCGGCGTCCGCGTCGTCGTCGACGCCGGGCCCCTCGGGGAGCGAGTCCGTGCCGGCGGGCGGAAGCGGGGCGTCGTCCCCGGGTGCCACGGCTTCGGAGACGACCCCGTCGTCGCCCGGCGGTTCGTCGCCGGACAAGCCCTCGCCGACGCGTACGAAGCCGACGCCGACGAAGCCGACGCCGACGAAGTCGGATTCACCGACGTCCAGCCCGTCGTCGACGCCGCCGGAGCCGAGTGATTCGCCGACGCCCACGGATCCGGAGACGACGGAGCCGTCCGACCCCGACACGTCGGACTCGGCCAGCGGGACTTCGGGGCCGGACGCGAGCCCGTCGGTGGTCTGAGCCGGCGCGGAGGGTGCGGCCGGGGGCGTCTGCGCGTTCCCTCGGTCGCCGGTGCGGCCGGGGGTGCCTGCGCCTTTGCCTTCGGCGCCTGACGGTCCTGGCGGGTGCGCCTGCGCGTCGGCCTTCGGTCCCTGAGGTCCTGGCGGGTGCGCCCGTCCGGCGGGTCTGCCCCTCTCCGCGGAGAGGGGTCCGTCCTCAAGCGCCGGACGGGCTCGAAGCGTCCGACGGGACCGGGCCCCGGCCGAACCGCGCACCGGGCCCCGGCGGACCGGCCCCGCGGGGCCGGTGCGGTCAGAAGAGCCTGAGCTTGTCGTCCTCGATGCCGCGCATCGCGTCGTAGTCGAGCACCACGCAGCCGATGCCCCGGTCCGTCGCCAGCACGCGGGCCTGGGGCTTGATCTCCTGGGCGGCGAAGATGCCCTTCACCGGTGCCAGATGGGGATCGCGGTTGAGCAGTTCCAGATAGCGGGTCAGCTGCTCCACGCCGTCGATGTCGCCGCGCCGCTTGAGCTCGACCGCCACGGTCTGCCCGTCGGCGTCCCGGCACAGGATGTCGACGGGGCCGATGGCGGTGAAGTACTCGCGGCGGATGAGGGTGTAGCCCTCGCCGAGCGTCTCGATCCGGTCGGCGAGCAGTTCCTGGAGGTGCGCTTCCACGCCGTCCTTGATCAGGCCGGGGTCGACACCCAGCTCGTGGGACGAGTCGTGGAGGATTTCCTCCATCGTGATGATCAGTTTTTCGCCCGCCTTGTTCACGACGGTCCAGACGCCCGCGGTGTCGTCGGCGCCCTCCTTCAGGGTGCAGGGCGGCGACATCCAGTTGAGCGGTTTGTACGCCCTGTCGTCGGCGTGAATCGACACGCTCCCGTCCGCCTTCACCAGGATGAGGCGGGGAGCGGAGGGCAGGTGGGCCGTGAGCCGGCCGGCGTAGTCCACGGAGCAGCGGGCGATGACGAGACGCATGGTCGGCAACGCTACTCGACGACGGGTGCTCGACGCGATTCACCCACCCGTCACTCCATCCCCGCCCGGGAGTGACGCTTTCTGGCTTGCCCCTCTTTGAACCCCTTCGTTGTTGGCCGGTTGTGTTCCCAATCTCCTGGTGCGGCCCGGACTGCGCCCTTACCGTGGATGCAGGAGGTCGCCGTGCGTGCACGCTGCGTCGCCGTCCTCCTTCCCTGCCCGTAAGGCCCCGGCCTCCGCCGGGGTCGCGAGAGGAGAACCCATGTCGCTCGACGTCTCACCGGCGCTGTTGGAACAGGCCGAGCGAGGCGAGGTCGACGAAGCCGACTTCGTCGACTGCGTCCGGACCTCCCTGCCCTACGCATGGGAGATGATCAGCTCGTTGGTGGCTCAGCTGAAGGTCGACGGCGGGGAGTTCGCCGACAACCAGACGCCGCCGCCCAACGAGCAGGCACGTGGTCAGCTGCTGCGTGCGCTCGCGAGTGATGCGATACGCGGCGCGCTGCAGCGGCACTTCGGAGTGCGCCTCGCATTCCAGAACTGCCACCGCGTCGCGGTGTTCCCGCTGGACGCCTCGGTCGACGACCGGCTGGCCCGATTCACCTCGGTGAGGGGCCAGTTGCTCAATCAGTCGCCCGAACTACGGGACTGCTGACGTCTTTCGCTGCCGTTCCGGGCCGCGGGAGGTGCGACTGGTCCGGGGCGGCAGCTCCCGTACGTACACCGTGAAACCCATCTGTGTGGGTCATTCGAGGAGCGGCAGCACCTCTGTGCCCAGCCGCGCTACGTTCTCCTCCGTGGCCACGAGATCTCCGGAACCCTCCACCAGGAGCGCGAAGCGGGTGATGCCCGTGCGCTCCGCGGTGGCCGCGAGTCGGTCGGCCGCGAGCCGGGGCGGCCCGACCGGATGAATCCCGCACAGCAGCTCCGTGTACCCGACCGGGTCGCGCATCACCCGGTGTCGGCCGTCGACCGTCACATGGGCGCTCAGCCCCTGTCGCAGCCAGCCGGGCATCGCCTTCACGAGCGTCTCCCGGGCGTCGTCGGCGCGGTCCGCGATCTGGGCCACGCCCGCGGACACGTGCCCCGCCTCCCGTACGCTCTGCGGCGAACGGCCCGCGGCGAGGGCGCAGGAGCGCCAGAGGGCGACCATCTCGGCCTTCTCCTCGTCGCCGCAGTGCATCCCGAGCAGCATCGGCAGGCCGTTTTCGGCAGCCAGTTTCACGCTCTTCGGCGAGGTGCACGCGACGATCACCTCGGGACCGCCGGGGCTCTCGCCGCTGTCCTCGTCGAGCAGTTCGTCGGCCCGGGGGACCACCGCCACCTCACGGAAGCCGTAGCGCTCCCCGCGGCCCGACACCCGCGCCTCGCGCAGCCAGTCGAGCAGCAGCCCCAGCGACTCGGGGAAGCCGTTCTCGTAGGCCTCCAGACCGCCGCCGAACACCTCCAGGTCGATCCAGGGCCCGCCCCGGCCCACGCCGAGCGTGAACCGGCCGCCGCTGGTGAGGTGGAGCAGCGCGGCCTGCTCGCCGAGCGCGACCGGGTGCTGCGTCGGCAGCACGCTGACCGCCGTACCGACACGGATTCTGCGGGTGCGGCCGAGCAGCAGCGCGGCCAGCGTCACGGCGGACGGGCACACCCCGTAAGGCACGAAATGATGTTCGGCCAGCCAGACCGAGTCGAGGCCGGACTCCTCCGCGACCTCGGCGGACCGGATCGCGCGATGCAGCGCCTCACCGGGTCCCTGCCCCGGAAACTGGGCTGCCAGTACGAACGTTCCCACACGCATCGCCAGATACCTCCTTGCGGCCGACGCGGCTCTCCCCTACCGGCAACAACGTCTGACACGTGCCAAAGGCACGGTCCAACGAGAAGTTGTTGCGATTTTCCGCTAACCCGTCCCGTCCCGGGCGGTGCGAGACGTATGCCCCCGCCGAATGGCCCTACGCTGGACGGGAACTGCCCAGCCCTGCCCCGTGAGGTGTCACGTGTCCCCGCGCCGCAACCGCCCCCGAGGCGGCGAGAGCCCTGCCGACAGCGCGAGCGCGGAGGGGGACCGGTACGGCGGGGGAGGGCGCGCGGAGGAGTGGCAGGGCGAGGAGTGGTCCGTCCGCCCGGTCAGCGGCGCGAGCGCGGCGGGCAAGCGCTACCGGTGCCCCGGCTGCGACCAGGAGATCCCCTCCGGCGTCCCGCATCTGGTGGCCTGGTCCGAGTACGGCGGGATCGACGACCGCAGGCACTGGCACAAGGCCTGCTGGAACGCGAAGGACCGCCGCACCACACGGGTGCAGCGGTCCAGGAACGCGCCTCGGTACTGAGAGCCGGCCGTACTGGAGCCGGCCGTCGGCTCAGACGTCGCGGCTGTTCATCGCCAGGTAGGCGCCGCCCAGGGCCGCGGCGGTCACGCCCAGCATGATCCACAGCGGGTCCCAGCCGGACGGCCCGCCGGACGAGGTGACCGAGTTGTCGTAGAAGATGCTCAGCTGGTTGGGGATCGAGTACTCCAGGAGCCACCTCTGGAGCGACGCCAGCGACTCGGAGAACATGAAGATCGCGAGCACGAGCGGCAGCAGCACCACACCGATCATGATCGTGATCGCTCCGGCCGAGTGCCGGATCAGCGCGCCGACCGCCAGCGAGAGCAGCCCGAGCGTCGCGATGTAGAGACCCACGCCGACCGTGCTGCGCAGCCACTCGTCACCGCTGGGCGCCGCGGAGTCCAGGATGGACGTCTGGATCAGGGCGACGACCGTGGTCAGCACCGTCGTCAGCACGAAGGTGAGCAGGAAGAAGACGATCGCCTTCGCGCTGAGCACCCGGGCCCGGCTCGGGCAGGCCGTCAGCGTCGTACGGATCATGCCGGTGCCGTACTCCGACGCGATGGTCATCACGCCGAGCGTGATCACGCAGATCGTTCCCAGGAGCACCCCGAAGAAGCCGAGGCTGAGCACCGGGGTGTCGCTGATGTCGGCGTCGGAGGCGCTGACCACGACGGCCGACAGCACCCCGATGGCGAGCAGCAGCACGATCATGACGCCGAGCGTCCACATCGTGGAGCGCACGGAACGGATCTTGGTCCACTCGGAGGCGAGCGCGTCGCCGAGGGTGGCGGGGCGCACCGGGATCGGCGAGGTGTAGTAGCCGGCCTGCATGCCCTGCCCGTGCTGCTGGGAAGCGGGCGGCTGCTGGTACCCCTGCTGCTGGTACGCCTGCTGCTGGTACGGCGCCTGCGGCGTGGACGGCGTGGACGGCGTTGTCATCGGGAGTCCTCGCTGGTGTCGCTCTTGGTCAGGTCTGCGGGGGGTCCGGCGGGCGCCGCCGGGGCGGGAGCGGGAGCGGCGGCGGGAACCGCCGGCGCGGCTGCCGGCGCCGCGGGTGCCTGAGCGCTCGCGTACGGGTTCTGTCCGGGCGGCGGCGGGGCGTACCAGCCCTGCTGCGGCACCTCGGGAACGCTCTGCTGGGGCGGCGCGTAGCCCTGCTGCGGTCCGTATCCGCCGGGCGGCGGCGGTGCCTGCAGATGGGCTACGTGGTCGGCCGTCGAGCGGTAGTCCACGGCGCCCTGCGTCATCCGCATGTACGCCTCCTCCAACGAGGCCTGGTGCGGCGAGAGCTCCCACAGCCGGACGTCCGCCTGATGGGCCAGATCACTGATCCGGGGCAGCCGCAGGCCGGTGATCCGCAGGGCTCCGTCCGGCTCCGACATGACCTGGCCGCCCGCCTCGGTGAGGGTGGTGGTGAGCTTCTCCCGCTGCTCGGGTCCGTCGTCCGGCACCCGGACCCGCGCGAAGTCGGCCGAGTTGGCCGAGATGAACTCGGTGATGCTCATGTCGGCCATCAGCTGACCGCGGCCGATCACGATCAGATGGTCGGCGGTGAGAGCCATCTCGCTCATCAGGTGGCTGGAGACGAAGACCGTACGGCCCTCGGACGCCAGCATCCTCATCAGATTCCGGACCCAGAGGATGCCCTCCGGGTCGAGACCGTTGACCGGCTCGTCGAAGAGCAGCACCTGCGGGTCGCCCAGCAGGGCGGCCGCGATGCCCAGGCGCTGCCCCATGCCCAGCGAGAAGCCCTTGGACCGCCTGCGCGCGACGTCCTGGAGGCCGACGACGCCGAGCACCTCGTCGACGCGGGCGGCCGGGATGCCCGCGAGCTGGGCGAGCGAGAGCAGGTGGTTGCGGGCGCTGCGCCCGCCGTGCACGGCCTTGGCGTCGAGCAGCGCTCCCACCTGGCGCGGTGCGTTCGGCAGACTGCGGAAGTCGTGGCCGCCGATGGTCACCCGGCCGGCCGTCGGCCGGTCCAGGCCGAGAATCATCCGCATCGTCGTCGACTTGCCCGACCCGTTGGGGCCGAGGAACCCGGTGACGGCGCCGGGCCGCACCTGGAAGGAAAGGTTGTACACGGCCGTCTTCGCGCCATAGCGCTTGGTCAGGCCGACTGCCTCGATCATGCTCCAGCCCCATCGACTTATCTGTCGTCGGGGCACAGGCCATCGGCCGCACGCCCCCCGTATGAGTGAGGAGGATATCCAGGCCTTGACGGTTCCGGCCAAGTCGTACCGGGGCGAGTCGCTCGCGGAACCGCTCCCCTTCGGCCCTTCCCGCGGCCGGTCCCGCGCCGCGGACCGGGATCCGCGGCACAGCGGGTCAGGCGTCGCGCTTCTTGAGTACGAGGAAGCCGCCGAGCACCGCGGCCGCCACCCACGCCACCATGATCAGCAGCCCGGCCCACGGCCCGTACGGTGCCGGATCGCTGTCCATCGCGTCGGGCACCACCTGCATGATCTTGGACCCGGCCTGGTCGGGGAAGTACTGGGCGACGCTCTTGGCCCCCGGGACGGCCGACAGGATCTGCGAGACCAGGAAGAAGAACGGCATCAGGATGCCGAGCGACAGCATGGAACTGCGCAGCATCGCCGCCACGCCCATGGAGAAGAGCGCGATCAGCCCCATGTAGAGACCGGCGCCGAAGACCGCCCGCAGCACGTTGTCCTCGCCGATGCCGGTGCTGTGGTCGCCCAGCAGGGCCTGGCCGAGGAAGAACGAGACGAAGCTGGTGACCATCCCGACGACCAGGGCCAGCACACCGGCCACCAGCATCTTGCTGAAGAGGAAGGTGGCGCGCTGCGGCACCGCCGCCAGGGAGGTGCGGATCATGCCGGAGCTGTACTCCGTACCGACCACCAGGACACCGAAGACGACCATCGCCAGCTGGCCGAGAATCATCCCGGAGAAGCTGATGAAGGTGGGGTCGAAGGTGGCCCGCTCGGCGTCGGAGAGGTCGTCGAACTGGGCGTTCATCACCGCGCAGAGCGCGGCGCTCATCGCCACGGTGACGACGAACGCGCAGATCAGCGTCCAGGTCGTCGAGGAGACCGTACGGATTTTGGTCCATTCGGAGGTCAGGACCGCGGGTACCGATGCCATCGTCGTCACGCCCCCTGTCCGGTGCCGGGACCGCCGCCGGCCCCGGGGCCCGGGGCGTCGCCGGGTGGCCGGTTCCACTGATCGCCCCAGTGCGGCCCGACCGGCGGCGGCTGCGCCCCGCGCTCCGAGTGCGCGTGGTACTCCACCGAGTCGGCCGTCATCTGCATGAACGCCTCCTCCAGCGAGGCCCGCTGGGAGCTCAGTTCGTGCAGCACGATCGTGTGCCGGGCGGCGAGCTCACCCAGTGCCTCGGTGGTGGCGCCGTCGATCTCCAGCGTGCCGTTGCCCGACTCGACCGCCACGATTCCCTCCGCGTGCAGGACGTCCCGCAGCCGCTCCTGCTGCGGCGAGCGCAGCCGCACATAACTGCGGGAGTTCTGGTGGATGAAGTCGGCCATCGACGTGTCGGCGAGCAGCCTGCCCTGTCCGATCACGATCAAATGGTCCGCGGTCAGCGCCATTTCACTCATCAGATGCGAGGAGACGAAGATCGTCCGGCCTTCCGCGGCAAGGGCCTTCATCAGATTGCGGATCCAGTGAATTCCCTCGGGGTCCAGACCATTGACGGGTTCGTCGAACATCAGGATCTCGGGATCGCCGAGCAGTGCCGAGGCGATTCCCAGGCGCTGGCCCATACCGAGGGAGAACCCCTTGGATTTCTTCTTCGCCACGGCGGTCAGACCGACGGTGTCCAGGACCTCCGCCACCCGGCTCTGCGGGATCCGGTTGCTCTGGGCGAGACAGAGGAGGTTGTTGTAGGCGCTGCGACCACCGTGCATCGACTTGGCGTCCAGCAGCGCGCCGATGTACTTCAGGGGCTCCGACAGCTCGCGGTAGTGCTTGCCGTCGATGCGTACCGATCCGCTGGTGGGGTTGTCGAGATCGAGCATCATCCGCATCGTGGTGGACTTGCCCGCCCCGTTGGGTCCCAGGAAACCCGTCACCATCCCCGGCTTGATCCGGCACGACAACTGGTCGACGGCAACCTTGTTGCCGAAGCGCTTGGTGAGGCCATCAAGCTCGATCATGCGATCACGCTAGAACGGCCGCGCGCCCGGCGCCACCACAAAGGCGGAACCGGGCGCGCAAGGGGCTGCGACCGAGCAGGTGATCAGCGGGTCTGCTGGGCGGGGACGCCGCGCGTGGCGGGCTCCTCGTCGGCGGGCGAGCCGGCGGCTGCCACCGCGGCACCCGTCAGCGTCGCCAGCATCTCGCGGACGTTGGTCAGCTGGGCGTTGATCGAGTCGCGGCGGTTGGTGAGCGCCGCCAGCTCGCGCTCCGATTCGCTGCGGATCCGGTCGGCCTTCGCGTTGGCGTCGGCGACGATGTCCTCGGCCTGGCGCTGAGCGGTCTCCACCGTCTGACGGGCGCGGCGCTCGGCGTCCGTGCGGAGCTTCTCGGCCTCCAGGCGGAGCTGCTCGGCGCGGTGCTCGATCTCGGCCAGACGCTTCTCGGCCTTGGCCTGACGGGACGCGAGGTCGCGCTCCGACTGGTCGCGGCGCTTGGCCAGGTTGGTCTCGAAGTCCGCGGCGGCCTGGGCGGCCTTGGCGCGGGTCTCCTCGAAGAGGGCGTCGGCCTCCTCGCGCTTCTGGGCGGCGTCCTTCTGCGCGTCCGAGCGCAGCGTGTTGGCCTCACCCTGGGCCTTCTCGACGATGCGGACACCGTCGTCCTCGGCCTTGGCCTTGCGCTCGGCGGCGAAGGTCTCGGCGTCGTTGCGCACCTGCTGGGCGGCGGACTCGGCGAGCTCGCGGTGCTGCTCGGCGGCGCGACGGGCCTCCTCACGCAGGTCCTTGGCCTCCTCCTCGGCAAGGCGGAGGATCTTCTCCACACGCGCGCCGAGACCCGCGTACGACGGCTCCGCGTCGTTCACCTGGGCCTGGGCGTTCTGCGTTTCGAGGTGGAGCTCCTCGATGCGCTTTTCCAGAGACGTGATGCGGGCGAGAGCACTATCACGGTCGGCGACGAGCTTGGTAATGCGGTCATCCACCTGACCGCGGTCGTAACCACGTCGCACGAGCTCGAAGCCGAAGGGGGAGGAAGGGTCACTCATGGGGTTCCTGTCGAAGTGAGACCGGTGAGGTGATAGAGGGAATCCTAGGCGCCAGAACGGCGTGTCATCGAGCAGATGCCCGTTTGATCTGGAGAATGACACCCCTTTTGAGTGGCTGACCCCCGTAACCCTTGCCACTCGGAGGGCTGAACGTCCCGGCCGGACCATGGAAATGCCCCGGACGGCTACCCATCCGACTGCTTTCCGCCCGCACGCGTACCCGCCGAGGCCGTGGCCTTGGCACCGCCGGGCGGACCGGCACCCGCGCCCTTGGCACCTGCCCCGGGGGTCTCGAAAGACTCCAACGCCTCCAGCACGTCCTGGACACGGGAGATCTCCGTGTTGATGTCCTCGCGCCGGCGCACCAGGACGTCGAGCTCGCGCCGCCCGTCGTCCACCGTCTGCTTGGCCTCGGCCTCGGCGTCGGCCCGCAGCTTCTCGGCCTCGCGTACCAGGCTGGCCTTCTTCTGCTCGGCCTCCTTGAGCAGCGACTCGGCCCGCTTCACCGCCGCGATCCGGACCTTGCTCGCTTCCGAGTTGGCGTCGGACAGGAGTTCCTTGGCCTTCGCCGCGGCCTCCTCGCGCTGCTCGGTCGCCGCCTTCATCAGATTGTCGACGCGCTCGCCGGCCGTCTTCATCTGCTCGGACGTCTCCCGCCGGGCGCGGTCGTGCAGCTCCTGGATCTCGCTCTCCAGACGCGTCCTGAGCTCCTCGGCCCGCTCCCGGATCTGGGTGGCGTCCCGGCGGGCACCGACCAGCAGCTCGTCCGCGTCCGTCCGGGCCCGCTCCACCAGGGTGTTGCCCTCGACGGTCGCCTCGGAGGTGATCCGCACGGCCTCCTTGCGGGCCGCCCCGACCATCGTGTCGGCCTGCTCCTCGGCCTCGGTGGCGGCGCGCAGCGCCTCCTCCTGGGCCTTGTTGATGAGCTGGTCCGCCTGCTCGGCGGCGTCGGCACGGCGCTTGGACGCCGACTCGCGCGCCTCGTCCAGCAGCCGGTCCGCCTCCTGCCGGGCCTCGGCGCGCATCTGCTCGGCGGCCGCCTCGGCGTCGCTCCGCAGCCGCTCCGACTCCTCGCGGGTACGGGCCGCGTGCTCCTGCGCGGAACCGACGGTCGCCGACGCCTCCGCCCGCAGCCGCTCGGCCTCGCCCGCCGCCTCGTCACCGAGCCGGGCCGCCTGCTGCGCCGCCTCGTTACGGACGCGCTCGGCCTCGGCCGTGGCCTCGGACACCAGGCTGTCGGCCTGCTCCGCGGCCTGGGACCGCATCCGGTTGGCGTCCTCACGGGCCTCGGCCCGGCTGCGCGACGCGTCCTGCTCGGCGGACGCCAGGGCGTCGGACGCCTCGGTACGCATCCGCTGGCTGTACTCCGCGGTGTCGGCCCGCAGCCGCTCCGACTCGGTGATCGCGTCGGACACCGTCCGCTCGGCCATCGCCGTCGCGGCCTCGGTCTCCTCCTGCGCCACCCGGCGGACCCGGGCCGCGTCCTCGCCGGCCCGCTCCCGCTCCGCGTAGGCGTCGGAGCGGACCCGGTCCGCCTCCTCCTGCGCCTCGGACTTCGTCCGCTCCGCGACATGCTCCGCGGTGGAGCGCAGCCCGGCGATCTCCGCCTCGGCCTGCTCCTGGAGCCCGTTGACCGAATCCCGCACCTGCTGAGCGGTCTGCTCGGCCGCGGAGACCATCTCGGTCGCCCGTGCGTCCGCCTCCTCGACCAGGCGCTGGGCCTCGGCCTGCGCCTCCTCGACCCGCTTGCGGGCGGAGGCCAGCAGCTCCTCGCTCTGCTCGCGGGCCCGCTCGCGCTCCTGGTTGGCCTCGGTACGGGCCGCGTCCAGGGTCTCCTCGGCCTCGCGGCGGCGCCGGTTCGCCTCCTCCTGGGCGGCGGCCAGCGCCTCGGCGGCCTCCGTGCCCACGCGTTCGGCGGCGGCCGCCGCCTCCGACCGCACCCGGTCGGCACTCTCCTGCGCCTCGGTCTTCAGCCGCTCGGCCTCGGCGGTCGCCTCGCTGCGCAGCCGTACGGCGACGGACTCGCCCTCCGCGCGGGACTGCGCCGCATCGGCCGCGGCCTCGTCGCGCTGCCGCTGGGCCTCGGCCTCGGACTGCTCCTGGAGCGTGCGCAGCCGCTCGGCGGCCTCCGCGCGCAGCCGCTCGGACTCCTCGTTCGTCTCGCGCCGGATGCGCTCCGCGTCGGTACGCGCCTCGCCCAGTGTCTGCTCGGCGGTGGTGACCCGGGTCTCGGCCTCGCTGTGCAGCCGGGTCAGCTCGTCGGCCGCCTCCGCCTGCCGGGCCGCGATCGCGCGCTCGGTCTCCTCGCGCAGCTCCGCCGCCGCCTGCTCGGCAGCGGCCGTCGCCGACTGGGCCTGCTCCTCGGACTCGGTACGCAACTGCTCGGCCTCGGAGCGGGCCCGCTCCAGGGCCTCCTCCGCCTGCTTCTTCAGCGCCGCCGCCCGCTCGGTGGCCTCGCTGCGGAGCCGCTCGCTCTCGGTGCCCGCGGCGCCGCGCAGCTCCTCCGCGTCCGCCTTGGCCTTGGCCAGCAGCTCCTCGGCGGTCTTCGCGCCCTCCTCGATCTGCTGGAGAGCCTCACGGCGGGCCTCGCCCCGGATCCGCTCGCCTTCGGCGACCGCTTCGGAACGCAGCTGCTCGGCCTCGCCGCGCAGCCGGCGCGCCTCCTCCTGGAGCTCGACCGTCTTGGCCCGGTACTCCTTGGTGTCGTCCTTGGCCGCTCCCTTGAGCTGGTCGGCCTGCTCGGCCGCCTCGCCGCGCAGCCGGTCCGCCTCGGCCTCCGCCTCGCGGCGGATCCGGTCGGCCTCCTCGCTCGCCGCCCTGGTGGTCGACTTCGCGTCGTCGGACGCCTTGGTCAGCACCTCCTCGGCGGCACGGGCCGCCTTGGCGAGCTGGGCCGCGGCGTCCTCGGCGGCGGCGGTGCGCGCGGTGTCGGCCGCCTCGGCACGGAGCCGGTCCGCCTCGGCGCGGGCGTCGGCGAGCGCCTGCTCGGCCTCCGCCTTGAGGGCCTCGGCGTCCTTGGTGGCCTCGCCGACCAGCCGGGCGATCTCGGACTTGGCGGTACGGGTGCGCTGCTCGTTCTGCGACTCGGCGCCGGCCAGCCGCTTGACCGCGGCCTCCTTCGCCTCGGACAGCACCTTCTCGGCCTCGACGCGCGCCTCGCGCAGCTGCGTCTCGGCCTCCTGCACGCGCTGCTCGGCGGCCCGGTTCAGCTCGGTGGTCTGCCGGCGGGTCTGCTCGGTCTCGGCCGTCGTCGACGTACGCAGCTGCTCGGCGTGGGCCGTGGCCTCCTGCGCCTGGCTGGAGGCGGCGCCCAGCATCCGCTCGGCGTCCTTGCGGGCGCGCAGCAGGATCGACTCGGCCTCCGCGCGGGCGGACTCGGCCTCGGAGCCGAGCCGCTGCCGCGTCTCGTCGGCCAGCCGGGAGGTCTCGGCACGGGCGGCGCTCAGCGCCTGCTCGGCCTCGGTCCGCGACTCCTCCAGCAGCCTGCGGGCCTGGGACTCGGTCCTGGCGCGCAGCTGCTCGGCCCACGCCACGTTCTCGTTGACGTGGGACTCGACGGTCTGACGGCGCTCCGCCAGCTCCTGGTCGAGCTGCTGGCGGCGCTGCACGGCCTCGTTGTGCAGTTCGGCCTGGAGCCGCGCCTGGTGCTCGGCGTGCTCCTGAAGGATCCGCTGCGTCTGCGCCCGGGCGTCGCGCAGCTCGCGCTCGGCGTCGTTGCGCAGCTGGTCGGCCTGGATCTGGGCGTTACGGAGCAACTGCTCCGCCTGGTAACCGATGTCCGCGCTGTCGTAGGCGGGACGGGTCGCCAGACTGCGCCGGGCCTCGTGCAGCTTGGCGCGCAAGACCTCGACCTGGTAACCGAGGTCCTCGGCGTGCTGGACGGCCTTCTCCCGGTCGGTCTTCAGCCGGTCCATCTCGGCTTCGAACCGCGAGAGATGGTCGTCTTCAGCTCGGTGGCTCTCCTGGCGTTCGTAGCCCCGCACTGCGCGGTCCCATCCTTCCCCGAGCTCTGAACTTCTTCCCCAGGCTCTCAACTTCGTTCGAGCAGGGGATGCTCCACTGAGCAGGGGAGACCCCAACCCTGATCGCGCACTCCAAACGAGTACCGTTCACCGGCGAACGGCCCCCCGGGGGAATGGTGACAGATCAACGGCTGGGGACGCGGCGCGGCCCCGACCCGGCCCCGGCCCGGAACAGCCCACTCTACCGGGCCGGGTATCCCTGAGAAGCTGTTGTCCGGCTCCCGCTGGATCGGCCCGGGTCAGTGCTCCGTCCGGGACGTGACCAGTTCGGTCAGCACACCGTGGCAGTCCTTGGGGTGCAGGAAGGTGATCCGAGACCCCATCGACCCCGTCCTGGGCTCGTCGTAGAGCACCCTGACACCCTTCTCCCGGATGTCCGCGGCGTCCGCGTCGACGTCCGCGGTGCCGAAGGCGATGTGGTGCACGCCCTCCCCATTCTTGGCCAGCCATTTGCCCACGGCGGAGTCCTCGCGGGTCGGTTCCAGCAGCTGGAGGTACGAGGCGCCGCCGTCCGACGTCTCGTTGATCTTGAGCATGGCCTCCCGTACGCCCTGCTCCTCGTTGATCTCGGAGTGGAACACCTCGAACCCGTAGGTCGAGCGGTAGAACTCGACGGTCTTGTCGAGGTCGAAACAGGCGATCCCGATGTGGTCGATTCGCGTCAGCATGGGACCAGTGCAGCGCTCGGAGCATGGTTACGCAACGTGCGCGCGATCACACCCGTTGCCGGATGACGGGCGCGGTACCGCTCAGTACATTCAAGTAAACCCTCGTTCACAACCAATCCAAGGGGCTGCGCCTCATGTCAGGAACGACCGGTACCACCTCAGTGATCGTCGCGGGCGCCCGTACGCCCATGGGCCGCCTCCTCGGCTCCCTGAAGAGCTTCTCCGGAGCCGATCTCGGCGGCTTCGCCATCAAGGCGGCGCTGGACCGGGCCGGCATCGGCGGCGACCAGGTCGAGTACGTGATCATGGGCCAGGTGCTGCAGGCCGGGGCGGGGCAGATCCCGGCCCGCCAGGCAGCGGTCAAGGCCGGTATCCCGATGAACGTCCCCGCGCTCACCGTCAACAAGGTGTGCCTCTCCGGGCTCGACGCCATCGCCCTGGCCGACCAGCTGATCCGCGCCGGTGAGTTCGACGTCGTCGTCGCCGGCGGCCAGGAGTCCATGACGAACGCCCCGCACCTGCTCCCGAAGTCCCGCGAGGGCCACAAGTACGGCGCCATCGAGATGCTCGACTCGATGGCGTACGACGGCCTGACCGACGCGTACGAGAACATTCCGATGGGTGAGTCCACCGAGAAGCACAACACCCGCCTCGGCCTGGGACGTGCGGCCCAGGACGAGATCGGTGCCCAGTCCCACCAGCGTGCGGCCGCGGCCCAGAAGAACGGCCTCTTCGAGGCCGAGATCACCCCGGTCGAGATCCCGCAGCGCAAGGGCGACCCGGTCCTCTTCTCCAAGGACGAGGGCATCCGCGCCGAGACGACCGTCGAGTCCCTCGGCAAGCTGCGCCCGGCCTTCGCCAAGGACGGCACGATCACCGCCGGCACCTCCTCGCAGATCTCCGACGGCGCGGCCGCGGTCGTCGTCATGAGCAAGGCCAAGGCCGAGGCGCTGGGCCTGGACTGGATCGCCGAGATCGGCGCCCACGGCAATGTGGCCGGTCCGGACAACTCGCTCCAGTCGCAGCCCTCCAACGCCATCCGCCACGCCCTGAAGAAGGAGGGCATCGGCGTCGAGGACCTCGACCTGATCGAGATCAACGAGGCGTTCGCGGCCGTCGCCGTCCAGTCCATGAAGGACCTCGGCGTCACCTCGGACAAGGTCAACGTCAACGGCGGCGCCATCGCGCTCGGCCACCCGATCGGGATGTCCGGCGCCCGCGTGGTGCTGCACCTGGCGCTGGAGCTCAAGCGGCGCGGCGGCGGCACCGGTGCGGCGGCGCTGTGCGGCGGCGGCGGTCAGGGCGATGCGCTGATCATCCGCGTTCCGGGCAAGTAGTACGCAGGACCACGCAGCGAGTGAGTGAGCGAACGGAGCGGTGATGGTGGATGTCCCCACCCTGGTCGAGCAGGCCCGCGAGGGCAGGCCACGGGCCGTGGCCCGGCTCATCTCCCTGGTGGAGGGGGCGTCGCCGCAGCTGCGCGAGGTGATGGCGACGCTGGCGCCGCTGGCGGGCAGCGCCTACGTCGTCGGTCTGACCGGATCACCGGGTGTCGGCAAGTCGACATCGACATCGGCGCTCGTCTCCGCCTACCGGCGGCAGGGCAAGCGGGTCGCCGTGCTCGCCGTCGACCCGTCGTCCCCGTTCTCCGGCGGCGCGCTCCTCGGGGACCGGGTCCGGATGTCGGACCACGCCTCGGACCCGGGCGTCTACATCCGCTCCATGGCCACGCGCGGCCATCTGGGCGGACTCGCCTGGTCGGCACCGCAGGCGATCCGGGTGCTGGACGCCGCGGGCTTCGACGTGATCCTGGTGGAGACGGTGGGCGTCGGCCAGTCGGAGGTGGAGATCGCCTCCCAGGCCGACACCTCCGTCGTCCTCCTCGCCCCGGGCATGGGCGACGGCATCCAGGCGGCGAAGGCCGGAATCCTGGAGATCGGCGATCTGTACGTCGTGAACAAGGCCGACCGGGACGGTGCCGACGCCACTGCCCGCGAGCTCAACCACATGCTGGGCCTCGGGGAGTCCCGCGGTCCCGGCGACTGGCGGCCGCCGATCGTGAAGACGGTCGCCGCCCGGGGCGAGGGCATCGACGAGGTCGTCGAGGCCCTGGAGAAGCACCGGGCGTGGATGGAGGAGCACGGCGTCCTGGCCGAGCGGCGCACGGCCCGTGCCGCCCGCGAGGTCGAGACGATCGCCGTCACCCGGCTCCGCGAACGCATCGGGGACTTGCACGGCGACCGCCGCCTGGACGCCCTCGCGGCACGCATCGTGGCCGGCGGCCTCGATCCGTACGCGGCGGCGGACGAACTGGTGGCGGGGCTCACCGGGGAGGCCTGAGCGCACCGCACCCCGGTCCCGGCGCGGCGTGCGGGCCGCACCGGGACCGGGGAACGGCACCCGCGCACCCGCCTCAGTCGTCGTCGGCATCGCGCCCGTCGTCCGAGCGGTCCACCGTGACCCGGGCCGAGGAAGCGTCCACGTTCAGCTCGTGCGCCCGGCCGTCCTCGTCCCGGACGTCGACCTCCCAGCGCACCGCCTTGCCGTCGCGGCCCTCCAGCTCGACCGAGGTCACCGTGCCCCGCGACGCCCCGGTCGCGGCGTCGGCCGCCGCGTCGAGCGTGACGGGGGCCGACCGCGGGGCGTGGCGGTCGCCGTTGTCGCCGGACGGGCGCTTCCCGAGCACCTTGCCGTTGCCCGCGTCCACCGTCACGTCGTGCCAGACCTTGTCCGATCCGTACACATCGAGCTCCCAGACCAGGCCGCCGTCCTCGTCGTCGAGCTCCGCCTCGGTCACCGTGCCCGGGACGGCCCGGACGGCGGACGAGGCCGCCTCGCCGACGGTGACGCGGGCGGGGGTGCCGCTCGCCGCGCTGCTCCGGGCGCCGCTGTCGCCGTCGTCGTCCGCGAAGGCCACGGCGGTGGCCGCTCCGCCGCCGACGAGCACGGCCGCGGTGACGGCGGCGATGACGATCTTTCGCTTCATGAGGGTTTCCTCCCCGATCGGTCCGGTCCGTTGCGATGCGGTCCACCCTGCCGAGAGGATGCTGAACGCAGGCTGAAGCCACCTGAAGCCTTCTTCAGCTCCGGTTTGCGACGCTGTGCACATGCGCCTGTTGATCGTGGAGGACGAGAAGCGGCTGGCGGTCTCCCTGGCCCGGGGGCTCACCGCCGAGGGCTTCGCCGTGGACGTGGTCCACGACGGCCCGGAGGGGCTGCACCGGGCCTCCGACGGTGCGTACGACCTCGTCGTCCTCGACATCATGCTGCCGGGCATGAACGGCTACCGGATCTGCGCCGCCCTGCGCGCGGCCGGCCACCGGATGCCGATCCTGATGCTGACCGCGAAGGACGGGGAGTACGACGAGGCGGAGGGCCTCGACACGGGAGCCGACGACTACCTGACCAAGCCCTTCAGCTACGTGGTGCTGGTCGCCCGGGTCCGGGCTCTGCTGCGGCGCCGGGGCGGTTCCGCCTCGCCGGTGGTCACCGTCGGCACCCTGCGCATGGACACCGCGGCCCGCCGGGTCCACCTGGGCGAGGACGAGATCGCCCTCACCGCGAAGGAGTGCGCCGTGCTGGAACAGCTCGCGCTGCGGGCCGGCCAGGTGGTGAGCAAGGCGGAGATCCTGGAACACGTCTGGGACTTCGCCTACGACGGTGACCCGAACATCGTCGAGGTGTACGTCAGCGCCCTGCGCCGCAAGCTCGGTGCGGCGCGCATCCGCACGGTGCGCGGCGCCGGCTACCGGCTGGAGGCGCTGTGAGATCCGTACGGGCCAGGGCGGCGCTCGGTGCCACCGTGGTCGTGGCCCTCGCGCTCGCCGCCGCCGGGCTCGCCGTCCTGCTCGTCCTGCGCGCCAACCTCACCGGCCAGGCGGGCCTCCAGGCCGAGGTGGCGGCCCGGGAGGTCGCCGGGCAGCTGGCCCTGAACGTGCCGTACGACGAGCTGAGGACGGGCGACGAGGAGGACCATCCCGTCCAGGTGACCGACGAGGACGGCCGGGTGGTGGCCGTCTCCGAGGACCTGGAGGCGATCTCCGGCACCGGCACGGACCGGGTCACCCCCCTTCCGTACTCTTCGGGCGGGGGCGCGGACGACGACGGCGATGACGACGACGGGGCGGACGGCGCCGGCCCCGCCCGCGGCGAGGTCTCCACCGAGGACCCGGACTTCGCCAACGGCACCGCCACGGTCGACGGCGACCGCGCCGACTACCGGTTCGCCTCCGTCGAGGCCACGAACGAGGCGGGAGTCACCCTGACCGTCCACGCGGGCGCCCCGCTCGCCGCCGAGCAGCGGGCCGTCGCCAGTGTGCGCGGCGCGATGCTGACCGGGCTGCCGGTCGTGCTCCTCGTCGTCGCCGGGGTGACCTGGCTGGTGACACGGCGGGCGCTGCGCCCGGTCGAGGGCATCCGGCGCGAGATGGCCGCGATCACCGCGTCCGAGGACCTGAGCCGGCGGGTGCCGGAGCCCGGCTCGCGCGACGAGATCGCACGGCTGGCCCGTACGACCAACGAGACGCTCACCGCGCTGGAGGCCTCCGTGGACCGCCAGCGGCGCTTCGTCGCCGACGCCTCGCACGAACTGCGCAGCCCGATCGCCTCGCTGCGCACCCAGCTGGAGGTGGGCGCCGCGCACCCGGAGCTGCTGGACGTGCCGGGTGCGGTCGCCGACACCGTACGGCTCCAGGAACTGGCCGCCGGTCTGCTGCTGCTGGCCCGGCTGGACGCGGGGGAGCGGCCGGGAACCGCCCGGCTGGATCTCGGTGCGCTGGTCCACGAGGAGGTCTCGCAGCGCACCGGCGACCGGATCCCGGTGACCGTGTCGGTGCCGGAGGGCGGCGGCTTCGAGGTGACCGGATCCCGCGCCCAGCTGGCCCGGGTACTCGGCAATCTGCTGGACAACGCCGAGCGGCACGCGCGCGGTGCGGTCGCGGTCGCCGTGCGTACGCGGGGCGGCGGTGTGGGCGTCGAGGTCACCGACGACGGGGACGGGGTTCCGGAGGCGGAACGTGAGCGGATCTTCGAACGCTTCGTCCGCCTCGACGACGCCCGCACCCGCGACGAGGGCGGAGCGGGGCTGGGTCTGGCCATCGCCCGCGATGTGGCCGTGCGGCACGGCGGCCGGCTGACCGTGACGGGTGCGGCGGGGGAGCGGGGCGCCCGGTTCGCGCTGTGGCTGCCGGACGCCCGGTGAACACCCCGCTGGATCAGAGCTTGCCGCGCCGCCCGCGCAGGTGCTCGGCGACCGGGGTCAGGGCCGCGTGCAACTGGTCGAGGGCCTCCGGGGTCAGCAGGTCCATGAAGTGCTTGCGGACCGAGGCCACGTGGTGCGGTGCGACCTTGCGCATCGTCTCGGCGCCAGTCTCGGTGAGGACCGCGTACAGCCCCCGGCGGTCGGACTCGCAGTTCTCACGGCGGACCAGGCCCGCGCTCTCCATGCGGGTGATCTGGTGCGAGAGTCTGCTCTTGGACTGCAGCGTGGCGCCGGCGAGGTCGCTCATCCGCATGCGCTGCTCGTCCGACTCCGAGAGGTTGACGAGGATCTCGTAGTCGTTCATCGTCAGCCCGAACGGCTGGAGGTCCTTCTCCAGTTGGTGCGTCAGCAGCCTGCCGACGTCCAGATGGGTGCGCCAGGCGCACTGCTCCGCGTCGCTCAGCCAGCGGGTGGCCGTCTCGGTCTCCATATATGGATTCTACCTAAGAAGTTGAAAGCTGGACGAAGTGAGGGGGTGTGACGCCCGGCACGCGCTCGCAGACTGGGCGCAGACGTTCGACGTCACACTCCGCAGACTACCGCTCACCAACCGAAGCGACGCTGGAGGTCCCCCAGCTGACCTGGGGCGCGGGGTGCGGACCCAGGTTGACCGCCGCCCGGGACACCCGCCTGCTGCGGCACCGTGCCCGTGGGCTGCTCGGCCATCAGCACCTCGGTGGACTGGAGCAGCACCGTACCGGCGCCGACGAACTCGAACTGGTGCTCCTCGCCCGAGGCGCCCCCGATCCCGGTGAACGCCCGCAGCCCGCCCAGCACGCCCGCCATGTAGCCGTGGTCGTAGTGGTGACACGGCGAGGGGCAGTCCGCCCAGCCGACCAGCGCCTGCGGATCGACCCGCAGTGGCGGCTCCATGAAGACCACCGGGCCGTTGGACGCGGCGACGAACTTCCCGGTGCCGATCAGGGTCAGGAACCCCGGCACGATCGACTGCTTCAGCGCCAGCGTCGGTTGGTAGGCGAGCAGGTTGCCGGACCGGATCGTCAGATTCCCGTCGTCCAGGTCGTACGAGTTCACGTCGAAGGCCCGGTCCGCGAGCAGCATCTTGCCGCTGCCCTCGGCCACCACCCAGTCGCTCGCGTGCAGCGGCGAGTGGAAGCTCGTACGGACCAGGCCCTGGAAGCGCCCGTGGCCGATGCCGTTGAAGTCGATCCGCCCGTAATAGGCGATCATCTTGCCCTTCTGCAGGAACCACTGGCTCCCCTTGAGTTCCACACAGAAGGTGTACGCGTTGACGTTGTCGTCCGACGGCAGCGTCATCGGGTCGAAGACCACAGGCGTGCTCACAGCTTCTCCTCCGAGGCCTGGACGTACACCGCACCGCTGCCGCTGAGCTCCAGCTGGAACCCCTCGCCGGAACCGCGCCCCACCATCTCGCGCCAGCCCAGCGCGGTGGAGAGCTTGTTGGTCACGTCCCCGTGGTGCGCGACGTACGCCTGCGGGTCCACGTGCACCGCGCGGCCCGGCGTGATCGGCAGCTCGATGACCCCGCCGTGCGCCATCACCGCCACCGCGCCGTGCCCCTTGAGCGTCGTGGTGAACAGGCCCTGCCCGCTCACCTGGCCGCGCACCATGCCCATCACACCGCCCTGCGAGCCCATGAACATCGTGCCCTGCCGGAGCGCCCCGTCGAAGGCGAGCAGCCGGTCGGCCTCCACGTAGAGGGTGTCCCCGGTCAGGTTGATCACCTGGATGTGGTGGCCGCCGTGGCCGAACATCACCGTGCCGTTTCCCTCGACGGTCATCAGCGGGGTCGCCTCGTTCGCCATCCGGCGGCCGATCATCGACATCACGCCGCCCTGGCCGCCCTGGATGTTCGGCGTGAACGACACCTCGCCCCGGTAGGCGAGCATCGCGCCGCGCTGGCTGAACATCTTCTGGCCGGGGACCACCGTCGCCTCGACCATCTTCGAGTTGATCTCACGGAACGGCATCAGACGTTGCCCCCGATCGTGTTCCGCTCGCTGGGCTGGACGTAGACGAGGCCCTCGCCCTCGAACCGGATCTGGAAGGACTCGCCCGATCCCTCGCCGATCAGCGTCCGGAAGTTCACCCCGGACTGGAAGTGCTGCTGGAGGCTGCCCTGGTGGGCGATGTAGGCGCCCGGGTCGACGAAGAGGGGGTACTGCGCGGAGACGCGCAACGCCACGGCCGAGCCGTCCGACATGATCGCCGCCTGGCCGGTTCCCTCGACGGTGGTGGTGAACAGGCCGTTGCCCGCCGCACTGCCGCGCATCCCGGTGAAGGTGGTGCCGGTGCGCAGCCCGGCGTCGGTGCAGAGCAGATTGCTGGCCTCGACGTACAGCTTGTCGCCGTGCAGGGAGACGAGGCTGATCTCGCTCGCGCGGTCCGCGAAGTAGCAGGTGCCCTGCCCGGTCACCTCCATCACGGCCATCTGCTCGCCGGTCAGCCGCCGGGTCACCATGCCGCGCAGGCCCTCACCCCCACCGGTCATCTTCTTGAACGTCATCCGGCCGTCGTACGCGACCATCGAGCCGTTCTTCGCCTTGACGGCGTCGCCGGTCAGATCGACGGCGAGCGTCTTGCTGCCTTGGAGCCGGAACATTGCCACCCGGCGACGGTAGCGGCAGGGGCTGCCGCAGGAACAGGGTCCGCGGCGCTATCCGGCCCCTGAACTACCCCTGATACGCATCCGGTACCGGACCCGGACGCAATCGGGACGTATCTCTTGCGGGCGGGCGGTTCGGGGCCGCCCCCGCCGCCGGGCACCGCGGGCGGCGATGCCACAATGGGGGCCGCTTGTGCCTGCGTTCACAAGCTGTCACCGTCCTCCCACCGAAGGTGCCCCCGTGGACATCAAGACCGCTACCGCCCTGCACCGGCTGCGCCTCATCTCGATTCCCGAGGCGCTCTCCTTCCCGGCACTGATCCTCTTCGGCTCGGTCCTGAGCCGGGTCTCCGACATCGACTTCCTGATGATGCCGCTCGGCATGCTGCACGGCGTGCTCTTCGTGATCTACGTCGTCCTGCTGCTGGACGTCTGGAACAAGACCAAGTGGCCGCTCAAGCGCGTCGCGTTCTTCTTCCTGCTCTGCGTGCTCCCGTTCGGCGGTCTGTACGGCGACAAGGTGCTCAAGCGTTACGAGGCCGACGGCGTCATCGCCGCGCGGGCCCGCCGGGAAGGTACGGTCAGCGCATGATCGTCGCCTTCTCCGTCAGTCCGCTGGGTGTCGGTGAGGACGTCGGCGAGTACGTCGCCGACGCCGTCCGGGTCGTCCGCGAGTCCGGGCTGCCCAACCGCACGGACGCCATGTTCACTTCCATCGAAGGCGAGTGGGACGAGGTCATGGACGTCGTCAAGCGCGCCGTCGCGGCCGTGGAGGCGCGCGCGGGACGGGTCTCCCTCGTACTCAAGGCGGACATCCGGCCGGGTGTCACCGACGGTCTGACCTCCAAGGTCGAGACGGTGGAGCGGTATCTGGCCGGCTGACGAAGCCTCTGCGCCCGACGCCTCCGTTTTCCCCGAACGTGCGGGAAGGGCGGAGGCGTTTTGCATGGCGGGCGGCACGCACCGGGCAGGAACCTCCTGGTGCGGCGGGCGGGGCGGCCCCGCCCGCGGGCCCGAGGACGGGGCCGTCCGGTACGGGGACCGGCTCGGCGTCCCCGGTCTGCGACGACCGCGGGCGCGGGCCGCGCCCCCCCGGCTACGGGCGCGGGGACACGGCCAGCGCGATGCCGAGCGGCGTCCGTTCGTACAGCACCTGGTGTCCGTATCGGTGCGACGTCAGCAGCCCCGCCGCCCGCAGCGCCGACAGATGAGCCGACACCGAGGACGGCGCCAGACCGAGTCGGTGGGCGAGCGCGCTGGTGCCGGCCGGCTCGTCGAGCGCGCACAGGACGTCGGCGCGGGCCCGGCCGAGCAGCCGCGCGAGCGCGTCCGGGGTACTGGCGCCCGGCTCCGTCCACAGTCCGCCGATGCCGCGTGCCGGGTAGATGACCGCGGGCAGCCAGGGCGCCTCGAACCCCGCGATCACATCGGGCCAGGCGAAGACGCTGGGCATCAGGACGAGGCCCTGCCCGCCGAGCACCCGGGAGTGCCGGCCGGCCGTGCGGGAGATGGTGAGCGTCGACTCCGACCAGCTCAGCTGCGGACTCAGCTCGCCCAGCAGCCGCTCGAAGCCGACCGCCGCCAGCCGCCGCGAGTGGTAGGCCACATCGGCCTCCAGCAGGGCGCGCAGCCGGGGCCAGTGCGGCTCGATGAGTACCCGCCAGGCCTGCTCCAGCAGGTCGGCCAGCTCCCGCACCGTCCGCGCGGGATCGGTCAGCATCGCCCGTCCGGCGGCGGACTCCAGGGCCCCGGGCCGCTCGGACAGGGCCCAGGCCATGTCGTCCCGGGCCAGTCGCGGATCGACGGCCCGCACCACCGCGATCTCCTCCTCGAAGGAGGTGCCGGGTCCCAGCGGCGGCGGGCAGAAGAAGTCGGGATTGTGCCCGCGCTCGTTCATCAGCAGCCACAGCGGTCCGAGATCGAGCCCGGCGGCCGCCTGCCGGATCCTGCGCAGCCACGGCAGGTGGTACCCCTGCCGTTCCGGCACGGCCAGCACACGCACGGCGGCCTGGGTCTCCCCGAGCGGGGAGAGCGCGAACCGGCAGCGCAGCAGATCGCTCTCGTCGAAGTGCAGATGGAAGGGCATGCGCGGCCTCGGGAAGATTCGGACGGAGCCGAAAGTCTACGGAGGGTGCGGCCGGCTCCCGCAGGCTGCCTCCATGCCGAGAGACACCGATCCCCTGGCGGGCGGCCCCCGCGACGCGACGGACACCCCCTGCGACGGGCAGGTCCCGAGCGGGACCGGCACGCCGCCCGCCCCGCGCCCCGCGATCCCCGCCGCCACCGGACCGGGCCCTCTCCCGGCCCCGCACCCGGAGCGCGCCGGTCCTTCCGACCCGAGCGAACCGCCCGCGCTCCGGGCGCCGGGCGCACCGGTGACGGCACCGGACGAACCTGTGCCGGGAGCCGGGGCGCCCGTGGCGACTGCGGAAGCACCCGGGACGGCGCCGGAAGCACCTGGGGCGGCTGCGGCCGTACCCGTGACGGCGCCGGGCACGCACGTGACCACGGGCGGCCCGCGCGGCTACGGGGCGGTCTTCGCCGTGCGGGAGTTCCGGGCGGTGTTCGCCGCGCACCTGCTCTCGCTGCTCGGCGTCGTCGTCAGCGAACTCGCGCTCACCGTGCTCGTGTACGACCTCACCGCGTCGCCGCTGCTCAGCGCCCTGACCTTCGCGCTCGGCATGCTGCCCTACCTCGTCGGCGGCACGCTCTTCGCCGGGATCGCCGACCGCTACCCCGCACGCCGGGTGCTGGTCACCTGCGACCTGATCTGCGCCGGCTGCGTCGCCGTGATGGTGCTGCCGGGGACCCCGGTCGCCGGGCTGCTCGTGCTGCGCTGCCTGGTCGCGGCCGTCTCGCCCGTCTTCACCGGGACCAGGATGGCCGCGCTCACCGACATCCTGGGCGAGGGCGACCTGTTCGTCCTGGGGCGCTCGCTGCTGCGGATCGTCTCGCAGAGCGCCCTGCTCGCCGGCTTCGGCGTGGGCGGACTGCTGCTCGCCGTGGTCGCCCCGCGCGGGGCGATCGCGATCACCGTCGCCACCTTCCTCTGCTCGGCCGCACTGCTCCGGCTCGGCACCCGCGACCGGCCCGCGCGCGCCGGCGGCGGGGCGCGCGGCACCCTGCTGAAGGAGTCGCTCTCCGGTGCGCGGCTGGTGCTCGGCCACCGCCGGATCCGGGCGCTGATGCTGCTCTTCTGGCTGCCCCCGGTGTTCGTCGTCGCCCCGGAGGCGCTGGCCGCCCCGTACGCCGACGAGATCGGTGTGGGCAGCACCGCGCTCGGGCTGCTGATGTGTGCGATGCCGGTCGGCTCCATCGTCGCCGAGCTGTACGCGGGCGCGGCCCTCGGCCCCCGGTCCCGCTCCCTGATCGTGCTGCCGCTCGCCGCGACCGGGCTGCTGCCCCTCCTGCTGTACGGGTTCCGTCCCGGTGTGGCCCTGGCCGCGGTCGCGCTGGTGCTGGCCGGTGCGGGGTCGGCGTACGTCATCGGCCTCGACCAGTGGTTCGTCGAAGCCGTCCCCGACGAGCTGCGGGGCCGGGCCATGACCCTGCTCACCGCCGGACTGATGACGCTCCAGGGCGTCGGCATGGCCCTCGCCGGACTGGCGGCCGAGTTCTTCCCCGTGCACCGGGTGGTCGCCGGATCCGGGGTACTCGGCACTCTGTGCCTGCTGGCGCTCGTCGCCGAGGTACGGAGAACCGCACCCGCTCACCGTATTCGGACCGAAGTTCGAGACAGGGAGGACCGGCATGTGGCCAGTGGGTAAGGTCGGTGCCGTGCCGAAGCCGCTCAGTCTCCCCTTCGATCCCATCGCCCGCGCCGACGAACTCTGGCAGCAGCGCTGGGGCCCGGTGCCCTCCATGGGGGCGATCACCTCGATCATGCGTGCGCAGCAGATCCTGCTCGCCGAGGTCGACGCGGTCGTCAAACCGTACGGACTGACCTTCGCGCGGTACGAGGCGCTGGTGCTGCTCACCTTCTCCAAGGAGGGCGAGCTGCCGATGTCCAAGATCGGTGAGCGGCTGATGGTCCACCCCACCTCCGTGACGAACACGGTGGACCGGCTGGTGCGCTCCGGTCTCGTCGACAAGCGCCCCAACCCGAACGACGGCCGCGGAACGCTCGCCTCCATCACCGACAAGGGCCGCGAGGTCGTCGAGTCCGCCACCCGTGAGCTCGTCGCGATGGAGTTCGGCCTCGGGGTGTACGACGCCGAGGAGTGCGCGGAGATCTTCGCGCTGCTGCGTCCGCTGCGTATCGCCGCCCAGGACTTCGAGGAGATCTGAGGGGCCCCGGAGGGGGCGTTCCGGCGCGGGGCCCGCTGCAAGATCGCCCCGGGCGTCCGGTTACGCTCGATGGCATGAAACGCAGTGTGCTGACCCGCTATCGGGTGATGGCTTACGTCACCGCCGTCATGTTGCTGATCCTCTGCGTATGCATGATCTTCAAATACGGCTTCGACAAGGGTGAGGGGCTGACCCTCGTCGTCTCCCAGATCCACGGCGTGCTGTACATCATCTACCTGATCTTCGCCTTCGACCTCGGCTCCAAGGCGAAGTGGCCGATGGGCAAGCTGGCCTGGGTGCTGCTCTCCGGCACCATCCCGACGGCCGCGTTCTTCGTGGAGCGCAAGGTCGTGCGCGAGGTCGAGCCGCTGATCGCGGACGCGGCCCCCGCGGCCCCCGCGAACGTCTGACACCGACCGCCCCGTGCGAAGCGCCGGGCGGTTTGTCATCGACATTTACTAGGACGTCCTAGTAAATTGGTGGCATGGACGCTGACGCGATCGAGGAAGGCCGCCAACGCTGGCAGGCCCGGTACGACAAGGCCCGCAAGCGTGACGCGGACTTCACCACGCTCTCCGGGGACCCGGTGGACCCCGTCTACGGTCCCAGGCCCGGGGACACGTACGAGGGCTTCGAGCGGATCGGCTGGCCCGGTGAGTACCCCTTCACCCGCGGCCTCCACCCGACCGGCTACCGCGGCCGCACCTGGACCATCCGCCAGTTCGCCGGCTTCGGCAACGCCGAGCAGACCAACGAGCGCTACAAGATGATCCTCGACGCGGGCGGCGGCGGCCTGAGCGTCGCCTTCGACATGCCGACGCTGATGGGCCGCGACTCCGACGACCCCCGCGCGCTCGGCGAGGTCGGCCACTGCGGGGTCGCCATCGACTCCGCCGCCGACATGGAGGTCCTCTTCAAGGACATCCCGCTCGGCGACGTCACGACGTCGATGACGATCAGCGGCCCCGCCGTGCCCGTCTTCTGCATGTACCTGGTCGCCGCCGAGCGCCAGGGCATCGACCCGGCCGTACTCAACGGCACGCTGCAGACGGACATCTTCAAGGAGTACATCGCGCAGAAGGAGTGGCTCTTCCAGCCCGAGCCCCACCTGCGCCTCATCGGCGACCTGATGGAGCACTGCGCCCGCGACATCCCCGCCTACAAGCCGCTCTCCGTCTCCGGCTACCACATCCGGGAGGCCGGTGCCACGGCCGCGCAGGAGCTCGCCTACACCCTCGCCGACGGCTTCGGCTACGTGGAGCTCGGCCTCTCCCGCGGTCTCGACGTCGACACCTTCGCCCCCGGACTCTCCTTCTTCTTCGACGCGCACCTCGACTTCTTCGAGGAGATCGCCAAGTTCCGCGCGGCCCGCCGGATCTGGGCCCGCTGGATGAAGGAGACGTACGGCGCGAAGACCGACAAGGCGCAGTGGCTCCGCTTCCACACCCAGACCGCCGGTGTCTCGCTCACCGCCCAGCAGCCGTACAACAACGTCGTACGCACCGCCGTCGAGGCGCTCTCCGCCGTCCTGGGCGGCACCAACTCCCTGCACACCAACGCCCTCGACGAGACCCTCGCGCTTCCCTCCGCGCAGGCCGCCGAGATCGCGCTGCGCACCCAGCAGGTGCTGATGGAGGAGACCGGCGTCGCCAACGTGGCCGACCCGCTGGGCGGTTCCTGGTACGTGGAACAGCTCACCGACCGCATCGAGGCCGAAGCCGAGAAGATCTTCGACCAGATCAGGGAACGCGGAACCCGTGCCCACCCGGACGGACAGCACCCGATCGGCCCGATGACCTCGGGCATCCTGCGCGGCATCGAGGACGGCTGGTTCACCGGCGAGATCGCCGAGTCGGCCTTCCAGTACCAGCGCTCGCTGGAGAAGGGCGACAAGCGGGTCGTCGGCGTCAACGTCGCGCTCGGCTCGGTCACCGGCGACCTGGAGATCCTGCGGGTCAGCCACGAGGTCGAGCGCGAGCAGGTCCGTGAACTGGCCGGCCGCAAGGCGGACCGCGACGACGCACGGGTGACCGCCGCGCTGGACGCGATGCTGGCCGCCGCCCGTGACGGCTCCAACATGATCGCGCCGATGCTCGACGCGGTACGCGCCGAGGCGACCCTCGGCGAGATCTGCGGGGTGCTGCGCGAGGAGTGGGGCATCTACACCGAGCCGCCCGGCTTCTGACAGGCAGTCGGTACTGACAGGTGTCACCTCCAGGGGGCCGGGTAGGCGCAGCCGCGATACCCGCACCACCCCTGGAGGAACACCGTGAGACTGTCCGGGAGAATCACCGCAGCCGCCGGCGCCGCACTCGCCGTACTCGGAACGCTGCTGGTCAGCGGTTCGACGGCGGTCAGCGCCGCACCGGCGCCGAAGCCGGGGGTGCAGGACGCCTTCGACTCCCTCGGGCCGGAGGTGAAGGCGGCGGAGCTCTCCACCGGCAGGACCGCGCACTACATCGACGAGGGCCGCCGGGGCGGCACCCCGGTCCTCTTCATCGGCGGCACCGGCACCAGCGCCCGGGCGGCGCACATGACGGACTTCTTCCGCACCACCCGCGAGAACCTCGGCCTGCGCCTGATCTCCGTGGAACGCAACGGCTTCGGGGACACGGACTACGACGAGTCCCTGGGCAAGGCCGACTTCGCGAAGGACGCCCTGGAGGTCCTGGACCGGATCGGCGTCGACAAGGTCTCCGTCATCGCGATCTCCGGCGGCGGGCCCTACGCCGCCGAGCTCGCCGCCCGCGCCCCCGGCCGCGTCCGGGCCCTCCATCTCGCCGCCGCGCTCCCGCCGTACGGCACGAAGCCCGCGTACTGCGGTCTGAGCGACGACGCGCTGGCCGACGCGGTCAAGGACTCGATCGCCGATCCGCGCTCCTGGTGGGCCTTCCCCGACGACAGCGCCGTCAAGTCGATCCCGGGCTTCGCGGACACCGCCTACGAGGAGGGCGCACGCACGTACAACCAGCGCGGCCAGAAGGCCGATCCGGCCCCGCAGGTGCACGAGCAGCGGCTCTACTGCGAGCGCCCCGGGCCCGACCTGTCGAAACTGAAGGCCCCCGTGTACCTCTACGGCGGCGAGAAGGACACCACGGTCCCGCCGGCCACCCTCGCCACCTGGCGCGGGGCGCTGCCGGTCACCCCGGTGGTGCGCACGTACGCGGACTCCGGCCACGACGTCCAGTACCGCCACTGGGACCAGATCCTGGTGGACCTGGCCGGGCACGGGGACCGCACGGTCGTCTGCCACGGCCACGGGACGAAGCTGATGGCGCCGAAGCAGGCAGACCGGCTGGTCGCCTCCGGCGCGGCCACGCTGGGCAGTTGCGCCTGGCAGCGGTAACCCGCGGCCCCGGCCGCTACCCCGTCGCGCCCAGCCCCGCCAGCAGCAGCAGCGTGAACCGCCGGGCCCAGTCGGCGTCGACGGGCTCGGCGCTGACCAGGGCCCGGTGCACCACCGCGCCGGCGATCACATCGAAGATCAGGTCGGCGGTCAGCGCCGCCGTGGCCTCGTCCTGCTCGACGGGCAGTTCCCCGCGCTCCTGCGCCCGCCGCCGGCCCTGGAGGACGAGGTGCTTCTGGCGGTCCACGATCGAGTCGCGGATCCGGGTCCGCAGGGCCTCGTCGCGGGTCGACTCCGCGACCACCGCCATCAGCGCGGTCTGGGTCTCCGGCCGCTCCAGCAGCGCGGCGAACTGCAGCACCACCGCCTGCACATCGGCGGACAGGCTGCCCAGGTCCGGCAGTTCCAGCTCGTCGAAGAGCACCGCCACGGCGTCCACGACCAGTTCGTTCTTGCCCGCCCAGCGCCGGTAGAGCGTCGTCTTGGCGACTCCCGCTCGCGTCGCCACGTCACCCATCGTCAGTTTCGACCAGCCGAGGTCGACCAGCGAGGCTCTGGTGGCCTCGAGGATCGCCTCGTCGGCCGCGGCACTGCGCGGGCGTCCCGTTCGTGAGGGTTTGGGGTGGCTGCGGCTCAGCATCCCGTGACCATACCCGTCAGTAGCCAGAACCGGCCGACCCCGTTCGCCGTGAGACAGATCACCGAACACTCTTGTGCATCGTGGGCGGGGGACAGTTACGCTACGGGTCGTAGCGTAAGAACGACGGCTCAGCCGTTGTGGCGCCACGAACGAGCTACAGCCACAGGCGCCGGGTGGGGACCGGGTGCCGAACCGGGTCTTTCAGGGGCCCTCGGACCGTGTCTGTCCGTGCACCTCGCACACCGGCGGGGGCAGCGGACGGACGCGGTTCCCGTAACGCTTTCCGGAACAGTGCGCCGAGGGGGGAGGATGTACGTATGCAGCCTAGGAACATGTCCATGAGCGGCGTCGTCGACCTCGCCGCGGTGAAGGCGGCCGGTGAGGCCAAGGTGAAGGCGGAGCAGGCCCGTGCCGAGTCCGCCCGGCAGGGCGGCCCCGCGGCCGTACCCGCTTCCTCCCTCGTCATCGACGTCGACGAGGCGGGCTTCGAGAACGACGTCCTCCAGCGCTCCGCCGAAGTCCCCGTCGTCATCGACTTCTGGGCCGAGTGGTGCGAGCCGTGCAAGCAGCTGGGCCCGCTCCTGGAGCGCCTGGCCCACGAGTACAACGGCCGCTTCCTGCTGGCCAAGGTCGATGTCGACGCCAACCAGATGCTGATGCAGCAGTTCGGGATCCAGGGCATCCCGGCCGTCTTCGCGGTCGTCGCCGGACAGGCGCTGCCCCTCTTCCAGGGTGCGGCCCCCGAATCACAGATCCGGCAGACCCTGGATCAGCTGATCCAGGTCGGCGAGGAGCGGTTCGGGCTCACCGGCATCGTGGTCGACCAGGACGCGGTGGCGGACCCTGACGCGGCGGCGCAGGCCCCCGAGGCGCCCGCAGGGCCGTACGACGCGCTTCTGGAGGCGGCCGCGCAGGCGTTGGACGCCAACGACTTCGCCGGCTCCGTCCAGGCGTACCGGAACGTCCTCTCCGACGACCCGGCCAACAGTGAGGCCAAACTCGGCCTCGCGCAGGCGGAACTGCTGGGCCGGGTCCAGAAGATGGACCCGCAGCAGGTCCGCAAGAACGCCGCCGAGAATCCGGGGGACGCGGACGCGCAGATCGCTGCGGCCGACCTGGATCTGGTCGGCGGTCACGTCGAGGACGCGTTCGGCCGACTCGTCGAGACGGTCCGCCGCAATTTCGGTGACGACCGGGACCGGGTACGGGTCCGTCTCCTGGAGCTCTTCGAGGTGATCGGCCCCGACGATCCTCGCGTCGGTGCCGCCCGCACCGCACTCGCGCGCGTCTTGTTCTGATCTGACAACGCGGCCGTGGCCCCCGGTGGGGGTCGCGGCCGTTTTCGCGTTCCGGCGATAAGAGAGCCCTCTGCTTCCCCTCTGCTTTACCAAATCTTGATAAAAGCACGCCCTGTTACTCGCAGTAAATCGATCATTGCGATCTGTCCGATTTCATTCGCCAATGATGGCTTTCGTCTGCCGGGCTGGGGCAACCCTGTGTGGCCGTACGGTACCGCCCGGTCGTGGCTCGGTTATCGGGCCGTTACTAGCGAGTAACGAACCCCCTTGTGTCACGGCCGCGAATGGACCACGATCGGCCACGCTCGGTCCAATAACGCCAGTCCGGCTGCCAGCCGGTGCGGCGGCTCTGTTGGGTCCCCACCGAGTGGATCGGCGGCAGTGGCGCCGATTCCGGACAGGGGGGTTCCTGCTGACCCGCAGGGCCTGTCCGAAACAGGTTGCGCGAACGCGTGGCCAGTGGTTGTCGCTCGGGGGTGATCGCCGGTGATTCGGGCGCGGTTCATGCCTCCGTTTGCAGGCGCTCTCCTTTCCGAGGACGTAGCACTTCTCCCATCCCAGGTCGGGCAGGATGCCAGGCCGGAGATGTACGTCCGAGAAGGAGGAAAAGTATGAGTTCCCAGGTTCGCGGTGGCACGAGATGGAAGCGTTTCGCTGTCGTCATGGTGCCGAGCGTGATAGCCACCGCAGCGGTGGGTGTCGGTCTGGCACAGGGCGCGCTCGCCGCGTCGTTCAGCGTGTCCGGCCAGGAGTTCAAGGTCAGCGCGGATGAGCTGGTCGGCCACGACTTCGTGCAGTACGGCAGTGTGGCGACGGGCAAGGACCTCAAGGGCAAGGACCAGGCGGCTCCGGTCGCCGTGTCGGGGTTCCACGACGCCACCATCACCAACATGTGCCAGTCGGTCGTCACGCCCGACCTGCCGTTCGGTCTCGGCAACGTCACGCTGCAGCTGAAGGCGGGCACCGGCAAGGAGAAGGTCTACGCCGAGGGTCTGTACCTCGATGTCTCGTCGCTCGGCGCGGACGCCGAGTTCACGAACATCGACATCGGCGTCGCTGCCGGTGACCTCACGAAGTTCCCCGGTGGCAAGACCAAGACCACGGGCATTCAGCCCAACACTGCGGCCAACCCCTACGGGTTCTCGCAGCGGGCCGAGGTCGCCAAGCTGTCGAACGTCAAGCAGCAGGCGTGGGCCACCACGGCAGGAACGTTCAAGCTGCCGGGTCTGAAGCTGTCGCTGTCCAAGGGCGTCAACGAGTGCTACTAGGCACTCACCCGGGCGGCCGGGGGCGCTTCGCGTGCCCCCGGCCGTCCACCCTTCTCTTTCTCACAGCAGTACCGGTTCCAGGGAGCTGTTTTCCATGAGCCCCGAATCCACAGGGCAGAACGAGCACTACCTCACCACCTTCCGGCGGGGATTCCGCACCTGGCGGGGTAACCGGCCGTTCTGGGCGGGTCTGTTCACCATGCTGGGCGGCATACCCATCGCGTACTTCCCCTACGCGAACATGCACCTCGGCAACATGACGCTGGCCATGTCCACCACCGCGGGCGCCGGATCGCTCATCATCGGGGTCCTGCTGATCACGCTGGGTCTGACGATGTGGTTCCACCACATCGTCCGGGTGTTCGCCGGTGTCGCGTCGATCCTGCTGGCGCTGATCTCCATACCCGTCGCCAACATCGGCGGCTTCTTGATCGGCTTCCTGTTCGCCCTGATCGGTGGCGCGCTCTCCGTGTCCTGGGTTCCGGGCGAGCCGAAGACGGACGAGGCCGGACCGGCAGCGGGCGCTCCCGGCGAGCAAGCGCCGGAGGGCCTCTCGTTCGCGAAGGACGAGCAGGCCGCCCCGCCGTACCCCGAGGGCGCGCTCCACGGGATGGGCGTCCCCGAGCAGCAGCCGGCGCATTACGACACGACAGTTGAGGTCGACGGCGGGAGGCATCGTGCGGGGTGACGACAGGCAGGTGAACGCCTCGGGCGAGAGCGGACTCGACGAGCGAAGAGGGCCGCGCCACGCGGCCCCCAGGAAGTCCCTGCTGACGAAGCTGCACATGCCCGCCGGCAAGAAGGCGTTCGCGCTCGCCGCGATGCCCACGGCGGTCTTCGTCGGGATGGGGCTCACCCCCAAGCTCGCGATGGCCGACGACAACACGGACATCCCCTTCGCGCCCGGCCCCTGTGTGACCCGCTCCGACGAGCCGAGCGAGTCGGCGGAACCGTCGCCCTCGGCGACGAAGACGCCGTCCCCGTCGGCCTCCGAGAGCGGCAAGCCCGCGCCGGGCAAGAGCGACGAGGCGACCCCGAAGCCCACGGCCACCCCGTCGGCGTCGGCGAGTGCCACGGACGAAGCGACGGCCGACACGGCCAGGAAGAGCGCCGACGCCCCGGCAGCGACGACGAGCCCGAGTCCCACCCCCACGAAGTCGACCAACCCGCTCGACCCGCTGGGTCTGGGCGACAAGATCAAGGACCTCTTCGACGGACCGGACGAGGAGACGGCGAGCCCCTCGGCCACCGCGACGCCGGAGCCCTCGAAGTCCGCCGCGGAGACCACGGACACGGCTGCCGACAAGGCCGCGGACAAGCCCGTCGAGAAGGCCGTCGAGACGGCCGCGGACGCGGCGAAGGACACGGCCGACAAGACCGCCGACGCCATCCGTGAGGCGGCGGACAAGGCCGGCACGTCGGTCGAGGAGCTCGACGAGGACGTCAAGGGACTCGACCCGAAGGCGGACGAGGACATCCCGGACGGCGCCAAGCCCTCCTTCCCGTGCCCGACCGCCGACCCGGAGGCCCTGGCCGCGGCCGATCGGGAGCAGGGCATCCCCCGCGTCCCGAACGACCCGTGGATCCTGGAGAGTTCGCTGCTCACCCTGAGCGGGCTCGACTACAAGGGCATCGTCGAGGTGGAGAAGGGCGACGGCACCACGAAGAAGGCGCTGAAGTTCACCGCCTCCTCCGTCGACATCAAGGACCTCCACCAGCTGACGGTCGGCCCGATGGACGGCGTGACCGGTCACGTGAAGGCGCGGAAGGGCTCCACGTCCACCATCCGCAACGGCACGGTGACGATGTACACGGAGGAGCTGAAGGGCAACCTCTTCGGGCTCATCCCGATCACCTTCAGCCCGGAGACCCCGCCGCCGATCAACGTGCCGTTCGCCTTCTTCACCAACGTGAAGGTGACGCAGGCGGGCCAGTTCGGCGGGACGCTGACGGTGCCCGGTCTGCAGAACTACTTCACCGAAGGCACCGGCTGACGGTTACGGACCCGTTCGGGAGCCGCACAAAGGCCGTGGGCCGTACCCCCTCCTCGGGGGTACGGCCCACGGTCATGTCCGAGGCCGACGCGGTCAGTCGCGCTCGCGCTCCTGGCCGCCCACGTGGTGCACGCGCACCATGTTGGTCGTGCCGGGGATGCCGGGGGGAGAGCCGGCCGTGATGACCATCGTGTCGCCGGCGTTGTAGCGGTTGAGCTTCAGCAGCTCCGCGTCGACCAGCTCCACCATCGCGTCCGTGTTGTCCACGTGCGGGACCACGTGGGCCTCGACGCCCCAGCTGAGGGCCAGCTGGTTGCGGGTCGACTCGTCCGTGGTGAAGGCCAGGATGGGCTGGGCCGCGCGGTAGCGGGAGAGACGGCGGGCGGTGTCGCCGGACTGGGTGAAGGCGACCAGCGCCGCGCCGTTCAGGAAGTCCGCGATCTCGCAGGCCGCGCGGGCCACCGAACCGCCCTGGGTGCGGGGCTTCTTGCCCGGCACCAGCGGCTGGAGGCCCTTGGAGAGGAGCTCCTCCTCGGCGGCGACGACGATCTTCGACATCGTCTTGACCGTCTCGATCGGGTACGCGCCCACGGAGGACTCCGCGGAGAGCATGACCGCGTCCGCGCCGTCCAGGATCGCGTTGGCGACGTCGGACGCCTCGGCGCGGGTCGGGCGGGAGTTGGTGATCATCGACTCCATCATCTGGGTCGCGACGATCACCGGCTTGGCGTTGCGCCGGCAGAGCTCCACCAGGCGCTTCTGCACCATCGGGACCTTCTCCAGCGGGTACTCGACGGCGAGGTCGCCACGGGCGACCATCACGCCGTCGAAGGCCGCGACGATACCGTCCATGTTGTCGACGGCCTGCGGCTTCTCGACCTTGGCGATGACGGGGACCCGGCGGCCCTCCTCGTCCATGACCTTGTGGACGTCCTTGACGTCGCTCGCGTCCCGCACGAAGGAGAGCGCGACCAGGTCGCAGCCCATCCGCAGGGCGAAGCGGAGGTCCTCGATGTCCTTCTCGGACAGGGCCGGGACGTTGACCGCCGCACCCGGCAGGTTGATCCCCTTGTGGTCGGAGATCACCCCGCCCTCGATGACGATGGTGTGGACGCGGGGGCCGTCCACGGAGACGACCTTCAGCTCGACGTTGCCGTCGTTGATCAGGATCGGGTCGCCCTTGGCGACGTCGCCGGGCAGACCCTTGTAGGTCGTGCCGCAGATCGACTTGTCACCGGGGACGTCTTCGGCGGTGATGACGAACTCGTCCCCGCGGACCAGTTCGACGGGACCCTCGGCGAACTTCGCGAGGCGGATCTTCGGGCCCTGGAGGTCGGCGAGCACGCCGACCGCCCGGCCGGTCTCGGCGGCGGCCTTGCGGACCCGGTCGTAACGACCCTGGTGCTCCGCGTGGGAACCGTGACTGAAGTTGAATCGGGCCACGCTCATGCCGGCCTCGATCAGAGCGACGAGCTGCTCATGGGAGTCGACGGCGGGACCGAGGGTGCAGACGATTTTGGAACGGCGCATGAGGCGGATCCTATCGGTTTGTTTCGCTGCGGAATATTCCGTCTGGTGGAAGATACAAAGGGGCGCGGGGGTGCTCAGTTGTCGACCAGTGCGAAGGTCTGGCCGGCGATCTCCAGCTCCTCGTCCGTCGGCACCACGGCGACCGCGACCCGTGCGTAATTCGGCGAGATCAGCCGCGGTTCGCCGGACCGTACGGCGTTGAGATCCGCGTCCACCACGAGGCCGAGCTCCTCCAGACCCGCGATGGCAGCCTCGCGTACGGGAGCCGAGTTCTCGCCGACCCCCGCCGTGAACACCACGGCATCCACCCGCCCGAGCACCGCCGAATAGGCGCCGATGTACTTCTTCAGCCGGTGGACGTAGATGTCGAAGGCGAGCGCGGCCCGCTCGTCGCCCTCGTCGACCCGGCGCCTGATCTCCCGCATGTCGTTGTCGCCGCAGAGGCCGACCAGACCGCTCTTCTTGTTGAGAAGTTCATCGATCTCGTCGGCCGACATGCCCGCCACCCGCTTGAGGTGGAAGGTGACCGCCGGATCGATGTCTCCCGAGCGCGTACCCATGACCAGCCCCTCCAAGGGGGTCAGTCCCATCGAGGTCTCCACGCACCGGCCGCCCGCCACCGCCGAGGCCGAGGCGCCGTTGCCCAGGTGCAGCACGATGACGTTGACGTCCTCGGGGGCGCTGCCCAGCAGCTCGGCCGCCTTGCGGGAGACGTACGCGTGCGAGGTGCCGTGGAATCCGTAGCGGCGGATCCGGTGGGCGTCCGCCGTCTCCACGTCGATCGCGTACCGCGCCGCGTACTCCGGCATCGTCGTGTGGAACGCGGTGTCGAAGACCGCCACCTGCGGCAGGTCGGGGCGCAGCGCCTGCGCGGTGCGGATGCCGGTGATGTTCGCCGGGTTGTGCAGCGGCGCCACCGGCACCAGGCGCTCGATCTCCTTCAGCACCTCGTCGGTGACCACGGTCGGCTCGGTGAACCGCAGCCCGCCGTGCACCACCCGGTGGCCGATCGCGGCCAGTTCGGGGGAGTCCAGCCCGAGCCCGTCGGCTGCCAGCTCCCCGGCGGCCGCCTTGAGCGCCGCGTCGTGGTCGGGGATCCGGCCGGTGCGCTCCCGGGGCTCGCCGCCGCCGGTCAGCGGGGTGTGGACGAGCCGGGAGGTCTCCTCGCCGATCCGCTCGACCAGCCCGGACGCGAGCCGGGAGTGGTCGCGCATGTCGAGCAGCTGGTACTTCACCGAGGAGGAACCGGAGTTGAGGACGAGCACCCGGCTCGCCTTCGCCCCGGGGGCCGCCGCGGTCTCTTCGGTGCCGGTCATGCGGGTCGCTCCTCGCCCTGTGCCTGAATCGCCGTAATGGCCACGGTATTGACGATGTCCTGGACGAGCGCGCCCCGGGACAGGTCGTTGACGGGCTTGCGCAGCCCCTGGAGGACCGGGCCGACGGCCACGGCGCCCGCCGAGCGCTGCACGGCCTTGTAGGTGTTGTTGCCGGTGTTCAGGTCCGGGAAGATCAGGACCGTCGCCTGGCCCGCGACCTCGGAACCCGGCAGCTTCGTCGCGGCGACGCTCGGCTCCACCGCGGCGTCGTACTGGATCGGGCCCTCGATCCTGACGTCCGGGCGGCTCGCGCGCACCAGGTCCGTCGCCTCGCGGACCTTGTCGACGTCGGCGCCCGACCCCGAGGTCCCGGTCGAGTACGAGAGCATCGCGATCCGCGGCTCCACGCCGAAGCGGGCGGCGGTGACCGCGGACTGCACGGCGATGTCCGCGAGCTGCTCCGCGTCCGGGTCCGGGTTGACCGCGCAGTCGCCGTACACCAGGACCTTGTCGGCCAGGCACATGAAGAAGACCGACGAGACGATCGAGGCATCCGGCTTCGTCTTGATGATCTCGAAGGCCGGCCGGATCGTCGCCGCGGTGGAGTGCACGGCCCCGGAGACCATGCCGTCGGCCAGCCCCTCCTGGACCATCAGGGTGCCGAAGTAGTTGACGTCCGAGACGACGTCGTACGCGAGCTCGACCGTCACCCCGCGGTGCGCGCGCAGCTGCGCGTACCGCTCGGCGAAGGTCTGGCGCAGTTCGGAGGTCTGCGGGTCGATGAGCTGGGTACCGGCCAGGTCGATGCCGAGGTCCGCGGCCTTCTTGCGGATGACGTCGGGGTCGCCGAGCAGCGTGAGGTCGCAGACGTCGCGCCGCAGCAGCACGTCGGCGGCGCGCAGCACCCGCTCCTCCGTGCCCTCCGGCAGCACCACCCGGCGCCGGTCCGCGCGGGCCTGTTCCAGCAGCTCGTGCTCGAACATCATCGGGGTGACCCGGCCGCTGCGGGCGACCGAGATCCGGTCGAGGAGGGCTCCCGTGTCGACATGCCGCTCGAAGAGGCCCAGGGCCGTCTCGGCCTTGCGCGGCGTCGCGGCGTTCAGCTTGCCCTCCAGGGCGAAGAGCTCCCCGGCGGTGGGGAAGGAACCGCCGGCCACCGAGACGACCGGGGTGCCGGGTGCGAGCCGCGCGGCCAGCTTGAGTATCTCCTCGCCCGGCCGCTCGTTCAGCGTCAGCAGCACGCCCGCGATGGGCGGCGTCCCGGCGCTGTGCGCGGCGAGCGAGCCGACGACCAGGTCGGACCGGTCCCCGGGCGTCACCACCATGCATCCCGGCGTCAGCGCCTTCAGCAGATTCGGCAGCATCGCGCCGCCGAACACGAAGTCCAGCGCGTCCCGCGCCAGCCCCGCGTCGTCACCGAGCAGCACCGTGCCGTCCAGTGCCGCGGTGATCTGCGCGACGGTCGGCGCCGAGAGCGCCGGATCGTCGGGCAGTACCGAACAGGGCACCGGCAGCGTGGCCGAGAGCCGCTCCGCGATCACGTCGCGGTCCGCGGAGGCCACCCGGTTCACGATCATCGCGAGCACGTCGCAGCCCAGGCCGGCGTACGCGCGGTACGCGTTGCGCGTCTCGGCCTTCACCGACTCCGCGTCCTGCTCCTGGCCGCCGACGACCCCGATCACCGAGGCACCGAACTCGTTGGCGAGGCGGGCGTTCAGGGCCAGCTCGTCAGGGAGCTGCGTGGCGGCGAAGTCGGTGCCGAGGACGAGGACCACCTCGTAGTCCGCGGCCACCCGGTGGAAGCGGTCGACGAGCCGGGAGACCAGTTCGTCGGTACCCTGCTCCGCCTGGATCGCGGAGGCCTGGTGGTAGTCGAGTCCGTAGACGGTCCCCGGGTCCTGCGAGAGCCGGTAGCGGGCCCTCAGCAGTTCGAAGAGCCGGTCCGGGTCGTCGTGGACCAGGGGCCGGAAGACCCCTACCCGGTCCACCTGACGCGTCAGGAGCTCCATGACTCCCAGATCGACGACCTGGCGGCCGTCTCCCCGGTCGATCCCGGTCACGTACACGCTGCGCGTCACGCGTGCTCTCCCGTCATCTCTTGTCCGTTGTGTTGCCCGGTTCGAGTGGTATCGCCTGTTTGACGATACCTGCGGGGGCCGAGCGGCCGCCCGCCGGGCGAATGCCCCTGCTCACGCCCGCCGGCCGCCCATGGAGCAGCCGAAAGCGCGAGGTACAGACCAGACGTGGGACACTCGTCGTGACTCACGGTACGGGGGATCCAGCCGGGACCCCCGGCCTGCACGGCACAGGGCAGGCTCTAGCGAGCAGGAGATACAGCACGATGCGCATCGGAGTTCTCACCGCAGGCGGCGACTGCCCAGGCCTGAACGCAGTGATCCGCTCGGTCGTGCACCGTGCCGTGGTGGGTCACGGCGATGAAGTCATCGGGTTCGAGGACGGGTTCAAGGGCCTCCTCGACGGCCACTTCCGCCCCCTCGACCTCAACGCGGTCAGCGGCATTCTCGCCCGCGGCGGCACCATCCTCGGCTCCGCCCGGCTGGAGCGCGACCGGCTGCGCGAAGCGGCGGAGAACTGCGCCGAGCTGAGCCGCCGTTACGGCATGGACGCACTGATCCCGATCGGCGGCGAGGGCACCCTCACGGCCGCCCGGATGCTGTCGGACGCGGGTATGCCCGTCGTCGGCGTCCCCAAGACCATCGACAACGACATCTCGGCCACCGACCGCACCTTCGGCTTCGACACCGCCGTGGGCGTCGCCACCGAGGCCATAGACCGGCTGAAGACCACCGCCGAGTCCCACCAGCGCGTCATGGTCGTCGAGGTGATGGGACGCCACGCGGGCTGGATCGCGCTGGAGTCCGGCATGGCCGGCGGCGCGCACGGCATCTGCCTGCCCGAGCGGCAGTTCCAGGTCGAGGACCTGGTCAAGATGGTCGAGGAGCGCTTCGCGCGCGGCAAGAAGTTCGCGGTCATCTGCGTCGCCGAGGGCGCGCACCCGGCCGAGGGCTCCATGCCGTACGCCAAGGGCGAGATCGACCAGTTCGGCCACGAGCGCTTCCAGGGCATCGGCAACCGCCTGGCCGTCGAGCTGGAGACCCGGCTCGGCAAGGAGGCCCGGCCGGTCATCCTCGGCCACGTCCAGCGCGGCGGCACGCCCACCGCGTACGACCGGGTGCTCGCCACCCGCTTCGGCTGGCACGCGGTCGAGGCGGCGCACCGGGGCGACTTCGGGCGGATGACGGCGCTGCGCGGCAACGACATCGAGATGGTCCCGCTGGCCGACGCGGTCACACAGCTCAAGACCGTCCCCGTGGCCCGGATGCACGAGGCCGAGTCGGTCTTCTGAGCCGCCACCGGCGCGCGGGGCTCCCGGTGGGCCCCGGCTGTCCCGCGTGGACGGCCGGGGGCCGCCGCCCGTAGCCCCGTCGACAGTGCGGGCTACGCCTCCGCCGCCTGCCAGAAACGCTCCACGATGCCCGCGAGGAAAGCCCGCCCGGCATCCCCGGTCGCACCGGCCGGCTCCGTGCCCGTGCTGCTCCAGCTGAGCGTGGACGCCATCAGCGCCTGGTAGTCCGCGTGCAGCCGCTCCAGCATCTTCTGGACCGGCGACCGGTCGACCGGCGCGAGCTTCGACACCGGCTTGACGTACGCCTGCCAGCGGGTCGTCACCGCGCTGCGCAGCAGCTCCGCCAGTTCCTCGTCCCGCCCGGCGGCCGTCACGAAACCGGCGGTGTCGAGTCCCAGCGCCTCGATGAGCGCCGCGGACTGGCGCTCGTTGCCGCGCCACCGGCCCGACTCCTCCATCCGCAGATACGCGGACACGGACATGCTCAGCTGCCCCGCCAGCTCGTCCACGGTCAGCTCCCGGGCGATCCGGTGTTCGCGCAGCGTCCGGGCGGCGGTGAGGAGTTCGCCCGGGGCGCACCACAACACACCGGCCAGGGCAGTGAGTTCGTACTCGGTCGGCCGGGCGAGGCCGCGTTCCCAGTCGGCGACCGTCTCGGCGCCGATCCGGAGTCCGTACTGGGCACCGAGGCCGTAGGCGACATGGCCGGGAGTCATCCCCAGGGCCTCGCGCAGTCTGCGCGCGGCGGGGGCGTCGAAAGGCGGGGTGGGCTGCACGGCCCCACCGTAGGAGGCCGGAGGGCATATGACTACGGTGTGTTCACCCGAGACCACGTCTCGTAGGAACGTCCAGGCCGGGCGGCCCCTCCCGGAGCGCCCCGGACCCCGCTCAGCGGCCCTCCGCCAGCCATCGGTAGTGCAGCTCCGGACGCCCGATCTGTCCGTACTGCGGACTGCGTACCGCCCGGCCGGCCGTCACCAGATGCTCCAGATAGCGGCGCGCGGTGATGCGGGAGATGCCGAGCTCCAGTCCGGCCGCCGCGGCCGTCACGCCGTCCGGCGCCGCGCGCAGCGCACGGGTCACCGCCTCCAGGGTCGGGCTGCTGAGGCCCTTGGGCAGGCGGGCGGGCTGCGGGGTGCGCAGGGTGGCCAGGGCGCGGTCCACCTCGTCCTGGCCGCTCGCCTCGCCTGCCGAGGAGCGGAAGTCGGCGTAGCGGACCAGCCGGTCGCGCAGGGTGGCGAAGGTGAAGGGCTTCAGCACGTACTGGACGACGCCGAGCGAGACCCCCTCGCGCACCACGGCCAGATCGCGGGCCGAGGTCACCGCGATCACGTCGGCGGTGTGCCCGGCCGCGCGCAGCGAGCGCAGGAGCTGCAGCCCGTGCCCGTCGGGCAGATACAGATCGAGGAGCAGGAGGTCGACCGGGACGCGGTCCAGGGTCCGCACCGCCTCGGCCCGGGTGTGCGCGACGGCCGCCACGGAGAATCCCGGGACGCGGTCCACGTACAGCTGATGGGCGTCGGCCGCGACGGGATCGTCCTCGACGACCAGCACCTGGATCACGGGGGTCACAGGGCCTCCTCCTTCTGTGCGCCGCTGCCCCGCGGCAGCGGCAGCCGCACGGTGAACTCCGCGCCGCCGTCCGGTCCCTGTTCCAGCGCCACCGCCCCGCCGTTGCGGTGCGCGGCCTGCCGGACGAGGGCCAGGCCGAGCCCGCGGCCGGCGCCGTGCGTCGACCAGCCGCGGCGGAAGACCTCCGCGGCGTCGGCGGGCCCCACGCCCGCTCCGTTGTCCGCGACGCGCAGCAGGAGCTCCCCGTCGCCGGCGAGGGCGGTGACCGTGACCCGGGCGCGGGCCGGCCGGGGGCCCGTGCGCTGGACGGGGACGCCCGAGGCTCCGGTGCCCGGGGCGCCCGCCACCGCCTCCGACGCCGCGTCCACCGCGTTGTCGATCAGATTGCCGAGGATGGTCACCAGATCGCGGTGCGGCAGTGTCGCGGGCAGGGCCCCGTCGTCGATCAGGCTGTCGTCCGCCAGCACCAGCTCCACGCCGCGCTCGTTCGCCTGCGCGGCCTTGCCCAGCAGCAGCGCCGCCAGTACCGGTTCCGCGACCGCGCCGACGACGCGGTCCGTCAGGGTCTGGGCCAGCTCCAGCTCCGCCGTGGCGAAGCCGACCGCCTCCTGCTCCCGGCCCAGCTCGATCAGCGAGACGACCGTGTGCAGCCGGTTCGCCGCCTCGTGCGCCTGCGAGCGCAGCGCCTGGGTGAACCCCCGCTCGGAGTCCAACTCGCCCGAAAGGGCCTGGAGTTCCGTGTGGTCGCGCAGGGTGACCACGGTGCCGCGCCGCTCCCCGCCCACCACCGGACGGGTGTTGACCACGATCACCCGGTCCGCCGTCAGATGCACCTCGTCGACCCGTTCCTCGGAGGCCAGCAGCGCCCCCGTGAGCGGTGCGGGCAGATCGAGTTCCGCGACCCGGCGGCCGACCGTTCCGGGCGCGAGCCCCAGCAGTTCGCGGCCCGCGTCGTTGATCAGGGCGATCCTGCGCTGCCCGTCGAGCATCAGCAGCCCCTCGCGCACCGCGTGCAGGGTGGCCTCGTGGTAGTCGTGCAGCCGGCTCAGCTCGGCTGCGTTCATCCCGTGGGTGTGCCGCCGCAGCCGCGCGTTGATCACGTACGTGCCGAGGCCGCCGAGCGCCAGCGCCGCGCCCGCCGCGAGCCCCAGCGCACCGAGCTGGGCCCGCACCTGCGAGGAGACCCGCTCGACCGTGATACCCGCACTGACGAGGCCGACGATCCTGCCGTCGTCCCGGATCGGCGTCACGACCCGTATCGAGGGGCCGAGCGTGCCGGTGTACGTCTCCGAGAACGTCTCGCCGCGCAGGGCCCGGGCGGTGTGCCCGAGGAAGGTCTCGCCGATCCGCTCGGCGTCCGGGTGGGTCCAGCGGACCCGGTGCGGGTCCATGATCGTGACGAAGGCGATCCCGGTGTCCTTGCGGACCTGCTCCGCGTACGGCTGGAGCACGGCCGACGGGTCCGGGGTGCGGATCGCCTCCCGTACCGACGGCGAACCGGCGATCGCCAGCGCGGCCGCCCGCACCTGCCGGGTCGCCGTCTCCTTGGCCTGGCCGCTGCCGGAGACGTACGCGAAGAACGCGCACCCCGCCACCACGGCGGCGACCAGCACCACCTGCATGGCGAAGAGCTGGCCCGCGAGGCTGCGCGGGCGGGTACGGGGGAAACGCATCCCCCCAGTCTGCCTGGCCGGAAACCGGTGACCGGACGGCCACCGGGGGTGGCCCTCCCGTGAACGAAATGCACGCAAGGGTGACCGGCGTCACAGGGGGCGGGATAGTCACCGGGGCCCCCAGGGACGGGGGAGTGACAGGACCGAGCCGAGGAGACCCCCGTGGGAGTGGCCGCCGCCAAGCGGGACCGTACGAAATATCTGTATCTCGCCGTCATCGCGGCGGTGGGGCTCGGCATCCTGGTGGGCCTCGTCGCGCCGGACGCCGCCGTCGAGCTCAAGCCGATCGGAACCGGATTCGTCAACCTCATCAAGATGATGATCTCGCCGATCATCTTCTGCACGATCGTGCTGGGGGTCGGCTCCGTACGCAAGGCCGCCAAGGTCGGCGCCGTCGGCGGTCTGGCCCTCGGCTACTTCCTGGTGATGTCGACCGTCGCCCTGGCCATCGGCCTGGTCGTCGGCAACATCCTGGAGCCCGGCTCCAGCCTCCACCTCACCGAGGCGGCCCGCGCCGCGGGTGAGGCGCAGGCGGGGGACAGCGAGTCCACCGCGGACTTCCTGCTCGGCATCATCCCCACCACCCTCGTGTCGGCCTTCACCGAGGGCGAGGTGCTGCAGACCCTGCTCATCGCCCTGCTCGCGGGCTTCGCGCTCCAGGCCCTGGGCTCGGCGGGCGAACCCGTCCTGCGCGGCATCGGCCACATCCAGCGCCTGGTCTTCCGCATCCTCGCCATGATCATGTGGGCGGCACCGGTCGGCGCGTTCGGCGCGATGGCCGCGGTGGTCGGCGAGACCGGCGTGGACGCGCTGAAGTCCCTCGCGGTCATCATGATCGGCTTCTACATCACCTGCGCGCTCTTCGTGTTCGTGATCCTGGGCACGATCCTGCGCCTGGTGGCCGGGGTCAACATCTTCTCCCTGCTGAAGTACCTGGGCCGGGAGTTCCTGCTCATCCTCTCCACCTCCTCGTCCGAGTCGGCCCTGCCGCGGCTGATCGCGAAGATGGAGCACATGGGCGTCAGCAAGCCCGTCGTCGGTATCACCGTGCCGACCGGCTACTCCTTCAACCTCGACGGCACCGCCATCTACCTCACGATGGCCTCGCTCTTCATCGCCAACGCCACGGGCGACCCGCTGAGCATCGGCGAGCAGATCTCACTGCTGGTCTTCATGGTCATCGCCTCGAAGGGCGCCGCGGGCGTCACCGGCGCCGGACTGGCCACCCTCGCGGGGGGCCTCCAGTCGCACCGGCCCGAGCTGGTGGACGGTGTCGGTCTGATCGTCGGCATCGACCGCTTCATGAGCGAGGCCCGCGCGCTGACCAACTTCGCGGGCAACGCGGTGGCCACGGTGCTCGTCGGCACCTGGACCAAGGAGATCGACAGGGAGCGGGTGGACCGGGTCCTCTCCGGATCGCTCCCGTTCGACGAGAAGATGATCACGGATGAGGGGCCGGCCGAGCCGCACGTCCCCGAGGCCAGGGACGGCGGCGAGGAGCAGCCCTCGCTCGCGAAGGTGTAGCGGTGTAGCGCGTGAGCCGATGCGGCCGTACGGGAACCCCGTACCGGCCGCATCCGTGTGCGTCCGTCCGCCCTTGCCTTGACGCCGACGTCAAGGATTACCGTCGGGTCATGCGAATCGGGGAACTGGCCGAACGCGCCGGGACGACGACACGGACGCTGCGGTACTACGAGTCACGCGGCCTGCTGCCCGCACGCCGTGCGGACAACGGCTACCGCACGTACGACGAGGGGGACCTGCGACTGATCCGGCAGATCCGGACCCTTCAGGACTTCGGGTTCGACCTGGAGGAGACCCGGCCCTTCGTCGACTGCCTGCGCGCCGGTCATCCGGCGGGGGACGCGTGCCCGGCCTCGCTGGCGGTCTACCGGCGCAAGCTCGGCGAGCTGGACGCGCTCATCGGCCAGTTGCAGTCGGCCCGCACGGAGGTGGGGGCCCAGCTGGCCCGCGCCGAACTGGAGGCGTCCGCCGACTTGCCGGGCGGCCCCGAACCACGTTGTGAACTGAACTGGGAGGACGACAGATGATCCACGCAGAAGGTGTCGCCGAGGTCACCGACACGACGTTCGACGCCGAGGTGCTGGCAGCCGATCTGCCGGTCCTGGTCGAGTTCACCGCCGACTGGTGCGGCCCCTGCCGTCAGCTGGCCCCGGTGCTCGGCGCGATCGCGGGGGAGGAGGCCGGCCGGCTCAAGGTGGTGCAGATCGATGTGGACCACAACCCGGAGACCGCGGCCCGCTACGCCGTGCTGTCGACGCCGACCCTGCTGGTCTTCCGGGACGGCGAACCGGTGAAGTCGATGGTGGGCGCCCGCCCCAAGCGGCGCCTGCTCCAGGAGCTGGAGGACGTGCTCCCGGCGGCGGTCTGACCCGCACCGGCGGGCCGGGGACCCGTGCCGGCCGTCAGGGGACCGGGCCGGCGGCCGGGGACCCGTACCACCTGTGCGTGGTGCGGGCCCCCGGCGCCGCTGTCAGGCCGGCCGCAGCCACACCGTCGCCAGCGGCGGGAGCGTCAGCGTGATGCTGGTGTCCCGGCCGTGCGCCGCCACCGCCTCCGGCTTCAGCGGCTCCTCATTGCGTACGTCGCTGCCGCCGTACCGCAGCTCGTCCGTGTTCAGGACCTCCACCCAGGCCTCCGGCCCGTCCGGCACCCCGATGCGGTAGTCGTGCCGCACCACCGGGGAGAAGTGGGAGACGGCGATCAGAGGCGATCCGGCCGCGTCGTACCGTACGAACGCGAAGGCGTTGTCCTCCGCTGCGCCGCCCTCGATCCAGCTGAAGCCCTCCGGGACGGTGTCGCGCTGCCAGAGCGCCGGCGTCGCCCCGTACACCGTGTTCAGATCGCTCACCAGGGTCCGCACGCCCCGGTGGTCACTCTCCGCGGCGTACGACGGATCGAGCAGCCACCAGTCCGGGCCGTGACCCTCGGACCACTCCGCGCCCTGCGCGAACTCCTGCCCCATGAAAAGGAGTTGCTTGCCGGGGTGGGCCCACATGAAGCCGAGATAGGCGCGGTGGTTGGCACGCTGCTGCCACCAGTCGCCGGGCATCTTGCTGACGAGCGAGCGCTTGCCGTGCACGACCTCGTCGTGAGAGATGGGCAGGACGTAGTTCTCGCTGTACGCGTACACCATCGAGAAGGTCATCTCGTTGTGGTGGTACTTGCGGTGCACCGGCTCCTTGGACACGTACTCCAGGGAGTCGTGCATCCAGCCCATGTTCCACTTCAGCCCGAAGCCGAGACCGCCGAACCCGCCGGGTCCCACATGGTGGGTGGCGCGGGTGACGCCGTCCCAGGCGGTGGACTCCTCCGCGATCGTCACCACACCGGGGTTGCGCCGGTAGACCGTCGCGTTCATCTCCTGGAGGAAGGCGACGGCGTCCGGGTTCTCCCGGCCGCCGTGCTCGTTCGGCGACCACTGCCCGTCCTCGCGGGAGTAGTCGAGGTAGAGCATCGAGGCGACCGCGTCGACCCGCAGCCCGTCGATGTGGAACTCCTCGCACCAGTAGGTGGCGTTGGAGACGAGGAAGTTGCGCACCTCGGTGCGGCCGTAGTCGAATTCGAGCGTGCCCCAGTCCGGGTGTGCGGCCCGCTGCGGATCCGAGTGCTCGTACAGCGGACGGCCGTCGAACTCGGCGAGAGCCCAGTCGTCGCGCGGGAAGTGCGCGGGCACCCAGTCCACGATGACGCCGATCCCGGCCCCGTGCAGCGCGTCGATGAGGAAGCGGAAGTCGTCCGGCGAGCCCATCCGGGACGTCGGGGCGTAGAAGCCGGTGACCTGGTAGCCCCAGGAGCCGCCGAAGGGGTGCTCGGAGACCGGCATCAGCTCCACGTGGGTGAAGCCCAGATCGCGTACGTACGCGGGGAGCTGCTCGGCGAGCTGCCGGTAGGTCAGTCCCGGCCGCCAGGAAGGCAGGTGCACCTCGTAGACCGAGAGCGGCGCCTCGTGCACGGGGATGTCCCCGCGGTGGGCCATCCACTCCTGGTCCTGCCAGACGTGGTGCGCGGCCGCCACGACCGAGGCGTTGGACGGCGGGACCTCGGCATGGCGGGCCATCGGGTCGGCGCGCAGCGTGTGCGAGCCGTCCGGCCGGCAGATGTCGAACTTGTACAGCGCGCCCTCCCCGATCGCGGGCAGGAAGAGCTCCCACACCCCGGTGGAGCCGAGCGAACGCATCGGGAAGCCGGTGCCGTCCCAGTAGTTGAAGTCCCCGGAGACCCGGACTCCGCGGGCGTTGGGCGCCCAGAGCGTGAACCGGGTGCCGGTCACGCCCTGGTGTTCCATCACCCGGGCGCCGAGCGCGGTCCAGAGCTCCTCGTGCCGGCCCTCGCCGATCAGATGCAGATCGAGATCGCCGAGCGCGGGCAGGAAGCGGTACGGGTCGTGGATCTCGATCTCGTTGTCGTCGTACGCCACCAGCAGCCGGTAATCGGGGACCGCGGGCATCGGCAGCAGTCCCGAGAAGAAGCCGTCGCCGTCGTCGAGCAGCTGGGCGCGCAGCCCCTTGGCGAGCACCGTGACCGAGCGGGCGTACGGGCGCAGCACCCGGAGGGTGACCCCGCCGCGGATCTGGTGGGCGCCGAGCAGCTCGTGCGGGGCGTGGTGCTCACCCGACAGGAGCCGTGCCCGGTCGCCGTCGTCGAGCGGGTGGGCGGGGCGGACCCCCTGCCCGCCCGCGCGGCGGGGGCGTGGCGGGGCCGCCGCCCGCTTCGCCCGCTTGGCCGGTGCGGGCGTCGCCGCCTCAGCGGGCGGGGCGTCCGCCGCCACCGGTGCGAGGGTTCCGGTGGCCGGGCCGGCGGCGGCGTCCGCATGCTCGGCGGGGGGCGCGGAGAGGGGGGCGTCGATGGGGGTCGAAGCGGGCTCGGACGCTTTGCGGGACGGCTTGCGGGCGGTCACAGGGACAGCCTCCTCGGAGGGTGTGGGTGGGGTGGGGCGGGGTGGAAGCGGGGCCGGGCGGCCAGGCCGTGCCACGTCAGTCGGCGTCGGTGGCCAGGCGGTGGATCGCGGCCATCGGGACCGGCAGCCAGTCGGGGCGGTGGCGCGCCTCGTACAGCACCTCGTAGACCGCCTTGTCGGTCTCGTGGGCGCGCAGCAGCTCCGGCTCGTCGCGCGGGTCGACACCGGCGGCCTCCGCGTAGCCGTCGCAGTAGGCGGTCCGGCAGCGCGCCGCCCATGCGGCGTTCCAGGGCCGGTGCGAGCGGGCCGCGTAGTCGAAGGAGCGGAGCATCCCGGCGATGTCGCGCACCGGTGGCTGGGGGCTGCGGCGCTCCGGGAGCGGGCGGGCGGGCTCGCCCTCGAAGTCGATCAGTGACCAGAAGCCGTCCCGGCCGCGCAGCGTCTGGCCGAGGTGGAGGTCACCGTGCACCCGCTGGGCCGCCCAGCCGCCGGCTCCGTCGCCCAAGGCCGTCACGGCGTCGAAGGCGGCGCGCAGTCCGGGGACGTACGGGACCAGTGCGGGCACCGCGTGGGCGGCCGCTTCGAGGCGCCGCACCATCGCGGCGGCCAGCTGGTCGGTCTGGGAGCGGTGCAGGGACGGTGTGGGCAGGGCCGCGGCGAGCGCGGTGTGGACCTCGGCGGTGGCCCGCCCCAGGGCGTGGGCCTCGCCCGTGAAGTCGTCGCCGGTCGCCAGGGAGCGCAGGGCGAGCTGCCAGCCGTCCTGCGCTCCCCGCAGGAACGGCTGGAGCACGCCGAGTGTGAGACGTTCCGGTGCGGCGGCCTCGAACCAGGCGACCGGTGCGGGGACGCGTCCGCAGCCTTCACGGACGAGCGCGAGCGGCAGTTCCAGATCGGGGTTGGTGCCCGGGAAGACCCGGCGGAAGATCTTGAGGATGTAGGAGTCGCCGTACACGAGCGAGGAGTTGGACTGCTCGGTGTCCAGCACCCGGGGGGCCAGGCCGTCGGGGACCGGCTCCGCTCCCCGGCCGAAGCGCAGGCCGCCGAGCCCGCCGGGCGTGCGCAGCCGCTCCAGCAGCAGGGAGGCCAGACGCGGGTCGTGCAGTCCGTCGTAGACGGTGCGGCCGGCCAGCGGCCCGTCCGTCACATGCCCGATGAGGGCGGGCGCCAGCCGCTGGGGCAGCGTGGAGCGCACCCCGAGCAGCAGCTGGTAGCAGTCCGGGGGTGGCTGGGCCGGCATCGTGGGCTGATGGGCCCTCACCAGGAGGTGGAGGAGGCCCGGACCGGTTTCGGCCGCGCCGGAGTCCACCGGCAGTATTTCGGTCGCCGAGACCAGTGAGAAGGCGGTGATGGGCCGCCCCTTGCCCGCGAACCACCGCTGCCGGGGCAGCCATTCATGCAGCAGCGGTCCGAGAGACGGGAGCAGGGCTGTGCTGTTCGCCAGGGTGACCTGAGCGGATGCAGCCTCCGACATGGCATCGCGTCCTTTCCCCGGGCACACCACAGGATGCGAAGAGTGTCCCGGATTGCGGCTTTGGCTGTCCGGCTGTGCGGGACGTGTCGGGTCAGGATGGTCCGTACGGACTCGACTCGAGTGATCGAAACGCCAGGAAGATCCAAGAAGGCGATGGAAGTGCTCGATATGGGGGGAAGAGTGCCCCGTGCGGGGCGGTGGAAACCGCCCCGCAGGTGCCGGCCGCTGTCAGCTCGGCGGCGCGTCCTTCCTGAGCCGGAACCAGTAGAAGCCGTGTCCGGCGAGTGTCAGCAGGTAGGGCCACTGACCGATGGCGGGGAAGCGCACCCCGCCGATCAGTTCCACCGGATGACGCCCGTTGAAGGACCTCAGATCGAGCTCCGTCGGCTGCGCGAACCGTGAGAAGTTGTGCACGCACAGCACGAGATCGTCCCCGTGCTCACGGGTGAACGCGAGCACGGCGGGGTTGGAGGAGGGCAGTTCGTTGTACGAGCCGAGCCCGAACGCCGGGTTCTGCTTGCGGATCTCGATCATCCGCCGCGTCCAGTGCAGCAGTGACGACGGCGAGGCCATCGACGCCTCGACGTTGGTGACCTGGTAGCCGTAGACCGGATCCATGATCGTGGGGAGGTAGAGCCGCCCCGGATCGCTGGAGGAGAAGCCGGCGTTGCGGTCGGGCGTCCACTGCATGGGGGTGCGTACGGCGTCCCGGTCGCCCAGCCAGATGTTGTCGCCCATCCCGATCTCGTCCCCGTAGTAGAGGATCGGGGAGCCGGGCAGGGAGAGCAGCAGGGCGGTGAACAGCTCGATCTGGTTGCGGTCGTTGTCCAGCAGGGGAGCGAGACGGCGGCGGATGCCGATGTTGGCGCGCATCCGCGGATCCTTGGCGTACTCCGCGTACATGTAGTCGCGCTCTTCGTCCGTGACCATTTCGAGCGTCAGCTCGTCGTGGTTGCGCAGGAAGATGCCCCACTGGCAGCCCGCGGGGATCTCCGGTGTCTTGGCCAGGATTTCCGAGACCGGGTAGCGGCTCTCGCGCCGTACGGCCATGAAGATCCGCGGCATCACCGGGAAGTGGAACGCCATGTGGCACTCGTCGCCGCCCGCCCGGTAGTCGCCGAAGTAGTCGACGACATCCTCGGGCCACTGGTTGGCCTCGGCGAGCAGCACGGTGTCGGGGTAGTTGGCGTCGATCTCCTTGCGGACCCGCTTGAGGAAGCCGTGGGTCTCCGGGAGGTTCTCGCAGTTGGTGCCCTCGCGCTGGTAGAGGTAGGGCACGGCGTCGACGCGGAATCCGTCGATGCCGAGGTCCAGCCAGAAGCGCAGGGCGGAGATGATCTCCTCCTGCACCGCCGGGTTCTCGTAGTTGAGGTCGGGCTGGTGGGAGAAGAACCGGTGCCAGTAGTACTGCTTGCGGACCGGGTCGAACGTCCAGTTGGACGTCTCGGTGTCGACGAAGATGATCCGGGCGTCCTGGAACTGCTTGTCGTCGTCGGCCCAGACGTAGTAGTCGCCGTACGGCCCGTCGGGGTCGGTACGGGACTGCTGGAACCAGTCGTGCTGGTCGCTGGTGTGATTCATGACGAAGTCGATGATCACGCGCATGCCGCGCTGGTGCGCGGCGTCGACGAACTCGACGAAGTCGGCGAGGTCGCCGAACTCCGGCAGCACGGCGGTGTAGTCGGACACGTCGTAACCACCGTCGCGCAGAGGCGACTTGAAGAACGGCGGCAGCCAGAGGCAGTCGACGCCCAGCCACTGGAGGTAGTCCAGTTTGGCGGTGATTCCCTTGAGATCTCCGATGCCGTCGCCGTTGGAGTCCTGGAAGGACCGGACGAGGACCTCGTAGAAGACGGCACGCTTGAACCAGTCGGGATCGCGGTCCTTGGCGGGGGTGTCCTCGAAGGTGTCGTGGACGGGCTCGTTGACGATCATGGTGTGGGTGACCCTCCGGTCGGCGGGGACGGTCGCAGGACCGCGATGTGCGCGGGCGTGACGCCCGGTTCCAGGCGCACATAGAAGGTCCTGCCCCAGTGATAGGAATGGCCGGTGAGCTCGTCGCGCACCGGCACGCTCTCGTGCCGGTCGAGGCCGAGGTGCGGCATGTCCAACGAGACGGTCGCCTCCTGGGTGTGGTGCGGGTCGAGGTTGACGACCGTCAGAACGATGTTCGAACCGGAGCGCTTGCTGTACACGAGCAGGGCGTCGTTGTCCGACGAGTGGAAGTGCACGTCACGCAGTTGCTGCAGCGCCGGGTGGCGGCGCCTGATCCGGTTGAGTGCGGTGATGAGCGGAGCAAGCGAACGGCCCTCGCGCTCGGCGGCTTCCCAGTCCCTGGGCCGGATCTCGTACTTCTCCGAGTCGAGGTACTCCTCACTGCCGTCACGGACCGGGGTGTTCTCGCACAGCTCGTACCCCGCGTACACCCCCCAGGACGGGGAGAGGGTTGCCGCGAGCACCGCCCGTGCCTCGAAGGCGGGCCTGCCGCCCTCCTGGAGGTGACCGGGAAGGATATCGGGGGTGTTCACGAAGAAATTGGGCCGCATGACGGAGGCCGATTCACCGGCCAGCTCGGTCACGTACTCGGTGATTTCGTGCCGGGTGTTGCGCCAGGTGAAGTACGTGTACGACTGCTGGAATCCGACGGCGGCGAGGGTGCGCATCATCGCGGGGCGGGTGAATGCCTCGGCCAGGAAGATCACGTCGGGGTCGGTGCGGTTGATGTCGGCGATCACCTTTTCCCAGAAGATCACCGGCTTGGTGTGCGGATTGTCGACCCGGAAGATGCGTACGCCGTGATCCATCCAGAAACGCAGGATGCGCACGGTCTCCGTGACGATCCCCCGCAGATCCTTGTCGAAGGCGATCGGATAGATGTCCTGGTATTTCTTCGGCGGATTCTCCGCATAGGCGATGGTGCCGTCCGCTCGGTGGTGGAACCACTCGGGGTGCTTCTCCACCCACGGGTGGTCGGGTGAGCACTGGAGAGCGAAGTCCAGCGCGATCTCCATGCGCAGGGTGCGGGCCGTCTCGACGAAGTGGTCGAAGTCGTCGAGCGTGCCGAGATCCGGATGGACCGCGTCATGACCGCCCTCGGCCGAACCGATCGCCCACGGCACACCCACGTCGTGCGGGGCCGGGGAGAGGGAGTTGTTGGGACCCTTGCGGTGGGTGGTTCCGATGGGGTGGATGGGCGGGAGGTAGACCACGTCGAAGCCCATCGCGGCGACGGCGGGCAGCCGTTCGGCCGCGGTGCGGAAGGTCCCGCTGATGATCCGGGGCGGCTTCGGGGCCGCGGCCGGCTTGCCCGTACGGCTCTTGCGGGGCGCCTTGGCCGGTTCGACCCTGGCGCCCTCGGAGCGGGGGAACAGCTCGTACCAGGAGCCGAACAGGGCGCGCCGGCGCTCGACGACGAGCGGGTGCGGGCGCGACGCGGTGACGAGCTCGCGCAGGGGGTGACGGGCCAGTGCGGCGGCGGCCTCGGGGGCGAGGGCGGCGGCCAGCCGGGCGGCGGCCGGCCGGGACTCGTCGCGCAGGGCGTCGACCGCGGCCAGCACCGCCTCGCGCCCGTCCTGCTTCGGGACGCCCTCGGCGGCCCGCTCGTACAGCTCGGCGCCCTCCGCCAGGACGAGCGCGGTGTCGATCCCCGCCGGAATCTTGATCCGAGCCGCGTGGCGCCAGGTGGTGACCGGGTCGCTCCAGGCCTCGACCGTGTACGTCCAGCGCCCCTCCGCGTCCGGTGTCACCTCGGCGCCCCAGCGGTCGGTGCCCGGAGCGAGCTCGCGCATCGGCGTCCAGGGTCCGGGGCGCCCGCTCGGGTCCCGCAGCACGACATCGGCCGCGACCGCGTCATGGCCCTCGCGGAAGACGGTCGCGGTGACCTGGAAGGTTTCACCGGCGACTGCCTTGGCGGGCCTTCTGCCGCAGTCGACGAGCGGCTGGACATCGAGGACGGGAATGCGACCGATCATGGAATCACCTGGGGGCTGGAGCTCGGACTCGACAGGGCGCGAAGCGGGCGCGAAGGGTGGGACGCGCGCGCCGCGATGGTGGGGTTCGGTCCTTTCTAGCTGCTCCGTCGATGACTGATGGGGTGTGGGCATGGCCGCTCCTGTCCGCGTTCACTCGAATGGCACTCGAATGGCTGATGTCGGTGGTCCAGTGCGCGCCTGTGGACCGAATGCGCACGAGGTCCGTACCGATTGCATACGAACCATGTACGGATCGCCGGTGGACGGGGGATGAAACGTGCTCAGGGCGGTTACGGATCGTTTTCGGCTCTCATCCGAATGCATGCGTTCCGGGTACCGGAGAAGCCTTCCCACGGATCTCGGTGGGCCAATCCGGTGGTGTGTTAACTACTCGGTCGTACCTGTGACGATCCGAATGCGCCGGGCTCCGCCGCGCGTGCGCCGGATTGCGCGGAACCGGCGCACGCGGGGCGGTACGGGCGCCACAGGGCAGCTTTCCCTGTGGCGCGGAGGCCCACAAGGCCGCGCGAGGTGAGGGAATCGGCCATAACGCCTGTGGCGGATGAGCCCGGAATTGCGAATGGTGCGCGACGGACGCGAGCGGTGCCGGGGCAGGGAGGCCGGACCGTCCGGGGTCGCACACCCGGAGCCGGCCATGCGCCGTGGCCGCGGGACGCCGCGCGCCGATACCGTCGAGGGTGACGGAGCGGCGCACACAGCGGTGCGTCCCCTCGGATTCGTACGTCCCCTGTAAAGGTGGAATACGTGAAGGCCATTCGTCGATTCACCGTGCGTCCCGTCCTCCCCGACCCCCTTCAACCGCTCAGCGACCTCGCGCGCAATCTGCGCTGGTCCTGGCACACCGAGACCCGTGAGCTCTTCCAGGCCGTCGACCCCGTGGCCGGGGGGACGGCGGAGTGCGACCCCGTGCGTCTGCTCGGTGCCGTGTCCGCCGGGCGCCTCGCCGAGCTGGCCCGGGACGAGCAGTTCCTCAGCCGGCTCACCGAGGCGGCCGCCGACCTCCGGGAGTACCTGGACGGCCCCAGGTGGTACCAGGAGCAACACGCCCAGGGCGACGGGCTCCCCGCCGCCATCGCCTACTTCTCGCCCGAGTTCGGGGTGACGGCGGCTCTGCCGCAGTACTCCGGCGGGCTCGGCATCCTTGCCGGAGACCATCTCAAGGCCGCCAGTGACCTGGGCGTACCCCTCGTCGGCGTCGGCCTGCTCTACCGTCACGGCTACTTCCGCCAGAGCCTCTCGCGCGACGGCTGGCAGCAGGAGCGCTATCCCGTCCTCGACCCGAACGAACTCCCGCTCACGCTCGTGCGGGAGGCCGACGGGACGCCGAGCCAGGTCGTCCTGGACCTCCCCGGCGGCCGCTCCCTGCACGCCCAGATCTGGCAGGCCCAGGTGGGCCGGGTGCCGCTCCTCATGCTCGACTCCGACGTCGAGGACAACGCCCCCGGCGAACGCGAGGTCACCGACCGGCTCTACGGCGGCGGCAGCGAACACCGGCTGCTCCAGGAGATACTGCTGGGCATCGGCGGGGTGCGCGCGGTGCGGACCTACTGCCGGCTCACCGGCCATCCGGACCCCGAGGTCTTCCACACCAACGAGGGGCACGCCGGCTTCCTCGGGCTCGAACGCATCCGGGAACTCTCCGGAACGGGGCTCGACTTCGACTCCGCGGTGGAATCCGTCCGCGCCGGAACCGTCTTCACCACCCACACCCCGGTCCCGGCCGGTATCGACCGGTTCGATCGTGAACTGGTCGCCCGCCACTTCGGCGACGACGGCGAACTGCCGGGTGTCGCGGTCGACCGCATCCTGCACCTGGGCATGGAGACCTACGCCGACGGCGATCCGGGCGTCTTCAACATGGCGGTGATGGGGCTCCGCCTCGCCCAGCGCGCCAACGGCGTCTCCACGCTGCACGGCGCCGTCAGCCGGGAGATGTTCGCCGGCCTCTGGCCGGGCTTCGACGCCCCGGAGGTGCCGATCACCTCCGTGACCAACGGGGTCCACGCGCCCACCTGGGTCGCCCCCGAGGTCTACCGGCTGCGCACCGAGTCCGGGGGCACCCCCGGCCGGTGGGACGCCGCCGCGCAGATCCCCGACCGGCAGATCTGGGAACTGCGCCGCACCCTGCGCGAACAACTGGTCACCGAGGTGCGGCAGCGGCTGCACGCCTCCTGGCTCACCCGCGGCGCCCAGGCCGCCGAACTCGGCTGGATCGACGGCGTACTGGACCCCGGGGTGCTCACCATCGGCTTCGCCCGCCGGGTGCCCTCGTACAAACGTCTGACGCTGATGCTGCGCGACCGGGACCGGCTGCGGGGGCTGCTCCTGCACCCCGAGCGCCCGATCCAGATCGTCGTGGCGGGCAAGGCGCACCCGGCCGACGACAGCGGAAAGCGCCTGGTCCAGGAGCTGGTCCGGTTCGCCGACGACCCCCGGGTCCGGCATCGCATCGTCTTCCTGCCCGACTACGGGATGGCGATGGCCCAGAAGCTCTACCCGGGCTGCGATGTCTGGCTGAACAACCCGCTGCGCCCGCTGGAGGCCTGCGGTACGAGCGGGATGAAGGCGGCGCTCAACGGCTGCCTCAACCTGTCGGTCCTCGACGGCTGGTGGGACGAGTGGTTCGAGCCGGACTTCGGCTGGGCCATCCCCACCGCCGACGGTTCCGCGCTGGACGAGGAGCGGCGCGACGACCTGGAGGCGGGTGCCCTCTACGAGCTGATCGAGGACCGGGTCGCGCCGCGCTTCTACGACCAGGGGGAGGAGGGGCTCCCCGGGCGGTGGATCGAGATGGTCCGCAGCACCCTGGGCACGCTGGGTCCCAAGGTCCTCGCCGACCGGATGGTCCGTGAGTACGTGGAGCGGCTGTACACCCCGGCGGCCCGGGCCGGCCGTTCCCTGGACGCCGCTGCCGCACGGGAGCTCGCCGGCTGGAAGGCCAGGGTCCGGGCCGCCTGGCCGCGGGTGGCCGTCGATCACGTGGAGGCGGTGACGCCCACCGAGGCCGGCGGTTCGGCCGAACTGGGCTCCACCCTGGCGCTGCGCGTCCGGATCACCCTCGGGGCGCTGGATCCGGACGACGTGGAGGTGCAGGCGGTGGCCGGCCGCGTCGACTCCGCCGACGCGATCTCGGACGCCCAGGTCTTCCCGCTGAAACCGGCGGGCGGTCAGGACCTGGAGGGCCGCTGGCTGTACGAAGGCCCGCTCGCCCTCGACCGCACCGGTCCGTACGGCTACACCGTGCGGGTGCTTCCGGCCCACCGGCTGCTGGCCACCGGCGCCGAAATGGGCCTGGTCGCACAGCCGACGGAGGCGACGGGCGAGGGAGCGGGCGTGCTGATGCGCTGACGTCCCGCGTGGTCGAGGGTCCGGCTCCCCCGGGTGGTTTCCGGGGGAGCCGGACCTTTGTGCGTGCGTGCCGGTCCTTCGCCTTCTGAACACACGTCCTTGACGTGTTCATGAGATGCCTTTAGGTTCCTCACTCATCGCAGAGTTCACAACTCGGCCCGATGTTCACGGATGTGAACTTTCGTTGTTCCGGGCCGAGTTGCGGACCTCCTCCGCACCGGAAGGCACCCCCACATGCGCACCGGAACCATCGGGCGCGGCCTCGGCCTCGCCACCGCCCTCGCGGCCCTGCTCACCGGCGTCTTCATGGCCCCGGCCTCGGCCGGCCGGGCCGCTCCGGACCAGGCACCCGCAGCGGCGCGGGCCGCCGCCCCCGCCGCCTTCACCCATCCCGGCGTGCTGGTCAGCCGCCCCCAGCTCGACTTCGTACGCACCAAGGTGCAGGCCGGCGCGCAGCCCTGGAAGGGCGCGTACGACCAGATGATGGCGAGCAAGTACGCCTCGCTCGGCCGCACGGCGAAACCCCGCGCCGTCGTGGAGTGCGGCTCGTACTCCAACCCCAACTACGGCTGCACCGACGAGCGCGAGGACGCGATAGCCGCGTACACCCTCTCGCTGGCCTGGTACATCACCCAGGACAGCCGCTACGCCGCCAAGGCCGTCGAGATCATGGACGCCTGGTCGGCGGTGATCAAGGACCACACCAACAGCAACGCCCCCCTCCAGACCGGCTGGGCCGGCTCGTCCTGGCCGCGGGCCGCCGAGATCATCAAGTACACGTACACCGGCTGGCCGAACGCGGGCCGGTTCGCCACCATGCTGCGTACCGTCTACCTTCCGAAGGTCATCAACGGCTCGAACAGCAACGGCAACTGGGAACTGAGCATGACCGAGGCCGCGATCGGCATCTCCGTCTTCCTGGAGGACCGCACCTCGTACGACAAGGCCGTCGCCAAGTTCCGCGGGCGCGTCCCCGCGTACATCTATGTGACCGCGGACGGCGCCCTGCCGAAGACCGCGCCCGGCAGCGGACTGGACACCCGCGACAAGGTCATCAACTACTGGCAGGGCCAGTCGACCTTCATGGACGGCCTCGCGCAGGAGACCTGCCGCGACCTGACCCACACCGGATACGGCCTGTCGGCCATCTCGCACATCGCCGAGACCAGCCGGATCCAGGGACAGGACCTCTACCCGGAGGTCGCCGACCGGTTGCGCCACGCCCTCGGCCTGCACGCCAAGTACCAGCTGGGGACGGCCGTTCCGTCGTCGCTCTGCGGAGGCTCGCTCAAGGACAGCCTCGGACCGGTCACCGAAGTGGGCTTCAACGCGCTGCACAACCGGATGGGCATCGCGATGACGAACACCCAGACCCTCACCGAGCAGCAGCGGCCCGCCGGGTCCAACAACCTGTTCGTCGCCTGGGAGACCCTGACCCACGCGGGCAACCCGAACTGACCGCACGCGCGCAGCCGCCCGGGAGGAAGGATCTCCTCCCGGGCGGCTGCGACGCATCAGCGCGGGGTCATGCCGGGGGTGCGGATCAGAAGGTCAGCTTGAAGCTGTTGATCTTCCCGGTGTCGCCCGAGTAGACGTCCTGGACCTTCAGCTTCCAGGTGCCGTTCGCCACCTCGGAGGAGGCGTTGACGGTGTACGTCGCCACGACGTTGTCCGCCGAGTCGCTCGACGAGGAGTTCTTCAGACGGTAGGCGGTACCGTCCGGGGCGACGAGGTCGAGGACCAGGTCACCGCGGTAGGTGTGGGTGATGTCCACGCCGACCTTGAGGGTGCTGGGGGCGTTGCCGGTGCGGCCGGTGACGGCGATGGAGCTGGTGACGGCCGAACCGGCGTCCGGGATGGAGACGGCGGTGGCGTTCTCGAACACCGTGCCACCGGGGTCGGTGCCGCCGGGGCGGGTACCGACGTTGATGCCGGCCCAGGCGTTGGCGACGGCCGTGTACTCGGCGCTGGTCGTGCCGTACAGCTCACCGGCGACCGCGAGCGTGCCCGTACGGGCGGCCGCGTAGTTGGTCGTGGAGGTGAACTTGGTGGTGAGCGCCTTGAACCAGATCTGCTCCGCCTTGGCGCGGCCGATGCCGGTCACCGGCAGGCCGTCCGAGGTCGGGGAGTTGTAGGAGACACCGTTGATGGTCTTGGCGCCGCTTCCCTCCGAGAGGAGGTAGAAGAAGTGGTTGGCCGGACCCGAGGAGTAGTGCACGTCGACGTTGCCGATGCCCGAGTACCAGGCGTCCTTGGACGCGCCGTCCTTGCTCGGCTTGTCCTGGTAGCGCAGCGGGGTGCCGTCGCCGTTGATGTCGATCTTCTCGCCGATGAGGTAGTCGCCCACGTCGGAGGAGTTGTTCGCGTAGAACTCGACGGCGGTGGCGAAGATGTCGCTGGTCGCCTCGTTGAGGCCGCCGGACTCACCGCTGTAGTTCAGGCCGGCGGTGTTGGAGGTGACACCGTGGCTCATCTCGTGGGCCGCGACGTCCAGCGAGGTGAGCGGGGAGGCGTTGCCGCTGCCGTCGCCGTACGTCATGCAGAAGCAGCTGTCGTCCCAGAAGGCGTTGACGTAGTTGTTGCCGTAGTGGACGCGGGAGTACGCGCCGACGCCGTTGCCCTTGATGCCGTTCCGGCCGTGGACGTTCTTGTAGTAGTCCCAGGTCTCGGCCGCACCGTAGTGGGCGTCGGCCGCCGCGGTCTCCGCGTTCGAGGCGAGGCCGTTGCCCCAGACGTCGTCGGTGCCGGAGAAGAGGGTGCCGGTCCCGGACGTGCCGTGGTTCAGGTTGTACGTCTTGTGGTTGCCGCGGGTGGTGTCGGTCAGGTTGTACGTACCCGACGTGTTGAGCGTGACCGTGCCGCTGTACTCGGTGTTGCCGGTCCCGGTCTCGATGGCCTGCCACTCGTACAGCTTCGCGCCGGAGGTGGCGTCGGTGATGACGTGCAGGGCGTTCGGAGTGCCGTCCTCCTGCAGTCCGCCGACCACGGTCTCGTAGGCCAGCTGCGGTGTGCCCGACGCCATCCAGACGACCTTGCGGGGCGCCTTGTCGGCCGCGGCCTTGGACGAACCGTCCGCCTTGGCCAGGCCGACGGCCTGCTTCTCGGCAGCCGCCGGAGCGACGTCCGCGGTCGTGTCGACGGCCTTGAGCTGCGCCGAGGTGGTCTTGGACGCCTTGGTGACGCTCTTGGTCGCGCCGGCCTTCGACTCCTGGACGACCAGGTCGCCGCCGAGGACGGGGAGTCCGCCGAAGGTGCGCTCGTAACGCGTGTGCGTGGTGCCGTCGTTGTCCTGGATGACGTCCCGGACGACGAGCTTCTCCTGCGAACCGAGCCCGAGCTCCTTGGCCGTGGCCGCGCTGCTCGCGGTCGCCCGGCGGATCAGCTCCGCGCGCTGCGAGGGCGAGAGCTGCTTGGCCAGCGCGCCGGGGTTGGGCTGTGAGGCCGAGGGGGCGGCCTGTGCGGAGCCGCTCGGCGTGGCGGTGGCTGTTCCGGTCTGGACTCCTACGGCGAGGAGTGCTGCTGCGGCTATCAGAGCGCCGGTCGCGGTGGTACGACGGCTGAGCGTGGATCTCACGCGGACTCCTTCTGCGAGGGGGGTACCGGCGGCGGGGTGAGCCGTCCGGACAGTGCAGGCAGTGAGCAGAACGGGGTGAAGAGTGTCAGCAGAGAGCGGCCTCTGTCAGGACCGCGTCAACAAGTTGGCCGGAATTCGTCCGTTGCCGGAATGGTCATGTTCGTTAAGCGGACGTTTCGCCGATCATTGCCGCGATGTTGCCCGGGAGGCCCGGAAGCCCGAATGTGCAGGAGGCGTTGAGGTTCGCTCTCGCGGTGACGTGTTCGAAAAGAGTGTGAAGAACCGGGAAGTGACCATCTGGCGAGACGGCGGGCAACTGTGGCTCGTTCCGCGCCGTCCGGCGCCCGGCCGGGCTGTTCGCGCCATGACGCGGCCGCCTCCCGGGCGGCCGCGCCTCCCGGACGGGTCCGCGGGCCGTCGGCGGGGGTGCGCCCGGCGCGTCCGCATGCCGCCGCACGCGTGGTGGAGGGCCGGGCGGATTTGCCGAACTTTTACATCGTGCGGATGTGGGGGCGTGGGCAGATTTGCCCCTCCGGAGATGTCCGATTTGGAGGAAGGTCATCCCTGCGGGGGTGATTGCCCCGCTGCTCCTCGCTGTTGACTCGACGATCATTCAAGCGCTTCGATCGCGACCGCTCACCGTTCGTTCCGGTGAGCCGAGGCCCGGCACTCGCCGGGTGGCAACTCGACACAGGGGGGGCTTCTGTGCGCGGGAAGACAGTGAGAACAGCGGCGGGAGCGGGCACGGTCGTCCGTCCCGCCCGGCCCCTCGTCCGTGTGCGCGGCGCCGTGACGCCGGTTCCGGCAGTCTGCCGCAGCGGGGCAGAGGACGCCGGACCGGCTGCCCACCGGGGCGGGAACCCGGCCCCCCGCGCCGGCACACCACCGCACAGTTGCTTACCGGGCACGCGGCCCTGCGCACGCCGGGCCGGCTGACCGGCGCCTGAGCGCGCTCACGCGCCCGGTGTGACCGTCCTCGTCCCACAGGCCCCCTTCGTGCCGCCGGCCACCCTCCCGCCCCAGCCATCGAGTTGTGCGCCGGGCTGCCCGCCCGCTTGCCCGGCTCGGCACGCCGCCGAACTCTCCGCCGCCGCACCGGTGTCACACGCACCGTGGCGGCTGCGGAGCCTGTCCAGTCACCTTCGCTTCCGGACCGAGGAGAATCCTTGAGGCTGAGACGCAGAGCACATCCATCCCTCGCGCTGACGGCGGCCGCGCTGGCCGTCATCGGCCTCATGCCGGCCGCGGCGCCGGCACTCGCCACGGCGCCGGTACCGAAACCGTCCTCCGAACCGTCCGCCCGGTCCGCGCAGCCCGCGGGCGTCGCCGATCCGGGAAAGAAGCTCGGCACGGGCTGGAAGACGTCCAAGGACCGGGCGGTGACCGGCGCGGCCGACAGCGACGGCCTGAAGATCCTCGTCGCCGACTCGTCGGACGCGTACGCGTGGAAGACCGTCGCCTCCCTGGCCGAGCCGACGGTCTCGGCGGACACCTGGATCGGCAACCAGTGTGTGATGGACGCCAGTCACGCCGCCGTCGTGTACGCGCCCCGCTCGTTCGTCAACAAGCCCGACCTGATGCAGGGCGGCGCGTTCGCGGCGGTCGTCAACACCGTCACCGGCAGGGTGGTGAAGCTGCCGTTCACCGCGTCGCTCGCCTACTTCGACCCGTCCTGCAACACGGTCACCCACACGGCCGCGTTCACCGCCTTCCGCGACATGAACGACCCGGCCAGGACGAAGACCCGGGTGATGACGGTCGACACGGCCGGCAGGACGGCCGGCTCGGCGGTGACCGCGGGAGAGATCACCGGCGCGGTCCCGGTCGAGGACGGGGCGGTCGGCGCCCGCGGAAGCGATCTGGTCCACCTCGACGGGAAGGGCCGGCTGACGACGCTCACCAGCGCCGACAGCCCGCCGTTCGACATCCGGCTCACCGGCGCAGGACATGTCGCCTTCCTCGACCGCCGGGGGGACTCCGCCGCACACGCCAAGCTCTGGCGCGGGCGCGGCGAGCCCGTCGTGATCGCCTCGGGCGAGCTCGGCGACGTGGGCCTGCGCCAGGGCGCCGAGGGCCGCGTCTTCCTGACCGGACGCCCCTCCGGCACCCGGCTCGACGACTCGGGCGTCACGCTCCTGGACGCGCCCGCCGAGGCAGAGGTCTCCACCCTGGGGCGGCTCGCCGTCGACCCCGTACTCACCCCCGGCGTCCGACGCGGACTCGCGCGCGTCAAGGACGCGGGCAAGGGCTTCGACAGGAGCAGTACCCCTGCGGAGAGCGCGGTCGTCGCCGCGCCCGACACCGTCGGCGGCGACGAGCCGACCACCGTGACCTCCACCGCCACCACCACGGGCGCGAGGATCACGCAGTCCCTGGCGCAGACCACGGCGGAGAGAGGAGACACCTCGGTGTCCCCCTCGCTCACCGGCACCGCCGCCCCCGCCGCCCTCACCGCGGCCGACAGCAGGGCGAACGACCCGGTCGACACCGACCGCTGGTGCTCGGTGCCCCGCAACGACGTGAACTCCCAGGCGCTGCAGCCCACACCGAACCAGGTCGAGTGGGCCGTCGACATGGCCGTACGCGGGGAACTGCGCTCCAACTGGATCACCCAGGGCGGCTGGCGCAGCCAGACCGGGCTGGGCACCATCGACCCGCAAGGGCTCTTCCCCCGCCCCACGCTGACGGGCGGCGGACGCATCCCGGCCAACGTGCTGCTCGGCGTGATGGCCCAGGAGTCGAACCTGTGGCAGGCGGAGCCGGGCGCGATCCCGGGCCAGATGGGCAGCCCGCTCGCCTCCTACGCCGGCTTCTACGGCCACAAGGGCGATGACCCGGCGGCCTACTGGAAGATCGACTGGGCGAACTCCGACTGCGGTTACGGCGTGGGCCAGGTGACCGACGGCATGCGGCTCGCGGGATACGAGAAGAAGGACGAGAAGGCGCTCCTCGTCTCCACCCAGCGCGCGGTCGCCCTCGACTACTCGGTCAACGTCGCCGCCTCCCTCTACATCCTTGCCGACAAGTGGAATGAACTGCACGAGTCGGCGCAGACGATCACCGTCAACAACGACTCCGCGTCCAGGCCCGAGAACTGGTTCGCCGCCCTGTGGAACTACAACCTCGGCTTCAACCCCCGCTCCGCCGAGTCGGAGAACGGCAACTGGGGCCTGGGCTGGTACAACAACCCCGCCAACCCCGTGTATCCGCCGTCCCGCTCGCCCTTCATGAACACCGACATCGACCCGAACGCCGCCCAGGACGCCGCGCATCCGCAGAACTGGCCGTACGAGGAGAAGGTGCTGGGCTGGGCCGCCTGGTCCATCGACGCCGGCTACTCCTACGCAACCTCCGGACGCCAGGACTGGACCGGTGAGTCCGGCTTCTCCTCCGCAGGCTTCCAGCCCGCCTACTGGAACGGCACGACCGGCCTCTACAACGAACCGGGCAGCGCCAAGTACAACCGGGCGCAGGCCACGCCTCCACTCGACACGTTCTGCAACTCCAAGAACAACTGTGACTCCGCCAACCCGCCCGACTGCCCCGACGCGGACTGCTACACGCAGTACTGGTGGCACGAGTCCAACGTCACCTGGAAGGGCGACTGCGCGACCACGTGCGGTGTCGAGAACATCAAGTACCAGACCCTGATCGCCGAACCGGGCCGTGGCTACCGACTCCAGCACGGCACCCCCGTCTGCGCCGGTGACGCCGACAGCAGCCTTCCCTCGGGCGCGCTGATCGTGAACTCCGTACCCGACAACACGAACACCTACAGCACCTGCGGTTCGACCGGCACCGATGACGGGAGCTTCGCGTTCACGTTCAACAACGACGGTTCGATCGGCCCCGGCCTCGGCCAGTACGAGGCGAAGGGCGACCTCTACCAGATAGGCGGCGGATACGACGGCCACTTCTGGTTCGCCCACACCCGCAACGCCGCCCACCTCGGCGGTGACAACGGAGTGATGTCCGTCAAGGGGACCTGGACCCTCGGCCAGAACCTGAACGGCTGGTCCCGGGTGTTCGTGCACGTCCCCGACACCGGCGCCCACACGCAGCAGGCCCACTACACCATCCGCGGGGTGGAGGGCGGTGACCGCGAGCGCTACCTCAACACCCACTACGGGGAGAACACCTGGGTCGAGCTCGGGGTCTACCACTTCACGGGAACGCCTGAGGTGGAGCTCACGAACACCACGGACGACGGAACGGCCGACGAGGACGTCGCGTACACCTCGATCGCCTTCAAGAAGCTGGCCGGCAAGCCTCAGGACATGGTCGTCGCGATGGGCGACTCGTACACCTCGGGCGAGGGTTCGGGGGACTACTACCACGTCAGCGACCGCGACCACGGGGAGGACAGCTGGAACGCGTGCCGGCGGAGCCCGAACGCGTGGCCGCGCAAGGTGACCCTCCCCGACCAGTCGCAGACCGTCGGCGCACTCGCGGACAGCTACGACGCGAGTCTCGACTTCCAGTTCGTCGCCTGTTCCGGAGCCAAGGCATGGCAGGCGGGGTCGGGTACGCCGTATGACGAGGACGGCAACGAGCACTGGGGCTACGACGGGAACTTCCACGAGAAGCTGCAAGTGGATTCGGGTGTGCTCAGCGGGGACACGACCCTGGTGATGCTGACCATCGGGGGCAACGACGCCCGGTTCGACAAGAAGATCCAGACCTGTGTCATCGACGGCTGTGCCTCCGAGGCGTCGATGCAGGCGGACATCGACGACGCCGTGACCGCGACGGCGGATCTGATGACCGAGATCCACGCGGCGGCGCCGAACGCGACGATCTCCCTGATGGGATACCCGCTGCTCTTCAGCCGGACGGAAGCCTGCTCGACACTGGTGAGCGCCGCCCAGCGTGTCATCCTGAACGACATGGCTCAGTACTTCGAGGACCAGCAGAAGGCACTGGCCGCCTCCATGTCCGCCGATGGCGTGCGCTACCGGTCCCCGCAGTCCGCGTTCGAGGGCAAGCGCATCTGCGATCCGACGGAGGGGATCAACGGAGTGGTGGCCGGACCGAACGGTGACGGCGACTTCCACCACGACGACGACGCCACGCAGTTGTGCTGGTGGTTCTGGGGCGACAGCTGCCTCAGCCGGGAGAGCTACCACCCGAACAAGGCCGGCACCGGCGCCTACGCGCAGGCGTTCATGACGCTGGGCCCCGCCGCGCTCCGGCAAGAGGACCGGTGAATCGGTCGCGCTTCTCTGCCGGCACCCCGTCGCGGTCCCACCGCGGCCGGGTGCCGGCACCCGGCTGCATGGTGGCACTCATGGTCCCCGTCGTTCTGGTGCTGCTCGCCGCGGGGACGCTCACGGTCATGGCGCACCGCCAGGACAGCGCCGACCAGCGCCGTGAGCAGGAGGCGCTGGAACAGATAGCGGGGCATGTGCGGTCGTACGAGGACGTCGTGCGGGGCGAGGGGCGGAACGGCTTCGCGAGCCGCGCGCGGGCGCAGGACGCCGCCCGGCAGTATCAGGGTGTCCTCGTCTCGTACGCGCGGTCGGACCGGTCGCTGACCACGCTCGTCAGGTTCTTCGCGACCTACGAGGACACCGGCTTCTTCGGCGTCTCCGCCACACGCGCGTACCGCTGCTACTCGATCCGCTTCCCGGAGGGTGCAGGGGGCGGTCCGAGCAGGACGGCGGTTCCTCTCAAGGAGTGCCGTCCCACCTGACGCCTTCCCCCGCCGCCCCGGCGCCAGCGGAGCGGCGGGCCCGGCCTCCGTCCGCCGGGCGCGGTGCGGGGCCTCCTCAGGCCAGGCTCTCCCGCCAGGCGCGGTGCAGGCCGGCGAACCGGCCCGTGCCGCCGATGAGTTCGGCCGGGGCGCCGTCCTCCACGACGCGGCCGTGCTCCATCACCAGGACCCGGTCCGCGATCTCCACGGTCGACAGGCGGTGGGCGATGACCACCGCGGTGCGGCCGTGCAGCACGGTGTCCATCGCCCGCTGCACCGCCCGCTCGCCCGGAATGTCCAGGGAGCTCGTCGCCTCGTCGAGGATCAGGACCGCCGGGTTGGCGAGCAGGGCGCGGGCGAAGGCCACCAACTGGCGCTGACCCGCCGAGATACGGCCGCCCCGTTTGCGTACGTCCGTGTCGTACCCGTCGGGCAGACCGGCGATGAAGTCATGGGCGCCGATGGCCTTGGCCGCCTGCTCGATCTCCTCGCGGGTCGCGTCCGGGCTGCCGATCGCGATGTTCTCCGCGACCGTGCCGGAGAACAGGAACGCCTCCTGGGTCACCATGACCACGCCGCGCCGCAGTTCGGGGGTGGCGAGGTCGCGCAGATCGGTGCCGTCCAGCAGGACCCGGCCCTCGGTCGGGTCGTAGAAGCGGGCCAGCAGCTTGGCCAGCGTCGACTTGCCCGCGCCCGTCGAACCGACGACGGCGACCGTCTGGCCCGCGGGTACGGTCAGATCGAAGCGGGGCAGCACCTCACCCCCCGTGCGGTAGGCGAAACGCACCCCGTCGAAGACCACCTCGCGGCCCGGGTGACCGCCCGTGAGCGGCGGCAGCTCCTGCGGCTCCAGGGCCTCCGGAACCGTGGGGGTCTGGGCCAGCAGCCCCGCGATCTTCTCCAGCGAAGCCGCGGCCGACTGGTAGGAGTTGAGGAACATGCTGAGCCGGTCGATCGGGTCGTACAGCCGTCGCAGATACAGGACCACCGCGGCCAGCACGCCGAGGGCGAGGCTTCCGGAGGCGACGCGGTAGGCACCCCACAGCACGATTCCGGCCACGGCGGTGTTGGCGACCAGCCGGGACCCGACGACGTAACGCGCGTTCTCCAGCATCGCGTCGCCGTTCGTGCGGCGGTGCTCGTGGTTCAGTTCCCGGAAGACGCCGTCGTTGACGGGTTCGCGGCGGAACGCCTGGACGGGGCGGATCCCGTTCATCGTCTCCGCGAACTTCACGATGACCGCGGCGATCGCCGTCGACCGCGAGGCGAAGATCACCGCTGCCCGGCGCTGGTAGAGGCGCACCAGCAGGTACAGCGGGACGAAGGACAGCACCGCGACGGCGCCCGTGCCGAAGTCCAGCCAGAGCAGCATCAGGGAGATGGAGACGAACGAGAGGACGACCCCGATCAGCTCCTGGAGACCCTCGCTGAGCAGCTCCCGCAGCGACTCCACATCGGTCGTCGAACGGGAGATCAGCCGCCCCGACGTGTACCGCTCGTGGAAGTCCACGCTCAGTGCCTGCGCATGGCGGAAGATCCGGCCGCGCAGATCGAGCAGCACGTCCTGGTTCACCCGGGCGGAGGCCCGGATGAAGGCGTACTGCATGGCGCCCGCACCGGCCGAGCAGAGCGCGTAGCCGAGGGCCACCGCGATCAGGGGCCCGTAGTCCTCGTCCCGGAAGGCGGGCACCCCGCTGTCGATGGCGTACGCCACGAGCAACGGCCCCGCCTGGACCGCGGCCTGCTGGATCAGCAGGAACAGCGCGGCGATCACGACCCGGCCCCGCAGCGGCCGCAGCAGCGAGACGAGCAGGGCGCGCGTGGCGCCGCGCGGGGTGGGCAGGTCGTCGCGGTCGAACGGGTCGCCGGGCCGCTCGGCGGGCGGGGCGCCCGCCGCCTTCGGGGCCTGCGGATCCCCGCTCCCGTCCCTGTCGCCGGGGCCCGGCTCGGTCGGACGCCCGGTCGTGGTGCTCGTCATCGGGTGCTGCTCTCCTCGGCAGGGGCGTGCACGCCCGGAAGGTCATCGGCCGGCGTGTCCGCACGGGGCACGACGGCGGGCTCCTCGCCGCCCGCGACCCCCGCTCCGGACATCAGCCAGGCGTACTCGGCGTTGCTGCGCAGCAGTTCCTGGTGGGTGCCGACCGCACTGATGCGGCCCTCGGACAGCAGCGCCACCCGGTCGGCGAGCATCACGGTGGACGGGCGGTGCGCGACCACGATCGCCGTGGTCTCCTCCAGCACGCGCCGCAGCGCCGCCTCGACCAGCGTCTCCGTGTGCACGTCCAGAGCGGAGAGCGGGTCGTCGAGGACCAGGAAACGCGGCCGGCCGACGACGGCCCTGGCCAGGGCGAGACGCTGGCGCTGGCCGCCGGAGAGACTGAGCCCCTGCTCGCCGACCTGGGTGTCGACGCCGTGCGGCAGGTCGTGGACGAAGTCGGCCTGCGCGACCGACAGGGCCCGCCGCAACTCCTCCTCGCCGGCGCCGCCCGCGCCCATCAGCACGTTCTCCCCGACGCTCGCCGAGAAGAGCGTCGGCTCCTCGAACGCCACCGACACCAGCTCGCGCAGGCGTTCGCGCGACATGGCGGTGACGTCCTCGCCGTCCAGCGTGATCCGGCCCGACGTGGCCTCGTGCAGCCGGGGAACGAGTGCGGTGAGCGTGGTCTTCCCGGACCCCGTGGCCCCGACGAGGGCCATCGTCTCGCCGGGCCGGATCCGCAGATCGATCCGGGCCAGTACGGGTACGGAATCCTCCTCCGCGTCCGGGTATCGGAAGCCCACGCCCTCGAAGACCATGCCGCCGGCCTCGGGCCGCTCATCCGGGGCAGGGCTCCCGGACGCGGCGGTGTCCGTTTCCTCCGCCACGTCCATCACCTCGAAGAACCGCTCCGTCGCCGTCGCCGACTCCTGGCTCATCGCCAGCAGGAAGCCGATCGACTCGACCGGCCAGCGCAGCGCCAGCGCCGTGGAGAGGAAGGCGACCAGGGTCCCCGCCGAAAGGCCGCCGTCCGCGACCTGGATCGTGCCGAGCACCAGCGCCGCCCCGATCGCGAGCTCGGGAATCGTCGTGATGAGTGCCCAGATGCCCGCGAGCAGCCGCGCCTTGCCGATCTCCGTGGTGCGCAGCCGCTGGGAGAGCGCCCGGAAGGCGAGGGCCTGGCTGCGGTGCCGGCCGAAGCCCTTGATGATGCGGATGCCGAGCACGCTCTCCTCGACCACCGTCGTGAGATCGCCGACCTGGTCCTGGGCCCTGCGCGCGACCACCGAGTACTTCGTCTCGAAGACCGAGCAGATGATCACCAGGGGCACGACCGGGGCGAGCAGCACCAGGCCGAGCGTCCACTCCTGGAGCAGCAGGATCACGAAACCGATCAGGATCGTGGTGGCGTTGACCAGCAGAAAAGTCAGCGGGAACGCCAGGAACATCCGCAGCAGCATCAGATCCGTCGTGCCGCGCGACAGCAGCTGACCGGAGGACCAGCGGTCGTGGAAAGCCACCGGCAGCCGTTGCAGATGCCGGTAGAGGTCGGCCCGCATGGACGCCTCGACGCCGGCCAGCGGACGCGCCACCAGCCACCGCCGTACCCCGAACAGCACCGCCTCGGCGATCCCCAGCAGCAGCAGGAACAGCGCACCGAGCCAGACGCCGCCCGGGTCCTGGTGGGCTACCGGGCCGTCGACGATCCACTTCAGTACGAGCGGGATCACCAGGCCGAGACACGACGCGACGATCGCGATCAGGGCGGCGCCGAACAGACGGTTCCGCACCGGCTTCACATACGGCCACAACCGCAACAGGGTCTGTGCGGCGGACCGGTCCTTGGGCTCTACATGTTCTTCGGGCATCAGCACCGAGCCTACGTTTCGCCACTGACATCGTTCATGTGGTTTTCCTGGCCCGGTCGACGCTTGACGGGCCGCCGACCGCAGCCGATATTTGTCCTCCCCCGGGGAGGGGCGGGAGCGCACAGCAGTGCGCATCAGCATGTGAGCAACCAGGGGCGGGACGCGTGACGACGGTCGACGAGTACAACGAGCGCTGCGAGCAGCTGTTCCTGGCGGGCGGACTCGGTGCCGTCCGGCGTGCCGCGCGGCAGGGGATCGACGAGGTGGGTCCGCATGCCGATCTCTACTGCTGGCTCGCCCTGGCCCACGCCTCGGAGGACGAGGACGATCACGACACCGAGGCCGAACGCGCCTTCCGCGAGGGGCTCGCACTCGAAGCGGATCACCTCGGCCTGCTGGCCGGGTACGGCGAGCTGTGTCTGCGCAGCGACGCCTTCGAGTACCCCGGGCGGGCCAAGCGTGCCGTGCAGCTGACCCGGCGCCTCGAAGAACTCGCCCCCGACTCCGCGCAGAACGCCCAGTTGCGGCGGGCCCACCGCTGGGCAGGCCGCAGTTACTGGGAGGACCTGCGGATGGCAGCGGCCGAGGGCGCGGTGAAGCGTCAGGCCGTGGAGGCGCAGGCGGGGGATGTGGCGGACGCGCTGCGGACGCAGAACATGGAGGGCGCGCGGGCGCAGGCCGCGGCAGCGACGCGGGCGCGGCCCGAGGACCGTCGCGCGGCCGTTCTCGCGGCCACGCTCGACGCCCTCTCCGGTCCCGGGAACGCCCCACTGCGCTGGGTCGCCCGGCACCGCGGTGCCTTCTGGGCGGTGTCGATCGGGCTCTCGGCCCTGACCGGGGCGCTGCTCCGGCAGACCGGCACCGTCGAAGGGTTCGCGCCGTGGGGCCTGCTGTGGACGCTGCCGATGCTCGGGGCCGATGCCCGGCTCTCCTCGATCCGCAAGGAAGGCGAACGGGCGGCCCTGGCACGCCTGGAGGAACGGCTGTCGGGACCGGCTCAGGGTCCGGGGGAGGGGCCGGAACCGGAGTCGGGACCGGCTCAGGGGCCGGGGGAGACCGGTGCCGCACCCGTTCCGGCGGCGGGCTCCGGCGTCTGAGGGAGCCCGCCGCCCTCGTCCGAGGGGGCCGGGCGGGGCGACGCCCGGTCGTAGCGCGGCATCAACCGATCGGCGGATGCCGGTTCGAGCGCGATGGCGGATGCCGCGAGGGGCCCGCGCCCGCGATGCTCACAGGCATGGCAATCATCGAAGTGAACGGGGTGCGCAAGTCCTACGCCGGCCGCCCCGTGGTCGACGGAGTGAGCTTCTCCGTGGACGAGGGGGAGATCTTCGGGATTCTCGGCCCCAACGGCGCGGGCAAGACCACCACGGTCGAGTGCGTCGAGGGACTGCGGGTCCCCGACGCCGGTACGGTCCGGGTCGCCGGCCTCGACCCCGTCACCGACCACGACCGCGTGACGCTCCTGCTGGGCGCGCAGCTCCAGGAGAGCGAACTCCAGCCGAAGATCACCGTGGGCGAGGCGCTGGAGCTGTACAGCGCCTTCCACCCGCAGCCCGCCGACTGGCGGACGCTCGCCGAACGCCTCGGGCTGCACACCAGGCTCACCACCCGGTTCGGCCGGCTCTCCGGCGGCCAGAAGCAACGCCTGTCCATCGCGCTGGCTCTCGTCGGCAACCCCCGGGTCGTGGTCCTCGACGAGCTGACCACCGGGCTGGACCCGCGCGCCCGGCGCGACACCTGGCAACTGATCGAAGAGGTACGGGACGGCGGCGTCACGGTCCTGCTGGTCACGCACTTCATGGAGGAGGCCCAGCGCCTCTGCGACCGTATCGCCGTGATCGACAGGGGGAGGATCGCCGCCCTCGACACCCCGTCCGGGCTGATCGCCCGGGCCGGCAGTTCCACGGCCATCTCCTTCACCCCCTCCGAGCCGCTCCCGGACGCCGAGCTGGCCGGACTGCCCGGGGCGACCTCGTGCGAGACCAGGAACGGACGGGTCGTCATCAACGGCACCGACGAGACCGTCAACGCTGTCATCTCGCTGCTGGCCGGGCTCCGGATCACCGCGCAGCAGCTCCGTGTCGCCGAGGCCACGCTCGACGACGCGTTCCTCGACCTCACCGAGCACCCCGGCCCCGCCGACGAGCGCGGCCTGACAGAACAGGCAGCCTGAGATGGCCACAGCGAACACCGTCCCGGCACACGCGCCCCGGGCCACCCCCGTCGGCCCGGTGCTCGCGGTCCTGAGGTCCGAGGCCCGGCTCTTCCTCCGCGAACCGGGCAGCCTGTTCTGGATCCTCGCCTTCCCCGCCGTACTCATGACGATCCTCGGTCTGATCCCGTCCTTCCGGGAGCACGACGACGCCCTCGGCGGGCGCCGCGTCATCGACCTGTACGTCCCCGTGGCCGTCCTGCTCGCCATGATCATGGCCGGTCTCCAGGCGATGCCGCCCGTGCTCACCGGCTACCGCGAACGCGGCATCCTGCGCCGCATGTCCACCACGCCCGTGCGGCCGTCCGCCCTGCTCGGCGCGCAGATCGCTCTGCACGGCGCCGCAGCGCTCGGCTCGGCCCTGCTCGTGATGGCCGTCGGCCGGACCGCCTTCGGAGTACGGCTGCCCGGACAGCCGTTCGGCTATCTGCTCGGCCTGCTGCTGGCCGTCGCCTGTGTACTGGCGCTGGGCGCGCTGGTCTGCGCCGTCTCGCGCACCACCAAGATCTCGGCCGCCATCGGCTCGGTCGTCTTCTTCGCCATGATGTTCACCGCGGGCGTCTGGGTGCCGGTGCAGACCATGCCCGACACGGTCCGCCGCATCGTCCAGGCCACGCCGTTCGGTGCGGCGTCCCAGGTGCTGGACCGCGCGGCCGCCGGTGCCTGGCCGAGCTGGGCGTACCTCGGCGTGGTGGCGCTGTGGACCGTACTGGCGGCGGTGGCGGCGGTCCGTACATTCCGCTGGGAGTAGGCGTTACGGGAGACTCCACCCATGGACGCGGGGGAGAAGAACGCCGGGGAGAAGGAAGCCATGACCGGTGCGACGACGGCCGAGCAGTGGTGGGGGCGGTTCTTCCGGCACGGACCCTACGGTCTGCTCGGCCTGGCCACCGTGGTCTCGGCCGTGACGAGCGGGCTCATCATGTCCCGCGCGCAGGTGTACGCCGCCGCGGTGCTGGTCCCGGCCGCGTTCGCCCTTCAGCTCCGGTGGAGCCGCGGCCCGGCCCCCCAGGGGTCGCGGGCGGCACGGAACCACTTCGCCGCCCGCACCCTCCTGGCCTTCGGGCTGACGTGGTGCAACCCGTTCTTCTCGATCTACGCGGTGCTCGGCTACTTCGACGCCGGCCGGCTGCTCCCGCAACGACGCATGCGGGCCGGGCTGCTGGCCACCGCCGTCATCATGGCGGGATCGCAGTCCGGCAGCGGCATTCCCCCCGTGTCCCTCATGAACTGGGTCGTCTTCCTCATCGTGCTGGCCGTGCACGGAAGCCTCACCATGCTCTTCGCGCAGATCGGCAACCGGGAGGCGGAGCAGGCGCGTCACCAGACCGACACCATCAACGCCCTGGAGTCGGCCAACGCCCGTCTCGAACAGGCCCTGGCGGAGAACGCCGGACTGCACGCCCAACTCCTGGTGCAGGCACGCGAGGCGGGGGTGGCCGACGAGCGGAGCCGGCTGGCGGCCGAGATCCACGACACCATCGCCCAGGGACTCACCGGTATCATCGCGCAGCTCCAGGCCGTCACCTCCACGGCCGGGACCGACCCGGCGCTCGCCGGGGAACACCTCGCCCGTGCCGCCGCGCTCGCCCGGCACAGCCTCGGCGAGGCGCGCCGCTCGGTGCACAATCTGCTGCCGGCCGCGCTGGAACACGACGACCTGCCCGGCGCGCTGGAGAAGACGGTCACCACCTGGGCGCAACGGACCGGCGTCCGCGCCGAGTTCACCGTCACCGGCACCGCCGAACCCCTCCACGACGAGGTGGGCGCCACCCTGCTGCGCATCGCCGAGGAGGCCCTCGCCAACGCGGCCCGGCACGCCGGGGCGTCCCGGGCCGGCATCACCCTGTCCTACATGGGCGACGAGATCGCGCTGGACGTACGGGACGACGGCCGCGGCTTCGACCCGGCCGCGCTGCCGCCGTACCGCGGCGCCGGCGGATTCGGGCTCGGCGGCATGCGGGCGCGCGCCGAACGCATCGCGGGCACGGTCGAGGTGGAGACCGGACCGGACCGCGGCACCGCCGTCTGCGCCCGGGTCCCGATGGTCCGGCAGGGCTGAGACGCCTCCCGCGCCGGCACAGTACGGTGGGCCGCTATGGACCGGGAACCCGCGCGTGTCATCACGCTGATCGTCGTCGACGACCACCCTGTCGTACGGGACGGACTGCGCGGCATGTTCGCGCCGGCGGCGGAGTTCCGGGTGCTCGGCGAGGCGGCCGACGGCGTCGAGGGCGTCGAGATGGCCGTCCGGCTCGACCCCGACGTCGTCCTCATGGACCTGCGGATGCCGGGCGGCGGCGGAGTCGCGGCGATCACCGAACTGGCCCGGCGCGGCGTCCGTTCCAAGGTCCTGGTCCTCACCACGTACGACACCGACTCCGACACCCTGCCCGCGATCGAGGCGGGCGCCACCGGCTATCTGCTCAAGGACGCGCCCCGCGACGAACTCTTCACCGCCGTGCGCGCCGCCGCCGACGGCCGTACGGTCCTGTCACCGGCGGTCGCCTCCCGGCTGATCTCACGGGTGCGCACCCCGGTCGCGCCCGGCCACGAGGCGCTGTCCGCGCGTGAGCGCGAGGTGCTCCGGCTCGTCGCCCGGGGGACGTCGAACCGTGAGATCGCCGCCGAGCTGTTCATCAGCGAGGCGACGGTGAAGACCCATCTCACCCATGTCTTCGCCAAACTGGGCGCCAAGGACCGCGCCGCGGCCGTCGCGGTGGCCTACGAACGCGGCATCCTCGGCTGACCGGTTCCCTCACTCCGCCACCCGCAGCAGCAGAACCGACCTCGCCGGCACGGTCATGCCCGCGCCGCCCCGGTGGACCGTGCCCGGTGCGGCGGACTGGTCCTCCCGCGAGGTGTCCAGGACCAGTTCGTACCCCTCGGCCCACGGCGGCCCCGGCAGCAGGAAGTCCGCCGGCCGGTCCCCGGCGTGCAGGACCGCCAGGAAACTGTCGTCGGTCACCTGCTCCCCCCGGGCGTCCCGGCCCGGGATGTCGCGGCCGGAGAGGTAGAGCCCGACCGTCGCGGCCGGTGCGTACCAGTCCTCCTCCGTCATCTCCTCGCCCCGACGGGTGAACCAGGCCAGGTCCCGCAGCCCGTCCGGGGCCTGCGCCCGGCCGGAGAAGAACGCCCGCCGGCGCAGCACCGGATGGGTGTGGCGCAGCGCCAGCACCCGGGCCGTCAGCTCGGTCAGCCCCCGCCACTGAGACTGCTCCAGCAGCGACCAGTCCACCCAGCCGATCTTGTTGTCCTGGCAGTAGGCGTTGTTGTTGCCGCCCTGGGTGCGGCCCATCTCGTCACCCGCGACGAGCATCGGCACGCCGGTCGACAGGAGCAGAGTGGCGAGGAGGTTGCGCAACTGGCGGCGGCGCAGCGCGTTGATCCCGGCGTCGTCGGTCTCCCCCTCGGCGCCGCAGTTCCAGGCCCGGTTGTCCGAGGTGCCGTCCCGGTTGCCCTCGCCGTTGGCCTCGTTGTGCTTGTCCTGGTAGCTCACCAGGTCGCGCAGGGTGAAGCCGTCGTGCGCGGTGACGAAGTTGACGGAGGCGTACGGGCGGCGGCCGCCCCACGCGTACAGGTCGCTCGATCCGGTCAGCCGGTAGCCGAGATCGCGTACGTCGGGCAGGGCGCCGCGCCAGAAGTCCCGTACGGCGTCGCGGTAGCGGTCGTTCCATTCGGTCCACAGCGGGGGGAAGGCCCCCACCTGGTAGCCGCCGTTGCCGACGTCCCACGGTTCGGCGATCAGCTTCACCCGGCGCAGCACCGGGTCCTGGGCGATCACCGCGAGGAACGGGGACAGCATGTCGACGTCGTGCATCGAGCGGGCGAGCGCCGCCGCGAGGTCGAAGCGGAAGCCGTCGACGCCCATCTCGGTCACCCAGTACCGCAGCGAGTCGGTGATCAGGCGCAGCACGTTCGGCTGCACCACGTGCAGGGTGTTGCCGCACCCCGTGTAGTCGGCGTACCTGCGGGCGTCGGACTGGAGCCGGTAGTAGCCGCGGTTGTCGATGCCGCGCAGCGACAGCATCGGGCCCAGCTCGCCCGCTTCGGCCGTGTGGTTGTAGACGACGTCGAGGATCACCTCGATGCCCGCGTCGTGCAGGGCGCGGACCATCCGCTTGAACTCGCCGACCTGTTCCCCCGCCGTGCCGCTCGCGGAGTATCCGGCGTGCGGGGCGAAGTAGCCGATCGAGTTGTAGCCCCAGTAGTTGCGCAGCCCGCGCCGCAGCAGATGGTCCTCGTGGGCGAACTGGTGCACCGGCAGCAGCTCCACGGCCGTCACCCCGAGGCGCTTCAGATGGCCGATGGCGGCGGGATGGGCGAGTCCGGCGTAGGTGCCCCGCAGCTCCTCCGGGATGCCGGGGTGGCGCGCGGTGAAGCCGCGGACGTGCAGCTCGTAGATGACGGAGTCGGCCCAGGGCGTCTTGGGGCGGCGGTCCTCGGCCCAGTCGTCGTCATCGTGGACGACCACTCCCTTGGGGACGTACGGAGCGGAGTCCCGCTCGTCGCGCACGGTGTCGGCGACCTGCTGGTGGGGCCAGTCCCTCACATGGCCGTACACCTCGGCCGGAAGGGTGAAATCGCCGTCCACGGCCCGTGCGTACGGGTCGAGGAGCAGTTTCGCCGCGTTCCACCGGGCGCCCGTCCACGGGTCCCAGCGGCCGTGCACCCGGTAGCCGTAACGCCGGCCGGGCCGCACCCCGGGCACGAAGCCGTGCCAGATCTCGTGGGTCAGCTCGGTCAGGGCGAGCCGGGTCTCCGTGCCGTCCTCGTCGAAGAGGCAGAGCTCGACGGCCTCCGCCCCGCCGGCCCAGAGGGCGAAGTTGGTGCCCGCGACCCCGTCGGGGCCCACCCGGAAGCGGGCTCCCAGGGGCGTCGGCGCCCCCGGCCACACGGCGGGCGGCCGCCGGCCCGGCCCGCCGGCCACCCCGGATCCGGTGGCGGGCACCCGTTCCACCGGCGGCCCCGGCGGCTCCGTGTCCGTCCTCGGCACTGCCTCCTGCTCGGCTGCGCTCGACACCTGCTCGCCTCCCGCGGCTCGTGGGACCGGCACCGAAAGGGGGGCGTGCGGCGTCCCGGCCGCGGCTCCCCGAGTGTGGTCGTCCCCTCTGTTCTTCCCACGACGGGGCCCGCACTCACGTTTCCCCCGGACCGCCCCCGTCGTTGGGGGGACGTGAATCACGTAGCGAAGAAGGCAGGGGCGAGCCCGGCGACCGTGAAGGCCCGGTCGGGACTGCTCGCCGTACTGGCCGTACTGGCTGTCCTGACGGGCTGCTCGGGTACGGACTCGATCATCGGCGGGAAACCCCGCTCGCCGCAGGAGGCCATTCGGATCACCCCGCGGGACGGGGCCGAGGACGTCGCGCCGGACAGCCGGGTCGAGGTGAAGGTGCCGGACGGGCGGCTGGAGAGCGTCGAGGTCACCCGGATCGAGGACGCGCAGCAGCAGGAGGTGCGGGGCCTGATCGCCGAGGACGGACGCTCCTGGTCCCCGCAGGGCGTGGCCGGCCGGCTCGGGCTCGCCGCCAAGTACAGCGTCGACGCGGTGGCGGTGGACGCGGCGGGGCACCGCTCGGCCCGGCACACCACCTTCACCACGGCGGTCCCCGAGCACCGCTTCATCGGGTACTTCAAGCCGGAGAACCGGTCGACGGTCGGCACCGGCATGATCGTCTCCTTCTCGTTCAACCGGCCCGTCACCCGCCGCGCGGCCGTGCAGCGGGCGATCCGGGTGACCTCCGATCCCGCGGTCGAGGTGGCGGGGCACTGGTTCGGCGACAAGCGCCTGGACTTCCGCCCCGCCGCCTACTGGCGGCCGGGCACCGAGGTGACCGTCGAGGTGGGGCTGCGCGATGTGGAGGGGGCGCCGGGGGTGTTCGGCAGCCAGCGCAAGACGATCGGATTCACCATCGGCCGTGAGCAGATGTCCCGGGTGGACTCGGCCGCGCACACGATGGAGGTACGCCGGGACGGGCAGTTGGTCTCCACCGTTCCGATCACCGCGGGCTCGCCGACGACGACCACGTACAACGGCAGGATGGTGGTCAGTGAGATGCACGAGGTGACACGGATGGACGGGCGGACCGTCGGCTTCGGCGGCGAGTACGACATCAAGGACGTCCCGCACGCCATCAGGCTCACCGAGTCCGGCACCTTCCTGCACGGCAACTACTGGTCCGACGAGGACATCTTCGGCTCGACCAACGTCAGTCACGGGTGCATCGGACTGCGCGACGTGCAGGGCGGCAGCAGCTCCACCCCGGCCGGCTGGTTCTTCGACCGGACACTCATCGGCGACGTCGTCGAGGTCGTCAACTCCAAGGACAAGAAGGTCGCTCCGGACAACGGGCTCGGCGGCTGGAACATGGACTGGAAGCGGTGGAAGGCGGGCTCCGCGCTCCACTGACACCCGGGGGTGATTCCCCCGCCCCCATCGACGGCGCGGCCCCGGGGCCGCGCCGTCCGGCGTACCGGCTCCGTGGCGGACGCACCGCTCGCGACCAGGCGAACTGCTGGGGCGACTTGGGACTGAACGGTGACAATCGTGAGGCGATCCGCTGACGGCTGGTGTGATTATCTTTCGCTGAGCGCGCATGTGCAGCGTGCGGGGGTGGGAGCCTGCGGGCTCCCTGGGCCTTGGCGGGGCCAGGCCGTGTGAAGGGGAGACGACCACATTGAACGGGCAGCCGATATCGGGGGCATCGACCGGGGCGATCAGCGGGCGGCGGGGGCGTGGCTCCACCGGTCTGCTGGCTCTGGTGCTGGGTGCGCTGCTGTTGCTGGTGACGGCGTGCGGCGGGGGAGACACCGACGGCGGGAGCAAGGGCGGCAAGGCCGTCGGGGCGGGTACGGGGGACACCTCCGCCTCGCAGGCCGTCGTGAACGTCCTGCCGAAGGACGGGGCCGACTCCGTCGCCACGAGCGGGGCGCTGAAGATCTCGGCCGAGCAGGGGAAGCTGACCACGGTCAAGGTCTCCGACCCCAAGGGGACGGACGTCGCGGGGAAGATCGCGGCCGACGGCGCGAGCTGGGAGCCGGACCGGCACCTGGCCTCGGCGACCAAGTACAAGGTCCACGCGGTCGCCGAGGACGCGAAGGGCCGTGAGTCGGCGAAGGACACCACCTTCACCACGCTGGTCCCGCAGAACACCTTCATCGGCCAGTACACCCCGGAGGACGGTTCCACGGTCGGCGTCGGCATGCCGGTCTCGATCCACTTCACCCGGGGCATCACCGACCCGGAGTCCGTCGAGAAGGCCATCGAGGTGACGGCCGATCCCGCCGTCGAGATCGAGGGCCACTGGTTCGGCAACGACCGTCTGGACTTCCGCCCCGAGGACTACTGGGCGGCGGGCACCAAGGTGACCGTGAAGCTCGACCTCGACGGTGTCGAGGGACGTCCGGGGGTCTACGGCAAGCAGGCCAAGACGATGTCGTTCACCATCGGACGCCGGCAGGTCAGCACCGTCGACGCGGAGTCGCACCGGATGAAGGTCGTCCGCGACGGCAAGCAGATCAAGGACATCCCCGTTTCGGCGGGCGCCCCGGCCACCACCACGTACAACGGCCAGATGGTCATCAGCGAGAAGCTCCGCGTGACCCGGATGAACGGTGACACCGTCGGTTTCGGCGGCGAGTACGACATCAAGGACGTGCCGCACGCCATGCGCCTGTCCACGTCGGGCACCTTCATCCACGGCAACTACTGGGGCGGCTCCGGCATCTTCGGCACGACCAACACCAGCCACGGCTGCGTCGGTCTGCAGGACGCGCGCGGCGCCGGTGACCCGAACACCTCGGCGGCCTGGTTCTTCGACAGGTCACTGATCGGCGACGTCGTGATCGTCAAGAACTCCCACGACGACACGATCCAGCCGGACAACGGCCTCAACGGCTGGAACATGAGCTGGTCGGAGTGGACCAAGTAGGTCCTGCGGTACGGAACACGGAACGGGCCCGGCGCTGTGACCAACAGCACCGGGCCCCTTCCCGTTAGCGGCGGTTAACCTGCCTCCCATGACCGTAACCCTCGAAGTAAGCGGCGGCGTCGGCACGATCCGGCTGGACCGTCCGCCGATGAACGCCCTGGACATCGCCACCCAGGACCGGCTGCGCGAGCTCGCCGAAGAAGCGTCCCGGCGCGACGACGTGCGCGCCGTGGTGCTCTACGGCGGCGAGAAGGTGTTCGCGGCCGGCGCGGACATCAAGGAGATGCAGGAGATGGACCACCCGGCCATGGTCGTACGGTCCAAGGCGCTGCAGGACTCCTTCACCGCGGTGGCCCGGATTCCCAAGCCCGTCGTCGCCGCCGTCACCGGCTACGCGCTCGGCGGCGGTTGCGAGCTGGCCCTCTGCGCGGACTTCCGGATCGCCGGGGACAACGCCAAGCTGGGGCAGCCGGAGATCATGCTCGGGCTCATCCCGGGCGCGGGCGGCACCCAGCGCCTCGCCCGGCTGGTGGGCCCCGCCAAGGCGAAGGACCTGATCTTCACCGGTCGTCATGTGAGGGCCGAGGAGGCTCTGGCCATGGGCCTGGTGGACCGTGTGGTGCCCGCCGCCGAGGTGTACGACCAGGCCCACGCCTGGGCCGCCGCACTGGCGAAGGGCCCGGCACTCGCGCTGCGTGCCGCCAAGGAGGCCGTCGACGCCGGACTGGAGACGGACATCGACACCGGCCTCACGATCGAGCGGACCTGGTTCGCCGGCCTGTTCGCCACCGAGGACCGGGAGCGCGGAATGCGGAGCTTTGTGGAGGAGGGTCCGGGCAAGGCCAAGTTCCTCTGACCGAACGCCAGTTGGGAACGCCCGGCCATGCGTTCATCCGTGTGGGCGGATTAGCTGAGCCTTAAGGCAACCTTAAGGCTCAGCTCCCCGCCACAGCAGCCGAACCCGTTCGAGTGCGGCATCCGCGCAGGTCGGCATGGGTGTCCGACGGGGCATTCTGCCAGCGGCATATGCCCCGAGCCCGCTACGGAATGTCTGATTCCGGGTCAGGGATTCCCCGGGAACGGCCACGGAACGTCTCCCGTGCGGCCATGATGGTGTCCATGGCGGGCCTGGAGGGTGTGGAGCAGCCGCGACAGCGCAGCAGCGCGACTGCGGCACGGAGGATGCCGGCCGTCGATGACGAACAGGCGTTCAAAGTACTGGAGTTGTTCGGAAATCCGACGGAGGACGAAGTTCGGCTGCCCTCCCGCCCCGAGTCCGCCGCGACCGCCCGCAGGATCACCTCCTGCGTGGTGCTGCGCCAGTGGGTGCTCTCCCCGCAGACCGCCGAGTACGCCGTCCTGCTCGTGTCCGAGCTCGTCGGGAACGCCGTGCGGCACACCGGCGCCAGGGTCTTCGGGCTGCGGATGATGCGGCGCCGCGGATGGATCAGGATCGAGGTGCGCGACCCCTCGCGCGGGCTGCCGTGCCTGATGCCGGTCCAGGAGATGGACGTCAGCGGACGTGGGCTCTTCCTCGTCGACAAGCTCTCCGACCGGTGGGGCGTGGACCTGTTGCCGCGCGGCAAGACCACCTGGTTCGAGATGCGGATCTCCGACCGCTGAACCCGTCCGCGCCCCCTGTTCGCGATCGCCCGCACGCGGGCGCACAGAAGCCCCCGGGTCGGCCGTGGTGCGGCGCTGCGGGGGCTTCTGTGTGTGGGGGCCGTGAAATGGGGGGTGTGTTCACGGCCGCTTATGACGACCTGGCCCGGGTCGATGGGGGTCGTGTCCCCGACTATGGCAGACGGATGACTCCATCGCCAAAGCCGCAAAGCGCGCATGATGGGTCAAATATAGACATTCCATCAATGAATCACAGGTGTTCTGGGTCACCCACCTGGAAAACATTGAATATATACGGGATTCCCCGAGTGATTCATTGATCGCCCAAAGGGTGGACGTGCGCATCCGTGTGACCTTCGCGAGCCACCGTGAGTCAATTGTTATTTTCCCGACATACCACCCTTAATGTTCTGCGCATGAACGCCCCCGACCGACCGGTGCACCGCCGCAGCGCCCTGCGCGCAGGAGCCGGGGCCGCCCTCACGGCCGCCCTCGCCACCGGCTGCGCGGGCCCGGACGCCGCCGGTACACCGGCGAAGCCCCTCACCCGCCCGGCGCCGACAGGCCGGGACGCCACCACCGGCGCGCACGCTCCCGCACCCGCTCCGCACCGCATCGCCGGGCAGCCCGTGCAGATCGACCACGGCCCCCGCGACCGGGCGCGCGTCGCGCTCACCTTCCACGGCCAGGGCGATCCCGCCGTCGCCCGGACCGTCCTGGGTGAGGCCGAACGCGCCGGAGCGCGGGTCACCGTCCTCGCCGTGGGCAGCTGGCTGGACGAGCACCCCGAGATGGCCCGCCGGATCCTCGACGGCGGCCACGACCTCGGCAACCACACCCAGCACCACACCGACATCTCCTCGATGGACGAGGCGCGGGCCTACGCCGAGATCACCGGCTGTGCCCAGCGGCTGCGCCGGCTCACGGGCTCCATCGGCACCTGGTTCCGGCCCTCGCGCGCCCGGTACGCCACCCCGCTCGTCCAGCGGCTCGCCGTCCGCGCCGGATACCCGCACGTCCTCTCGTACGACGTGGACTCCCTCGACTTCACCTCGCCCGGTGCCGCGGCCGTCACCCGCAAGGTGGCCGGGGAGATCCGCAACGGATCGGTGGTGAGCCTGCACTTCGGCTATGCGGACACGGTCGCCGCGCTGCCCCTCCTCCTCACCGAACTCGACCGCCGCCAACTGCGTGCGGTGACGACCACGGAGCTGCTGACCTGATGCCTCCCTCCACCACACGTACCGCGGCCCTGCTCGGGGGCGTCCTGCTCGCCGTCCTCACCGGCTGCGGAACCGCCCCCGCGGACAAGGGCGCGTCCGACGCCCCCACCGAGGCCGCCGCCCCGCCGGCCCGGCCCAGGCACGTCACCCCGCCCGCGCCGCCGGGACTGCCCGGGATGCCGCCCGTGCTCGACGCCGGGAACGTGTACGCGGCCGACGCCCCGGGAAAGCTGTCACCGGCCGTCAAGGACTTCCCGTCGCGCGTCTACGTGCCCAACACCAACTCCAACACGGTGTCGGTCATCGACCCGGCCACGTACAAGGTCATCGAGACGATCCCGGTCGGCCGCCAGCCGCAGCACGTCGTCCCGTCCTGGGACCTGAAGACGCTCTGGGTCAACAACGACGTCGGTGACAGCCTCACCGCCATCGACCCGGCGACCGGAAAGGCGGGGAAGACGCTCGACGTCTCCGACCCGTACAACCTCTACTTCACGCCGAACGGCAAGTACGCCATCGTGATGGCCTCGATGGACCGCGAACTGGTCTTCCGCGACGCGCACACCATGAAGACCGCCAGGACCGTTCCGGTGAGCTGCGCGGGCGTCAACCACGCCGACTTCTCCGCGGACGGCCGGTACTTCATCGTCTCCTGCGAGTTCTCCGGCGAACTGCTCAAGGTCGACACGGCGAAGATGAAGGTCGTGGGCCAGCAGAAACTCCCGTTCGAGGGCGCCATGCCGCAGGACGTGAAGCTGTCACCCGACGGCAGCACCTTCTACATCGCGGACATGATGGCCAACGGCATGTGGGTGCTGGACGGGAAGAAGTTCACCGAGCCGAAGCTGCTGCCCACCGGCAAGGGCTGCCACGGGCTGTACGTCAGCCGTGACGCCAAGGAGATGTACATCTCCAACCGCGGCGAGGGCTCGGTCTCCGTGTTCGACTTCGCTCAGAAGAAGCTGGCGAAGAAGTGGCACCTGCCGAACGGCGGCAGCCCGGACATGGGCGGGGTCTCGGCGGACGGCAAGGTCCTGTGGCTGTCCGGGCGCTACAACGCCGAGGTGTACGCGATCGACACCGCCAGCGGCAAGCAGCTGGCCCGGATCCCGGTGGGCAGTGGCCCGCACGGTCTCGCCGTCTACCCGCAGCCGGGCCGCTACTCGCTCGGCCACACCGGGGTCTTCCGCTGACCGGCACCGTCCGGATGCCGTCCCGGCGCCCCGCTCGTCGCGCCGTGCGTCCCCGCTCGGGCCGCCGTCCTCCGGGCGGTGGACGGCCCGCCCGTGACCGACGACCGGCCGCCGCGAGGGCGATCCGCCGCGCCCGATAATCTGACCCCCGTCAGACAGTCATACGAAGGGGCGGAAAAGTGGCGGACATCGAGTCGGCGCGCAAGGCATTCGAGCGGTTCGACCTGAACAGCGACGGGCTGATCTCGGCTGTCGAGTACAAGAGCGTCATGGCTCAGCTGGGTGACCCCTACGTCACCGAGACGGTCGCACAGGCCGTGATCAACTCCCACGACGCGAACGGGGACGGGCTCCTCACGTTCGACGAGTTCTGGGCGGCCCAGAACAAGGGCTGACGTCCGGGGGTCCCCCGGCCGACGGGCCGGGGGCCGCGGGACGGCGCCCGGGGACGGGCTGCCCGCCCCGCTCAGGAGCCGGCCGGAGCTGCGCGCTCCGCCGTCGGCGAGACCTTGTCCCCGGAGGCCACCGGAGCCGGGCGGAAGGCCTCGTCCGGGGTGGCCACCGGGCAGAACAGATCGTGCAGCCGGCCGGCCCGCAGCAGGCGCAGGATCCGCGGGCAGCCGCAGACGAGCCAGAACCGCCCGTCGCGGTCCAGCACACGGCGACGGGCCCGGCACAGGAGCGTCAGGCCGGAGCAGTCGAGGAAACTCACCTCCGTCAGATCGACCACCAGCTGGGGTGAACCGTCCGACGTCGCCCCGTCCAGGGCGGGTGCGATGAGCGCGGCGGTCGCGAGGTCGATCTCGTCACGCAGCGCCACCACCGTGCGGCCGTCCCTCCGGTACACCCGGCCGCAGGGCTCGGGCAGCGGGGCCGTCACGGAGGATGCCGTGGGGGCCGAGATCTCGGTCATTGATGCCTCTCCTCGCAGCGCCGGGCCCGCAGGACGTGCCTGGAGTCCGCATGACAGCCGGTGGGGGACGGTCGGTGAGGTGACAGTCGGTGAACCTAACCCGAGGGTCCGTCAGGTTGCCACGCAGAAACGTTCGCGCATTCCCCAATGCCTTCTTCCGGGTGAACATCGGCCGTTCCGTGGACGGGTGCGGCCCGGCCGGTTCACCTCGGGGCGGGGCAGGTTCGGTCAGCGTGGCAGCGAGCCGAGCCAGCCCGTCAGGATCCGGTTGACCTCGTCCGGCCGCTCCTGCTGGATCCAGTGACCGCAGCCGTCCAGGATGTGCGAGGCGACCAGGCCCGGCAGCGTCGTCGGATACGCGGCGATGGCGTCGGCCAGCCAGGTGGTGGAGGCGTCCAGGGAGCCGCCGAGGAAGAGCGAAGGCTGGGTGACGGGAGCGCCGTCGTAGTCGGCGAGATCCTCCCAGTCCCGGTCCATGTTCCGGTAGCGGTTGAGCGCGCCGGTCAGGCCGGTGCGCTCGAACTCACCCGCGTAGAAGTCGAGTTCGTCCTCGCCGAGCCAGCCGGGGCGGCCGGCGGGAAAACGCTCGCGCAGTGTCCCGCCACGGGCGGCGAAGTGCGGGTCCGGGGATCCGGGCGCGGGCATGGTGTCGGCGGAGAGCGCGGCGTAGAAGCCGGCGAGCCAGCCGCGGACGTCCGGCTCGATCTCCGCCTCGGCCCGGCCGGGCTCCTGGAAGCGCGAGACGTAGAACTCCTCGTCCCCGCCCATCCCCGCGAAGATCTCGCTGGGCCTCGGACCACCGCGCGGGGTGTACGGCACGCTGAGCAGTCCGGCCGCCCGGAAGACGTCCGGCCTGACGAGGGCCGAGTTCGCCGCGACCGTCGCTCCCCAGTCGTGGCCGATCACCACCGCGCTCCGCTCACCGAGCGCGTGCACCACGGCGACGTTGTCCTCGATCAGTTCGAGCATCCGGTACGCGGCGACGTCCCCGGGCCGGGAGGAGCGACCGTACCCACGCATGTCCACGGCGACCGCCCGGTATCCGGCGGCCGCCAGCGCGGGCAGCTGACGGCGCCAGGAGTACCAGGACTCGGGGAACCCGTGCACCAGCAGCACCACGGGTCCCGTGCCCTGCTCGACCAGGTGGATCCGGCCGGCCGGCGAGGGCACCAGGCGGTGGGTGAGGTCGGGGGCCGGGCTGGGCTGATGCGACATGTCTTCCTCCACGGCTGTCGGCCGGCGCCGGTCGGTGGCGGATGTCCGGCTCGGATCACGATCATGAGGTGCCCCCAGGACCGGCCGCGAGTTCTGTTGCCGCATCGGCAAACGGCCGGCCCGCGCATCCGGCACGGATGCGCGGGCCGCCTTCGCACGCCGGTCAGTTGTAGCCGAATCCCGGGGGGAGCGGGGACGGCCGGAACAGCCCGGTGGGGACCGTGTCGGCCAGGGACCGGTAGCCCCCGGGGTTGAGGTGGAGGTGGTCGCCGACGTCCGCCGAGGCGCGGAGCGCACGGGGGTTCTGCGGGTCGCGGACGGTCCGGTCGAAGTCGATCACCTCGTCGAAGCGGCCGCCGGTACGGATCCAGGTGTTGACCGCCTGCCGGGCCGCCTCGCGGTAACCGTCCGGGTCGTCGTACGGGGTGTTGCCGCCGAAGGGTGTCAGCGTGGCCCCGTACACCCGGATCCCCAGGGCGTGGGCCCGGGTGATGATCTGGCCGTACGCCGCGATGACGTCGTCGGCCGCCCGCTTCTGGGCGGCGGGTGTGGCGTCCGCCGTCCCGATGTCGTTGACGCCCTCGAAGACGATCAGCCGGTCGACGCCGCTCTGGGACAGCACATCCCGGTCCAGCCGGGCCAGCCCGTTCGGTCCCAGGCCGTCGTCGAGCAGGCGGTTCCCGCCCGCCGCCTGATTGACGACCGAGGTCCGCACCGTGCCCCCGCCCGCCGCCAGCCGCTGCTGGAGCACGTCCGGCCAGCGGTCGTTCCCGTTGGTGGTGGACCCCCGGCCGTCGGTCAGCGAGTCGCCGAGTACGGCCGTCGCCGAGGTGGTGCCGCTGGACCAGGCCTCGACACCGCTGAGGAGGTACCAGTGGTCGGTGGTGGCCGCACCGGGGAGATCCGGGTCCTGGACGTGGTCCCCGGACCGCAGATACGAGGTCGTACGGGATCCGGGGTGGGAGGTGAGGGCGGTGGACGCCTGTCCGTCGGCCAGGTAGACCGTCGCCGTCAGATTGGAGCCGGGCGCGAGACGGAAGTCGACCGGATCGGAGACGGCCTGCGCACCGGCCGGGACCGCCACGGAGGCGCTGCCGCCGAACGTGACCGGGCGCGTGGTCCCCTCCCGGATGGCACCGGTGCCGGCGCGGCCGTCCAGCGGCAGTGCCACGGACACCTTGGTGAGGGGCAGCACCGCCCCGCCGAACGCGTTGGAGAAGCGCAGGCGGATGTGGTCACCGCCCGCCGAGACGTGGACGGTCTGCCGCAGTGTCGTGTCCGTCAGCACGGAGTCGTCCCGGGTGAACGGCGCCGGCGGCATGTTGGACGGTTCCGTCAACTGCGGCATCGACGTCCAGGCGGCGACCCAGTGTGCGTTCCGCGCCTTGGGCCCGGGCGCGTGGGCGGTCCCCACCGTGTCGGCGGCCCCGAGCGCCGGTGATACGGCGACGAGGAGCGCGCCGGCGGTGAGCAGGCTGATGAGAGAGGTTCTTCGGTTCATGGATGTGTTCCCTCTGTGCGGTGGGGAAACGGGATGAAACGCAAAGCCGTCCGCGCACGCGGACGGCTTTCCCATCCATACGCCCGCCGGATCACGCGGCAGGCTAGCCCTTCCGATAGTTGCGGTCAATCATTCGAAATATTTCGAATGATCGGATCGCGCCTCGCCTGCCCTGTTCGGCGTCGGGCCGGATACTCTCCGGGTGCATCGGCGGTCCGGCCGGGCGGTGTTCGAGCGGGCCGTCACCCGACTCCCGTGCCGGATTGACCGCTTGAGTACGTGACGACTCAGGGTTTCGCAGGGGTCCTTCGAATATCTCGCCCATACAACGGACATGACGCCAGGTCACGCGCGAGATCGACGAACCGGGCCATTCCCAAGCATCGGATACTCCCGTCCGACATAGCGCCACGAATGGCCGCGTCCAACCTCACGTCTACCTCAAATCGCGAGATCGTGGTTGACCCGACCTGGGTCCGTAAACAATGATTACCCGGTCCTCCGGGGAGGACTGAGCGAAAACTTGACCTCGCCAAAGTATGCGGGAGGTCAAATATTCGCAACAATCCGAACGGGGGTCGGGTATGGTGAAATTTCTTATTCTGGGACCGCTGGAGATGGAGACTTCGGACGGTCGGCAAGTAGCGCCGAGGGCTCTGAAGCTGCGATCTCTTCTGGCCTATTTCTGCGCACACAGCGGGGAAGTCGTTTCCACGGCGCGCCTCACCGAGGCCCTTTGGTCGGGTGCGCCACCCCGTACTGCGCTGACCGCCCTGCATGTCTACGTCTCCAAGCTGAGGAAGTACCTCCAATCGCTGGGCCTGGACGGCTCGGCGATGATAACGACGCAGCCTCCCGGGTATCGGTTCAATCTTTCCGGCCATGATCTCGACCTGTGGTGGTTCGAATCCCTGTTGGCCAGGGCCGAGGAACTCAGGGCCCTCAATTGTGACGAAAAGGCATCGGCGGTACTGAACTCCGCAATTTCGCTCTGGCGGGGCCGCGCCATCGAGGATCTGCGCGCCATTCCGACGTTCGACAGCCTCGGTCGGTGTCTGGACGAGCGGCGCACCTTCGCCCATATGCAGCGCTTCGAAATAGAACTCGAATCGGGCAATCATAAAGGCATCATCAGTGAAATCTATTCGCTGATCGCTGAGCGTCCCACATGGGAGAGCCTTTATGAGTATCTCATGGTGGCGCTCTACCGATCAGGCCGCACGGTGGAAGCTCTCGCGGCCTATGGGCAGATACGAAAGATTCTGGTTCAGGAGCTCGGAGTGGAGCCCGGACCGCGTGTGCAGTATCTGCATCAGGCGGTTCTCTCTCACGACCCGTCCCTCAATCTCAACCGGGAATCGGGACTGCTGAGGCTCGTGCCGTGAGCCATGGAAGTGCGACGGTGGCGGCAGCGGCTGCTGTGCCTCGGGCGCGGCGCTGCCTGGCCGTGGGGCCCGGAGCCGCCGGCCGGTGAGCGTTGGCGGGGCGGCCCGGCGGGCAGGGTGGGTGGCCGCGTACTGCCATCCCTGTGCAACCGGTCGAGCACCCGGCCTGTGCGCGGGTCGAAACAGTCGGAAAAGCTCAGCCACCTCAGGTGGCTGAGCTTTTCCTTTTCCGGCCATCGGCCGCGCCCTGTGCGAGCTCGTGCCCGGCGGGAGGGGAGCGTTATGCGATGGTCCGCAGCAGTGTTGACCAGGTGTCAAGAATTATCCGCAGTGGATGCCGTGCCAGTGGCCGGTGTAGATCACCTCGCCGTATGCGCCCCGTGGGGAGTTCGCCGCCGAAGCGTCCACATCCAGACAGTGTCCGTCCATTCCGGTAAGCTTCACGGGCCCGGCGTAGGAGGAGTAGTTTCCCCCGTCGGTGGCATACCTGATGCTACCCGAGGGCTGGATGTAGACATCCATCTCGTATGCGTGCCCGGCGTACTTGACGGCCGTGTTCACCACGCAATTGGTGCCGTTCGACGCGCTGGAGTAGAAGACGTACACGCGGCTGATTGTCTCGCCGCCGTAGCTTATGGCGTAACTGCCCACCTGTGAACCCGGGCATCCCCAGTTCACGGCGGACGCGGAGGGTGCCGCGCCGAACACTATTCCTGAGGTGATCAGCCCGATGCTCGCGGCCCAGGCGGCTATGCGTCTCTTCACTGTGACTCCTGAATTCTGTTGTCGATGTGCATGATGCGGTCCGGTCAAAATGCGTCATTGTGCCCGGTGAGGGTGGGGGAAGGGTGGTTCGGGGCCTTTCTCTTGAAGGTCATCCATGCCTCACCCGGTCTCTCGCGAGAACGTGACGGCGAAGACTCGGGCACGCGCGTGACCGTCCCCGCCCTTCCCGGCGGGGCGATGGGCGAAGATACGCCATGGCTGGATCTTTTCGGTATCGCGAAGGAGTGGCACTATCGGAGCGCTCCTGACCTGCCAGTTCGCTGTTACGCCTCCTTGGGTCGAGCCGGTGGCAGGAAGTCTGGGTCGAGCCGGTGGGCAGGAAGCCGCAATCCCGGAACGGCCTATTCCGCCGATCCGGAGCCTTGCCCGCTCAGGAGGCGTCCGGCCGCGGAAGTGATCGCCGTGCGGAACCACTCGACATCGTCCTCGGTGAGGATCGCGGGCGGCGAGAACCGGATCACCGTGTCCTTGCCGATCGTCGTGGTGGCGATGACCCGTTGCCTGATCAGCTCCGTCATGAACGTCTTCACATGCGCGGGCGCGGTGAATTCGATCCCGAACAGCAGGCCCCTGCCGCGCACCTCGCGAATGATGTCGGACGGCACGTCCGCCACTGCCGCGGTGACGATGTGCAGCAGTTGCCGGCCGAGGACCTCGGCCCGCTCGATGTGGTTCTCCTCCTTGAGGGCGTGCAGCGTGGCCGTGGCCGCGGCCATGCCCAGCGGGTAGCCGGAGAACGTGGCGCTGTGCAGCCGCGGGTTGCGGTCGAGCGGGCGGAACACCTCGGCCGTGCAGACCGCCGCGCTCACCGGGATGCAGCCGCCGCCCAGGGCCTTGCCCACCAGGAGGATGTCCGGCCCCGCCTCGGCCTCGTCCCATCCCCACCAGGTGCCGAGCCGGCCGAGACCGCTCTGGATCTCGTCGGCGATCAGCAGGGCCCCGTGCTCACGGCACAGCCGGGCGACCGCGCTCAGATAGCCGGAGGGCGGCAGGTTCACGCCTCCCTCGCCCTGGACCGGCTCGATGATGACCGCGGCCGGGTCCCCCGCCGAAAGCGCCTCGGCGAGCGCCGCCTCGTCCCCGAAGGGGATGGTCTCCACGCCGGGCAGCAGCGGCCGGAACGGCATCTGGAGCGCGATGCGATCGGTCACGCTGAGCGCCCCGAGCGATTTGCCGTGGAAGCCGCCCCGCATCGCGATGACCCGCCTGCGACCGTTGGCCCGCGCGAGCTTCAGCGCGGTCTCCACCACCTCGGCGCCACCGGATCCGAAGTACACCCGGTCGAGGCCCGCGGGTGCCACCGATGCCAACTCGGCGGCCGCCTCCGCCATCTCCGCGGACAGGAAGGTCTTGCCCGAGATCGGATGGCGGTCCAGCTGGCGGTGCAGCGCCGAGACCACCGCCGGGTAGCGGTGGCCGAGGATGAACACCCCGTACCCGCCGAACTGGAGGTAGCGCGTGCCCTCCTCGTCGTACAGGTGGGCGCCTTCGCTGCGCTCCTCGACCGGCAGGCCGAGCGCCTCGGCGAGGCGGACGGTCCCTTCGCCGATGTGGGCACGGTAGCGGTCGATGACGACACTTCTCGTGGTCATGCGCGGGAGTCCTCCGAGGTTCTCGGTACGGGGGAAGGGCGGCGGCGTACATACCGGGGAGGTACCGCGGAGCGGGAGCGATCCGTGCCCGGCGCGCGCCACGGGACGGCCTGTCACCCCGCCGGCCGGTCGGGCGCGTTGGGCAGGAGCACGGTCCGGGCGAAGCGGCGGGACTCGAACGACGCGACGGCCGCGCCCACTCGGCCGAGCCCGTGGTGCACGTCGAGCGCCCCGTCGAGGCCGAGCTGCCCGCCCTCGACGAGATCGCACAGCGGGCCCAGGTCGCGGGCGGGTTCGAAGTCTCCGAAGACCGCGCCCTGCAGGATGCGGCCCGAGTGGAACAGTTCGAAGGCGCTGAACTGCACACGGTCGGACGTCGATCCGGCGCCGACCACGGTGACCTTGCCGCCGCGCCGGGTCAGGCCCCAGGCCTGCCGGATCGTCGCGGCTGTCCCCACGCACTCGAAGGCGTGGTCCGCGCCACGGCCCCCGGACTGATCGCGTACCGCCCCGGCGAGCGAGGCGGACGGGTCGTGCGCCTCGTGCGCTCCGAGCTTCAGTGCGAGGTCGCGGCGTTCCGGCGACGGGTCCACCGCGATGACACGGGCGGCTCCGCGCGCGACGCAGGTCTGGATGACGGTGAGTCCGACACCGCCCGCGCCGATGACGACGGCCGTCTCACCGCTCATCACCGCCGCCGTGTGGGACGCCGCTCCGAATCCGGTGGCCACTCCGCAGCCGAGGGTGGCCGCGACGGTGTCGGACAGGTGTGAGGTGAACGGGACGACGCTCTGCTCGGACACCAGAGCCTGCTCGGCGAACGCGCCGACGCCCATGGCCGCCTGGACCTTCCGGCCGTCCGGCAGGGTCATGCGCTCCGTACGGCGGTTGGACACCGCGCCGGAGCACAGGGCCGACCGGCCGTGCTCGCAGAACCAGCAGGCGCCGCAGGGCCCCGTCCAGTTGAAGAGGACCCGGTCACCGGGGGAGACCCGGCGGACATCGGCACCGGTCGTCACCACGGTGCCGACGCCCTCATGGCCGGGGACGAAGGGGAAGCGCTGTGGCAGCCGGCCGCCGCCGAGCGAGAAGTCCGTCCGGCAGAGGCCCACCGCGTCGACCCGGACGAGGACCTCGTCGGTGCCCGGATCGGCCAGGGTCACCTCCTGGATCCGCCAGTCACCGGACGGCTCGGCCACCACGACTGCTCGCACCACGCCCCCTGCGGGAATTCACCTATGGAACCTGCAGGAGACAGCATCCAGCAACTTGATTACGGCTCGCTAAAACCTCGCATTCTCTGCAACTAAAACGCGGGTTACGGCACCTTGCGTGACCCCGGACCCGGATGCCTAGACTTTCTTCAGATCAAGATTGTTGGGGCGCAGCCGTTTTTCGCACAGATAAGGCAGAGACGCATCATGGCGGGTGAAGACGGCTGGATCCAGGCCCTCGACACGGTCTTCGTCATGCCCGAGGACTACCGGGACCTCACCGTGGACCGGCCTGCCGCCCTGGACACGCTGCGCTGCGCGGAGCCCGTGCTGGACCTGCTGGTCGAAGCGGGCCTCGCATGCTCGGAGCAGGACGGCGTGCAGCTCTTCGACCGGTACGACCTGTTCAACGTGGCGCTGGCCTCCGGTTCCGGCAGCTCGCTGCCGGAGATCTCGATGCGCTATGCGCTGCGGTGGATGCGGGGCGGTCCGGCGACCTGGACCGAGCCGCTGGACTGGACGTTCGCCATCGAACTCACCTGTCCGCTGGGCGAGGGCTGCGGGCCCGACGCGCGCTGGGAGCACGCCCGGTTGCAGCCGGAGGCGGCGGGCGGGGAACTGCTCGGCCGGCGTACGGACCCGGCGGGCGCGACCGTGACGGACGGGGGGACCGTCATCGAGGGGCGGGGCCCTGTGCGCTTCGCCGGCGAGCTGCGCACCCGGGGGGAACTGCGCACCCTGGTGTCGCCGCGGCTGAAGTCGATCGTCGCCGACTTCCTGGCCGAGGACTACGCGTGGGCGCGCATGCCCGAGGCGCTCCAAGCCGAATACAAGCGTGTTCTGGCCGCGGGTGTCGCCCCGTGCATTACGGCGAGCCTGGCGTTGGAAGAGGAATTCAGGGCCGCCGGATACGAATGTCGCACGCGCCGCGGATGGATTCTCGGCGTGCTCGATCTCGCGCATTCCTGGGTGGAGGTCGTGGACGACGACGGCGTCGTCAAATGTGTTGATTTCGCCTTCCGGAAACTGACGCAGTACGCGCAGGACGCAGACCCCGAACTGCCCGAGGCATGCTTGGGATCCCTGCTCAACCGCCTCCTGCCCACCTCCATCTCCGCCGATGGGACCATGGCCCGCCACCGCTGCCGAGGCTCGGACCGGACGCCCGGACGCAGGACGACCGTAAGAAAGGTCACGCGTCAGTGAGTGCCGGAAGGCCGGCGGGCCTTCCGGCACGCCGGCCCCGTCCGACGCCGGTACGGCCGAGCGCAGTTCACCCACCGAAGGAGCCGTCATGACGGACCACGACCATTCCGCCGAATCCGCGGACCCGTACTGCGTCAGCGCGGCCGAGAGCGACGCCCTGCTGGCATCCGCGCCCTGGAAGAGGCTGGTCGTCTTCGGTGACAGCGCGGCGGAGGGGCTGGGCCAGCCCGTGCCGGGATACCGGACCGTCCCCTGGGGCGAGCGGCTGCGGGAGTCCCTCGACCGCGTCAACCCGGGCCTGACGTATGCCAACTTCGGCCACCGGGGGCTGCGCAGCGACCAGATCCGGGAGCGGCAGATGGGCCGGGTCCTGGAGTTCGCCCCCGATCTGGCCTGCCTGGTCGCCGGCGGCAACGACGCCTTCGCCCGGGGCTTCGACGCCGACGCGGTCGGGGAGTCGATCGGCTCCATGGTGGGCGCCCTGCGCGCCACCGGCTCGGACGTCCTGCTGTTCGGCCTGATGGACGCTTCGGCGGCGCTCCCCGAACTGCTCCCGGGCCGCAACCGGATGATCCGGCTGAACGCGGCCGTACGGGCGGTGGCCGAGAAGCACGGGGCGGTGTTCGTGGACCTGTGGGAGCACCCGGCCCGCGCCGATGCGGACATGTACAGCGACGACAAGATCCACAACTCGATGCGAGGACACGCCGCGATCGCGGCGGACACCGTTCGGGCGCTGAGCGCGCACCTCGCGCGCTGACGACGACGGCGGGACCCAAGGATGCGGAGTTTCCATGCTGCTTGACTGGCTGAAGAACCCCAGGGCCACGCGGGGGATCCACCTGGCGGGCGACGACGGGGCGTGGCACTTCACGTCCTATGCCCAGCTCGCCGCGGACACCCGGCGCATCGCCAACCAGCTCCGTGCTCGCGGTGCGGGCCGGGGGCAGGTGGTCTCGCTGATCCTTGACGATCCGTACCGGTTCGTCAGCTCCTTCATGGGGACGCTGCTCGCCGGCGCCGTTCCGGCGCCGCTCGCCCCGGCGACGGCGCTGCGCGGCACGGACCGCTATGTCGCGCACCTGGCACGGGTGTTCGGCACAGCGGACCCCTGCCTCGTCCTGACGGAGGACGACCACGCCGACGTCGTCGCCCCGGCGCTGAAGGAGGCCGGCTGCGAGACGGCGGAGGTGGTGTGCCCCGGCGATCTCGCCGACCCGGACGGCCGGTACGACACCCTGCCGGGTATCGACCGCCGGGACGAGGAGCTGGCTCTGCTCCAGTTCACCTCCGGCTCCACCGGCAACCCCAAGGGCGTGCGCGTCACCTGGGGCAGTTTCGAGGCGAACGTCGAAGCCATCCGGCGCTGGCTGCGCTGGACGGACGAGGACTCGTTCGCGAGCTGGCTGCCGCTCCACCACGACATGGGGCTGATCGGCGGCATGGTCATGCCGGTGACGACCGGCACCGATGTGTGGCTGATGCGCCCCAACCAGTTCCTGCGCTCACCGCTGCGCTGGCTGGAGTGCTTCGGACGCAGAGGGGTCACCCTCACCACATCGCCCAGCTTCGGGTACGCGTACACCGCCCGCCGGGTCTCGCCCGAGCAGGTGGACGGGATGGACTTCTCCCGCTGGCGGGTCGCGATCCTCGGCGCCGAGCGGATCGACCCGGTCGGGGTGGCCGACTTCTCCGCGCTGCTGGGCCCGCACGGCTTCTCGGTGCGCACCCTCGTCGGCGCGTACGGCCTGGCGGAGACCACCGTCGCGGCGAGCGGGGTGCCCGCAGGCCGGGGCTCCGTCCTGGCGAAGATCAACGCCGCGGAGCTCCGGGACGGCGAGCCGGTCCCCGTCTCCGGCCGGGGCGTCCTCGGTGAGGACCGGGTGGGTGGCAACGGCTGGCTGACGGGCTGCGGTGTCGCGGTGCACGGCAGCGGGCTCTCCGTCGTCGACGCGGACGGCACCGAACTGCCCGAAGGGTACTTCGGAGAGATCCGGCTCGACGGGCGGTCGCTGGCGGCCGGGTATCTGCTCGGTCCCGGCGAGGTCCAGCCCTTCGGCACGGACGGCCTGCACACCGGGGACGCGGGGTTCATCGACGACGGAGAGCTCTACGTGGTGGGCCGGATCGGCGAGTCCGTGAAGGTGCGCGGCACGAGCCTGTACGCGGAGGACGTCGAGGCGGAACTCAACGGACTGCGGCACCTGGGCGGTTCGGTGGAGTGCGCGGTCGCCTTCGGCACCACCGAGGACGCCGGTCACGTCGTGGTCTTCGCCGAGGGACGGATCACCCCGGACTGGCTGAGCGCCGCCCGGGACCGGGTCGCGGCCCAGACGCTCGGCGCGCTGGACGTGACCGTGCTGCGCGGCAGCCGCGGCTCGATCAGCCGCACGTCGAGCGGGAAGCCACGGCGCCGCACGATGTGGGAGCGCCTGCTGCGACCGGGCACCGGGCCCGACTGGACCGTGGAATTCGGAAGCCTGCCCACTGCGGCGAAGGCCTGAGAGCGAGAGCAGGGAATCACATGAGTGCCGAAGACATCCTGGAGACCAGTGACCGGAGTGCTGTGGTGAACCTGCCCAGCCCGGCCCAGTTGTACGACCGGTGGGAGCAGCAGCAGTGGAGCGTGGCCGACCTCGCGGTCGAGCAGGACGCCGAGCGCTGGAGCAAGCTGACACCGTTCGTACGCAAGGAACTCCTCGCCGCGCTGGCGGACCTGGAGATCGGCGAGGTGAGCGTCACCCAGACACTGAGCTCGCTGGTGGACCACGCGCCGACCGAGGAGGACCGGATATACCTCTGCACGCAGATGGCCGACGAGGCCCGCCACGTGCAGTTCTTCAAGCAGTACCTGCTCAGGGCGGTGGGCGTGACCGAGGCCGACCTGGCTCCCGACGGTGACCTGGGCCTGGCGTCCGCGTACGGCAACGTCTTCGAACCGACGCTGCGGGAGGCGACCCGGCTGGTGCGTGAGGCCGACGGGGAGCCGACCGTCTGGTTCGCGGGCGTGGTCTGGTACCACCTGATCACCGAGGGCGTCCTCGCCGCCGCCGGCCTCAAGGGGCTGCGGACGTTCGTCCGCTCCCTGGGCGGACTGCCCGCCCTGGAGACCGGCCTCACCAACGTCACCCGGGACGAGACCCGGCATCTCACCTACGGCCTCGCGGCCACCCGGCTGGGTGCGGCGAACGGTTACGCCGAGGTGATCACCGAGACGTACTGGGCGGGCATCGACAAGACGGTCGAGGTGCTGGTCAACCCCCGGCAGCGGGCCCTCACCCCGATGATCCCGCTGGCTCTCGCCCAGCGTGCGAAGCAGCTGACCGCGCAGTGGAACGCCGCGCGGGAGCGCGTGGTGCGCCAGACGGACCTGATCGGGCTCGGGCATCTCGCGGCCGAGGCGGAGCAGCGGTTCGACGCGGCCCTGGAGCGCAATCTCGACCTCTACGAGAAGGTGTGGAGCACCAAGCACCCGGTGCGCCGCGCCGGCCGCACCGGTCTGGTCACCACCTGACCCCCTCGGGCAGGCCAACGGCCTGCCCCTCCCTCTCCGGACCCGCCGTGGTCCGGATCGTGCAGCAGCACTCGATCCCACCTTTCTGTCCCACCCTTCTGTCCCACCCTTCTGGAAGAGGAATACAGCCATGGCATCGTTCGACGACATCGCCGCACGCGTCCGTGAGATCACCGGAAAGATGTCGCCCCTCGGCGAGCGCACGGCGACCTCCGAGGAGCGCCTCATCGAGGACCTGGGCTACGACTCGGTCACCTTCATGGAGCTCTCCCTCGCCCTGGAGGGCGAGTTCGACATCAACGTCATCGAGGAGGACGCGGTCGCCGACCTGGCCACCGTCGGTGACGTCGAGCGGCTGATCGGCAAGGTGACCGGCGCGGCTCCGCAGGACGCCTGACAACCGGTCCGCCGCGCGGCACCGGCCGGGGTGGCGGCCGGGAGCATTCCCGGCCGCCACCCCCTCCCTCGCCGCATGCGTCCGCGCAGTGGCGAACCACCCTCCGACAGACGAGAGCAGATGACCACAGCCAACGCACCAGCGGAGCCGCTTCGGACCATCGACGGCGCACTCCGGACCAGCAACCGATTCCAGTCCGTGCTCGGCCGGCTCGTGGCCATGTCGGAGCGGGACTACTACGACCCGTACAAGCTGTTCGTGTGGCCGGACTCCCTCGACGAGGACGCCTACTGGATGTCGCCGGAACTGATGACCGTGTACGGCACGGAGGTGGCCGGGACGTTCGACGAGGACCAGCTGAAGGCCATCAGCAAGTGGGAGAGCATCAACTTCTACAGCGTCAACGTGCACGGCATCCGGGAACTGCTGACGTCGATCATCGCGCGGATCCACTCCACCGGGTTCGAGGTCCCGTCGGAGTACTTCCACCACATCATCGGCGAAGAGAACGACCACATGTGGTTCTTCGCCAAGTTCTGCCTGAACTACGGCGGCAAGATCTACCCGGACCGCCAGGTCGTCTTCGCCGGCCCGCAGATACCCGAGGCCGAGAGCTTCCTGATCTTCTCCCGGCTGCTGATCTTCGAGGAGCTGGTGGATGTCTACAACCAGTTCATGGGCACCGACGAGCGACTGCACCCCACCATCCGCCAGGTCAACGCGGTGCACCACCAGGACGAGTCGCGGCACATCGCCTTCGGCCGCCAGATCGTGCAGATCCTGCACGAGGAGCTCCGCTCACGACTGAGCGCGGCGCAGATCAGGGAACTCGGCGACTACCTCAAGCGCTACATGCGCTCGTCCGTCGAGATGCTGTGCAGCCCCGCCGCCTTCCGCGACGCCGGCGTCGAGGACCCGTACGGCGTGCGCCGCAAGGTCGTGTCCGACCCCGCCTTCGACGCTTACGTGGCCCGCGCGCTGAGGCGCTCCACCAAATTCCTGGCGAACGAGCAGATCATCGAGGACGAGAGGATCCCCCGGCTGTGAGCGACGACCTCACCTTCGTCACGGAGTACCTGCTCTCGCGCAAGCCGGAGCTGACCACCCTGGACCCCGACCTGGATCTGATCGACAACCGGATCCTCGACTCGCTGGGTTTCATCAGTTTCCTGTACGTCCTGGAGGAGCGCACCGGACAGGAGATCTCCCTGGACTCGGTGACACCCGAGGACTTCCGTACCCTCAACCGGATCCGTGCCCGGTTCTTCAACGGCGAGGGTGCCGATGTCCAGGCGTGACATCGTTGCGGACGGCTACCGCGCCGACGGCGGTCTCGTCACCCTCGGCCCCGAGGCGCTGCGCCTGCGCGGCGAACTGGACCGGATCTTCGCCGGGTGGGGTGCCCGGGCGGGCGCCGACGCCCTCGCGTATCCGCCGCTCATCCCGGCCGGCGACCTGACGGCGCTGGACTACTGGGACAACTTCCCGCATCTGGCGCTGCCCGTCGCGGGTGTCCGCGAGGACGCCCGCAAGGGCCTCGTCGTGAACACCGAGCACCCCGCGATCGGCCACGACGCACTGAGCGACGCAGGGCATGTGCTGCCGTCCTCGGCTTGCTACCCCGTCTATCCGGGTCTCGCCGCAACGGTGGTGGAGGATGCCACGCTCATCTCCACCGTGGCCAACTGCTTCCGCAACGAGACGCACTTCGACGGACTGCGCCGCCTCATGGCGTTCACCATGCGCGAGGTGGTCTTCCTGGGAACGCGTGAGCACGTGCTGGACCGGGGAGCCGACTTCAAGCGGTTCACCGTCGAGTTCGCCGCCGCGCTGGGCCTGCCCGTGGAAGTGCGCGCGGCCAGCGACCCGTTCTTCGACGCGAAGGGCAGGCGTTCGCTGATGCTGAGCCTGTTCCCCGCGAAGGAGGAGGTCGTGTACGGGGGTTCGGTGGCCATCGCGTCCGTCAACTTCCACCGGAACTTCTTCGGAGAGCGCTGCGGGATACGTACCGGCGACGGGGAGTACGCCTTCTCCGGGTGCATCGGCTGGGGCCTCGAACGCTGGCTGCACGCGCTCATCGACCACTTCGGTTCGGTGGAGAAGGCGCTCGGCGCGGTCGAGGCGACGGTGAGCACATGACGGCCGTCATGGACGCCGCCTCGGAAGTGGTACTGGGCGCGCCGCGCGCCGACTCCTTCACGGCCTTCGGCCGGCGCGTGGAGATATGGGTCGCGGACATCGGTGCCGCGCCCGGCCCCGACGGTCTGCGGGCGGGAGAGCTCACCTCGCGTGCGGAGGCGGAGCGGGCGGTGCGCATCGGCGCCCCGGGCGGGCGGGTGCGCCACACCGCCGGTCGGGCCCTGGCCCGATGGGCACTCGCCTCCCGCCTGGGCTGCCCTCCGGCCGAGGTACCGCTGGTCATCGGCCGCAACGGCAGGCCGGAACTGTCCGTGTCCGACGGGGATCTGTGGAAGTACGAGCAGAACCCCGCAGACATCGACTTCAACCTGTCGCACGCGGGGGACCAGGTCGCCGTCGCCGTGGCGCACGGCCTGCGGGTGGGCATCGACATCGAGCGCGTCACCGGCCGGCCCAACGTCACCGGGCTGGCGGAGCGGGTGTTCTCCGCGGCGGAGCGCGGGCTTCTGGCAGGAGCCGCACCGGACGGCTACCTTGCCCGCTGGTACCGGATCTGGACGACGCGCGAGGCCTACGTCAAGGCGTACGGCACCGGGCTGAGCGGTATCGCGGACGCGTTGCCGGACCCCGGCGCGGACTGGCTCGCCCACGAGGTGCGCTCGGCCGCGCCGGGTTACACGGCCACCGCGGTCGCCTGCCGCGACCACCGCCGGACGGAGAGCCGCACGCGAAGCCGTGCAGAGGGCTTCACAGAGACCGCAGAGAGCTCCGGAGAGACGGGAACGGCCACTCAGTCATGACCTACGCGATCACCGATGCCTGCGTCGGGGTGAAGGAGGCGTCCTGCGTCGCGGTCTGCCCGGTGGACTGCATCCGCCCACTGCCCGGGTCGCCGGAGTTCCTCAGCGCGAAGCAGCTCTACATCAACCCCGCGGAATGCATCGACTGCCAGTCCTGCGCCATGGCCTGTCCGGTCGACGCCTGCTACCCGGAGGACGAGCTGCCCGAAGAGTCCCGCACCTTCCTTGAGCTGAATTCAGCCTATTTCACGCAGGGCACCCCGTCCCGCCTCCCGAGGAGTCAGCCATGACCGTCAACCCTTCCTGGGTCACCGAAGAGGTCGACACCGACCGGCCGAGCATCGCGCGTCTCTACGACTACCTGCTGGGCGGCACCCACAACCTGGAGTCCGACCGCAAGGTCGCCCGCGAAGCCATGCGCGCGGCGCCCGGCCTGCTCAAACTGGTCCGGGAGAACCGGGACTTCCTGCGCCGCGCCGTGCGGCACGCGGTCGACTCGGGCATCGACCAGTTCCTCGACCTGGGTTCCGGCATCCCGACCCGGGGCAGCGTCCACCAGACGGCACAGGCGATCAACCCCGACGCCAGGGTCGTGTACGTGGACATCGACCCGGTGGCGGTGGGGCACGGCCGCGAACTCCTCGCCGACAACCCGAACGCGACCAGCGTGCAGGGCAGCCTGCTCGACCCCGGTGCGGTCTTCGAGTCGCCCGAAGTCAACGCCCTCATCGACTTCGACCGCCCGGTCGCCCTCCTCTTCCTGTCGGTCCTGCACTTCTTCCCCGACGAGCAGGTCCTGCCCGCCCTGGAGACCTACCGGGACAAGGCCGCCCCCGGCAGCCACCTGGTGTTCTCCGTCGCGACCAACGCGGTCAACGACGACGCGGCCAACCTGGTGCGGGGCATCTACGCCGACGCCTGGACCGACTGCGTGATGCGGTCCCGGGAACAGGCGGCGGCCCTGCTGGGGACCTTCGACGTGGTCGAACCCGGTGTCGTCTTCCCCGTGTACTGGCAGACCGGAACCTCCCTCGACACGGAGACCGCCCCGGTGCACCACAACTATTTCGTCGGTGTGGGCCGGAAGCCGGAGTAGACCGTGAACCGTGACGACGTATGGCTCCTCCACACTCTCGACAGCGCGGTCGTCAAGGAACTGGAGCGCCACTACAGCACCGCGCAGGAGTGGATGCCGCACGAGTACGTCCCCTGGGACCTGGGGCGTAACTTCAACGGCCCGATGGGAGGGGAGGAGTGGAGCGCGGACCAGTCGAAGATCACCGAGGTCGCCCGCATCTCCCTGGTGGTGAACCTGCTGACGGAGGACAACCTTCCCAGCTATCACCACTCGCGAGCCGAACTGTTCGGGCTCGAAGGCTCCTGGGGTGAATGGCTGCACCGGTGGACCGCGGAGGAAGGGCGCCACTCCATCGCCATCCGGGACTACCTGCTCACCAGCCGTTCGGTGGACCCGGTCGAGCTCGAACGGCTCCGCATGGGCCAGCTCTCCAAGGGGCACGAGGCGGACGCCAGCGCCGGCATCCTGCACTCGATGGTCTATCTGACCGTGCAGGAACTGGCCACGCGCATGGCCCACCGCAACACGGGCCTGGTCTCCGGCGATCCCGTCTGCGACCGGATGATGACGCGGATCGCCAAGGACGAGAACCTCCACATGCTCTTCTACCGGAACCTGCTGGAGTCCGCGCTGGAGGTCGAGCCCGACCGGACCATGGTGGCGTTCAAGGACATCATCACGCAGTTCCGGATGCCCGGACACTCCATTCCGGGCTTCCGGAAGGCCGCCCGGCAGCTCGCCGTCGAGGGAATTTACAACGTGCGGATCCACCGCGACGATGTTCTCCTGCCGGTCCTGCGGAAGTTGAACGTCCTCGGATTCGCGGGCCTCGGCCCCGAAGGCGCCGAGGCCCAGGACGAACTGGGCCGCTTTCTGTCCGAAATGACGGGCAAGGCTGCACGGTTCGACGAGGTCAGTGCAACGATGCGGGCGAAGAAGAGGTCTCTCGCGGATTCGAAGGAGCAGTAACAGTGACAGGGTCACGCGTGGTCAGCATGGGCCACTACCAATCCCCGAACGTCGTGACGAACGACGATCTGGCACAGCGGATCGAGACCAGCGACGAATGGATCCGCAGCCGCGTGGGCATCGAGACGCGGCATGTGGCCGGGCCCGACGAGACCGTCGACTTCATGGCCGCGCAGGCGGGCAAGCACGCGCTGGACCGCGGCGGGCTGTCTCCCGACGGCATCGACCTGGTCCTCGTGGCGACCTGCACCGCGATCGACCGCTCTCCCAACACCGCGGCCCGTGTCGCCGCCCAGCTGGGCATCCTCGGCGCGGCCACGCTGGACATCAACGTCGCCTGCTCGGGCTTCTCCCATGCGCTGGCCACCGCCGACCACACCATCCGGGCCGGCTCCGCGACCCGCGCCCTGGTGATCGGCTCCGAGAAGCTGAGCGATTTCACCGACTGGGACGACCGCACCACCTGTGTGCTGGTCGGCGACGGCGCGGGCGCGGCCGTGGTCGAGGCGGCCCCCGAGCCGGAGATCAGCCCCGTCGTGTGGGGCGCCGTACCCGAGCTGAGCAACGTGGTGCGCATCGAGGGCGTGAACGGCACGTTCGAGCAGGAGGGGCAGTCGGTCTACCGCTGGGCCACCACCCAGCTCCCGGCCATCGCCCGCAGCGTCTGCGACAAGGCCGGGGTGGCGCCGGAGGACCTCGGCGCGGTGGTCCTCCACCAGGCCAACCTCCGGATCATCGAGTCGTTCGTGAAGCGGCTCGGAGCCGGGAACGCGTTCATCGCCCGCGATGTGGTCGAGTCCGGCAACACCTCGGCGGCCAGCATCCCGCTGGCGCTGTCCAAGGCCCTGGAGCGGGGCGACATCCCCTCCGGCGCGCCGGCCCTGCTGTTCGGGTTCGGGGGTGGTCTGGCCTACGCGGGCCAGGTCATCCGCTGCCCCTGAGAGACGGGACCGACGTGACGCGAGACCCGGTCGCCACCGCACGCCGGACGTGGTGGGCGGTGCTCCGCCGGCCGGAGTCCGCCCCCGCGGCGCCGCGCAGACGGCTGGTGGTGCTGCCGCACTCGGCGGCCGGCCCCACCGCGCTGGCGGACGTCCTGGGGCCGGTGCCCGCCGACGTCGAGATCCTGGGGCTCGCCCTGCCCGGCCGCGAGCGGCGCTTCAACGAGCCGCCCGGCTGCACGCTGGACGACGTACTGGACAGCGCCCGCGAGGAACTCCTGGACCCGGACGTGGAGACCGTGCTGCTCGGGCACAGCCTCGGCGCACTGCTCGCCTTCCACGTCGCCGGGGTCCTCGGCGACTCCTGCAAGGCCCTGGTGATCGGCGGGCAGGTCCCCGGGGGCTGCCGGATGGTCCTCGACGCCCGGACGCCCCAGGAGATGTACGAGGTGCTGCTCGCCGGCGGCGGCACGACGGCGGAGGTGCTGGAGAACCCCTACCTGCTGAAGGCGGTGACCCGGATCCTCGCCGCGGACGTGGCCCTCGGCAAGGAGACATCGGACCGCGGCGCACGGTGCGTGGACGCCCCCCTGTTCGTGCTGGCGGCGCACGACGACCCGCTGGCCCCCAGCGACCAGATGCCCCAGTGGGCGTCCTGGACGCGTGGGTCGTGCGAGCTGGTCGCGCTGGAGGGACAGCACTTCGCACTGCTGGCGCCGGAGAACCGGCCGCTCGTGGCGGACGTACTGGAGCGGGCCCTGCGCCGCGCGGGTGCGGGCGCGCGCTGAGGTCGGGGCGCGGAACGCCGGAAGGGGCGGCCGAAGGACGTGAGGTCCTCCGGCCGCCCGCTTCCATGCCCACGCCTCTTGAAGTTCCGTCAGGAGGCGTGGATGAAAGCAGATCTGCGACTCGGCGAAGTGTTTCCTCCTATGTGTCATGCACGCAGTCCGGCCGCGGCCAGGAGCTTGCTCGCGTGGCGGGCGATGGCTTCGGTGGGCGGGATGATGTTCACGCGGGAGACTGCGTAGTCGAAGCGGGCCTGGTCGACCCTGGGGTCGCGTGCTTCGACGAGGGTGACGGAGCTGGTGACGACGCGGATGTCTTCGGCTTCGGCCGCGGCCAGCCACTCGGTGATCTCGGGCGTGCGTCGCATCAGTTTGGACAGGCCCTCGCAGTCCAGGACGAGCGTGCCGCTCACGCGGCGTCCGCCGAGCCCGCGGCGTCGCCGCGGAGAATGGCGCGTTTGGCGTCGACCGCCGCCTGATCGACCGGGCCGTGTTCGGTTTCCGCGTCTTCGATGAGCTCGCGCAGCCGGTCCCGTTCCAGTTGGCGCTGGATGAGGGTGATTCTCCGAGCGGGTGTGTCGGAGGGGCATCCATCGCTGCGCGGGTGTCGCGAACTTCCAGGTCGAGCGCCCATCGGCGAGGATCCGTCAGGGACTCTGCAGGGACTTTCACGCCTGTCTCAGGGAGATTCCAGGACTTTCCGCCGCGTAAGCAGGGAAGGCCCTGACAGCGCTGAAAGACGTAAACGCGCTGGTCAGGGCCTACAACCTCAGCACTCGATGATGTTCACCGCGAGCCCGCCCCGGGCGGTCTCCTTGTACTTGACGCTCATGTCCGCGCCGGTCTCCTTCATGGTCTTGATGACCTTGTCGAGGGAGACCTTGTGGCTGCCGTCGCCGCGCAGCGCCATCTTCGCCGCGGTGACGGCCTTGACCGCCGCCATGCCGTTGCGCTCGATGCACGGGATCTGGACGAGGCCGCCCACGGGGTCGCAGGTCAGGCCGAGGTTGTGCTCCATGCCGATCTCGGCGGCGTTCTCGACCTGCTCGGGGGTGCCGCCCAGGACCTCGGCGAGGGCGCCCGCGGCCATGGAGCAGGCGGAGCCGACCTCCCCCTGGCAGCCGACCTCGGCGCCGGAGATCGAGGCGTTCTCCTTGAACAGCATGCCGATGGCGCCGGCCGCCAGCAGGAAGCGGACGACGCTGTCGTCCTTCTCCGCCTCGGTGGCGCCGCCGGCCGCGAAGTTCATGTAGTAGTGCAGCACTGCCGGGATGATGCCGGCGGCGCCGTTCGTCGGGGCGGTGACGACGCGGCCGCCCGCGGCGTTCTCCTCGTTGACCGCCATCGCGTAGAGGGTGATCCACTCCATCGCGTGGGTCTGCGGGTCGCCCTCGGCGCGCAGCTGGCGGGCGGTGTTCGCGGCACGGCGGCGGACCTTGAGGCCGCCGGGCAGGATGCCCTCGCGCGACATGCCGCGGGAGACGCACGCCTGCATGGCGCGCCAGATGCCGAGCAGGCCGGAGCGGATCTCCTCCTCCGTGCGCCAGGCGCGTTCGTTCTCCAGCATCAGCGAGGAGATCGACAGGCCGGTGTCGCGGGCGAGGCGCAGCAGTTCGTCGCCGGTACGGAAGGGGTGCTTGAGGACGGTGTCGTCGAGGACGATCCGGTCCTCGCCGACGGCGTCCTCGTCGACGACGAAGCCGCCGCCGACCGAGTAGTACGTCTTCTCCAGGAGCAGGGCGCCCTCGTGGTCGTACGCGAAGACCGTCATGCCGTTGGCGTGGTACGGCAGCGCTTTGCGGCGGTGGAGGATCAGCTGCTTGTCGGCGTCGAAGGCGATCTCGTGCATGCCGAGGAGGTTGAGCCGGCCGGTGGCGCGGATCGTCTCGACCCGGTCGTCCGCCGTCTCGACGTCGACGGTACGGGGGGACTCGCCCTCCAGGCCGAGCAGGACGGCCTTGGGGGTGCCGTGGCCGTGGCCGGTGGCACCGAGGGAGCCGAAGAGCTCGGCGCGTATCGAGACGGTGTGGGCCAGCAGGCCCTCGTTCTTCAGCCGGCGCGCGAACATACGGGCCGCGCGCATGGGGCCGACCGTATGGGAGCTGGACGGGCCGATGCCGATCGAGAACAGGTCGAAGACCGAGATGGCCACGGGTGACTCCTAAGCAGTGGTAGACGTCGTTGTCTGCCGGGTGGTGCGGTACGGGCGGGGGTGGGCCCGAAGAGCGGGAACAAGGGATGGGGCACCGCGCTCACTGTTCAGTGTGCGGGGTGCCCCTCCCCAACGTGCAAACGCGCCGGTCCGGCTACTTCACACCGGGGTACAGCGGGAACTTCTCGGCGAGCGCGACGACGCGGGCCTTCAGGTCGTCCGCGTCGTACGACGGCTTCAGCGCCGACGCGATGATCTCGGCGACCTCGGTGAAGTCGGCCGCCTGGAAACCGCGGGTGGCGAGCGCCGGCGTGCCGATCCGCAGACCCGAGGTGACCATCGGCGGCCGCGGGTCGTTGGGGATGGCGTTCCGGTTGACCGTGATGCCCAGCTCGTGGAGCCGGTCCTCGGCCTGCTGGCCGTCCAGCTCGGAGTTGCGCAGGTCCACCAGGACCAGGTGCACGTCCGTGCCGCCGGACAGGACGGAGACGCCGACCTCGGTAACGTCCGGCTGCACCAGACGCTCGGCGAGGATGCGGGCACCGTCCAGGGTGCGCTGCTGGCGCTCCTTGAACTCCTCGGTCGCCGCGACCTTGAACGAGACCGCCTTGGCCGCGATCACGTGCTCCAGCGGGCCGCCCTGCTGACCCGGGAAGACCGCCGAGTTGATCTTCTTGGCGAGCTCCTGGGTGGAGAGGATCACGCCGCCGCGCGGACCGCCGAGGGTCTTGTGCGTGGTGGTCGTGACGACGTGGGCGTGCGGCACCGGGTTGGGGTGCAGGCCCGCGGCGACCAGACCGGCGAAGTGTGCCATGTCGACCATCAGGTACGCGCCGACCTCGTCCGCGATGCGGCGGAAGGCGGCGAAGTCCAGCTGACGGGGGTAGGCGGACCAGCCGGCCACGATCAGCTTCGGCTTGGACTCCTTGGCGAGGCGCTCGACCTCGGCCATGTCCACGACGCCCGTGTCGTCGACGTGGTACGGGACCACGTTGTAGAGCTTGCCGGAGAAGTTGATCTTCATGCCGTGGGTCAGGTGACCGCCGTGGGCCAGGTTCAGGCCCATGATCGTGTCGCCCGGCTTCAGCAGCGCGAACATCGCGGCGGCGTTGGCCTGCGCACCGGAGTGCGGCTGCACGTTCGCCGCCTCGGCGCCGAAGAGCGCCTTGATGCGGTCGATCGCGATCTGCTCGACCACGTCGACGTGCTCGCAGCCGCCGTAGTAGCGGCGGCCGGGGTAGCCCTCGGCGTACTTGTTGGTCAGGACGGAGCCCTGGGCCTCCATGACCGCGACCGGAGCGAAGTTCTCCGAGGCGATCATCTCGAGGGTGGACTGCTGGCGGTGGAGCTCGGCGTCGACAGCGGCGGCGACGTCCGGGTCCAGCTCGTGGAGGGAGGAGTTCAGAAGCGACATCAGGTGGTCCCTTGGGGTCTCAGTTGCCGGAGAACGCGGTGTACTCGTCGGCGGAGAGCAGATCGGCGGGCTCATCCGTGACGCGTACCTTGAACAGCCAGCCGCCTTCGAACGGAGCGGAGTTCACCAGCGACGGGTCGTCCACGACGTCCTGGTTCGCGGCCGTGACCTCGCCGGTCACCGGCGAGTACAGGTCGCTGACCGACTTGGTCGACTCGAGCTCGCCGCAGGTCTCGCCCGCGGTCACCGTTTCACCGACCTCGGGGAGCTGGGCGTAGACGACGTCACCGAGCGCGTTGGCCGCGTACTCCGTGATGCCGATCGTGGCCACACCGTCCTCGACGGCCGACAGCCACTCGTGCTCCTTGCTGTACCGCAGCTGCTGGGGGTTGCTCATGACCTGAATTCTCCTGTACGCGGGGGAGTGCTGATGAACGGTGGTCTTACGGTGTGAGACGGGAGTGCGTCACTTCCTGACGCGTGCGGACGCTACTTCCGGCGCTTGTAGAACGGCAGCGCCACGACCTCGTACGGCTCGTGGCTGCCCCGGATGTCCACGCCGACGCCCTCGGTGCCGGGCGCGGCGTGCGCGGCGTCGACGTAGGCCATGGCGATCGGCTTGCCGAGCGTGGGCGAGGGCGCGCCCGAGGTGACCTCACCGATGACCTCGCCGCCGGCGACGACCGAGAACCCGGCGCGCGGTACCCGGCGGCCCTCGGCCACCAGGCCGACGAGCTTGCGGGGCGGGGCGGTCTCGGCGCGCTCGGCGGCGGCCTCCAGGGCCTTGCGGCCGACGAAGTCGCCGTCCTTCTCGAACTTCACGACCCGGCCGAGGCCGGCGTCGAACGGGGTCAGCGAGGTGGTCAGCTCGTGCCCGTACAGCGGCATGCCCGCCTCCAGGCGCAGCGTGTCGCGGCAGGAGAGCCCGCACGGGATCAGGCCGCGGGAGGCGCCGGCCTCGGTGAGGGCCTTCCACAACTGCTCGGCGTGCCCGGGCGCGACGAACAGCTCGAAGCCGTCCTCGCCGGTGTAGCCGGTACGGGCGATCAGCGCGGGGACCCCGGCGACCGTGCCGGGCAGCCCGGCGTAGTACTTCAGACCGTCCAGGTCGGCGTCGGTGACGGCGGCCAGGATGGCGGGGGATTCGGGGCCCTGGACGGCGAGCAGGGCGTACGCGTCGCGGTCGTCGCGCACCTCGGCGTCGAAGCCCTCGGCGCGGGCGGTCAGCGCGTCCAGCACGATCTGGGCGTTGCCCGCGTTGGCGACGACCATGTACTCGGTCTCGCCCAGCCGGTAGACGATCAGGTCGTCCAGGATGCCGCCGTCCTCGGCGCAGATCATCGTGTAGCGGGCGCGGCCCACGGAGACGGTGCCGATGTTGCCGACGAGCGCGAAGTTCAGCAGCGCCACGGCCTCGGGGCCGGTGACGGTGATCTCGCCCATGTGGGAGAGGTCGAAGAGGCCGGCCTTCGTGCGCACGGCGTTGTGCTCGTCGCGCTCACTGGCGTACCGCAGCGGCATGTCCCAGCCCGCGAAGTCGGTCATGGTCGCACCCAGCGAACGGTGCAGGGCCTGAATAGGGCTTTGGTGCGCAGCACTATCAGGCAGGGTGGCGGCGGGCGACGGGTGGGCGGTGAGGCGGGGGGCGGTGCTCATGGATAAAGGCTCCCAGGGCATGACGACGAGGACGATCCCTCCCCATCTGTCATCGGAACCTGAGAGGTTCGCCGAGAGGCCCCGGAGGGGTTCGGCTTGCACCTTGGGTGGAGCCGCAGGGCGACTCGCTTTTCAGATCTGCCTCATCCACGCGGTACGGGGCCTGAGAGATTCAAGGGAGGATCTTGCTCCTTCGGCGCCCGGCACGCGATGGCCGGGACTCTCCCGCGCGGATTCGAGCGGCCTATATGCAGTTGACGGGGTCATCATCGCACGCATTGCGGGAGAGTGGGGGGCCGGTACCGATGCCGGTCTTCCGGGGGATCCGGCGGGTCGGACGGTTGTGCCGCATTACCTTTTCTTTACACTTCTTGGGCAGGTGTAGGTCAGCCGACAGGGGGAGGGTGATGACGTTGCAGCGGTACGCGACGACCGCGGGGGTCGCGCACGGCGCACTGCCCGCGCAGCCGGGTGCGCCGGCCAGGGAGAGGGTGGGCCCGCACGCGCCTGTCGTACGGGACCTGCGGCAGCGGGGCGGGCACAGCCCGCACGGCCTGCACTTCTCGGCGGGCGACGTGGTGGTGGTGTCCGGACTGCCCGGCAGCGGCAAGTCGACCCTCATCGCACGGGCCGTCGCCGCGCACGCCATCGACTCCCAGGACACCAGGGACCGCTGGGCGGCCCGGCTGCCCCGCTTACTCCCGTACGTCCTCTACCGCCCGCTCGTCCGCGTCGCCCACTACTGGGGGCTGTGGCGGGTGCTGCGCTCCGGCGTCTCCGTCGTCGTCCACGACTGCGGCACCCAGGCCTGGGTGCGCGGCCGGCTCGCCCGGTACGCCCGGCGGCGCGGCCGCGTCCTGCACCTCGTCCTGCTCGACGTCACCCCGCAGACGGCCCGGGAGGGACAGCGTGAGCGCGGCCGCGGGGTCTCCGGGTACGCGTTCGCCCGCCACCGCAGGGCCGTGGGGCGGCTGCTGCGGGACACCGAGTCGGGTCTGCTGCCGCTCGGATGCGCCTCGGCGGTGCTGCTCGACCGGGAGGCGGCGGGCCTGCTGACGCGGATCACATTCGCAGACGCACAGGGTGAGGGCTGAGACAGACCTGTCCGAGGGCTGGACAGGCTGTGTGTGCCCGACGGGTAACCGGGGAGCGGCGTTAACCTCTTGCTGCACGACATGGGGCGAGAGAGGGAGACAGTGGACATTCCGGCACCGGCCCGGACCCATCCGCAGGGCGGATGGCCGGCCAACGAGCTCGAAGAAGTGCTGAGCGCCTCGCTCGGCAGCCCGGAGGCGGGCGGCCGGCTGGTGGAGGTGCTCGGCCGCAGCCACCTCTGGGTGCCCCTGCCCAACGGCGGCTCGCCGGATGCCACCGACCTCGATCTGCCGACGCTGGACATCGAGGGCGCGCCGTACGTCCCCGTGTTCAGCTCCGAACAGCAGTTCCTCGCCTGCGTCGGCGCCCATATGTCCTTCACCGTGGCCCCCGCCCGCGAGTTCGCCCGGGGCCTGCCCCCGCAGCTCGGCATCGCCGTGAACCCGGGCGGCGCGGTCGGCGTCCCGCTGCCGCCGCCCGCCGTCGCCGAGCTCTGCCGGACCGGACGCACCCCGCTCGACGGACCGTCCAGCGGCGGCCGGGTCCGGCTGTACGAGCCGGACTGGCAGGAGGAGCCCGTCGACTTCCTCTCCGCCGCGGCCGGGGAGTTCGAGGCCAGCGGCGTCGTGCTCAGCGCCCGCCGCGCCCTGGCCAGCATCGAGGGCGGCGACCCCGTCCTCTTCGTCGGCATCGAGTTCTCCACCTGGGAGGGCGCCGGACGCAACGCGCCCATGGACGCCCTGGGCCGGGCCCTGGGGCGCGTCGAGGTGCCCTGGCCGGTCAACCTGGTGCTGCTCGACGTGGCCCAGGACCCGGTCGCCGACTGGATGCGGGCCCGGGTGCGGCCCTTCTACCAGCGCCCCGCCGAGTAGCGGCACGGCAAGGGGGCCGGGGCCGCGGGCCGACGGCCGCGGCCCGCGGAGTCAAGTCGGTGTCAGGGCCGCCGCATAAGCTGGTTTGATGGCTGGTGCCTCGGCACCGCGCCGCCCCCGAGAGCCCGGGAGCGGCAGGCCGAGACGTTGGATCGAAGAGGGGCGGGACCCAGGGTGAGTGCGGCAGGCAGCGCGGCGGCCGGGCAGGTCGAGCACATGCTGCGCCAAGTGACGCCCGGGCGCTACGACGCGTACGAGGCACTCCTCCAGGCCCTGGCGGCCGACCGGATCTGGATGCTGCTCTGGCACGGCCGGGCCGGCTCGCCCGACGCCCAGTACGGCAACATGGAGATCGACGGCCTCGGCTACGCCCCCTGCGTCACCTCCGCCCAGGAGCTCTCCGCCAGCGGCTGGAGCCGGGACCACGAGGTCGTGGGCGGCCGCGACATCGCCCGCGCCCTGTTCCCCGACCGCTGGGGCATCTGGCTGAACCCGCACGCGCGGGGCGGCGGCGTGGGCATCCCCTGGCTGGACCTGCGCAGGATCGCCACCGGCCTCGACCGGATGCCCGCCGGACCGCTGCGGATCAGTGAACCCGCCATCGAGATCCCGCAGTTCTACGCCCAGCTCACGCAGAACGCCCACCACACCCCCGCGATCCGCTCGCTGCGCCGCGCCTGGGTGCAGCCCGCGCTCGGCGTCCCGTACCTCGCCGTCGGTCTCGATCTGTACGACACGAGCGCGCCGTCCGTGGACGCCGTGCGGGCGATGATGCAGCAGTCCATCGGCACCGTCCCGGAGGGGCTCCCGGTCTCCACGGTCGCGATGGCCGACGAGTACGACCCGGTCGCGATGTGGCTGCGTGCCAACGCCCGTCCGTTCTACGACCGCGAGCCGCACGCCCCGGCCGGCCGGGGCGCCGTCGTCGCTCCCGGTTACGGCTACCCGCAGACCCCCGGTCCCGCCCCGCGCGCCTACTAGCCCCGCGCGGTCCCCTGCCCAGGATCGGACAAACGGCTATCCGGCGGACAACGCGCCCGCTGCGGTCACCCAAATAGCCACTCAATAGCGCCCGTTGGGCGGCATGTCCGTTCTGGTGGATTAGCGGCCGAGTAGTCCGCTCAATCGATCAAACTGTCCGGATAACGGAAGCTCACTGACCGCATCACGTTTGAGCAAACATTCCCCGTCAGGTCTGGCGGGTGATCGCAACGGCGTTGAAGACTCCCGGCTAGTGGGGATCGTCCGCCCTTTGTACGAGGTTGCACCGGCGGTCACTCCACAGACGCATTCATCGCACCGAACACATCAGCCGGGTCAAGCACCCCCGGCTGACACGCGCCAGGCCGTCACCGCGGCGAGTAGGGGCCGGCCACCGCCGGCGGGAGGGGTCAGAGGCACTGTGACCGCACCGATCGAGACCACCGGATCGGCTGCCCAGGCGCAGCCGGAGGCAGTACTCACGGGAGTCAAACAGAGCCAGATCGAAGGCCGTTCGCTCGGACGGATCGCCTGGACGCGCTTCAAGCGCGACAAGGTGGCAGTGGCCGGCGGCATCGTTGTCATCCTGCTGATCCTGCTCGCCGTGCTCTCCAAGCCGATCCAGGCCGTCTTCGGGCTGGACCCCAACGAGTTCCACCAGGACCTCATCGACCCCGCGCTGCTCGCCCCCAAGGGCGACTGGGGCGGCATCAGCTGGAGCCATCCGCTCGGCGTCGAGCCGCAGTACGGCCGCGACATCATGACCCGGATCATCGAGGGCTCGTGGGTGTCCCTGGTCGTCGCGGTCGGAGCCACCCTGCTCTCCGTGGTGATCGGCGTCTTCTTCGGTGTGGTGTCGGGCTTCTACGGCGGCTGGGCGGACACCGTCATCAGCCGCATGATGGACACCTTCCTCGCCTTCCCCCTGCTGCTCTTCGCGATCTCCATCTCGGCGGCGCTGCAGGACGGCGCGTTCGGCCTGGAGGGCCTGCCGCTGAGGATCGCCGTACTGATCTTCGTGATCGGCTTCTTCAGCTGGCCGTACATGGGCCGTATCGTCCGCGCCCAGACCATGAGCCTGCGCAATCGCGAATTCGTGGAAGCCGCACGGTCGTTGGGTGCCCGCGGCCCCTTCATCCTCTTCCGGGAGCTGCTGCCGAACCTGGTGGCGCCCGTTCTCGTGTACTCCACGCTGCTCATCCCCTCGAACATCCTCTTCGAGGCGGGTCTCAGCTATCTCGGAGTCGGAATCGCGCCGCCGCAGTCGTCCTGGGGCGGGATGCTCACCAACGCGATCGACTTCTACGAGAACGACCCGATGTACATGATCGTGCCGGGCGTGGCCATCTTCGTCACGGTGCTGGCGTTCAACCTGCTGGGAGACGGGCTGCGTGATGCGCTCGACCCCCGTAGTAAGTAGCAGTGCCCGGGCGCTCGTCACGACGACGTGCGACATGCCACGGCAACCATCGATTGAGGGGGATTTCCTCAGGTGAAGACCAGAAAAACGACAGCGTTGGTCGCCACGGCTGTGGTCCTGATGCTCGGAGCGTCCGCGTGCAACGGCTCCGACGACGACAGCAGCGGCAGCAAGGGCAGCGGCGGTGGCGCCGGCGCCACCGACGCCGCGCTGACCTCGATCGTCAACAAGACGGACAAGAAGGGCGGGACGCTCAAGCTGGAGATGTCCGACGAGCCCGACTCGCTGGACCCCGGCAACACGTACTACGGCTGGGTGCAGAACTTCGCCCGCCTGTACAGCCGCAGCCTGACGTCCTTCAAGCCGGCCGCCGGCAAGGACGGCCTGGAGGTCGTCCCGGACCTCGCCGAGGGCCTCGGCAAGTCGAGCCCCGACGCGAAGACCTGGACGTACACGCTGAAGAAGGGTCTCAAGTACGACGACGGGACCCCGATCACCTCGAAGGACGTCAAGTACGCCGTCGAGCGCTCCAACTTCGCGCCGGAGGCCCTGTCCAACGGCCCGACGTACTTCAAGGCCCACCTCCTCGGCGGCGACAAGTACAAGGGTCCGTACAAGGACAAGAACCCGAACGGCATCGCCTCCATCGAGACGCCGGACGACCTCACGATCGTCTTCAAGCTGAAGGACGCCTTCGCGGACTTCGACTACCTGGCGACGTTCTCGCAGACGGCCCCCGTGCCGGCCGCGAAGGACAAGGGTGCCGACTATGTGAAGCACATCGTGTCCTCGGGCCCGTACAAGTTCGAGTCGTACGACGAGGGCCGCGGCGCGACCCTCGTCCGCAACACGAACTGGGACCCGAAGACCGACCCGATCCGCCCGGCCCTGCCGGACAAGGTGACGGTCCGCTTCAAGGTCAAGCAGGAGACGGTCGACAACAACCTGCTCTCCGACAACATCACCGTCGACGGTGCCGGCACCGGTGTCGCCCCGGCGACCCAGCCGAAGGTCCTCACCAAGGCCGCACTGAAGAAGCAGACCGACAACTCGTACGCGGGTGCCACCTCGTACATCGGTCTGAACGTCAACGTCGCGCCGTTCGACAACGTCCACTGCCGCAAGGCCGTGCAGTGGGGCATCGACAAGGCGTCGGTCCAGGCCGCGCAGGGTGGCGACCCCAAGGGTGACGTCGCGACGACCCTGCTGCCGCCGACGGTCAACGGCTATGAGAAGTTCGACATGTACGAGTCCGCCGGCCACAAGGGCGACGAGGCGAAGGCCAAGGACGAGCTGAAGCAGTGTGGCAAGCCGAAGGGCTTCGACACCAAGATCTCGGCCCGTTCCGACCGTCCCGCCGAGATGGCCATGGTCACCGCGGTGCAGGCCTCGCTGAAGAAGATCGGCGTCAACGCCGAGATCAAGACCTTCCCGGCGGGCAAGTACTTCCAGAACTTCGCGGGCAACCCGAGCTACGTGCACGCCAACAAGCTCGGCATGATCATGAGCGCCTGGGGTGCGGACTGGCCGACCGGCTTCGGCTTCCTGGACCAGATCATCAACGGCTCGGCCATCAAGCCGTCCGGTGGTAACAACGTCCAGGAACTGAACGACCCGAAGATCAACAAGCTGCTCAACGAGGGCATCGCCAACACGGACGACACCGCCCGTGCGAAGGCCTGGGCCAACGTCGACAGGGCTGTCGCCGAAGGCGCCACCGCCGTGCCGCTGATCTACCGCAAGAACCTGCTGCTCCGCCCGGAGTCCGCGACGAACGTCACGGTCACCCAGGCCTACCTCGGCATGTACGACTACGTGCTGATGGGTTCCGCCAAGTAGGAACGGCCCCGCTCCCCGGGGCGCGCACGCGCCCCGGGGAGCGGCCTCCGGACCCCCAGAATTGTCCCGAAAGGCAGGTGAAGGCACGGTGTCCGAGCGCTTGGGTAACCCCCGGCGAGCTGATACCGGCGCCGGATAGCTGTGGCTGCGTACATCATCCGACGCGTCTTCGGCGCGGTACTGCTGCTGTTGATCGTCAGCGCAGTCACCTTCGCGATCTTCTTCCTCGTCCCCCGGCTGGCCGGGCAGACGATGGACCAATTGGCGGCCCAGTACGTGGGCAAGGACGCCAATCCCCAGTCCGTCCTCGCGGTCAAGCAGAACCTCGGCCTCGACCAGCCGCTGTACATCCAGTACTGGCACTTCCTCAAGCAGCTGTTCGTCGGCGCCGACTTCCAGTTCGGCCCCGAGGCCACACACTGCGGTGTGCCGTGCTTCGGCTACTCCTTCAAGCGCCACGTCGAGGTCTGGCCCGAGCTGACCGCGCGTATCCCGGTCACGTTCTCGCTGGCCATCGGTGCCGCCGTGATCTGGCTGATCAGCGGTGTGGCGATCGGTGTCGTCTCCGCGCTGAAGCGGGGCTCGATCCTCGACCGCTTCTTCATGGGTGTCGCGCTCGCCGGGGTCTCCCTGCCGATCTTCTTCACCGGCATGCTCGCGCTGGGCGCGCTGACGGTGCAGTGGCCCATCTGGGAAGGCATCAACTACGTCGCGTTCACGGACAATCCGCTGGACTGGGCGTGGAACATGCTGATCCCGTGGTGCTCGCTCGCCTTCCTCTACTCGGCGCTCTACGCCCGCATCACCAGAGCCGGGATGCTGGAGACGATGGGCGAGGACTACATCCGTACGGCCCGCGCCAAGGGCCTCAAGGAGAGCGTCGTCATCGGCAAGCACGGTCTGCGGGCCGCGCTCACCCCGATCGTCACCATCTTCGGCATGGACTTCGGGCTGCTGGTCGGAGGCGCCGTGATCACCGAGACCGTGTTCTCGTTCCCCGGACTCGGCCAGTACGCCATCAAGAGCGTGCAGGAGAACGACCTTCCGATCGTCATGGGCGTGACCCTCGTCGCCGCCTTCTTCATCGTCATCTGCAATCTGCTGGTGGATCTGGTGTACGCCGCCATCGACCCCAGGGTGAGGCTCTCGTGACTGAGGTTTCCAAGACCGAGGCGCCGGGCGAGCCGGTGGCCGGCCGGCGTTCCGACGAGGCCTTCCTCTCCGTACGGGATCTGCGCATCCACTTCCAGACCGACGACGGGCTGGTCAAGTCGGTCGACGGCGTCAGCTTCGACGTGAAGCCCGGGCAGACCCTCGGCATCGTCGGCGAGTCCGGCTCCGGGAAGTCCGTCACCTCGCTCGGCGTGCTCGGCCTGCACCGCACGGCCCCCAACGCCCGCATCTCCGGCGAGGTCTGGCTGGACGGCGAGGAGCTGATCGGCGCGTCCGACGCCCGGGTGCGCGAGCTGCGCGGCCGCAAGATGGCGATGATCTTCCAGGATCCGCTCTCCGCGATGCACCCGTACTTCTCGGTCGGTGCGCAGATCATCGAGGCCTACCGGGTCCACAACAAGGTCAGCAAGAAGATCGCCCGCACCCGTGCCATCGAGATGCTCGACCGGGTCGGCATCCCCGAGCCGCACAAGCGCGTCGACGCCCACCCGCACGAGTTCTCCGGCGGTATGCGCCAGCGCGCCATGATCGCGATGGCCCTGGTCAACAACCCGGAACTGCTCATCGCCGACGAGCCGACCACCGCCCTGGACGTCACCGTCCAGGCGCAGATCCTGGACCTGATCCGGGACCTGCAGAAGGAGTTCGGTTCCGCCGTCATCATGATCACCCACGACCTCGGGGTCGTGGCGGAGATGGCCGACGAGCTCCTGGTGATGTACGGCGGCCGGTGCATCGAGCGCGGTCCGGCGGAGAAGGTCTTCTACGAGGCCCAGCACCCGTACACCTGGGGCCTGCTGACCTCGATGCCGCGCATCGACCGTGAGCAGACCGAGCGGCTGATCCCCGTCAAGGGCCAGCCGCCGTCGCTGATCAACGTCCCCTCCGGCTGCGCCTTCAACCCGCGCTGCCCGTACGCGGACATCCCCAAGGACAACCTCACCCGCACGACGCGCCCCGAGCTGGAGCTGGTCGGCGACGGTCACTTCTCCGCCTGCCACATGGCACCGGAGGAGCGGACCCGGATCTGGACCGAAGAGATTGCGCCGAAGCTGTGAGCGAGGCGCGTGAGGTGAGCGACGTGAGCGAGAAGAAGGATCCGCCGGTGCTGGAGAAGGACGTGAAGATTCCGGAGCAGGCCACCGCCTCGCGCGAGCCGCTGCTCAGGGTCGAGGGCCTGGTCAAGCACTTCCCGATCCGCAAGGGCCTGCTGGGACGGCAGACCGCCGCGGTCAAGGCCGTCGACGGCATCGACTTCGAGGTGTACCCGGGGGAGACCCTGGGCGTCGTCGGCGAGTCCGGCTGCGGCAAGTCGACGATGGGCCGGCTCATCACCCGGCTGATCGAGCCGACGGGCGGCAAGGTCGAGTTCGAGGGCCGGGACATCACGCACCTGTCCATGGGCAAGATGCGGCCGATGCGCCGCGACGTCCAGATGATCTTCCAGGACCCGTACTCCTCGCTGAACCCGCGGCACACGATCGGCACGATCGTCAGCGCGCCGTTCAGGCTCCAGGGCGTCGAGCCCGAGGGCGGTCTCAAGAACCACGTCCAGGAGCTGCTGTCGCTGGTCGGGCTCAGCCCCGAGCACTACAACCGCTACCCGCACGAGTTCTCCGGCGGACAGCGTCAGCGCATCGGCATCGCCCGCGCGCTCGCCCTGCGCCCGAAGCTGGTCGTCGCCGACGAACCGGTCTCGGCGCTGGACGTGTCGATCCAGGCGCAGGTGGTCAACCTGCTGGACGACCTCCAGGACGAGCTCGGGCTCACGTACGTGATCATCGCGCACGACCTCTCGGTCATCCGCCATGTCTCGGACCGCATCGCGGTGATGTACCTGGGCAAGATCGTCGAGCTGGCGGACCGCAAGTCGCTGTACTCGGCGCCCATGCACCCGTACACCAAGGCCCTGATGTCCGCGGTGCCGGTGCCGGACCCGCGGCGGCGCGGCCAGAAGAGCGACCGCATCCTGCTCAAGGGCGATGTGCCCTCGCCGATCTCGCCGCCCAGCGGCTGCCGGTTCCACACCCGGTGCTGGAAGGCGACGGAGATCTGCAAGACGCAGGAGCCGCCGCTGATCGCGCTGAAGACCGGCCACCAGGTCGCCTGCCACCACCCGGAGAACGCTCCGGACCAGGTGCCGGGGGAGCCGGTGCTGGCCGCGGCCCGGGAAGCGGTCGAGCTGGTCACCGTCGCGAAGGCGGAGCCGGCCCCTGCCGACGAGCCGGAGGCGGAGACGGCTGCGCGGCCCGACGCAGGGACGTCCGCGACACCGGCGGAAGCCTCCGAGGCCTCGGAGGACAGCCCCAAGGAGTAGGACCGGCACAATTGCCCGGTGCTCAACGAACTGTTCACGCCCTCCGTCCAGCATGCGCTCGACATCGTCGGGATCTTCGTCTTCGCGATCTCCGGCGCTCTGCTCGCCGTACGCAAGAACTTCGATGTCTTCGGCATCGCGGTGCTCGCCGAGGTGACCGCGCTGGGCGGGGGGCTGTTCCGTGACGTGATCATCGGCGCGGTGCCGCCCGCCGCCTTCACGGATCTCGGCTACTTCACCACCCCGCTGCTCGCCGCCGGGCTCGTCTTCTTCCTGCACCCGCACGTGGAACGCATCCAGGTCGGCGTCAACGTCTTCGACGCGGCCGGCCTCGGGCTCTTCTGCGTCACGGGGACGGTGAAGGCGTACGACTACGGGCTGGGCCTGACCGCTTCGGCGGCGCTCGGCCTGACCACCGCGGTCGGCGGCGGTGTGCTGCGCGACGTGCTGGCCAACGAGGTGCCGTCGCTGCTGCGCTGGGACCGCGATCTGTACGCGGTGCCCGCGATCGTCGGCGCCACCATGATCGCGATCTGCATCCGCTTCGAGGTGCTCAACGCCTTCACCAGCGGGGCGGCCGTGATCACGGCGTTCGTGCTGCGGCTGCTGGCGCTGCGCTTCCACTGGCGGGCCCCGCGCGCCTACAACCGGCGCTCGGCGACGGCGGAGGAGGGGTAGTCCGGGGCCAGGGCCTCGCGGGAGCCTCATCTCACACACCCAAAAAGCTACCGCTCAGTAATACAATCGGTGTACCGTGCATGCCATGGCACAGGCAGCAGAGCAGGCGGCACCGACCGCGCAGGCGATCATCGGGGACAGCGAGTTCGACCGGGACACCGCCGTCACCCTCCGCGAGGAAGGCGTCTACGACGCCGAGCTCTCCGCGGGCTGGACGATCATCCACGCGGTCAACGGCGGCTATCTGCTGGCGATGCTCGGCCGCGCACTCGGCGAGGCGCTGCCGCACCCCGACCCCTTCTCGGTCTCGGCGCACTACCTCACCGCGTCCGTGCCCGGTCCCGCGGTGATCCGCACCCAGACCGTCCGCACCGGACGCACCCTCTCCACCGGCCAGGCCTCCCTCTTCCAGTACGCCGAGGACGGCACCGAGATCGAGCGCATCCGGGTCATCGCCACCTACGGAGACCTCGACGCCCTGACCGACGACATCCGCACGTCGGCCAAGCCGCCCGCCATCCCGCCCCGGGAGCACTGCCTGGGCCCGAGCGACGGCCCGGCCCCGATCCCCGGCAGCTCCGCGATCACCGGACGGCTGGACATCAAGCTCGACCCGGCGACGATCGGCTGGGCCATCGGGCAGCCGTCCGGCAGGGGCGAGATGCGCGGCTGGTTCGGACTCGCGGACGGCCGCGACGCCGACCCGCTCTCCCTGCTCCTCACCGTCGACGCGCTGCCGCCGACCTCCTTCGAGCTCGGGCTCAAGGGCTGGACCCCGACCATCGAGCTCACCACCCACATCCGCTGCCGCCCCGCGCCGGGCCCGCTCCGCGTCTCCATCACCACCCGCAACCTGGCGGGCGGTTTCCTGGAGGAGGACGCGGACGTCTGGGACAGCGCGGACCGGCTGGTCGCCCAGTCCCGCCAGCTCGCCCGCGCACCGCGCAGCTGACGTCCCGCCCCGGTCCGGCCGCCGGGATGCCGTGCCGGGGGATGCTGGACGGGTGAAATCCGACCGGCTGCTCTCGATCCTGCTGCTGCTCCAGACCCGCCGCCTGGTGCCCGCCACCGAACTGGCCGAGCGCCTCGACGTCTCCGTACGCACCATCTACCGGGACGTCGAGGCGCTCTCCGCGTCCGGTGTGCCCGTCTACGCCGCACGCGGCCGCCACGGCGGCATCGCCCTGCTGCCGGGGTTCCGCACCGATGTCACCGGCCTGACCGCCGACGAGTCGCGCGCCCTGTTCGTCCTGGCCGCCGACGGCGCCCACGCCGCGCTCGGGCTCGACGAGGCGATCGGCTCCGCGCTGCGCAAGGTGATGGCGGCGCTGCCCGCCCCGCACCGGCCCGCGGCCGAGCTGACCAGCCGCCGGATCCTCGTGGACCCGGTGCGCTGGATGAGCGGACCGCGTACCGCCGTCGACATCGCCGACCTGCACGAAGCCGTGTTCACCGACCGGCGGCTGCGGCTGCGCTACCGGCACAGCGGCACGGGGGCGGCCCGCACCTACACCGTCGATCCCTACGGCCTCGTGGTGAAGGCGGGCGTCTGGTACCTGGTCGCCGACCGCGACGGGGAGCCGCGCCTCTTCCGCGCCGACCGGGTGCGGGGGGCCACCCTCGCCGAGGACCCGGTCGTGCGCCGGCCCGGCGTGGAACTGGCGCAGGTCTGGGAGGAGTTGCGCCGTCAGGTCGAGGAACGGCAGGGGGAGGTGGCCCTGCGGGTACGGGTGCACCGCTCCCGGCTGGACCTGTTCCTTCGGCTGAACGCGGGCGCGCTCACGGGCAGGCCGAGACCCGAGGAGCCGGAGAGCGAGTGGCTGCGGGCCGAACTCGCCGTGGAATCGGTGGAGTGGGCGCGCTCACTGCTCTCCTTCGGCCCGAACGTCGAGGTGCTGGCGCCGCCGGAGGCCCGCACGGTCCTCGCCGCGCACGCGGCCGCGGTCATGGCTCTGTACGCGGGCGGGGAGCCGGGGGTGTCCGGAGGAATCCGGTGAGCGCGGCGGTCAGCTCTGCCGGGGCGTCCTCCTGCACGAGGTGCCCGGACCCCTCGATGATCCGCAGTTCGCTGCCGGGGACGAGCGCGGCCAGTTCATGGCCGCGGGCGACCGGGATCCAGGTGTCGTCGGCGCCCCAGCAGATGAGCACCGGCACGTAGATCTCCCCGTACCGGTGCTGGATCTCGTCGGTGAACCGCTGGTCGTTCTGGCTGATCTGCCGGTAGAAGGCGGGCCGGCCCGACTCCGTGCACCACGGTGCGACGAGCCGGTCCAGCACGGCCGGGGACAGCCCGGGGCCGCTGGCGGAGCTCACGTATTCCCGCACCAGTGCCCGGTGCAGCGCGGGCGGCAACTGCGCGAAGACCCCGGCGTGTTCGCCGAGCAGTCGGTAGGCGGGCGAGCCCCAGGGGGCGAGCGCCACCGGGTCGACCAGGGCGAGGCGGCGGTAGCGGGCGCCGTGCAGCAGATGGGCGCGCAGGGCGACGCAGCCGCCGAAGTCATGGGCCACCACGACCGGTTCGGTCAGCTGCCAGTGGCCGAGGAGTTCGGCGAGGACCCGGGCCTGGGAGGCGAGAGTGACGTCCTGGCCCTCGAACTGCGCGGACTCGCCGTATCCGGGCAGGTCCCAGACGTACACCCGGTGGTCCTGGGCCAGTGCCCGGGCCACGCCGCGCCAGACGTACGAGGAGAAGGGCGTGCCGTGCACCAGGACGACCGGTGGCGCCTCGGCCCGGCCCAGGACGTCCCAGCGGACCTCCCCGGCGGAGGTGGGGAACGTACGGTCCAGGGTCCACGTGTCATCGCTCATGACGCGCAGCCTAGGAGTACCGCCCCGTCCGCCCGGCCTTCTCAGGGCGCGGCGTCCTGCGCGGGTCCGTCCAGCCAGTGCAGGCGGCCGAGGGTGACCAGCCGCAGCCTGCGCCGGGCGACGCGGGCCACCTGGGCGTCGCCGTCCGGGCCGGCGTCCAGCATGGCCGACGCGGTGATCACCATGTGGTCGACGTAGAGGCCGCCCAGCATCAGCAGATCCTCCTCGCTCCAGCCCCGTGACTCGGGCTCTTCGGCGAGCGCCGCCGCCACGTCCTCGGCGAACCGCTGGAGCTGGGCGGCGATGGCCTCGCGGACCGGGCCGACACCGCCGTGCTGCTCGCGCGCGATGAAGCGGAAGTGCGCGGGCTGTTCCCGGACATGGCGCGCTATCAGCCCGACGCTGCGGTCCAGCCGGACCTCGCTGTCGCCGGTCTCGGCGAGGATCGCACCGATCATCCCGTGCAGGCTCTCCAGCGTCTGCTCGACCAAGGCCACGCCGAGCGCGGCGATGTCGTCGAAGTGCCGGTAGAAGGCCGTGGGCGTGACCCCCACGGCACGCGTCACCTCGCGCAGGCCGAGGCTGCTCAGGCTCTGGTGTTCCAGCAGCCCGAGGGCGGCGTCGAGCAGGGCCTGGCGCGTCTTCAGCTTCTGGCTCTGACGGATGCCGACGGTGTGACTCATGCCATTCAGTAAACAACTGTTCTCCGGGGCGGGGAAGGGGGACGCAAGGCTAGACTGACAAGTCAGTGAACAGTCGTACTCTCAATCGTGGAAAGGCTGACCATGATCGTCCTCGTCGCCGCCCTGCTCCTGCTGGGGATCGTGCTGGGAGCGGTGGTCCAGATTCCGCTTCCTCTGTCCCTCACCCTCGGCGCCCTGATCGGCTGCTGGCTCCTGGTCTTCGCCGTGCGCGAGCGGACGGGCGCACGCCGCCGCTCCCAGTGACGGCCCGGCCGTCCACCGCAGCGCTTCCAGACCATCGAGACCGTCCAGATCCGAAGGAGTCCGCACGATGACACTCACCACATTCGCCCGCCGCTCCGAGGCCACATCCCGGCCCCCCGTCGGCGACACCTCGGCCCCGGCGCCGGCCGCCCCGGTCAAGCGGCGCGCCCGGGACGCGGACGGTCTCGCCGTCGCGTCCTTCGTGCTCGGCCTCGTCGGCCTCCTGGTGATGAACCTCCTGCTCGGCCCGGCGGCCATCGTCATGGCGATCGTCGCGCTGGCCCGCTCCACCACCCGTCGCGGCCGTGCCCTGCTCGGGCTCGCACTCGGCGTCGCCGACCTGGTGATCCTCGCCTTCCTCGTCACCGGAAACGGCGTCGTCGCCTGGAACTTCGGCAGCTGACGGAGTACCCGTACCGACGCTCGCCCCCACCGGATCGGGCTCCGGACCGGGCGGGCCGGACCGCGCGTTTCACGGTGCGCGGGCGGGGGGACCCCATGCGCCCGCCGTACGCCCCGCCGCAGGCTCGTAGAATCGAGCCCACCATGGCTTACCTCGACCACGCCGCGACCACGCCGATGCTGCCGGAGGCGATCGCGGCGATGACCGCGCAGCTCGCCGCCACCGGCAACGCGTCCTCACTCCACGCCGCCGGGCGCCGGGCCCGCCGTACCGTCGAGGAGTCCAGAGAGACCCTCGCCGACGCCCTCGGGGCCCGCCCCAGCGAGGTGGTCTTCACCTCCGGCGGCACCGAGTCGGACAACCTCGCGGTGAAGGGGCTCTACTGGGCCCGCCGCGATGCCGATCCCCGCCGCACCCGGGTCCTGGCCAGCCCCGTCGAGCACCACGCGGTGCTGGACGCCGTCGACTGGCTCGCCGAGCACGAGGGCGCCACCGTCGAGTACCTTCCCGTCGACCGCTACGGCAGGGTCCACCCCGAGGCGCTGCGCGAGGCGCTGGTCCGCAACCCCGACGACGTCGCGATGATCACCGTGATGTGGGCGAACAACGAGATCGGCACCATCATGCCGGTACGTGAACTGGCCGGGGTCGCCCGCGAGTTCGACGTCCCGATGCACGCCGACGCGGTGCAGGCATTCGGGCAGCTCGACGTCGACTTCGCCGGCTCCGGACTCGCCGCGATGACCGTGAGCGCGCACAAGATCGGCGGCCCGTTCGGCGTCGGCGCGCTGCTGCTCGGCCGTGAGTACACCCCCGTACCCGTGCTGCACGGCGGCGGGCAGGAGCGGCACGTGCGCTCCGGCACCCTGGACGTGCCCGGCATCGCCGCGTTCGCCCTCGCGGGACGGCTCGCGGCCGACGGGCGCGAGGACTTCGCCCGGGAGGTCGGCGGGCTCCGCGACGAACTGGCAGCGGCCGTCCTCGCGCAGGTCCCCGACGCCGTCCTCGGCGGCGACCCGGCCCCCGGCGGACGGCTGCCGGCCAACGCGCACTTCACCTTCCCCGGCTGCGAGGGCGACTCGCTCCTGCTGCTGCTGGACGCCCAGGGCATCGCATGCTCCACCGGCTCCGCCTGCACGGCCGGGATCGCCCAGCCCAGTCACGTCCTGCTGGCCACCGGTACCGATCCCGACCTGGCCCGGGGCACCCTGCGCTTCTCGCTGGGCCACACCTCGACCAAGCAGGACGTCGAGGACGTGGCGCGGGCGATCGGCCCGGCGGTGGAGCGGGCGAGGACGGCGGGACTCAGCTGACGGTCGCCCCCGCGCGGGGCGGGCTCAGACCTTCGCCGCCCGGACCGGCCCGCCCCCGCGCCGGGCGGGCTCAGGCCTTCGCCGCCCGGACCAGCTTCATGTAGCGGTCCCAGTCCCAGCCCTTCCCCGGGTCCGTGTGGTCGGTCCCCGGCACCTCCACGTGCCCGATGATGTGCTCGCGGTCCACCGGGATGCCGTACCTCGCGCATATCGCCGCGGTGAGCCGGGCGGACGCCCCGTACATCGCGGTCGTGAAGCCCTGCGGGCGTTCCACGAAGCCCTCGTGCTCGATGCCCACGCTGCGTTCGTTGTAGGAGCGGTTGCCCGCGTGGAACGCCACGTCCAGCTCGCGGATCATCTGCGTCACATGACCGTCCTTGCGCACCACGTAGTGCGCCGCGGCCCGGTGTCCCGGGTCCTGGAAGACCTCGACCGCGCTGGTGAAGCTACCCTGTGTGACGTGGATGACCACACGGTCGATGTCGTAGTCGTCGGGGCGGTCCGCGCGCCGCCAGTTCGCATCGGAGGCCGCGGTCCAGGTGGCCCGCGCGTAATCCACCTCACCCGGCGTGCGCGGCTTCTCCACCCCGGGCAGCCGCCACCAGGCCCGCTTCAGCTGCTCCCGCGCCAGCGCCGCCGTGCCCGCCGCGGTGACGGCGCCGCCGATCAGCACCGCGCGCCGGCTGATCCCGCTGCCGGTCCCCGATCCTGCGGGGCCCTTGGCGCCCGCCGTCCCCTTGCTCCCCATGTGACCGACAACGCTTATCCGCGAGCATTCGGTTCCCGGCGACCCGTACCCTGGTGGAGCTATGACTCAGACTTCCCAGCGCCCCCTCCGCGTGCTCGCCGCCATGTCGGGCGGTGTCGACTCCGCCGTCGCGGCCGCCCGCGCCGCCGAGGCGGGCCACGACGTGACCGGTGTGCACCTCGCCCTGTCCGCGAACCCGCAGTCCTTCCGGACCGGCGCCCGGGGCTGTTGCACCATCGAGGACTCCCGCGACGCCCGCCGTGCCGCGGACGTCATCGGCATCCCCTTCTACGTCTGGGACCTCGCGGAACGCTTCCGCGAGGACGTCGTGGAGGACTTCGTCGCCGAGTACGAGGCGGGGCGCACCCCCAACCCGTGCCTGCGCTGCAACGAGAAGATCAAGTTCGCGGCGCTGCTCGACAAGGCCCTGGCCCTCGGTTTCGACGCGGTCTGCACCGGCCACTACGCCACCGTCGTCCTCGCCGAGGACGGCAGCCGTGAGCTGCACCGCGCCTCGGACATGGCCAAGGACCAGAGCTATGTGCTGGGCGTCCTGGACGAGCGCCAGCTCGCCCACGCGATGTTCCCGCTCGGTGACACCCTCACCACCAAGGACGAGATCCGTGCAGAGGCCGAGCGCCGCGGTCTCGCCGTGGCCAAGAAGCCCGACAGCCACGACATCTGCTTCATCGCCGACGGCGACACCCAGGGCTTCCTGGCGGACCGCCTCGGCGGCAAGGCGGAGGGCGACATCCTCGACGAGTCCGGTACGAAGCTCGGCACCCATGAGGGCGCCTTCGGCTTCACCATCGGCCAGCGCAAGGGCCTGCGCATCGGCCACCCGGCCGCCGACGGCAAGCCCCGCTACGTCCTCGACATCTCCCCGGTCGACAACACGGTCACCGTCGGCCCCGTCGAGGCCCTCGACGTCACCGCGCTCACGGCGATCAGGCCCCGCTGGTGCGGCACACCGCCGTCCGGTCCCGGCACCTACACCGCCCAGCTCCGCGCCCACGGCGGCGAGACCGAGGTGAGCGCCGAACTGCTCGACGGCACGCTCCACGTCACCTTCACCGAGCCGGTACGGGGCGTGGCCCCCGGCCAGGCGGTCGTGCTGTACGACGGGACCCGCGTGGTCGGGTCGGCGACGATCGCCACGACGGTGCGGCGGGAGACCGCGGCGGCGGGCTGACCGCCACCGCAGATGCCCCGCGCGGGAACGCCCGACCCCTGTACGGGCGTAGCCGCGCGGGGTGTTCTCGGCCCCCCGGCCCGCCCGCGTGCCTCTCAGGACGCCTGCCGTACGTGCGCGTCCCGGGTGAAGAACTCCGCCAGCACCGGAGCGATGGCCTGCGGCGCCAGCTCCCGGGCCTGTCCCGTGAGCGTGCGGTGCCGGCCCCGGGGCAGGGCGTCCGCCAGCAGACAGGTCGACGTCCTCGCACCGGCCGGGCTGAAGCCGCCACAGACCACCAGGGTCCGCGCCGTCACCGAGGCGAACCGCTCGGCCGGAATCCCGCCGTCACCCAGCACCGCGTCGTCGTAGGCCAGGGTGTGCGCCACGGATTCCAGGGTCCGCCACAGGGGCGCTCGCCGCATCCTGGCGACCATGTCGGCCGCGACGCCCGTCACGGACAGGAACAGCTCCACCGCCCCGCCCCGGTCCCCGGCCGACAGCAGCCGGTGCAGCCGGGCCGTGCAGCCGGCCTTGAACAGCAGGCCCGACGCGCCCGGGGTGTACGGCGGCTCGTACACCGCGAGCCGGGCGGCCGGGAGCCCGGCGGCCTGCGCCTCCAGGGCCAGCGCGCCGCCGGCCCCGACACCGAACACCGAGGGCCGCCCGCCCACCGCCTCCGCGAGCGCGGTCAGGTCCTCGATCTCGCGCTCCACCGCGTAGGGCGAGCTGTCCCCACTGGAGCCCCGGCCGCGCCGGTCGTACGTGACGACCTCGAAGCGCGGCGCGAGGAGACGGGCCAGCGGAGCCTCGGTCACCGCGGTGCCCAGCGCGCCGCTCACCAGGATCAGCGGCGGTCCTTCGCCCCGGCGCCGGTACGCGATCAGAGTGCCGTCGCGGGAGAGAGTCTTGTCCATGTGGAGATGGACTGCGAGGCGTGCGAAAACTCATCGCTCCCCGCGAAAACTTTCTGAACTTTCCCTTCTCCGCAGCTCGGAGCGGTTGTTGACGGCCGGTCGAGCCGTCAGGCAGCCAAGGTCTCGGTGTCGTAGAAGCAGAAGTGGTCCTTGATCGCGGCCACTTCGTCCTTCGGGTCCGGATACGCCCAGACCAGATCGGCGGCCTCCGGGCGCGACCAGTAAGCGGCATCTCCCTTGAACGGACAGTGGGTTCGGGTGTCCGACGCCGTGAGCAGTTCGGTTCGGACATCCTCGGGCGGCAGGTAGTAGCGGACCGGACAGCCCGTCTCGCGCAGGACGAGCGGGCGCCGGCTCTCGGCGAGCAGCACTCCGTCGCGGATCACGCGCACATGCTCGGTGCCGGGCGCGACGGTGATGTGGTGTCCTCGGGTGGCAGTCATGTTCTCCTCAGCTCCACCGGCTGCGGGTTTCTTCCCCGGATTCCGCACGGGCCGTGCCGGGCTCTACCGTGGCATCCATGAAGATCTGCGTTTTCCTCTCCGCTGCCGACCTCGACGACCGCTACACCGTGCCCGCCCGCGAATTCGCCGAGCTGATCGGCCGCGGCGGGCACACCCTGGTCTGGGGCGGTTCGGAGAGCGGGCTGATGAAGGTCGTCGCCGACGGTGTGCAGGAGGCCGGCGGCAAGCTGGTCGGGGTGTCGGTGGACTTCCTGGCCGCGAAGGCGCGGACCAACGCCGACGAGATGGTGATCGCGCGGGATCTCGCCGAGCGCAAGGCGCTGCTCCTGGAGAAGTCCGACGCGATCGTGGTCATGGTCGGCGGCACCGGCACGCTCGACGAGGCCACCGAGATCCTGGAGCTCAAGAAGCACGGCAAGCACACCAAGCCGGTCGTGCTGCTCAACACCGCGGGGTTCTACGACGGTCTGCGCCAGCAGTTCCAGCGCATGGAGGACGAGGGCTTCCTGCCGCTCCCGCTGACCGAGCTGGTCTTCTTCGCCAAGGACGGGGTCGGCGCCCTGGCCTACCTGGAGGAGGGGGCTGGCCTGCAGTGACGTGCGGGTGGTGGGGTGCCGGGTGCCACGAGGGGGCGGGCCTGCGGTGACGTGCGGGTGGTGGGGTGCCGGGTGCGACGATGGGGGCATGTCCACACACCTCATCACCGGTGCCGGTTCCGGCATCGGCGCAGCCGTCGCCCGCCGTCTCACGGAGCGCGGCGACGAGCTCGTCCTGCTGGCCCGTGACGCGGGCCGCGCCAAGGAACTGGCCGCGCTCCACCCCGGCGCCCGCACGATCGTCGGCGACCTGTCCAACCCGGACCGGCTCTCCTGGGCCTTCGGCCAGCAGCCGATGCCGGAGCGGCTCGACTCGCTGCTGCACATCGCGGGTGTCGTCGAGCTCGGCCGCGTCGGCGAGCTCACCCCCAAGGCCTGGCACTTCCAGCTCAACGCCAACCTGGTCGCCCCGGCCGAGCTGACCCGCCTCCTGCTGCCCCAGTTGCGCGTCGCACAGGGCCACGTCCTCTTCGTCAACTCCGGCGCCGGGCTCGCCGCCCACGCCGAGTGGAGCGCGTACGCCGCCAGCAAGCACGGGCTCAAGGCGCTGGCCGACTCGCTGCGTCACGAGGAGCACGGGAACGGGGTCCGGGTGACGTCCGTGTACCCGGGCCGCACCGCCAGCCCCATGCAGGCCAAGGTCCACCAGCAGGAGGGCAAGGAGTACGACGCCTCGCGCTGGATCGACCCGGAGTCCGTCGCCACCACGATCCTGATGGCGCTCGACCTGCCGCGCGACGCCGAGGTCAACGACCTCACGGTGCGGCCCGGCCGCTGACGGCTGGACGCGGTGTACGGCAGCGTCCGGACTGCTGGCGGCCGCGTCGGCGAAGGGTGCGGCCCGGCCGCTGAGGGTCCGGGCGGCGAGCAGCGAACCCCGGCCGCTGACGGCCGAGGTGGCGAACAGTGCGTCCCGGCCGCTGACGGTCCGGGCCGGGAACCGCCGTAGGCTTCCCGCGTGAGCGAGAAGAGCAAGTTCAGCGGGTGCCCGGCCACCGGAATCGGTTCGATGCCCGGAGGCGACGCGCGGGAGGCGGCGAAGACCGTCACCGGCTCCTTCGGGGACGGCCAGGGTGTGCCGTATCTGGCGGAACTGCCCGCGCGCGGGCCCGGCGCGGACATGATCGGGCGGAGCATCGGGCTGCTCGTCGAGATGTACGGGCACGTCGAGCCGAGCGGCTGGCGCATCAGCGACCGGCCGGGGCGCGACACCCGCCGGGCCCGGTCCTGGCTCGGCGAGGACCTCGACGCGCTGGAGGAGTTCACCCAGGGGTACGAAGGCCCGCTCAAGGTGCAGGCGGTCGGGCCGTGGACGCTGGCCGCCGCGCTGGAGCGCCGGGGCGGCGAGGCCGTCCTCGGCGACCCGGGCGCCTGCCGCGACCTGGCCGGTTCGCTCGCGGAGGGGCTGCGCAACCACCTCGCCGAGGTGCGGCGCCGGATGCCCGGTGCGCGCGTCGTCCTCCAGCTCGACGAACCGTCGCTGACCGGCGTCCTGCTCGGGCGGATCAGGACGGCGAGCGGCTACCGCACGTACCGGGCCGTGGACCGCCAGGTGGTCGAGGACACGCTGCGCGAGGTGCTGGGTGCGGCCGGCGACGCCGCCACGGTCGTGCACACCTGCGCCCCCGACGTGCCGTTCGCCCTGCTGCGCCGGGCCGGGACCGACGGGATCTCGTTCGATTTCTCCCTGCTCACCGAGCGTGAGGAGGAGGCGATCGGGGAAGCGGTCGAGGGCGGAACCCAGCTCTTCCTCGGCGTGGTGCCGGGCACCGACCCGGCCTCGGGCCAATTGTCCGACCCGGGCGGTAGCGTCATGGGTGTCAGGACGCTGTGGCGCAGGCTGGGGCTGAATCCGGGGACTCTGACCGAGTCCGTGGCGATCACCCCTGCGTGCGGTCTCGCGGGTGCCTCGCCCGCGTACGCCCGTGCCGCGCTCGCCCACTGCGCCCGGGCCGCGAAATCGCTCGCAGACAACCCTGAGTAACGGGGCGCTGGGCAACGGGAGGACGGGACGATGGCCGGCGAACAGCAGACGCCACTGCCGGGCGAACAGGAGACGGCCGTGCCGGCCCCGGCGCGGGAGCGGCACGCGCTCCTTGCCGAGCAGGTCGAGGAGCACCGCTTCCGCTATTACGTGAACGACCAGCCGGTCGTCAGCGACGCGGAGTTCGACCGGCTGATGCGTGAGCTGGAGGCCCTGGAGGACGAGCACCCGCAGCTGCGCACACCCGACTCGCCGACCCAGAAGGTCGCGGGGCCGTACCGGACGCAGTTCACCTCCGTCGAGCACCGCGAGCGGATGCTGTCGCTGGACAACGCCTTCGACGACGAGGAGCTCGCCGCCTGGGGCGAGCGGATCGCCCGGGACGTGGGCGCGACCGGCTATCACTACCTGTGCGAGCTCAAGATCGACGGACTCGCGGTCAACCTGACCTACGAGCACGGGCTGCTGACCCGGGCCGCGACCCGGGGCGACGGCCGCACCGGCGAGGACATCACGCCCAACGTCCGTACGATCGCGGAGATCCCGCACCGGCTGAAGGGCGACCGGATCCCGGCGCTCGTCGAGGTCCGCGGCGAGGTCTTCTTCCCGATGGACGCCTTCGAGGAGCTGAACGCCCGCCTGGTGGAGGCGGAGGACAAACCCTTCGCCAACCCGCGCAACGCGGCGGCCGGTTCGCTGCGCCAGAAGGATCCCAAGGTCACCGCCACCCGGCCCCTGCACATGGTGGTCCACGGCATCGGCGCCCGCGAGGGCTTCGACATCGACTGCCTCTCGCACGCCTACGAGCTGCTCCACGAGTGGGGTCTGCCCACCGCCAAGTACAACAAGGTGGTGGACTCCCTCGCCGGGGTGCGGGAGTTCATCGCGTACTTCGGCGAGCACCGGCACTCCGTGGAGCACGAGATCGACGGAGTCGTCGTCAAGCTCGACGAGATCCCGCTCCAGGGACGGCTCGGCTCCACCTCCCGCGCACCGCGCTGGGCCATCGCCTGGAAGTACGCGCCGGAGGAGGTCAACACCAAGCTGGTCAACATCCGCGTCGGCGTCGGCCGCACCGGCCGCGTCACCCCGTACGCCCAGGTCGAACCGGTCGAGGTGGCGGGCTCCGAGGTCGAGTTCGCGACCCTGCACAACCAGAACGTGGTCCGCGCCAAGGGCGTCCTGATCGGCGACACGGTCGTGCTCCGCAAGGCCGGCGACGTGATCCCGGAGATCCTCGGCCCGGTCGCCGACCTCCGCGACGGCACCGAGCGTGCCTTCGTCATGCCCACCCACTGCCCCGAGTGCGGGACGGAGCTGCGGCCGATGAAGGAGGCCGACATCGACGTCCGCTGCCCCAACGCCCGCTCCTGCCCCGCGCAGCTGCGGGAGCGGGTCGCCTATCTGGCGGGCCGCAAGTGCCTGGACATCGACCACTTCGGATACGTCGCCGCCGCAGCCCTGACCCGGCCGCTGGAGCCCGCCGAACCGCCGCTGCGGGACGAGGGCGACCTGTTCGGACTGACCGTCGAGCAGCTCCTGCCCATCCGTGCCTACGTCCTCGACATGGACAGCGGGCTGCCCAAGCGGGACCCGAAGACCGGTGAGGAGAAGATCGCGACGGTCTTCGCCAACCAGCAGGGCGAGCCGAAGAAGAACGCCCTCGGCATGCTGGACGCCATCGCCGCGGCGAAGGAAGCACCGCTGGCCCGGATCCTCACCGGGCTCTCCATCCGCCATGTCGGACCGGTCGCCGCCCAGGAGCTGGCCCGGCAGTTCCGGTCCATCGACCGGATCGACGAGGCCACCGAGCAGGAGCTGTCCGACGCCGACGGGGTCGGGCCGATCATCGCCGCGTCGGTCAAGCAGTGGTTCGCCGAGGACTGGCACCGCGAGATCCTGCGCAAATGGCGCGAGGCCGGGGTCCGTATGGAGGACGAGGGCGCCGGTGAGGAGGAGGGGCCGAGGCCGCTCGAAGGTCTCACCGTCGTGGTCACCGGCACCCTGACCGGGCACACCAGGGACGGGGCGAAGGACGCCCTCCAGAGCCGCGGGGCGAAGGTCACCGGTTCCGTCTCGAAGAAGACGTCCTTCGTGGTGGTCGGCGACAACCCCGGGTCGAAGTACGACAAGGCGATGCAGCTGAAGGTGCCCGTGCTGGACGAGGACGGCTTCGCGGTGCTGCTCGACCAGGGGCCCGACGCGGCACGCGATGCCGCGGTTCCGGTCGGGGAGCAGTAGGCGGAGCGGACGGCAGCCGAGGAGCAGTCGTGGAGCGGTGGGCACCCGCGGAGCAGCAGGGAGCGGACAGCCACCGTGGAGCAGGCGGTCCGCCGGGCCGGGCGGTCACCCCGGAGGTTTCGACGCGTGGCGGACGGCGGCGGCGCCGGAGGGTGAGAGGGGTGTGACGCACCGTCGGATTCACCCGATCGGCGCATACCAGATACTGACGGATGGTCGGTTCGCATTCGAGCAAGAGCTGTAGACCGCTGCCCCTGGGAGCCTTCTGCGGCCTACTGTTGGGAGATGCGCCCGCGGTGCCCGGCCACTGGGCGGAATCGCGGCGTGGTGGCACGGAACGGATCATCAGGTGACATCGGCACCGCCGGCTGTGAGAGGGACGGAATGAAACCGACCGAGAACGCCGCACCGGTGTCGCGGCTGCAAGGTTTCGTCGGCCCCATGCCCAAAGTGGGTGCCGTCGTCGTGGCCGTCGCCACCGTCCAGCTCGCGACCGGTTTCTACCGGACGGTGAGCAGGGGGCACGCCCTCTTCCCGGACGGGCGCGCCGGCTGGTCGCTCGCCGTGCTCACCGGGATAGTCGTCGGCCATCTGGTCGCGCTCGGCCGCGACCGCTGGTGGGGCGGCACCGGTTCCGGCGCGGCCCTCACCCTCGCCGTGCTGCTCCTCTACGGCTGGGTGCCCGCGGGCCTGGTCAGCCTGGTCGTGGTCGTCCTCGTCGGTGTGGCCCGACGCCACCGCTGGTGGCAGGGGCTGCTGCACGGAGCGGTGGACATCCTGGGCGTCGGCGCGGCGGCGCTGGTCCTTGCCGCGTTCGGCGAGGTGCAGAGTGTCGAATCGCCCTGGCAGCCACTCGACTGGGGCATCGACGCGGTGCCGGAAGTCCTGCTCGCGGCCTCCACCTATCTTCTCGTCACCCGGGTCCTGCTGTGGTACGCCCGGTCCCCGCAGAGCGGCGGACTGCCGACGGTCGCCCGTACCGCGCTGCTGCGGCAGGGGCTCGTCGCCGTCGCCCTCCTCGGCATCGCACCGCTCATCTGTGTCGTCGCGATGGCCATGCCCGTCCTGCTGCCCCTCTTCGCGGTCCCCCTGATCGCCCTCGACTCCACGCTCTGGATCGCCCGTGCCAGGGCGGAGGAGCAGCTGCGGGACCCGCTGACCGGACTGCCGAACAGACAGTGGCTGCTGGAGCGGACCTGGACGGCGCTGGAGGAGGCCGAGAGCCTCGGCAGCCGGGTCGGCCTCGTCCTGATCGACCTGGACCGCTTCCGTGCGGTCAACGACACCCTCGGCCACCTCGCCGGGGACCGGCTGCTGCTGCAGATAGCGGACCGGCTGCGGCTCGCCCTGCCGCGCGGTGCGGAGGCCGCCAGGCTCGGAGGCGACGAGTTCGCCGTCCTGCTGCCGACCGCGGACTCCACCACCAGCGCCCAGCGGGTCGCCCGCCATCTCGTCGCCGAGCTCTCCTCGCCGCTCGACCTCGACGGACTCACGCTCGTGCTGGAGGCCAGCGCCGGAGTCGCCGTCTACCCCGACCACGCGCTGGACGCGGAAGGGCTGCTCCGGCGTGCTGACGTGGCGATGTACCAGGCCAAGCGCGACCGGACGGGTGTGGAGGTCTACGAGTCCAAGCGGGACAGCAACACCCCGGACCGGCTCGGCCTCCTCGGTGATCTGCGGCGCGCGCTGGACGCCGGTGAGGTGGAACTGCACTACCAGCCGAAGGTCCGGTTCGACGGCCAGGTGGCCGGCCTGGAGGCGCTGGTCCGCTGGGTGCATCCGGAGCGGGGGCGGGTCCCCCCGGACGAGTTCATCGCCATAGCCGAGTCGTCCGGGCTGATGCCCCACCTCACGGAGTACGTCCTGGAGACCGCGCTGGCCCAGGTCGCCCGGTGGCGGGCGCAGGGCCTCTTCGTCCCGGTCGCGGTCAACGTGTCCCCGCGCGACGTGCACACCCCGGGGTTCGCGGGCGGTGTCGCGGCCCGGCTGGCCCGCCACGGCGTCCCGGCCGGCGCCCTCCAGCTGGAGATAACGGAACACGTGCTGCTGGAGGACCCGCAGCGGGCCGCGGACACCCTCGCGGGACTGACCGGACACGGCGTGAAGATGTCCCTGGACGACTTCGGCACGGGCTACTCCTCGCTGGTCCATCTGCGCCGGCTGCCGGTCAGCGAGCTCAAGATCGACCGGTCGTTCGTGGCCCGGCTCGCCATCGACCACGAGGACGCGGAGATCGTCCGCTGCACGATCGACCTTGCCCACTCGCTCGGTCTGGTGGTCGTCGCCGAGGGTGTCGAGGACGACGAGACATGGGAGCGGCTGCGGGACCTGGGCTGCGACGCGGTGCAGGGATGGCTGGTGGCGGCCGCGATGCCGCCCCAGGAGACGACGGCGTGGCTGCGGGCGCGCGGCGAGCACGGATGGCGGCGGCCGGCGGAGCTGGCAGCCGCTGCCGCGGCGGCCGCCGCGGCAGCGGGTGTGGCCGCCGCGACGGCGCCGGCCGAGCTGGAGCAGCGGCCGTCCGGGCGGGCGGTCGACTCGCGGCCCGCGACGACGTAGCGCGAGGTGGCGGGGGGTTCGGGGCGCGGGCTGCGGAGGCGGCCGGGGGCGCCCGGCGGCCGCTGAGTCCGCGAGCGGTGGACGGGCTCGATGGGCGCTCGGCGGCCGCCTCGTCACCGCGTGCCGGGCGGTCCCGGACTCCGTCCCGCGGCCGCTTCGCCGAGCGGGTGTTCCCCGGGTGGCCGTAGCCGGTGCGGGCGACCCCATAGGATTGGGGGCCGGCGGCATATTTCCACCTGCCGCGCGACGCCTGGCACGCACGCTCGCCGCGTCGCCGAAACGCCCACGTGGTCCCGCCACGAGGGCGCTCCGGCGCCTTGCGATCGCACGCACCGGACGCCGCGCAATCTGTCCTTGGGACGGGCGGCGGAAGCGTGCCGCCGGTCCCCGGCCAAAACCACACACCAACCCCTGAGGATCGCTGCATGCCTGGCATCACGCGCGAGGAGGTCGCCCACCTCGCCCGGCTGGCACGTCTGGAGCTGAAGGGCGAAGAGCTCGATCACTTCGCCGGTCAGCTCGACGACATCATCGGCGCGGTCGCCCGCGTCTCCGAGGTCGCCGACCAAGACGTACCGCCGACCTCCCACCCGCTGCCGCTGACCAACGTCATGCGGGCGGACGAGGTCCGTCCGTCGCTCACCCCCGCGCAGGCGCTCTCCGGCGCCCCGGCCCAGGAGCAGCAGCGTTTCAAGGTGCCGCAGATCCTGGGGGAGGACTAAAAGCCATGACGGACATCAGCACCATCATCAAGCTCACCGCCGCCGAGATCGCCGCGAAGATCGCCTCGGGCGAGCTCACGGCCGTCGAGGTCACCGAGGCCCACCTGGCCCGGATCGAGGCCATCGACGAGAAGGTCCACGCCTTCCTGCACGTCGACCGCGAGGGCGCGCTCGCGCAGGCCCGCGCCGTCGACGCCAAGAAGGCGGCCGGCGAGAAGCTGGGCCCGCTGGCCGGCGTCCCGCTCGCGCTGAAGGACATCTTCACCACCGAGGACATGCCGACCACCGTCGGCTCGAAGATCCTCGAAGGCTGGGTCCCGCCGTACGACGCGACCGTCACCAAGCGGCTGAAGGCCGCCGACGTCGTCATCCTCGGCAAGACCAACATGGACGAGTTCGCCATGGGCTCCTCCACCGAGAACAGCGCCTACGGTCCGACCGGCAACCCGTGGGACCTCACCCGCATCCCGGGCGGCTCCGGCGGCGGCTCCTCGGCGGCCCTCGCGTCGTTCGAGGCCCCGCTCGCCATCGGCACGGACACCGGCGGCTCCATCCGCCAGCCCGCCGCCGTCACCGGTACCGTCGGCGTCAAGCCCACCTACGGCGGCGTCTCCCGCTACGGCATGGTGGCCTTCTCCTCCTCCCTCGACCAGGGCGGGCCCTGCGCCCGTACGGTCCTGGACGCGGCGCTGCTGCACGAGGCCATCGCCGGGCACGACCCGCTCGACTCGACCTCCATCGACGCCCCGGTCCCGCCGGTCGTCGAGGCCGCGCGCAACGGCTCCGTACAGGGCATGCGCGTCGGTGTCGTGAAGCAGTTCTCCGGTGAGGGCTACCAGGCCGGTGTCGTCCAGCGCTTCAACGAGTCGGTCGAGCTGCTGAAGTCGCTCGGCGCCACGGTCGTCGAGCTGGACTGCCCGTCCTTCGACCTCGGCCTTTCGGCGTACTACCTCATCGCGCCGTCCGAGTGTTCCTCGAACCTCGCCCGCTTCGACGCCATGCGCTACGGCCTGCGGGTCGGCGACGACGGCACGAGGTCCGCCGAGGACGTCACCGCGCTCACCCGCGAGGCCGGCTTCGGCGACGAGGTCAAGCGCCGCATCATCCTCGGTACGTACGCGCTGAGCTCCGGCTACTACGACGCGTACTACGGCTCGGCGCAGAAGGTCCGCACGCTGATCACGCGGGACTTCGAGAAGGCCTTCGAGCAGGTCGACGTCATCGTCTCCCCGACGACGCCCACCACCGCCTTCCCGATCGGCGAGCGTGCCGACGACCCGATGGCGATGTACCTCGCGGACCTGTGCACCATTCCGACCAACCTGGCCGGCAACGCCGCCATGTCGCTTCCCTGCGGCCTGGCGCCGGAGGACGGTCTCCCGGTCGGGCTGCAGATCATCGCCCCCGCCATGAAGGACGACCGGCTGTACAAGGTCGGAGCCGCCGTCGAGGCCGCTTTCGTGGAAAAGTGGGGACACCCGCTGCTTGAGGAGGCTCCGTCGCTATGAGCGCAATGGCTAAGAAGGCCAAGAACTTCAAGAAGTCCAAGACCGGCGCGTACGTATCCATGGGTACGACCGCCTTCGGCGCGCTCAGCGTGTTCAAGCAGGTGAAGATGGCCCGCCAGGACAACGACACACTGCGGCTGATCGACGCCGCCGTATCCGCCGCCGCGATCGTGACCGGACTCGCGATCCTCTACCGCGAGCTCAAGCGTCTCGGCGACGACGACGTCCTGCTGGGCTGAGAGGGAAAGTTTCAGTGACTGTCATTGACCTGGAGTCGTACGAGGACGCCCTCGCGACGTACGACCCCGTCATGGGCCTCGAAGTCCATGTCGAGCTCGGCACCAAGACCAAGATGTTCTGCGGCTGCTCCACCGAGCTCAAGCAGGACGCCAACTCGCAGACCTGTCCGGTCTGTCTCGGGCTGCCCGGCGCGCTGCCGGTCGTGAACGAGATCGGCGTCGAGTCCGCCATCAAGATCGGCCTCGCGCTGAACTGCGAGATCGCCGAGTGGTGCCGCTTCGCCCGGAAGAACTACTTCTATCCGGACATGCCGAAGAACTTCCAGACCTCGCAGTACGACGAGCCGATCGCCTTCGACGGTTATCTGGACGTCCAGCTGGAGGACGGGGAGATCTTCCGGGTGCAGATCGAGCGCGCCCACATGGAGGAGGACACCGGCAAGTCGACGCACGTCGGCGGTGCCACCGGCCGCATCCACGGCGCGTCCCACTCCCTGCTCGACTACAACCGCGCGGGCATCCCGCTCATCGAGATCGTCACCAAGCCGATCGAGGGTGCGGGCGCACGCGCCCCGGAGGTCGCCAAGGCGTACGTCGCCGAGCTCCGCGAGCTCATCAAGGCGCTCGGCGTCTCGGAGGCCCGCATGGAGATGGGCCAGATGCGCTGCGACGTGAACCTGTCGCTGCGCCCGCACGGCCGCGAGGCGTTCGGTACCCGCTCCGAGACGAAGAACGTGAACTCGCTGCGTTCCGTCGAGCGGGCCGCGCGCTTCGAGATCCAGCGCCACGCCGCGGTGCTGAACTCGGGCGGCGCGATCGTGCAGGAGACCCGGCACTTCCACGAGGAGGACGGCTCCACCACGGCCGGCCGCATCAAGGACAACGCCGAGGACTACCGCTACTTCCCCGAGCCCGACCTGGTGCCGGTCGCTCCGGCCCGGGAGTGGGTCGAGGAGCTCCGCAAGGGGCTTCCCGAGCTGCCGCGGCTGCGCCGCGCCCGGCTCAAGGAGGAGTGGGGTGTCTCCGAGCACGACATGCAGTCCATCCTCAACGCGGGCGCGGTCGATCTGATCGTCGCCACGACCGAGGCGGGCGCTCCGTCGGACCAGGCCCGCAAGTGGTGGATGGGCGAGCTCGCCCGTAACGCCAACGAGACCGGCCGCGGTCTCGACGAGCTGGGTGTCACCCCGGCGCAGGTCGCCAGGGTCGCCGAGCTCGTCGCCTCCGGCGATCTCAACGACAAGCTGGCCCGCCAGGTCCTTGAGGGCGTCCTCGCGGGCGAGGGCGACCCGGACACCGTCGTCGAGAAGCGCGGCCTGAAGGTCGTCTCCGACGAGGGCGCGCTGTCCACGGCCGTGGACGAGGCCATCGCGGGCAACGCCGCCATCGCGGACAAGATCCGTGGCGGCAAGGTCGCGGCCGCAGGTGCGCTCGTGGGCGCCGTCATGAAGGCCACCCGTGGCCAGGCGGACGCGGCCCGGGTGCGCGAGCTGATCCTGGAGAAGCTCGGCGTCGAGGGCTGAGTCCTTCGTCGTACGTCCGGCAAGGGGCGGTGCACCGGTTGGGAGACCGGTGCACCGCCCCTTGTCCGTTGCCCGGCCCCAGGCCGTCGCCGGACCGTCAGCGCTTCAGCAGCGGGGTGCCGAGGGCGAGGATCGCGCCGTCGCAGTTCGAGTCGATGTGGATCCGCAGGCGCAGCCCGTTGTCCACCTTCAGTGACAGCTTCTGCGGTATGCCCAGCTGCAGGGTGCCGACCCACAGCGTCTTGTCGTCGACCTTGATGGTCAGCCGTCCCGATTCGTAGGTGGAGTCGTCGTCGATGCCTGCGGTCAGATCGAAGGTCGTCCACGCCCGGTCGAGGTTGAACTCCATGTACGGCTCCACGTCGCAGTCCGGCGTGGCCACGAAGGCGTCATTGTGCAACTGCGTGTTGATCTTCGCGGAACCCACCTCGAACGCCGCGGGCTCGGCCACCGTGTTCAGCGTCGTCAGGGAGATCTGCGAGGCGTCCTCCACGGATCCGGGGTCCGTCAGCTCCGGGGACGCGGAGGCCGTGTCGTCGCCCTCGGCGCCCGGCTCCGCGACAGGGGTGTCCGATTCGGTGCCGGGGGTTTCCTCCTCGGTCACCTCCGGGGTCGACGCGGGAGACGACTGCGTGCTCGCCCCACCGGTACCCGCCCCTTCGTCGTCCTTGTCGCCGTTCAGGGCCTGTACGCCCCATGCGCCCAGTGCGGCGAAGAGCACCACGGCCGCCACGGGGAGCGCGATCCGCAACAGCCTGCGCTTCTTCTTCGGCGGCGGGGACGCCTGCGGGGACTGGGGGGCGGGGTCCGGATCCTGGAAGGGCGTGGCGGAGGCGAAGGCCGCCGTCGCGGTGCCGGGATTCACCGTCGAGGGCGGTGACACACCCGGGTCCGACGAGGCCGTGATCGGCGGCGGGAAGACGGACCGGGGGCTGTCCGGCGCCGTGGGCGGCGGCGTGGAGGGTGCCGGAGGGGGAGTGGCGACCGGGCCTCCCGGCGGGGGGAGCAGCGGCGGCGGAGGTATGAGGGCGGGGGCGACCGCCGGCGGTGTGTCCCGCACGGACTCCCCGGCTGCCCCTGCCCCCGGTACCGCGTCGCGCGCCGAGGAGCCGGTCGTCGTGGTCGACACCACGGCCGAGCGCACGTCCTTCACCCACGCGGACAGGCTTTCCGGCCGCTTGTCGGGTTCGGCCGCGCAGACGGACAGGATGCGCTCGCAGCGCTCCGGAGCCGCGGCGGCCACCTGCGGGAGCGCGCGCAGCGCGGCACGCAGCTGCTCGGGGGTGCTGGGCGGGGCCTGGCCGCTGAGCAGGAAGTAGGCGATCGCGCCGAAGGCGTACCGGTCCGTGTTCGGCGTCCGCTTGCCCTCGAAGACCTCGGGGGCGGCGTAGCCGGGCGTGAACCAGACCTCGGCCGTCTGGTGGTCCGCGGTCAGCTTGCTCAGCCCGAAGTCGACGAGCGTGGCCTGACCGTGCTCGTCGACCATCACGTTGCCGGGGGACAGGTCGCCGTGGACGACGGTGCGCCCGGACGGAGTCGCCCGGCCCGAGTGCAGCCAGTCCAGCACGTCCGCGAGCTGTTCGAGCGTCCGCAGCACCTCCCGGCGCTCGGCGTGGCTGGAGAGGGTCCGCTCGGCGCGCCAGTCCCGCAGGTCGAGGCCGTCCACATGGTTCATGACCAGGACCAGGGCGCGTCCGGCAGCGGTCGAGGCGTCGCCGCGGCTGTGGATCGGCGGCCCTTCGAAGTGCTCGCGCACGCCGACGACACCGGGACGGTTCACGAACCGCAGGAGCTCCGCCTGCTCCTGCCACTTCGCGCTGAGCCGTTGGAACTGCTCGATGGTGATCGTGGTCTTCGAGTCCAGGACCTTCACGACCACGGTCTCGGGTGCCCCGTCCAGCTCTATCTCCGCCCGGTAGAGGACGGCTTCGCCACCCCGGCCGATGGAATTGAGCAGACGGTATCTGTCCGGAGACGCATCCGGTCCGATGTGGTGCGTCGCACTGTTCAACTGGGCCCCCAGAGGACGGTAATTGACGGCTCATAAGATTGCCGGGTCGGTGCGGCCCCGGTCAACGGAGACAAGGTCCGGCTTCCCGCGCGGGCGGCTTCCGGCCGGAAGGGCGTCCACCCGCGAGGGCGGTGCGGCTGCTGCCGCGCCGGGTGTGCGCCCCCGCCGTACGGCGGTGCCGGTGTCGCTCATATGTGGATCCGGGCCCTGTGAGTAATGCCACGAAACGGGCAAATGATCTCAGTTGGCTGTCAGAGTGACGGCACTCAGGTCATGCGTTCTCACGCGGACGGCTCTGCCGGACCCGCGTCGAGGCCACGAACCCGCAGGGAGCACGTCCCTTGGCTGCCATCGCCCGCTGGTGCGTCACGCACCGCCTCCTCGCCGTCCTCATCTGGCTGCTCGCCCTCGGCGGCACGGCGGCCGCGGCGGTGTTCGCGGGTTCCGCCTACTCCAACGACTACGAGGCGCCGGGCACCGAGTCCGGGCGGGCGGCCGAGCTGCTGAAGAACGGCTTCACGGATCTCGGCGGTGACACCGGCACCATCGTCTGGCACACCGACGACTCCACCGTGCGGGCGGCGGACGTCACCCAGAAGATGACCGCCACCCTGCACGCCGTCGAACGGCTGCCGGGCGTCGGGGCCGTCGAAGGGCCCTACACGGACCCCGGATCCGGCCGGATCAGCCCCGACGGGCACACCGCCTACGCCACCGTCACCTTCGACCGGCAGGCGGACGACGTGCCGGCCGGGCAGGCCCGGGCCGTCGTCGACACCGCGAAGGCCGCCGCGGGCGAGCACCTCCAGGTGGAGCTGGGCGGCTCCGCCATAGCCCTCACCGAGGCACCGGCCGCCCATCTCAGCGAGGCCGTCGGGGTGGCCGTCGCCGCCGTCGTCCTCTTCCTCGCCTTCGGCTCGCTCGCCGCCAGCCTGCTGCCCATCGCCACCGCCCTCGTCTCGGTCGGCACGGCGTACGCGGGCATCGTGCTGCTCGGACACGTGATGACCGTCGCCGACTTCGCGCCCATGCTGGGCATGCTGGTGGGGCTCGGCGTCGGCATCGACTACGCCCTCTTCATCGTCACCCGGCACCGCAGAGGGCTGCGGCGCGGCATGACCGTCACCGACGCGGCGCAGCACGCGGTCGCGACGACGGGCCGGGCGGTCGTCTTCGCCGGGGCCACCGTCTGTATCGCCCTCCTCGGCATGCTGATCCTGCGGCTGAGCTTCCTCAACGGTGTCGCCATCGCGGCGTCGCTCACCGTCGTGCTGACCGTGGCGGCATCCGTGACGCTGCTGCCCGCGCTCCTGTCGCTCATCGGCATGCGCGCGCTGAGCCGGCGCGAGCGCGGACGGCTGGCCGAGCACGGCCCGCAGCCGGAACTGCCCACCGGCTTCGCGGCCCGCTGGTCCGCCTTCGTGGAGCGGCACCCCAAGCTGCTCGGCGGCCTCGCCGCCGTCGTGATGCTGGTCCTCGCGCTTCCCACGTTCTCGCTCCACCTGGGCAGTTCCGACCAGGGCAACAACGCGAAGTCCTCCACCACCCGGCAGGCGTACGACCTGCTGGCGAGCGGATTCGGCCCCGGCGTCAACGGCCCGCTGACCGTCGCCGCACACCTGGACGGCGCCGACGACCGGCTCGCGATGGACTCCCTGCCTGCCACACTGCGCGCCACCGACGGGGTCGACCGGGCCTACCCGGTGACGTACAACTCCAGCGGCGACACCGCGTACGTCACCGTCGTCCCGGACTCGGCACCGCAGTCCCGGCAGACCAGCGAGCTCGTGGACCGGCTGCGGACCGACGTCCTGCCGAAGGCGTCCGAGAACACCTCGCTCCAGGCCCATGTGGGCGGTGTGACGGCCAGCTACGACGACTTCGCCCAGATCATCATCGGCAAACTCCCGCTCTTCATCGGCGTCGTCGTCGGCCTCGGCTGTCTGCTCCTGCTGATGGCCTTCCGCTCGGTCGGCATCCCGTTGAAGGCGGCGGTGATGAACGTGGCGGCGGTGGCCTCCTCGTTCGGCGTCGTCGTCGCCGTCTTCCAGTGGGGCTGGGGCAGCGAACTGCTGGGTCTGGGCAGTGCGGGGCCGATCGAACCCTTCCTGCCGGTGATCATGGTGTCCGTGCTCTTCGGCCTCTCGATGGACTACCAGGTGTTTCTGGTCGGCCGGATGTACGAGGAGTGGCTGGAGACCGGAGACAACCGGCGGGCGGTCAGGGTCGGCCTGGCCGAGACCAGCCGGGTGATCAACTCGGCCGCCGTGATCATGATCTCGGTCTTCCTCGCCTTCGTGCTCAGCGGTGACCGGGTCATCGCGATGTTCGGCATCGCGCTGGCCGCGGCCGTTGCCCTGGACGCCTTCGTCCTGCGCACCCTGCTGGTCCCCGCCCTGATGCACCTGCTGGGCGGGGCGAACTGGTGGCTGCCCGGCTGGCTGGACCGGCGGCTGCCGCGCATCAGCATCGAGCCGCCCGACTGCGGTTCGTCGCGCGCGGAGGTCCCGGGGGAGTACGCGGACGGGGCCGGGAGCGATGACGTCGCGGCGACCGTCGAGCGCGTGCGCTGAGCGCAGCGGGTCGCGGTGCTCGCCGGATCACCGTGACCTGCGGTGTGACACACGACTCGGTGACCGGCGGCGCGGGCGCCGCCACGGCGGGCCCGGCGGGCCCGGGGCGGGGCGGGAGAGCCGAGCCCGGACGGTGCGTTAAGAGGGTTCTCATCTGCCGCACCTAGCGTGCGGCAGATGAACCCCACGACTCCCCCTACTCCCACCGCTCCCGTCGCCGAGGGCGACGGCGGGTCGAAGACCACCGCGCGGACGACCCTCGACAAGACCACCGGCACGGGCACGGACACGACGGCCGGGAGCACCACCGGGAAGGACGCCACCGACACCGCCGCGACCAGCGGCACGGCGACGCGGCTCGACAAGGCGGGCCCGGAGTCCGGCGCCGACGCGGAGCAGGATCTCGACGAGGATCAGGACCTCGGCCCGGATACGGACATCTTCAAGGACGAGGACGACGACGCGTCGGACAAGGAGTCCTCCGGCCTCGCCACCGCCGCCGCGGCCGTCGTCTCCGCCGGACTGGGCGTCGTCTCGCTCACCGGAGCCTGGAGCGGCCGGGTAGCCGCCGAGCGCGAGACGCTGATCGGGCAGATGAAGACCTCGTCCGGCGGGTCCGCCGCACAGCAGATCTCCGAGATCTACGGCGACGCGTGGCACGCCACCGCCCTGGTCAACGGCCTCTTCGGCCTGCTCGCACTGCTCGTCGGCGTCTACGTCCTGGTCCGTCCGGCGTTCGGCGCCCCGTCCGCGCACCCGCAGCCTGGCTGGATCCGCGCGGTCGCCAAGGGGGGAATCGCCCTCGCCGTCCTGGGTATGCTGATCGCCGTGTGCATGTACTTCGACCTCATCGTCGCCCTGCCGACGGCCCCGGCGACGGCGGGCTAAGGGCTGTCCCGCAATTCCTGGTGGATCAGCGCACGGCGTCAGATGCGGTGCATCGCAAGGCGGAGAGGCGCCCGCATACTGGATGTATTCGGGTGTTTCGACAACGCGGCGAGGTGCCGTAGCTGTCGTCGTGCGCCCGCCAGGAATTGCGGGACAGCCCTTAGGTGTATTGACCCTCGGCGTCCGCACGACGGACCGCGGAGGCCGTTGCGGCGACCCGGCCCCGAGCCGGTTCTGTCCGCCTGTGGAGATCACGGTTCCTCCCGTACGTCACCCCGAGGTGCGGTCTAAGGCATGCGCGGGCGCCCCGGCCGGGCCCGTGCGGCGGAGTAAGCCCCTCCCTAAGGCCCCCTGCCGCCACAGATGCGGAACTCGCCCGATGCGGCACCACCCCCTGGGGGACGAGAGTGGTGGCACGGCAGAAGCACTGCCGCCACCGAGGCCCAACGGGCCCGTCCCCAGGGGGAATCACATGTACGAGCTGGAACTCCACAAGATCATGGCAGCCGAACTCGTCCGCCGCGCCGACAACCAGCGGCTCGTCCGGGAGGCCCGCCGCGCCCACAAGGAGGCGCGGGGAACCGCACGCCGGGAACGCGAGAGGACGGTGAGCGCGGAGAGGGACCGGGAGCAGTTCGCGCACGCCGCGTAAGGACGGACGGCCATGCCTGTCCGACTTCCCGGCACCGCCCTGTCGGACCCATGTGCGATGCTCGGCGACGTGGAGACCAGGTCAGTCAGTCCCGTGTTCGTAGGCCGCACAGGTGAACTCACCGCACTCGCCGACGCACTCGCCCGCGCCACCGCCGCCGGCACCGCCCCGGCCGGCGGCGGCGGCGGCGAGCCGCAGGCGCTGCTCGTCGGCGGCGAGGCAGGTGTCGGCAAGACCCGGCTGGTCGAGGAGTTCCTCGCGGTGGCGGTCCGCCGCGAGGCCGTCGTCGCCGTCGGCGGCTGCGTCGAGATCGGAGCCGACGGCCTGCCGTACGCCCCCTTCTCCACCGCCCTGCGAGCCCTGCGCCGCATCCTGCCCGAGGAGATGGCCGCCGCCTGCGCGGGCCAGGAGGGCGAACTGGCCCGCCTCCTTCCGGAGCTCGGCGAGGCCGGCCGGGACGCGGCCGACGAGCACGGCACCGCCCGTCTCTTCGAGCTCACCGCCAGACTCCTGGAGCGCATCTCGGCGGACCGCGCCGTCGTGCTCGTCCTGGAGGACCTGCACTGGGCCGACTCCTCCACCCGGCACCTGCTGGCCTACCTCTTCCGAACGCTGCGCAGCGGCCGCCTCGTCGTGATCGGCACCTACCGGGCCGACGACATCCACCGCCGCCACCCCCTGCGCCCCCTGCTGGCCGAGCTGGACCGGCTGCGTACCGTACGCCGCATCGAGCTCTCCCGGTTCAACCGGGCCGAGGTCCGCCGCCAGCTCGCCGGCATTCTCGCGGGCACCCCCGAACCCGCCCTGGTGGACGAGATATTCGAGCGCTCCGACGGAAACGCCTTCTTCGTCGAGGAGCTCGCCTGCAGTCTGGAGTGCGGCGACGGGGACGGGCTGCCCGACTCCCTGCGCGACCTCCTCCTCGTCCGCGTCGAGGCGCTCTCCGACGACGCCCAGAAAGTCGCCCGCACCGTCGCCGAGGGCGGTTCCACCGTCGAGTACGAACTGCTGGCCGCCGTCGCGGGACTCGCCGAGGACGAGCTCATCGAAGCCCTGCGCGGAGCGGTCGGCGCCAATCTGCTGCTCGCCACCCCGGAGGGCAACGGCTACCGCTTCCGGCACTCCCTGGTCCGCGAGGCCGTCAGCGACGACCTGCTCCCGGGCGAGCGCTCCCGGCTCAACCGCCGCTACGCCCAGGCCCTGGAGGCCGACCCCGCCCTCGTCCGCGACGGGGAACGCGCCACGCGCCTGGCCAGCTACTGGTACGGGGCGCACGACCCGGCCAAGGCCCTGCCCGCCGTACTGAAAGCCTCGGTGGAAGCCCGCCACCGCAACGCCTACGCCGAGCAGCTGCGGCTGCTGGAAAGGGCGATGGAGCTGTGGGACGACGTCCCCGCCGAGATTCGCGCGACGCTGCGTCCCATCGACTACGCCGAGGTGTACCCGGCCTGCAGCCGTGACGGCTCCACCCCGCTGAGCCATCTCGACCTGATGGCCGAAGCCACCGTCGCCGCCCGCTTCGGCGGAGAGCGCGAACGGGCCCTCACCCTCTGCAAGAAGGCCCTGCGCATCCTGGAGGGCGAGGACGACGCCCTGCGCGCCGCCTGGTTCTGGGTCCAGCGCTCCCGGCTGGTCCAGGACGTCGCCCGGGGCGACGGCTGGGAGGAACTGGCGAGGGCCGAGGAGCTGGTGCGGGGCCTGCCCCCGTCCGCCGTGCACGCGGACGTCCTGATGAGCGTGGCGGGCTGGGGCGCCCTGCACCGGCCCGGCGCCGAGACCCTCGCCGCGGCCGACCGGGCCGTGGAGTACGCCCGGCTGGTCGGCGACGAGTACATCGAGCTGCACGCGCGGCTCACCCGCGGCTGGCTGAACGCCGATGCCGGAGCCGTCGACGAGGGCATCGCCGAGATGTACGCCGTCCGCGACCGGGCCGACGAGCTGGGTCTCGTCGGCATCATGGGGCGCGCCAGTATCAACCTCCCCTCCACCCTCGAAGCCATGGGCCGCTCCCTGGACGCGGTGGCCGCGGCCGACCACGGCATCGAGGTCTGCCACAACCACGGTGTCGCGGACATGGAGGCATGGGCCCGCTCCAACCAGGCGATGTCGCTGTTCTCCCTCGGCCGCTGGGACGAGGCCCTGGCCACCACGGAGGCCGCCGCCCGCAAGGCGCTGTCCCGCAAGTCCCAGGGTCTGGTCGCCGCACGCCGCACCGAAGTGGCGTTGGCGCGCGGGGACATCGCCGAGGCGGAGAGCCAACTCGCCCTGGCCAGAAGGAGCTTCGGCTCCAGCGATCCGCAGCCGCAGCACGTCGTCAACCTCGTCCGCCACGCCCTCACCATCGCTGTGCAGCAGGGGAACCTCACCGAGGCACGGGCGGCCTTCGAGGCCCAGGCGGCCGAGGGCTTCCCGACCGGCACCCAGCGGTACGCCTTCCCGCTGCTGCACGTCGTCGCGGCGGCCGAGGCCGACGCACGGGGGCTCCCCGCCACCGAACCGGGCAGACCGGGCATCCTCGAACTCGTGCGCGGCCACCTCAAGCGGCTGCCGACGCTCGTCCCCATCTGGGCCGCCTACGCCGTGCTGATCGACGCCGAACTGGCCCGCGCCGAAGGCCTCGACACCCCCGGCCACTGGTCCCGGGCCGCCCAGGCATTCGCGGAACTGCACCGTCCGTACGAACTGGCGCAGATCCGCCACCGCTGGGCCGAGGCCCTGCTCATCGCCTCCGGCGACCGGGCCGCGGCCACCGCCCTGCTGCGGGACGCCCACGGCACCGCCCGGAGCCTCGGGGCGCGCCCGCTGACCGAGACCATCGAGCTGCTGGCAGGCCGTGCCCGTATCACCCTCACCGGCCCCGACACCGCTCACGGCCCCGCAGCGGCCTCCGGCGACGCGATCCCGGTGGCCGTGACCGTCCCGGACCACGGTGACGAGCAGGGCGCCCGGCACCACTCGGAGGATCAGCTCAGGGCCGCCGCGGCCGCCGCGGTGGAGTCCTTCGGGCTGACCCCGCGCGAGCAGGACGTGCACCGGCTCGTGGCCGCCGGTCACACCAACCGCAGGATCGCCGAGGAGCTCTACATCTCGCCCAAGACCGCGAGCGTGCACGTCTCCAACATCCTGGCCAAGCTCGGCGTCACCGGCCGCGGCGAGGCGGCCGCACTCGCCCACCGGCTGCGGCTGTACCGGGAGCCGAAGGGGGACGTGCAGGGCCGATAGGCATCGAGTCACCGGAAGGGCTGAGGCCGGCTGGGCCCGCACTCACGCTCTCGGAGGGAACCGGGCAGGTGCGTACATTCTCTGGTGCTCGCGGTACGAGCGGGCGAGGTGGTGCTGGAGCCGGATGTGTCGGAACTGGTACACCGCGCCGGTTTGGCGCAGGACACCCCGGCGGTATGCGTCGTCCAGGAAGGCCACCGTGTCCCAGGGCAGTTTGGCGGTCAGGGGCAGCCACACCCGGGACAGGACCAGCCACCGTCCCCAGGCGGTGAACGAGAGTGCGTACGAGCATGTGCCGCCGATCCCGCCGACGGCACCGATGACGAGCGCGCTCGTCACGTCCCAGACAAGGGGTCCGACGATTCCGTCCAGCAGGCCGGCGATCAGGCGCCCGCCGACCGCGATGGTCGCGGTGAGCATCGGGACCAGTACGAGGACCTGCCGGACCACCGTCGTGCGGTTCGAGGCCAGGAGATCCGCCGGGGTGGCCGCGGAGGACACGTCCAGCGGCGCCTCGAACATGGCCACGGCCCCGAAGACCAGCCCGGCAGCTGTCCCGAGGATCAGGCCGAGGACCAGCATGTTGATGAGGGTGGCTTTGATCACCAGTTCGTTGGCAAGTGGGATGCCGTAGTAAAGCCAGCGCTGGAGGGCGAAGGCCAAGGCACATCCGACGCCCATCACGAAACCACCCGGCAGTACGGCAGCGAACCGGGCGAGGAACGTGCGCGCTGGTCTGCGGCCTGCGGCGGTGCCCCCGCCGTGCAGCCGCAGCCGCACGTGAGCGGGTTCGAAGGCCGTGCTGCCGAAACGGGTCAGGATCGAGTGGACACACCCGAAGGCCAGACCGGCGGTCGCCCCCATCAAGCAACCCGACACAAGGGTCTCGCCGACCGGGAACGGTATGTTGACCAGGCTGACGATCCACACGGCGAGCGCGACGCAGAAGGCAGAGGAAACCGCCACCGACATCAGTCGTGTGGACAGCCGCTGCGAATCACCGATCCGCCACCACGCGAGGTCCTGCTGGTCGCCGTCGAGCCGGGCCAGATGGTGGGCGAGAAAGCCGAGCCAGCGCTCGGCGCGCTCCGGATCGCACTGCCGTTCCTGGTGGCCGGTGGCGTCGCGCTCGGCGATGTGGTGCCGGTAGACCGTCGGCACGAAGCCCGTCAGCAGGTGCTCCTCGAGCGACTTCTCGTCGGGGAAGCGCCCGGTATCCAGCAGCTCCGCCGGATTCCTGTCGCGTGCCTCGCTGTACATCGTCCGTGCCAGGACGACCATGAGCGGGGTGCTCAGGACCCTGGCCAGGGCGGCCGCCCCGCTTTCCCCCGCGTGCAACCGGTCCAGCACGGGGGACCAGACCGGTGCGGTGCCGTCGTTGCCGCGGGGGACCGCCCGGGCCGTCAGCGGCAGGTAGTCGGAGAGGTCCTTGAGGGTGAGATCGGTCAGTTCGAGGCCGGCGGCCCAGATCAGCGGAGCACCGGCCTCCTGCACGGCCTCGGCGAACTCGTCGCTTCGGGTGGTCAGGACGAGCGGCAGAGAGGTGGCGTTGAGCACCTTCAGGGCCGTACTGCGCAGACCCTCCGCGATCTCGTCGAAGCCGTCCAGGACCGGCAGCACGAGATCCGCGTCGACCAGGGCCGCGGCCAGCAACGACCCATTGGGGGTCCGGCGGGTGAGATGCGGGTGGTCGCGCACCAACCGGTCGACCAGCCAGTCCCGCAGCGCGACGGCCGTGGGATCCCAGGAGCCGATGCTGAAGAGCACCGGCACCCGGTTGTGCGGCTCGCGGGCCTCCAGTTGGTCCAGGACGAACCTGATCGTCAGGATCGACTTGCCGGATCCGGCCCGGCCGAGGACAACGAGCCGCCCGGACCCGATCCGCCGGTAGACCTCGGCCACGCTGCCCAGATCGCCACTCAGGTCCATGCGGTCCGGTGTCGCTCCCGGCGGCTGACGCTGGATGGTCACCGGACGGTCGGTCAGCAGTTCGGGGGCGCTCTTCCAGCGCACCGGAAGCGGAAAAGGGTCATGCACCTTGCGATGTTCTTCTTCGCGCCGCCAGCGGCGCCGGATTTCCCTGGCTAATTCGGCGGCAACGGTGGCGAGTTCACCGTGAGCAGGTGAAGCGGTGGGAGTGAGGCCGACATGTGGCGCGGGAGCCATTGCGGGAATCCGCTCAGGGCTCGGTCCGGGAATCCGTGGGTCATCCTGCCCGGAGTTCTGTGCGGGTACGGGTAGGACAGTGTGCGTGGATTCCGGTACGGCGGCGGATATCGGTGCAGGGGCGGGCGCGGGTTCCCCGGCCGGTACGGCCTCCGACCTCGCGAGCGTGGCGGCGAGCAGCCGACGGTCCTCGGGCCCGGCCTCCAGCGCGTCCGCCAGCATGTTCACCGTCCCCAGCCGATGGTCGCCGGGTCTGCCGTTCTCCAGTCTGCGGATGGTCCGCACGCTCACGCCGGACAGTGTCTCCAATTGTTCCTGCGTGAGCCCAGCTTGACGTCGTAGTCGACGCAGCAGAGTGCCGAGCTGATCCGCCACTTCGACTTCCCTTCGCCACCGAGCACGTCCCGACGACCCTACCGGCGGCGACCGGTCATATATGGCCGGTCACCTGTCCTGTTCGCCGGATGGCGTGAACAGCACGATCAGTGGTGCCCGGACAGTGCGCCGAGACGGAGCGGCGCTCCCTGCGGGGCACCCCGGAGGCGGACGGCGTCCACGGGGCAGGACCGGCACCGGCGTCCGACCTGATCGCCTCTCATGAACCTTTTCTGCAGCAACTCATGAGGAACTGACATGGTCTATCGATTCTGGTGCGGAGAATGCGGATTCAAGACCCCTTGGCTCGCCGAGTCAGAGGGCGCACAACGCCAACTGGATCACTACAACAAGCAGCACCCGGGGATTCACGCCGGTGGCCATGTGGAGACCGGTCGAAGAAATCCACAGGATAGCCGTATCAGCGGTCTCGCCTGCCTCCAAGTGGCGGGCTTGCTCGCCCTTCTGCTGATTATCGCGGCCGCCTATCGGCGCTGATGCGTGGTCGAAGCCCACCGACAGTCGGAATGACCGACCGAAAGAGACAGGACACAGAATGAGAATGCGCGATGATTCCGGAGCAGCCATCGAGCCCGGCGCGGCGAACCGCTCCACCGGTGGCCCCGCCCGGCCCACCTCGTGGGTGCGCGGCCGCCGTCGCCGGCTGGTGCCGGTGGCCGCCGCTGCCTGCCTGCTGATGACCGCTGTCGGCACGGCGACCGCCGCTGTCCCGGCCACCGGCTCCGCGACCGCCGGGATATCGACCGCCGCCCAGTCCCCGGCCGACATTCTGCAGGCCGGCGCCCAGCAGGGCATCGCCGACGGGTACCCGGGCGTGATCGGCATGGTACGGAAGGGCGACACCGCCCAGTACATTCGCGCGGGCCTGGGTGATCTCACGAACAGGGTGCCCGCAGACCCGAAGGCCAAGTTCCGGATCGGCAGCAACACCAAGGCGTTCACCGCCACCGTACTGCTTCAGCTGGTGGGCGAGGGGAAGCTCTCGCTGGCCGATACCGTCGCCAAGTGGCTGCCCGGAGCGGTCGCCGCAAATGGCTATGACGGATCGACCATCACGATCCGTCAGTTGCTCAACCACACCTCGGGCCTGCCCGAGTACATCGGCAGGGTCTACTCCGTCGGTTCCGATCCCAACAAGGCCTGGGCCCCCCAGACTCTGGTCGACATCGCCCTGGCCCAGCATGCGCCGGTCGGTGAGCCGGGCGAGAGGTTTGGCTACTCCAACGCCAACTACGTGCTCGCGGGCATGGTGATCAAGGCTGTCACCGGGGAGGACGCGGGCACGCAGATCCAGCGGCGCATCATCGAACCGCTCGGTCTGCACGACACCGGCTTCCCCGCCACAGATCCCGCGCTGTATGGCAACTACCTGCGCGGTTACGCGATCCAGGCGCTTATTTTCAGGCTCGACGTCACGGTCTCCAACGTGCAGGTCGGCGGGGCCGCCGGGGCCATGGTGTCGACACTGGACGACATGGCCACGTTCTTCCGGGCTCTGGTTTCGGGGAGTCTGCTCGGGCCGGAGCTCACGGCCGAACTCAAGACCACCGTCCCGGCGGCCACGGATACCGACTACGGGCTGGGCGTCGAACACATGAAACTGCCTTGCGGGCAGTGGGTCTGGGGGCACAACGGCGCGGTGCTCGGCTACTTCAGCGAGTGGTTCACCAGCGACGACGGCGAGAAGCAGGTGCTGCTCGCGAACAACGAGTACCACCTGGCCGGCGGCACCAAGGGGCAACTGGACACCACCAAGGCCGCGACCGAGGCGTTCTGCGCCTTGTGAACGGCCGTCATGACGGCGACAACTGCTTCGCAAGCGCTTCCCGTTCCCTGAGAGGACGCACGATGAAGTTCCTGACGACCATCCGGTGGACCCGGGCCCGAACCGCCGCGGCCACCGCCGCGCTGACGATGACGGTGACCCTCGCTGCACCGCTCGCCCACGCCGACGGCGCCGCCCCGCCGATGCTGACCGACGGTTACGGGCTGACCCAAGTGGCCGGGGGCGCCGAGGTGTACTCGGACACCGACTTCAGTATCACTGTGACCACCCCTCAGGTAGCGGGGAAGCACAAGATCCGTATCTTCCTGCCCAGCGGATACCGGGCTGCCCCGGACAAGCGCTGGCCGGTGGCGTACTTCCTGCACGGCGGGCCCGGGAATCCGGACGACGCCGCGGCCGCCCCGGCGCTGCACTCGGACTCGATGATCACTGTGGTGCCGGACGGAGGCCGCAAGGGCTGGTATGCGGACTGGCTCATGCAGAACACCGCAGAGGGTGCGGCGAACTGGGAGACGTTCCACCTGAAGCAGGTTGTCCCCTTCATCGACGCCAATCTGCGGACCCTCGCCGACCGGGGTCATCGAGCCGTCGTCGGCCTGTCGATGGGCGGGTTCGGCGCCCTGCACTACGGCGAGGCCCGGCCCGACCTCTTCGGCCATGTCGCCTCTCTCTCCGGAGGCATCGACTTCGGCATGGCGGAGGTTCGCGCGGCGGTGCTGGCCACCGAACTCAACATCACGGGGGCCTGGTGCGCCGTGAGTACCTCCAGCCCGTCCGGGACGGGCGAGTGCACCGGTTACGGGCCCACGGTCGACAGCGACGCGATCTTCGGCTCCCCGTACGCGGTTCTGAACGCGGACCGGATCTGGAAGGCGGTCGACCCCGCCGCACCGGTCAATCTGGCCAAGCTCGCCGACACCGACGTCACGCTCTACTCCGGTGACAACGACCTGATCGATCACTTCACCGCGATCGCGGCGAGGAATGTCAAGGCCCGCATGGACACGCTCGGTCTGACCAGCCGCCTGGTCGACTACGGCAACGGGGCGGCACTCGCCCCCACCTGTGACGGAGGCCATAACTACGGCTGCTGGGCACCGGCGTTCGCCGACTACGTACCCCGCCTCCAGGACTCCTTCGACGCGGCGGGCTGAACAGGCGGGCGGCCGGCCCCGGGCGGCGAGGGCCCGGCACCACGACGGGACCGTGTCCTGGCACCACTGGAGGCGGGGCACGGTCCGACCCGGGGCGCGGAGAAGAGCGGCACACGAGGAAGAGCGAACCAGGAAGAGAGCGGCACATGACGCAAATGGCGCCGGGGCGCGACCCGGGAGCGGGGAACGAGCGCGTACGGCAGCGATCCTTGACTCTGCACAGCGGGGGCGGGACGAACCGGAAATCCACGCCGTACGCGGGGGTGCGCAGTGACGCGACGCGGCTTCTGTGCGCGGGTGTCCATCTCGACAGCGACTTCCGGGGGCGGGTGATCCAGGAACTCGTTCTGCACGAGGAGCGTCCGGTCGCCCCCTCGCTCGGTATCGACGTGCTGCCGGTCCTCGTGCATGCGCTACGTGCCCGACGCGGCGAGACGCGGACCGCGCTCATGCTGCTGGCTCTGTGGGGCATGTTCATCGGGCTGGGGTGGGCCGGCATCGGTTCAGAGGCCCTGCTGCCCCTGCCCTGGTGGGTGGCCTACGCGCTGGTCTGCCTCCTCCCGGGGGTGGTGCGGGGCGCGACCGGACTCGGGGTCGCCCTCTTCACCTTGGACCGGCGGATGGTCGAGCAGGCCACCCGGGGGCGGCTGAAGATGCTGCTCCCGGTGGTGCCCGCCGTCGCGGCGCTCGTGTACTGGGCGGCTGCCCTGTTCGCTCTCTTCGGCGGGGCCGACGCCTGGGCAGCGGTACTTTTCCCCGCCGTTCTGACGCTGCCCGTATGGGCGTACCGCAGGCAGGTCACGGCGGTCATGCGTACGGAACTGGGCTCCGGGACATTCTCCAGGGCCCCGCGTGAGGCGTTGCCCGACACCGTCCGCTACCAGCGCATCGGCCAGGCCATAGCGCGCGAGCAGTACGCGGCTCTTACGGTCTATGATCCGTTCCGCCCGTTTATCGGTGCCGGACGGCCTTACGAAGAGCCATGGTCGCTGGTGATGGAGCTGAAGAAGCAGGGCGGGGAAGGGGCGGACGGCGTGCCGGCCACGCATCCGGAGCCGGGTACCGGAGTGGCAGCCGGTCCGCTGTCAGGACGGGAGGTCATCGACCTCATCAAGCCGCAACTGGAGGCCCTGCGCACCTCTGCGGCGTCCTTCGGCAGGGACCGGCTGCGTACTCTGGAGGTCGAGGAGTTCGTGTACCTCCCGACGGGTGCGGCCCGCTGGGACGTCGACTACAGCCCGAGCACAGCCGACCGGCATCTCGACGAGGCAGTGGGCGAGGGCGCGGAGGGCCGACGCCATTTCCTGCGCATCCGGATCGGGGCGTGGGACGAACAGGTCGTGGTCTCGGTTCTCGTCCGCGTCCACACCCAGGGCGGCATGCTCGTCCTGGAAGTCGTGCCGCATGTTCTCACCCCGGTCCGTCCCGAGTTCCGGGCCGTCGATGTGATCGAGGCAGGTGGCGAGCCCGACCCTCTCCGGGACGCGGTACGCGCCGTGCTCGCCACGCCCACCGCCAACTTCGCCGCGGGGGTCTCTCTCATCGGAACGGGCCTGGCGGAGCTCCGTACCTGGCTGGCGAACCCGCGCCGCGCGTTCCCCGACGGACCGGTCATGTCCGTAAGGGAGTTGGGCAGCACGGCCGAACTGTCGGTGTTCCAGGAGATGGACGTCAAGCGGTACGTGCGGACGGTTCAGGACCGCATCGCGAGCGGGGTACGCGAGGCACTGCGCGCCAAGGATTACGAGACGGGCGAATTCGAGCACCAGGTCGTCACCGTCAGCGGGGGCGGGGTGTTCATCGGAACGATGCACGGGGGAGCGGTCGCCACGGGCGAGCGCTCCTCGGCGACCCACAGCAAAGGAGACGTTCGATGACGGAGCACAGCGACAGCCGCGAGCCCGGGGGCGGTACGCAGGACGAGGAGTTCTGGGGTGCGGCCGATGACGAGGACGCCGGTGCGGTGGGGCCTGCGCCTGGGGGGATCTCCATTGGGCTGATGGCCGGAGGTGCCGCGGCGACCGGTGCGCGTGCACTCGCGGAGGACCGCGGCCGGCGCGTGGGCAACTCCGCGACGAGGGCTCACCCGCCAGGCAACGCGGTCACCCCGCCGGTCGTCCCGGGCGGCATCGGTATCGGCGCCATGACGGGTGGTGCGGTGGCCTCGGGGAGCGACGCCCGTGCGGTGGACTCCTCCTGGGAGCTGGTCGATGTGTCGCCCGAACTGCTCGCGGCCGTCACCGCACTGCGAGGACACCTGGGCGTGCTCACCAGAACCGAGGAGGTCGCGGAACTCGACGAAGGGCTTGCGGAGGTCGAGGGCGCGACGGAAGGCTCCGGCCGCGTGCCTCGGGACCGACTGGACCGGCTCCGGGAGCGGCTGGAGCTCGGTGCGACAGCGGCGGCGGGGCTCGCCTCGGCCTCGGCCGTGCTCCAGGCGATCGCCCAGTTGAGCGGATGAGGAGTGCTTCCCGATGAATCAGTGGGATCCGGACGGGCAGCGCTGGGTGCGCTCGGCACCGGGGGGCGGCAGCGGACAGGCGCCCCCCGCCAGCGACCGGGCGCGCGTGCTGATCTTGGTGGCCATGGTCGTTCTCCTGGTCGCGGTGGCGAGTGCGGCGATCTGGATGCGGGCACACGACAACGGTGCCGAGGGACAGAACCCGGCCCTCACCGCCGGTCCGGAGCCGACCCCGCCTCCTTCCGACACGTCCTACGGCGTGGCGGAGCCGTACGGGGACGACCTGAACGAGCCCGATCCGCCCGAGAGCGATTCGCCGCCGCCGGAGGTGGACGAAGACCGGCCCGAGATCGAAGGACCGACAGAGACGGTGCAGCGCTACTACGACGCGATCAACAGTGCCGACTTCGCCACTGCCTGGGAGCTGGGCGGCAAGAACCTCGGCACGAGTTACTCCACTTACGTGTCCGGCTTCGAAGAGACAGCGCGCGATGCCGTCTCCGTGACGGATGCCCAGGACGACACCGTGTACGTGGATATCACGGCATACCAGACGGATGGTGCCCGGCACGCGTACACCGGCACATACACGGTGCTCGACGGTGTGATCGTCGGAGCCGACATCGAACGGACGAGCTGAACGGCGGCGGCTGCCCGACCGACGCCGAGCGCGGCGTCGGTCGGGTGGGGACCATGCTCACCCCTGGCTGTCCGGGGTATCCGGTGCCGCGTCGGGGGCGGACTCCTGGTGCGTATCGGAGGGTCTGACCACGACCTTGCCCGAGGTCAGGTCGATGGGGCCGCGCGCGGGGTCACCGATGCCCAGATCCACCCGGGTCAGCTCCAGCCGCTTCTGTTCCTCGGCGGTGTGCTTGCGGCCGGGTGCGAAGAGTTCCTCGAAGAAGTTGAACACGGGCCACGCACCCTTCCGCCTGCTGCGGCCACCGGCGGCCGCAGGGCCTAACGCACCTCGACCACCAGGATCCTGTCGTCCCCCGCCTCGGGGGTACCGCGGCCGTCCGTCTCGCTCGTCACGAGCCAGAGCTTGTTGCCGCCCGCCGCGAGAACGGTGCGCAGACGGCCGTACTTCCCCTTGAGGAACGACTGGGGTGCCGCCAGAGGTTCCTTGTCAGCCGTACCGGACAGCGGAATCCGCCAGAGCCGCTCACCCCGCAGACCGGCCATCCAGATCGATCCCTCGGCGAAGGCGATACCGCTCGGGGACGCCTCGGACGTCTTCCACTGTGCCACGGGATCGAGGAAACCCGCCTTGCCCGCCTTGCCCTCGGCCTCCGGCCAGCCGTAGTTCCCGCCCGGCACGATCCGGTTCAGCTCGTCCCAGGTGTCCTGGCCGAACTCCGCCGCCCACAGCTGCTTGTGCCCGTCCCACGCCAGACCCTGCACATTGCGGTGACCGTACGAATACACCACGGAGTCGGCCCGCGGATTGCCGTGCAGCGGCTCACCGTCCGGGGTCATCCGCAGGATCTTGCCGGCCAGCGAGTCCTTGTCCTGCGCGCGACCGTCGTCCCCCGTCTCGCCCGTGCCCGCGTACAGCATGCGGTCCGGGCCGAAGGCGATCCGGCCGCCGTTGTGGATGGCCCCCTTCGGGATGCCCCGCAGGATCGTGTCCGGGGCGCCCAGCAGCTGACCGGGGGTCGTCCCGTCCTCGTCGTAGAGCATGCGGGCGATGCGGTTGTCCGACGCGGTGGTGAAGTACGCGTACACCAGGTGGTCCGTGCCGTAGTCGGGGGAGACGGCCAGGCCCAGCAGCCCGCCCTCGCCGGCCGGTGCCACCCCGGGCACGGTGCCCAGCAGCGTCTTCTTCCCGGTCTTCGCGTCGATCCGGGTGATCGTCCCCTTGTCGCGCGAGGACACCAGCAGGTCGCCGTCCGGGAGCTCCGCGAGACCCCACGGCGAGTCCAGCCCCTCCGTGAGGGTCGACACCACCTTCACCGAGCCCTTCGCGGGCGGCAGATCGGCCGGGGGAGGCGTGGCCGACGGCGACGTGGACGGTGAGGCCGCCCGGCCGGACGGGGGCGCGGACGAGGCGGCCGGTGAGTTCACCCCCTGGCCCGCCGTGCTCTCGGCCCCTTCCTGCGAGGAGCATCCCGCGGCGAGCATCAGGGCGCCGGCCGCCAGCACGGCCACCGTTCCCCGCCGCACGCCGTGACCACTCCCGTGGGGCGCCGCCTGACGCCCCACCGGTTCCCGCACAGATCCGAACCTCGCACCGCGCACAGCACCGACCCCTTCGACGACCGCCTGTCCCTCTGTTCTTACACCGCGGCCGCGCCCAGGGTTCCCGAAGCCCGCGGACTTTTTCGTCCGGCGATCAGGCTTCACCCGCGAACGGCCCTCCGCCGGGGCTCAGTCCCACGACTCCCGCGCGGCCGGCAGCCGGTCGATCTCGTCGAGGTCCCGCGCCGTCAGCGTCAGCCCGGCCGCCCCCGCGTTCTCGACGGCCCACCGCTCCTGCTTCGTCCCCGGCACCGGCACCACCTGCGGCCCCTGCCGCAGCACCCAGGCCAGGGCCACCTGTGCCGGCGTCGCCCCGTGCCGTTCCGCGATCCGCCGCAGCCCCACCAGCACCGGCTGGTTCGCTGCCATCATCTCGGCGGTGAACCGCGGATGCCGGGCCCGCAGGTCCTCCGGCTCGAAACCCTGGCCCGGAGTGAGCGTCCCGGTCAGATAGCCGCTGCCCAGAGGCATCGCGGCCAGGACCCCGACCCCACGCGCCGCACACCACGGAAGCAGCGCCTCCAACGCTTGCGGGGACCACACCGAGAGCTCCGCCTGGACCGCGCTCACCGGAAAGACCTGCTGGACCCGCTCCAGCTGCCGGATCGTTTCGTCGTGGGTGCGCGCTCCGCGCCGGCGCCGGGCCCCGGCACCGACCGCGCACAGCCCGAGCGCCCGCACCTTGCCCGCGCTCACCAGTTCCGCCATCGCGCCCCAGGTCTCCTCGACGGGCACCTCGGGGTCGGCCCGGTGGAGCTGGTACAGATCGATCACATCCGTCTGCAGGCGCCGCAGGGAGGCGTCACAGGCCCGCCGTACGTAGCCCGGCCGGCCGTTGGCCACGATGTGCTGATCGCCCACCAGCAGTCCGCACTTGGTGGAGAGGAAGGCCTGCTCACGGCGCCCCTTCAGGGCCCGTCCCACCAGCAGCTCATTGGTGAACGGCCCGTACATGTCGGCCGTGTCGAACAGGTCGACGCCCGCGTCCAGCGCCGCGTGCACCGCGCGCAACGCCTCGTCACCACGCCGGCGCGAGGCGCTGTACGCCCAGCTCATCGGCATGCAGCCGAGACCGACCGCGCCCACGGCCAGCGCCGCCGCACCGAGACTTCTGCGCTCCAACTCCCCGAACCCTCCCTCGCACCGCACCCCCCAAGCTAACCTCTGTGCCCGGCCGGGCTTCGCATAGCCTCCTGACCATGACTTCCACCACGCACTCCGCCGATGTTCCCGACGTATGGCTGCCCTTCGAGGCCGACGAGATCGAAGGGCTTCCCGACAGCCTCAACTACCGCTTCTGGGACGGTGGGCAGGACTTCCCCGCCGACCCCGCGCACTGCGCCTTCTACGTCGTCCCCTACATGAAGGGACCGGCGGTCGCGGTCCGTCCGCTCGGCGGCATGGGCGGGGTCCAGGTCGTGCAGACGCTCTCCGCGGGCATCGACCATGTGGAACCGGGTCTCGGACTGCTGCCCGCGGGCGTCCGGCTGTGCAACGCCAAGGGGGTCCACGAGGCCTCCACCGCCGAGCTCACCCTCGCGCTGATCCTCGCCTCGCTGCGCGGGTTCCCCGGATTCGTGCACGGCCAGGACAAGGAGGAGTGGCGGTCCGGCTTCTACCCGGCGCTCGCCGACAAGTCGGTCCTGATCGTCGGGTACGGATCGATCGGCTCGGCCATAGAGGACCGGCTCGCGCCCTTCGAGTGCGCGCGGGTGGCGCGCGTCGCGCGCTCCGCACGGACAACCGCACGCGGGCCCGTACACACACTCGACGACCTGCCCGCGCTGCTGCCCGAGGCCGACATCGTCATTCTGTCCACCCCGCTGAACCCGTCCACGCAGGGGCTGGTCGGCGCGGACTTCCTCGCCGCGATGCGGGACGGGGCGCTGCTGGTGAACGTGGCCCGCGGCGGAGTCGTCGACACCAAGGCCCTGTTGTCCGAACTCGAGTCCGGCCGGCTGCACGCCGCCCTCGACGTCACCGACCCCGAACCGCTGCCTTCCGGCCATCCCCTCTGGCATGCTCCGAACGTCCTCATCACACCGCATGTCGGCGGCAGCACCTCGGCGTTCCTGCCGCGCGCCAAGCGCCTGCTCGCCGGACAGCTCAGCCGCTTCGCCGCGGGGGAGCCGGTGCACAACGTCGTACGCACCACCGGGTGAACACGCTGCGGGCACGATCCGCTCCCCTCCGTGGCGACAACTGGGCAGGTCGTCACGGAGAGTAGAGGAACTATGTCCCTGTGTGACGGGTCTGGTGTATCGTCCCGAAAGGGGGTCTGCGTCGTGGAAGGGGCGGCGCCGGGGAGGAAGCCACACGCGAGGGGGCGACGGGCGATGTACGGCCGATGGGTGAACGATCCGGTACGGCAGACCGGCCGACGACTGCCGACGGCCCGTCAGGTGCGGCGGCGCCGCAGTCGGCCGGCGGCATCGGGGGCACCCCGGTGAGCGCGCCGGCGAGCGCCCGCGGGGCGTTCCTGGCCCGTCGGCCGGCCGTGGACCGGGCGCCCGCGGTGGTTCCCCGGCTCCTCCTCGGCCTCGTCTGCGCGGGATACGCGGTGGGTGCGGCGGTGGGCTGGGGCTCGGAGCGACTCGCGGTGTTCATGGGCGACTTCGGCCTGAGCGCGGCCGCCCTGGTCGCCGCCGTCTCCTGCTTCCTGTTCGCGCGCTCCGCGGACAACAGGTTCCGGCCGGCCTGGCTGCTGTTCTCGCTCTCCTCCCTGATGGCGGCGGCGGGCAACGGGGTATGGGGCTGGTACGAGTTCGTGCGAGGGGTCCAGGTGCCCAGCCCCTCCCTGGCCGACCTCTTCTTCCTCTGCTTCGCGCCGCCCGCCATCGTCGGACTGCTTGTCCTCGCCAAGCGCCCCGTCACCCGGGCCGGCTGGGTCTGCCTGGCTCTCGACTCCTGGCTGATCGGCGGATCGCTCCTCACGCTCTCCTGGAGCCTCGCTCTCGCCCACACCGCGCACGTGGCGGACGTCGAGGGCGCCAGCGTCGCCCGCGCGGCGCTCTCGCTGGCCTATCCGCTGCTCGACATCGTGCTGGTCTCCATGGTGCTCGCGCTGCACTTCCGGCGCTCCAGCGTCAACCGCGCCGCCGTGAACACCGCCATCGCCGCGCTGGCCCTCACCGTCCTGTGCGACGCGCTGTTCACCTCCCCGCTGCTGCGCCAGACCTACCATTCAGGCCAGTTGCTCGATGCCGGCTGGTTCGCCGGATCGCTGCTCCTGGCGTACGCCCCCTGGGGAGTCGTCCGGGACGAGGACGACACCGACCGGCAGCGCTCCGCGCCCCGTACCACCAGCCGCCCCATCTCCGGATCGCTGGCCGCGCTGACCCCGTACCTCGCCGCCGCGGTCTGCACCCTGGGCATCCTCTACAACGTCATCGAGGGCCGGCGGGTGGACCGCGTCGTGGTCTTCACCGGGTGCACGGTGGTGCTCGCGCTGGTCGTGCGGCAGGGCATCATGCTCGTCGACAACATCGCCCTCACCCAGGAACTGGCCCAGAAGGAGAACCACTTCCGCTCGCTGGTGCAGGGCTCCAGCGACGTCATCATGATCGCCGCCCCGACCGGCATACTCCGCTACGTCAGCCCCGCCGCCGCCGGAGTCTACGGACGCGAGGCGGACGACCTCATCGGCTCCGAGCTCTCCTCGATCATCCATCCCGAGGATCTCGGCGGCGTGGTCCACGAAGTGCGCCGGTTCCTCGCCGCCCCACCGGGCGAGGAACCCACCACCCGCATCGAGTGCCGCTTCCGCTCCGGCGCCGGTGAATGGCTCAACGTCGAGTCCACCGTCAACCGCCACCAGGGCGGCCTGATCCTCAACAGCCGCGACGTGACCGAACGGGTGCGCCTGCAGGCCCAGTTGCAGCACAACGCGGAGCACGACCCGCTCACCGACCTGCCCAACCGGGCGCTCTTCACCGGCCGGGTCCGCCGGGTCCTCGGCGGCCGCCGGGCGGGCGACGCGGGCACCGCCGTCCTCTTCATCGACCTGGACGGCTTCAAGGCGGCCAACGACCGGCTCGGCCACCAGGCGGGCGACGAGCTCCTGATCCAGGCCGCCCGCCGCCTGACGGATTCCGTCCGGGCGGGGGACACCGCGGCCCGCCTCGGCGGGGACGAGTTCGCCGCCCTCATCGTCGGCGACGGCGGACGCGACCAGGCCGCCCGCGAGTACCAGGTCCACGAGATCGCCGACCGGCTGCGCCTCACGCTCTCCCAGCCCTACCGCATCGGCGCCGGCGAGGTCCGGGTCACCGCCTCCATCGGGGTCGCCTTCGCCGAGCCCGGCATCACCCCCAACGACCTCATGCGCAACGCCGACCTGGCCATGTACCGCGCCAAGGCCGGCGGTAAGGACCGCGTCGAGCTGTACGCCCCGCAGATGCAGGCCGAGGTGGTGCGCCGCTCCGAGCTGGCTGCCCGGCTGCGCACCGCCCTGCGCGACGGCGAGTTCGCCCTGCTGCACCAGCCCGTGGTCCATCTGGCCAGCGGCTCCGTCGCCGCGGTCGCCGCGCAGGCCCGCTGGCGCTCCGCCCAGGGCATCCTCTTCACGCCCGCCGAGTTCCTGCGCGTGGCCGAGGACAGCGACCGCACCGCCGAACTGGGCCGCTGGCTCCTCGAAGAGGCCGTCGAGCAGGCCGCCGACCGGGCCAGGGCCGGCCATCAGGTATCCGTCGCCGTCCGGCTCTCCGCCCGCAGGCTGCTCGACAAGGGGCTGCCCTTCGGGTCCGTCGAGGCACTGCTCACCCGGTACGGGCTGCCGTCGGGGGCGCTGATGATCGAGGTGGCCGACAGCGACCCGCGGGTCCCCTTCGACGAGCTCGAACAGCGTCTGGTCGCCCTGCGGCGCCTCGGCGTACGGATCGCGCTGGACGGTTTCGGCAGCGGTTACGCCGCGATCAACGCCCTGCGCCGCCTCCCCATCGACGTACTGAAGCTGGACCGCGGCCTGGTCGAGGGCGTCGTCGAGTCCGCCCGGCTGCACAAGATCACCAGCGGGCTGCTGCGGATCGCCTGCGACCTCGGCATGCAGTCCGTGGCCGACGGTGTCGACGTCCCCGAACAGGTCCTCGCCCTGCGCGCCATGGGCTGTACGCACGGCCAGGGCATGGCCTTCTCCGGTCCGCTGGACGAGTACCGGCTGCGCCGCGCCCTGGTCCGCGGCACGTTCCCGGTGCCCGGCAGTCCCGCTGCTCAGCCCGTCCTGGCGGGCGGCTCGATCCCGCTGCTCACCGGCTCACATGGTGAGACGCCCGTCCCACCCACTTGACACGTCGAGTGCGTCGGAGAGAGGGTCAATGCCATGCGCACCCGAATTCTCGTACTTGGAAAGCGCGTCGGCTGAAGCAGGGGTCCTCGATGACACCCTGCAGACCGCACCGACGCGCTCCCCTCGCTTGCCTCACGGCACGAGGGGTTTTTTGTTGCACCGGCACCAGTCAAACCCTTGCAAAACACTCGCTAAAACCCTCAGCTTCGAGAAGAGAATGCCGATGACCGAGCAGGCCACCGGGGCCCACCATCCCCAGCCGCGGGCCCGTAGCGGCGGATCGCCGTCCGCCACCGTTGAGCACCTCACGGGCGCGCAGTCACTCATCCGTTCTCTCGAGGAAGTCGGGGCCGACACCGTATTCGGCCTTCCCGGCGGCTGCATCCTGCCGGCGTACGACCCGCTGATGGACTCCACCCGGGTCCGCCACATCCTGGTCCGCCACGAGCAGGGCGCGGGTCACGCGGCCACGGGTTATGCCCAGGCCACCGGCAAGGTCGGCGTCTGCATGGTCACCTCCGGGCCGGGCGCCACCAACCTGGTCACCCCGATCGCCGACGCGGCCATGGACTCGGTTCCCATGGTCGCGATCACCGGCCAGGTGGCCTCCGCCGCCATCGGTACGGACGCCTTCCAGGAAGCCGACATCTGCGGCATCACCATGCCGATCACCAAGCACAACTTCCTGGTCACCCGCGCCGAGGACATCGCGCACACGATCGCCGAGGCCTTCCACATCGCCTCGACCGGCCGTCCGGGCCCGGTCCTCGTCGACATCGCCAAGGACGCGCTCCAGGCGCAGACCACCTTCAGCTGGCCGCCTGTGATGGACCTGCCGGGCTACCGCCCGGTGACCAAGCCGCACGCCAAGCAGATCCGCGAGGCCGCCAAGCTCATCACCCAGGCCAAGCGCCCGGTGCTGTACGTGGGCGGCGGCGTCATGAAGGCCGGGGCCACCGCCGAGCTGAAGGTGCTGGCCGAGCTCACCGGAGCGCCCGTCACCACCACGCTGATGGCGCTCGGCTCGTTCCCCGACAGCCACCCGCTGCACGTGGGAATGCCCGGCATGCACGGTTCGGTCACCGCCGTCACCGCGCTGCAGAAGGCCGACCTGATCGTCGCCCTCGGCGCCCGTTTCGACGACCGGGTCACCGGCAAGCTGGACAGCTTCGCCCCGTACGCCAAGATCGTCCACGCCGACATCGACCCGGCGGAGATCGGCAAGAACCGCGCGGCCGACGTCCCGATCGTCGGGGACGCCCGCGAGGTCATCGCCGACCTGGTCCAGGCGGTCCAGGCCGAGCACACCGAGGGCCAGACCGGCGACTACGCCAGTTGGTGGAAGGACCTCAACCGCTGGCGCGAGACGTACCCGGTCGGCTACGACCTGCCGGAGGACGGCAGTCTCTCGCCGCAGCAGGTCATCCAGCGGATCGGTGAACTCGCACCCGAGGGCACCGTCTTCGCGGCGGGCGTCGGTCAGCACCAGATGTGGGCTTCGCACTTCATCCAGTACGAGCAGCCCGCCACCTGGCTGAACTCCGGCGGCGCGGGCACGATGGGCTACGCGGTCCCGGCCGCGATGGGCGCCAAGGCCGGAATGCCCGACCGCACGGTCTGGGCGATCGACGGCGACGGCTGCTTCCAGATGACCAATCAGGAACTCACCACCTGCGCGCTCAACAACATCCCGATCAAGGTCGCCATCATCAACAACGGCGCGCTCGGGATGGTCCGCCAGTGGCAGACCCTCTTCTACAACCAGCGCTACTCCAACACCGTGCTGCACTCCGGCGCCGACACGGACGGCAACGCGGCCAAGGGCACCCGGGTGCCCGACTTCGTGAAGCTGTCCGAGGCCATGGGCTGCTACGCGATCCGCTGCGAGGACCCGGCCGACCTGGACAAGGCCATCGCCGAGGCCAACTCGATCAACGACCGCCCGGTCGTCATCGACTTCATCGTCCACGAGGACGCCATGGTGTGGCCGATGGTCGCCGCCGGCACCTCGAACGACGAGGTCATGGCAGCCCGCGGCGTCCGCCCCGACTTCGGCGACAACGAAGACGACTGAGAGACAGAGAGAGACCGACTTCCATGTCCACCAAGCACACGCTCTCCGTCCTGGTCGAGAACAAGCCCGGTGTCCTCGCCCGGATCACCGCCCTGTTCTCCCGCCGCGGCTTCAACATCGACTCGCTCGCGGTCGGTACCACCGAACACCCCGACATCTCCCGCATCACCATCGTCGTGAATGTCGAGGACCTGCCCCTGGAGCAGGTGACCAAGCAGCTCAACAAGCTGGTCAACGTCCTGAAGATCGTCGAACTCGAGCCGTCCGCTGCGATCCAGCGTGAGCTCGTCCTGGTGAAGGTCCGCGCCGACAGCGAGACCCGCTCCCAGATCGTCGAGATCGTCCAGCTGTTCCGCGCCAAGACCGTGGACGTCTCCCCGGAGGCCGTCACGATCGAGGCCACCGGAGGCGCCGACAAGCTGGAGGCGATGCTCAAGATGCTGGAGCAGTACGGCATCAAGGAGCTCGTCCAGTCCGGCACCATCGCCATAGGACGTGGCGCGCGCTCGATCACCGACCGGTCGCTGCGCGCCCTCGACCGCACCGCGTAAATCATTCCGGGCCCGCCGCGCCGCTCGCATGGCGAGACCCGAAAACGTAACTGACGCACCCCGCCGTACGGTGGGACGCAACACCTGCACACCAAGGAGAAGACCCAGTGGCCGAGCTGTTCTACGACGACGATGCCGACCTGTCCATCATCCAGGGCCGCAAGGTCGCGGTCCTCGGCTACGGCAGCCAGGGCCACGCCCACGCGCTGTCGCTGCGCGACTCGGGTGTCGACGTCCGTGTCGGTCTGCACGAGGGCTCCAAGTCCAAGGCCAAGGCCGAGGAGCAGGGCCTGCGCGTGGTGACCCCGGCCGAGGCCGCCGCCGAGGCCGACGTCATCATGATCCTGGTTCCGGACCCGATCCAGGCCCAGGTCTACGAGGAGTCCGTCAAGGACAACCTCAAGGACGGCGACGCGCTGTTCTTCGGCCACGGCCTGAACATCCGCTTCGGCTTCATCAAGCCGCCGGCCGGCGTCGACGTCTGCATGGTCGCCCCGAAGGGCCCGGGCCACCTGGTCCGCCGCCAGTACGAGGAGGGCCGCGGCGTTCCGTGCATCGTGGCCGTCGAGCAGGACGCCACGGGCAAGGGCCTGGAGCTCGCCCTGTCGTACGCCAAGGGCATCGGCGGCACCCGCGCCGGCGTCATCAAGACGACCTTCACCGAGGAGACCGAGACCGACCTGTTCGGTGAGCAGGCCGTCCTCTGCGGTGGCACCGCCGCCCTGGTCAAGGCCGGTTTCGAGACGCTGACCGAGGCCGGTTACCAGCCGGAGATCGCGTACTTCGAGTGCCTCCACGAGCTGAAGCTCATCGTCGACCTCATGTACGAGGGCGGCCTGGAGAAGATGCGCTGGTCCATCTCGGAGACCGCCGAGTGGGGCGACTACGTCACCGGCCCGCGGATCATCACCGACGCCACCAAGGCCGAGATGAAGAAGGTCCTCGCCGAGATCCAGGACGGCACCTTCGCCAACGCCTGGATGGCCGAGTACCACAACGGTCTGCCCAAGTACAACGAGTACAAGAAGGCCGACAGCGACCACCTGCTGGAGACCACCGGCCGTGAGCTCCGCAAGCTCATGAGCTGGGTCAACGACGACGACGCGTAACCCCGATGCCTGAGGGGCGGGTCCCGGACCCGCCCCTTCGGCGTTGTTCCTGCTTCACCGCTGGAAGAGGCGGCGTCGTACGTGTGTACAAGTCGTCCAGCCTCATGTGGGTGATCCTTCCAACGGGGCGCAGTATGCGTCGTCGCGCATGACTACACTTCTCCACACATACACGCGTCAGGCCCACAGTGTCGTGCGTCTTCCACGCGGCAAGCCCCTCCACCGCCTGCGGCCGTCGGGACGGCCGTCCGCACTGGATCTGTGAGGACTCACGTGAGCTCGAAACCTGTCGTACTCATCGCTGAAGAGCTGTCGCCCGCCACGGTGGACGCCCTGGGACCGGACTTCGAGATCCGGCACTGCAACGGCGCGGACCGCGCCGAGCTCCTCCCCGCGATCGTCGATGTCGACGCCATCCTGGTGCGCTCCGCCACCAAGGTCGACGCCGAGGCCATCGCCGCCGCGAAGAAGCTGAGGGTCGTCGCCCGCGCGGGCGTCGGTCTGGACAACGTCGACGTCTCCTCGGCCACCAAGGCCGGCGTCATGGTCGTGAACGCACCGACCTCCAACATCGTCACCGCCGCCGAGCTCGCCTGCGGCCTGCTCGTCGCCACCGCGCGCAACATCCCCCAGGCCAACACCGCCCTCAAGAACGGCGAGTGGAAGCGCTCCAAGTACACCGGCGTCGAGCTGAGCGAGAAGACCCTCGGCGTCGTGGGCCTCGGCCGCATCGGCGTCCTGGTCGCGCAGCGCATGTCGGCCTTCGGCATGAAGATCGTCGCGTACGACCCCTACGTCCAGCCGGCGCGTGCCGCGCAGATGGGCGTCAAGCTCCTCTCGCTGGACGAGCTGCTGGAGGTCTCCGACTTCATCACCGTGCACCTCCCCAAGACCCCGGAGACGCTCGGCCTGATCGGCGACGAGGCGCTGCACAAGGTGAAGCCCTCGGTGCGCATCGTCAACGCCGCGCGTGGCGGCATCGTCGACGAGGAGGCGCTCGCCTCCGCCCTCAAGGAGGGCCGTGTCGCCGGAGCCGGCCTCGACGTCTACACCAAGGAGCCCTGCACGGACTCCCCGCTCTTCCAGTTCGACCAGGTCGTCTGCACCCCGCACCTCGGCGCCTCCACGGACGAGGCCCAGGAGAAGGCCGGCATCGCGGTCGCCAAGTCGGTGCGCCTCGCGCTCGCCGGTGAGCTCGTGCCGGACGCGGTCAACGTCCAGGGCGGCGTCATCGCCGAGGACGTCCGTCCCGGACTGCCGCTCGCCGAGAAGCTCGGCCGGATCTTCACCGCCCTCGCGGGCGAGGTCGCGGCCCGCCTCGACGTCGAGGTGTACGGCGAGATCACCCAGCACGACGTGAAGGTGCTCGAACTCTCCGCGCTCAAGGGCGTCTTCGAGGACGTCGTCGACGAGACCGTCTCGTACGTGAACGCCCCGCTGTTCGCGCAGGAGCGCGGTGTCGAGGTCCGCCTCACCACCAGCTCCGAGTCGCCCGACCACCGCAACGTGGTCACCGTGCGCGGCACGCTGTCCAGCGGTGAGGAGATCGCGGTCTCCGGCACGCTGGCCGGCCCCAAGCACCTCCAGAAGATCGTCGCGATCGGCGAGCACGATGTGGACCTGGCGCTCGCCGACCACATGGTCGTGCTGCGTTACGACGACCGCCCCGGCGTCGTCGGCGCGGTCGGCAAGATCCTCGGCGAGGCCGGCCTGAACATCGCGGGCATGCAGGTCTCCCGGGCCGCCGCGGGTGGCGAGGCGCTGGTCGTCCTCACCGTGGACGACGACGTCCCGGTGTCGGTGCTGACCGAGATCTCCTCGGAGATCGGCGCGGCCTCGGCCCGCTCGGTGAACCTCACCGCCTGATTCCTTACGGTCCGGGGCCGCTCCCGGACCGACCGCACCCGGCATGTAGACGTGCGTCTTACACAAACGTCCACATGCCGGGTACGCTGCTGTCATGGGACATCGTGAGGATCTGCTCGAAGGCGCCAAGCGCTGCCTGCTGGAGAAGGGGTACGCCCGGACGACGGCGCGTGACATCGTGGCGGCCTCGGGAACGAACCTCGCCTCCATCGGCTACCACTACGGCTCCAAGGAGGCCCTGCTCAACCTCGCCTTCCTCAAGGTGACGGAGGAGTGGGGGGACGTGCTGACCAAGGAGGGTGACGCGGACGAGAGCGCCCACGAGGTGCCCCCGGCGCCGCTCGACCAGTTCCGCGAGACCTGGGAGCGGGTGATCGGCAGCTATGAGCAGACCCGCGCCGTCTGGCAGCTCCAGATGGAGGTCATCTCCCGGATCGACTCCGACCCCGAGCTCCAGAAGGCCCTCGCCGGCCCGCAGCGCGAGGGCCGCGACGGCCTCGCCGAGAACATGCTGGGCATCGACCCCGGGACCGACCCCGAGAAGGCGCGCGTGGCCGGGCTCTTCTGCCAGGCGCTGCTTGCCGGCGTCATGGTCCAGTGGCTGATGGACAGCGAATCGGCGCCCTCGGCACAGGACCTGACGGACGGGCTGAAGGCGGTACTGGAAGGCCGGGTCGGCCCCACCGCCCCGGACACCTCCGCCTGAGAGCGGATCCCGCCGGGGAGGGCGGGGCAGCCTTTCCTCCGTTCCGTGCGCGCCCACCCGGTAACGTCGTCGACGTAGCCCGGGAGTCGGCGCAGGCAGGGAGTGGTGGCGGATGAGGCGGCGAGTCCAGGAACCCCGAAGGAACGGCGGCCCGCGATGAGCGCCCGGGCGGGGGAGACCTTCGACATCGCGCGGGCCGTCGCCGACATCGACGCCCTGCTGACCGCGCCCCTGCCGGCCGCCGGGCCGACGGAGGCCCACGGGGACCCGGTCACGGGCGAGTGGACGGTCACCACGGGGCAGGGCTTCCGGATCGTTCCGCTCTGGGAGGGCGCTTCCCCCGACGACGGGGCGGACGAGGCGGAGGAGGCGGCCGAGGCGCAACTGGCCGCGCTCGTCGGGGAGCTGGAGGCCCGCTGGGGAGGCCACCACCGGGTGGCGGTCCATGTGGCGCTGCTCCTCAGGGAGCACGGCGAACCGGCTTCCGTACCGGCGCTGTTCGAGGCGCTGCTCGACGAGGACTGTTACGGCGACCTGAGCGCGTGGGGACCGGTGTCCGCACAGGGCCGGTGGGTCGCGGTGAGCGTCGGGCACAGCGACGGGGACGCCCCTCTGGTCATGGCCGCCGTCGTCAGCGACCGCCCGATCGTCGCCCCCGACCCGCCGCCCTGGCTGTAGGCCGTGTCCCCGGGGCCGGCTCCGCGAAGCGCGCCCACGGACTCCGTCAGGCCGGCGGCAGCGCCCGGCAGAGTGCCTCCAGCGCGGCCGTGAACGCGTGGTCCGGCGGGGCGGCGTAGCCCACGACCAGGCCGTCCGGGGCCGTCGCCGTCGCGGCCGGATGGCGGAAGCCGTCCAGTCCGTCCAGGGCGAGGCCCTGCCAGGCGGCGGCCTTGACCGTGGACTGCTCGGTGCCGGGCGGCAGCCGCAGGACGGCGTGCAGACCCGCCGCGATGCCGGTGGGGGTGATGTGCGGGGCGTGCTCGGCGAGGGCCGCGACGAGCCGGTCACGGCGCTCGCGGTAGCTCCGGCGCATCCTGCGGACATGGCGGTCGTACCGGCCCGACGTGATCAGCTCGGCGAGGGTCAGCTGGTCCGGCACGCTCGCCCAGGCCTCACGTTCGCCCTTCGCGGCCAGTACCCGGTCGACGAGCCGTTCCGGCAGCACCATCCAGCCCAGGCGGACCGCCGGTGACAGGCTCTTGCTGACCGAGCCGGCATAGAGGACCCGGTCCGGATCCAGTCCCTGCACCGCACCCACCGGCTCCCGGTCGTACCGGAACTCCCCGTCGTAGTCGTCCTCCACGACCAGGCCGCCCCGGGCGCGCGCCCAGTCGACCACGGCCGAGCGGCGCTCCGGATGCAGTGGTCCTCCGGTGGGGAACTGATGAGCCGGAGTCAGCAGGACGCTCCGTACACCGGACAGCCCGGTCAGCTCGTCGACGCGCGCGCCGTCCTCGTCGAGTGCCAGCGGGACCGTGCGCACCGAGGCGGCGTCCAGGACCGACCGGTGGAAACCGAGCCCGTACGATTCCACGGCCAGCGGGCCGTGCAGGACACCGGCCCCCGTCAGCAGCCGCAGGGCATGGGCGAATCCCGAGCAGATCACGATCCGCTCGGCAGTGGTGCGGACGCCGCGCGAGCGCCCCAGGTAGTCGGCGAGAGCGCGGCGGAGCTCGATCCGGCCCTGGGGGTCACCGGGGCCGAAGGCGTCGTTCGGCGCCGCGTTCAGGGCGCGCCGGGAGGCGGAGAGCCAGGCGGTGCGCGGGAACGAACCGGCGTCCGGCCTGCCCTGCCGCAGGTCGTGGACCGGGCCCGCCGGACGGTGCGGCGGCCTCTTCGGTACGCGGGCGGACGCCACGGGCGCGGCGCGCCGGGCGACCAGGGTCCCGGAACCCTGACGGGCGGTCAGCCAGCCTTCCGCGACCAGCTCGGCGTAGGCGTCGGCGACCGTGTTGCGGGCCAGGCCGAGATCGGCGGCGAGCGACCGGTAGGGCGGCAGCCGGGTCCCGGGGGCCAGCCTCCCGTCCCGTACGGCGTCGCGCAGCGCGCGGATGAGGACGGCCCGGCGGCTGCCCGGTCCGGCCAGGTCGAGGAGCAGATCGCTGCCGATCCGCTCCGCGGAATTGACCCATGAATCCGACATGAAAATGCACCCTACGCGAGGTCTTTACGGCTCATAACGTAGAGGACATGACGAACCACGAAGCAGCAGTCGCCGCCCCTCGCCTCAACTTCGCCAAGGCCGCCCCGAAGGCGTTCAAGGCCCTCATCGGCTTCGACGCCGCCGCACGCCAGGACCTGGACCCCGCCCTGGTCGAACTCGTACAGATCCGCTCCTCGCAGCTCAACGGCTGCGCCTACTGCCTCCACATGCACACCACCGACGCGCGCAAGGCGGGGGAGAGCGAGGAGCGGCTGCACATGGTGGCCCTCTGGCGGGAGGCGGCCCACTTCTTCACCGCGGAGGAGCAGGCCGCGCTGGCGCTGACCGAGGCCGTCACCCTGGTCTCCCGCGGCGGAGTCCCCGACGACGTCTACGCCCGTGCGGCGGCCGTGTTCGACGAGACGCGGCTCGCCGGACTCCTGGCGCTGATCTTCACCATCAACACCTGGAACCGCATCGCCCTGTCCACCGCCAAGGTGCCCGGCACGGACGAGCGGGCGGCGTAGCGACCGGCGGACCCGCAGGTTCCTCGGACGGACGGACGGACGGACGAACGAACGGGCGGGCGCGCGGGCGCGCGGGCCCCGGACCGGCGCCCGCCTCCGTACCCCGTGATCTGCGGGCCCGCCTCCGTACCCCGTGATCTGCGGGAGCGCACCGGGCACGTCGGTCTCTCGGGCGCGGCGCGGGTGCTTGTGCGGGGCGGAGCCGGCGCGGAATCCGAGCCGTCCGCAACGGTCCGCCAGCGGCAGCTGTCCGCCCGGGGCCGTCCTGAGGAGTCCTCGACGCGGATTCATTCCGGGCGCCCTCGACGCCAGTTGCCTCATGTGACGCGCCGCCGGGCGCGTAGGCCGGCAACCGGAGGCGTCGGCGGCGGCGATCGCCGCTTCTGGCATGATCATGCCGACTGATCGGCCGGGCCGTGTCCGCCGGCCGACCCGGATTCCTTCCGCTCGAAAGGTTCCACTCATGCGCATGAAGCAACTGCTCGTCGCCGGCGCGGCGGCTCTCCTCGCCACCGCCGGAACCGTTGCCGTCGGTTCCCCCGCACAGGCCGTCGACTGCGACCACGTCTGGTACACCGACGAGTCGGACTCGATCGGCTCGGTCGACCAGGGCGGACGCCTGTGCTTCGCCGAGCACGGCGACTACGTCTACCTGACCGACTTCGACGCCGACGGCTACAGCGTCCTCCTCGGCGTGTTCATGGACGGCACCGGTCAACTCCTGTACACCCTGCAGGCGTCGGGCGCCGGTGACGTGCAGACGGCCAACGCCGGCGACGGCATCGCCTTCCACAACCTGCCCGAGGTGGACATCAGGTTCCGGATGTACCTGACCAAGTCCGGTTCGGGCCCGGTCGGCGACGTCACGCACGTCGTGAACAACGACCACTGAACGACGGGGGCGGCCGCCCTGGAGCCGGCCGCCCGCAGTGGCGCGGCCACGACGATCGGAGACCGCGAGGGCGGCTTCGGGTGCGGCGGCCGGGTTTCGCCCTGCGGCGACGACACCGTCGACGCCTTCGTGCGGACGGTGGCCGTGGCGCCGCCGGGATGCTGTCGCCCGGCGCCGTCACTGCCCGATGTCCTGGGCGTCGGGCCGGGTCGACCGCGTGTTGCGAGGGCCCTGTGGCGGATTCCGGAAGGACCTCAGAGCCGGGAGGTCTTCAGGGCCATGTGCAGCAGCAGCCGGTCCTCGCCCTCGTTCAGGTCGAGGCCGGTGAGCTGCTGGACCCGGGAGAGGCGGTAGTACAGCGTCTGCCGGTGGATGCCCAGCTCGGCGGCCGTCCGGGACGCCTGGCCCGCGCAGTCGAGGAACACCTCCGCCGTACGGGCCAGATCCCGGTGCGGTGGGCTGAGCAGCGGGCGGACCGAGCGGTCCGGGAGCGCGCCGGGCGTGAGCGCGGTCAGCAGGCGGTACGGGCCGATGGCCGCCCACTCGGCGACCGGGCCGAACCGGGTCTCCGCCGCTGCCGCCCGGGCCGCGGCCGATGCCTCGTGCCAGGCGTCGGCCAGTTCGGCGAGTCCGCGGCGCGGAACCGCGATCCCGGCGGTGGCGGCCGTCCCCGCGGTGGTGCGCAGCCGGTCGGCGGCGGTGAGCGCGGGGTCCAGGACGTCGTGCGACCGCAGGCGGACCAGCGCGGCCAGCGCCGGGGACCCCGCCAGGCCCGGCGAGGTCGCGCCGGACAGGGCCGCCGCCGACGGCACCGTACGCACCGAGGGCGGTTCGTCCGGCCACGGCGTCACACACACCACCGTGTGCAGCCCCTCCGCGTCCGGCCCGAGCGCCTCGGCGAGCGCGGCCACCGCCATGTCGCGCTGCCAGCCGCGCCCCGCCGTGAGGACCGCGCCGAACTCCCGGGACAGGTCCGTGCCCGCCCGTGCCTCGTCGGAGAGCAGCGCCCCGATCCGGGCCGCCACGTCCATCGCCGCGTCGAGCTGATGGTCGGTCGGCCCCGGGTCGGCGTCCAGCAGCCATACGTAACCGAGCACGACACCCCGATGGCGTACGGGCAGGCAGATCCGGTCCCGGTAGACACCGGCCTCCGGGGCGGCCGGGATGCGGACGGGGCCGGTGGCGCGGGTGATGCCGAAGTTCTCGAACCAGGCGCGGACCGCGGGGGTCGAGCGGCGGGTCAGGATCGAACGGGTGCGGACCGGGTCCATCGCCGTGTCGTCGTCGCTGTCGTGTGCCCCGAAGGCGACCAGGCCGAAGTCACGGTTCTCCAGCGTCGCGGGGACGCCGAGCAGCGCGGAGATCTCGTCGACCAGCTCCTGGTAATCGCCCTTCACCCGGCCATTCTCGCACCCCTTCAGACATATGTCTGAGATCCAGGGCACGGATGCGTGACAGCTGTCGATGGCACAGGATCGGAGGGATCCTTAGATTTCACGGTGGTTCTCCGTGCTGTACCGCTTCTGTTCCCTATCGGGCACTTGTAGCGGTTCGGCCTTCGTTCGTACTTTCCGTGGAGGTGCCCCGTGCTGGGTCCCGTGATTCTCGCCGCGTCACGCAGCGACAAGATGCGCCGTTTCATCTCGGCCGCCCCGGGCACGAAGCAGGTCGTCGACCGGTTCATCGCCGGTGAGACGGTCGAGCACGTCGTCCCGGTCATCGAGGACGCCACCGGCAAGGGCCTTGAGGTCACCCTCGACGTGGTCGGTGAGGACATCACGACTCCCGAGCAGGCCGCCGCCGCGCGCGACGCCTACCTGGAGCTCATCGGCCGCCTCAAGGACCTCGGCCTGGGCACGAAGGCGGAGATGTCCGTCAAGCTCTCCATGTTCGGCCAGGCGCTGGAGAACGGCCACGAGCTGGCCCTCGCCAACGTCCGCCCGGTCGTCGAGGCCGCCGCAGCGATCGGCACCACGGTCACCCTGGACGCCGAGGACCACACCACCCTCGACTCGATGTTCGCCATCCACGAGGAGCTGCGGAAGGACTACCCGCAGACCGGCTGCGTCATCCAGGCCTACCTCTTCCGCACCGAGGACGACGCCCGCCGCCTGGCCGACGCCGGCAGCCGCGTGCGCATCGTGAAGGGCGCCTACAAGGAGCCCGCCTCCGTCGCGTACCAGGACAAGGCCGAGATCGACAAGGCGTACGTCCGCATCCTGAAGACGCTGATGGAGGGCGAGGGCTACCCGATGATCGGGTCCCACGACCCGCGCCTGATCGCCATCGCCCAGGAGCTGGGCCGCAAGGCCGGTCGCAAGCTCGACGAGTACGAGTTCCAGATGCTGTACGGCATCCGCAGCGACGAGCACATCCGGCTCGCGGCCGAGGGCCACCGCATGCGTGTCTACACCGCGTACGGCACCGACTGGTACGGCTACTTCATGCGACGCCTCGCGGAGAAGCCGGCCAACCTGCTGTTCTTCGGCCGCTCCATCCTCACCAAGGGCTGAGCCCCCTCCACCTCTCTACCTAAGGAGCAACGGAACTCATGGACGCTGTGACCCAGGTCCCCGCGCCGGTCAACGAGCCGGTCCACTCCTACGCCCCGGGCTCCCCGGAGCGCGCCCGCCTGGAGGCGAAGCTCAAGGAGCTCAGCCAGAACCCGATCGACCTGCCGATGACCATCGGCGGCGAGAAGCGGATGGGCGGCGGCGAGCGCTTCGACGTCGTGCAGCCCCACAACCACAAGGCCGTCATCGGCACGTACGCCGGCGCGACCGAGCAGGACGCGCAGGACGCGGTCGACGCCGCCCTCGCCGCCGCCCCGGCCTGGCGCGCGATGGCCTTCGACGACCGCGCGGCGATCATCCTGCGCGCCGCCGAGCTGCTCTCCGGCCCCTGGCGCGAGACGCTCGCCGCCTCCACGATGCTCGGCCAGGGCAAGACCGCCCAGCAGGCCGAGATCGACTGCCCCTGTGAGCTCGTCGACTTCTGGCGCTTCAACGTGCACTACGCGCGCCAGATCCTGGCCGAGCAGCCCCCGGCGAACTCCGCCGGCGTGTGGAACCGCATGGACCACCGCCCGCTGGAGGGCTTCGTCTACGCGATCACGCCGTTCAACTTCTCGGCCATCGCCGCCAACCTGCCCACCGCCCCCGCCCTCATGGGCAACGTGGTGGTCTGGAAGCCGTCCCCGACGCAGACCCACGCCGCCGTGCTGCTGATGCAGCTCCTGGAGGAGGCCGGTCTGCCCAAGGGCGTCATCAACCTGGTGACCGGCGACGGCATCGCGGTCTCCGAGGTGGCCCTGAACCACCGCGACCTGGCCGGCATCCACTTCACCGGCTCGACCCCCACCTTCCAGCACCTGTGGAAGACGGTCGGCAACAACATCGCCAACTACCGCACCTACCCGCGGCTCGTCGGTGAGACCGGCGGCAAGGACTTCGTCGTCGCCCACCCGTCGGCGGACCACGCCGTCCTGAAGACCGCGCTGACCCGCGGCTCCTTCGAGTACCAGGGCCAGAAGTGCTCGGCGTCCTCGCGCGCCTACGTCCCCGCCTCCATCTGGAACTCCGGTTTCAAGGAGAAGTTCGCGGCCGAGGTCGACTCCATCACCATGGGCGACGTCACCGACCTGTCGCACTTCATGGGCGCCGTCATCGACGACCGCTCGTTCGCGAAGAACAAGGCCGCCATCGACCGTGCCGCGGCCGACCCGGCGTGCACGATCATCGCGGGCGGCACGTACGACGACTCGGTGGGCTACTTCGTCCGCCCGACCGTCATCGAGTGCAGCGACCCCGAGAACGAGGTCTTCACGACCGAGTACTTCGGCCCGATCCTCGCCGTGCACGTCTACGAGGACGAGAACTACGACGCCATGCTGGAGCAGATGGAGTCGGTCTCCGACTACGCCCTGACCGGTGCCGTCATCGCGAACGACCGCGCCGCGGCCGCGCACACGATGGAGAAGCTGCGGTACGCCGCGGGCAACTTCTACATCAACGACAAGTCGACCGGCGCCGTCGTCGGCCAGCAGCCCTTCGGCGGCGGCCGTGCCTCGGGTACGAACGACAAGGCGGGCGCCCCGCAGAACCTCCAGCGCTGGACCCTGACCCGGGCCATCAAGGAGACGCTGGTCCCGCCGACCGAGTACACCTACCCCCACCAGGGCTGACGCCCTCCGGGGCACTGCCCCGCCCCGAACACCGCCTCCCGCCCGGTTCCCCTGCCGGCCGGGGGGCGGTTTCCATGTACGGGGCGCACGGCTCACCCCCAGCCGTGCACGATCAGGGACAGCCCCGCCGCGAACCCGCCGCCCAGCACCGCCAGGTAGCGGCCGTACCGGCGGCGGTGGCGGCGCATCAGGAGGCCGAAGCCGGCGAACGCGAGGCCCACCGTCAGCGTGCGGGAGCCACGGGCCGTCGCCGAGGCCACGAGCCAGTCGGCGGCCGGAACCCCGGCGCGGCCCGCCTCGGCGCCGTACACCTTGAACGGGATGCCGTTCCACGGCTGGTGGCGCACGGCGGACGCACCCTCCAGGGCCAGTTCGTGCCGGACCTCCGCCCGCATCCGGTCCGTCGTCAGTGGCGCGGGCAGGTGAACGCCGGCCGAGGCCAGGTGGAGGGCCAGCAGGCCGCCCGCCAGGCTGCCCGCCAGCGCGCCCAGGGACATCCGCAGCGCCGCGCGCGGCACCGCCACGCAGACCACGCCCAGCAGCAGCTCCGGCATCAGCGGCCAGCTCAGCGCCTCCGCGAACGCCCAGCAGAACGCCAGCGGCACACCCAGGCGCGAGGTGACGACCGCCGCCACCCGGCGCCGTGTCGCGGAGTCCCTCAGCGGCTCGGCGAGCGCACGCGTGTGCAGGGCCACCACCGCGTCGCGGGCCTCCTCCGGGGAGACGGCCGACGGCAGGGGTTCGCCGATCGTCACCCGGACCAGCGACGAACGCAGCCGTCCGTGCTTGGGCAGCAGCCGGTCCGTCCCCGCGATCCCCACCGGTACGACCGGTACGCCGGCCTCCTCGGCCAGGACGAGCGCGCCCCGGTGGAAGGTGCCCAGCGTGCCGTCCTCCGCCCGGGTGCCCTCGGGGAACAGCACGACCGCCCGGCCCGCCCGCAGTTCACCGGCCATCGTGAGCAGGTCCTCCATCCCGCCGCCGCCTCGCCGCACCGGGAAGCCGGCCGCCAGCCTGCGGCAGATCCGGCGCCGCCACGGGGAGGCGAACCAGTAGTCGGCCGCCGCCCCGATCGCCGGGCTGTGCCGGGCGTCGAGCGCCGCGAGGAGGGCCGCGGTGTCCGCGTGCGAGGCGTGGTTGGCGACCACGACACAGCCGCCGCGCGGCAGCCGGCCGCGCCGCTCGACTCCGCCGGTGAGGCTGAGCACGCCCCACCACAGCCCGCGCCGGAGCGCGGCGGCGACCCGGGAGCGGCGGGGGAGCACGGCTCGGGCCGGGATGCTCAGGAGGGTGCTCATCACGTCATCACCATCGCCAGGAGAAGGGCCACCAGCAGGGAGTCGATCCGGTCGAGCAGGCCGCCGAAGCCGGGCAGCCAGCTGCCCGCGTCCTTCACGCCCGACTCGCGCTTGACCATGGACTCGATCAGATCGCCGAGCACACAGCCGCCGGCCACCGCCGCCCACAGGGGGAGGCTGAACGCGCCGAGCACGAGCAGGAGTCCGGCCGTCGCGGCGGCCGCGCCGAGGACGCCCGCCCAGGTCTTGTTGGGGGAGAGCGGCGACAGCGGCCGGGCGAGCGGACCCCGCCGGCCCAGCGCCGTACCACCGCACCAGGCGCCCACATCGCCGAGCGCCACCGCGAGGCCCACCGCGACACCCGTCTCGCCGAGCGTCACCAGGCCCGTCAGCGCGACGGGGATCCAGAGCAGCCCGAACGCCGTGCGGGCGGTCCGGGTGAAGCCCGAGCGGTCGTCACCGGCCAGTACGGACGGCAGCGCGGCCGCGACCAGCAGCAGTGCCGCCATCCGCAGGTCCAGGACGTCCGGAGCCAGCCAGGCCAGCGCCGGGAGGACGACAGCGGCCGCCGCCAGGACCAGATGGTCGCCGCGCCGCAGCCCCGCCATCCGGACGAACTCGCTCGCCGCGATCACCCCGAGCCCCGCGGCCAGCGCGTACGTACCCCCGCCGCCCAGGAAGTACGCCCCCAGGAACACCGGCGCGACCAGCGCCCAGGTCCGCCACCGCCTGCGCAGTTCGGCCCGCATCCGCACCTTCGAGGGGAGCACCGCGACGGCTACCCCGCCCGCCCCCAGCACACCCGCGACCAGCGGCACCGCCCGCGCGGCCGCCTCCTCGGCGATCAGTACGGCGCTCATGCCAGCTCCCTCCACAGCCCCGCCAGCCGGAGCGCCGCCGTGAGCAGCGAGCCGGCGGCGATCACGATCAGTACGGGGACGGTCCAGCCGCTCGCCGCGGCGACCACGACCAGCAGGCAGCGCTCGGTCTTGCCGACCGGACCGCCGTTGCGCCGCGGCGCCCCGGCCGCGGCGCCGGCCAGCGACACCCAGGACGGCAGCGTCGCCGCGAGCGCGGCGACGGCCACCAGCCACAGGGGCGCGAGCGCCAGGAAGCCCGCCAGTACGACCAGGTCCGCGACCCGGTCGCCGAGCTCGTTCAGTACCGCTCCGCGCCGGGTCGTGCGGCCCGTGTCGCGGGCCAGCGCCCCGTCCAGGTTGGCGAAGGCGAGCCGGGCCGCGAGCAGTACGGCGACCGGCAGCGCGGCGGGGCCGGCGGGCAGCCAGGCCAGTGCGGCGGCGGCACCGGCGGCGGCGACCACGCCGGCGGCGGTGAGGGTGTCGGGTGACACCTCGCGGCGGACCAGCGTGGCGCGGACACCGGAGAGCCGGTCCGCGTACCAGGGCTTGAGAGCGTAGAGGCCGTTCATGGGACCAACTCTCGTCCGCCGCACAGCTTTTCGACACGGTCCGGGTACTCACCTGCCGGCTGAGTACCCGGTGGGGAGGTGCCTGGGAGGCTGGGCGGCATGAGTGATCCGATCCTGCGCACCGCGCACACCTGCCGGCTGGCCCCGGCCGCACTCGACGAGATCCACGCCTTCCTGGACACCGCGTTCGCGGGCACGTTCGGCGAGGACGACTGGGACCACACGCTCGGCGGCATCCACGCGTACGTACGCGACGCGCGTGGGCTGCTCGCGCACGGCAGCGTCGTGCAGCGGCGGGTGGTCCACGCGGGCCGCTCCCGCAGAGTCGGCTACGTCGAAGGCGTCGCCGTCCGGGCCGACCGGCGGCGGGAGGGGCTCGGCGGGCGGGTGATGGCCGCGCTGGAGGAGGTCGTCGACGGGGCCTACGCCTTCGGGGCCCTGTCCGCGTCGGACGGTGTGGCCCGGGCGGATCGCCGTGCAGGGGCCGCACGGGGTGGAGCGGCTGCCGGACGAGGAGGGCAGCACGTACGTCCGGGGGGCCGGGGGCGCCGCGGTTCCGTCGGGCGGGACGCCCGCGGCGGAGGTGCTGGTCTTCGACTGGCGGGACGGGGACGTGCTGTGAGGGTCCGCGTCGTCAGCCGCCGGACGGGCTCTCCGCTCCGGTACGGATCAGGATCTTGCCGGTGTTCTCGCCCCGCAGCATGCCCAGGAAGCCGTCCACGGTCCGCTCGAAGCCGTCGACGACCGTGACGTCGGGAGCGATCCGGCCGCTCCGCAGATGCGGGACCAGAAGATCCTCCAACTCGCCTTGTGTGTCCGTGTAGTTGCGGACCAGCACACCTTCGAGGCGCAGGCTCTTCCCCACCACGTCGTAGAGGTTGCGCGGAGCGGCCGGAGGCCGGCCCGCGGAGTGGTACTGGGCGATCGCGCCGACCCAGGCGATCCGGCCATGGTCGCGGAGTGCGGAGATCGCACCCTCCAGATGGTCCCCGCCCACGTTGTCGACGACGGCGTCGATCCCGTCCGGTGCCGCCTTCGCCAGCAGCTCGCCGACCGGGCCGTCGTGGTAGTCGAAGGCCGCGTCGAAACCGAGTTCACCGGTCAGCCGTGCGACCTTCGCGGCCGAGCCCGCGCTGCCGACGATCCGTCCGGCGCCGAGGAGCCGGGCGATCCGGCCCACCGCCGTTCCGACCCCGCCCGCGGCGGCGGAGACGAACAGGTCCTGGCCCGCCCTGAACTCCAGTGTGCGGGTGAGCGCCACATAGGCGGTCAGGCCCGTGCCGCCGAGGATGGAGAGATGGGCGGTCAGGGGCACCCCTTCGTACGAGCGGAGCTTGCGGGTGCCGTGGACACCGGCCGTGACCAGGGCGTGGGTGCGCCAGCCGTGCCGGTGGAAGACCAGGTCGCCCTCGGCGAGGGCGGGGTCGCGGGAGTCGATGACCCGGCCGATCGCGCGGCCCTCCAACGGGGTGTTCAGTTCCCAGCCGCCGTCCATCTCCTCGCGGTGGTACGGGTCCACGGAGAGGTAGAGGTTCTCCACCAGGGCCTCGCCCGGGCCGGGGACGGGGACCGGGGCCTCGGTCAGGGAGAAGAGACCGGGAGTGGGGAATCCCGTGGGGCGGGCGGTCAGGTGGAAGGCGAGGGCCGTGCGTGTCGTCGTCATGGCAGTGACCGTAGGAAGGAATCGATAGGCCCGGCAGAGGGTTGCGTCGATGGAAAGACCGTTTCCATGAACGCCGTTCATGGAAACGGGAACGGGGAACGAGGGGGATCCACACCATGACCGATCTGAGCCCGCACGAACTGCGGATCATCGTCGCGGTCGAGAGCGCCGGCAGTTTCTCCGGTGCCGCGGTGGCGCTGGACATGACCCAGTCGGCCGTCTCCCACGCGATCCGGACCAGCGAGGGCAGGATCGGGGCGGTCCTCTTCGACCGCGGCCGGAAGGGCGCCCGGCCCACCGCGGCGGGTGCGAGCGCCGTCGCGCACGCCCGGCGCGTGCTGCGACTGCTGGAGGTCATGGGCTCCGAGGCACGAGCGGCGGCGGCCGTACCCGGGGGCGGGGGCGTGCCGGCCGGGCCGCTGCGGATCGCGGCCTTCCGCAGCGCCGCTCTCCATCTGCTGCCACCCGCCCTGGAACGACTCCGGGCCCGCCACCCGGGGATCGAGCCGAGGGTGCGGGTGGTCCGGGAAGTGGGACGGGGGACCGCGGGCGAGGTTCTGGACGGCCGTGCGGACCTGGGGATCGCGACGATCGGCGCCAGTTCCCCCGTACCGGAGGAACTGGTCGGGGGAGTGCTGCGGGAGGAGGCGTACGCGCTGGTGCACCCGGCCGGTCATCCGGCGCCGCGGACGCTCCCGCTGCTCGACTGGGCGGAGAGCTGCACCTCGTACACCCGCGAATGGTGGGCCGCCCAGGACTGGATTCCCCCGGCGACGGTGGAGGCGGAGGACGACGGAGCGGTGCTCTCGATGGTGGCCCGTGGTCTCGGCATGGCGATCATGCCCGAACTGTCCCTGGAAGGAGCACCGGACACGGTCGCGATCGCTGCTCTCGGGCCGGAGCGGCCGACGCGTTCAGTGGGCTACGTCACCACCCCTGAGCTGGGACGATCGCTCGCCGTCCGGGCGCTCATCAGGGAGCTGAGAGTGAGCGGGGGGTGAGCCGGCGTAAACCTCCGTCTCAGATAGTAGGAAGTCCGAGTAATTGTGGAGACAGACCGGCACGGCTGCCTTAGCTTTGTAGAAGCCGAACGTCTCGCTAGATCAAGCGACTGGCGGTCGTGAGCGTGCGCCCCGAAGCAGGCAACCCCTGCGGCGCCTGCTCCCCGCCCCTTCCGGCACCTCGAAATCCCTGATCTCGACATCACGTTCACGATTTTTCGATCTCGAAATCCTCGCGATCTCAAGGAGTCGATCCACCATGGCCGAGACCACTGTCCGCCGCCGCGTCCGTCACACCCACCGCCCGACCGAGTCCGAGCGGCAGAATGCCGCCGCCGCCCTGCAGCGCGCGCTCGACCGCAGGGACAACGGCGGCTCCACCGGTCACTGAACCGGACAGCCCTTCGGCGCGGCCTCTCAGCCGCGGCTGATCTCGAAGTGGTCGATGCGCTCCCCGGACTCGGCGAGCGCGGTGACCTTCATGCGCGCGTTCCGTCCGGGCTCCACCTCCACCGCGAGGAACGAGAACCCGGTGTAGCGCACCCGGGACCATTCCACGCTCTCGACGGCCTTACCGCCGCCCTTGACCACGTGGTACGTGTCCACGCTCTCCCGGTCCGCGACATGCCCCTCGTAGCTGTCCGGCGCCGGGAAGTTGTACAGCGCCTTGCCCGCGCCGCCCGCCGTGACGTACACGATGCCGTCCCGCGTCGGGTCGGTGCGCTCGCCGATCGGCACCTTGCGCTGCACCGCGTTCTTCAGGATCGCGTCGGTGCGCTCGTAGACGTGGTTGTGCCCGTTGATGACCAGGTCCACCTGGTGCTTCTCGAAGAGCGGCACCCAGGCGTCGCGCACCCCGCCGTCCGAGGCGTGTGCGTTGGTCGTGGAGAAGGCGCAGTGGTGGAAGAAGACGACCAGGAAGTCGATGTCGTGGCGGGCCCGCAGCTCACCCAGGCGCCGGTCCAGCCAGCGCGTCTGCTTGCCGCCGCTGATGCCGAAGTTGGCGGGGATCTCGTACGACACGTCATTGGCGTCGAGCGCGATCACGCCGACATTGCCGTGCACGAAGGAGTACGCCCCGGGCTGGTTGACCGGGTCCGGGCCGTTGTCCGGCAGGGTCCAGCGGGCGTTCTGGCCGCCGTAGCCGTCGGGCGAGTACCAGGCCTCCATGTCGTGGTTGCCGGTCGTCACCATCCACGGCACGGTCTTGGAGACCGTCTCCGTCTGCGCCAGGAACTGGTCCCAGGTGCGCGCGTCGTACGTGTCGCTGCTCTGGCCGGAGCCCGAGGGGTCGGCGTAGCAGATGTCGCCCGCGTGCAGGTGGAAGGCGGGGTTCTGGCCCAGGATCAGCTGGTCGTTGCCGAGCGCGTGGTAGCTGACGCCCTGGTCGCCGAAGGCGGTGAAGGTGAACGTCCCGGCGCGCGAGGGCGCCGTGGTGAAGGTGCCGAGCGTGCCCAGGTTGCGGGTGTCGGCCGGGTCGAAGCCGTCGTGGCCGACGCCGTAGTAGTACGTCGTGCCGGGCTTGAGGCGCTCCAGGGCCGCGTGCACGTAGTACTGCTCGGCGGCCGCGATCTTGCCGTCGTTCAGCAGCGGCGTGGTGAGGTGGCGCACCTCGGCGTCGATCTTCCGGCTCAGCGCCCACGGCTTCAGGCCGATCCGGATGTACGGGCGGCGCACCGCGAAGGGGACCTGCCAGGAGACCGCCATCTGCGTCTTCGGGTCGGCGCCGTACGCCAGGTGCCGGCCGAACGGCGCGACCAGCGAGCCGTCCACCCGGGTGGTGCTGTGCGAGGTGAGGACCGCGGGAGTGGCGTAGGCGGGCGAGGCGGCCAGCGAGGTGCCGAGGCCGGCGCCTGCGACGGCGGCTGTCGCCACGCTCGTACGCAGCACACCGCGTCGGGTCAGCCGGGTCCGCAGGTAGTCGTGCTGCTCGGCCATGCTCATGCGGTCGGCGAGCTTCTCGGGGATGCCGAAGCGGGGGATGTCCATGGGCGACAACCTCCACCCGTTCCCTGACGGCACTCCGTCGAGTAGGTGAACGGTACACGTACAGCTGCCCATGTGTCCGCATAGTGGACGTGACGTGTCATGGGGTGGGACGCGCAGTATCGTGCCGGACATGGCTTCCAGCATCAATCTCGCAGTGATCCCCGGTGACGGTATCGGCCAGGAGGTCGTGGCCCAGGGCCTCAAGGTCCTCAACGCTGTTCTCCCGCAGGACGTGAAGCTGGAGACCAAGGAGTACGACCTTGGTGCCCAGCGCTGGCACCGCACCGGCGAAACCCTCCCGGACGCGGAGCTGGAGGCCCTCAAGGGGCACGACGCCATCCTGCTCGGCGCGATCGGCGACCCGTCCGTGCCCTCCGGCGTGCTGGAGCGCGGGCTCCTGCTGAAGCTGCGGTTCGCCTTCGACCACTTCATCAACCTGCGGCCGTCGAAGCTGTTCCCGAACACGGCGACCCCGCTGGCCGGCCGTCCGGACATCGACTTCGTCGTCGTCCGCGAGGGCACCGAGGGCCCGTACACCGGCAACGGCGGTTCGCTGCGCACCGGCACGGAGCACGAGGTCGCCACCGAGGTCAGCCTCAACACGGCCTTCGGCGTCGAGCGCGTCGTCCGCGACGCCTTCGAGCGGGCCGCCGCCCGCCCGCGCAAGAAGCTGACGCTGGTCCACAAGAACAACGTCCTCGTCTACGCGGGCCACCTGTGGAAGAACACCTTCGACAAGGTCGCGGCCGAGTACCCCCAGGTCACCACCGACTACCTGCACGTCGACGCCGCGACGATCTTCTTCGTCACCCAGCCGGAGCGCTTCGACGTCATCGTCACCGACAACCTCTTCGGTGACATCCTCACCGACCTCGCCGCGGCCGTCTCCGGCGGCATCGGCCTGGCCGCCTCCGGCAACATCAACCCGACGGGTGCCTTCCCGTCGATGTTCGAGCCGGTCCACGGCTCGGCCCCCGACATCGCGGGCCAGGGCAAGGCCGACCCGACCGCCACGATCCTCTCCGTCGCCCTCCTGCTGCGCCACCTCGGCTACGAGGCCGAGGCCGTGCGCATCGAGGACGCAGTCTCCGCCGACCTCGCGGAGCGCGACGGGACCGCCCGCAGCACCGACGAGATCGGCGACGCCCTCGCGGTACGCGTAGCGGGCTGATCCGACGACTCCCTTACGAAGCCGCCGGGTCGCACACGCACCCGGCGGCTTCTCCTGTGCGGCCCCGGGTGTCACCATCGAACCCTGGACCGCATTCACGTCATTTCGTGCACAGCCACCCGCGAGAGATAATCGAACGGGACCGTGGCTTGCCACGAAGCTCGGACGTCCTAGCACCTGTCCGACAGGAGCTGGCGTGGGCGTGGTCCTACACACACAAAACCGGTGAAGGACAAGCACTCATGACGACGCCCACGATCGAGCTCAAGCCCTCCTCGAACCCGCTGTCCGATGCGGAGCGCGAGGCGATCCTGGTCAAGCCCGGATTCGGCCGCTACTTCACCGACCACATGGTGACGATCAAGTGGACCGACGGCCGCGGCTGGCACGACGCCCAGCTCGTCCCGTACGCGCCGCTGTCGATCGACCCCGCCAATATGACGCTGCACTACGGCCAGGAGATCTTCGAAGGCCTGAAGGCCTACCGCCAGCCCGACGGCACCGTCGCCACCTTCCGCCCCGAAGCCAACGCCGAGCGCTTCCAGTCGTCCGCCCGCCGGCTCGCGATGCCCGAGCTGCCCGTCGAGACGTTCGTCGCGGCCTGTGACGCGCTCGTCCAGCAGGACGCGGCCTGGGTCCCCGCCCACGGCGGCGAGGAGTCGCTCTACCTGCGCCCGTTCATGATCGCCACCGAGGTCGGTCTCGGGGTGCGGCCGTCCAACGAGTACCTCTTCCTGGTGATCGCCTCGCCGGCCGGCGCCTACTTCCCCGGCGGTGTGAAGCCCGTCTCCATCTGGCTCTCCGAGGACCGCGTCCGCGCCGTCCCGGGCGGCATGGGCGACGCCAAGACCGGCGGCAACTACGCCGCGTCCCTCCTCGCCCAGGCCGAGGCCGCGGCCAAGGGCTGCGACCAGGTGGCCTACCTCGACGCCGTCGAGCACAAGTGGGTCGAGGAACTCGGCGGGATGAACCTGTACTTCGTGTACGGGAACAAGATCGTCACCCCGGCGCTGACCGGTTCCCTGCTCGCGGGCATCACCCGTGACTCGCTCCTCAGGCTCGCCGCGGACCTCGGCTACGAGCCCGAGGAGAACCGCGTCTCCATCGACCAGTGGCGCGACGACACCGCGAACGGCACCCTGACCGAGGTCTTCGCCTGCGGTACCGCCGCCGTCATCACCCCGGTCGGCACCGTGAAGAGCGCGAGCGGCGAATGGACCCAGGGCGACGGCACGCCCGGCCCGGTCACCCTCAAGCTGCGCGAGCGCCTGCTGGACATCCAGCGCGGCACCGCCGAGGACACCCACGGCTGGATGCACCCGCTCGGCTAGCCGAGCCGGTCACCCGTAGCAGAAAAGGCCGCGCCCCCGGGGGGCGCGGCCTTTCTGCTCTCCAGGATTTGGAGCGATGCTCGAACCTACCTGCTAAGGGTTTCATTTTCTCCAGCCTGCTGGTTAGAGTGCTGCTCTAACCAGGAGGTGCGACGACGTGCGACTGACGCCGACCGAACGTGACAGGCTGCTGCTCTTCGGCGCCGCCGAGCTGGCCCGGGCCCGCCGGGCCCGCGGACTGAAGCTCAACGTCCCCGAGGCCACCGCCCTGATCGCGGACACCGTCTGCGAGGCGGCCCGCGACGGGCGCCGGCTCGCCGAGGCGATCGAGGCCGCGCGCCGGGTGCTGGGCCCGGACGACGTGCTGCCCGGGGTCGCCGATGTCGTCACCGAGGTCCATGTGGAGGCCGTCTTCGACGACGGTTCGCGGCTCGCCGTGGTCGCGCGGCCGCTGGGCGAGGGCCTCGGCGACGAGGCGCCCGGCGCCGTCGTCCCCGGACCGGCGGCGCCCGAGCCGGAGCCCGCGCTGCGGCTGACCGTCCACAACACCGCGACCGTCCCGGTCTCCGTCACCTCGCACTTCCACTTCTTCGAGGCCAATCCGCGGCTCGACTTCGACCGCGCGGCGGCGTACGGGATGCGTCTGGCCGTGCCCGCGGGATCCTCGGTCCGTTTCGGACCGGGAGAGCGCGTCGGGGTGGGGCTGGTGCCCATCGGCGGCGAGCGCGTCGCGATCGGGTTCGCCGGGCTGGTCGACGGCCCCCTCGACGCGCCCGGCGCCCGCGAGGAGGCGCTGCGGCGCGCCGTGGCCTGCGGCTACCTGGGGGCCGCGCGATGAGCATCGACCCGTACGAGTACGCCTCCGTGCACGGCCCGCGCGCCGGTGACCGGGTCAGGCTCGGCGACTCCGGGCTGACCGTCAGGGTCGAGTCCGACGCCCAGAAGCCCGGCGACGAGTTCCTCGCCGGATTCGGCAAGACCGCCCGCGACGGCCTCCACCTCAAGGCCGCCGCCGTCCGGGAGACCTGCGACGTCGTGATCAGCAACGTGCTGGTCATCGACGCCGTGCAGGGCATCCGGAAGGTGTCCATCGGCATCCGCGAGGGCCGGATCTCCTCGATCGGCAGGGCCGGGAACCCGGACACCCTCGACGGGGTGGACGTCGTCGTCGGCACCGGTACGTCCATCGTGTCCGGCGAGGGCATGATCGCCACGGCCGGCGCCGTCGACACCCATGTCCATCTGCTCTCGCCGCGCATCATGGAGGCCTCGCTCGCCTCCGGCGTCACCACGGTCATCGGCCAGGAGTTCGGCCCGGTCTGGGGTGTCGGCGTCAACTCGCCGTGGGCCCTGCGCCACGCCTTCAACGCCTTCGACGCCTGGCCGGTCAACATCGGCTTCCTGGGCCGCGGCTCCTCCTCCCACCGGGCGCCGCTCGTCGAGGCGCTCGCCGAGGGCGGGGCCTGCGGGTTCAAGGTCCACGAGGACATGGGAGCCCACACCCGCGCCCTGGACACCGCGCTGCGCGTCGCCGAGGAGTACGACGTCCAGGTGGCCCTGCACAGCGACGGGCTGAACGAGTGCCTGTCGGTCGAGGACACCCTGCGCGTCCTGGAGGGCCGGACCATCCACGCCTTCCACATCGAGGGCTGCGGCGGCGGCCACGTACCCAACGTCCTGAAGATGGCGGGCGTGCCGAACGTCATCGGCTCCTCCACCAACCCCACCCTGCCCTTCGGCCGGGACGCGGTCGCCGAGCACTACGGGATGATCGTCTCCGTTCACGACCTGAAGACGGACCTGCCCGGCGACGCCGCCATGGCCCGCGACCGGATCAGGGCCGGGACGATGGGGGCCGAGGACGTGCTGCACGACCTCGGCGCCATCGGGATCACCTCGTCCGACGCCCAGGGCATGGGCCGGGCCGGTGAGACGGTCCGCCGCACCTTCGCCATGGCCGGGAAGATGAAGGCCGAGCTCGGCCCGATGGAGGGCGACGGGCCGGGCGACGACAACGCCCGGGTGCTGCGCTACATCGCCAAGCTCACCATCAACCCGGCCATCGCCCACGGCCTCGCGCACGAGATCGGCTCCATCGAGACCGGGAAGCTGGCCGACATCGTGCTGTGGCGGCCCGAGTTCTTCGGCGCGAAACCGCAACTGGTCCTGAAGTCCGGCTTCCCCGCCTACGGCGTCACCGGCGACCCCAACGCCGCCACGGACACCTGCGAACCCCTCGTCCTCGGACCGCAGTTCGGCGCGTACGGGGCGACCGCCGCCGATCTCTCGGTCGCCTTCGTCTCGCAGGCCGCCACCCAGCTGGGAGCGGACGCCATGCCGACGCGCAGACGACGTGTCGGCGTCCGGGGCACACGCGGCATCGGCCCCGCCGACCTGCGCCTCAACTCCCGTACCGGAACGGTCGACGTGGACGGACGCAGCGGTCTGGTCACCCTGGACGGAGACCCGCTCAGTTCCGAACCCGCCGACTCGGTCTCCCTCAACCGGCTCTACTTCCTGTAAGGACCCCCGCTCCGTGACCTTCCGCATGCCCCCCGAATGGGCCCCGCACGAACGCACCTGGATGGCCTGGCCCGGCCCCAACCCCACCTTCGCCTCCGCCGCCGAACTCGACGAGGCCCGCCGCGCCTGGGCCGCCGTCGCCCACGCCGTGCGCCGCTTCGAACCCGTCACGATGGTCGTCGGCCCCGGCCAGGAGGCCGGCGCCCGCGCCCTGCTCGGCCCGGACATCGAGCTGGCGGTGCGCCCGCTCGACGATGCCTGGATGCGCGACATCGGCCCCACCTTCGTCACCGACGGCGATGAACTGGCGGCCGTCGACTGGACGTTCAACGGCTGGGGAGCCCAGGGCTGGGCCCGCTGGGAGCACGACCGCCACATCGCGCGCTCCGTCGCCGAGCTCGCCGGGGCCCCCGTGCACGGCTCGCCCCTGGTCAACGAGGGCGGCGCGATCCACGTCGACGGCGAGGGCACCGTCCTGCTCACGGAGACCGTCCAGCTCGGCAAGGAACGCAACCCCGGCCGCACCCGCGAGGAGGTCGAGGCCGAGATCCACGCCCGCCTGGGCACCGAGAAGGCCATCTGGCTGCCCCGGGGGCTGTCCGGCGACTACGGCACGTACGGCACACTCGGCCATGTCGACATCGTCGCCGCCTTCGCCCGGCCCGGCACGGTCGTCGCCCACGTCCAGCCGGACCCGGCCCACCCGGACCACGGGATCACCCGGGAGACCGTCCGCATCCTGCGCGCCGCCACCGACGCGAAGGGGCGGCCGCTGGAGGTCGTGGAGGTCCTGGCGCCCACCGTGCTGCGGGCCGGCGGGGAATGGGTCGACTACTCCTACATCAACCACTACCTCTGCAACGGCGGCGTCGTCCTCTGCGCCTTCGGCGACCCGCGCGACGAGCTCGCCGCCGGGATTTTCCGCCGGCTCTTCCCCGGCCGTACGGTGACACTCGTCGACGCCCGCGCGATCTTCGCCGGGGGCGGCGGCATCCACTGCATCACCCAGCAGCAGCCGAAGGTCTGAACCGTGCCCACCGCCCCGCGCCGCCGCAACACCGCCCCGCCCCGCGAGGACGTGCTCGCCGCCGTCATGGCCACCGTCGCCGGACGCGGCCTCGACGGCCTCACGATGGCCGGGCTCGGCCGTGAGGTCGGCATGAGCAGCGGTCACCTCCTCTACTACTTCCGTACTAAGGACGAACTGCTGCTCCAGACCCTGGAGTGGAGCGAGAACCGGCTCGGGGCCGAGCGGCGCCGGCTGCTGTCCGGGCCCGGGACGGTCCGGGAGCGGCTCGACGCGTACATCGGCCTCTACCTCCCCGACGGCCACCGCGACCCGCACTGGACGCTCTGGCTGGAGGTCTGGAACCGCTCGCGCGACGCCGACGACGACGCGCGGGCCCGGCAGGCCGCCATCGAGGGTGCCTGGCACCGTGACCTGGTGGCACTGCTCGCCGAGGGAGGGTCGTGCGGGGAGCTGCGCCGGGTCGACGCCGAACGCGTCGCCACGCGGCTGCGCGCCCTCCTCGACGGCTTCAGCGTCCATGTGGCGGTCGGCCTTCCCGGCACCGGCCGGGACCGGGCCCTGGCCCGCGTGGCCGAGTTCGTCGAGGAGACGCTGGCCGCCGGAGGCCCACTCACCCGGTCGTGAACGAAACGCACGTAAGTACGCGCGATCGTTGCGCCCTGCACCCTTGTTGGACTTCCACCGGTTCGGGCACGGTGCCAACCATGGGACGAGAGCAGTGGAAGAAAATCTGGGTCGGCTCCGCCGGCAACATGGTCGAGTGGTTCGACTGGTTCGTGTACGCGACCTTCGCGGTGTACTTCGCGGACTCGTTCTTCCCCGAGGGCAACGAGACCGCCAACCTCATGAACACGATGGGCATCTTCGCCGTCGGCTTCTTCATGCGGCCGGTCGGCGGCTGGCTGCTCGGCCGGATCGGTGACCGCAGGGGCCGCAAGGCCGCGCTCACCCTGACCGTCACCCTCATGTCGGCCTCCGCGGTCCTCATCGCGATCGCGCCGACCTACGACGTCGCCGGGTACGGCGGCGTCGCCGTGCTGATGGTGGCCCGGCTGCTCCAGGGGCTCTCCGTCGGCGGTGAGTACGCGGCCAGCGCCACGTACCTCACCGAGGCGTCCGCACCCGAGAAGCGCGGCTTCGCCTCCAGCTTCCAGTACGTGTCCATGACCGCCGGGCAGCTCGTGGGCCTCGGCCTCCAGATCCTCCTGCAACGGAACATGTCCGAGGCGGCGCTGCACAGCTGGGGCTGGCGCATCCCGTTCGTCGTCGGCGCGCTCGGCGCGGGCATCGTCTTCTACCTGCGCCGCTCCATGCTGGAGACCGAGGTGTACGCCGACTCCGGCGCCGCCGAGCAGCAGGACCGCGGCACGCTGAAGGTGCTGTGGCAGCACCGGCGCGAGGCGTTCCTGGTGATGGCGCTGACCATGGGCGGCACCGTCGCCTACTACACGTACACGACCTATCTCACGAAGTTCCTCTCCAAGAGCGCCGGCATGGAGAAGTCCACCGCCTCGCTCGTCAGCTTCTGCGCGCTGTTCGTCTTCATGTGCGTCCAGCCGCTGGCCGGCATGCTGTCCGACCGGATCGGCCGTCGTCCGCTGCTGATCACGTTCGCCGTCGGCTCGACCTTCCTGACCGTGCCGATCATGACGATGCTCAAGCACGCCGACACCTTCTGGCCGGCCCTCGGACTCGCGCTCCTCGCGCTGCTCGTGATCACCGGCTACACCTCGATCAACGCCTGCGTGAAGGCCGAGCTCTTCCCGACCGGCATCCGCGCCCTGGGCGTCGGTCTCTCGTACGCCGTCGCCAACGCGCTCTTCGGCGGCACCGCCGAATACGTGGCGCTGTGGTTCAAGAACGCCGGTGCCGAGTCCGGCTTCTACTGGTACGTGGCCGGCTGCGCCGCGGTCTCCCTGGTCGTCTACCTGACCATGCGGGAGACCCGCGACATCGACCTGAACCGGGTCGCCGCGGGGCAGACGGGGGAGCAGGCCCGGCCTGCCGGAGCGACGAGCGTCACGCCCGCATCCTGAGACGGGGCGGGGCACGGAGGCGGTCCTGTGCCAGACTGCTTCCGTGTCCTCGTTCGTCATGATTATTGGCAACAGGCGCGCCGGTCCGCAGTGATCGTCCCGTACCACCACGTACGGCGCGGCCACCGTGCCCCAGACCCGCGCGCAGACCTCTCGCACCCGCGAGAGGTTTTTTGTTTTCCGGCCCTCACCACCGGCCGGGGCGAGGCGCGCGGGATGATGGGGGCAAGTGGAGTCAGATCGTCCGGATCCACTCATCCGACAGGAGTCAGACCAGCATGACCACCAAGGCCAAGCCCACCGACGACAGTTTCCATGTCTTCGACACCACGCTGCGCGACGGTGCCCAGCGTGAAGGCATCAACCTGACGGTCGCGGACAAGCTGACCATCGCCCGGCACCTGGACGATTTCGGCGTCGGTTTCATCGAGGGCGGCTGGCCGGGAGCCAACCCCCGCGACACCGAGTTCTTCGCCCGTGCGCGCCAGGAGATCGACTTCAGGAACGCCGAACTCGTCGCCTTCGGCGCGACCCGCCGGGCCGGCGGCAAGGCGGCCGAGGACCCGCAGGTCAAGGCGCTGCTGGAGTCGGGCGCCCCGGTGATCACCCTGGTCGCCAAGTCGCACGACCGCCATGTGGAACTCGCCCTGCGCACCACCCTGGAGGAGAACCTGGAGATGGTGCGCGACACCGTCTCCCACCTGGTGGGCCAGGGCCGCCGGGTCTTCGTCGACTGCGAGCACTTCTTCGACGGATACCGCGCCAACGCCGAGTACGCCAAGTCCGTCGTCAAGGCCGCGTCCGAGGCCGGCGCCGACGTAGTGATCCTCTGCGACACCAACGGCGGGATGCTGCCGGCCCAGGTCCAGGCCGTCGTCGCCACCGTCCTGGCCGACACCGGCGCCCGCCTCGGCATCCACGCCCAGGACGACACCGGCTGCGCCGTCGCCAACACCCTGGCCGCCGTCGACGCGGGCGCCACGCACGTCCAGTGCACCGCCAACGGCTACGGCGAGCGGGTCGGCAACGCCAACCTGTTCCCCGTCGTCGCCGCGCTGGAGCTCAAGTACGGCAAGACCGTCCTGCCCGAGGGCGCGCTCGCCGACATGACCCGCATCTCGCACGCCATCGCCGAGGTCGTCAACCTCACGCCCTCCACCCACCAGCCCTACGTCGGCGTCTCGGCCTTCGCGCACAAGGCCGGACTGCACGCCTCCGCGATCAAGGTCGACCCCGACCTCTACCAGCACATCGACCCCACGCTGGTCGGCAACACCATGCGGATGCTCGTCTCCGACATGGCGGGCCGCGCCTCCATCGAGCTCAAGAGCCAGGAGCTCGGCGTCGACCTCGGCGGCGACCGCGAGCTCATCGGCCGGGTCGTCGAGCGGGTCAAGGAGCGCGAACTCGGCGGCTACACCTACGAGGCGGCCGACGCCTCGTTCGAACTGCTGCTGCGCGCCGAGGCCGAGGGCCGGGTACGCCGGTACTTCCGCATCGAGTCCTGGCGCGCGATCGTCGAGGACCGCCCCGACGGCACCCACGCCAACGAGGCGACCGTGAAGCTGTGGGCCAAGGGCGAGCGCATCGTCGCCACCGCCGAGGGCAACGGCCCGGTCAACGCGCTCGACCGGGCCCTGCGCGTCGCCCTGGAACGGATCTACCCGCAGCTCGCCAAGCTGGAGCTGGTGGACTACAAGGTCCGCATCCTGGAGGGCCGCACCGGAACGGACTCCACCACCCGGGTCCTGATCACGACCGGTGACGGCACCGCCGACTGGTCGACGGTGGGCGTCGCCGAGAACATCATCGCCGCGTCCTGGCAGGCCCTGGAGGACGCGTACACCTTCGGGCTGCTGCGCGCCGGGATCGAGCCGACGGAGTAGGGCGGGCGCACGACGGCCGCGGACCGGGACCCGGTCCGCGGCCGCCGTGCACGCGTCGGCTACCCGAGGTGCCACTTCTGGTTGGCCGCCCCCGTGCACGTCCAGATCTGGGTGCGGGCCCCGTTCGCCGTCGACTGGTCGGTCACGTCCAGGCACTTGTCCGCGGCCGTGTTCACGACGTCGCCCGTTGAAGCGTTGTACGTCCAGCGCTGCGCCGCCGAGCCGTTGCAGGTGTACAGCTGGACCTTCGCGCCGTTCGCCGTCGAGCCCGAGGTCACGTCCAGGCAGGCACCGAGCGTACGGATGGAGCCGTCGGCCTGGACCGTCCAGCGCTGGTTGGCGCCGCCCGTGCAGTCCCAGAGCTGGGCGGGCGTGCCGTCGGCGCCGGTGTTGCCCGTCGCGTCCAGGCACTTGCCGCCGGGGCCGGACAGGGCTCCCGAGGCGGCCTGTGCGCCCGACTGCGTCCCGGACCAGGTGAAGGTCGCCGATGTGCGGGCCGGCAGGGAGTAAGTGAACTTGCTGCCGCCCCAGTTGACGGTCAGCTGCTGGGCGGAGCCGCCGCCGTTGTACGCGATCAGCGCCTTCGAGCCGTCCGGGTTGCGCCAGGCGACGTTGGGCACGGTGGAGCTGCCCGTGGAGGAGATCCGGGAGGCTCCCGGGCGGACGAACTTGGTCAGGTGCCCCATGGTGTAGTACTCGATGTTGTAGTCGACCTGGCCGCTCCTGCCGTCCCCGTTGTGCACGGTGATCAGCCCGTCGCAGGTGCCGCAGCCACCGTTGTGCGGGCCGCGGTTCTGGTCCACGGCCAGGGACCACTTGGTCACCGACTTCGCCCAGTTGCGGGTGTAATCGATGATGTTCATCATGTCTTCGCGCTGCTGGTCGGCGATCCAGGTGCCGCCCGAGTGCTCGGTCTGGAACGCGTCCATCGTCGGGTACTGGTTGTGCACCGTCGTCTGCTTGGCGATGTCACCGCCGTACCCGTGCCACGCGACCCCGCCGAAGTTGGGGTGGTTGCGCACGGCCGCGTCGTCCACGGTGGCCGCGGCGTACGCGTCGTAGGTGTCCCAGTTCCAGTCGTGCGCCAGCACCTTGGTGGCCAGGCCCGCGGAGGCCAGCTTCGGCAGCAGCTCGCTCTTGGTGAAGTAGGCGAGCCCGGAGCCGTTCCAGCTCATCGAGGGATAGCCGCCGCAGCACGTCGGCTCGTTCTGCGCGGTGACGTAGTCGACCGGCACGCCCTGGTCCCGGTAGGCCCGGAGGTACTTCACGAAGTAGTCGGCGTAGGCGCCGTAGTTCTCCGCCTTCAGCCAGCCGCCGTTCAGCTGCCCGCTGTCCTTCATCCACGCCGGCGCGGTCCACGGGGAAGCCACCGTCGTCAGGGCCGGGTTGAGCTGCCTGGCCTGTTTCGTCAGGGGCAGCACATCCTCCAGATCGTGTGCGATCGAGAAGTTCGCGAGGGACGGGTCGCTCTGGCCGGCGGGCATGTCGTCGTACGTGTAGCCGTACCGCGCCAGGTCCGAGCCGCCCATCGGATTGCGTACGAACGACAGCCCGATGCCCTCCGTGGGGGAGAAGAGCTTCTTCATCGTGGCGTCCCGGGTCGCCTGGCTCAGCGCCCCGCTGCTCTTCATCAGGTACGCCGCCGTGTCGGTGAACGAGGCGCCGCCGCCGGTGAAGGTCTGGTAGCGGGTGTTCTCGTCGACCGTGATGTTCGTACCGCCGCCCCCGTTGCCGGCACCGAACGCGACCGGGGTCTGCGCCTCCAGGCCCCGGGTGACATGACGGCCACCGGAGTCATCGGTGGTGGTCAGGGCGATGTTCACCGTCTCGCCCGCGGCCTGCGCGGTACCGGACGAGAGCCCGGTGAGGCCGGCGGTGGCGAGCACGGCGGCGAGCAGCGCCCTGGTCGCCCTTCCTGATCGGATCATGGCTGATGCCTTCCTCGGCGGGAGCGTGGGGGACGTGCCGTCGGACGACACGGGAGTGAACTGCTCTTACGTGCCCACGTCAAGAGGAAGCGCGTTCAGGACTTGAACACAAGCGCCTTTCCAGCTGCTCGGAAGATGGGTACGGACCAATCTCGACGTGAAGTATTGACGGCTCTGTTCCAGCGGGGTTAACTCACGCCACCAACGCCGGTACCGGTTCCGGAACCGGTTGCGGTACCGGTTCCGCAGCCGGTCGTTCGCTCTGTCCTGTTGTGTCCTGGAGGCCCCCGATGCGTGTCACCATCGCTGATGTCGCCCGCGAGGCCGGCGTCAGCAAGACGACCGTCTCCCGGGTCATCAACACCAAGGGCGAAGTGGACGGTTCGACGGCAGCCCGTGTTCGTGAAGTGATTGCACAGCTCGGTTACGTACCCAGCTCGGGTGCCGTCGGCCTGGCCCGCGGCAGCAGCCGTACGGTCGGCATGCTGGTGCCCTCGCTGACCTGGCCGTGGATGGGCGAGGTGCTCCAGGGCGTCGTCGACACCGTCGAGGCCGCCGACTACGGGCTGCTGCTCTTCACCTGCAACCGCGGGGCCGAGTCCGTGGAGCGCTTCACCAGCCAGGTGTCGGCGCGCGCCTTCGACGGACTGGTCGTGGTGGAACCGGAGAACACCCTCGACCACCTCACCGCACTGCACCGAGACGGCCTGCCGATCGTGCTGATCGACGATCGCGGCCATCACCCCGAGTTCCCCTCCGTCGTGACCACCAACCACGAAGGAGGCGCGTCGGCCGCCCGCCATCTGCGGGCTGCCGGCCGCACCAGGCCCCTGGTCATCACCGGCCCGCAGGACTTCGGCTGCGTCCGCGACCGGCTGGAGGGATTCGTCTCCGTCCTGCCCACCGACCTCGTCGTCCGCGGAGACTTCACCGAGCGCTGCGGCCGGCTGGCCGTGGAACAGCTCATCGCCTCCGGCGTCGAGTTCGACTCGGTGTTCGCGCACAACGACATCACCGCGGCAGGCGTGCTGCGGGCGCTGCGCGCCGCGGGGCGGACCGTGCCCGGCGACATCGCGGTGGTCGGATTCGACGACATCCCGATGGCCGAGCACACCGAACCACCCCTGACCACCGTGCGCCAGCCCACCCGGCAGATGGGTGAGACGGCCGCACGGATGCTGCTCTCCCACCTCGGCGGCACGCCCGTACCCGACGCACCGGTCGTGCTGCCCACCGAACTGGTCGTGCGCCACTCGGCGCCCTAGCGGACAGGGCACCCCCAAGGCCCGCCACCGCACCCGCAACGCCCGCAACACAAACGCCCGTTCACCAGGCGCGTCGAGCGCTGCCCGTTTCCGGATCTCCCAGACCCGCCAGTCCCTCCTGGAGTCGTTATGTCCGCACGCCGTCACACGCTCAGAGCGGCCGCGCTCGCCACCGCGGTGGTCGCGCTCGCCGCCGGATGCTCGTCAGCCAACTCGAATCACAACAAGGGCGGTGGCAGCGGCGCTTCGGGTGTCCTGAACATCGGCAAGCCGGACGGCCCGCAGACGAACAACAGCAACCCGTTCCTGAACACCTCGGCGGGCGCCACCCTCGGCTACCGCTGGATGATCTACGAGCCGCTGGCGATGGTGAGCCAGATCCGGCCCGCCGACAAGGCCGACCCGTGGCTGGCGACCGACTGGAAGTGGGACCTCAACTTCACCAAGGTCACCTTCACCCTCGACTCCAGGGCGAAGTGGGCCGACGGCAAGCCCCTGACCGCCGAGGACGTGGCGTTCACCTTCAACCTGCTGAAGAAGCACCCGGCGCTCAACGCCGACGGCATCGCGTGGGGCGGCGTCGAGGTCAGGGACAAGAAGGTCGTCCTGACCTTCGATGACTCGCAGTACGTCAACCAGAACAAGATCATCCAGCAGTACATCGTGCCCAAGCACATCTGGGAGAAGGTCAAGAACCCTGAGACCTGGCCCAACCGCACGCCCGTCGGCTCGGGCCCGTACAAGCTGAAGACCTTCACCCCGCAGACCACCACACTGACCGCCACGCCGACCTACTGGAAGGGGTCGACGAAGGTCAAGGAGCTGCGCTACAGCACGTACAACGACAACAACGCCGCCACCACCGCGCTGGCCAGCGGCAAGCTCGAGTGGTCGTTCGTCTTCATGCCGGACTACAAGAAGCTGTTCATCGCCAAGGACCCGAAGAACCACAAGCTGTGGTTCCCCTCCGGCCTCGGCATCCACGGCCTGTGGTTCAACACCGCCCGCAAGCCGTTCGACAACCCGGCGCTGCGCAAGGCCATGGCGATGGTCGTCGACCGCAACGCGATCTACACCCAGGCCGAGGCGACGCTCTACCCGGAGATCACCAACCCCACCGGCATCCCGCTGCCGGCCGGTGAGTCCTTCATCTCCTCCGCCTACAAGAACGCCACCACCAAGCCCGACGTCGAGGGTGCCAAGAAGGTTCTGGAGGAGGCCGGCTTCACCCTCAGCGGCGGTGTCCTCAAGGACCCGAGCGGCAAGCCCGTGAAGCTCACCTTCACCGACCCGGCCGGCTGGAACGACTACATCACCGGCCTGTCGATCATCAAGGACAACATCAAGAAGATCGGCATCGAAGCCAAGGTCAAGACGCAGACCGCGGACGCCTGGGGCGCGGACGTCGCCAACGGCAACTTCGACGCCACGCTGCACTGGACCAACAGCGGCGCCACCCCGTACGACATGTACCAGAACATCATGGACGGCGCGCTGCTCCAGCCCATCGGCAAGCCCTCCCAGTCCGGCAACTTCGGCCGCTTCAAGAGCACCGAGGCGACCGAGGCGCTGAAGGACTTCGCCCAGTCCACCACGAACACCGCGCGCACCGCGGCGATGGACACCCTGCAGAAGATCATGGTCGAGCAGGCGCCGATGATCCCGACCGCGGCCGCGCCCGTCGGTGCGGAGTACTCCACGAAGAACTGGGTGGGCTGGCCCACCGAGGCCGACCCGTACGCCGACCCGCAGCACACCCAGCGCTCGTCGCTGGAGATCGTGCTGAAGCTCAAGCCCGCCAAGTAGGACGCAGGGATCCAGGTACCGGCCATGTCTGAACAGTTCGAAAAGAACCAAGTCGTGCTCGAAGCACGCGGAGTCACCAAGCACTTCGCCGTGCGGCGCACCGGCCGCGATCTCCTCGCGGGCAAGCGCCGTACCGTCCACGCCGTCGACGACGCCTCGCTGGAGCTGCGGCGCGGCACCGTCACGGCCCTGGTGGGGGAGTCGGGCTCCGGGAAGTCCACCGTCGCCAGACTGCTCGCGCAGCTGTATCCGCTCACCTCGGGCGAGATCCACCTGGGCGGGCAGCCGGTGAAGGCCGGACGTGGCCGGTCCTTCCGCAGTTACGTACGCCGGGTCCAGCTCATCTTCCAGGACCCGTTCGCCTCGCTGAACCCGGTGCACACCGTGCGCTACCACCTCACCCGGTCGCTGAAGATCCACGGCCGGGCGGGCAGCGGCGAGGCGGAGCTCGAAGAGAACCTGACCGCTCTGCTGAACCGTGTCCAGCTGACTCCTCCTCATCAGTATCTGGACAAGTTCCCGCACGAGCTGTCGGGAGGTCAGCGCCAGCGCGTGGCCATCGCCCGCGCGCTCGGCGCAGACCCCCAGGTCCTGCTGGCCGACGAACCCGTCTCGATGCTGGACGTCTCGATCCGGCTCGGGGTCCTGAACCTGCTCAAGGACCTCAAGGACCGCCTCCACCTCGCGATCCTCTACATCACCCACGACATCGCCTCCGCCCGCTACTTCGCGGACACCACGCTGGTGATGTACGCGGGCCGGATCGTCGAGGGCGGGGACAGCGAGACCGTCACCCAGCACCCCGCCCACCCCTACACCCAGCTGCTGATCGCCTCGGCGCCCGACCCGGACCGGGTGGTCGCGGGGGAGGAGCAGGAGGAGGCCGGCAGCGGCGAGCCGCCGTCGCTCATCGCCCCGCCGGCCGGCTGCCGCTTCCACCCCCGTTGCCCCAAGGCGATGGAGCGCTGCCGCACCGAGCTGCCGCCGCGCTTCGACCTGGCCGACGGCCAGTGGGCCGCCTGCTGGCTGTACGAGGGAACCGGCACAGCCCCCACCGACGACCACGAGAAGGAGGCTGCGAAGTGAAGTTTCTGCTGCAACGGCTCGCCTTCTACCTGGTCACGGCCTGGGCCGCCATCACGATCAACTTCCTCATCCCGCGCATGATGCCCGGTGACCCCGTCCAGTCGCTCATCGCCCGCTTCCAGGGCCAGCTGGACACCAGCGCCATCGCCTCGCTGAAGGCCCTGTTCGGCCTCGACAAGAAGCAGTCGATCTGGGAGCAGTACACCGACTACTGGTCGCACCTGTTCCACGGCGACCTCGGGCTCTCCTTCACCTTCTTCCCCACCCCGGTGAGCGAGGTCATCGCCCAGTCGCTGCCGTGGACGCTCGCGCTCGTCGGCATCACCACACTGATCAGCTTCGTGCTCGGCACCGGCATCGGGGTCTTCACCGGCTGGCGGCGCGGCTCCTGGATGGACAGCCTGCTGCCCGTCACCACGTTCATCTCCGCCATCCCGTACTTCTGGCTCGGGCTCATCGCGATCTCGCTGTTCGCCGTGAAGTGGCCGCTCTTCCCGGCCGACGGTGGCTACGACAACTCGCTGGTGCCCGCCTTCGACTGGCCGTTCATCTCCAGCGCGCTCTACCACGGGGTGCTGCCCGGCCTCACGATCGTGCTCAGCGCGGTGGCCGGCTGGATCCTCGGCATGCGCAACATGATGGTGACGGTGTCCAGCGAGGACTACGTGATGGTCGCCCAGGCCAAGGGGCTCTCCGAGCGCCGGGTGATGTTCGGCTACGCGGCACGCAACGCGATCCTGCCCAACATCTCCGGCTTCGCCCTCTCCCTCGGCTTCATCGTCGGCGGCACGCTCCTGGTGGAGATGGTCTTCTCCTACCCGGGCATCGGCTACCAGCTCTTCCAGGGCGTGGGCGCCAAGGACTACCCCCTCATGCAGGGCGTCTTCCTGATCATCACGCTCTCCGTCCTCGCGGCGAACCTCCTCGCCGACGTGCTCTACATGCTCCTCGACCCCCGTACCCGAAGGGAGGCGTAGGGCCCATGGCCGTCACCGCCACCGAGGTCGCCGTCCTCGACGCGACCGAGACCCCGGCAGCGAGCAAGCGCAAGTTCCGTTTCCTGCGCGGCCGCAAGACCGTCATCGGACTCGGCATCCTGCTCTTCTTCGTGCTGATCGCCGTCATCGGACCGTGGATCGCCCCGTACGACCCCGACACGATGAGCAACGAACTGCTCCAGCCGCCGTCCGGCTCCCACTGGTTCGGCACCACGCAGACCGGCCAGGACGTGCTCTCGCAGATCCTCGTCGGCACCCGCGGCGTCCTCGTCGTCGGCTTCATCGCCGGGATCATCGCCACGATCCTGTCCGTGCTGATCGGCGTCAGCGCCGGCTTCCTCGGCGGCACCGCCGACGAAGTGCTCTCGCTGCTGTCCAACGTCTTCCTGGTCATCCCCGGACTGCCGCTGATCATCATCATCGCCAGCTTCGTGTCCGACACCGGCGACCTGCTGATCGCCTTCGTCATCGCCGTGACCTCATGGGCCTGGGGCGCCCGGGTGCTGCGCGCCCAGACGCTGTCGCTGCGCCGCCGCGACTACGTCGAGGCGGCCCGCGCCACCGGCGAGTCCACCTGGCGGATCATCTTCTTCGAGGTGATGCCCAACCTGACCGCCGTCATCGCCTCCGGCTTCGTCGGCACCGTCATCTTCGCGATCCTCTCCGAGATCACGCTCGCCTTCATCGGCGTCGCCGACATCTCCAACTGGAACTGGGGGACCGTCCTGTTCTGGGCGCAGTCCAACCAGGCCCTCGCCCAGGGCGCGTGGTGGTGGTTCGTCCCGGCCGGGCTCTGCATCGCCCTGCTCGGCATGTCGCTCGCCCTCATCAACTTCGGCATCGACGAGTTCGTCAACCCGCGTCTGCGCACCGAGACCGGCGGCTCCCGGAAGGTCCGCATGCGCGTCGGCTTCACCCCCGTGGCCCGTACCGGCACGTCCAAGAAGGAGCCCCGCTCATGAGCGAGCCCGTCCTCACCATCAGCGGCCTCAACGTGGACTACGGGACCGGCGCGGCCGCCGTGCACGCGCTGCGCGACATCGACCTCACCCTGCACCGCGGCGAAGTCCTCGGCCTGGCAGGCGAGTCGGGCTCCGGCAAGTCCACCCTGGCCTACGCCGTCACCCGGCTGCTCTCGCCGCCCGGTGTGATCACCGGCGGCGAGGTGCACTACCACCAGCGCGACGGCGAGGCCCTCGACCTGCTGACCCTGTCGGCCGCCGAGCTGAGGGCCTTCCGCTGGTCGGAGCTGTCGATCGTCTTCCAGGGCGCGATGAACTCCCTCAACCCGGTGCACACGGTCCACAGCCAGCTCACCGACGTACTCCAGGCACACCGACCGGAGATGAAGAAGAGCGAACGCACCGCGCGGGCGCAGGAACTGCTCAGCCTGGTCGGCATCTCCGCCGACCGGCTCGGCGCCTACCCGCACCAGCTCTCCGGCGGCATGCGCCAGCGCGTGATGATCGCGATGGCCCTCGCGCTGGAGCCCGAGATCGTCATCATGGACGAGCCCACGACGGCGCTCGACGTCGTCATGCAGCGCCAGATCCTGCGCCAGCTGGTCAGGCTCCGCGAGGAGCTCGGCTTCTCCGTCGTCTTCATCACGCACGACATCTCCCTCCTCATCGAGTTCTCCGACCGGATCGCGATCATGTACGGCGGACGGATCGTCGAGGAGGCCGGCGCGTCCGACATCTACCGCGACCCCCGCCACCCCTACAGCGACGGACTGCTGCACTCCTTCCCCGCGCTCCACGGCCCCCGCCGCGAGCTCAGCGGCATCCCCGGCTCGCCCCCGCACCTGTCCGCGATGCCGGCCGGCTGCGCCTTCCACCCCCGCTGCGCCAAGAAGGTCGCGGGCTGCGACACCCACGTCCCGGTGCTCGCCGCACCGGGCGGGGACGGCTCCCGCTCCGTGGCCTGCTGGCTGCACCAGGAAGCCCCGGCCCCCGCGGTCGCCCGCCCGTAGCGACCTACGCACCGCACACCACAGGAGAACCATGAACCTCGTCACCCCTCAGGCATACGCCCGCGAGATCGCCGCCCAGGCCGTGCCCGGTCTGCCCGCCGACTTCCGCTGGGGCGTCGCCACAGCCGCCTACCAGATCGAGGGAGCGGCGGCCGAGGACGGCAGAACGCCGTCGATCTGGGACACGTACTGCAGGGTGCCGGGCATGGTCGTCCGCGGCGAGAACGGCGACGTGGCCTGTGACCACTACCACCGGATGCCCGAGGACGTCTCGCTGATCGCCGACCTGGGCGTCGACACATACCGCTTCTCCCTGGCCTGGCCCCGCATCCAGCCCGGCGGCCGCGGCCCCGCAAACGCGAAGGGCCTGGACTTCTACAAGCGCCTGGTCGACGAGCTGGAGGCCAAGGGCGTCACCCCGTGGATCACGCTCTACCACTGGGACCTGCCGCAGGAGCTGGAGGACGCCGGCGGCTGGCCGGCCCGCGACACCGCCTACCGCTTCGCCGAGTACGCCGCCCTCGCCTACGACGCGCTGGGCGACCGGGTGAAGCACTGGACCACGCTGAACGAGCCGTGGTGCTCGGCGATGCTCGGTTACGCGTACGGCAACCAGGCCCCCGGCCGGAAGAACTTCGGCGAGGCGATCCACGCCGTCCACCACCTCCTGCTCGGCCACGGCCTCGCCTCGCAGTACCTGCGGGAACAGTCCGCGGCCCGCGGCAACGAGCTGGAACTCGGCATCACCCTCAACCTCGGCACCGCCACCCCCGAGACGGACAGCCACGAGGACGCCGAGGCCGCCCGCCGCGCCGACGGGCTCGGCGCCCGGCTCTACCTCGACCCCGTCGTCAAGGGCGCCTACCCCGAGGACATCGTCACCGACCTCGCCGCCCAGGGCATCGAACTCCCCGTCCAGGACGGCGACCTGGAGATCATCTCCACCCCGCTGGACGTCCTCGGCGTCAACTTCTACCGCGGCACGCTGTTCTCCGGCGTGACCGAGAACGGTGCGACGGCCGACGCCGAAGGACTGCCCGTCACCCGGGTCGTGGAGCGTGACCTGCCCCGTACCGCCATGGACTGGGAGATCACCCCCACCGCCCTCACCGACCTGCTCGTCCGTCTGGAGAAGGACTACGGACTCCCGACGGTCATCACCGAGAACGGCGCCGCCTTCGACGACACCGTCTCCGCGGACGGTGGGATCCACGACGCCGACCGCACCACCTATCTCGCCGACCACATCGCCGCCGTCGCCGCCGCCCGCGCACAAGGGGCCGACGTCCGGGGGTACTTCGCCTGGTCGCTGATGGACAACTTCGAGTGGTCCTACGGCTACGACAAGCGATTCGGCATCGTCCGCGTCGACTACGACACACAGGTGCGGACGCTCAAGGACAGCGCCAAGTGGTATCGCGACACCATCCGCCTCACCCGCAACGCGTAGCTGCGCCCGCGCGCGCAGCCGCGCCTCCACGGATACGAACGGGAGCCCCACCGTGCCCTCTCGTACGACTCTGGCAGCCACCACCGCCGCTCTGATCGCCCTCGCCGCCCCCATGGCCTTCGCCGCCCCGGCCCCGGCCCCACGGCCGGCGGCGCAGGCCGCGGCCTGGGACACCGACCGGGCGGCCGCCGCCTACACCGCCGACCCCGGCGCCGTCACCGCGTCCGGCAGCGAGAACGGCGCCACCGGACCCGGGGGCGCCGCCGACGGCAACGGCACCACCCGATGGGCGAGCAACTTCGCCGACGACGCCTGGATCCGGGTCGACCTCGGCTCCACCCTCCGGATCAGCCAGGTCACCCTGGACTGGGAGGCCGCCTACGGCAAGAAGTACGTCCTGGAGGTGTCGAAGAACGGCACCGACTGGACCACCTTCTACACCGAGGACGACGGCACCGGCGGCAGCGTCACCGCGCACACCTACCCGCAGGAGGTCACCGGCCGCTACGTCCGGATGCGCGGCATCCAGCGCGCCACCGCCTGGGGCTACTCCCTCTACTCCTTCAAGGTGTACGGAGGGGAGCAGGCCCCCGCCTCCACGACCCGCACCAACCTCGCCCTGAACCACCCCGCGTACGGCGACCTCTACCAGCACGCGGGCAACTCTCCGGCGTACGTCACCGACGGCGGCTGGCCGGCCGACCTCAAGGCGGACCAGTCGCGCTGGTCGAGCGACTGGAACGCGAACCGCTGGGTCGGCGTCGACCTCGGCGCCACCTCCACCATCTCCACCGTCGACCTGTACTGGGAGGCGGCGTACGCCGTCGACTACCGGATCCAGGTCTCCGACGACAACCGCACCTGGCGCACCGTCTACCAGCCCTCCGCCGCCGACGTCGCCGCCCGCCGCGCCGATGTGAAGGCGCCGGGCGAGGCCGCCGGACGCCACGACACCGTCAACCTGCCCACCCCGGCGACCGGCCGCTACGTCCGGATGCTCGGCGTGGAACGCCGCTCGTTCTACAACCCGGCACCGTCCACCGCCCAGTTCGGCTACTCCCTCTACGAGTTCCAGGTATGGGGCACCGGCGGCAGCGCCAACGCCGCCTACCCGGCCCTGCCCAAGAACCCGGGCGGTGCGTACAGCACCACGTTCTTCGACGACTTCACCGGCTCGGGCCTGGACCGCTCCAAGTGGCGCGTGGTGCGCACGGGGACGGAGATGGGCCCCGTCAACGGCGAGTCACAGGCCTACGTCGACTCGACGGACAACATCCGCACCGAGAACGGCGCCCTCGTCCTGAAGGCGAAGTACTGCAAGGGCTGCACCCCCACACCCAACGGCACCTTCGACTTCACCTCCGGCCGGATCGACACCAACACCAAGTTCGACTTCACCTACGGCAAGGTCAGCGCCCGTATGAAGCTGCCGGTCGGCGACGGCTTCTGGCCCGCCTTCTGGATGCTCGGCAGCAACGTGGACGACCCCTCCGTCTCGTGGCCCGGCTCGGGCGAGACGGACATCATGGAGAACATCGGCTACGGCGACTGGACCAGCTCGGCCCTGCACGGCCCCGGCTACTCGGCCGACGGCAACATCGGCAAGCAGCAGACCTACCCGAACGGCGGCCGTGCCGACGCCTGGCACACCTACGGCGTCGAGTGGACGCCCGAGGGCATGACGTTCACCGTCGACGACCGGGTCGTCCAGACGACCTCGCGCCAGAAGCTGGAATCCACCCGCGGTCAGTGGGTCTTCGACCACAACCAGTACGTGATCCTCAACCTGGCCCTCGGCGGGGCGTATCCCGCCGGCTGGAACAAGGTCACCACGCCCTACTGGGGCCTTCCGCAGTCCAGCGTCGACCGCGTCGCCCAGGGCGGCGTCCAGGCGGAGATCGACTGGGTCCGCGTCGAGCAGAAGAAGTAACAGGCCCCGCACCCCAGGGCCCCATCCGGACCACCACCCCCCGCACTCCGGTCACACCCGCACCCCGCGCGCGGCACGGCATCCGCACCCCGCTGTGCCGCGCGCGGTCACCGCACCGAGGAGCCGCACATGCCACCACGCACCCGTCACCGGGCGAGACCCGCGACGGCCGCACTGGCCGCCGCCACCGTCCTGGCCGGCCTGCTCGCCGGGGCCGTCCCCAGCGCGGCGGCGCCCGCCGCGGCGGACGAACCGGCACCCGTCGCCGTCGACCGGTTCGAGGGCGAGGTCCCCTTCGCGAACCAGCCCGCCGAGGGCATCTTCACCTGGGGCGGCGACGCCGACGACCCGCCCACCCTGGCGCTGAAGGAGCGCGCGGACGCCCCCGAGGGCGCCAAGGTCCTCGAAGGCACCTTCGACATCAGCGGTTACGGCGGCCTCAGCCACGACTACGCCGCCGACCAGCCCGCCCACGACTGGTCCGCCCACAAGGGCATCCGGTTCTGGTGGTACGGACAGAACACCGCGCCCCTGCCGCCGGGTTCGGGCAAGAAGATCAGCTTCGAGATCAAGGACGGCGGCGCCAACGGCGAGGCCTCCGAGCTCTGGACCACCTCCTTCACCGACGACTGGGAGGGCTGGCACCAGGTCGAGATCCCGTTCGCCGACTTCACCTACCGCGGCGACTACCAGCCCGTCGGAGGGATCGACCAGGTCCTCGGCCTGAACGAGATGTGGGGCTACGCCCTCACCCTGCCGCCCGGGGCTCCCGGCAAGTTCGCCATGGACGGTGTGGAGCTGTACGGCAAGGCCGACGCCGCGCTGAAGGCGAGCGTCGTCACCGACGCGGCCGTGCACCCCGTCAAGCAGGGCGAGACCGCCGGCATCGACCTCTCCGTCGCCACCACCGGATCGCTCCCGCTGGACGAGCCCGTCACCGTCGCGTACGAGACCAAGGGCGGCAGCGCCGCATCCGGCACCGACTACGCGCCGGTCAGCGGTACGTACACCTTCCCTGCGGGTACCGCGTCCGGCACCACGCACCGGGTCTCCGTCACCACGAAGAAGATCACCGGCGCCGCCTCCGCGAAGACGGTCCCGCTCGAACTCACCGTCACCGGCGCCAGGCCGCCGAAGGAGAACCCGCAGGTCGTCATCGACGCCCACGGGCTGCCCTACCAGAACGCGAAGCTGCCCGTGAAGCAGCGCGTCGCCGACCTGCTCGCCCGGATGTCGCCCGCCGAGAAGGCCGGCCAGATGACGCAGGCCGAGCGCAACGCGCTCTCCTCGCAGGGCGACATCGCCACGTACGACCTCGGCTCGCTGCTCTCCGGCGGCGGCTCCGTACCCACGCCCAACACCCCCGCGGCGTGGGCGAAGATGGTCGACTCCTACCAGCTGCGCGCCCAGGCGACCCGCTTCCAGATCCCGCTGATCTACGGCGTGGACGCGGTGCACGGCCACAACAACGTGATCGGCTCGACGATCATGCCGCACAACGTCGGCCTCGGCGCGACCCGCGACCCGAAGACCGTCGAGAAGACCGGCGCCGTCACAGCCAACGAGGTGCGCGCCACCGGCATCCCGTGGGACTTCGCCCCCTGCCTCTGCGTCTCGCGCGACGACCGCTGGGGCCGCGCCTACGAGGCGTACGGCGAGGACCCGGCACTCGTCGAGTCCCTGGAGACGGTGATCCAGGGCATGCAGGGAGCGGCCTCCGGCAAGGACCTGGACCGCAACGACAAGGTGCTGGCCACCGCCAAGCACTACGTGGGCGACGGAGGTACGGAGTACGGCTCCTCCACCACCGGTTCGTACCCCATCGACCAGGGCGTCACCAAGGTCACCCGGCAGGAGCTCGAAGCCGTCCACCTCGCCCCGTTCGACGAGGCCGTCAAGCGCGGGGTCGGCACGGTCATGCCGTCGTACTCCTCGCTCGACATCCTCGGGGACGACGAGGGCCCGGTGAAGATGCACGCCAACGCCGCGATGATCAACGGCGTGCTCAAGGACCGGATGGGCTTCGACGGCTTCGTCATCAGCGACTGGCAGGCGATCGACCAGATCCCCGGCGACTACGCGAGCGACGTCCGCACCTCGGTCAACGCCGGTCTCGACATGATCATGGTCCCGACGGCGTACAAGGACTTCACGAAGACGCTCCAGGACGAGGTCACCGCGGGCCGCATCGCCCAGGCCCGGATCGATGACGCGGTCTCCCGCATCCTCACGCAGAAGTTCAGGCTGGGCCTGTTCGAGAAGCCCTACGCCGACACGTCCAACCTCGACAAGGTCGGCTCGGCCGAGCACCGCGCCGTGGCCCGTGAGGCCGCGGCCGAGTCCCAGGTGCTGCTGAAGAACGACGGCGGCGTGCTGCCGCTGAAGTCCACGCAGAAGGTGTACGTCGCCGGCTCCAACGCCGACGACATCGGCAACCAGGCCGGCGGCTGGACCGTCAGCTGGCAGGGCTCGTCCGGCAACATCACTCCGGGCACCACGATCCTGTCGGCCATGAAGAAGGACGCCGCCTCGGTCACGTACTCCAAGGACGCGTCGGCGGCCACGGACGGTTACGACGTCGGTGTCGTGGTCGTCGGCGAGACCCCGTACGCGGAAGGCGTCGGCGACGTCGGCAACGGCCACGACCTGGAGCTGTCCGCCGCCGACAAGGCCGCGGTCGACAAGGTCTGCGCCGCGATGAAGTGCGCCGTCCTGGTCGTCTCGGGCCGCCCGCAGCTCATCGGCGACCGGCTCGACGGCATCGACGCCCTGGTGGCCTCCTGGCTGCCGGGCACCGAGGGCGACGGCGTGGCCGACGTGCTCTTCGGCAAGCGCGCCTTCACCGGGCAGCTTCCGGTGACCTGGCCGAAGTCCGAGGCGCAGCTGCCGATCAACGTGGGCGACGCGGCGTACGACCCGCAGTTCCCGTACGGCTGGGGCCTCACCACCCTGAAGAAGCCCCCGGCCGGCGGCGAGCTCACGCTCGGCGCACTCGCGCTGGCCGCCCAGGTCGCGGAGAAGACCGGCCTCGGCCGGACCGACGTGGGCCGGACCATCGTCGGCCAGGCCCGGCTGCTGGTCCAGCAGAAGATCGGCGGGAAGGTGACGGAAGCGGTGTCCAAGCCGTTCGCCGACGCCGACCACCTGCTGCTCACCGGTGACCTGACCGGCGCGGTGGCGAAGCTGCGGGCGGCGTACCGGGCCGCCTGAGCCGGTGCGGGCGGGCGGCGGCGGCCGCCCGCCCGCACTTTTCGCTCATTCGGGTTAGCTTTGAACCATGCGGAACAGGCCGTTCCCCTCTTTCACGGTCCCGGCACTCCTGGCGGGGCTTCTCCTCCTGCTGTCGGCGGTCGCGCTGCTCCTGGCCCCCGCCGCACCGGCGGCGCCCGGTGCCTCGACGGCGTCCACCGTCGACGAGGTCGCCCAGGCCCTGCGCAAGGGCCCGGTGTACGTCGATCCGGCCGCGGCCGGACAGCTCTCACGGAGCCAGGCCGACGCGCTGACGAAGAAGATCAAGGACGCGGACAAGCCCGTCTTCGTGGCCGTGCTGCCGCAGAGCCCCGCCTTCCCCGAGGACAGCGTGCTCCGCACCCTGCGCACCGACACCGGGATCACCGGCGTCTACGCGATCCGCCTCGGTGACGGTTTCAACGCGGGCGCCGACCCGCAGGTGATGTCGCAGCAGGCGGTCCAGAACCTCACCGCGGCCGTGAAGGCGCCCGGTGCGGACACGTCCGCCGCGGCCCAGCTGAACTCCTTCGTCGACCGGGCCGTGGAGCAGGCCCGCGGCAGCGCTCCCGGCTCCTGGGGCGGCGCCTCCTCCTCCCGCGGCGGCTCGGCCACCGCCGGACTGATCGCGGTCGGCGCGGTGGTGGTCATCGGCGGCGCGGGGGCGTACACGATCGTGCGCCGCAACCGCAGGCGCAAGGAGGCCGAGGAACAGGCCGCCCTGGACAAGCTCCGGGTCGTCGTCGACGAGGACATCACGGCGTACGGAGAGACCCTGGAGCGGCTCGACTTCCAGCCCTCGGAGCCCGGCGCCGACGACACGATGCGCGCCGACTACGAACGCGCCCTCGACTCCTACGAGAGCGCGAAATCCCGCATGGAACAGGCCCGGCACCCCTCCGACGTGCGCGGGGTGACCCAGGCCCTGGAGGACGGGCGCTACTCGCTGGCCGTCCTGGACGCGCGCCGCACCGGCGCCGAGCTTCCCGCCCGGCGGCCGCCCTGCTTCTTCGACCCGCGCCACGGCCCCTCGGTCGCCGACGTCCGCTGGACCCCGTCGGGCGGCACGGCCCGCGAGGTCCCGGTCTGCGGCGCCGACGAGGTACGGCTGCGGAGCGGCGAGGACCCGATGAGCCGGACCGTCGACATGGGCGACGGCAGCAGGCGCCCGTACTGGGAGGCCGGCCCGGCCTACGGCCCCTGGGCGGGCGGCTACTTCGGCGGCGGCCTGCTCCCGGGTCTGCTGGTCGGCACGATGCTCGGCTCGATGCTCTCCACCCCGGCCTACGCGGCGGAGTACGGCGGCGGCGACTTCGGCGGTGGTGACTTCTCCGGCGGCGACTTCTCCGGCTCCGACTTCGACTCGTCCGGCTTCGGCGGGGGCGGCTTCGGTGACGGGGGAGGCGGCGGGTTCGGCGACGGCGGGGGCTTCGGCGGGGGCGGGGACTTCGGGGGCGGCGGTTTCTGAGGACGCGGGGAAGCGGCGCGAGGACAAGCCCGGGCGGATCCGCGGATCCGCCCGGGTGCCCCGCACGGCGTCAGTCTCGGCGAGGGCTCCCCGCGGCTGCGATCAGCCGTCGATCTCGTACTGGCCGACCGTCCGGAAGTACCGCAGGGCCTCGGGGCTGCTGTCGTCGAGGACCGCCTGGATCGCGTCGTACATGGCGTCGCTGATGTCCGGGTTCGTGAGCATGCGGACGATGTACACGGAGTCGTCCTCGGCCTGGGCGAGCCGGTACCCGGTCCACCGGAAGTAGCTCACCACCTCGGGGCTGCTGTCGTCGAGGGTGGCGTTGGCCTCCCGGATCACCCTCTTGTCGCCGTTCTGCGTGGCGACGTAAAGGATGCGGACGACAGCGAAGGAATCGTCCTCGGCCTGGGCCTGCGCGTATCCCGTCTCGAGGAACGCACGCAGCGCTTCGGGGGTGCGGTTGTCGAGGAGGTCGTTTACCTCCTTGATCACCCTCTTGTCGCCGTTCTGCGTCGCCACGTTGAGGATGCGGAAGACCGTGACGGTGTCGTCCTCGGCCTGGGCCGCTGGGCAGCCTGTCTTCAGGAAGGCGCGCAGGGCGTCCACCGTGCCGCCGAGGGCCGCGTCGGCCTCGCGCCGGACGCCCTTGCCGGCGTTCTCGTCCGCGAGGATGTCCTGGATCGCGGCCCGGAGTTCGTCCTCCGTCATCTCGTCGACCGGAGTGCCGGTGTCGGACGGGACGGCCGGGCAGGCCGTGGCCGGCGTGGTGGTGACGGGCGTGGTGAACGCAACGGTCGCGGCCGGCGCGGACGCGGCGGTGGCGAAGGCCGGTGCGGTGAAGAGGAGAGCGGGCGTCAGAGCGGTCGCGGCTATCAGCAGGGCGGCGCGGGTCGGTCTCATCGAAGTGCCTCCGGAGTAAGGGTTGTCCGTCGGCAGGAATGATCCATGTATTGCCCACCCGGATCAAAGCGACCGACCGGCAGGAACGGCCGTCAATTGTTGCCGGGCGCACCCCTGTTGCTGAAGCCGGTGGCGGCGTCCGGGCCTGTGAGCAGGCAGGGTTCGTCAGGCGTCCGGCCGGGCGGTTTCCGCGCGCCGCCCGATCATCCCGTGTCTCGCGATGACTTCCGGGCGGCGCCGAAGTCTCATTGCCTGTACACCTGAACCACGGTCTACGAGGAGACAGTCACATGCGCATCGTCATCAGCGAGTTCATCAGCCTGGACGGCGTCGTGCAGGCGCCGGGCGGTGCGGAGGAGGACACGGACGGCGGCTTCGCCCACGGCGGCTGGTCGCACCCCTTCTTCGACCCGGAGGTGGTGGGCGGCTCGTTCGACGCCTCGATGAAGGGTGCTGAAGCCCTGCTGTTCGGCCGCCGCACCTGGCAGACGATGGCCGCGGCATGGCCCGGGCGGGCCGGCGACCCGTTCGCCGACCGGATGAACGCGATCGGGAAGTACGTCGTGACCGACACCCTGGGCGACGACGACCTGACGTGGAACAACACCGAGCGCATCCCCGGCGAGGAATGCGCGGGGCGCATCCGGGACCTGCGGGAGAAGGACGGCGGCGACCTGCTGGTCATGGGCAGCCCCACCCTCGTACGCGGTCTCCTGGCCGAGGGCCTCGTCGACGAACTCCGGCTGGTGATCATGCCGGTGCTGCTCGGCGGCGGAAAATCGATCTTCCCCGCGGACGGCGGGCTGCGCACGCTGGAACTCGTCTCGCACGCCACGAGTGACGCGGGCGTGCAGGTGTGCACGTACCGGCCGGTGGCGAAGGCCTGACCCCGCAGTCGCGGACCGGAGGCCGGGGGCCGTACGGAGCCACTCCGGGGGAGCGGCTCCGTACGGCCCCTGGGGCGCGCGGCGGTCAGGAGAGGTCGGTGATGACGACGCGCGCGGTCGTGCCGTCCTTCAGGGCCTCGTAGCCCTCCTCGATGTCGGCGAGGCCGATCTCCTTGGAGACCAGGTCGTCGAGGTTCATCCGGCCCTGGAGGTACATCGAGGCGTAGAAGGGGATGTCCCGCTTCAGGTTCGAGGAGCCCATGTAGACGCCCTGCACCTTCTGCGAGTTGGTCAGCGCGGCGATCGCGGACACGTCGACGCCCGCGTCGTTGCCGCCGACGCCGATCAGGTAGAGCCCCGCGCCCTTGCCGAGCATCTGCATGCCCTGGGCGGTGACGGGGCGCACGCCGACGAAGTCGAAGACGTGGTCCGCGCCGTTGCCCGTGATGTCGCGGACGGCCTCGACCGGGTCGACCGAGCGGGAGTTGACGACGTGGGTGGCGCCGAAGGCCTTGGCGCGCTCCAGCTTCCCGTCCTCGATGTCGGTCACGATGATCGTGCCGGCACCGGCTATCCGGGCGCCGCTGACCGCGTTCATCCCGACGCCGCCGGCCCCCATGACGACGACCGTGTCGCCCTGCCGGACGTTTGCGCTGTTGAGCACGGCGCCGGCGCCGGTGAGCACGCCGCAGCCGATGAGCGCGGCCGGGGCCCACGGCATGTCCTGGGGGACGACCGCGAGCTGGTTCTCGTGGATGAGGGCCTCGTGGGCGAAGCCGCCCAGGCCCATCCCCTGCGCCACCGGTGCGCCGTTCCAGCTCAGCCGGGAGGGCTGCTCCGGCGTCCGCAGCGTGGCCTCGGGGCGCAGGCAGATGTGGGTGCTGCCGCTGAGGCAGTTCACGCAGGAGCCGCAGTACTGGATGAGGCTGCCGACGACATGGTCGCCGACCTTGACCTGGGTGACCTGCGGGCCGGTCTCGGTGACCACGCCGGCTACCTCGTGGCCCAGGACGACGGGGAACTCACCGCCGATGAACGTGGCGACGCTCAGGTCCGAGTGGCACAGGCCGGACGCCTGCACCTGGATGCGGACCTCGTGTCCGATCGGGTCGGCGAGGTCGATGTCCTCCACGACGAAACCCTGGCCCAGGCCCTTGGTGACAGATGCCTTCATGATGCTGCTTCTTTCGTCCGAACCATCGGCGCCGCCGGGTGCGGCGATGCCGAGGAGAAGGCCGCGCGGGGTCCGGTGGGCTCGGTGAGCGGGCCGGTCCGGGCACGGTCGTGGCACGCCCGGTTCATGGGATATCGGGCCGCTCTGCCACGTTTCCGATTGAAGCACCGAATCGTCCGAAAGAAAAGAGACACCTGTTGATCAGAGCATGTGGGAGGGGGTGCGTTAGACTTCGGCCGTGTCAGGAGACCCGCAGGACCACCCACTTTCCCCGGCGTCCGACGGCCGCGCGCCGACGGGCGCGCCGAGCGGTGAGCCCGCGCTCGACGTGCGCGTCCGGCGCACCCGCAACCGTCTGCGGGAGGCCGTCCTGCGGCTGGCCTCCGAGCAGCCGGTGGAGAACATCGCGGTGGCGGACCTGGTGCGCGAGGCGGGCGTCAACCGGACCACCTTCTACAAGCACGCCGGCAGCCCGGCGGCGGTCCTGGAGCAGGTGCTGTACGAGGAGCTCGACGGGGTCCGCGCCGTGTGGATCTCCGACGTCCTGGCGGCCGAACTGCCGGTGCACGAGATCTGGGAGCGGGCCTCCGGTGCCCTGCTCGACCACCTGGAGCACCACGACGCGCTGTACACCGTCGGCCTGGTGGGCCACCGCAGCGCAGCCCTCCATCACCTGCTGGTCGAGCACTTCACCGCGTCCGTCTCCACCCTGCTGGAGCGCGATCCGGAAGCCGTCCCCGGCCAGGAGGGCCCGCTCGCCTGGCGCGTCGAGGCCGCCAGCCGGTTCATGGCGCACGGCGAGGTGGGCATCGTCGAGGCGTGGCTCTCGCTTCCCGCCCCGCGTGAGCGGCGCCTGTTCGTGTCCGCCGCCACGGCCCTGCTGCCCTCCTGGCTGATCCCGCGCCCGCGCTGAACACGGGCCGGCGGCCACCGCCCGGAGAGCCGGGTGGCGGCCGCCGGCCGGGTGCGAGGTTCAGGCCCGGCCGCCGTGGGTGCGCTCGAAGGAGGCGAAGGCCGTCTCCTGGCGCCACTGCGTCGCGGCCTTCGGGTTGTCCGCGAGGTAGGCGGCGCAACGCGCGCCCGGGCGGACGCTGCCGGGGCGGCTGCCGGCGCATGCCGCGACCGGGCGGTAGCCGGAGGCCGCGGAACCGGCGGCCCACAGGCTGCGGCCGTCACGGAAGACGTACTCCAGTGAGGCGCGGGCCAGGTCCTTCAGCGTGGTGTAGCCGAGGTCGTACGTCTGGGCGGCGTACTGGTACTCGTGGCTGATGTCGATCCGTGAGACGCCCGGGTCGTCGGTGGCCAGCACCACGGGGACGCCGTAGCGGCGGTAGGCGTTGAACGGGTGGTCGGCGCCCGCGATGCCGAGGATCTGCTTGTTGCTGGAGAACGGCACCTCGGCCGCGACGTTGCGCCGTGCCATGGTCCGGGCCAGCTGCCGCCAGTCGTCCTCGTGGACCAGGTCGACGCCGTGGCCGATGCGTTCGGCGCCGGCGACGCGCACGGCCTCGTTGATGTGGAAGGTCAGGTCCTCGGGCTTGACCAGGCCGGGGGCCAGCTCACCGGCGTGCAGGGTGAGGTGGGCGCCCGGGTACTGGCCCCGCAGGTACTTCAGCATCCGCATCTGGGTGCTGTAGTTGGCCAGCGAGCTGTCCCAGTCCTCGGGCTGGACGAGGTTGACCGCGACGAACCTCGGGTCGCGCTCCGCCAGCCGCATCCCGACCGCCATCTGGGTGAACACGCGCTGCAGGGAACCGCCGCGGGAGACCTGGGAGATCCACCTGACGGGCAGCCGGCAGCCCGGGTCGGGGCGCGGGGTGTCGCAGTGCGCGGTCGCCCGGAAGTCGGCGTCGCCGTCGTCGGCCTCCTTGACCGCCTCGTCCACGACCCGGTCGAGCTGCCCGCCGGCCAGGAGCTTGCGGTGGAAGGCGGCCGGATCGGGGTCGTAACCCACCTTGTCCGCGAGCGCCCTGGCGCTGTCCGATGCGGGTGTGACCATGGTCTCCAGATAGAACTGATTCTGCCTCACCACGGAGTTGGCCACGTTGGCCAGGAGCTTGCCGCGGTCCCAGGTCGCCAGGCCGAACTTGCCGAACGTGTCGAAGAAGTGGTCGTGCCCGGACTCGTCGGCCGGGAAGTCCTGCATCGACCAGGCCCGGATGATCTGCTGCCGGAAGGCGGCGTCCGTCCGCGCGTCGGCGGCGGGCCGTGTGCCCGTGCCACAGGGCGGGGCCACGGCCGTCATCGTCGCGTCGATGCACAGGCCCTTGTCGATCGCCAGCTTGATCAGGTACTCGGTGGTGGCCGCACCCGACAGGTGGTTGTGGAGGTCGCCTCCCTTGGGCAGGTCCTTGAAGAAGGCCCTCAGCCGCTCGGGCCTGTCGCCCAGGGAGTCGAGGTAGGCGGCGGTCCTGCGCTCGGCCGGTGTCACGGCGCGGGGCGACACGTACCCGGCGGCGCGCGGTGAGGCGTCGCTCGCCGGAGCGGCGGCGGCGGCCGGCGCTGTCGGGAGCAGGGTCAGCACGGCGAGCGCGCCGCCGAACCTGGCCAGGGCGGGGGACTTGGGACGGCGTGCCGTCCGATCGGTAGAGATCACCGCCGCATGATCGCGTCCCACGAGGGCATTTATCCGGGTAACCACGTCCTTGAGCGAAAACGTCCACCCGATCGAGTGCGCGGGGGTGGGCGTCAGTTCGGAAAACTTCTGCCGGGGGCCCGCCCTTTGCGCAGCTCAGCGAGACAGGGGTTGGTCTAGACCACTATTGGAAGAGGGAGGCTATTTACCGCACGTGTGCTTCTGTGGCTGACTATGTCGTGTTCGCGACAAGTAGACGCGCGTAGACCATCAAGGACGCGCGCGGCCGGATCGGGTCAGTCACAGAAGCGCACTCCCCCCCCACCACGCAGGAGGCCGCCATGTTTTCCCGGAGCGTTTCCCCCAAGCCCACCCAGAAGAGACTCACCGTGGCCGGTGTCGTCGGCACCAGCGCCGCGCTGCTGCTCAGCCTGATGTCCGGCGCCGCGTCGGCGGCTCCCGTGCCCGACAGCTCCGTGCCCTACGGCAAGGGGTACATGGGCGTCGGCTACCTCCAGGACAGCAAGGACTTCAAGCCGGACACCCGCCAACTGCACCTCGGCGCCGAGGCGGACGCCAACCTCAAGGCGAACCCCGTGGGCGTCGACGTCTCCAGCTGGCAGGGGGGCATCAACTGGAGTTCGGTCCGCGGGGCGGGAATCGAGTTCGCCTGGATGAAGGCGACCGAGGGCCTGACGTACAAGGACCCGACGTTCAGCGCCAACTACCTGAACGCCTACAACGCGGGGGTGATCCGCGGCGCCTACCACTACGCGCGCCCGGACGTCTCCGGCGGCGCGGCCCAGGCCGACTTCTTCGCGAGCAACGGCGGCGCATGGTCCCGCGACAACCTCACGCTTCCCGGCGTGCTGGACATCGAGGGCACCTGCTACGGCTACTCCCAGGCCGGCATGCGGCAGTGGGTCCTCGACTTCTACAACAAGTACAAGGCCCGCACGGGCCGCGACGTCGTGATCTACACCAGCCCGAGCTGGTGGAACTCGTGCACCGGCGGCTGGAGCGGCATGTCCGCCCTCAGCCCGCTGTGGGTCGCCCACTGGACCTCCGCGGGCAGCCCCAGCATCCCGTCGGGCTTCCCGTACTGGACGGTCTGGCAGTACAGCTCCACCGGCTCGGTGAGCGGTGTCTCGGGCAACGTCGACCGCGACCGCTTCAGCGGTGACCGCTCCCGCCTGCTGGCTCTGGCCAACAACACCCCGTGACGGTGGCCGCCGGAACCCACTGCCTCCTGCCGGGCGTGGCCTCCGCGTGAGGGGTACGAGGGCCGGAGCGGCCATCGGCGGCCGCTCCGGCCCTCGCGTTCCTTCTCAGGGGGCCGCCCGACCTCCCGGCCCCCTGGCCACCCGGCCGGGAGCCCGCCCGGTCCACGACAGTTCGCGAAGGAGTACGTCATGCGCTCGACACCACCCCTCAGCAGGCGGGGCGCCCTGATCGCCGGAACCGCCGCCCTGGCCGGCGGGCTGGGACTGACGGCCGGCGCGGAAGCGGCCGTACGGCCCCCCGAGGGCGCGCTCTCCCGCACGGCCGCGCTCTCCCCCCAGCAGCGCGCCGGGCAGTGCGTCATCCACTCCTACCCCGGCCTCACGCCCCCCGCCTCCCTGATGAACGCCATCAAGGAGGGCCGCACGGCGGGCGTGATCTTCTTCGGGGAGAACATCCAGAACCTGAGCCAGGTCGAGAGCGTCATCCAGTCGATGAACGCGGCCCACGCCTCGTCCCCCGTGAAGACCCCGCTGCTCCTGATGACCGACCAGGAAGGCGGCATGATCCGCCGTCTGCCCGGTGAGCCCGTCATGTCGGCCAAGGACGTCGGCGCCTCCGCCGACCCGCACCAGTGGGCCGACTTCACCGGCAGCGGCGCGGGGATGAACCTCGCGGGCATCGGCATGAACGTCAACCTCGCGCCGGTTCTCGACGTCTACCGCCAGAACGGCGACTTCACCGACCAGTACGAGCGGTCCTACAGCAAGTCCGCCGCCGCCGTCGCCAGTTGCGGTTCGGCCTTCATCAGCGCCCAGCAGGGCGTCGGCGTCGCCGCGACCGCCAAGCACTTCCCCGGTCTCGGCCCCGCGTCCGCGAGCCAGAACACGGACCTCCGCCCCGTCACGATCACCACCTCCGCGGCCACCCTCCGCAGCGTGGACGAGGCACCGTACCGGGACGCCATCGCCGCCGGCACCAAGCTCGTCATGCTGTCCTGGGCCGTCTACACCGCCCTGGACGCCGCCCGCCCCGCCGGCCTGTCCCCGACGGTCGTCGGTGAACTGCGCAACCGGCTCGGCTACACCGGAGTCACGATCACCGACGCCCTGGAGGCCGGTGCGCTCCAGTCCTTCGGCAGTACGTCGCAGCGCGCCGTCGCGGCCGCCTCCGCGGGAATGGACCTGGTGCTCTGCTCGTCCCGCAGCGTCTCCCAGGGCGACGAGGCGGTGACCGCCCTGAGCGACGCCCTGACCTCGGGCCGGCTCGACGGTGCGGCCTTCGACGCCGCCGCCGCACGCGTGGCCGCTCTCCGCGCCGGGCTGTAACGGGCGCACCCGCCCCTCCCGGCCGCGCGCTGCCCCGAGCGCGCCGGTGCTCCGCGCCCGGGGAGTCCGCCGGATGCGCGCGGTCAGGGATGGACCCACCCGCCGCCCCTCCGTAGGCTGGTGATCACCTACGAAGGGGGGGCGGGATGAACGGCAATCCGCTGTACTACTGGATCGTGCTGAGCGTGTGCACGGTGCTCATACTGCCGATCGCGGTGTCGGTACTGGCGGGGTGGACGCCGCCGTGGACGCGACACCGGCAGGCCGGGACGCGGCTTCGCGCCTACGGCACCATGTGCATCTACGCGCTCATGCTCGTCAACGTCATCCCCCGCATCGCCGACGCCTCGTTCGGGACGGTCATGGCCTTCACGAACGCCGGCTTCGGGTTCACCGCCGCCGCCGCGGTCCTCTTCCTGCTCTCGGCACGCAGGGACGCGCGCGCCCGGCCGGCCGGTCCGGGCGAGCCCCGGGAAAGCTGATGCCGGGGAGGGCCGCCGACGCCCTGCCCATGCCCCTGCCCGGGAGCGCCGCCGATGTCGTCCGCGCCTGGGACGCTCGCGCCGACCTCTATCTCCGGCTCTTCCGCGACGAGTTGGACGGCAAGCCCTTCGACCGCGAGGTTCTCGACGCGTTCGCCGGGCGAGTCACCGGGGGCGGCCGGGTGTACGACGCCGGTTGCGGCCCTTGCGGCCATGTCACGGAACTCCTCGCCGCCCACGGCCTCGACGTGCTCGGCATCGACCTGTCACCGCGCTGCGTCGCCCTTGCGAGGCGGGAGAAGCCCGGCTGCCGGTTCGCGGTCATGGACCAGCGGGACATCGCGGGGGAGCGGCTGGACGGGCTGGTCTCGTACTACTCGCTCCACGACCAGCCCAGGAGCGGCCTCCCCGCCACACTGACCTCGTGGGCCGCGGCTCTACGGCCGGGCGGTCAGCTGCTGATCGTAGCGAAGGAAGGGACCGGCGACGGCGTGATCGACGATCCGCTGGGGAGCGGTCTGCGCGTGTACTGGGCGGAGTTCACGGAGTACGGGCTCCGCGCCGCGGCCGGGGCCGCCGGGTTCCGGATCGACGCCTGCACGGTGCGTGAGGCGTACGGCGACGAGATCCCGACACGCCGCATCTACCTGGCGGCCACCCGCGAGGCCCTCACAGCGCCGCGCTGAGAAAAGCGGACCAGGCGTGCGGGGGAACGGTGAGGAAGGGACCGTCGGTGACCTTGGAGTCGCGGATGTGCACGGCGGCGGCGTGGGCGGAGACGTCTACGCAGTTTCCGCCTTCACTGGCGCTGAAACTGGACTTGTGCCAGTCGTAGGCGACTTCGAGGCAAGCCCCGCCCTGGTCGCTGCTGTAGCTGGATTTGAACCAGCTGAGGCCTGCTCCACGTGCCGCGCGAGTCATGTCTCTCCAAGCAGTTCGTCCAGTAGGCGCACGCTGTTCTCGATCGGAAGCGCCTGCGAACGCAGCATCCCATACTTCAACTGGAGCACGCTGACATCATCCGGGTCATCGTGGAGGACACTTGTCAGCTGGCCCTCGACGTATCCAAGGTGATCGTGATCGGGCGTCTCCAGCAGAACCATCGGACCCGCGAGGCCAGCGTGCTTGGGGAGGGCCATCGGTACGATCTGCACGTTGAGGAAAGGTAGTTCAACGCACTGGCGCAGGTGGCGGACCTGGTCGTGCAGCACTTGGGCGCTGCCGATTCTGCCGCGCAGAATGCTCTCCTCCATCAGGAAATGCAGAATGGGCGGCGGCTTGCGCGTAAGCAGCTTCTGTCGGTCGAGCCGGGCGGTTACCCACTCTTCTTGCTCTGCCGCATCAATGGGTGGGAAGAGGCAGGAAAAGACGAACCGGGCGTACTCCTCGGTCTGGAGTAATCCCGGTACCACCTGGGTCTCGTACCAGTGGAGGCTCACCGCCTTCTGTTCGTAGTCCACGAAGTCCTGTACGAAGGCAGGAAAACGCTCCTTCTGTGGCACCTTCGCCACCGCGACCTGCAACACCCCCTTCGTGCCCAGCAGTTCGTCCAGCCGGCAGGCGAAGTCCGCCTGAAGGGGCCGCCGCCCCTGCTCGATCGACGCGATCGTGTCCTCGCCCACGCAGAACTGCTCCGCGAGCGCCGACTGGGTCATCCGGGCCGCCTTGCGGAAGGTGGCGAGCTGGGCGCCGATCACGTGCCAGGACGTGACGCGCTTGTTCCTTTTGGCCGACTGCATGCAGTGCCTCTCCCCGTAACGGACCCCGGACGACCCGTCAGAGGTCGTACAGCCGCGCTGTACGACCTGACGCACTGATCAACCGTAGTGACCGTGTGTGACCTTCGCCTCATGAATGAGACAACTCGACTGCCCTGCTTCCGCGAGGCGTTCTACCGGCGTGAACGCAGGTCGATCCCGCTCGTACGGAGGTTCGTGCGTGAGGCGCTGGCCGACTGGGCGTGCGGGGTGGACACGGAGGACGTGCTGCTCTGCGTGAGCGAGCTCGCGACCAACGCGCTCGTCCACGGGGTTCCGCCGGGCCGGGGGTTCCGTATCCACCTCTTATGGGAGCGGGGCGGCGGCAGGCTCCGTGTCGAGATGCACGACAGCGGCGACGGCGAGGTGCCGGCCGCCGGTCATCCCGCGCCCGACGCGGAGGGCGGGCGCGGTCTGCTGCTGGTCTCGGCACTCGCCGATGCGTGGGGTGTGGGGGAACGCAGTCCCGGCAAGGTCGTCTGGTGCGAGTTTGCCGCTTCGGCAAGGATCTTTGCCGAATGTGAGCCCGGCGCGCACCATCTTCCGTAGATGGAGGTGTTTCGCATGAGCGACATGACGACGCAGACGTACGACGTGGTGGTGATCGGCGGCGGTGCGGCCGGGCTGGCCGGGGCGCTGTCCCTGGGGCGGGCCCGGCGGTCGGTGCTGGTGATCGACGCGGGCAGCCCGCGCAACGCCCCCGCGTCCCACGTGCACAACTACCTCGGCCGCGAGGGCACCCCGCCCGCCGAACTCGTGGCCGTCGGCCGTAAGGAAGCGGCCGGATACGGGGCCGAGATCGTCGAGGGCGAGGTGACGTCCGCCGAGAGGCTGCCCGGCGGGGCCGGGTTCCGCGTCGTGCGGGGGGACGGGACCGTCGTCACCGCGCGACGCCTCCTCGTCACCACCGGGCTCGTCGACGAGCTCCCGTCGATCCCCGGTCTGGCCGAGCGCTGGGGCCAGGACGTCCTGCACTGCCCGTACTGCCACGGCTGGGAGGTCCGGGACGCGGCGATCGGCATCGTGGCGCTGACACCGATGGCCGTGCACCAGGCACTGCTCTGGCGGCAGTGGAGCGCCGACGTCACCCTCTTCCTCCACAACGCGCCCGAGCCGAGCGACGAGGAGTACGAGCAGCTCGCCGCGCGGAACATCGCCGTGGCCGACGGTGAGGTGACCGGGCTGGAGGTGAGCGACGACCGTCTCACCGGGGTGCGGCTGGCCGGTGGCCGGGTCGTACCGCGCGAGGCCGTCGTGGTCCAGCCTCGGTTCACGGCGCGGTCCGGGGTGCTCGACGGCCTCGGGCTGCACGCCACGCCGCTGGAGATGGGCGGCCACACTCTCGGTACGTACATCGCCGCCGATCCGACCGGGGCGACGGAGGTGCCGGGTGTGTGGGTGGCCGGTAACGTCGCGAGTCTGATGGACCAGGTCATCGGCGCCGCCGCGGCGGGGCTGAAGGCCGGTGCCGCCATCAACGCCGACCTCGTCGCCGAAGACACCCGCCGCGCGGTCGAGGCCCGCCGCGCGCCCTTCTCGGCCGAGGCCGAGCGCCAGGTCTGCGAGAAGACCCTCGGAAACCGCCGTCACGGACTGCAGGAGACACGATGACAACCGACAGCACAGTGCCCGACGCGGCCGAGGTGTCCGACGCCGAGCTCTGGGACGAGCGGTACCGCGAGAGCCGCCGCATCTGGAGCGGCAACCCCAACGCCGCACTCGTCCGCGAGGTGGAGGGGCTGGCCCCCGGGCGCGCCCTGGACCTCGGCTGCGGCGAGGGGGCCGACGCGGTCTGGCTGGCCCGCCGGGGCTGGCAGGTCACCGCCACCGACATCTCCCGCGTCGCCCTGGACCGGGCCGCCGAGCATGGGGCCGAGGCAGGGGTCGCCGACCGTGTCGACTGGCAGTTCCACGACCTCGGGGTCTCCTTCCCCGAGGGGGAGTACGACCTGGTCTCCGCGCAGTTCCTGCACTCCATGGGCGACCTGCCGCGCGAGCGGATCCTGCGCCGCGCCGCCGAGGCGGTGGCCCCCGGCGGGGTGCTCCTGATCGTCGGCCACGCCGGCTTCCCGTCCTGGGAGCACGACCACGCGGACATGGAGCTTCCCACCACGGACGAGGTGCTCGCCTCCCTCGACCTTGCCGAGGGGGAATGGGACGTGCTGGTCAGTGCGGAACACGAGCGCGTACAGAACGACCCGGACGGGAACCCGACCACCCGTACCGACAACGCGCTGAAGGTGCGCCGCCGCTGACGCCAGGTCATGCGCGGCGGCTGAGCCGGGGTGACGGGACACGCCCGTCCCGTCACCCCCGCTCGTACAGGTCATAGGCTGACCTATATGGCTCCTACTGTGGTTCTTGTCCGAGGGAACAGGAACGACCGAAGGTGGAGACCATGAACGTCGACGAGCTGGACATCCGCGAAGCCCCCGCTGCCCCGGCCGTCACCGGTGAGCGCGCCGATCTGCTGGAGATGCTGGCCAAGCAGCGGTACTTCCTGCGCTTCACCACCCGCGACCTCACCGACGACCAGGCGCGACTGCGGAGCACCGCCGGTGAACTGTGTCTGGGAGGTCTGGTCAAGCACGTCACCTCGGTCGAGCGGAGCTGGGCGGGCTTCATCGTGAACGGCCCGTCGGCGATGCCGGACTTCACCGCCATGACCGAGGCCGACTTCGCCCGGAGGGCCGACGAGTTCAAGCTGCTGCCCGGCGAGACGCTGGCCGGCGTGCTCGCCGACTACGCCGAAGCGGCCCGCCGGACCGATGAACTGGTCGCGACCGTGCCCGACCTCTCCCGTATCTGGCCCCTGCCGGAGGCCCCGTGGAACGAGCCCGGCAAGCAGTGGTCGGTCCGCCAGGTGCTGATGCACATCGCCACCGAGACCGCTCAGCACGCCGGACACGCCGACATCATCCGGGAGTCGATCGACGGCGCGAAGAGCATGGGCTGACGGCCGGGCGGCGAACCGCAGAGCGCCGAGAACGCCGCGACGGCGGGCCGCCACAGGGGTGCGGCCCGCCGCGTTCACCGGGGCGGGCTGCACCGGGACCGGCGCGGCGACGGCTCCCGGTTCCCTCGTGGCCTCGGCGGCGTGAGGCCCCCTAGACTGCGCGGATGGGCGAACAGGCGCTGCCACCCCCCGGTGCCGAGCCACCCCCACGGGCCGCCGAACCGCGGGTCAGTGCTCGCGCCGTCGTGGTGGATCGGGCCGGCCGGGTCCTGCTGATCCGGCACCGCGACGACGGCCGGGAATTCCACGTGCTGCCCGGTGGACGTGTCGAGCCCGGTGAGACGGCTGCCGAGGCGGCCGGTCGCGAGGTGCGGGAGGAGACCGGGCTGCGGGTCAGCGTCGGTGAACTGCTCTGGGTCCGGGAGTACGTGCCGGAGCGGCATGCCGGAAACCCTTACCACCGCACCCGGTTGCAGCAGCTCCAGCTGTACTTCGAAGCCCGGCTGGACTCCGGCGCCGCGTCACCGGCGACGGCGCCGGACCGCACTCAGTCGGCCGTCGTCTGGCATCCCCTTTCCAGGCTCGGCGAGTTGGTCCTGCTTCCGCTCGGGTTGGTGGTGCCGCTCACCGCACTGGGCACCGGACAGGCCGCGCATGCTCCCGTGTACCTCGGTGACCTGCTGTGATCCTGGCGCCCCGCCGGCCCGAACCGCCGACGGGTCCGCGCCGACACCGCGCGCCCGCCCGCCGGCCCTGAAAGGGCGGACGGCGGGCGCGCTCGGTGCGGGGGTGTTCCCCGGGATCAGGCCTGCGGGGCAGCCTTGATCGCGGAGATGTCGAAGTTCAGCTTGACCTTGTCACTGACCATCACGCCGCCGGTCTCCAGCGCCGCGTTCCACGTCAGGCCCCAGTCGGAGCGCAGGATGTCCGCGCTGCCCTCGAAGCCGACGCGCTCGTTGCCGTACACATCGGTCGCGGAGCCGTTGAACTCCAGGTCGATGGCGAGCGGGCGGGTGACGTCCTTGATGGTGAGGTCGCCGGTGACGCGGTACTTGTCGCCGCCCAGCTGCTCGGCGGCCGTCGAGCGGAACGTCATGAGGGGGAACTTCTCGGCGTCGAAGAAGTCGCCGCTGACCAGGTGGCCGTCGCGGTCGGCGATGCCGGTGTCCACGCTGGCGATCTTGACGTCGATCGAGGCGGCGGAGTTGGCCGGGTCGCTGCCGTCCAGCTTCAGGCTGCCCTCGTGCTCACCGAAGGAGCCGCGCACATTGGTGACCATCGCGTGACGGACGGTGAAGCCGATGCTGCTGTGGGCCGGGTCGATCGCGTAGTCGCCGGTGAGGGCGGCCAGTGCCGGGTCGACGGCGACCGTGGTGGCGGGGGCGTCGTTGTTCTTGCGGTTGAACAGAGCCATGGCTCCTCCTCGGGGACGTGATCGAGCGGGGCTCGAAGTATTGTTTAACCTTCAACGAGATTCACTGTAGACCTATCTTGTTCAAAGTTCAACATCTAGAGCCCCGACTGTTACGGAGCGGGGCGCGGCGGGGGTCCGGTGGGGGAGTGTGTTCACGTGACCGTCACCGCAGGCCCTCTGGCGGACGCGCGTAGAACTGAGGCAATATCCTTCCTGCCCCATTGTCATGCACAGGAGGAGTCCCCCCATGGTGTCCCGTATGACGCTGCGCCCCGTCCTGATCGCCCTCGCCCTCGTCCTGGGCGTGCTCTTCGCCCCCGGAATCGGTGTCGTCACCGGTACGACGGACGCCTACGCCGTCACCAAGCTCACCCACAGCCAGGCGACCGCCAGATTCAGCTCGTCCGGCGTCACCTGGTCGTCGTCCGGCGGCTGCTCCAACCGCAACGTCTCCACCTGCACCTCGTTCGACCAGCTCAACCTGCCGACCGCCCAGGGGGCCCAGACCCTCAAGAGCGCCACGGGGTGCGCGCTCAACATCACCGGCGGCACCGAGACCGGGCACGCCAGTGGCACGTACTCGCACTGGAACGGCTACAAGCTCGACTTCGGCAAGACCACCTGTCTCACCAACTACGTGCACGGCGTGTTCAGTTACATCGGCCTGCGCGGTGACGGCGCGCCCCAGTACAAGTCCGGCTCCGGCAACGTCTACGCGGACGAGGGCAGCCACTGGGACGTGACGTACTACAACTGCGGCGGCTGCTGACCGCTCTCCCGCCCCGCGCACGACGGCGCCCCCGCCCGGGACTTGGGCGGGGGCGCCGTCAAGCGCGCGGGGCGTTCGTCAGCCCACCGTCTCCAGCGCGCGTCGCGCCCGGGCGACGACCTCGGGGTCGGTGACGAAATGGGTGTCCTGCTCGGCCGACGCGCCACCCGCGCCGAGCGGGATCCAGGTGCCGCCCGGACGGCGCGGCGCGCGGGTCTTGGCGGACAGGTGGACGGAGGCGACGCCGGCCGAGAGCAGCGCAGGGATGTCGGCGAGACGCACGCCGCCGCCGGCCATCACCTGCACTCCCGGCGCGGCCGTGACCATCGCGGCGATCGCCGCCAGCCCGTCGGCAGCGGCGGGAGCGCCGCCGGAGGTGAGGACCCGGGTCAGACCGAGGGAGGGCAGAAGGGCGGCGGTGGCCACCGGGTCTGCGGACTGGTCGACGGCGCGGTGCAGCGTGACCTCCACCGGGCGGCCCGCGCCGCGGGCCGCGTCGGCGAGGCGGGCGACCGCGGCGGAGTCCAGCGCGCCGTCGGCGGTGAGCGCGCCGATGACCACTCCGGCGGCGCCGGAGGCGATGACCGACCGCACTTCGGCGGCCATGAGCGCGATCTCCTCCGCGCCGTGGACGAAGTCGCCGGGCCGGCACCTGACCAGCACCTGGACCGGCAGTCCTTCCGCCGCGACCGCCTCGACGAGAGCGGCCGACGGGGTCAGGCCGCCCAGCTCCAGCGCGGAGCACAGCTCGACCCGGTCGGCGCCGTTCTCCCTGGCGGTGCGGGCGCCCGCCGGTGACGTGACGGCGATCTCCAGGGCGGGACGCGCGGTCACTCGTCGTCCCCGGTCAGCGGCTGGTCGGAGGCGGGGATGACGCGGGCCGACAGGTCCGGGTCGGCCATCTCGCGGTCGAACGGGAACATCGGGCGGCGGATGCGGTGGTGGCCCAGACGCACCAGGTCCTGGTCCACGCCGCCGGGGGTGAGCGCCATCTTCCAGCCCGCCGACATGTCGAAGAGTTCGGGCTCCAGGTAGCCGATCTTCACGATCACGATGTGGGCGCCCCGCGGGTCGAGGCCGAGGTCGGTGAAGTCGTGTTCGTGGTGGTACGGCTTGCGGAGCTCCGTGAGGATCGCGTACACACTGCCCACCCGGATCACGACCTCGGTCCTGGCGTCGCGGTCGCCGTGCCGGACGGAGTGCACCGTGCCGGTCAGGGTGACCGGCCCCGCGTGCCGGTCGTCCACCTCGGCCCCGGCGGTGACCGTGACCGTGGCGCCGACACCGGCGGCTACGGCCGTCGCGACGGCGGCCGGACCGGGCACCGAGGCGTAGATGACGGCCGGGCCGTCGTCCTCCCTGAACTCCGGGCGGGCCAGCAGCCGGGTCAGCCCCCAGGTCATGTCACCGGAACCGCCCGCGGTCGGGTTGTCCCCGGTGTCGCTGATGAAGTACGGAAGCTGGTCGGAGGCCAGGGCCTCGTCCAGGATGCCGTCGAAGGTGCCGGTCGGGGCGACGAAGTCGAAGTCGTCGCGGGCCTTCCAGAAGCCCTCGGCCAGGCGCTCCGCACCGGCCGACACGGCGGCCCGGTCGGTGCCGGTGACCACCACGGCGGCACGGTTGCGGGGTTCGTCGGCCCAGGCGTAGCCGACCCAGATGGCTGCGTCGGTCACGCCCTCCATGGCCTCGACGTCGTCCACCGCCGCGTACACGCTCCTGGCGGGCTCGATCCGGGTGGAGGTCTGCTCGCCGGCCAGCAGCACCGGTACCGGCACCCAGGCCTTGACGGGACGGGGCGCCCCCGAGGCGAGGAGCTCCACCAGGTTGCGGACGGCCCGCTCCTTGGTCTCCATGTGGTCCTCGTGGGGGGCCATCCGGTAACAGGTGATCAGGTCGCTGCCGTGGACGAGTTCGCGGGAGACGTTGCCGTGCAGGTCCATCGAGGTGGAGATGATCACGTCCGGGCCGACGGTGGCGCGGATGCGGTCCAGCAGGACGGCCTCGGCGTCGTCGACGCCCTCGACGGTCATCGCGCCGTGGATGTCGTACCAGAGGCCGTCCGGGCGGGGGAGCGCCGCGAGCCGTTCGATCAGCTCGTCGCTCAGCTCCTGCCAGGCGGCGGCGGTGACGGTGCCGCCCGGCAGCGACTTGCCGACCAGGGCGCCGTGCCAGTCGGCCGCCTCGCGCAGTTCCTCACCGGGGGCCAGGAAGGGGTAGCGGTCCAGCACCTCGGCGCCGCGCGAGGGGTGGAAGGCGGCGGCCCCGGTCCGGGCGGGGGAGAAGGTGGAGGACTCGATGCCGAGCCCTGCGATGGCGATGACCGGGCGGGATGCTGCGGTGCGGGATTGCGACATGGCTCCTCGTAGGGGTCGGGCGTCAGAGGTGACGGGGGGCGAGAGTGCCGAACCGGTCGGCTCCGCCCACCTCGTGCAGGGCGTGCGCCAGGGCGCGCTGGAGGGCGAACTGCCCGGCGCCGACCAGTCCGGCGTCGGCGCCGAGCCTGGTCCGCTCGATGGTCAGGTGCTCGGTGACGAGCGGGTGGCAGCTCTCGTAGAGCCGGCTGCGCACCGCGGCGACGAACTGCTCCAGGGTGGAGAGGATGCCGCCGAGGTAGACGGCGTCCGGGTTGAAGAAGTTGACGTTGGCTGCCAGCACCTGGCCCAGGTAGTCGCCGGCCCTGCGGACCGTGCGGGTGGCCAGCGGATCGCCGTCGAGGGCCAGTCGGGCCACGTCCTCCGTGCTGCTCACATCGGCCCCGCGCTCGCGCAGGATGCGGACCAGCGCGGCACCGGACGCCACGGTCTCCAGGCAGCCGGTGTTGCCGCAGGAGCAGGGGATACCGGCTCCGGCGTCGATCCGGATGTGGGTGATGTCCCCGGCGGCGCCGGTCGCGCCCCGGTAGAGGCGCCCCTCGGCCATCACGCCCGCGCCGATCGCGGATCCGATCTTCACCATGATCGTCTGGGCGTGCCCGTCGAGCCGGACGGTGTGTTCGCCGACCGCCATGCAGTTGGCGTCGTTGTCCACGGCCGCCGGGACTCCGAAGCGCTCCTCCAGCCAGGCGGCGACCGGGAAGCGGTTCCAGCCGGGCATCCGCGACGGACGGACGACCGACCCCGAGACGATGTCCACGGGGCCGGGCAGTGAGAGCCCGACCCCGCGCAGGCTGCCGGGTCCGCGCTGTTCCGCCAGCGCTTCCAGGGCTTCGGCCAGCCGGGGCAGGGCCGCCTCGGGACCGTCGGCGATCAGGAAGGGGACGGTTCTGACGTCGGTCAGGCCGCCGCCGGGAAGGACCACGCCGATCCTGGCGTGCCGGCCGCCGAGGTCGGCGGCGACGGCGAACTCGTCACGGCTCCCGATCCTCAGCGCCTTGCGGGGACGCCCGCCGGTGGAGGACTGGGTGCCCTCCTCGGCGACCAGACCGCGCTCCACGAGATGCCCCACGGCGAGGGAGATCGTGGAGGCGGCCGCCCCGAGGCGCTCGGCGAGTTCGGCACGTGACGTCGCCTGGCCCGATGCGATGAGTTCCAGGACGCGCACGGCGAGGGAGGGGGTCCCTTTCGTGGCCTTGCGGTCCCACGCACTTATTCCAGTCATGTACAAAGTTACTTCCGCAACGGGGTATGTGGCGCAGACGATACGCCCGCACTTCGCACAGGGGAACAGTGTCATGAAGGAAGTGCGCCACCCGTAAAATCCCCTATATCCGCCCTAACTATCCCAAGTGGTCGGGAGAAATGGGGCAAGGGGGCTTTCGTCGAAAGTGCAGTAACTTACTTGTTATTAATTCTTGTTTGTTTCTTCGACAACAGCGGCGTTAGCTGTCGTGAACGCAGCGCCGACCCCCCTGAGCGGCTGCGGGCCCTTTCAATCCGAGGAGAGTCATGATCCTTACCCGCACGGCGACCAGCCGCCGCTGGGCCCTCGCCGCGGGCGTCGCCACCACGGCGGCCGTTCTGCTGTCCGGCTGTTCCGGCGGCGGCACGACCTCGTCCGGCTCCGGCTCGTCGGACAGCATCAACTACGCGCTGCCGGCGAACTTCACGCCGAACTGGATCCTCCCGGTCGGCACTGCCGCTCACCTGAACACCAACAACTCCTCCATATCCCAGTCCCTCTGGGAGCCGCTGATCGCGTACGACGGCTCCACCGGCAAGGTCGGCTGGAACAAGGACAACTCGCTGGCCACGGGCGCCGACTTCGCGAAGGACAGCAAGAGCGTCACGATCACCCTCGGCGACCGGCACTGGAGCGACGGCGAGCAGATCACCTCGCGCGACGTGCAGTTCTGGTTCAACCTGGTCAAGGCGAACAAGGAGGACTGGGCCAGCTACAGCCCGGGCAAGGCGCCGGACAACTGGACCTCCCTGAAGATCGTGGACGACACGCACTTCACGATCACGTTCGACAAGGCGTACAACACGCAGTGGATGCTCGCCAACGAGCTGAGCATGATCCGCCCCATGCCGCAGCACGTCTGGGACAAGACCAGTGACGCGGGCAAGGTGTCGGACCTCGACCTCACCCCGGAGGGCGCCAAGAAGGTCTGGACGTACCTCAACACGTCCGCCAAGAAGATCTCGGGTTACGCCACCGACCCGCTCTGGAAGACGGTCAGCGGCCCGTACACCATCAAGTCGTTCTCGACGGCCGGCAAGGTGCAGCTGTCGGCCAACGCCAAGTACGACGGCGGCGGCAAGGCCAACATCAAGACGGTGAACCTGCTGCCGTTCACCACCGCGGACGCCGAGGAGAACGCGCTCCGGGCCGGCACGGTCGACTACGGCTACATCAACGCCACCAACCTCAGCCAGGAAGCGTCCTTCACCGCCAAGGGCTACACCCTCAAGCCGTGGGCCGGCTGGGCGATCACGTACATGCCCTACAACTTCAACAACCCCACCATGGGCCCCGTCTTCAAGCAGCTCTACGCCCGCCAGGCGATCCAGATGTCGGTGGACCAGGCGACCCTCTCCAAGGTGATCTTCAACGGGACCGCCGTCTCCACCTACGGACCCGTCCCGCAGGGCCAGACCTCCTCCTTCGTCTCCGCGAAGCAGAAGAACAACCCGTACCCCTTCTCCACCGCCAAGGCGAAGAAGCTGCTCACCGGCCACGGCTGGACCGAGCAGAACGGCACCATGGTCTGCACCGACCCGGGCAGCGGCGACAACCAGTGCGGCGCCGGGGTGGACAAGGGCACGAAGTTCCAGATGCAGGTGCTGTCGCAGTCGGGCTCGACCGTGACCGACAACCTGATGAGCGCGCTCCAGTCGTCCTTCGCCAAGTCCGGCATCGGCTTCGGCATCAAGACCGCACCGGTCAACTCGGTTCTCTCGCAGGCCGGTCAGTGCAAGTCCGGCGACTCGGGCTGCAAGTGGCAGCTGTCCTTCTTCGGCAGCGCGGGCAGCTGGTACTTCCCCGCCTACCCGAGCGGTGACTCGCTCTTCGCCACCGGCGGCGGATCCAACTTCGGCAGCTACTCCAACACCGCCGTGGACAAGCTGATCAGCGAGACCACCACCGACTCCTCCTCCGCCGCCATGCAGAAGTACAGCGCGGCCCTGGCCGAGGACCTCCCGGTGATCTGGCTGCCGGAACCCGACTACCAGGTCTCCGTGGTCAGGAGCGGCCTCGGCGGCTTCGCCCAGGACTCGCTCGCCAACTTCCACCCCGCCATGTGGAAGTGGACCAACAAGTGAGCCCGGTCGCCGACCACGCGCATCACTGAGCCGAAGCGACCGGAAAACACATGAGCACTTCCTCGTACCTCATCAGGCGGGTCCTCCAGGCCGTCGTGGTGATCGTCATCGTGACGATCGTGGTCTTCGGTCTGCTGCACGCCCTGCCCGGGGGTCCCGCACGCGGGATCCTCGGCCCGCAGGCCACCGCGCAGCAGATCACGTCCTTCAACCACGAACAGGGCCTCGACAAGCCGCTGCCCGTGCAGTACCTCTACTACCTGAACCAGCTGTTGCACGGTGACCTCGGGACCTCGTACACCCTCAACGAGCCGGTGTCCCAGCTCATCACCGAACGGCTGCCGAAGACGCTGCTGCTCACCATCCTGTCGGCGATCGTCGGCCTGGTGCTGGCGATCCCGCTGGGCATGTGGCAGGCCATGCGGCGCAACAAGCCGGCGGACTACGTCATCACCACGCTGAGCTTCATCGCCTACTCCACGCCCGTGTACTTCCTCGGGCTGATCCTGGTGCTGGTGTTCAGCCAGGTACTGCCGTGGTTCCCCTCCCAGGCACCGCAGGGCGACACGCTCGCCCAGGTGTTCTCCGAACCGCAGGCACTGGTCCTGCCGGTGGTCGCGGGCGCCGCCTCGATGATCGCGGTGTTCAGCCGCTACATGCGGGCGGCCACCCTGGAGAACCTCTCCGAGGACTACGTCAGGACGGCACGGGCCGGCGGTTCCCGCTCCCGCGCCATCCTGTGGCGGCATGTGTTCCGCAACTCGCTGACGCCGGTCGTCGCCATGCTCGGGTACTACGTGCCCGTGCTGTTCGGCGGTGCGCTGGTGGTCGAACAGCTCTTCAACTACCCCGGCATGGGCCTGCTCTTCTGGACCGCCGCACAGTCCTCCGACTACCCGGTGCTCCTGGGCTGCGTGCTCGTCATCGCGGTCGCCACGGTGACCGGCACGCTCCTCGCCGACATCGTCCAGCGCGTCATCGACCCCCGAGTGAAGGCAGGCCGGGCATGAGCGCCGTCATCCAGCCGGGCCAGGTGCCCGCCACGGCCACCGCCCCCGCGGCGTCCGGCTCCCGCCTCGCCGTCCGGCGCTTCGCCCGCAACAGGCTCGCCGTCGTCGGGCTCGGTGTCGTGGCCGTCTTCTTCCTCTTCTGCTTCGTCGGTCCGCTGGTGTACTCCACCGACCAGACCCACACGATGCTCCAGCAGGTCAACCTCTCGCCCAGCGGTTCGCACTGGCTGGGCACCGACGCCGTCGGCCGCGACGTACTGGGCCGGCTCATGTACGGCGGCAAGGTGTCGCTGATCGTCGGCCTCGCCGCAGGCGTCCTGGCCACCGTCATCGGCACCCTGTGGGGCGCCGTCGCCGGTTACGCGGGCGGCTGGGTCGACGCGGTGATGATGCGGATCGTGGACGCGGGGATCGCCATCCCGGCGCTCTTCATCCTGCTGGTGGTCTCGGCCATCACCACCCCGGACCTGACGGGACTGATCGTCATCCTGGGCTTCGTCTCCTGGCTGGTGCCGTCGCGGCTGATCAGGGCGGAGACGCTGAGCCTGAAGAACCGCGACTACGTGCTGACGCTCCGGGCGATCGGCGGGACGCACGGCCGGGCGATCGTCCGGCACATCCTGCCGAACTCGGTCTCGACCATCATCGTCGCCGCCACCTTCCAGATCGCCGACGCCATCCTGCTCGTCGCCTACGTCTCCTACCTGGGCCTGGGCGTCCAGCCGCCGGCCACCGACTGGGGCGGGATGCTGTCGGCCGGCCTCACCGCCGCCTACTCCGGCTACTGGTGGCTCATCATTCCGCCCGGCCTGGCCATCATCCTGGTGGTGTGGGCGTTCAACGCGATCGGGGACGGGCTCCGCGACGCATTCGACGTGAGGGGACGCGGATGACCGTCACCAAGAGCCCCGCCGCACCGCAGGCCGGGCCGATTCTCGAACTCGACGACCTCGGCGTCGTCTTCACCACCGAGACCGGTGAGGTACCGGCCGTCCGGGGTGTCTCCCTGCACGTCGAACCCGGCGAGACGCTCGCCCTCGTCGGCGAGTCGGGCTCCGGCAAGTCCACCATCGCGCTGGCCGCGATGGGCCTGCTGACCGGCAACGCCCGTGCCACCGGCAGCGCCCTCATCGCGGGCACCCAGGTGGTCGGCGCCCGCGAGAGCGACCTCGCGTCGCTGCGCGGCCGGACCGCCTCCATGGTGTTCCAGGAGCCGGCCACCGCGCTCGATCCGCTGACCCGGGTCGGCAGACAGATCGCCGAGGTGATCCGCAACCACCGCGAGATATCCGCCAAGGACGCCGCCGCCGAGGCCGTCGGACTCCTGCGCAAGGTCGGCATACCCGAACCGGAGAAGCGGGCCACGGCCTACCCCTTCCAGCTCTCCGGCGGGCAGCGCCAGCGCGTGGTCATCGCGATGGCCATCGCCAACGACCCCGCCCTGCTGATCGCCGACGAGCCGACCACCGCACTGGACGTCACGGTGCAGGCCGAGATCCTCGACCTGTTGCGCCGGCTCGCCGCCGAGACCGGTACCGGGGTCCTGCTGGTCACCCACAACATGGGCGTCGTCGCCGACTTCGCCGACCGGGTCGCCGTGATGTACCGCGGCGAGATCGTGGAGACCGGACCGGTCGAGGACGTGCTCCTGCGCCCGTCCCACGACTACACCCGACGGCTGCTGGCCGCCGTGCCCCGGCTGTCGGTGGCCGAGGCGGGCCAGGCGGCCCCGGCCGCCTGTGCCGTGGACCAGGACACCGAGCCGGTGGCCGAACTCCGCGACGTCTCCGTGGTCTTCGGCCGCGGGAGGAACGCCGTGCGGGCCCTGGACGGTGTCTCCCTCGCCGTGCACGCCGGCCAGACCCTGGGGCTGGTGGGCGAGTCGGGTTCCGGCAAGTCCACCGCGTCCCGGGTCGCGCTCGGTCTGATCGCGCCCAGTTCCGGCACGGTCTCCCTGTTCGGCACCGACCTCGCACGCGTACGGTCCCGGGCCCGCCGCTCCCTGCGGGCCGGCATCGGCGTGGTCCTCCAGGACCCGGTCGCCTCGCTCGACGCCCGGATGACGGTCGGCGAGTGCGTCGCCGAGCCGCTCAGGGTCCACCGCCGGGGCCTGACCGCCAAGGACCGCCGCAGCAAGGTGGCCGCCATCCTCGACCGCGTCCGGCTGCCGCGCGAACTCGCCGACCGGGCACCCCGGGAGCTGTCCGGCGGCCAGCGCCAGCGGGTGAGCCTCGCCCGAGCGCTGGTCCTGGAGCCCCGGCTGCTGGTCGCCGACGAACCCACCAGCGCGCTCGACGTGAGCGTGCAGCAGGCGGTACTGGAAGTGATCTCCGAGCTCCAGGACGAGTTGGGCTTCGCCTGCCTCTTCGTCTCCCACGACCTGGCCGTCGTCCAGCACTTCGCGCAGCGCGTCGTGGTGCTGCGGGGCGGCCGGATCCAGGAGCAGGGCCCCACCGGGGCGACCCTCCTGCACCCGGAGACCGACTACACGCGCGGGCTGCTGGCAGCCGTACCGGTGCCGGACCCGGTGATCCAGCGAGGCCGCAGGGCCGAGCGCCTGGCCGCCCTCACGGCCGGCCGGACGGAGGCCCAGGCATGAACGCGTACGACCGCAGGCTCTTCGCCGGCGTGGACATCGGCGGGACCACCACGCAGGTGGTGCTGTGCGACGACGGCCTGACCGTCCTGGACCGTGCCGGGACGGCGACCCCGGCGGCCCACGGCGGCCCGGCCATGATCCGCGCGGCCCTGGACGCCCTCGCCCCGCTGCTGGAGCGAACCCCCGGCCGGCTCGCCGGGTGCGGGGTCGGCGCCGCCGGCGTCGTGGACTCAGCCACCGGTCACATCCTGGTGGCCAGCGACTCCTTCACCGGCTGGGCCGGCTTCGGGGTGACGGGGGCCGTCGAGGAGGCGCTGGGCGTCCCGGCCTTCCTGGACAACGACGTCAACGCCTTCCTGTACGGGGAGACGTCGGGCGGCGCGGTCCGGGACGAGCCGGACGTCCTCGGGATCACCCTGGGCACCGGGGTCGGTGGCGCGCTGTGGAGCGGTGGCGCCCTGTTCACCGGCCCGCACGGCGCGGCCGGCGAGATCGGGCACATCCCCGGCTTCGGTGACCTGCTCTGCTCGTGCGGCGGGCGGGGACACCTGGAGACGCTGGCCTCCGGCCGCTCCATCGGTGCCCGCTACGCGGAGCGCACCGGCCGGCGGCTGACCGCCCGCGAGGTCGCGGGGGCGGCCGAGCGCGGTGACGAGGACGCCCTCGCGGTGTACCGGGCCGCCGGCGCCGGCATCGCGCGGGCGATCGTGATGACGGCGGGCGTCGTCGACATCACGACGGTGGTCGTGGGCGGCGGGGTCAGCCACGCCTGGCCGCTGCTGAGCCCGATCGTTCTCGCGTCGCTGGACGCGGAACCGCCGGTGAGCGGTCACCCCGTGCGGCTGGTCAGGTCCGGCCTGGGCGCCGACGCCGTACCGGTCGGTGCCGCGGCACGGGCGCGGCGGGAACTCGCGGTGGGTTCCCCGGTCTGATACCGCCCGGAGCGGGGAGAGGCGCCGAGCCCCCGCTCCGGCTCCGGGCTGCCTCTTCCGGTGCTGTCCGGTGCCGTTCGGTACCGTTGCGTGCCGTCCGTTGTCGTCCGGTCCCCGGAACGCGTGTGCCCCCGTCCTGGAACCCAGGGACGGGGGCACAGCGCTGCGCGGCCCGGGGCAGGGCCTTGTGGCCACCGTGTGCGGGGCCGGGCGCCGGGGCCCCGGTCACCTCAGGCAGGAAGGGATCAGGGCCCCCGGTCACCCGGCGCCGACCGGCGTCAGGACCCCACGGTCACCGTGAAGCGGCGCGGGTTGCCGTCGTTGGCGGCGCCCGAGACGTCCGGCTCCCCGTCGGGGCGTACGTCGTCGTACGGGAAGGCGTAGCCGATCGGGCTGTTGGCGTGGACGATGCGCGACCAGTGGTTGGTCACCGCGCCCTGGTAGTAGTCGGCCACCGTGGTGCCGTTGGGCTGGTCGGGGTGGCTGAGCATGATCGAGCGGTTGAAGCCGGCCGCGAGCCGGGCCAGTAGGCCCTTCTTGTCGTCGGAGTCCGCCGGGTTGTTGGTGAACGGCCCGTGGTTGCAGGTGAAGATGTCCTTGGAGACGGGCTTGGTGAAGGTGTGCCCGCCGTTGAACGTCAGGGTGTCGCCGCTGACCCGCCCGGTGAAGACGCCGCGTCCGCCCTGGAGATCGATCCGCAGATCGGTCGAGCGGTACTTCTCCCACACCTCGTCGATCTGCGCGGTGAACAGATCGCGGAACGGCATCTGGTCCGGGCGGTCGAAGAACGGGGCCATCAGGTTCTGCGGGGAGATGACCCGCAGCACACTGCCGTCCGAGCCGCGCGTGACCAGCTTGTCCCACGGCTGCCCGTCGGCCGCCGCCTGGGCGGTGAGACCGTCGGCGATCCGCTGCACCGCGCCGTCGGGGAGCGGGGCCACCGTGTGGGTGGTGTCGCCCTCCAGCTTCAGGCCGATCGGCAGGGCGGTCACCAGATCGACGTAGCTGATGTTCGCGTACAGCTGCTGCGGATTGAAGGTGAACTCGCAGAACGACCAGGTGCGCCCGTAGTTCGCGTCCGTGGACGTGGCGAACGCCGGCTCCACCAGGGAGGGGCCCGGGTTGAGGTAGAAGTCCAGGGTGTCGTCGCGGACGAAGTAGACCCGGGCGCCGTACATCTGAGGAAGTGTCAGCACGACCGGGGCGCCGCCGGCCGCGTTCAGCGGGATGGCGCAGTCGACCGGCAGCGGGGTCTGCGGCGCCGCGGGGGAGTCGGGGCGGTAGACGCTGCCGTCCGGCCGCAGCAGGACCCAGCGGTCGGTGCCCTGCTCATGACCGGTGACGTAGGCGTTGACCCGGCCGGGCAGGGACTTGTTCTCCAGGGCCAGTTCGCAGGTCGCGGCGGACGCAGACGCGCTCGGGCTCAGCGCGCTTCCCCAGAGGGGGTAGGTGAGGGCCGTCGCGGAGGCGGCGACGCCGCCGGAGAGGAACATGCGGCGCGAAATCATGGGGCGACTCCGAGTGTGTGTGGGGGGCCGCGGACGGGGTGGTCGTGCGGGGAGGTGGAACTGGGGCGTCCGCGGTGCGCACCACTCTCGCGACGGCCACGACGGCCGTCAAGACTTGCGACTGAGAGCGCTCTCAAAAGAAGGAAGTCTTCACAACTCGACGCACGTGAGCGGTATTTGCTGGGGCTGTGGGCGAACACCCCGAGTTCCCGCGATCAGGAACTGAACGCGCGACCGCGATGACCTGCGCACTCCCCACTTGGACTTACGCAGCGCGGTTGTTGGACTGGAGAGGCCCTCGGGGCCGTACGTCGTTGACGGTGTCACGACACGGCGACTACGCAGAGCACATGTCGCCAAGATTTACTTCGGTGGGCGCCGCAGCCGCCGCCTCAGCAGCCGTCCTGGCTCTGGTGGGGACCGCCCTCCCCGCCTCAGCCGCCGCCCCCGCCTCCGCCGCGGCCGAATCCGCCGTCCCGGCGGACGCGCCCGTCATCGGATCGGCGCAGCTCGCCGTCGCCGTCGCCGACGACTTCCCGCGCGTCCTCGCGTACACCGACCGTGCCACCGGGGCCCAGCTGTCCGGCAGCACGCGGCCGGTCACCGCCGTCACCCTCAACGGCACCGCGCACCCGGTGCGGCTCAAGGCCGCCCCGGTGGTCACCGGGGCGGCCGCCCGCTACACGCTCGTCTTCGCCGATCTGCCCGGCGTCGAGATCGACGCCTCGCTCTCCGTCTCCGGACGCGCCACCACCTTCAAGGTGACCGCCGTCCGCGACACCGAGGCGTTCCGGGTCGGCACCATCGACATCCCCGGCCATGACCTCGTCTCCGTCGCGAGCACCGACGCCGGGGCCGCGACCGCCTTCACGAAGCTCGACCCCGACTCGACGAAGACCGCCGACGTCTTCGCGAAGGTCACCGACGCCACCAAGGCCGACGCGGCACCGGTCGGCGGCACCTACGCGATCGTCAACACCGATGCGCTCGCGGCCGCCGTCGAGTCCAACTCCTCGTACGACAAGCCCTCCGGCGCGACCGGCGGCGACGACGCCCGCTTCTGGCACCAGGCCCGCAAGGCCGACGACGGGTCCACCCGGGTCGGCGTCTGGTCCGGCCAGTGGACGTACCGCGGCGACGGCGCGCCGAAGCCGGAAAGCGGCGACAACCTGCCCTGGGCGAAGGTCGTCGTCACGCCCGACGCCAACGGCGACAAGACCGTCGACTGGCAGGACGGCGCCGTCGCTTTCCGCTCCATCGGCGTGGTCGCCCCGGGGAGCGAGGACACCGCGGACCGGGTCGTCACCCACATTCCGTTCAACTTCGCCAGCCAGGCCACCCACCCCTTCCTGCGCACCCTGGACGACGTCAAGCGGATCTCGCTGTCCACGGACGGCCTCGGCCAGCTCGCGCTGCTCAAGGGGTACGCCTCCGAGGGCCACGACTCCGCGCACCCCGACTACGGCGGCAACTACAACAAGCGCGCCGGCGGCCTCAAGGACCTCAACGAGCTCCTGAAGGACGGCAAGAAGTGGGGCGTCACCTTCGGCGTCCACGTCAACGCCACCGAGGCGTACCCGGAGGCGAACGCCTTCGACGAGAACCTCGTCGACAAGTCGAAGCCGGGCTGGAACTGGCTCAACCAGAGTTACTACATCGACCAGCGCCGCGACATCAACAGTGGTGACCTGGCCAAGCGCTTCCAGCAGCTGCGGGACGAGACGAACAGCAACCTCAGCATGCTGTACATCGACGTCTACTACACGCACGGCTGGATCGCCGACAAGACCCTCCAGTCCCTCCAGAAGCAGGGCTGGAACGTCTCCAGCGAATGGGCCGACAAGTTCGAGCGGGGCTCGCTCTGGTCGCACTGGGCCAACGACCTGGACTACGGCGGTGCCACCAACAAGGGTCTCAACTCGCAGATCATCCGGTTCATCCGCAACGGCGAGAAGGACGTCTGGAACAACGACCCGGTCCTCGGCCAGAGCGCCATCGACGAGTTCGAGGGCTGGACCGGCGAGACCGACTGGAACGCCTTCTACGACAACATCTGGCAGCGCAACCTGCCCGCGAAGTACCTCCAGCAGCAGGAGATCACTCGCTGGGACGGCAACGACATCACCTTCACCGGCGGGGTGAGCGGCACCGTCGAGGACGGGAAGCGGACGTTCTACGACCACGGCCGCAAGGTGCTCAGCGGCACCGACTACCTGCTCCCGTGGGACGGCGGCAAGAAGCTGTACCACTACAGCAAGTCCGGCGGTACGAGCACCTGGGCCGTTCCCTCCACGGCCTCGTACACGGTCTACGAGCTCACGGACAACGGCCGGGTGAAGACCGGCACGGTCCGTCCCGTCGACGGGAAGATCACGCTGAAGGCGCAGGCGGGGCAGCCGTACGTCCTCTACCCGCACAAGGCGCCGAAGGCCGCCGACGCCCAGTGGGGCGAGGGCACCCCGGTCGACGACCCCGGCTTCAACGACAGCGGGCTGTCCGCCTGGTCGAAGACCGGCACCGCCGCCCGCGACACCGACGGCCAGGGCCGCAACAGCGCGAAGCTCTCCGGCACCGGCACCGCCGCACTCTCCCAGCGCATCGACGGACTGAAGCCCGGCGCGCGCTACACCGCGTCCGCCCTCATCGAGGTCCAGCCCGGCAAGACCCGGCACACCACCCTGTCGGCCGGCGGGAAGTCCGTCGCCGTGGACCGCTCCACCGCGAAGGACTACGTCGCCGCGTCCGACTGGCACGGCACGTACTTCCAGCGCGCGAAGGTGAACTTCACCGCCCCGGCCAACGGGCGCACCACCCTGCGCGTCGAGGCCGCCGCAGGCAGCGCGGCGACCGTCCGCGCCGATGACGTACGCATCGTCGCCAACGCCCCGGCGACCATGGAGAACACCGTCGTCCACGAGGACTTCGAGGACGTCGACCAGGGCTGGGGCCCCTTCCTCAAGGGCGACGCGGGCGGCTCCACCGACCCCCGCACCAGCATCTCCCAGCTGCACGCCCCGTACACCCAGGCCGGCTGGAACGGGAAGCTCGTCGACGACGTGCTCGGCGGCAAGGAATCCCTCAAGGCCCACGAGGAGAACACCGGACTCGTCTACCGGACCGCCCCCTGGACCGTCCCGATGACGGACGGCCACCGCTACAAGGTCGAGTACGACTACCAGTCCAGCCACGCCGGGGCCTACGAATGGGTCGACGGATACGACCGGATCACCGCGGACGGCGCACCGGACTCGGTCGAGACCCGGACCACGGCGATCGGTGCGCAGCACACCACCGCGCACTTCAGCGAGACCGTCACCGCGGGCTGCGGCGACACCTGGACCGGGCTGCGCAAGCGCGGCGACGCCCCCGAGGGCGCCGACTTCGTCCTCGACGGCTTCACCGTGACCGACCTCGGCGCGGCACCCGACGGTGAGCAGGCCGCCTGCGGCACGCTCACCGTCGCACCGGCCGCGGAGACCCTGGAGCCGGGCACTGCCAACACCGTGAAGGCGAGCTTCACCAACTACGAGGCCACCGCCGCCACCGCGGTCTCGGTGAACCTCACGCTCCCCGAGGGCTGGCAGGCCGAGCCCGCGGGCGCCGTCACCTTCGACTCGGTGGCCGCCGGCGCCAAGGTCACCGCGAGCTGGCAGGTCACCCCGCCGGTGGACGCCGAGTACCGGACGTACGCGCTGACCTCCGAGGCGGCGTACACGGTCGGCGGCGCGCGGCGGACGCTCGGCGCGCAGACGTCCGTACGGACCCTGCCGCCGCCGCCCACCACGGACAGCTGGGCCAGCGACCTCGACTGGACGGCCTCCGAGAACGGCTGGGGCCCGGTCGAGCGCGACCTCTCCAACGGCGAGACCGGCACCGGCGACGGCACCGCGCTGACCATCGGCGGCGTGGTGTACGCGAAGGGGATCGGCAGCCACGCCCCGGCGAAGGTCCGCTACTACCTGGGCGGCAAGTGCACCTCCTTCACCGCCGAGGTGGGCGTGGACGACGTGCAGAAGAGCGCGGGCAGCGTGCAGTTCTCCTTGACGGCCGACGGCACCGAGAAGGTGAAGTCGCCGGTCCTCAGGGCCGCCGACTCCGCCTGGTCGCTGACGGCGGACGTCACCGGCGCGAAGTACGTCGAGCTGATCGCCGGAGACGGCGGCGACGGCAACGGCAACGACCACGCCGACTGGGGCAGCGCCCGCTTCCACTGCGGAAGCTGAACGGCTCCATGAGGGAAGGGAGCGGGCCAGCCTGGGTCCGCTCCCTTCCCTGTCGGGCGTGGCGGGCCGACACCGGTCCGCCTTCCTCCCCATCGGGCGGGCCGCCATCGCCCGCCCCTTCCCCGTCGTAGTAAGCGCGTGCTAGACCAACCATCGACCGGTCTAAACCACTTGCCCACCGGAGGTAGTCCCGTGTCACTCCTGCCCGCCTGGTCCCGCCGCGCCTTCCTCGTCACCGGCAGTGCCACCGCACTCGGTATGGCGCTCGCCCCGACGGCCCGCGCGGCGCAGGACGAGTTCGAGACGCTCCGGCTGCGCTGGAACGACCTCTCGCTCGGCACCGGCTACGACCCCGCCACCGAGCCCTACGCCTCCAAACTGGCCGAGACCGGCGAGCTCGCCGCGGAGTTCCGCTCGACGATGGCCCCCGCCGCGGACTCCCTCTGGGCCGGACACACCTACGACCCGCCGTCCGGCATCACCTGGAGCTACGGCCGGCTGTGGACGATGACCCAGGCGTACGCCCAGCAGGGCACCGGCCACACCGGAGACGCGGGCCTCCTCGCCGACATCCTCCGCGGCCTCGACCACCTCTCCGCGACCGTCTACAACGCGACCACGGGCCGGTACGGGAACTGGTGGGAGTGGCAGATCGGCAGCCCGCGCCTGCTCATGGACATCGTTGCCGCCCTGCGTCCCCACCTCGGCGAGGAGCGCGTCGCGGCCGCCTGCGCCGCCGTCGACCACTTCATCCCCGACAGCGTGCTCGGCGACTACAGCGGCACCTCGACCGGCGCCAACCGGGTCGACCTGTGCCGCTCCGTCGCGCTGCGTGGCATCCTCGGCCGGGACGCGGCCAAGACCGCGCTCGCGCGCGACGCCCTCTCGCCCGTCTTCCCGTACGTGACGAAGGGCGACGGCCTCTACGCCGACGGCTCGTTCGTCCAGCACACCTGGGTCGCCTACTCGGGTACGTACGGCCAGGTCATGCTCGACGGCCTCGGCCGCCTCTTCGCCCTGCTGGCCGGATCCACCTGGGCGGTCACCGACCCGGGCCGGCAGATCATCCTCGACAGCGTCGAGCACGCCTACGCCCCGCTCATCCACGACGGCCTGATGATGGACAGCGTCAACGGCCGTGCCATCAGCCGGGGCCTCCTCAAGAGCGACGAGCTCCGGATCATGCGCAGCGACCACTTCCACGGCCAGGGGCTGATCGCGGCCGTCGCGCTGCTCGCGGGCGGGGCTTCCGCCGCCGAACGCGACCGGTGGAACGGCATGGTCAAGGGCTGGATCGAACGGGACACCGTCAGCCCGGTCCTCGCCGCCCCGCAGTTCGGCGTCGCCGACCTGTCCCGGCTGCAGGCGGCGGCCGACGCCCCCGTCCCGGCCGCGCCCGAACCCGTCGGGCACACCCTGTTCCCCGCGATGGACCGGGCCGTGCACCGCCGCCCCGGCTGGGCCGCGAACCTGTCCATGTCCTCGGAGCGGATCAGCTCGTACGAATGCGGCAACGGCGAGAACCCGCGCGGCTGGCACACCGGGGCCGGAATGCTCTACTGGTGGGCCGGACCGGCGGGCGGCGCCCAGTACACCGACTGGTTCTGGCCCACCGTCGACTGGTACCGGCTGCCCGGCACCACCGTCTCCACCAAGCGCCTCGCCGACCGGGCCGGCGGCGAATGGGGCGAGCCCCGCCCGGCCGTGCAGTGGGTCGGCGGCGCCCACGACGGCGAGTTCGCGGCGGTCGGGCAGCATGTGAAGGGACTCGGCTCCACCCTGGAGGCACGCAAGTCCTGGTTCTGCGCGGCGGATGCGGTCATCTGCCTCGGCGCCGGTATCACCGCCGCCGACGGGGTCCCCGTCGAAACGGTCGTCGACAACCGCAACCTCGGCCCGGACGGCGGCCAGGCCCTCACCGTCGACGACCGCGCACACCCCCGCTGGGCCCACCTGGAGGGACACGGCGGCTGGGTGCTGCCCGGCGGCGCCGCGCTGCGCACCCTGCGAGAGGCCAGGACCGGAGCCTGGTCCGACATCAACACCACCAGCTCGGACGAACAGCAGACCCGCCACTGGCAGACCCTCTGGCTCGACCACGGCACCGACCCCGCCGACGCCGCCTACCTCTACCTCCTGATGCCCGGCGCCTCCCGGCGCACCGTCGCCGCCCGCGCGGCCGACCGGCACTGGCTGACCGTGCTCGCCAACACCGCCGCCGTCCAGGGCGTCGCCGTGCGCTCGCTCGGGCTGACCGCCGCCAACTTCTGGCAGCCGGGCACCGCCGGACGGCTCTCCTCGACCGGGCCGGCCAGTGTGCTCGTACGCGAGGGCCGGAGCACGACGGCCGTCCGGGTCAGCGGGCCCGACCGGAGCGGCGCACCGTTCGAAGTGGTCTGGGACCGCCCGGTGCGCGAGGTCGTCTCGGCGGACCCGGGCATCGAGGTCCGTGCCACCGGCCGGCGGCTCGTGCTGGGCGTGGACCCGGGAACGGCGGGGACCACCCTGCGGTGCGACGTCCGGTGACGGCCCGGCCCGCACGCGTGCACCGGGCCGTGACCCGCCGGGGCCGGAGTGTGCCTGGATCTGGGAATGGTGGCCCGTGCGCGCGTACTCTCGGTGGCTATGGGGGAGTTGAGAGCGGACTGGCGGCTCCGGTTACGCCGCGGCGGAGCGGGCGGGGCCGTGTGCGGGGCCGGGGTACTGCTCACCCAGGACCGGATGCTGACGTGTGCCCATGTCGTCGGTGACCCGGATGCCCGGATGTGGGTCGAGTTCGCCGAGAACCCCGGCATCCCGCCGGTCGGTGCCCGGGTCGCACGGGACGGCTGGCTGCCCGGCCTCGACGGGGGCGACCGCGAGGACATCGCCGTGCTCGCCCTCGACAGCCCCCGCCCGCAGGCGGCGCCCGCACCGCTGGGCCGGGCGCTGGAACGCGGCCGCGACGTCTGGATCTGCGGCTACGCACAGAACTTCGACGACGGGATGTGGCTGAGCGGCCGGATCAGCGGACTGCACGGGGACTGGGTGCAGCTCGCCGCCAGGACCGGTGCCGAGGTGGTGCGCCCCGGGTTCAGCGGCGCCGCCGTCCAGGCCCCGGGCGAGCGGCCGGGGACGGAGGAGGTCGTCGGCCTGGTCGTCAGCTGGCGCGGCGATCCGGAACTGATCACGCCCAGCGGGAACGGCCTGGCGTTCTCCTACATGATCCCCGTCGACCGCATCGCCGCACTCGTGCCGCTGGTCGCCGAACTGAGCGGTCCGGACGGCTGGGACCGGGGGCTGGAGCGGCGGCTTCGGCACTGGTTCGACGGCGGCGAGGAGCCCGCCGTGCGCTTCGGGGTCATCGCGGGCGGCACCGGCCGCGACCGGGTCCTCCAGCACCAGCTGCACCGCGCCCACCTCGTCTTCAAGGGCGCGAGCACCCGGCCGGAGGAGCTCGTCGAGACCTTGGTGGCGCAGCTGCGGCCACCGCAGTACCAGCGCAACGCCTACCGCGACTGGCTGCTGGAGGGCGGCACCCCTCCGGAACGCACGGGCGGCGGCCTGCCCGCCGGATCGGGCCCCGTCCTCGCCGTGGTCGGCCTGGACGAGGCCAGGGACCCGCGCGCCCTGGTCTCGCTGCTGGCGCGCGTCCGCGTCCTCGGTTTCCGGCTCCTGGTCGTCTTCCGCAGCAGCGAGGGCGCCGGGCTCACCGAGGTGGCGCGGCAGTTGCTGCTGCCCGCCCTGGAGGAGCGCGCCGAGGAGCTGGTGCGCCGGGTCGAGCGCGTCGAGCGGGAGTGGGCCGGCTTGCGGGGCATGGTGTCCTCGTCCTCCCTGGCCCCGCGGCCCCCGGTCGGCTCGGCTGCCCGCCGCCAACGGCTGCGTGAACTGAAGCTGCTGGCCGACCCGCAGGACCAGCTGACGGAACTGAAGCGTCTGTTACGGGAGTTACGTGACGACCTCGCCCGGTCGCACGGACCCGGGCACGACGGTCTGCCCGGACAGCGGACCGGGCGCGGCCCGGCGGAGCGCCGATGAGGATTCCGTGCCCCCACCGCCGCTTCACCGGCGCCCCCTGCGGCGGCGCCGTCTTGACGACCGGCTACTGCGACACCTGCGGACGCGGGGAGACCGCGCACGGACTGCCGCCGCTGCCCGCAGCCCCCGAGCTGCACGGCCCCGCGGGACTGCTCGAACTGCCGCTGCTGGAACCGGGCAGCCCGGCCGAGCGCCTGGCCGCCGCCGAGCAGCCGGTACGCATCGTGATGACATGCTCGGCCGAGGCGTGCCGTACCGCGTTCGTCCCCCCGCTCACGGCCGCTCCGCCCCCGGACACGGGGTTCTGCCCCCAGTGCCGGGCCCCGTACTCCTACCGCCCCGAGCTGACGAAGGACGAGCCGCCGCTCCAGGACCAGTACCGGATCCGGGGCCCCATCGCCCACGGCGGCCAGGGCTGGGTCTATCTGGCGGAGGACACCCACCTGGAGGACTTCGTCGCGGTCAAGGGACTCCTCAACCGCTACGCGGAACGCGGCGCCGCCCAGGCCGGTGAGGAGCGCCGCACCCTGGTCGCCATCCGGCACGAACGCATCGTCCAGATCCGCGACTTCGTCAGCACCCGCAACACCGACGGCACCGTCTCCGGCGGCTACATCGTGATGGAGGACGTCGGCGACCGGACACTGTCCGCCGTCGTCGAGTCGACCCGGCAGGGCGCCTTCGTCCTCGACATCGAGCACGTCATCACCTACGGCTGCCAGATCCTGGAAGCCCTCGCCCATCTGCACGGCATGGGGTTCCTGTACGGGGACATGAAGCCGTCCAACGTCATCCACCACCGCGACGGCATCAAGGTCATCGACCTCGGCGGGGTCCGCAAGGAGGGGGCCACCGACCCGCCGCCGGTGATCACACCGGGGTTCGCCGCCCCCGAGACGGAGGGAGGGGGGCCGCTCACCGTCGCGCACGACGTGCACACGGTCGGGGTCACCCTGGCCGAGCTGGCGGGCTGGGCCGTCGGCGACGACGTGCCCGGGCTCGGCATCAGTTCGTTCCGGCTGGTCGTGGAGCGGGCGACGGCCCACGACCCGGAGCGCCGGTTCGGATCCGCCGACGACATGGCCGGCCAGCTGCGCGGGGTGCTGCGCGAGATCCGGGCCCTGCGCGGCAAGCGCGACCAGCCCGAACCCTCCGCGTACTTCACCCCGTCCACCGAACTGCTCGGCTCGCGCCTGGGCTCGGTGCCCGACTACGCGCACTGGCTGCGCCGCCCGCTGTACGGCCGCCGGAACACGCCCCAGGCGCCCGCCCTGGACTCCGGACGGCCCACCCCGACCGAGATCGCCCGCAGGCTGCCGGTGCCCCGCCCCTACCCGCGGGACCCGCAGGCCGCCCGGTTCGGGGTCAGCAGCTACGACCCGGCCCAGCCGCTGACCCAGCCGGACCAGGGCGAACAGTCGGTGGAGATCTGCCTGCACAACGCCCGGCTGCTGCTCGGCCAGGACGGCGAGGAGGCGCTGACGGCGGCCCGGGAGCAGGTACAGGCCGCCGCCGCCATACCGGGCCCCGGGCCGGTCCGGCAGTGGCGGCTCAGCTGGCACTGGGGGCTCGTCGCGCTGCGCAGCGCCGACGTACAGAACGACCGGCAGCCGATGCTCGAAGCGGCCCTGGAGCACTTCGCGTCCGTGCACCGGGCGCTGCCCGGCGAGTACGCGGCCAAGCTGGCCCTGGCGTACTGCGCGGAACAGCTCGGCGACGACCGGCCCGCCGCGGCGGGCCCCTCGGCGTACGAACTCTTCCGGGCCGTCCACGCCCGCAACCCCTCGCACGTCGGGGCGGCGCTGGGACTGGCCAGGATCGCCCTGGCGCGCGGCGACCGGGCCTCGGCGACCGAGGTCCTCGACCTGGTGCCGGACGAGTCGCGGGACCACACCGTCGCCCGGATCGCCGCCCTGCGCATCCGGGCGGCCCGGCTCGCGACGGGGGAGCGGCCGCTGCCCGCGGAGGCGGAGATCGACGCGTGTCTCACCGCCCTCGCGCCGGGCCCCCGCCTGCCCGCCCCGGTGGTCACGGGCGACGAGGCGGCCTGGCTGCTGCGGACCGAGCTGTACGAGTGGAAGCTCGACGCCGTCCGGGCGGCGGCCCGGACGGTGCCGCGGCCCCGGGGCGGCCTGTTGCGGATCGGGCTCCCGCCCCCGGCGGTGTCCGGGGAACGGGCGGTACGGGAGGACCTGGAGCAGTGCTACCGCTGGCTGGCCCGGCAACGGCAGGCACCGGCCGAGTACGAGCGGCTGATCGACCTCTCCCACGCGGTCCGCCCGCAGACCCGCTTCTGACGGACGACGCCCACGGACCCGCTGTCGGCGGGCGACGCCCGCAGACCCCCTTCCGCACACGGCCCCGTGGACCCGCTACCGGCCGGCGGGGAACGCCCCGTGGGCCCGCTCACCCGGCAGCCGCACCCCGTTCCGTAAACCCTGGAGGCAGTCCCATGGGAGCCACCGCCCCCACGCCCGGGCTGGAGTTCACGGTGTCGCTCGACGTCCGGCGCGACCAGCAGCCGCACCACGACGCCCGGATCGACGCCCTCCTGCGGGTCGAGGCCGTCGGCATCGGTCCCCGCGACGAGGTGCCCGCCGTCGAACTCGCCGTCGTCATCGCGCTGGACGTCGCCGCCGCCCGCCGGGAGGCCGCGGCCGCCGCCCTCGCCGCCGCGCTGCGCGCCCTGCCCGACGGAGTCTCCTTCACCGTCCTGGGCGGCGCCGACGCGAGCGGGGAACCGGCCCTCTGCTACCCGCTGCGCAGCCGGTGGGCACTGGCCGACACGATGGAGAAGCGCCGTGCCGCGTTCAGCGCGGGCCGGATCGCCCCGGCCGCGGGCGACCGTCCGCCACCCGGATACCCGGCCTGGCTCGCCGCCGCCCGCACGCTGTTCGCCGAACGCCCGCTGCCGGTACGCCACCTGCTGCTGATCACCGACGGCAGCGGCCGGGACCCGGCGGACCCCACGGGGCCGGGCGGAGCGGGCACCGGCGCGCTGCGGACCGAACTCACCTCCTGCGAAGGTGCGTTCACCGCGGACGTGCTGGCGGTCGGCGGCGGCTGGGACCCCGCGCCGCTGCTCGCCGTCGTCGAGAGCCTGCACGGCACCGCCGAGCCCGCCCCCGACCGGTTCGGCCCCGCCGTCACCGGGGCGGTACGGCGGCTGCGCCGGGTCCGCAGCCCCGAACTGCCCGTCGTCGTGTGGGCGCGTGGGGCCGTGCGCGCGGTGGAACTGACCGAGATCGCCCCACGGGAGCAGCGGCTCGAACCCGAGTTCCGGGAGGACGACCCGCGGCTGACCGAGTTCCCCACTTATCAGTGGGAGCCGGGCGACCGGAACTACCGCCTCACCGTGCACGCGGACGCGAGCGCCGATCCGCTCGGCGTGCTGCTGCAACTGGCCACCGTCCGGGTCGGGGACGCCGTCGCCGCGCTGCTGGTGCGCTGGCAGCCGCCCGGAGTCGCCGTGGGAGCGGCGGCGGCCGGCAGCGGGGGCCACCTGCTCCAGACGGTGAACGCCGCCACCCGGATGCGGACCGCCCTCATCCGCGGATACGCCGCGCTCGACCCGCTGATCCGCGACGAGGCCGAGCGCCAGCTCGGCCTCGCGGTCCGGCTCGCCACCGAGATCGACGCCGCCTGGGTCCTTCAGGACGTGGGCAAGGTGGCCGACATCGTCGACCGCGCCGGCGGAGTGGTCCGGGTGGGCCCGACCGTCGACCACGTCAACCTGCGCGTGGGCCGGCTGAAGACGGCCTCCGGGCACCCGCTGAAACTGCCCGTCCACGCCGCCGGGAAGCCGGTGCCGTGCCCGCACTGCGGTCACCTCGCCGGACCCGGCGCCCCGTACTGCATCTCCTGCGGAAAGAGTCTGTGATGCCCTCGACGAACGGGTGGACGCGCGCGTTGCGGAATCGCCGCAGGACCGGCTCACGTACCAGACGGCTCCTGGAGAGGCACCTGGTCGTCATGGTGGTGACCGCGCTCGTCTCGATGACGGTCCTGATCGTCTCCTACCGGGAGGTGCAGAACGCCGCCGGCGAGATGCGCACCCGCGGCGCACCCGCCGTCCAGGACGTCGCGGCCACCCAGCTGGCTCTGCTGCGCGCCCACGAGGAGGCGCAGTTGTCGGTGAAGGAGGAGATCGACACGGTGGTCGGCGCCGGCGCGCGGTACGAGAACCAGCTGTCCGCCGCCAGCCAGGGCCTGTCCCGCCTCTCCGACGTACAGCTCGACGGCGAACGCGGCCGGGGCGTGCTCAAAACGGTCACCGGCGTGCTGACCTCGTACAGCAGCTCCATCACACCCGGCGCCGTCAAGTACGTGAGGGACGAGGACGAACTCATGCAGCGGGAGAAGTTCCAGGAGGCGCGCAGACTCCTGCGCCGCCCCGGTACCGGCGTCGTACCGCGCCTGGACGTCCTCCAGAAGCACCAGATGGCCCGCGTGGACCGGGTCAGCTCCCTGGGCCCCCTCCAGCGCACCGGCTGGGCGGCCGCCGAACTGGGCCTGCTGGTCCTGGCCCTGACCTGCCTGAGCGCGCTGTGGGTGCTGCGCAGCCGCTGCGGCCGCAGCCACGACCCCTGGCTGCTCGCGGCGCTGCTGGTGACCGTCGCCCTGGCGGTCGTCCCGCTGCGGGCGACCATCGGTACCCAGACCCGGCTGGACACCGCCCGCCACGACCTGACGAGGATCAATCAGAAGGCCCACGACTACGACGACCTGGCCGTCTCCCAGCAGTACGTCATCACGCACTCCACGAGCCAGCGCGACCGGCTGGCCGCCCGGAGCTGGCAGAGCTGGACGTACTACGGGGCCCTGGGCGGCGGCGCGCTGATCGTCCTGCTGCCGGCCGTCGGCATGGTCCGCCGCCTCAACGCCGACTACTGGAGGGCCGGATGACCCGGGGCGTCCGTGTGCTCCTGCTCCTCCTGGCCCTGTGCGTGACCGCGGCCGGCTGCGGACTCGCCGCCCCCGGCGGCAGCGACGCGGACCCGAAGGTGACGATTCTCGGCCCGTGGACCGACGAGCAGGAGGTCCGGTTCAAGGAGGTCCTGAACGGATTCGGGATCCCGTACACCTACCAGGGCACCGCCGCCACCCGCGAGGTGCTGCTCGCCGAGGTGCAGGCGGGCAACCCGCCCGACATCGCGATCCTGCCGGGCGTCGGCGAGCTCGTCGAGTACGCGAGCGAGGGGCGGCTGCACTCGCTGGACGGACTGTACGACCCCGAGGAGTACGGGAACCCCTGGCGGCCCGCGGCGGAGGGCGTCGCCGACGACCTGTGGGTGCCGCTGAAGGCCGATCTCAAGTCCATCGTCTGGTACCGCACGGGCGAGGCGCCCCGCCCCCGGCCCGCCCCGCTGGCCGCCTGGTGCGTCGGCATGGGCGACGACGGCGCGTCCGGCTGGCCCGGCAGCGACTGGATCGAGGACCTCATCCTCCAGCGCGCGGGCCCGGTGCTGTACGCGCGCTGGGCGACCGGGGACATGCCGTGGGCCGACGGCCCGGTGCGGGACGCCTGGACCACCTGGGCCCGGATGCTCGCCCAGGACCCCGACGCGGCCGGCCGCATGCTGCTGGCCGACCACCGCGGTCCGGCCGGGGGACACGGGCTGCTCTTCGGCGGTGGCTGCGACCTGGAACACCAGGGCTCCTTCGCCCGCGCCTTCTACGGGGACCGCAGCGGCCGGGCCGCCTTCGCGGACTCGGCGCCCCTGCTGCCCGGCGGTCCCTATACGGTGAAGGCCCACGAGGTCTCGGCCGACTTCGCCGCGCTCTTCGGTGGGGGCGGCGCGGCCCGGGACCTGATCCGGCGGCTCGCCTCCCGGGACGCCCAGGAGGACTGGGGCCGCAAGGGCGGGGTGTTCTCGCCGAACGCCGCGGTCCCGCCCAAGGACGGCGCGGTCGACAAGGAAGTGAGCCGCCGCTTCACGGACCAGCGGGTGCCGTTGTGCCTGGACGCGTCGGACGTCATGCCGGCGGCGGTGCGGGACGCGTTCTACGAGGCGGTGCTGCTCACGATGGCCCACCCCGGTGAGCCGGTGGGGGAGCGGCTGGACGACGTGCAGAAGGTCCAGGACGCCCAGCCCGAGGACACCCCCCGGCTGACGGGGGTGTGCGGCAGGCCACAGTGAACCTTTGTCGAACATATACAAACGAAGACGGGTACCGGCTGGTACTTCGCCTGCATGGAGCATGAGTTCTGTCAGGCTCCGCCAGGAAACCGGCCAGGAGACTGTACAGAGTCGACGGCAGGATTTTCTGGGTGGGGTTCGTAGGGTCAGTACATGACCGTTGTGGACGAAACCCAGGGCGAGCCGAGCGACACCCGTGGCCGTGTGGCGGAACTGCTGGCACTGCGCGAGCAGGCCCGGCGCGGACCGAGTGACCGGGCGACCGAGGCCCAGCACGCCAAGGGCAAGCTGACCGCGCGCGAGCGCATCGAGCTGCTCGTGGACCCGGGTTCGTTCAAGGAGGTCGAGCAGCTGCGCCGGCACCGGGCCACCGGGTTCGGCCTGGAGGAGAAGAAGCCGTACACCGACGGCGTCATCACCGGCTGGGGCACGGTCGACGGCCGCACGGTCTTCGTCTACGCACACGACTTCCGGATCTTCGGCGGCGCGCTGGGCGAGGCCCACGCCACGAAGATCCACAAGATCATGGACATGGCCATCTCGGCCGGTGCCCCGCTGGTCTCGCTCAACGACGGCGCCGGCGCCCGTATCCAGGAGGGCGTCTCGGCGCTCGCCGGCTACGGCGGCATCTTCCAGCGCAACACCCGGGCCTCCGGTGTCATCCCGCAGATCAGCGTGATGCTCGGCCCGTGCGCGGGCGGCGCGGCCTACAGCCCGGCCCTCACGGACTTCGTCTTCATGGTCCGCGAGACGTCGCAGATGTTCATCACCGGACCGGACGTCGTCAAGGCGGTCACCGGCGAGGAGATCACGCAGAACGGCCTCGGCGGTGCCGACGTGCACGCCGAGACCTCGGGCGTCGCGCACTTCGCGTACGACGACGAGGAGACCTGCATCGCCGAGGTCCGCTACCTCATCGGGATGCTGCCCTCGAACAACCGGGAGAACCCGCCCACGGTGGCGAGCGACGACCCGGCCGACCGGCGCGGCGACGTCCTGCTGGACCTCGTCCCGGCCGACGGCAACCGTCCGTACGACATGCACAAGGTCATCGAGGAGCTCGTCGACGACGGCGACTTCCTGGAGATCCACGAGCGCTGGGCCCGCAACATCATCTGCGCGCTGGCCCGCCTGGACGGCCAGGTCGTCGGCATCGTCGCCAATCAGCCGCAGGCCCTGGCCGGCGTCCTGGACATCGAGGCGAGCGAGAAGGCCGCCCGGTTCGTCCAGATGTGTGACGCCTTCAACATTCCCATCGTCACTCTTCTGGACGTCCCCGGCTTCCTCCCCGGCGTCGATCAGGAGCACGGTGGAATCATCCGGCACGGAGCGAAGCTGCTCTACGCGTACTGCAACGCGACCGTGCCGAGGATCTCGCTGATCCTGCGCAAGGCCTACGGCGGTGCCTACATCGTCATGGACAGCCAGTCCATCGGTGCGGACCTCACCTACGCCTGGCCGACCAACGAGATCGCGGTGATGGGCGCCGAAGGTGCCGCCAACGTCATCTTCCGTCGGCAGATCGCCGACGCCGAGGACCCGGAAGCCATGCGGACCCGCATGGTCAAGGAGTACAAGGCCGAACTGATGCACCCGTACTACGCCGCCGAGCGCGGCCTGGTCGACGACGTCATCGACCCGGCCGAGACCCGCGAGGTCCTGATCGCCTCGCTGGCGATGCTCCGCTCCAAGCACGCCGACCTGCCGTCCCGCAAGCACGGCAACCCCCCGCAGTAGTCCGCGGCCCCGCAGCAACCCTGCAAGGCCCCCGCGAAGACCTGCCGAGAAGACGGAGAGACATCCATGAGCACTGCCACCGAGTCCGTGCTGCGCGTCGAGAAGGGTCTGGCCGACCCCGAGGAGCTGGCCGCGATAACCGCGGTGCTGCTCGCCCGCGCCGCTGCCCAGCCCGCCGACGCCCCCGTCCGCCGTGGCCGCGACACCGCGGGCTGGCGCCGTCTGGAGCGCACCCCCGGCTTCCGCGCCCCGCACAGCTGGCAGGGCTGATCTCCGAGCCCGGACACGACGAAGGGCCCCGCACTCCGTGAGGAGTGCGGGGCCCTTCGTACATCCGGGGCCCTAGCGCAGGCGGGCCATGAGGGCGTGCTCCACCAAGGTGATCAGCGCGCTCTTCGCATCCGCACGGTGCCGTGCGTCCGTCGTCAGAATCGGGGTGTCGGGTCCGATCTGGAGGGCTTCGCGGACCTCGTCGGGGGTGTAGGGCTGGTGTCCGTCGAAGCCGTTGAGGGCGATGACGAAGGGGAGGCCGCTGTTCTCGAAGTAGTCGACGGCGGGGAAGCAGTCGGCGAGGCGGCGGGTGTCGACGAGGACGACGGCGCCGATGGCGCCGCGTACGAGGTCGTCCCACATGAACCAGAAGCGGTCCTGTCCGGGTGTACCGAAGAGGTACAGGATCAGGTCCTGGTCCAGGGTGATGCGGCCGAAGTCCATGGCCACCGTCGTGGTGGTCTTGTCCCCGGTGTGTGTGAGGTCGTCGATGCCCGCGGACGCGGACGTCATCACGGCTTCGGTGCGCAGCGGATTGATCTCCGAAACGGCACCGACAAACGTGGTCTTACCCACGCCGAAGCCCCCTGCCACCACGATCTTCGCCGAGGTAGTGGAGCGGGCCGCTCCGCCGCTAGAGCTTGCGAAGTCCACTGAGCACCCTTTCGAGCAGTGTCACATCTGGCTGGCCGCCGGCGGACTCGTCGCCGCCGGGCTGGTGGATAGCGACGAGTCCGGCCTCAGCCAGGTCGGCTACGAGGATCCGGGCAACGCCGAGAGGGATCGAGAGCAAGGCCGAAATCTCGGCCACCGACTTGATCTCGATGCACAGCCGGCAGATCCGCTGGTGCTCGGGCAACTGCCCTTGCAGCCGGGACGGATCGGCCGTCGTACTGACCAACGCCTCAATGGCGAGTTGGTAGCGCGGTCGGGTCCGTCCGCCTGTCATGGCGTACGGACGCACGAGCGGATTGTGTGCCGCGGGTGCCGCCGGCTCGGGGGCCCGCCGCGGCTGCACCGGCTGAATGCGGGGCTGCTGCGGGGGGTCGTACCGGTGCGGACGCTGCGGCCGGTGGGGCTGCTGCGGCCACTCCTGGCCCTGAACGTGCTGCGGCTGCTGCTGCGGCTGCCGATAGGGCTGATAAGGCTGCTGCGCGCCCTGTCTGCCGGGTGTGGAGGGGAAGCCGAAACCATTGTCCCCGTGCTCACCCGGTACCTGCTGGCCACCGTTGAACTGGTGCCCGCCTGGGGGTGTACTCACGATTCCTCCTCCGCCTGCCGGTCCCGATCCCAGTGGGTCCGCGCCACCGCACCCTATGGCGCGGTGACGCGAAACGCACTGTCTGTCTACTAGTTAAGAAGACTTCCCTGAAGCTCGGCACGGAGGTCCGGGGTGAGGACGCTGCCGGCACGGTCGACCAGAAGGGCCATTTCGTACCCAACCAGACCGATATCGGCGTCCGGGTGTGCAAGAACGGCCAACGAAGATCCATCGGAAACGGACATGATGAAGAGGAACCCTCGCTCCATCTCCACAACTGTCTGATTGACCGCGCCGCCCTCGAAGATCCGGGAGGCACCCGCGGTCAGCGAGGTCAGACCGGAGGCGACAGCCGCCAGCTGGTCCGCACGGTCGCGGGGGAATCCTTCGGACATCGCCAGCAGGAGTCCGTCTGCGGAGACCACCACCGTGTGCGACACCCCTGGGGTGTTGTCCACGAAGTTGGTGATCAACCAGTTCAGATTCTGCGCCGCCTGGCTCATCGGGCTCACACTAACGCTCCTGGTTGTAGGTATTACTGGTGTCCGAACCCGCGTTACGTCCCCGCAGCACGCCACGGCGCAGGTTGCTCAACCTGCCCCGCACGTCCTCCGGGGCGCGGGAGACCTGGGGGCCGCCCTGCTGAGTCTGTTCGGCCGTTCCCTCGACCAGATTGGCCTTGGGCACGCGCCGGGGAAGACCGGACGGGGTGATCCCGCCCGCCTTCGGCTCCTTGAGCTTCTCGGCCCGCTCCCAGCGCTCGTCGTTCGCCGAGCGCCAGTCCTCGGTACCGGCTCCGTCCGTCTGCGCGGGCGACGGCTGCTGCGGCAGTTCCTCGTGCTCCTGCTGCTGCGGCTGCTGCCCGGCGGCCGGCTGGCCGTTGCCCCGGCCGGTGGGCTGCCAGTGCTGCTGGCCGCCGCGGCGCGGCAGGCCGGCATTGGTCAGCTCGTGGCCGGAGTTCGGGACGGGGCCCGAAGGGTCGAAGCCTACGCGGTCGGGCGAGGACGCGGGAGCGCTCGACGCAGATTCCGCCTCGGCCTGCGCCACCGGCCCGTACGCACCCTGGTACGTGCCCTGATCAGCCCACTCCTCCTGCTGGGGCTGCGCGGTGTACTGCTCGCCGTAGGAGGGCTGCGGCGCCTGCGGAGCCGGGTAGGCCGTCTCCTGGTAGCCGCCCTGGGCGCCGTAACCGGACTGCTCGGCAAAGCCGTTGTCACCCCGGTACGGGTCGTAGGCGCCTTCGTACGACTGCTGTTCGTACTGCTGCTGCTCCTGCTGTCCGCCCGCCTGCGGCTCCTGGGCGTACGGGGCCGCGGCGTAGGGCGCCTCGCCGTACGCGGCCTCGGAGTACGGCTGCTGAGGCTGCTGCTGTTCCTGCTGCTGCGGGAACGGCGGGTGCTCGTCGCCGGTCTGCGCCTCCAGCGCCGCACGGCGCTCCTCGCGCATGAGCGAGCGGCCCACCGGGTCGAGCTGCGCGGAGTCCGCGGAGGGCTCCTCGTAGCGCGAATCGTCGAAGCCGAGCTCCGCCGCCGTGCGCAGCTGCGGCTGCAGCTGCGGCGCGTCGAAGGCCTGCTGCTGCGGAATGATCGAGGAGACCGTGAAGTCGTCCTGTGCGGGGGCGCCGTCGCCGCCGCCGCCGTGGGTGATCGCGTCCGGCAGCATGACCAGCGAGGTGGTACCGGCCTGCTCGCCCGAGGGGCGCAGCTGGACCCGGATGCCGTGCCGGTCGGCGAGGCGGCCGACCACGAACAGGCCCATGCGCTGGGAGACCGCGGCGTCCACCGTCGGCGGGTTGGCCAGCTTGTGGTTGATGTCGGCGAAGTCCTCGGCGGTGAGGCCGATGCCCTTGTCGTGGATCTCGATCATCACGCGGCTGTCGGGCAGCCGGGTCGCGGTGACCCGCACCTTGGTCTGCGGCGAGGAGAACGTGGTGGCGTTCTCCAGCAGCTCGGCCAGCAGGTGCACGAGGTCGGTGACGGACTGGCCGTGGATCTCGGTCTCCGGCACGCCGGAGAGCTCGATGCGCTCGTAGGACTCCACCTCGGAGGAGGCGGCCCGCAGGACGTCCACCAGCGGGACCGGCTGGTTCCAGCGGCGGCCGGGCTCCTCGCCGGCGAGGACCAGGAGGTTCTCGCCGTTGCGGCGCATACGGGTCGCGAGGTGGTCCAGCCGGAACAGGCTCTCCAGCTGGTCCGGGTCGGCCTCGTTGTTCTCCAGGTCGGTGATGAGGGTCAGCTGGCCCTCGATGAGCGACTGGTTGCGGCGCGAGAGGTTGGTGAAGATCGCGTTGACGTTGCCCCGCAGCATGGCCTGCTCGGCCGCGAGGCGGACCGCCTCGCGGTGCACCTGGTCGAAGGCGCGGGCGACCTCGCCGATCTCGTCCTGGCTGGTGATCGGGATCGGCTGGACGCGGGTGTCCACCCGGCCCGGATCGGTCCGGGAGAGCTGGTCGACGAGCGAGGGCAGCCGCTGCTCGGCGATCGAGAAGGCGGCCGTGCGCAGCTGCCGCATCGAGCGGCTCATCTGGCGGGCCATGAGCCCGGCCAGGAGGAAGGCGGCCAGCAGGGCGACGATCACGATCGCGGCGTTGACGATGGCGTCGGTCCGGGCGCTGGACGAGATGTCGGCGGCCTCGGTCACGGCCTTGTCGACGAGCTCGTCCTCGACCGTGGTGTATCCGTCGAACTTCGCCGTGGCGGCCGCCATCCAGGTCTCGGGGGTGATCCCCTTCGCCTTGAGCTGCTTGGGGTCCTTGCCCAGGCCGATCTCCTGGGCCATGCCGTCGTAGACCGAGCCGTCGATGGTCGGCGGCGTCACGAACGGCACGCCGGCCGCGTCGGCCTTCTCCTTGGCGGACTTGAGCGTGGCGGCGCCCTCGGCGGCCTTGCCGGCCATGACCGTCTTCAGCCGGGCGGCGTCGGCCTCCGTACCACCGGAGACGAACTCACCGAGGGCGATCTGCTCCAGGTAGTTGTACGAGCCGAAGGCCTTGACCTGGTCGTTGAACTTGCCGCTCTCCTGGCTGGGACGCACCAGAAGGTGCGTTCCGATGGAGCGCTGAAGCGATTCTGCAGCCTTGGCCAGCTCGATCGCGTACACGGTACGGCCGTAGCTGGTGATGTTCCCGGTGCCGAGGCCGAGCTCGTTGCAGAACTCCATGAGCGAGTGCTGGACCTGGGTGTAACCCTCTTCGGTCTTCACCGGGTCCATGGCGGCGGTGTACGCGACCTTGCGCAGCTCCGGGAGCTTGGGCTCCTCCAGCTTGAACAGCTTGAGACGGCGCTCCAGGCCCTGCTTCCCGGGCATGTCCTGGACGGCCGTGTCGAACTTCTTCGCGGCCGCGTCGGTGGTGGCCCGGGCCTGGGTGACGCTCTCGGCGTCGCGCTGGTTGGACAGCAGCGGCTGAGCGGTGAGGTCACGCTCGTTGAGCAGCGCCTGCCCGTACTCGGACGACGCGCGCACGATCAGCGCGGTCTTCTCGGCGTCCTGGGCCTCCTGCCAGGTGTCGAGCGAGCCCTTCACCTGGAAGCCGCCCATGATCAGGCCGACCAGCACCGGGATCAGGAGGATCGCGTTCAGCCGGGTGGGCACCCGCCAGTTGCGCGGGGAGAGACGGCTGGTGCTGCCACCGGCCGGTATCCCTTCTGACACATCGGCGGACGGCGTCACGGTGTGGGACGGAGGGGTGAAGTTGCCCCGCTCCGCCTGCGCCGTTGCGCCCTCGTTGTTACGCCTCACTCGACCAACAACCTCTCGGCGTCGGCACCTACGTTGTGCCGTGTTTCGTTCAGGGCCGTACTACTCGGGAGTTTCATCGAATTGCAGCACGCCTACCGGTCGCGTTCCAAACAGTCGGAATGTGCGATTCCGAGTGGTCGAGACCGCAGATAAAACGGGCATAAAGAACGAGCCCCGCCAAAAGGCGGGGCTCATGTGAGCACAGTGATACCGATCGTGTGCATCGGGTATTGACTGTGGGGTAATTCTCTTTCGAAACGTTATGAACACAGGGGTGGATCGTGTCAAAGGACACAGTCCACCCCCGTGCGACTACCGTAATTGTCGTACGGCAATACCGACTTGTGCCTACTTGAGTCGCGCCATCAGCGCGTGCTCCACCAGCGTGATCAGACCGCTCTTGGCGTCACCGCGGTGCCGTGCGTCGGTCGTGATGATCGGGGTGTCGGGTCCGATCTGGAGGGCTTCGCGGACCTCGTCGGGGGTGTAGGGCTGGTGTCCGTCGAAGCCGTTGAGGGCGATGACGAAGGGGAGGCCGCTGTTCTCGAAGTAGTCGACGGCGGGGAAGCAGTCGGCGAGGCGGCGGGTGTCGACGAGGACGACGGCGCCGATGGCGCCGCGTACGAGGTCGTCCCACATGAACCAGAAGCGGTCCTGTCCGGGTGTACCGAAGAGGTACAGGATCAGGTCCTGGTCCAGGGTGATGCGGCCGAAGTCCATGGCCACCGTCGTGGTGGTCTTGCCACCGGTGTGCGTGAGGTCGTCGATGCCCGCGGACGCGGACGTCATCACGGCTTCGGTGCGCAGCGGATTGATCTCCGAAACGGCACCGACAAACGTGGTCTTGCCCACGCCGAATCCGCCCGCCACCACGATCTTCGCCGAGGTGGTGGCCCGGGCTGCACCGCCACTAGAGCTTGCGAAGTCCACTGAGCACCCTTTCGAGCAGTGTCACATCCGGCGCGCCGCCGGCCTCTCCGTTGCCCGGCTGGTGGATGGCCACCATGCCGGCTTCCGCCAGGTCGGCCACGAGGATCCGGGCCACACCGAGCGGCATCGACAGCAGGGCCGACACCTCGGCCACCGACTTGACCTCACGGCACAGGTGGCAGATCCGCTGGTGCTCGGGGAGCAGCGTCCCCAGGTGCGCCGGGTCGGCCGTGGTGCTGACCAGCGCCTCTATCGCTAGCTGGTAGCGCGGTCGGGTCCGTCCGCCGGTCATGGCGTACGGGCGGACCAGCGGCTGGTCGCCTTCACCTTCGTACGACGCGTGGTTCAACGCGCCGTACGGATCGGGTGAGGCGGGGGGCGGGGTCATGAATCCTCCGGGCGTGACAGCAGGGTGTCGGCTTGCCGTCTGAAGGGGCCGGTGGGGGGCTGTAAGCGGCCGGACGGGCGAGTGATGAGTGCGGTTCCTGGGCTAATCGTCTGTGTCACCGGTTCACGGCCGCCTAGTGGAGCAGGCTGCCCTGGAGCTCGGCGCGGAGGTCCGGGGTCAGAACAGTTCCCGCCCGGTCCACCAGCAGAGCCATTTCGTAGCCGACCAGACCGATGTCGGCGTCCGGATGTGCCAGCACGGCCAGTGAGGAACCGTCCGAGATGGACATCAGGAAGAGGAACCCGCGTTCCATCTCCACCACGGTCTGGCTGACGGCGCCGCCCTCGAAGATCCGGGAGGCACCCGCGGTCAGCGAGGTCAGACCGGAGGCGACAGCCGCCAGCTGGTCCGCACGGTCGCGGGGGAATCCTTCGGACATCGCCAGCAGCAGGCCGTCTGCGGAGACCACCACCGTGTGCGACACCCCTGGGGTGTTGTCCACGAAGTTGGTGATCAACCAGTTCAGATTCTGCGCGGCCTGACTCATCGGGCTCAACTAACGCTCCTGCTGGTGAGTGGGGCCGAGTGGGAAACTGCCGGTCGACGGGCCGTTGTTGGCCTGACGTCCCTGCTGGATGCCCCGGCGGAGATTGGTCAGCCGCCCGCGCACATCATCGGGCGCACGCGACACCTGGGGACCGGACTGATGGTTCTGCTGCTGGGCGGTACCCGGCACCAGATTGGCACGCGGGACCCGGCGGGGCAGACCGGACGTGGTAATTCCGCCTGCCGCGGGCTTCTTCACCCGCTCCGCCTGCCGGACGAGTTCGTCGTTCGGCGAGGCGCGCCAGGAGCTTGTGGCGCCGTTGGCATCGCCGGCACCGCGGCGCGGTGCGGCGGGAGCGGGACGCTCCTCGGCGGGCTGCTGCTGGGGGAACCCGGGCGCCTGCGGCGCGGCGGGCGGCTGCTGGCCGCCCTGCTGCGGACCGTGGAACCAGTTCGTCTCCAGCGTGTCGTACAGCGGGGTACGGCCGTCGCCGGGACCGGCGGGCGGCAGTGCCTCGGGCTGCGACTGCTGCGGCAGGACCGGGCGGTACTCCCCACCCGGAGCCGGCGCGACCGGCGGACGCGGGGCACCGAAGTCCCCGTTGTCCCGGTCACGCTGACGCGGAGCGGGCTGCTGGCCCGGGGCCTGTCCCTGGACGGGCGGCTGGCCGAAGTCCGGACGGGCGAACTGCGCGGTGCCCGCCGGGTCCGGCATCTGCGGCGCGGGCCGCTGCTGCGGAGCCGGTGCCGAGAAGTCGGGCCGGGCGAACTCGGCGGTCGCGCCGGGGCCCTGGCGGCTGTCCATCGGCGGACGCGGGCTGAGCGGCGGCGGGTTCAGCGGCCGCTGGAACTGGCCGGTGGAGTCGGGCTCCTCGTGACTGCGGGGCGCGTCGAGCGGGGAGCGCCGCGGTGCGGACGGCTCCTCGTTGCTGCCCCAGCTGGTGGTCTGAGGACGCTGCGGCTGGGGGTTGCCACCCGGCAGCTCCGCACGCGGACCGCCGACCGGAGGCAGCTGACGGTCGTTCTGGCCGGGCCCCCCGGGCTGCTGGAAGCCGCCCTGGTTCTGCCGGGCCTGCTGGGGCTGCGGGGCCTGGCGTCCGGGACCGTTCTGCTCCGGACGCTTCTGGTCGAACAGACTGGGCTGGCCCGAGTCGGTACGGCCGGCGCCGTCGCCCTGGCCGCGGGCGCCGAGGCGGGCACCGCCACCGAAGGCACCGGAGAGCCCGCCGCCCTGACGCGGCAGCTCCTGGCGCGAGGCGTCCGGCTGCCGGCCCTGCGGGCCGGTGCCCGGGAACCCGGCGCTCTGGAAGCCGGAGTTCTGCTGGTTTCCGGGCTGGCCGGGCTGACCGGGCTGGCCCGGCTGACCCTGCTGGTTCTGGGGACGGCCCGGGCCGCCGTCGCGGGCCGGCAGGGCCGCGCGCGGACCGGAGCCCGCGCCGACCTGGCCACGCGTGGCACCGGGACCGGCGGGCAGCCGCCCGCCGGGGGCCGACGGAGCGCTGTCGAGGCCGCTACGGGGCGCGTTGCCGCCGGCGAGAAGCCCGCCGGGGGCGGACTGCTGGCCCGGGGCCTGCTTCGGGGCCGGCTGCTTGTTGCCGTGCGCGACGTCCACCGGAAGCATGACCAGCGCGGTCGTACCACCGGAGTCGGAGGGCCGCAGCTGGATGCGGATGCCGTGACGCAGCGACAGACGGCCGACCACGAACAGACCCATGCGGCGGGAGACCGAGACGTCCACGGTGGGCGGCGAGGCGAGCCGCTCGTTGATCGCCGCGAGGTCTTCGGGGGAGAGGCCGATACCCGTGTCGTGGATCTCGACGAGCACCCGGCCGTCGGGCAGCGCGTGACCGGTGACGCGGACCTTCGTCTGCGGCGAGGAGAACGACGTGGCGTTCTCCAGCAGCTCGGCGAGGAGGTGCACGAGGTCGTTGACGACCCGGCCGGCGACCTCGGTGGCGGGCACCGCGGCCAGTTCGATGCGCTCGTACTGCTCCACCTCGGAGGCGGCGGCACGGAGCACGTCGACCAGCGGCACGGGGCGGGTCCACCGGCGGCCCGGCTCCTCGCCCGCGAGGACGAGGAGGTTCTCGCCGTTACGGCGCATACGGGTCGCGAGGTGGTCGAGCTTGAAGAGGGAGGACAGCTGGTCCGGGTCGGCCTCGCGCGACTCCAGCTCGGAGATGAGCGAGAGCTGACGCTGGATGAGGCCCTGCGAACGGCGCGAGAGGTTGGTGAACATCGCGTTGACGTTGCCCCGGAGGAGGGCCTGCTCGGCGGCGAGGCGGACGGCCTCGCGGTGCACGTCGTCGAAGGCCGCGGCCACCTTGCCGATCTCGTCCCGGGAGTGCACACCGACCGACTCGACCGAGGTGTCGACGTCCTGCGGGTCGGCCTCGGAGAGCTGCTTGACGAGCTCGGGCAGCCGGTCCTGGGCGACGCGCGTCGCGGTGTCCTGCAGCCGGCGCAGCGAGCGGATCATGGACCGGGCGACGACGAAGGCGCCGACCAGCGAGACACCGAGCACGAGCAGGATGAGCGCACCGGAGATGATCGCTTCGCGCTGGGACTCGTCGCGCAGCTCGCGCGCCTTGCCCTCCATGTCGCTGAGGAGCGTCTCCTCGATCTGCTTCATGGCCTGGATCTTGGTGGAGTCCTGGTCGTACCAGTCCATGTACGAACGGCGCACGCCCGGGCCGCTCATGCCGTTCGCGTTGTCGAGCACCTTCTTGGCGTAGGTGTCGGCGGCCTTGATCTCGGGCTGGCCCTCGTCGAGCGTGGAGGTCAGCTCGTCGGCGCTCTTGCCCGTGGTCGTGTAGATGGCCTCGAAGGAGCGGCGGGCCGCGTCCTCCTTGCGCTGGGCGGCCAGACCGAACTGCTGGTCGTTGCGGTCGAGGTGCGGTTCCTTGTCGTTGCCGCCCGGCAGCGCCGCGGCGATGATCGCGCGCTGGACCGACGCGTACTCCTTGGCGGAGGAGAAGGCCGCCAGGGCGCGGGTCCGCTTGATCATCTCGGGGCTGCTGGTCGCCTGCGCCATGTCCTGCGAGAGGCTCAGCAGCGAGGTGATCAGCTGGCTGTAGGCGTCGACGGTCTGGAGACTCGGACTGTTCTTGGCGTACGCCTGCTTGCGGATGTCGCGGATGGAGCCGAGCTGCGAGGCGATCTGCTGGACGCTGGAGTGGATGCTCTCCAGGGCCTCGTCACCGGTGGTGTCGCCGAGGTCGCTCGTCGCGGCGAGGAACGACTTCTTCGCCCGGTCGGTCTTCTTCCGCGGCTCCGTGACCTTGAAGTCGTCCGCGGGCACCCCGTTGGACAGCGGTCCCGCCGACCGGTCGCGCTCCTCCTGGAGCGCCTGGGCCAGCGAGGTCGCCTGCTTCGTCATCTTCGTCAGCAGCTGCATGTGCTCCAGCTGCTGGATGTCGTTCATGGAGTCGTTGATTCGGAGACCACCCAGCGTGGTCGCGGCGACCACGGGGAGGGCGAGCAGGGAAACCAGACGCGTACTGATGCGCCAGTTGCGAAGAGCTACTCGTGATCCCGTGTTGACCGGGCCCCGCGGCTTGAGCGCGGAGACCGGATCGGATCCGGCGCCCGCCGCCCCGCCGGAGCGCTGGGCGCGGTCGTTGGTGTCGCCGGCCGCGGCCGGTCCGGGGTTCTGGGCGTGCTGGGGCGAGGAACCGCGGTCGGTCCCGCCGCGCGGCTCCTGTTCCGCCGCAGCGCTGCCATCCCTCTTGAAACGTCCCTGCACTAGCGTCGCAACCTCTGGACCAGGCGTTCTTCCGTCATGAACGGAAGGAACGGTGTCGGCGTCGTGGGGCGTTGTACCGCCCCATGGTGGTCGTGAGTGACCGGCGCTCTTCCCCTTCCCGCCGCCACTCGGCGCTGCGTTGCGCCCCTGCGCGCCGGCTTGAAACCGCGGCGGTGCGTGGAATTCCAGCACAGTGACGGATCTCCAACAAGGGCCAGGTACCGGGCTGTGACCTGGGTGACACGTTGTGATGAGGGGGTAACAAGTCGTGGAGGCCGATCAGTGACATAACGGACCATTGCGGGTGAAGCAGGTGAGGGTCGCGGGTGTCCCAGTCGACATGATCAGGAGCGGAATGATTCATTCAGTGGTGCAATGTCCGTTTCCTTCGGCCGTACCGGCCGCCCGAATTGGCGTAATTGTCGGCTGCTTCGTGAGCAAACTCACAGGATGATCGCCGTCTCATCCGGGCCTCCGGAGGGAATCGGATGTTTAGCCTGGCGCTTTACAGGGATGGCAAAACCGACAACCGGCGCCCCCGCGGGTGGCTCCCTCAGCGACAGGATCCGTACGGCAGATGAAGACGACGATGATGTTCCGCAACATTGCCAACCCCCGGCGCACCACGCTGGCGCACCTCAAGGACGCCGAAGCGCTGCAGACGCCGGAGCAGCCGGAGCACGCCCTCGACCTGCCCACGCAGACGGCCAACCCGCGCCGCACGATCCTGATGACCGCCCCCGCGGCCACCACGGCCGCCGCGGAGTAACACCGCGCAGCACGCCCCTCACCCGCGCCGGTGCCGCCGGGCGAGGCGATAGCCTGGAGCTTCAGTCTTCAGCAGCTACCCAGCAAGTGAGGGGCGACAGCTTCCCGTGCGCATCGCCAGGTTCTCCATCGACGGCAATGTCGCCTTCGGCGCCGTCGAGGGCGACGGTCCCGACGGTCTCGTCCTCGACATCATCAAGGGCATCCCGTACACCGACTTCGAGCTCTCCGGGACCAAGGTCCCGCTGAGCAAGGTCCGGCTGCTGCCGCCCGTGCTCCCCAACAAGGTCGTGGCCATCGGCCGCAACTACGCGGAGCACGCCGCGGAGCTCGGCAACGAGGTCCCCGACGTCCCCGTCGCCTTCTTCAAGCCCACCACCTCGGTGATCGGCACCGGCGACGCCATCGAGTACCCCTCCTTCTCCGAAGAGGTGCACCACGAGGCCGAGCTGGCCGTGGTCATCGGCCGGATGTGCCGCGAAGTACCGCGGGAGCGGGTCAAGGACGTCATCTTCGGCTACACCTGCGCGAACGACGTGACCGCCCGTGACGCCCAGAAGCGCGAGAAGCAGTGGGCCCGGGCGAAGGGCTTCGACACCTCCTGCCCGCTGGGTCCCTGGGTGGAGACCGACCTCGACCCCAGCGATCTCGCCATCCAGGCCACGGTCAACGGCGAGCAACGCCAGCTCGGCCGGACGAGCGAAATGATCCGGAGCATCGAGGACCTGGTCGTCCACATCACGGAAGCCATGACGCTGCTCCCGGGCGATGTGATTCTCACCGGGACTCCCGCAGGGGTCGGACCCCTCCATGTCGGCGACGAGGTCGCCGTCACCATCGAAGGCATCGGCACTCTCACCAACAAGGTGATCAAGCGTGGTTAACGGACCTGTCCGCGTACGTTTCTGTCCCTCCCCGACCGGCAACCCCCACGTGGGCCTGGTCCGGACGGCTCTCTTCAACTGGGCCTTCGCCCGGCACCACCAGGGCACCCTGGTCTTCCGCATCGAGGACACCGACGCGGCGCGCGACTCCGAGGAGTCGTACGACCAGCTCCTCGACGCGATGCGCTGGCTCGGCCTCGACTGGGACGAGGGCCCCGAGGTCGGCGGCCCGCACGCCCCGTACCGCCAGTCGCAGCGCATGGACATCTACGCGGACGTCGCCGAGAAGCTCCTCGCCGCCGGCCACGCGTACCACTGCTACTGCACCACCGAGGAGCTCGACGCCCGCCGCGACGCCGCCCGCGCCGCCGGCAAGCCGTCCGGCTACGACGGCCACTGCCGCGACCTGAGCGCCGAGCAGAAGGCCGCGTACGAGGCCGAGGGCCGCGCGTCCATCGTCCGGTTCCGGATGCCCGACGAGGCCCTCACCTTCACCGACCTGGTCCGCGGCGACATCACCGTCCAGCCGGAGAACGTGCCGGACTACGGCATCGTCCGCGCCAACGGAGCCCCGCTCTACACGCTCGTCAACCCGGTCGACGACGCGCTGATGGACATCACGCACGTCCTGCGCGGCGAGGACCTGCTCTCCTCCACCCCGCGCCAGATCGCCCTGTACGCGGCGCTCATCGAGCTGGGCATCGCCAAGCAGACCCCGGAGTTCGGCCACCTGCCGTACGTCATGGGCGAGGGCAACAAGAAGCTCTCCAAGCGCGACCCGCAGTCCTCGCTCAACCTCTACCGCGAGCGCGGCTTCCTGCGCGAGGGGCTGCTCAACTACCTCTCGCTGCTCGGCTGGTCGATCGCCGAGGACCGGGACATCTTCGACATCGACGAGATGGTCGCGGCGTTCGACATCAAGGACGTCAACGCCAACCCGGCCCGCTTCGACCTCAAGAAGTGCGAGCACGTCAACGCCGAGCACATCCGGCGGCTCGACGTGAAGACCTTCACCGAGGCCTGTGGCCCCTGGCTCACGGCCCCGTTCGCCCCCTGGGCCCCGGAGGCCTTCGACGCGGAGGTGTTCGCGGAGATCGCCCCGCACGCCCAGACCCGGGTCACGGTGCTCTCCGAGATCACGGCCAACGTCGACTTCCTCTTCCTCGACGAGCCGGCGACCGACGAGGCGTCCTGGGCCAAGGCCATGAAGGAGGGCTCCGACGCCCTTCTCGTGACCGCCCGCGCCGAGCTGATCGCCGCCGAGTGGAACGCGGAGGCACTGAAGGCCGCCGTCCTCGCCGCCGGTGAGCAGCACGGCCTGAAGCTCGGCAAGGCGCAGGCCCCGGTCCGCGTCGCCGTCACCGGCCGCACGATCGGCCTGCCGCTCTTCGAGTCCCTGGAGATCCTGGGCCGCGAGCGCACGATCGCCCGCATCGACGCGGCGCTGGCGAAGCTGGCCGCGTAACGAGGGACAGGACACGGACGGGCCCGGCAACCGCGCACAGCGGCCGCCGGGCCCGTCGTTGCGTCCCGGTGCGCGCGTAGAGTCGGAGCATGCCGATCAGAGCCGTCCTCTGGGACGTGGACGACACCCTCTTCGACTACACGACGGCCGCCGCCACCGGCATGTCCCGGCACCTCGCGGCCGAGGGGCTGCCGGAGCGCTACGCCACGGCCGACGAGGCCCTCGACACCTGGGGGCGGCTCACCCGGCTCCACTGGCAGCGGTTCTCCGACGGGGAGACCGACTGGCAGGGCCAGCGCCGCGACCGGGCCAGGGACTTTCTCGCACGCCCGCTGGACGATGCCGCGGCCGATGCCTGGTTCGACCGTCACATCGCCCACTACGAGGCCGCCTGGGCGCTGTTCCCGGACACCGTGCCCGCACTCGACGCGCTGGCCGGGGCGTACCGGCACGCCGTGCTGTCGAACTCCGCCCTGGAACAGCAGCACCACAAGCTGACCGTGCTCGGTGTGCGGGACCGATTCGAGTCCGTGCTGTGTGCCGCGGAGCTGGGCGTCTCCAAGCCCGCCCCCGGAGCCTTCCTCGCCGCCTGCGAGGCGCTGGCACTGCCGCCGGAGGAAGTCGTCTACGTGGGGGACGAGCCCGACATCGACGCCCGCGGGGCGGTGGCCGCCGGCCTCGGGGGCGTCTGGCTGGACCGGAACGGCCGGGGCGGGCGGCCCGAACTCGTCAGGATCACGGGCCTCGACCAGCTTCCCGGCCTGCTTGCGGCACATACCCGTTTTGGAGCGCCGGACACCTTCGGGTAATGTTCTTTCTGCGCCGCCCGAGCGGGACGAAAGATCCGGACGGGAAGCGTAGACAGAAACAACGCCCCCTAGGGGTTGCGTTTCAGTGGGCTATGGTGTAATTGGCAACACTACGGTTTCTGGTACCGTCATTCTAGGTTCGAGTCCTGGTAGCCCAGCGCAAGACAGCAAGACAAGCAAGTTGCAGGAACAAGCCCCCGTTGTGTAGCGGCCTAGCACGCTGCCCTCTCACGGCAGTAGCGCCGGTTCGAATCCGGTCGGGGGTACAGATCCTTCCCGCGAGAACATCTGGGTCGCACCCACGTTCTTGATGCAGGATCGCTAGGGCCCCCGTTGTGTAGCGGCCTAGCACGCTGCCCTCTCACGGCAGTAGCGCCGGTTCGAATCCGGTCGGGGGTACTTGTAACACCATGGGCTATGGTGTAATTGGCAACACTACGGTTTCTGGTACCGTCATTCTAGGTTCGAGTCCTGGTAGCCCAGCGCAAGACAAGCAAGTCGCAGTATCCAAGCCCCCGTTGTGTAGCGGCCTAGCACGCTGCCCTCTCACGGCAGTAGCGCCGGTTCAAATCCGGTCGGGGGTACAAGAGCACGACAGATGAAGGCCCTTCACTCCGGTGAGGGGTCTTCTGCTTATGTACGCGGGCCCGTTCGGCCCGGACGCGCCGGCCCCTGCAAGGGGTGGCGGTGAATCCATGGAGAAGTCCCGGCCGCGCGAGGGGCTGTGGCGCGAGATCTGGGAGGGGGCCGCCACGACACTGGGGCGGCCTCGGGTGAAGGGGGAGGGCGGTCGGTTCAGCCGGTGCGGCGGAGCGCCTCACTCAGCCGGGCCGCCGAGTCGATGACGGCCTGGGCGTGCATCCGGCCCGGGTGACGGGTCAGCCGCTCGATCGGTCCGGAGACCGAGACCGCCGCGACCACCCGGTTCGAAGGGCCGCGCACGGGAGCGGAGACCGAGGCGACGCCCGGTTCGCGCTCGCCGATCGACTGGGCCCAGCCCCGGCGCCGTACGCCGGAGAGCGCCGTCGCGGTGAACCGGGCGCCCTGGAGGCCGCGGTGGAGGCGCTCGGGCTCCTCCCAGGCCATCAGGATCTGGGCGGAGGACCCCGCCTTCATGGTGAGCGTGGAGCCGACCGGCACGGTGTCCCGCAGACCGGACAGCCGCTCCGCCGCCGCCACGCAGATGCGCATGTCGCCCTGCCGGCGATAGAGCTGGGCGCTCTCGCCGGTGATGTCGCGGAGATGGGTGAGCACCGGTCCCGCCGTGGCGAGCAGCCGGTCCTCGCCCGCCGCCGCGGCGAGCTCGGAGAGGCGGGGGCCGAGAATGAAGCGGCCCTGCATGTCCCTTGCCACCATGCGGTGGTGTTCCAGTGCCACGGCCAGTCGGTGAGCCGTGGGTCGTGCGAGCCCGGTCGCCGCGACCAGCCCGGCGAGGGTGGCCGGCCCGGACTCCAGGGCGCTCAATACCAGAGCTGCCTTGTCGAGAACGCCGACGCCGCTAGAGTTGTCCATACGACGATACTCGCGTCTCACTCTGTGAAACGCAAGTTCAATTTTCCGGCGAAGTTGCGAACCTGTACGGGCGGCCCCACAACGGCCCGTAGCCACCGCCCCGCACGGGGGTCCGGACGGGGGCGCACCGAATCTCTAGTTGGGCCGGCGACGACGCCGGTCGGAGGGAAAGCGATGGGTAGGACACTCGCGGAGAAGGTTTGGGACGACCATGTCGTCCGGCGCGCCGAAGGTGAGCCCGACCTCCTGTACATCGATCTGCACCTGCTGCACGAGGTGACCAGCCCGCAGGCCTTCGACGGTCTGCGGCAGGCGGGACGCCCGGTGCGGCGTCTCGACCTCACCATCGCCACCGAGGACCACAACACCCCGACCCTCGACATCGACAAGCCGATCGCCGACCCGGTCTCCCGCGCACAGCTGGAGACCCTGCGCAAGAACTGCGCGGAGTTCGGCGTCCGGCTGCACCCGCTGGGCGACGTCGAGCAGGGCGTCGTGCACGTGGTCGGCCCGCAGCTGGGACTGACCCAGCCCGGCACCACGGTCGTCTGTGGGGATTCCCACACCTCCACGCACGGCGCGTTCGGCGCGCTGGCGTTCGGTATCGGCACCAGCCAGGTCGAGCACGTGCTGGCCACCCAGACGCTGCCGCTGGCCCGCCCGAAGACGATGGCCATCACCGTCGACGGCGAACTGCCCGACAGCGTCACGGCCAAGGACCTGATCCTCGCGATCATCGCGCGGATCGGCACCGGCGGCGGCCAGGGCTACATCCTCGAATACCGCGGCTCCGCCATCGAGAAGCTCTCGATGGAGGCCCGGATGACCATCTGCAACATGTCGATCGAGGCCGGTGCGCGGGCGGGCATGATCGCCCCCGACAAGACCACCTTCGACTACCTGCAGGGCCGGGACCACGCCCCGCAGGGCGAGGACTGGGACGCGGCCGTCGCGTACTGGAAGACGCTGCGCACGGACGACGACGCGGTCTTCGACGCCGAGGTGGTCATCGAGGCCGCCGAGCTGGCGCCGTTCGTCACCTGGGGCACCAACCCCGGCCAGGGCGCGCCGCTGTCGGCCAACGTCCCCGATCCTGCTTCGTACGAGGACGCCTCGGAGCGCAACGCCGCCGAAAAGGCCCTGGAGTACATGGGGTTGACCGCCGGCCAGCCGCTGCGCGAGATCAAGGTCGACACCGTCTTCGTAGGCTCCTGCACCAACGGCCGCATCGAGGACCTGCGGAACGCGGCCGCGCTCCTGGAAGGCCGCAAAGTCGCCGACGGCGTACGCATGCTGGTCGTCCCGGGCTCCGTCCGGGTCGCCCTGCAGGCTGTCGAGGAGGGCCTGGACAAGGTCTTCACCGCCGCCGGCGCCGAATGGCGGCACGCGGGTTGCTCGATGTGCCTCGGTATGAACCCCGACCAGCTGGCCCCCGGCGAGCGCTCCGCCTCGACCTCGAACCGCAACTTCGAGGGCCGGCAGGGCAAGGGCGGCCGTACGCACCTGGTCTCCCCGCAGGTCGCCGCCGCGACCGCCGTGCTGGGCCATCTGGCCTCGCCGGCCGACCTGTCCGACGCCCGTACGCCCGCCGGAGTCTGAGAATCATGGAAGCTTTCACCGCACACACCGGCCGGGCCGTCCCGCTGCGCCGCAGCAACGTCGACACCGACCAGATCATCCCCGCCCACTGGCTGAAGAAGGTCACCCGGGACGGCTTCGAGGACGGACTCTTCGAGGCCTGGCGCAAGGACGAGAACTTCGTCCTCAACCGCCCGGAGCGCAAGGGTGCCTCGGTCCTGGTGGCCGGCCCCGACTTCGGCACCGGCTCGTCCCGCGAGCACGCCGTCTGGGCGCTCCAGAACTACGGCTTCAAGACCGTCATCTCCTCCCGGTTCGCCGACATCTTCCGTGGTAACTCGCTGAAGAACGGTCTGTTGACCGTGGTCCTGGACCAGCAGGTCGTCGACGCCCTGTGGGACCTGACCGACGCCGACCCGACCGCCGAGGTCACCGTCGACCTGGAGAAGCGGCAGGTCCTCGCCGAGGGCATCACCGCCGACTTCGAGCTCGACGAGAACGCCCGCTGGAGGCTGCTGAACGGGCTGGACGACATCAGCCTCACCCTGCAGAACGAAGCGGACATCGCGGCCTACGAGGCGGCCAGGCCGGCCCACAAGCCCCGTACAATTCACGCCTGAGCAGCACGTTTCCAGTACTGCGCCCCCTGCCTTCTGGTAGGGGGCGCAGTCGCTTGTTGAGCCCCCGTCGGGCGACAACTCGCCCCAGATGGCACAATCGGTGCATGGAACGCGACAGCCAACTCAAGCTTTACGGCCAAGTCGCCGACCAATTGAAGGAAGCGCACTCACGAGTGCGTGCACTGCAAGTCCCGGAGGGCGTACGGATGGCGCTGAACCGGAAGCTGCTGGTCGTCACGGCCTCGGCAAAGCACGATCTCCCAGATGCAGCAAGGCGTCTGGACCGGTTGATGAAGGACCTCGATGAGGGCCGATTCCCCGAAGGTGACTGACTCTGCGGAACTGCGCAGCGGTCGACTTCGTTGCGGCACTAGGGTGATTAGCCCGTTTCGTGTTTGATTTGCGGTATATATCTGCCTAACGTGCGAAAAAGCCTGAACAGTTTCGTTCGGGCGATGTCTCCGAAGGGGAAGACGTGAACAAGGCGCAGCTCGTAGAAGCGATTGCCGACAAGGTCGGCGGCCGTCAGCAGGCCGCGGACGCCGTCGACGCGGTGCTCGACGCGATCGTTCGTGCGGTTGTCGCAGGTGACCGGGTTTCGGTCACCGGCTTCGGCTCGTTCGAGAAGGTCGACCGCCCCGCCCGTTACGCCCGCAACCCGCAGACGGGTGAGCGCGTACGGGTCAAGAAGACCTCGGTGCCCCGCTTCCGTGCGGGACAGGGCTTCAAGGACCTGGTGAGCGGCTCGAAGAAGCTCCCCAAGAACGACGTGGCCGTGAAGAAGGCCCCCAAGGGCAGCCTCTCGGGCGGTTCTTCCACCCGTACGACGGCCAAGGCCGCCGCGAAGAAGGCGACCGCCAAGAAGGCCGTGGCGAAGAAGGCCACCGCCAAGAAGACCGTGGCAGCGGCGAAGACGACCGCCGCGGCCAAGAAGACCACCGCGAAGAAGACCTCCGCGGCGGCGAAGAAGACCACGGCGGCCGCGAAGAAGGCGACCCCGGCGGCGAAGAAGACGACGACGGCAGCCAAGAAGGCCGTCGCGAGCAAGACCGCGCCCGCCAAGAAGACCACGGCGAAGAAGGCGCCCGCGAAGAAGACCACCGCGCGCAAGACCACGGCCAAGAAGGCCACTGCACGCAAGAAGTGAGAACCGGCTCCACAGGGCTTCTCACACGCGCCGGGCCGGGCTCCCCTCGGGGAGCCCGGCCCGCGGGCTGTCCGGGCCTGTCTCAGAAGGTCTGCAGCGTCACCAGGGTGATGTGCAGCCCGGCGCCTTCGCCCCGGCCCTCGATCCGCACCCGTTGCCCCGGACGCAGCAGCCGCAGGCCGCCGGCGTCGAAGGCCGGGGCGTCGAAGTCCACCGGTGTGCCGTCGTCGAGCAGCACGCTGCCGGTGCGGGTCTCGGGGTCGTACGTGTACGAGGTCGCCTGCATGGGCGGCAGCCTATCGGTCCGCCGACCTGACCCCCGCGGCCCAGCGCCCCGCCGTGTACGGGCCCACGCCCAGGGCCAGTGCGGCCCGCAGATCCTCGCCCGTGTCCACGTCCTGGCGCACGGAATCGATCCCGGACAGTGTGATCTCGGCAGCCCCCGAAGCGAGATGCCGGACCCTGGACGGACCGCCGAAAGCGGGGCGCAATTCCACTCCTGGCCCAGCGGAGAGAAAAGTTGTTCCGATTCCCGCGGCATCGGTCACAAATGCGCGGGGAAAAGCGGCGGAGAATTCGAGTACGCGGGACAATTCCGCCGGACGCAACGCCGGCAGGTCGGCGTTGAGCGCGGCGAGGGCCGCCCGCGGCCGGGCCGACCGCACCGCGCGCTCACCGTGCGCGAGTGCGGCGTTGAGCCCGGCGCCCGGGGTGTCGGCCACGATCCGGGCCCCGAGAGCCGCCAGTGCCGCCGCGGCCGCCGTGTCGTCCGTGACGACCACCACATCGGCGACCTCCGGGCAGGAAAGCGCGGCGGACACGGTGTCCCGGGCGAAGGCCAGGGCGAGCCTGGGCCGCAGCAGCGCGCCGGAAGCGGGCGCCAGCCTGCTCTTGGCCCGCGCCAGGGGCTTCAACGGGACAACCAGTGACCAGGGGCCGGTCGGGTCGGTGTTCGTGGCGGTCTCCCCCTCGATGCGCATGGCCGCCTATTCTCGCCTGCCGGTACGACAACCCGGAGGGTCGGTCCCGGAGGTGAGGCGTACGGTGTTCTCGACAGAGCAGGGGCCTGGGGCGAGACTTGACCGTCGGTAGTCAGCCAGCAGTGAGCTCCACAGTCAGGTCTTAGAGGAAGGTGTCCGAGTGTCCCGCCGCAGAATCGGCTTCTGGTACCGCCTGGCGGCGGTCATCGCGAAACCGCCGCTGGTGATTCTGTTCAAGCGCGACTGGCGGGGAATGGAACACATTCCGGCCGACGGCGGATTCATCACCGCGGTCAATCACAACTCGTACCTGGACCCTCTTTCGTACGGGCACTTCCAGTACAACACCGGCCGGGTGCCGCGGTTCCTCGCCAAGGCGGGGCTCTTCAAGACCCCCTTCGTCGGAATGATGCTGCGCGGCACCGGCCAGATCCCCGTGTACCGCGAGACGACGAACGCGCTGGACGCCTTCCGGGCCGCCGTCGACGCCATCGCGCGCGGCGAGTGCGTCGCCTTCTACCCCGAGGGCACGCTCACCCGGGACCCCGAGATGTGGCCGATGGCCGCCAAGACCGGCGCGGCCCGCGTCGCGTTGATGACCAGGGCCCCGGTCATCCCCGTCGCGCAGTGGGGCGCCAACCTGGCGGTGCCGCCCTACGCCGCGGAGAAGAAGGTGCGGCTCTTCCCCCGCAAGACCCTCCAGGTCCAGGCGGGGCCGCCCGTCGACCTCTCCCGGTTCTACGGCAAGGAACCGACGCCCGACGTGCTGCGCGAGGCGACCGAGGCCATCATGGTCGCGGTCACCGCGCAGCTGGCGCAGGTGCGCGGCGAGAAGGCGCCCGCCGAGCTCTACGACCACCGCAAGGCCCGCGCGGAACAGCGGCGCAAGGCCGAAGGAGAGGGACCCAAGTGACGCACCCCGTAAAGGCAGCCGTCTTCGGAACCGGCTCATGGGGTACGGCCTTCGCCATGGTCCTCGCGGACGCGGGCTGTGAGGTCACCCTCTGGGGGCGCCGGGCCGATGTCGCCGAGGCCGTCAACACGACCCGTACCAACCCCGAGTACCTGCCGGGCATCGAACTCCCCGCGTCGGTGCGGGCCACCACGGACGCCGCCGAGGCGCTGCGCGGTGCCGACTTCGCCGTGCTCGTCGTGCCGTCCCAGACGCTGCGCGCCAACCTCGCCGACTGGGCCCCGCACCTGGAGCCGCGGACGGTCCTCGTCTCGCTGATGAAGGGCGTCGAACTCGGCACCGCGAAGCGGATGAGCGAGGTCATCGAGGACGTCACCCACGTCTCCGCCGACCGCGTCGCCGTCATCACCGGACCCAACCTCGCCAAGGAGATCGCCGAACGCCGGCCCGCGGCCGCCGTCGTCGCCTGCCGGGACGAGTCCGTCGCTCGCCGCCTCCAGGCCGCCTGCCACACCCCGTACTTCCGCCCGTACACCAGCACCGACGTGGTCGGATGCGAGCTCGGGGGCGCCGTCAAGAACGTCATCGGGCTGGCCGTGGGCATCGCGGACGGCATGGGACTCGGCGACAACACCAAGGGCTCGCTCATCACACGCGGCCTCGCCGAGACCATCCGGCTGGGCGTCGCCATGGGCGCCGACCCGCTGACCTTCTCCGGGCTCGCGGGCCTCGGCGACCTGGTGGCGACCTGTTCGTCGCCGCTCTCGCGCAACCACACCTTCGGGGTCAACCTCGGGCGCGGCATGACGCTCCAGGAGACCATCGCGGTCACCAAGCAGACCGCCGAGGGCGTCAAGTCGTGCGAATCCGTGCTCGACCTGGCCCGTCGCCACGGTGTCGAGATGCCCCTCACCGAGACGGTCGTGGGCATCGTCCACGAGGGCAAGCCGCCGATGGTCGCGCTCAAGGAACTGATGTCCCGCAGCGCCAAGGCCGAGCGGCACTGAGAGGCCGCCGGGCGACCGGCGGCCGGGCGCCGCTCCCGGAGCGGGTTCACCCCCGGGCGGCCCCGGCCGCGCTGACGTGGCCCCTACCAGAAGGTACGCTCATCGCGATATGAGCAGCGAGAACCTCCCCCAGAGCACGGAGCAGCAGCTCCGCAAGCCGCGTGTGGCCGTCGTGTTCGGCGGCCGCAGCTCCGAACACGGCATTTCGGTGGTCACGGCCGGTGCGGTCCTGAACGCGATCGACCGGACGAAGTACGACGTCCTGCCGATCGGCATCACGACGGACGGCCGCTGGGCGCTCACCGCCGACGAACCCGAACGCATGGCCATCACGGACCGGAAGATGCCCGACGTGGCACAACTGGCCGAGTCCGACGAGGGCGGCGTGGTGCTCTCCGTCGATCCCGGCAGCCGTGAAGTGGTCTACAGCGAGCCCGGATGCGTCCCCAAGGCGCTCGGCGAGGTCGACGTCGTCTTCCCCGTCCTGCACGGTCCCTACGGCGAGGACGGCACGCTCCAGGGCCTCCTGGAGCTCTCCGGTGTGCCGTACGTCGGCGCAGGCGTCCTCGCCTCGGCGGTCGGCCAGGACAAGGAGTACATGAAGCGCGTCTTCACCTCCTTCGGGCTCCCCGTCGGGCCGTACCTGGTCGTGCGTCCCCGCGAGTGGGACAACGACCCCGCGGGCGCCCGCGGGCGCATCACGGACTTCGCGGGCGAGCACGGCTGGCCGCTCTTCATCAAGCCTGCCCGGGCCGGCTCGTCCATCGGCATCACCAAGGTCGAGGACGCCTCCGGCCTCGACGAGGCGATCGAGGAGGCCCGCCGCCACGACCCCAAGTTCCTCGTGGAGTCGCTGCTGCGGGGCCGCGAGATCGAGTGCGGGGTGCTGGAGTTCGAGGACGGCCCGCGCGCCAGCGTGCCCGCCGAGATCCCGCCGGTCACCTCGCACGACTTCTACGACTTCGAGGCCAAGTACATCGACGCGGCGTCCGGGATCGTGCCCGCCCCGCTCACCGACGAGGAGACGGCCGAGGTCCAGCGGCTCGCCGTCGAGGCGTTCGAGGCCACGTCCTGCGAGGGCCTGGTGCGCGCCGACTTCTTCCTCACCGAGGACGGCGGCTTCGTCATCAACGAGATCAACACCCTGCCGGGATTCACCCCCATCTCCATGTACCCGCGCATGTGGCAGGAGAGCGGCGTCAGCTACCAGGAGCTGGTCGACCGGCTCATCCAGGCGGCGCTGGACCGGCCGACCGGCCTGCGCTGAGCGCCGCCGGCACAGCACAGGGAGTGCGCTCCGCCCGGAGCGCACTCCCTACAGGCTGCTGGGGACCGTCTTCTTGACCGCCGGTGCGAAGGCCGCCAGCGGGGTCGCGTCATGCGCGTACGCCTCCGAGAGCGTGACCTCGACGTACGCCTTGCGCAGAGTGGTCGTGAAGCGCGGCCCGTCGTCCTCCCGTTGCTCCAGCAGCCAGTTGACGCCGTTCGCGTCGGCGGCCTTCGACTGGGCGTCGTCCATCTTCGCGGGGCGCGCGACACCGCAGCGCAGTACGATCGCCCCGTCCCCCCACCCGGCGGTCAGGTCCGAACGCGGCGCGGGGTCACTGCGCTCCAGACCGGCGACGGAACTCGGCAGCTCCTTGTGCAGCGCACGGCAGTAGGCTGCGGCTTCCGAGGAGGGCCTGGGCACCGTGACCGATGCCGAGGAGCCCGTGGAAGTGCAGCCCGCCGCAGCCAGGAGCACCAGGGCGGCGGACGGACCGAGGAGCACGGGGTGGAGGAACCGGCGGCAGGAAGATGTCACCGGCCCAGCGTAGACGGGGGCTACAGGTGAACGACCGGACAGGTCAGGGTTCGGGTGATGCCGTCCACCTGCTGGACCTTGGCGACCACCATGCGGCCGAGCTCATCGACCGTGTCGGCCTGGGCCCGCACGATCACGTCGTAGGGGCCGGTGACGTCCTCTGCCTGGATCACTCCCGGAATCTTGGCGATGGTCTCGGCGACGGTCGACGCCTTGCCCACCTCGGTCTGGATAAGGATGTACGCCTGTACCACGGAACCTCCAGGGCGGCCACGAGGATCATGTGGGGGAAAGGGACGCCACGTTATCGCGTTGCCACGGGCCGCGGGGAGACCTGCGGGCCGGATGGCACCCACAGCGTGGCGTACAGAACACACAAGTTGACGTATCTCTTGACAGTACCGACAGCAGTGACGGCCCGCGACCGCAAGCTCAGCGGCGCGGACGGGGGACACACATGCCCGTGACCAGCACGACGGACCGCCGCCCTCGTCGGCGGGCCGCGCTCCACGGCCGGTTCGGGCGCCCGGCCGATGCAGCAGGCCGGACGACCGTCCGGCCCCATAGATGAGAGGTGAGACTCGGTGAAGGGAACCGTGGGCGAGTTGGGGGAGTTCGGGCTCATCAGGGAACTGACCTCCCGGCTCACCACCACTCCGGCGGTACGGCTGGGGCCCGGCGACGACGCCGCGGTCATCACCGCCCCCGACCGCAGGGTCGTGGCGAGCACGGACATCCTGCTGGAGGGACGGCACTTCCGGCGTGACTGGTCGACGGCGTACGACGTCGGCCGCAAGGCCGCCGCGCAGAACCTCGCCGACATCGCGGCCATGGGCGCCGTGCCCACCGCACTGCTCCTCGGCCTCGTCGTCCCCGCCGAACTCCCGGTCACCTGGGCCGGGGAGCTGATGGACGGCATCCGCGACGAGTGCCAGGTCGCGGGGGCGGCCGTGGTCGGCGGCGACGTGGTGCGCGGTGACACCATCACCGTCGCGATCACCGCACTCGGCGATCTGCGCAACCACGAACCCGTCACCAGGGCGGGCGCCCAGCCCGGCGACGTCGTCGCCGTCACCGGCTGGCTCGGCTGGTCCGCCGCCGGGTACGCCGTGCTCTCGCGCGGTTTCCGCTCGCCCCGCGCCTTCGTGGAGGCCCACCGCCGCCCCGAACCGCCGTACCACGCGGGCCCCGCGGCGGCCGGGCTCGGCGCCACCGCGATGACCGACGTCAGCGACGGACTCGTCGCCGACCTCGGCCACATCGCCGAGGCCAGCAAGGTCCGCATCGACCTGCGCTCCGGGCTCATCGACATCCCGTCGCAGATGTCCGACATCGGGCAGGCCGTCGGCGTGGACCCGCTCCAGTGGGTGCTCACCGGCGGCGAGGACCACGCGATCGTCGCGACGTTCCCGCCCGACGTGAAGCTGCCGGCCCGCTGGAAGGTGATCGGCGAGGTCCTCAACCCCTCGGCGCTGCCGCAGGTGACGGTCGACGGGGCGCCCTGGACGGCCAAGAGCGGCTGGGACCATTTCGGCGACATCGAGGACGCCCAGTAGATTGCGGCGTATGCCGATACCTTCCGCCGTACCGCCCCGTGTGCTCACCGTCGCCGGATCCGATTCCGGCGGCGGTGCGGGCATCCAGGCCGACCTGAAGACGATGCTGGCGTTCGGCGCGCACGGCATGAGCGTGCTGACCGCCGTCACCGCGCAGAACTCGCTGGGCGTGCAGGGTGCCTGGGAGCTGCCCGCGGAGGCCGTACGCGCCCAGTACCGCAGCGTCGTGGACGACATCGGGGTGAACGCGGTCAAGACCGGGATGCTGGCGTCGGCGCTGCTCGTCGAGACCGTCGCCGCACTCCTCGCCGGGACGGACGCCCCCGTCGTCGTCGACCCGGTCGGCGTCTCCAAGCACGGGGACCCGCTCCTGGCCGCCGAGGCGCTCGACTCGGTCCGTACGAAGCTGCTGCCCGTCGCGACCGTGGCGACCCCGAACCTCGACGAAGTGGCGCAACTCACCGGCATCACGGTCACCGACGAGGCCGGGATGCGGCAGGCCGCGGCCGCGCTGCTCGGATACGGCCCCCGCTGGGTGGTCGTCAAGGGCGGGCATCTGCCGGGTGAACCCGTCGACCTGCTCACGGACGGTTCCCAGGAGCACTGGCTGCGCGCCCCCCGCCACGACAACCGCCATACCCACGGCACGGGCTGCACCCTCGCCTCCGCCATCGCCTGCGGACTGGCCCTGGGCCAGGACGTGCCCACGGCGGTACGGGACGCGAAGGCCTACGTCACCGGCGCGATCGCGGCGGGCTTCCCGCTGGGGTCGGGGATCGGACCGGTCGACCACGGGTGGCGGCTGCGCGGCGCCCGCTGAGCGGGTCCGGCCCGCCGCCGGGGCGCCGCTCCGGCCGCCCGAGCACAGCAAAAAGCCGGTCCACCGAGGTGGACCGGCTTTTTGGGCAACCGGTAGGGCTGCGCTACGACGGGAACGTCAGCGCGCGACCTTGCCGGCCTTGATGCACGAGGTGCAGACGTTGAGCCGCTTCGGCGTCCGCCCGACCACGGCACGCACGCGCTGGATGTTGGGATTCCAGCGACGGGACGTACGGCGGTGCGAGTGCGAAATGCTGTTGCCGAAGCTCGGCCCCTTGCCGCAAACGTCGCAGTTGGCAGCCACGGGTCACTCCAAAACTTCAGATGCACTTACAGTGAATTCCGGCACGCCGGATTCATTGACTGAAGTGGCGGTACCGGGGGATGTTCCCGACTCTCGTCGGGCAACCGAAGCAGCATACAACGGCTGCGTCGGAGATACGAAACTACCATGGGTCCACAGCCGCTCGCCCCGCCCCTGGACCCGCCTCCGCCACCGGCCGAGGCACTAGTCTGCGGTGCAGCCCGCCGTCCCGGTACGCGTTTCGAGGAGGACCATCAGGTGCCGCAGACCGCCGACGACCTGGACGCCGTCGCGGTGCGTACCTGGTGCTCACTGGCGCTGGACGCACTGGGCCGGGAGCGCGAGGCCATCGACGCGATCAACGTGTATCCCGTCGCCGACGGCGACACCGGAACCAATCTCTATCTGACCGTGGAATCCGCGGCGGCGGCCGTCGAGGCCGTCTTCGCCGCCCATGAGACCGGCACCTCGGTGCCCTCCACCGCCGACGCGGTACGCGCCATGGCGCACGGGGCGCTGATCGGAGCCCGCGGGAACTCCGGCACGATCCTGGCCCAGCTGCTGCGCGGCATGGCCGGGGTCCTGGCCGAAGAAGCCGGCGCCGGTTCGCTCCGTACCGCGCTGGCCAGGGCCGCGGCCTCGGCCCGCGAGGCGGTCGCCCACCCCGTCGAGGGCACGGTCCTGACCGTGGCCACCGAGGCCGCCCGGGCCGCGGGGCGGGTGCCGGACGGCTCCGGAGCGCCCACGGTGGCGCAGGCGGCGTACGAAGGGGCGCGGACGGCCCTGGACGCGACCCCTGGACAGCTCGCCGTCCTCGGCCGCGCCGGAGTGGTCGACGCCGGCGGACGCGGTCTGGTGGCGGTCCTCGGCGCACTGGTCGAGGCGCTCTCGGGCCGGGCCCCGGAACGGGCCTACGAGGCACCGGCTCCGGCAGCCGCAGCCGCCGTGGACTGTCCCGCGGGCGACGACCCGCAGGACGGACCGGCCTTCGAGGTCATCTACCTGCTGGAGGCCGGTGACGAAGCCGTGGAGCGGCTGCGCGCCCGGCTGGACGGGCTGGGCGACTCCCTCGTGGTGGTCGGCGGCGACGGGCTGTGGAACGTCCATGTGCACGTCGACGACGCGGGAGCGGCGGTGGAGGCCGGTGTCGAGGCCGGGCGCCCGTACCGCATCCGGATCACCCACTTCGCCGCGGACCGGATGCACGCCCGCCCCGAACCCGCCCAGCGCGCGGTCGTCGTGGTCGTCCCGGGCGACGGCCTCGGCGGCCTGTGCGCGGAGGCCGGGGCGACGACGGTGCTCGCGCGGCCCGGGGAACCCCCCGCCAGCGGCGAACTCGTCGACGCCATCCGCCGCGCGCACGCCCGCGAGGTGGTGCTCCTGCCCAACGACGGGGACCTGCGCCACACCGCGGCGGCCGCCGCCGAACAGGCCAGGACGGAGGGCATCCGGGTCGCGCTCATCCCCACCCGGGCCGCGGTCCAGGGCATCGCGGCCCTGGCCGTCCACGAACCGGACCGCAGCTTCGACGAGGACGTCGTCGCGATGACCGCGGCGGCCGGCGCCACCCGCTACGCCGAACTGGCCGTCGCCGAACGGCAGTCCTGGACCATGGCGGGCATCTGCCAGGCCGGCGACATCCTCGGCCTGATCGACGGCGATGTGGCCGTCATCGGCGAGGACGTCCCCGAAACGGCCCGGAAGGTGCTGGACCGGATGCTGGCGGCGGGCGGCGAACTCGTCACCCTGGTCCTCGGCGAGGACGTCCCCGCAGCCCTGGCGGACGCGCTGGAGGAACACGTCCGCGAGGGCTACCTGGCGGTGGACACGGTGGTCTACCGCGGTGGCCACCAGTGCGCTCCGCTGCTGATCGGCGTGGAGTAGCACCTGCCGCAGGGTGCCCCGGAGCGCCGGAAGGGCCCGGTCCCGCCCGGCGCCCCGGGCCGGGGCGCCGCGCCGGACGACCCCGGGGCTACGCCTCCGCCCCCGCCACATACGCCCGGAGCGACTCCACCTCCGACCGCCGCTCGTCCACCGTCCCGTCCGTGCCCTCCGGCACCCCCTTGTACGCCGCGCGGACCTCCGCGGCCCGCCGCAGCGCCGCGTCCGCGCGGCCCAGGTCAGCCTCCAGCCAGGCGGCCATCAGATCGGCCGCCGTGCGCCGGTCGAGGTGGTCGGGGCCGGCCTCGTGGAAGGCCGCCGATGCCCGCTCGACGTACCCGAGCGCCTCCTCGTACGCGAGCCGCGCCGGATCGTCCGCGGCCTCGCCCGGCTCGCCCTCGCACGCGTGCGCGAGCAGTTCGGCGGTCTGGCGGTAGGTGTCCGCGAGCTCCGTCCGCAGCTGCGGGTCCGCGCACTCCCGCTCCGCCGCGGCCATGAACGCCCGCGCCGCTTCGAGTCCCGGCTGCCCCTCCCGGACCGCGATCCAGGCCCGGACCCGCAAGGTCCGCACGAGCGCGGGAACGTCACCCAGCGCTCGCCACAGCTCCCCGGCCCGCTCGTACGCCCGCTCGGCCTCGGGGTTCAGCTCGGCCCGGTACAGCGCCTGCCCGGCGAGCTGGGCCAGCATCGCGTGGTCGTGCTGCTCCGGCCAGCCGCGCGCGATGTCCGCCGCCCGCAGCCAGTACTCCGCCGCCGCCCTCGGCTCACCGAGCGTGGACAGCCCGTCGCCGAGCCACCACAGCGTCTGGACGACCATGCCGTCCCCGTGGTCCTCGGCCGAGATGTCGGGCAGTACGGCCTCCAGTACCGCCGCGGCCTCCGCCGCGCGCCCCAGCCGGAGCAGCCAGCCGCCGAGCTGGTGCCGGGCGTAGACCCCCAGCGATTCGCTCTCGTCCGCCTCGTCCGCCCAGTGCGCCGCGTCGAGGGCGTGCTCCGTCGCCTCCACGAACTGCCCCGTGGCGCCGAGCGCTTCGGCCAGCTGGAGATGGAGCCGGGCCCGCCCGGCGGCCCGCAGCGACGTCCCGCCGTGCTCCAGCGCCGCCCGCGCGGCCCGCACCGCCGTCTCGTGGTCGTCGAGCCGCGCGGCGAGCCGTGCGGTCCGGGACTCGTACTCGACGGCGTACCAGGGAAGTTCCGCCGCGTGGACCTCGGCGGCCGCTCGCTCGTACAGCTCCGCCGCCGCCCGGACATCGCCGTGGTAGGCCGCGACGTCCGCGAGGAAGCCCAGCGCCTCGGAGACGCGGGTGGCCACCGTGTCCCGCTCACGCAGGGGCTCGGCGAACGCGAGCACCTCCTGTGCCGCCTCCCCGAGAGCGGCGACGGCCGCGTCCGCGGCCTCCTCGTCCGCGGCCAGGAACATGCGCTGCTGGAGGATCCGCGCCCGGGAGACCAGCACACCGCCCGCTTGCCGGCCCGTGGCGGCGCCCTCCGCGTGCAGGGCGAGCGCCCGCTCCACGAGCGGGGCGATCTCCGCCGCCGCCTCGTCCGCCGCGCCGTCCCGCGTCGAGCGGAGGAAGGCGCCCCTGGCGTCCGCCGCGACGGCCTCGCCCCGGTCACCGGCCGCCTCGTACAGCCGGGCAGCCGTCCGGAAGGCCTCAGCCGCCTCGGCGGGCGGCAGCGAACCGTCCATCGCGCGATGGTCCTCCACGTTCGCCCGGTCGCGGGCGGTCAGTGCGTCGGCCTCCCCGGGCTGCCCCGCCCGCTCCGCGACCGCCCGCCAGGCGGCCCCGGCGTCCGGGTGCTGGGCCTCCGAGAGCCGGTGCGCCTCGGCCAGCAGCCCGGTCAGGTCCTGCGGGGCCTTTGCCGCGGCGGGCGCCACCGCGGAGGCCGGCGCGGCGGACGGCGCCGTGAGCCGCACGGCCCGTACGCCCAGAGGCAGCCGGTCCAGCAGCGGGCGGCGCGCCAGACGTTCCCGCATCTGCTCGCCCACGTACCCGTTGCCGTTGCGGGCGTCGAAGCGGGCCGCGAGGGCGAGCGCCTGGGTCCTGGCCTCGACGGCCAGCGACGCGGCGGTCCAGTCCGCACCGGCCGGGCCGGGTACGGACTGCGCGCCGTGCCCCAGCTCGGTGAGCCGGTCCATCAGCACGGTGGTGACGGTCAGGTAGTCCGCCAGGCTGCCGGGGTTACCGCTGTCGGTGAAGTACGCGGGCCGGTCCGCCAGGATCTCCAGCGCGCGGGGCTCGTTGCCGGTCAGCGTGCAGAACTCGACGTGCAGCGCGACCGAGTAGCGCATGCTCTCCATCGGCCGGACCATCCGGTACCCGCGCAGATGATGCGCGCGGGCCTGTTCCGCACGCCCCGTCCGCAGCAGCGGGAGAAGCGAGGCGGCCAGCACCGCGTGCGGTTCGTGCGCGCAGACGTGCTCCCCCTCCAGCACCGGCGCCCAGGCCGCGAGTGCCTCCTCGTCCAGCCCTCGCAGGGCCTGCCAGCTGCCCTGCTCGTGAAGCTCGCAGGCGTGGCAGTTGGCCATCCGGTCCCGGTCCGCCGCCTGCCAGGCGGTGTACGCCCGCCCGGCCCGCTCCAGATCGCCCAGATGCCGGGCGATCTCCAGCTCGCCCTGGCGCACCGCCCGTTCGGAATGCCCCGCCAGCCGGTAGCGGTGCTTCATCTCGCCCTGCCACTTCTCGATGGAGGCGAGGGGGATGTGCGGCTGGTCGACCATGGAGCTGGAGACCCACTTGAACATCCAGAAGAGATGGTGGGTCATGACCGGGTCGAAGTCGCCCGGCCGTTCGTCCCACAGCCGCAGCAGCCGCGCGAACGGGACGAACATCTTGTCCTTCTCGGAGCTGTAGTTGTAGACCTGCAGCTGATGGACGAGCGCCTCGACCAGCAGCGCCGCGTCCCCGCTCTGCTCCGCCTCGGCCAGCAGCCGCTCCGCACGGGCGTTGCGCGCGGGCCCCTCCGGCTCCTCCTGGTTGTCCCGCAGTGCCTGGCGGATCGTCGTGGCATCGGCGCTCATCGGCCGTCCTCCTGAGGGTTCACGGGGGAGTGCCCCGGGGCGGCGGGATGCGTGGCCCACTCCAGCAGGCCGAGGAACGCCCGGTTCAGCAGCGCCGAGTCGGCCGGCCGCAGCGGCCGCTGGGCCATCAGCAGCGCCTGCCCGTACAGCGCCTCCGTCGCGGTCACCGCCAGCTCGGGGCTGTCCAGCGAACTGATCCGGCGGATCAGCGGATTGAGATGGTTCAGCACGAGCCGGGCGCGCGGCGCACTGCCGCGCAGCGAGCCCAGAATGCCCGCCCACAACTCGTCCGCCTGCTCCTCCGCCTCGGCACGCGCCTGCTCGTGGCGGGCCGAACGGTCGTCCAGGTGCAGCGCCGGCACCGTCAGCGGATGGAAGGCGCGCAACGCCACGTCGCAGCCCAGCGGGTCCAGCCTGGCGCGCGCCGCCGTGAGGAACGCGCCGAGCGCCAGCTCCTCCTCCGGATCGACGGAGTCCAGGTGCGCGGTGACCGTGTCGGCGTCCAGCTCCGCGACCACCGTGCCCGGCCGGGCCGAGGGCAGTCGCTCGACCAGCTCGGTGTCGTACGTGTAACCACCGTTGACCACTCCGATGCCCTGCGCGGAGGCGATCGGCGCGACCTGCCGGAACTCCTCCACGGTCCGGGTGAAGTGCACCACCGGATGCCGCCGGGCGAACTCCTCCAGCGACAGCCGGCCGTCCGTCGTCTCGAACGGCAGCCACGGCAGCATCGTGCGCAGCATGGCGCCGTCGTGCCGGGCGAGCGACTTCACGCCCAGGTGGTGCACGGAGAGGAACTGCGCCAGCCGCTCCGGATCGCCCGCCGCCAGGCCCGTGAGCCAGTCCCTGATCCGCTCGCCCAGCGCGTCCCGGACCGCGGCGAGGGTCTCGTCCGCGTACAGCGCCTCCCGCGAGGCGGTGGGCCGCAGGCTGTCCGTGTCGATGACGCACCGCACGAAGAACGCCCACTCGGGCAGCAGCTCGTCCGCCCGGTCCGTCAGCAGCATGCCCTTGAGATGCACCCGGTGTCCGGCGCGCGGCGCCGGACTGACGGCGGACGGCAGGACATGGGCGACCCCGCGGATCCCGGCGAGCGGCAGATCGAGATCGATCGTGTCGAGCGGCGTGAAGCCGAAGAGCTCGTGGCAGTGGCGCGCCAGCGCCACCCGCCGGCCCGCCGGGCTCGGGTACGCCCGGTCCCACGGCGCCGGCAGATCGGTGACGGCCGCCTCGCCGACCCGTACGTCGTAGGGCAGCAGCGAACCGAAGTCCCGGGCCAGCGCGAGCACCCGTTCCCCGGTGAGCCACTGGGCGCTGCCGGGCCGGGCCGTCAGGTGCACGGTGGTGCCGGGCTCGGGACGCGCGCTGTCGGGGAGCGTGACGACGGTGTACGAACCGTCGTCACGGGCGCACCACTCCACCGGCGGGGCGCCGGGAGTCCGCGCGGAGCGGCTCACCACCCGGATCTCCGCCGCGACGACGAAGCAGGCCAGCAGTCCGATACCGAACTGCCCGAGGAAGTCCGCCCGCGCCGAGGCCAGCCCCTCCGCCCCGTCGCGCTTGGAGCTGCGGCCGATCGTGGCGAGCAGGCTGTGCACATCCGTCTCGGTCAGACCGATGCCACTGTCCTCGACGCGCAGCCGGCCGTCCTCGGCGTGCAGCCGCACCAGAGCGGGCGCGTCCGGCTGCTCGGCACGCCGGGCCGTGATGGCGTCCACGGCGTTCTGCAGCAGCTCGCGCAGATAGACACGGGGCGAGGAGTAGAGGTGATGGGAGAGAAGGTCGACCAGTCCGCGCAGATCCACCTGGAAGGTGTGCGGCTGCTGGCCGGTGGCGGACTCGGTGGACGCGGAATTCGCTGAGGTCTCAGATGTCATCGTCGCAGCGCCGGTGGGGGGACTTGCGACAGCGCGGGTCGGGCGATCCCTGGTGAGGTGATCGCGAACGAGAAGCGTGGGAGCCGATCCTAGGGGCGCGGGCGCGATGGTGACCAGGAGTTCCTGGGGCCACGGCGGTGCCCGGCGGACAACTGTCAGTGCCGTGGTGTGCAATGGATCGCGTGTCTGCGTTCGATGAACCCCTCAAGAAGCTGCTCGGCGGCGCCACCGCGAAGGTGATGGCCGAGCACCTCGACCTGCACACGGTCGGTGATCTCCTGCATCACTACCCGCGGCGGTACGAGGAGCGCGGCCGGCTCACGGCGCTGACCGACCTCCCGCTCGAGGAGCACGTGACGGTCGTCGCCCAGGTCCAGGACGCCCGCGTGATGATGTTCAACGGCGGCCGGGGCAAGCGCCTCGAAGTGACCCTCACCGACGGCCACGGCCGGCTCCAGCTGGTCTTCTTCGGCCACGGCGTCCACAAACCGCACAAGGAGCTGCTGCCGGGCCGGCGCGCCATGTTCGCCGGCAAGGTCTCCGTCTTCAACCGGAAGATGCAGCTGGCCCACCCCACGTACCAGCTGCTCGACGCGGAGGCCGACGACGAGGCCGGGGCGACCGAGGCCGTCGACGCCTTCGCCGGCAAGCTGCTCCCGATCTACCCCGCCTGCAAGCAGCTCGACTCCTGGCGCATCGCCAAGGCGGTCGACGCCGTACTGCCCAGCGCTCAGGAGGCCGTCGACCCGCTGCCGCCCGCACTGCGCGAGGGCCGCGGCTTCACGGCGCTGCCCGAGGCCCTCCTGAAGATCCACCGGCCGCAGACCAAGGCGGACGTCGCCGCGGCCAGGGACCGCCTGAAGTGGGACGAGGCCTTCGTCCTCCAGGTGGCCCTGGCCCGCCGCAGATACGCGGACACCCAGCTGCCCGCCGTCGCCCGCAAACCGTTCCCCGGCGGACTCCTCGACGCCTTCGACGCCAGACTGCCGTTCACCCTCACCGACGGCCAGGTCAAGGTCTCCAAGGAGATCTTCGACGACCTGGCGACCGAGCACCCGATGCACCGGCTGCTCCAGGGAGAGGTCGGCTCAGGGAAGACGATGGTCGCGCTGCGCGCCATGCTGGGCACCGTCGACGCCGGCGGACAGGCCGCCATGCTCGCGCCCACCGAGGTCCTCGCCCAGCAGCACCACCGGTCCATCACCGAGATGATGGGGGAGCTCGCCGAGGGCGGCATGCTGGGCGGATCGGACCAGGGCACGAAGGTCGTCCTGCTCACCGGCTCCATGGGCATGGCCGCCCGCCGTCAGGCCCTTCTCGACCTGGTCACCGGCGAGGCCGGGATCGTCATCGGAACGCATGCGCTGATCGAGGACAAGGTGCAGTTCCACGACCTGGGCCTGGTCGTCGTCGACGAGCAGCACCGCTTCGGGGTGGAACAGCGCGACGCCCTGCGTTCCAAGGGGAAGCAGCCGCCGCATCTGCTCGTCATGACCGCCACCCCCATTCCCCGCACGGTCGCCATGACCGTCTTCGGCGACCTGGAGACCTCCGTCCTGGACCAGCTCCCGGCCGGCCGCTCGCCGATCGCCAGCCACGTCGTCCCCGCCAAGGACAAGCCCCACTTCCTCAGCCGCGCCTGGGAACGGGTCCGCGAAGAGGCGGAGAACGGCCACCAGGCGTACGTGGTCTGCCCCCGCATCGGCGACGACGAGGACGACGCCGCCAAGAAGAAGGGGAAGAAGAAGGCCGCCGAGGAGAAGGAGGAGGGGGACAAGCGCCCGCCGCTCGCCGTCCTGGAGATCGCCGAGCAGCTCGCCAAGGGCCCGCTGACCGGTCTGCGCATCGAGGTGCTGCACGGCAGGATGCATCCCGACGACAAGGACGACGTGATGCGCCGCTTCGCCGCGGGGGAGGTCGACGTCCTGGTCGCCACCACCGTCATCGAGGTCGGGGTCAACGTCCCCAACGCCACCGCGATGGTGATCATGGACGCCGACCGGTTCGGCGTCTCCCAGCTCCACCAGCTGCGCGGCCGGGTGGGCCGTGGATCCGCTCCCGGTCTCTGCCTGCTGGTCAGCGAGGCCCACGAGGCGAGCCCCGCCCGCGCGCGTCTCTCCGCCGTCGCCGCCACCCTCGACGGCTTCGAGCTCTCCCGGATCGACCTGGAGCAGCGGCGCGAGGGCGACGTCCTCGGACAGGCCCAGTCCGGGGTCCGCTCCTCGCTCCGGGTCCTGAGCGTCATCGACGACGAGGAGGTCATCGCCGCCGCCCGCCAGGAGGCCGTCACGGCCGTGGCCGCCGACCCGGACCTGGAGCACCTGCCCGAGCTGCGCCTCGCCCTGGACGCCCTGCTCGACAAGGACCGCGAGGAGTACCTCGACAAGGGGTGACGCGCGAGGTCACGGGACGGGGAGGGGCGGGCGGCCGGGGGAGCCCCGGCCGCCCCGACGCCATATCGTGGGTGGCACGGCGCCCGCAGCACCCTGCGCGCCGCCCCGACCCGAGGATCAGACACCCATGACCCGCGTGATCGCAGGCGTGGCCGGCGGACGCCGCCTGGCCGTCCCGCCCGGCACCGGCACCCGCCCCACCTCCGACCGCGCGCGCGAGGGCCTGTTCTCCACCTGGCAGGCGCTCCTCGGCACGCTCGACGGCATCCGGATCGCCGACCTCTACGCGGGCTCGGGAGCCGTCGGCCTCGAAGCGCTCTCCCGCGGAGCGGTCCACGCCCTGCTCGTCGAGGCCGACGCCAAGGCCGTCCGCACGGTCCGGGACAACGTCCGCACCCTCGGCCTGCCCGGCGCCGAGGTCCGGGCCGGCAAAGCCGAACAGATCGTGACAGGCCCGGCGCCCGAGGATCCGTACGACGTGGTCTTCCTCGACCCCCCGTACGCCGTCACCGACGACGATCTTGGCGAGATCCTGCTCACACTCCGTGCCCAGGGGTGGCTCACAGCCGATGCGCTCGTCACGGTAGAACGCAGCACCAGAGGCGGAGAATTCAGCTGGCCCAAGGGATTCGAGCCATTGCGGGCCCGTCGCTACGGCGAGGGAACGCTTTGGTACGGTCGCGCCGCCGCTACGTGCGAAGACGCACGATGACCGGACCGGAGAGCGAGGGAATCAAGTTGCGCCGCGCCGTCTGCCCGGGGTCGTTCGACCCCATCACCAACGGACATCTCGACATCATCGGCCGCGCCTCGAAGCTGTACGACGTCGTACATGTCGCGGTGATGATCAACCAGTCCAAGAAGGGCCTGTTCACGGTCGACGAGCGGATCGATCTGATCCGCCAGGTCACCGCGGACTTCGGCAACGTCCAGGTCGAGGCCTTCCACGGGCTGCTGGTCGACTTCTGCAAGCAGCGCGACATCCCGGCCATCGTGAAGGGCCTGCGAGCGGTCAGCGACTTCGACTACGAGCTCCAGATGGCCCAGATGAACAACGGGCTCTCGGGCGTCGAAACGCTCTTCGTGCCGACCAACCCCACCTACAGCTTCCTGTCGTCCTCGCTGGTCAAGGAGGTGGCGACCTGGGGCGGAGACGTCTCGCACCTGCTGCCTCCGATGGTCCACGAGGCCCTGACCGAGCGCCTCGCTCAGCAGTGAGACGCTGACAGTCCGTCACCAGGGCCTTCCCGGGGCCCCATAGGTGTCGGGCGGGTGCCGACTGGCCGTACAGTCGTCCCGTCCGTCTCCAATCGGCAGTAGAGAGTGGCGAGCACACGGTGGACGTGCAGAAGAAGCTCGACGAGATCGTCGAGGCGGTCGGGAACGCCCGGTCCATGCCCATGTCGGCATCCTGCGTGGTCAACCGCGCCGAGCTGCTCTCGATGCTGGAAGAGGTACGCGAGGCCCTGCCCGGCTCGCTCGCGCAGGCCGCGGAGGTCATCGGCGGCCACGAGCAGCTCGTCGAGCAGGCCCGCCAGGAGGCCGGCCGGATCATCGAGACCGCCCACGCCGAGCGCGGCTCGCTCATCTCCGGCACGGAGATCGCCCGGCAGGCCCAGGCCGAGGCCGACCGGATCCTCGGCGAGGCCCGCAAGGACGCCGAAGAGGTGCGCGCGGAGGCCGACGAATACGTCGACAGCAAGCTCGCCAACTTCGAGGTCGTCCTCACCAAGACGATCGGCTCGGTCGACCGGGGCCGCGAGAAGCTCCTCGGCCGTGGCCAGGGCTTCGACGAGCAGGGCTACGAGGACCCGGACTTCGCCGAGGCTCCCGAGCGCAGCGCCGACCCGGCCACGCTCCAGCGCCGGGCCGACGAGTACGTGGACACCAAGCTCGGCGCCTTCGAGGCGGTGCTCGCCAAGACCCTGGAAGCCGTCGGCCGCGGCAGGCAGAAGCTGCACGGCCGCGTCGCCACCGACGACCTCGGTGCGCACATGGCCGCCCAGGACGCCGCGGGCAATCAGGTCCACACCAGTGACGAGGACCACTGGGCCGGTCTGGCCGAGCTCGCCACCCCGGAACCGCTCCAGGTGCCCCAGCAGCACGGCGAGCCGCAGTACCCGGCGCAGCCGGAACCGCAGTACGCGCAGACCTACGCGTACCAGGAGCAGCCGCAGGACGCCTACGGATCCCAGGCGCAGCAGTCCGACCCGTACGCCGGGTACCAGCAGCAGCCCGACCCCTACGCCGGCTACCAGCAGCAGGGCTACGACCCGAACGGCGCCCAGCTTCCCGCGCAGGGCTACGACCCGAACCAGGCCCAGGTCCCGGTGCAGGGCTACGACGCCTGGCAGCAGCCGGTGCAGGCCCCGCAGCAGCCCCTCCAGCAGCACGGAGAGGGCGCCCTGGACGAGACCAGCCTGTTCGACACCAGCATGATCGACCTGGATCAGCTCCGCCGGTACGAACAGGAGCGCTGACCGCACCGGGTCCCCGCTCCCGCTGCCGGACCGGGGATCTCTCCGGGGCGCGGGCCGGGGGGCGGATCAGGGCCGGATTGGGAGCTGGGCGATGTGTCCAGTATCCTGGCTCTTCGGTCGCGCGTATGTCCGCGATCCCGGCTGCCCGCTTCGACTCCGAACCGGTCGGCCCACCCCCACCATGCGTGATGCGCACGATTCGAAAGCAGGAAAAGCCCTGAACGGCCACCTCGACCACCGAAACCCTCTCGTGTTCGATACGCACGAGCTGGGCCGGCGTCCCGGTGCCCTCAAGCGGCTGACCCGCTCGGCGGACGCCCCCAAGGACTTCGGTATCGACGGGGTCATCGGTGTGCCGGAAGGCGCGCCCGTGCAGCTGGACGTCCGCCTCGAATCGGTCATGGAAGGTGTGCTTGTCACAGGCACCGCCCGTGCATCCGCCGAGGGGGAGTGCGTAAGGTGTCTGGAGCCGCTGAGCCTTGAGGTCAAGGCGGACTTCCAGGAAATGTTCTCGTACCCTGACGCCGATGACCGGAACCGCAGCAAGACCGCGGACCCGGTCGACGACGCCGAGGACGACGAGGACAGGTACTTCCTCGAGGACGGCCTGTTCGACCTCGAGTCGGTGCTGCGTGATGCGGTGGTGCTCGCACTGCCGATGCAGCCGGTGTGCAAGGAGACCTGTGCCGGTCTGTGTTCCGAGTGCGGAATCAGGCTGGACGAGAATCCGGGCCATCATCACGATGCCGTCGACATTCGTTGGGCGGCACTGCAAGGACTCGCCGAGACCGTTCAGGACGGCGAGAAGGACAACATGGGCGGCGCCGAACCTGGCGTCGACGAGAAGCAGGAGAAGTAGCCGTGGCTGTTCCGAAGCGGAAGATGTCGCGCAGCAACACGCGCCACCGCCGGTCGCAGTGGAAGGCTGCGGTCCCCACCCTGGTTTCGTGCGAGCGTTGCCAGGAGCCGAAGCTGCAGCACATCGCGTGCCCCAGCTGCGGCACGTACAACAAGCGCCAGGTCCTCGAGGTCTGAGCGGCTGGTGAGAGGCCCGATGTCTGAGTTGTCCCACGCCAAGAAGCAGGCAGACAACGTCAACACAGCCTCGTCCCACACGCTTCTGGAAGGGCGGCTCGGGTACCACCTCGAGTCCGCCCTTCTGGTGCGTGCGCTGACCCATCGTTCGTACGCGTACGAGAACGGCGGTCTGCCCACCAACGAGCGGCTCGAATTCCTCGGGGATTCGGTGCTCGGCCTGGTGGTCACGGACACGCTGTACCGCACTCACCCCGACCTGCCTGAAGGCCAGCTGGCCAAATTGCGGGCCGCGGTGGTCAACTCGCGTGCGCTTGCGGAAGTGGGCCGCGGCCTCGAACTCGGCTCCTTCATCCGGCTCGGCCGCGGTGAAGAGGGCACGGGTGGCCGGGACAAGGCGTCCATCCTCGCCGACACCCTTGAAGCGGTGATCGGTGCGGTCTATCTCGATCAGGGCCTCGACGTGGCCTCGGAGTTGGTCCACCGGCTCTTCGACCCGTTGATCGACAGGTCCTCGAACCTCGGTGCCGGCCTGGACTGGAAGACCAGTCTCCAGGAGCTCACCGCGAGCGAGAGCCTCGGAGTCCCCGAGTACCTCGTCACGGAGACCGGCCCGGACCACGAGAAGACCTTTACTGCTGCTGCTCGCGTCGGTGGTGTCTCGTACGGCACCGGCACCGGCCGTAGCAAGAAGGAAGCGGAGCAGCAGGCGGCCGAGTCCGCCTGGCGTGAGATCAGCGCCGCCGCGGAAGCACGGGAGGCCGCGGCGAAGTCCGCTGCCGACGGAGGGGCCGCCGACACCCCTGCCGACCCGTCGTCCACGGACGTTGCTCCTGCCTGACCCCGAGAACCCCCCGGTGCCCAGTGCGCCGGGGGGTTCTCTCTGTCCCGAACCCTTTCCGACCCTCTTCCGAACCGTCCTCCGGGCCTTTCGGACCACCTTCAGGAGCGACACCGTGCCCGAGCTGCCCGAGGTCGAAGTCGTCCGGCGAGGGCTGGAGCGCTGGGTCACCGGGCGCACGGTCGGCGAGGTCGAGGTCCTGCATCCGCGTGCCGTCCGCCGGCACCTCGCGGGCGGCGCGGACTTCGCGGCCCGGCTCACCGGCGTCCGGCTGGGCCCGGCGATGCGGCGCGGCAAATACCTGTGGGTGCCGCTCGATGACGCGGCGACCTCGCTCCTCGGTCATCTGGGCATGAGCGGTCAGCTGCTCGTACAGCCCGAGGGCGCGGTCGACGAGAAGCATCTGCGGATCAGGGTCCGCTTCGACGACGCCGTCGGCACCGAGCTGCGCTTCGTCGACCAGCGCACCTTCGGCGGGCTCTCCCTCCACGAGAACACCGCCGAGGGACTGCCCGACACCATCGCCCACATCGCCCGCGACCCGCTGGACCCGGCCTTCGACGACGCCGCGTTCCACACCGCGCTGCGGCTGCGGCGTACGACGGTCAAGCGCGCCCTGCTGGACCAGTCGCTGATCAGCGGCGTCGGCAACATCTACGCGGACGAGGCGCTCTGGCGGGCCAAGCTGCACTACGACCGGCCGACCGCGACCCTGACCCGCCCCAAGTCGGCCGAGCTGCTCGGCCACGTCCGTGACGTGATGAACGCGGCGCTGGCGCAGGGCGGCACGAGCTTCGACAGCCTCTACGTGAACGTGAACGGGGAGTCGGGCTACTTCGACCGCTCGCTCGACGCCTACGGACGCGAGGACGAGCCGTGCCACCGCTGCGGTACGCCGATGCGGCGCCGCGCCTGGATGAACCGGTCGAGCTACTTCTGCCCCCGCTGCCAGCGTCCGCCGCGCGCCTGAGGGCTGCCGTCCCGTACCCGCCGGGGCTGACGGGACAGTGCCCTGACGACCTGCTGGGCGAAACGAGCCGGCTCGCTCTCGCCCACCAGTCGTCAGCGGACCTTGTGGGCCTCGTCGTACCGCTCGTGCGCCACGAGGACCTCGGACATCCGGCCCTCGACGAGGTGAATGAGACCGAGCAGCTGTTCGGCGACCTGACGGCCCAGAGCCGTGAGCTCGTAGTCGACGCGGGGGGGATTGGTCGGCTGGGCCTCGCGGAGCACCAGCCCGTCGCGCTCCAGGGCGTGCAGTGTCTGGGAGAGCATCTTCTCGCTCACCCCGTCGACCCGGCGGCGCAGCGCGTTGAACCGGAGGCTGCCCTCGTGCAGGGCGCCGAGCGTCAGACTGCCCCACCGGCCGGTGATGTGCTCCAGGGTGCTGCGCGAAAGGCACTCCTTGGAGAACACGTCGAAGGCGAGCGTGTCGTGCGGGCAGCCCTCGTCCCGTGCGCTGTCGCCGTTCCTGTCCATGGAAAACAGCGTACGCCCGCACAGCGCTCTCCATGGGATTGCGCACTCCATGGGTGAGCTGTGGGGCGTACGAGGTCGGAGCGGGTGGTGGTGCGGGGCGGGCGGGGCTCAGGAGAGCTCCGCCCGCCTCAGAAGCCGAAGTCCTGCGTCCACCAGGGACCGCCGGCTCCGAAGTGGACACCGACGCCCAGCGTCTTGTAGTCGCAATTGAGAATGTTTGCGCGGTGGCCGTCGCTGTTCATCCAGGACTCCATCACGGCCTCGGCGTCGGCCTGGCCGCGGGCGATGTTCTCACCGCCGAGACCCGAGACGCCGACCGCCGCGGCACGGTCCCACGGGGTCTGCCCGTCGGGGTCGGTGTGGTCGAAGAATCCGCGGGCGGCCATGTCGTCGCTGAAGTTCTGGGCGAGCGAGGTCAGTGACGAACTCGCGGTCACCGCGCTGCAGCCGACCTTGGCCCGCTCCTGGTTGACGAGGGCGAGCACGGCGGCCTGGGCCGAGGTGGCGGCGGCCGGTGCGGCGGTCGTGCGGGGGGCCGGCGCGGCTGCGGAGGTACTGGGCGCGGCCGGACTCGACGCGGGGGCCGGTGCCGAACTCTTCGTGGTGCCGGCGGCGGAGGCCTTCGGGGCGGTGGAGCGCTTCGTCTGCTCCTTGGCCTTGGCGGCCGTCTCCTTAGCCGCCTTCGTCCTCGTCGGCTCGGAGGTCTTCGAGGGGGACGCGGACGGCGTGCCGGCCTCGGGCGAGCCCGACTTCGTGGGCCCCTTGGCGCGCTCGGTGCCGCGGCTGGCCGTGGCCGACGCGGATCCGCGGTCGGCCGGCGCGGTCGTGGAGCCGCCCTGGGTCAGGAGGTCGGGTGCCGCGTCGGAGCGCACCTGGTCGGCGGCCGGACCGCCACTCACGTTGTAGTTGTCGCCACCGGGCAGCAGCCCGGAGGCGACCGCCACGGCACCGACGGCGAGGGCCGCGGAGACGCCGAGCAGTCCCGTACGCACGGGTAGGCCGGACCGCTTCCTGCGGCGCGTGCCCGGGGTGTGGCCTGCGGTCCCCTCCGCGTGCTGTTCAGCGGCGGGAGCTGCGGCGGAGCGTCGATGGCGTCCCATCTGCTGTGCCCTTCTGACGATCTGGACGCCGTTGTCGGCGCACCTTGGCTCACCCGATCGAGTGAAGCTATTGCGAGGGGACTGTACGCCATGGCGATTCCACGAGAAGTGCTCCGAGAGCAATTGGCCGGTTAGCGTTCGGGCATGAACGAAGATGTACGTCTCACCGCTTGGGTACGCGGCCGAGTACAGCAAGTAGGGTTCCGCTGGTTCACCAGGGCAAACGCTTTGGAGATCGGCGGACTCACCGGATTCGCCCTCAATCTCGACGACGGCAGAGTGCAGGTCGTGGCTGAGGGGCCGCGTGAGAATTGCCACCGTCTGCTGGATTGGCTGCGCTCGGACGACACACCCGGCCGCGTTGACGGAGTCACTGAGATCTGGGACACGCCGCGGGGCGGATATGAGGGATTCGCGATCCGCTGATCCGGTGCTCGCGCAGGGGAGGAACGCGGCCCGTGTTCGGGCCGTGTTCGAGGGGCGGCGGGGGGTGACGGCGAAGGGTCCGGTCATGCGTACACATGAAATGACCTGCGGAATAAGCTGGTGGTTGCCAAGATTCGGTTGCCGTGCCAGGCTGCCGCAGTAAGGATGATCTCCGCGCCCCTGAGGGCCCCGTAGGAGAGTCGCGCCGCATGATCGTCAAGCCGCGCGCCCCCGGGACGCCCGCCTTTACAGGGTGTGATCGTGTTGACCGTCAAACTTTTTGGTGAGACGCTGAAATCCCCGCGCACCTCAGCTGTTCGGCAGAGCTGTTTGGCAGCAGAACAGCAGTGAACACAGAGCACTGCCGAGCACCGCGGGTGCGATTCCCTCACGACCCACACCGCATCGGTCGGTCACTCAGTGTGGAGGACCACTCATCATGGCAAAGGCGCTTCTCGGTTACGTCGGCGGTTCCGATCCGCGACTCCTCGCCGAGATGCGACGGCTTCAGCAGCGCGTCCAGGATCTTGAGTCCGAGCTCGTACGGATTCAGGACGAGAACGACGCGCTCAACGCCGCCGCCCAGCACCAAGAGTCGCTGCTCGACAGCATCGACATCGACGTACCTCAGGCGGAGCCGGCGCTGACCTGATCTCCGGCCCCCAGGGGCCGGTCGGGCTGTACGCGTCAGCCGCAAGGGATCATCGCCGGATCGTCACCGGATCATTGAAGATCAATCGCTCTTGATCTGCCTATGCCTCGTCACTGGTCCGGGCACGCGCGCCTTCACGGAGGCGACGGATCCGTCGACGCAGCATTGCACAAGATTTACAGGGGACGCTTCGGCGTCCCTTCTTTCTTTTCCCCTCCGACCTGCGCCCGTCCCGCCCCGGACGTACACCCCTTCCCTTACCGTCTGATGTGCCCTGCACCTTCATCAGCGAAACCGAGAGCGAAAGGTAGAGTCCGGCGGCGTGCACCTCAAGGCCCTGACCCTGCGTGGTTTCAAATCGTTCGCCTCCGCCACCACCCTGCGGTTCGAACCCGGGATCACCTGCGTGGTCGGTCCCAATGGGTCGGGCAAGTCCAATGTGGTGGACGCTCTCTCCTGGGTCATGGGGGAGCAGGGCGCGAAATCCCTGCGCGGCGGCAAGATGGAAGACGTGATCTTCGCCGGTACCACCGGGCGGCCGCCGCTCGGACGGGCTGAAGTATCGCTGACCATCGACAATTCCGACGGCGCGCTGCCCATCGAGTACGCCGAAGTGACGATCACTCGGATCATGTTCCGCAACGGCGGCAGCGAGTACCAGATCAATGGCGACACCTGCCGGCTGCTGGACATCCAGGAACTCCTCTCGGACTCCGGTATCGGCCGGGAGATGCACGTCATCGTCGGCCAGGGCCAGTTGGATTCGGTGCTCCACGCGGACCCGATGGGACGCCGCGCGTTCATCGAGGAGGCGGCGGGCGTCCTCAAGCACCGCAAGCGCAAGGAGAAGGCGCTGCGGAAGCTGGACGCGATGGGGGCGAACCTGGCCCGCGTGCAGGACCTCACCGACGAACTGAGACGCCAGCTGAAGCCGCTCGGCCGGCAGGCGGCGGTGGCCCGCCGGGCCGCCGTCATCCAGGCCGATCTGCGTGACGCCCGGCTCCGCCTCCTCGCCGACGACCTGGTGCGGCTGCACACCGCGCTGCGCGGCGAGATCGCCGACGAGGCGGCGCTGAAGCAGCGCCGCGAGGCGGCCGAGGCGGAACTGAAGACGGCTCTCGCGCACGAGGCCGAACTGGAGGGCGAGGTACGGCGGCTGACACCGCGGCTCCAGCGCGCCCAGCAGACCTGGTACGAACTGTCGCAGCTGGCCGAACGGGTCCGCGGCACCATCTCCCTCGCCGACGCCCGGGTGAAGAGCGCCACCGCCCCGCCCGAGGAGGAGCGGCGGGGGCGCGATCCCGAGGACATGGAGCGCGAGGCGGCCCGGATCCGCGAGCAGGAGGCGGAACTGACCGCCGCGCTGGAGGCGGCGGAGCACGCGCTGGAGGACACCGCGTCCCACCGGGCCGAACTGGAACGGGAGCTGGCGTCCGAGGAACGCAGGCTCAAGGACGCGGCCCGGGCGCTCGCGGACCGCCGCGAAGGGCTCGCCCGGCTGAACGGCCAGGTCAACGCCGCTCGCAGCCGGGCCGGTTCGGCGCAGGCGGAGATCGACCGGCTGGCCGCCTCGCGCGACGAGGCGCAGGAACGCGCCGTCGCCGCCCAGGAGGAGTACGAGCAGCTGAAGGCCGAAGTCGACGGCCTGGACGCGGGGGACACGGAACTCGGCGAGCGGCACGAGGCCGCCCGGCGTGAACTCAAGGAGGCGGAGGGGGCCCTCTCCACGGCCCGGGAGGAGCTCACCGCCGCCGAACGCGAACGCGCGGCGGTCGCCGCCCGTCATGACGCGCTCGCCCTCGGGCTGCGCCGGAAGGACGGGACCGGGGTGCTGCTCGGCGCGCGGGACCGGCCGGCGGGCCTGCTCGGACCGGCCGCGGAACTGCTCACCGTGGCCCCGGGCCACGAGATCGCGGTGGCGGCGGCGCTGGGCGCGGCGGCGGACGCGGTGGCCGTGACGGACCCGGCGACCGCGGCGGAGGCGATCCGGCTGCTGCGCAAGCAGGACGCGGGACGCGCCTCGCTGTTGCTGGGCGGCGTGGGCGGCGGCGGATCGGATGCGGTGGGACACGTACCCGGGCAGAGCCCGGAGGCGCACCCCGCGCCGCGCGCCGCGGTGGCCCATGTTCCGGGACAGTCCGTGGAGGCCGCACCGGTGGCGTCGGACCACACCTCGCCCCCGGCACCCCGCAGTGCGGAAGCCGAAACCGAGCAGGCCGGGCAGGTGACGGCCCTGGTCCTGGCCGGCGGCCTGGACACCCCGGCCGTCGCCGATCTCGTCAGCGGTCCCGTCGGACTGATGGCCGCGGTCCGCAGGCTGCTGCGGGACATGGTGGTCGTCGGAACGCTGGAGGACGCCGAGGACCTGGTTGCCGCCCGCCCGGAGCTGACGGCGGTGACCGGTGAGGGGGACGTGCTCTCGGCGCACTTCGCCCACGGCGGCTCGGCGGGGGCACCCAGCCTCCTGGAGGTCCAGGTGTCCGTGGACGAGGCGGCGGCGGAGCTGGCCGAGCTCGCCGTGCGGTGCGCGGAGCTGGCCGGGACGCAGCGGAGCGCGGCCCAGCGGCGGGCGGAGTGTGCGGCACTCGTCGAGGAGCTGTCGGAGCGCCGACGGGCCGCGGACCGGGAGAAGTCCCAAGTGGCCCAGCAGCTCGGCCGGCTGGCGGGCCAGGCCCGCGGGGCGGCGGGTGAGGCCGAGCGGACGGCCTCGTCCGCCGCCCGCGCGCAGGAGGCCCTGGAGCGGGCGACCGAGGAGGCCGAGGAACTGGCCGAACGGCTGCTGGTGGCCGAGGAGGCGGCAGAGGACGGCGCGGACGAGGAGCCGGACACCGCCGTTCGCGACCGGCTGGCGGCCGACGGTGCCAACGCCCGGCAGACCGAGATGGAGGCCCGGCTCCAGGTCCGTACGCACGAGGAACGGGTCAAGGCCCTCGCCGGCCGCGCCGACTCCCTGGACCGGGGCGCTCGTGCGGAGCGCGAGGCCCGCGCCCGCGTCGAGCAGCGCCGCGCCCGGCTGCGCCATGAGGCCGCGGTGGCCTCGGCCGTCGCGTCCGGCGCCCGTCAGCTGCTCGCCCACGTCGAGGTGTCGGTCGTGCGGGCGGAGGAGGAGCGGGCGGCTGCCGAGGCGTCGAAGGCGGAGCGGGAGCGGGAGCTGGCGGCCGAACGCCACCGGGGCCGCGAGCTCAAGGGCGAGCTCGACAAGCTGACGGACTCGGTCCACCGGGGCGAGGTGCTCGGCGCCGAGAAGCGGCTGCGCATAGAGCAGCTGGAGACGAAGGCCCTGGAGGAGCTGGGCGTGGAGCCGGCCGGTCTGGCCGCCGAGTACGGGCCGGACCAGCTCGTGCCGCCGTCGCCGGCGGCTGAGGGCGAGGAGCTGCCGGAGGATCCGGAGCACCCGCGCAACCAGCCGAAGCCGTTCGTCCGGGCCGAACAGGAGAAGCGGCTGAAGTCGGCCGAACGGGCGTATCAGCAACTCGGGAAGGTGAATCCGCTCGCTCTGGAGGAGTTCTCGGCGCTGGAGGAGCGGCACAAGTTCCTCTCCGAGCAGCTGGAGGACCTGAAGAAGACCCGGGCCGATCTGATGCAGGTCATCAAGGAGGTCGACGAGCGGGTCGAGCAGGTCTTCACCGAGGCGTACCGGGACACGGCCAGGGAGTTCGAGGGCGTCTTCTCGCGCCTCTTCCCGGGCGGTGAGGGGCGGCTCATCCTGACCGATCCGGACAACATGCTGGCGACCGGTGTGGACGTCGAGGCCCGGCCGCCGGGCAAGAAGGTCAAGCGGCTCTCCCTGCTGTCCGGCGGGGAAAGGTCGCTGACGGCAGTGGCGTTGCTGGTCTCGATCTTCAAAGCCAGGCCGAGTCCGTTCTATGTGATGGACGAGGTCGAGGCGGCGCTCGACGACACCAATCTGCAGCGCCTGATCCGGATCATGGAGGAGCTCCAGGAGAGCTCGCAGCTCATCGTGATCACGCACCAGAAGCGGACGATGGAGGTCGCCGACGCGCTGTACGGCGTCTCGATGCAGGGCGACGGTGTGTCCAAGGTGATCAGCCAGCGGCTGCGCTGAACCTTTACCTAATCTTCAGGACTTCGACGTACCTTTTGCGTACTCCTGGGTAGATGTCAGGCCGCACTGCAATATTGACTTCAAAACTTGAACGCATAGTCTCTGCAACGTCGTTTTTGTCTTCAAGTGGTGGCAGGGTCCAAGTTGTGCGCCACTGAGAAGAGCTCACCCCCCACGCCTGACGTTGCGGCCAGGCCCCAGGAGTTCATGTGACCAGCACCTCGCAGGGACCGGAGTCCGGAGCCCGGTCGGCTCATCCGGACCACATCGGCCATGTCATCTTCATCACCGCCGCGGCCGCCATGGGTGGCTTCCTCTTCGGCTACGACAGTTCCGTGATCAACGGCGCGGTCGAAGCGATCCGCAGCCGGTACGACATCGGCTCCGGCACGCTCGCCCAGGTCATCGCCATCGCGCTGATCGGCTGTGCGATCGGCGCCGCCACGGCCGGCCGGATCGCCGACCGCATCGGCCGCATCCGCTGCATGCAGATCGCCTCGGTGCTCTTCACCATCAGCGCCGTGGGCTCCGCGCTTCCCTTCGCGCTGTGGGACCTGGCGATGTGGCGCATCATCGGCGGCTTCGCCATCGGCATGGCATCGGTGATCGGCCCGGCGTACATCGCCGAGGTCTCCCCGCCCGCCTACCGCGGCCGGCTCGGGTCCTTCCAGCAGGCGGCGATCGTCATCGGTATCGCCATCTCCCAGCTGGTCAACTACGGCATCCTGCAGATCGCCGACGGTGACCAGCGCGGCAAGATCGGCGGGCTGGAAGCCTGGCAGTGGATGCTCGGCGTGATGGTCGTGCCCGCGATCCTCTACGGACTGCTCTCGTTCGCGATCCCCGAGTCGCCGCGCTTCCTGATCTCCGTCGGCAAGAAGGACCGGGCCCGGCAGATCCTCGAAGAGGTCGAGGGCAAGAACATCGACCTCGACGCACGCGTCACCGAGATCGAGACCGCGATGCACCGCGAGCACAAGTCGAGCTTCAAGGACCTGCTCGGCAGCCGCTTCGGCTTCCTGCCCATCGTCTGGGTCGGCATCGGCCTGTCGGTGTTCCAGCAGCTCGTCGGCATCAACGTGGCGTTCTACTACTCGGCGACGCTGTGGCAGTCGGTCGGCATCGACCCGACCGACTCGTTCTTCTACTCGTTCACGACCTCGATCATCAACATCATCGGTACGGTGATCGCGATGGTCCTGGTGGACCGGGTGGGCCGCCGCCCGCTGGCCCTCGTCGGCTCCTGCGGTATGGCCATCGCGCTCGCCTTCGAGGCGTGGGCGTTCTCCGCCGACCTGGTCGACGGCAAACTCCCCACCACCCAGGGTGTGGTCGCGCTCGTCGCCGCCCATGTCTTCGTACTCTTCTTCGCCCTCTCGTGGGGCGTCGTGGTCTGGGTCTTCCTCGGCGAGATGTTCCCGAACCGGATCCGCGCCGCCGCACTCGGCGTCGCCGCCTCCGCACAGTGGATCGCCAACTGGGCGATCACCGCGAGCTTCCCGAGCCTCGCCGACTGGAACCTGTCGGGCACGTACATCATCTACGCCTGCTTCGCCACGCTCTCGATCCCCTTCGTCATCAAGTTCGTGAAGGAGACCAAGGGCAAGGCGCTGGAGGAGATGGGCTGATCCCCGCTGCCCCTCTCCGCGCAACCGTACGGCCCCGGCTCGCGTCCGCGCACCGGGGCCGTACGCGCGTCTCACCCCCCGATGGCCCCGCAGAACAACCGCAGGCTGCGCCACCCCTCCTCGACCGGCATCCCGCCGCACAGCGGGTGCAGCACCAGGCTGTCCAGCTCCCCGGCGAGGCCCGCGCACTGCTCCGGTGTGACGATCCGGTAGACGCCCTCGTCCCGGAGCTCCGCCACCGTCGTCGCCCCCGAGCGGACCGCCGAGCGGATGTCCTTGGACTGCCAGGAGGCGTACGTGCGCGCCTCGTGCAGGAAGTGCTCCCCGTACTCGGCCCACGTCCGGTCCGGATCCTCGGACACGTGCAGCAATGGCGTCTCGGCCGAGGGCATCATGCAGAACCCCTCCGTGCCGTGCTCCGCGCGATGCTCGTGGTAGTACGCCTCCAGCTCCGGCAGGTGCGCGCTCGGGAACAGCGGCAGACCCAGCCGGGCCGCCCGCCGCGCCGCCGCCCGCGAGCTGCCGCCCACCAGCAGCAGCGGATGCGGGCGGGTGAACGGCCGCGGGGTGACCGTGACCGTACGGCCGCGGAACTCGAACGGCTCCCCGGTCCACGCCTTCAGCAGCGTCTCCAGCAGCTCGTCCTGGAGCCGGCCCCTCCTGCCCCACTCGACGCCCGCCCGTTCGTACTCCTCGGGCCGGTAGCCGATCCCCGCCACCGTGACCAGCCGGCCCGCGCTCAGCAGATCGAGCACCGCGATGTCCTCGGCCAGCCGCAATGGATCGTGCAGCGGTCCGATGACCGCGGAGACCGTCACCGCGATCCGGCGGGTGGCCCCGAACACGGCACCGGCGAAGGCGAAGGGGGACGGCAGCCAGGAGTTGGCGGCCCCGTGGTGTTCCTCGGTCTGCACCGTGTCGACGCCGTTCCCGTCGGCGTACGCGGCCATGTCCAGCGCCGCGCGGTAGCGGGCCGAGAGGGAGTCCGGCGTGGCTGCCGGATCGACGAGGTTGAACCGGACGACTGTGAAGGCCATGACGCGTCCCCCTGGGGCCTGGCTGACGGGCTGGGCGAGGCCGGACCATAGCTGACGCAGCGTCAGAAGTGTAGGGGTGCGGCCCGCGGCAAGGGCGCCGGACATCCCCCGCTGGCACACTGGCCCGGCTCCGGGCGGCGGACGCCGCCCGGAGCGGCGGAATGGGACGACGACACCGTGCGGGGGAGATCGAGCTCGACGACTTCCTCGCCCGGGCCGGGCTGCGACTGGCACCCGGGGCGGAGGTCACGCTCGGCTGCGAGTACTGACCTCACGGCTCAGGGGCCGGTCGCACACGCCCGGCCCCCCAGGTGCCGGGCATCCCTCGCGCGGTGCCGCACGTGACCGATACTGGGTGGGTTATGGAATTCGTCATCCTTGCTGTAGTCATCGCCCTGGTCGCGGTCGGCGTGATCAGCGGGCTCGTGGTCAGCAGCCGCAAGAAGAAGCAGCTGCCCCCGGCACCGTCGAGCACGCCGACCATCACTCCTCCCGCCGAACCCCATGTCGGCGAGGAGGCCGAAACGCCGCGCGACGCCTCGCGCCGCACCATCGAGGAGGTCGGCCTTCCGCCCGAGGAGGCCCCCGAAACCGTCGAGCCGGAGGCGCCCGCAGCCCCCCCGCTGGACGTTCCCGAGCCCACCGCCGGCCGTCTCGTACGGCTCCGGGCCAGGCTCGCCCGCTCGCAGAACTCCCTCGGCAAGGGGCTGCTCACGCTCCTGTCCAGGGACAACCTCGACGAGGACACCTGGGAGGAGATCGAGGACACCCTCCTCACCGCCGATGTCGGCGTCGCTCCCACCCAGGAACTGGTCGAACGGCTCCGGGAACGCGTCCGCGTCCTCGGTACGCGTACCCCCGAAGAGCTGCGCACGCTGCTGCGCGAGGAGCTCCTCACGCTGCTCGGCACCGACTTCGACCGCGCGGTCAGGACGGAGGGCGGCGCCGAGACCCCCGGCGTCGTGATGGTCGTCGGCGTCAACGGCACCGGCAAGACCACCACCACCGGCAAGCTGGCCCGGGTGCTGGTGGCCGACGGCCGCAGCGTGGTGCTCGGCGCGGCCGACACCTTCCGCGCCGCCGCCGCCGATCAGCTCCAGACCTGGGGCGAGCGCGTCGGCGCCCGCACCGTGCGCGGACCCGAGGGCGGCGACCCGGCGTCGATCGCCTTCGACGCCGTGAAGGAGGGTATCGCCGAGGGCGCCGACGTCGTGCTCATCGACACGGCGGGCCGGCTGCACACCAAGACCGGGCTGATGGACGAGCTCGGCAAGGTCAAGCGGGTCGTCGAGAAGCACGGACCGCTCGACGAGATCCTGCTCGTCCTCGACGCCACCACCGGGCAGAACGGCCTGGTGCAGGCGCGGGTGTTCGCCGAGGTCGTCGACATCACCGGCATCGTCCTCACCAAGCTCGACGGCACCGCCAAGGGCGGCATCGTCATCGCCGTCCAGCGCGAGCTGGGCGTACCGGTGAAGCTGGTCGGACTCGGCGAGGGGCCGGACGATCTGGCTCCGTTCGAGCCCGAGGCGTTCGTGGACGCCCTGATCGGGGACTGAACCCCCTCCGCACAGCGAGGAGCCCGGCCGCACGCACCGCGCGGCCGGGCTCCTCGCTGTGGCGGCTCAGCCGCAGGCGGCCAGTCGGTGGCAGATGTACGCCAGCGTGCCCAGCAGCAGCCGGGCCTCCGGGGGTGCGGCCGCGGTGTCCAGGGCCGGAGGGCGCAGCCAGCGGACCGGGCCGAGGCCGCCCTGGTCCGACGGCGGCGCGGTGATGTGGGAGCCGGAGCCGAACGCCCGCAGGTCGAGGCCCGCGTCGTCCCAGCCCATCCGGTACAGCAGCCGGGGAAGTCCGGCGGCCGCTCCGGGGGCGACGAAGAACTGCGCGCGGCCGGCCGGGGTCACCGCCACCGGACCCAGCGGCAGCCCCATCCGCTCCATCCGCACCAGCGCCCGGCGCCCGGCCGGCTCCGCGACGTCGAGCACGTCGAAGGTGCGGCCCACCGGCAGCAGCATTGCCGCGCCGGGCACCTCGGCCCACGCGCGCGCCGCCGTGTCGAGCGTCGCCCCGGCGGGAACCTCCCGCGCGAACGCCAGCGGATGCGCCCCGGGGGAGGGGCACTCGGCATCCCCGCACGAGCAGTCGCCGTCCGCGGCGCGGGCGCCCGGCACGACCGCCCAGCCCCACAGCCCCGTGTACTCGGCCACCGCGGTGCTCCCGGCCGCACGGCCGCGGCGCCGTGTGCCGGACCGCATCTCGCGGATGCCGCCGATCGTGAAGCCCATGCCCCCTCCAACGGGTCCGACGCGCCGGTGGTTACGAAGCGGAGTGCCTTCGCGACACTCCGTCGTTCCGGGCGATCGGCGTGAGCGGGGCGCGCCCCGGGAGTGCGAGACCCTGCGCGCGCCCTTGAGTGCGCCTCTGCGCCCCTCGCTGATCGCTGTCTGTCAAGTGAATCGCGCCCGGCCGTGGTGGCGTTCATTCGAAGGGGTGGCGAATGGTGGCGTTTCTGCAAACACCCTCGCCGGGCGGGTGATCGTAGGATTACCGTCGGTACACGAACCATGGAAGTATGTGCGCCCGTGGGTATGCCGGAGGCAACCCGATTTTCTGTTCGATGATGGGCAACCTGCATACGGGCAGCGTCGGTTCGCGGCATTCTGATAGAGGTTCGCGCGACAGTATTCGGCGGATGGGGGCGTTCCAGTGAGTGGCAGCGGCGCAGGCGATTCGAATGCCGGTAAGCGCCCCAACGGGCAATTGGGATCATGGTTTGTGCGCAGCGGCTGGTCGAAAGGCGAGCTGGCCCGGCAGGTGAACCGCCGAGCGCGCCAGATGGGTGCCCACCACATCAGCACCGACACCTCCCGGGTGCGGCGCTGGCTCGACGGTGAGCAGCCGCGCGAGCCGATCCCGCGCATCCTGTCCGAGCTGTTCTCCGAGCGCTTCGGTTCCGTCGTCGCCGTCGAGGATCTGGGGCTGCGCGCCGCCCACCAGGCGCCCTCCGTGGCCGGCGTCGATCTGCCCTGGGCCGGACCCCAGACCGTGGCGCTGCTCAGCGAGTTCTCCCGCAGCGACCTGATGCTCGCCCGCCGCGGATTCCTCGGCAGCTCACTCGCGCTCGCCGCCGGACCCGCTCTCATCGAACCCATGCAGCGCTGGCTGGTGCCCGTCGCGTCCGGCGGATCCGTCGAGCCGGAGTCGGCCGCCGCCGCCCGTCGCCCCTCCCGGCTCTCCGGACCCGAGCTCGACCTGCTGGAATCCACCACCGCGATGTTCCGCCAGTGGGACGCCCAGTGCGGCGGAGGACTGCGCCGCAAGGCCGTCGTCGGCCAGCTCCACGAGGTCACCGACCTGCTCCAGGAGCCGCAGCCGGCCGCCACGGCGAAACGCCTCTTCCGCTGCGCCGCCGAACTGGCCGAGCTGGCGGGCTGGATGAGTTACGACGTCGGCCTCCAGCCCACCGCCCAGAAGTACTTCGTGCTCGCCCTGCACGCCTCCAAGGAGGCCGGCGACAAGCCGCTGGGCTCGTACGTCCTGTCCAGCATGAGCCGCCAGATGATCCACCTCGGCCGCCCCGACGACGCCCTCGAGCTCATCCACCTCGCGCAGTACGGCAGCCGCGACTGCGCCACCGCGCGGACCCAGGCCATGCTGTATGCGATGGAGGCCCGCGCCTACGCCAACATGGGCCAGCCCAGCAAGTGCAAGCGCGCCGTCCGGATGGCCGAGGACACCTTCCTCGACGCGGGGATCGACGGCGAGCCCGAGCCCGACTGGATCCGCTTCTTCTCCGAGGCCGAGCTCAACGGGGAGAACTCGCACTCCTACCGTGACCTGGCCTATGTGGCCGGCCGCAGCCCCACGTACGCCTCGCTCGCCGAACCCGTCATGCAGCGGGCGGTCGAACTCTTCGGCGAGGACGACGAGCACCAGCGTTCGTACGCACTGAACCTGGTCGGTCTCGCCACCGTCCATCTCCTCAAGCGCGAGCCCGAGCAGTCCACCGTGCTGGCCGAGAAGGCGCTGCGCGTCGCCAAGAAGGTCCGCTCGGAGCGCGTCAACACCCGGCTGCGCAAGACCGTCGACACCGCGGCCAGGGACTTCGGGGACATTCCCGAGGTCGCCCGGCTCACCGACCTCCTCAGCGCACAGCTGCCCGAGACCGCCGAAGCGGTCTGAAGCGTGTTCTGAAGGTCCCACCTGCCCCGGCCACGACAGCCACCCCGCACCGACCGACTTCGGCTCCCCCGATTGCCTGGTCAGTGGGTGGTTGTCGTGGCCGGTTCGTGTGGTCGTTCCCCTGTCGGAGCGTCGTAACCGCACCGTATGCGGCTCCGGCCGCAGAGTAGGCCCGAGCGCGGGTACGGCACGGGTGGTTCATGGGGACGTAACACGGCAGTCCTCTTAGTCACTGCGGCGAAACATCGTGTGGCATCGGCGGAAACGGCGCTGGGCGAATCTCATGGCCATAACCGGCCCGCACCTTTTCCCCAGTGGTCCCGCACGTGGATACGTCCCCACCGCCCCCGCACGCGGCCGCACCGACGACGAGGAGACGCCGATGCCCCCAGGCATCACGACGCTTGCAGCAGACGCCCCGACGCTGTCTGCCGCCAACACCGGGTTCATGCTCATCTGCTCGGCCCTGGTGATGCTCATGACCCCGGCCCTGGCCTTCTTCTACGGAGGCATGGTCCGCGTCAAGAGCACCCTCAACATGCTGATGATGAGCTTCATCAGCCTCGGGATCGTCACGATCCTGTGGGTGCTGTACGGATTCAGCCTCGCCTTCGGCACCGACTCGGGATCGATCATCGGCTGGAGCTCGGACTACGTCGGCCTCAGCGGGATCGGCATCACCGAACTCTGGGACGGCTACACCATCCCGGTGTACGTCTTCGCCGTGTTCCAGCTGATGTTCGCCATCATCACCCCGGCCCTGATAAGCGGTGCCCTCGCCGACCGGGTCAAGTTCACCTCGTGGGCGCTCTTCATCACCCTCTGGGTCACCGTCGTCTACTTCCCGGTCGCGCACTGGGTCTGGGGCGCGGGCGGCTGGCTCTTCGAGCTGGGCGTCATCGACTTCGCAGGTGGTACGGCCGTCCACATCAACGCGGGTGCCGCGGCCCTCGGCGTGATCCTCGTCATCGGCAAGCGCGTCGGGTTCAAGAAGGACCCGATGCGGCCGCACAGCCTGCCCCTCGTCATGCTCGGTGCCGGGCTGCTGTGGTTCGGCTGGTTCGGCTTCAACGCCGGCTCGTGGCTCGGCAACGACGACGGCGTCGGCGCGGTCATGTTCGTCAACACGCAGGTCGCCACCGCCGCCGCGATGCTCGCCTGGCTCGGCTACGAGAAGCTCCGCCACGGCTCCTTCACCACCCTCGGTGCCGCCTCCGGCGCCGTCGCCGGACTCGTCGCCATCACCCCGGCCGGCGGTGCGGTCAGCCCGCTCGGCGCCATCGCGGTCGGCGCCATCGCCGGTGTGCTGTGCGCCATGGCCGTCGGCCTCAAGTACAAGTTCGGCTACGACGACTCCCTGGACGTCGTCGGCGTCCACCTCGTCGGCGGTGTCGCCGGATCCCTCCTCATCGGCTTCTTCGCCACCGGCGGTGTCCAGTCCGACGCCAAGGGCCTCTTCTACGGCGGCGGACTCGACCAGCTCGGCAAGCAGGCCGTCGGTGTCTTCGCGGTCCTGGCGTACTCTCTGGTCGTCTCCGCGATCCTCGCCTTCCTGCTGGACAAGACCATCGGGATGCGGGTCGAGGAGGACGACGAGGTCTCCGGCATCGACCAGGTCGAACACGCCGAGACGGCGTACGACTTCAGCGGTGCGGGCGGCGGTTCTTCCTCGCGCCCCACGCCCCCCGCGCCCGGCACCACGGCAGCCCCGACGACCAAGAAGGTGGACGCATGAAGCTCATCACCGCAGTCGTGAAGCCCCACCGGCTTGACGAGATCAAGGAGGCCCTCCAGGCCTTCGGCGTCCAGGGCCTCACGGTCACGGAAGCCAGCGGCTACGGGCGTCAGCGCGGCCACACCGAGGTCTACCGGGGCGCCGAGTACACCGTCGACCTCGTACCGAAGATCCGCATCGAGGTCCTCGTCGAGGACGAGGACTCCGAACAGCTCATCGACGTCGTCGTGAAGGCCGCCAGGACCGGCAAGATCGGTGACGGCAAGGTCTGGAGCGTCCCCGTCGAGACCGCGATCAGGGTCCGCACCGGCGAACGCGGCCCGGACGCACTCTGACCGACTGTTCCGCTTACGGAAAGGCAGCTGGGTGACGAGCACCGAAGTGACCACCGAATCCGAGGAATCGGGACCCAGCGGCTACGCGGCGGCCCGGCTGCGCCTTCTCCAGGAGAAGGAGCGGTCCGGGCCGCCGCGCCGTGCGGCCCTCGCCACGCTCACCGACACGTGGCTGACCGGCCTCTTCACCACGGCAGCCGAGCACGCGGGAGTCCGGGGCGCCGCCCTCGTCGCCGTCGGCGGCTACGGCCGCGGCGAACTCTCCCCGCGCAGCGACCTCGACCTCCTGCTCCTGCACGACGGCACCGCCGACGCCGCAGCCGTCGCGGCCCTCGCCGACCGCGTTTGGTACCCCGTCTGGGACCTGGGCCTCGCCCTCGACCACTCCGTACGCACCCCCGCCGAAGCCCGCAAGACCGCCGGCGAGGACCTCAAGGTCCAGCTCGGCCTGCTCGACGCACGACCCGTCGCCGGGGACCTCGGCCTCGTCGCCTCCCTGCGCACCGCGATCCTCGCCGACTGGCGGAACCAGGCCCCCAAGCGGCTGCCCGCCCTGGACGAGCTCTGCCGCGAGCGGGCCGAGCGCCAGGGCGAGCTCCAGTTCCTCCTGGAGCCCGATCTCAAGGAGGCCCGCGGCGGACTGCGCGACGCCACCGCCCTGCGCGCCGTCGCCGCCTCCTGGGTCGCCGACGCCCCCCGTGAAGGCCTCGCCGAGGCCCGCCGCGTCCTCCTCGACGCCCGCGACGCCCTCCACCTCACCACCGGCCGCGCCACCGACCGCCTCGCCCTCCAGGAACAGGACCAGGTCGCCGCCGCCCTCGGCCTCCTCGACGCCGACGCCCTGCTGCGCCAGGTGTACGAGGCAGCCCGCACCGTCTCGTACGCCACCGACGTCACCTGGCGCGAGGTCAACCGGGTGCTGCGCGCCCGCTCGGTCCGCCCCCGGCTCCGCGCCATGCTGGGCGGTGGCAGGGCCCCGGCCGTCGACCGCACCCCGCTCGCCGACGGCGTCGTCGAGGCCGACGGCGAGGTCGTCCTCGCCCGCACCGCCCGCCCCGAGCGCGACCCGGTCCTCGTCCTGCGCGCCGCCGCGGCGGCGGCCCAGTCCGAGCTGCCGCTCTCCCGCCATGTCGTGCGCCACCTCGCCGCGTCCGCCAAGCCGCTGCCCGTGCCGTGGCCGGCCGAGGCCCGGGAGGAACTCGTCACACTCCTCGGCGCGGGCGAAGCCACCGTCCCCGTCTGGGAGGCCCTGGAAGCCGAGGGCCTGATCACCCGGCTCCTGCCCGACTGGGAGCGGGTGCACTGCCGGCCCCAGCGCAACCCCGTCCACACCTGGACCGTCGACCGCCACCTCGTCGAGGCGGCCGTCCGCGCCTCCTCCCTCACCCGCCGCGTCGGCCGCCCCGACCTCCTGCTCGTCGCCGCGCTGCTCCACGACATCGGCAAGGGCTGGCCCGGCGACCACTCCGTCGCCGGTGAGGTCATCGCCCGCGACATGGCCGCGCGGATCGGCTTCGACCAGCACGACGTGGGCGTCATCGCCACCCTCGTACGCCACCATCTGCTGCTCATCGAGACCGCCACCCGCCGCGACCTCGACGACCCGGCCACCGTCCGCTCCGTCGCCACCGCCGTGGGGAGCGCCGCCACCCTGGAGCTCCTGCACGCGCTCACCGAGTCCGACGCGCTCGCCACCGGACCCGCCGCCTGGTCCACCTGGCGCGCCTCACTCGTCGCCGACCTCGTCAAACGCGTCGCCGCCGTCCTCGCCGGCGAGGCTCCCGAGGAGCCCGAGGAAGCGGCGCCCAGCGCCGAGCAGGAACGCCTGGCCATCGAGGCCCTGCGCACCGGCGAGCCGGTCCTCGCCCTGCACGCCCAGGCGGAGACCCCGCAGGAGGACGGCGGCCCCGAACCCGTCGGCGTCGAACTCCTCATCGCGCTCCCCGACCGCCCCGGCGTCCTCCCCGCCGCCGCAGGGGTCCTCGCCCTGCACCGTCTGACCGTCCGCGCCGCCGACCTGCGCGCCGTGGAACTTCCCACCGAACTCGGCGAGCGGGCGGACCTGCTGCTGCTCAGCTGGCGCGTGGCGGCCGAGTACGGCTCCCTGCCCCAGGCGGCCCGGCTGCGCGCCGACCTCGTCCGCGCCCTGGACGGCTCCCTGGACATCCGGGCCCGCCTTGCCGAGCGGGAGGCCGCCTATCCGCGGCGCCGCGGGGTGAAGGCCCCGCCGCCGAGGGTGACGGTCGCGGCGGCGGGTTCGCAGCTGGCCACGGTGATCGAGGTGCGCGCCCAGGACGCCCCCGGTCTGCTGCACCGGATCGGCCGGGCGCTGGAGCAGAGCGCGGTACGGGTGCGCAGCGCGCATGTGTCGACGCTGGGGGCGAACGCGGTGGACACGGTCTACGTGACGGACGCGGAGGGTGAGCCGCTGTCCGCGGAACGGGCCGCGGAGCTGGCCCGGGAGATCGAGAAGGCGCTCGGCTGAGCCCCCCCGCACGCCCTCGTCCGTCACGAGAACCGGGCGAGGGCTTTGCGTTCTCCGGCGTCCGGATACCCTGGGGGACGACTGCCTGACCCCGCCCCCGACCCTGAGGACCGACGAGCGCCGTGTTCGATACTCTCTCCGACCGCCTTGCCGCGACTTTCAAGAACCTCAGGGGCAAGGGCCGCTTGTCCGAGGCGGACATCGACGCCACGGCTCGCGAGATCCGTATCGCCCTGCTGGAAGCGGATGTCGCGCTGCCCGTCGTCCGGGCCTTCATCGCCAACGTGAAGGAGCGGGCGCGTGGCGTCGAGGTCTCCCAGGCGCTGAATCCGGCCCAGCAGGTCGTCAAGATCGTCAACGAGGAGCTCGTCTCCATCCTCGGTGGCGAGACCCGGCGCCTGCGGTTCGCGAAGACCGCGCCCACCGTCATCATGCTGGCCGGTCTTCAGGGTGCGGGTAAGACGACCCTCGCCGGAAAGCTCGGCGTCTGGCTCAAGGGCCAGGGCCACTCCCCGCTGCTCGTGGCCTGTGACCTCCAGCGCCCCAACGCCGTCAACCAGCTGAGCGTCGTCGCCGACCGCGCCGGCGTCGCGGTGTACGCGCCGGAGCCGGGCAACGGCGTCGGTGACCCGGTCCAGGTCGCCAAGGACTCGATCGAGTACGCCCGGACCAAGCAGTTCGACGTCGTCGTCGTCGACACCGCCGGCCGCCTCGGCATCGACCAGGAGCTGATGCAGCAGGCCGCGGACATCCGCGACGCCGTCAGCCCCGACGAGATCCTGTTCGTCGTCGACGCGATGATCGGCCAGGACGCGGTCAACACCGCCGAGGCCTTCCGCGACGGCGTCGGCTTCGACGGTGTGGTCCTCTCCAAGCTCGACGGTGACGCCCGCGGTGGTGCCGCGCTGTCGATCGCCCACGTCACGGGCAAGCAGATCATGTTCGCGTCGAACGGTGAGAAGCTCGAGGACTTCGACGCCTTCCACCCCGACCGCATGGCGTCCCGCATCCTCGACATGGGTGACCTGCTCACCCTGATCGAGCAGGCGGAGAAGACCTTCAGCCAGGAAGAGGCCGCTCAAATGGCCTCCAAGCTGGCGTCCAGCAAGGGCGGGAAGGACTTCACGCTCGATGACTTCCTGGCCCAGATGGAGCAGGTCCGGAAGATGGGCTCCATCTCCAAGCTGCTCGGGATGCTGCCCGGCATGGGGCAGATCAAGGACCAGATCAACAACATCGACGAGCGCGATGTCGACCGCACCGCCGCGATCATCAAGTCGATGACCCCGAAGGAGCGCGCCGAGCCGACGATCATCAACGGCTCGCGGCGGGCCCGTATCGCCAAGGGCTCCGGTGTCGAGGTCAGCGCCGTGAAGAACCTGGTCGAGCGGTTCTTCGAGGCCCGCAAGATGATGTCGAAGATGGCGCAGGGCGGCGGCATGCCGGGGATGCCCGGGATGCCGGGCATGGGTGGCGGTCCCGGTCGTCAGAAGAAGCAGGTCAAGCAGGCCAAGGGCAAGCGCAAGAGCGGCAACCCGATGAAGCGCAAGGCCGAGGAGCAGGCCGAGGCGGCCCGCCGCGAGCAGGCGGCCCAGGGCGGCGCGCTGGGTCTGCCGGCCGGTCAGGCCGACAAGAACTTCGAGCTGCCGGACGAGTTCAAGAAGTTCATGGGCTGAGCACCCTGCCGATTGACGACCCGGCTGTCACGTCCCCGAGGGGGCGCCCGCCTCACGGCGGGCGCCCCCTCGGGCGTGTACGGCGGGATGCCGGGGTCCCCCCATGGGCCCAGCCGACCGCTGCTCCGAGGGCTTCACCCGCATTTCTCCCTTAATGTCGGCTCAACGGCTGTCGGCAGAGGAGACCGCGTGACCAACCCCGTACCTCCCCGCGACCGCACCGACCAGCCCTGGCGCTCCGAGGGTGCCCCGAAGCCCCCGCCTCCCGGCCGGAAGATGCCGGGAGGCTGGGGCGGGCTCCTGCTGACCGCGCTGGCCGTCTATCTGATCGCCAATCTGGTGCTCTCCTTCTTCAACGGCGAGGACGAGCCGACGATCGCGTACACGGAGTTCAGCAAGCAGGTCACCTCGGGCAACGTCTCCAAGATCTACTCCAAGGGCGACGCCATCCAGGGGCAGCTCAAGAAGGAGGCGAAGGTCCCGGGCAAGGACGACAAGTACACCAAGTTCGTCACGCAGCGGCCCGCCTTCGCCGACGACAACCTCTGGTCGGAGCTCGTCAAGGACGACGTCACGGTCACCGCCGAACCCGTCGTCAGGGAACGCAGCTTCCTCGCGAACCTGCTGATCTCGCTGGCCCCGATGCTGTTGCTCGTCCTGCTGTGGGTGTTCATCGCCCGCCGGATGTCGCGCGGCGGGATGGGCGGCGGCATGGGCGGCTTCGGCCGCAAGGCCCCGCCGAAACCGGTGGAGCTGGAGGGAGACCGGCGTACGACGTTCAAGGACGTGGCGGGCATCGACGAGGTCGAGGGCGAGCTCAACGATGTCGTCGACTTCCTGAAGAACCCGGACGCCTACCGGAAGATGGGCGCCCGGATGCCCGGGGGAGTGCTGCTCGCGGGCCCTCCCGGCACGGGCAAGACGCTGCTGGCGAGGGCGGTCGCGGGGGAGGCGGGGGTGCCGTTCTTCTCGGCCTCGGCCTCGGAGTTCATCGAGATGATCGTGGGCGTCGGCGCGGGCCGGGTCCGGGAGCTGTTCGCCGAGGCGCGCAAGGTCGCGCCCGCCATCGTGTTCATCGACGAGATCGACACCATCGGACGGGCCCGCGGGGGCGGCTCGGGCATGGGCGGGCACGACGAGCGCGAGCAGACGCTCAACCAGATCCTCACGGAGATGGACGGCTTCTCCGGCTCGGAGGGCGTGGTCGTGCTCGCGGCGACCAACCGTGCGGACGTGCTCGACCCGGCACTCACCAGGCCCGGCCGCTTCGACCGGGTCGTCCAGGTCAGCCCGCCGGACAGGACGGGCCGGGAGGCGATCCTGGAGATCCACACCCGGCAGATCCCGATGGGCGGGGACGTGGACCTGGCCCAGGTGGCCCGTACGACCCCGGGGATGACCGGCGCCGATCTCGCCAACCTCGCCAACGAGGCCGCGCTCCTCGCCGTGAAGCGGGGACAGCCGGAGGTGAACGGCGCCGATTTCTCGGATGCGCTGGAGAAGGTGCAGCTCGGGGCGGAACGCTCGCTCGTCATGTCGGACGAGGAGCGCCGCCGGACGGCGTACCACGAGAGCGGGCACGCGCTGCTGGGGATGCTCCAGCCCGGCGCCGACCCGGTCCGCAAGGTCACCATCGTGCCGCGGGGGCGCGCGCTGGGCGTCACGCTCTCGACGCCGGACGCCGACAAGTACGCGTACACCGAGGAGTACCTGCGCGGCCGGATCATCGGCGCGCTCGGCGGCATGGCCGCCGAGCAGGTGGTGTTCGACGTCATCACCACCGGCGCCGAGAGCGACCTGGAACAGGTCACCAACCTGGCCCGGGGCATGGCGGGCCGCTGGGGCATGAGCCACAAGGTGGGCCGGCTGACGGCGATCCCGGGCGATGCCCAGCAGGCCTACGGACTGTCGGCGGCACCCGCGACGCTGGACGCGGTGGACGGCGAGATGCGGCGCATCGTCGACGAGTGCTACGAGGAGGCCCGCCGGCTGCTGCGCGAGAACCGGGACCGGCTCGACTCGCTGGCCGCGGCGCTGCTGGCGAACGAGACGCTGGACGAGGCGGACGCCTACCGGGCGGCCGGGATCACCCGGCTCGCGAAGTAGCACCCCGGGCGGCCGGCCCGCACACGGGCCGGCACCGCGAGGTCCTACGTGGTGCAGACGAGGTAGCGGAACACGTTCGGCATCCACACCGTGCCGTCCCGGCGCAGATGCGGATGCAGCGCCTCCGCGACCTCCTTCTCCACCTGGGACCGGTCCGTCGCCTCCACCGCGGCGTCGAAGAGCCGCGTCGACAACAGGCCCCGTACGGCGCTGTCCACGTCCGCGTAGCCGAACGGGCACGCCACCCGCCCCGAGCCGTCCGGCTTAAGCCCGGACCGGAACGCCACGTTCTCCAGGTCGTCCCGCCGTGCGCCACGCCCGCGCGCGGACCGTGCCGCGTCCGGGCCCTCCGCGAGCCGGGACGCCACGCGCAGCACGGCGTCGGTGGCGCACCGCTCGGGCGGCCCCCAGCCGGTCAGGACGACGGTGCTGCGCCGCCCGGCCGAGGGCGCCGCGGCGCCGAGGGTCCGCACCAGCTCCTCCCCGTCGCCGGGGGAGCAGCCGATCGGGGTGAACGCCGTGATCAGGTTGTAGGGCTCGTGGCCGTCGGCCGCGGCCGGCGGGGACTCCAGCAGCTGCGGTTCGGCGGCTCCGGGGCCGCGCTCGGCCTCCGGGCCCGGCAGCAGCCGGATCCGGGCGAGTGCCAGGCGTTCGAGGTCGGGGTCGACGCCTGTGACGCGTGCCCCGCGGCCGGCCGCGATCAGCAGGGCCAGCCCGGAGCCGCAGCCGAGTGAGAGCATGCGCGTGGCGGGTCCGACTTCGAGCCGCGTGTACACCGCGTCGTAGAGCGGTGCGAGCATCCGCTCCTGGATCTCGGCCCAGTCACGGGCACGGGAACCGGTGTCCACGGGCGCGGAAGGCTCCGCCTGCGTGTGGTGCCGGACGAGCGTTGGTGTCATGGAATGCGCCCCAATCCGCCGAGATGCCGGTCATGCCGATGGGTCGTGCCTGAAGGAACGATCTCCCCGTGGCCGTACGTCCGCGCTTCCCCCGTATGCCAGAGAACTGCGCATCCGCCTCCGCGTCCAGGGGTCTGCGGGCCGGGGTTCCCCGCGGCGACGGCCGACGAGGCGCCCGGGACCGGTGCACCCGCAGGACATGGGTGCCCGGGGGTTGTGCTTTCCCGCGCCGCGGTCCCAGTCTCACCCGGCGCGCGGGGGCGGGCACGTCGAGCGCTCCGTGCGTCGACGGGCGCAGGGCCGCCGGGCTGCTCGGGGAGGGGTCGCGGGGGCGGCCGGTGGGGCGGGTAATGTCGGGTTCCGCCCCCCGCGCCCGCATGATCGGCGGGCGGGCGTACGCTCCGTCTACGCGCCCGGGCGTACGCGGCGCTACGTACCACCTTGGTGTGAGCTGTGAGACTTCTCCGCAGATCAGCGCACCCGCCCTCGTCAGGACGCATGAACGGCAACTGACTGGTACGTGCAAAATATTTGGGATGGCCCGGAATCGGAACACCGAGGGCCCCGCGCTCGTTGGTCACGACGTGAGCACGACACCACCTGTACTTGCCGCAGAGCTGGCACAGGCGTGGGCCGACATTCAGCGGTACCACCCCGAGCTGCCCGATCTAGCCGCGCCCGAGTCCCTGATCGGAGAGTCCTCGTCCGCCTGTGGCGCCGAGCTCTCCTTCGAGCGACTGCTCCATGAGGCAGTCCATGGCATTGCCGCCGCCAGAGGTGTCCGTGACACCTCCCGCGCCGGCCGTTACCACAACCGTCGATTCCTCGCGATCGCCGAGGAGCTGGGCCTCGATCACGCCGAGGAACCCCACCCCAGCAGTGGCTTCTCGCTGGTCACGCTCAACCCCGAGGCCAAGCGCCGGTACCGGCCGACGATGGAACGGCTGCAACGCGCCCTCAAGGCGCACACCGTCGCCACCGCCGCCGACACCAAGCGCTCCTTCCGCGGCCCCGCGGCCCGGCACGGTTCCTCCGGAGGAGGCGTGCGGGTCAAGGCCGTCTGTGACTGCGGTCGCAACGTGCGCGTCGTTCCGTCGGTCCTCGCGCAGGCCCCGATCGTCTGCGGCGGCTGCGGAAAGCCGTTCCGGATCCCGGAAGCAGTGGTCGCGGTGGGGTGAGGCGATGTGGTGTGGCACAATGGCTAGCTGTACTCGACAGTCGCATAGGACCCCTCTCTCCTCCGGCTGACGCGTCCATCGGGCACTCCGAGTACCGCAACCCCACGTGGCATCTTGTTGTGCCCAACCACGTCATAGACCAGGAGACACCACTTCCGTGGCAGTCAAGATCAAGCTGAAGCGTCTGGGCAAGATCCGTTCGCCTCACTACCGCATCGTCGTCGCCGACTCCCGTACCCGCCGTGATGGCCGGGCCATCGAGGAGATCGGCCTGTACCACCCGGTGCAGAACCCCTCGCGCATCGAGGTCAACGCAGAGCGCGCGCAGTACTGGCTGTCCGTCGGCGCCCAGCCGACCGAGCCGGTTCTCGCGATCCTGAAGCTCACCGGTGACTGGCAGGCGCACAAGGGCCTCCCGGCCCCCGCGCCGCTGCTGCAGCCGGAGCCCAAGGCTGACAAGCGCGCCCTGTTCGAGGCCCTCACCAAGGACGCCGGCGAGGAGTCCAAGGGCGAGGCCATCACGCAGAAGGCGAAGAAGGCCGACAAGAAGGCGGACGACGCTGCTGACGCAGCTGCGCCCGCCGAGTCGACCGAGGCCTGAGCATGCTCGAGGAGGCTCTCGAGCACCTCGTGAAAGGCATCGTTGACAACCCCGACGACGTGCAGGTCGCCTCGCGTGATCTGCGCCGTGGACGTGTGCTCGAGGTTCGGGTTCATCCCGATGACCTCGGTAAGGTGATCGGCCGCAACGGCCGCACCGCACGCGCGCTGCGTACCGTCGTGGGCGCCATCGGCGGCCGTGGTATCCGCGTCGACCTCGTCGATGTGGATCAGGTTCGCTGACAGAGTTGAACACCGGCACGGGCCGGGGAGGGCCATGCGCCCACCCCGGCCCGTCGTCGTACGACAGGAGAGACACAAGGTGCAGTTGGTAGTCGCACGGATCGGTCGCGCCCACGGGATCAAGGGCGAGGTCACCGTCGAGGTGCGCACGGACGAGCCGGAGCTCCGGCTCGGGCCCGGCGCCGTACTGGCCACCGAGCCGGCCTCGACGGGGCCGCTGACGATCGAGACCGGCCGGGTGCACAGCGGCAGGCTGCTGCTGCGCTTCGAGGGCGTACGGGACCGTACGGCCGCCGAGGCGCTGCGTAACACGCTGCTGATCGCCGACGTCGACCCGGCGGAGCTCCCGGAGGACCCCGAGGAGTTCTACGACCATCAGCTGATGGACCTGGACGTGGTCCTCGCCGACGGTACCGAGATCGGCCGGATCACCGAGATCACGCACCTGCCGTCCCAGGACCTCTTCATCGTGGAGCGTCCCGACGGCACCGAGGTGATGATCCCGTTCGTCGAGGAGATCGTCGCCGAGATCGACCTGGAGGAGCAGCGTGCGGTGATCACGCCGCCGCCCGGTCTGATCGACGACAGCGAGGCGATCGTCGTGTCCACGCGCGACGAGGAGACGGCGGCCGAGTCCGCGGCCGGGGCTTCCGACAAGGATTCCGCCGAACCCGGGAAAGACGCCTGATGCGCCTCGACGTCGTCACGATCTTCCCCGAGTACCTGGAACCGCTGAACGTCTCGCTCGTCGGCAAGGCCCGCACACGCGGGCGCCTCGACGTGCATGTGCATGATCTGCGGGAGTGGACGTACGACCGCCACAACACGGTCGACGACACCCCGTACGGCGGCGGCCCCGGCATGGTCATGAAGACCGAGCCGTGGGGCGAAGCGCTGGACGAGACCCTGGCGGACGGGTACGAGGCGGGGGCGCGGTCCCCGGTGCTGGTGGTGCCCACGCCGAGCGGCCGGCCCTTCACCCAGGAGCTGGCCGTCGAGCTCTCCGAGCGGCCGTGGCTGATCTTCACCCCGGCCCGCTACGAGGGCATCGACCGGCGGGTGACGGAGGAGTACGCCACCCGGATCCCGGTCGTCGAGGTGTCCATCGGCGACTACGTACTGGCCGGCGGCGAAGCCGCGGTGCTGGTGATCACGGAGGCGGTGGCCCGGCTGCTGCCCGGCGTGCTCGGCAACGCCGAGTCGCACCGGGACGACTCCTTCGCGCCCGGAGCGATGGCGAACCTGCTGGAGGGGCCCGTCTACACCAAGCCGCCCGAGTGGCGTGGCCGGGAGATCCCGGACGTGCTGCTCAGCGGCCACCACGGGCGGATCGCGCGCTGGCGCCGGGACGAGGCCTTCCGCCGCACCGCACTCAACCGGCCCGATCTGATCGAGCGCTGCGAGGCGACGGCCTTCGACAAGAAGGACCGCGAGATGCTCTCCATCCTCGGCTGGTCACCGGACCCCGGCGGCCGATTTTGGCGCAGGCCCCAAGCCGTGGAAGAATAGGCCGCTGCTGTACGTCCGCGTGCGCCCCTGCCACAGGGGGAAAGCGGCCAGTCTGTTCCCCCTCGCAGGGGATGGTCCCGACGCCCGTCCGACGCGATCAGCACCCTGAACTCACCACTCTCCCGTCGATGACCTGTGGCATCGGCGAAGAAAGCAGACACCATGGCTTCCCTGCTCGATGACGTCAACGCCGCTTCGGTGCGCACCGACGTCCCGGCGTTCCGCCCCGGCGACACCGTCAACGTCCACGTGCGCGTGATCGAGGGCAACCGCTCCCGTATCCAGCAGTTCAAGGGCATCGTCATCCGCCGCCAGGGCGCGGGCGTCAGCGAGACCTTCACGGTCCGCAAGGTCTCCTTCCAGGTCGGCGTCGAGCGCACCTTCCCGGTGCACAGCCCGATCTTCGAGAAGATCGAGCTGATCACCCGCGGTGACGTCCGTCGCGCCAAGCTGTACTTCCTCCGTGAGCTGCGCGGCAAGGCCGCGAAGATCAAGGAGAAGCGCGACCGCTGAGCTGACTCCCTGGTCCACAGGACGGCCGGATAAGCTCTGGCCCCGATGGACACGGAAGCAAAGCCCCAGGAGCGCGACCGCTCCTCCGCACCCGCAACGGGATCGGAGGAGGGGTCGCGCTTCTCGCGTATCCCGAGCCGGTGGGCCACCTCGATGTCATGGCGGCGCACCCTCGCGCTCGGTGCTGTCTGCTCGGTCGGCGTGCTGCTCTTCAGCAACTTCGTGGTGCAGCCCTTCCTGATCCCGAGCGGCTCGATGGAGTCCACGCTGCAGGTCGGGGACCGGGTGCTCGTCAACAAACTGGCGTACCGTTTCGGCTCCGTACCCCAGCGCGGCGACGTGGTGGTCTTTGACGGCACCGGTTCCTTCGTCCGGGAGACGTCGCCGGAGAACCCCGTGACCGGGCTGCTGCGCGGCGCGGCGGCTTCCCTCGGGTTCGCGGAGCCCGCCGAGACCGACTTCGTGAAGCGAGTGGTGGGTGTGGGGGGTGACCGGGTGGTCTGCTGCGACAAGCGGGGAAGGGTCGAGGTGAACGGCCGGGCCGTGGACGAGGACTACCTGTTCGCGGGTGATGTGCCGTCCCGGGTGCCCTTCGACATCGTCGTGCCTGACGGCACGCTGTGGATGATGGGCGACCACCGGAGCAATTCCCGCGACTCCCGCGACCACCTGGGTGAACCCGGCGGTGGCATGGTGCCGGTCGATAAGGTGATCGGCCGGGCCGACTGGTTCGGCTGGCCGCTGGGCCGGCTGGGATCCGTTCCGGACACCACCGCCTTCGACGCGGTGCCGGCGCCGGGTTCGGCGCATGGGTAACCGCGGTCGGAGGCACGGCGCCGCGGATCCGGAGACCCCGCTGCCCACCGGCACCCGGCCGACGGCCGCGCGCCCGTTGCCCACGCGCGCGGAGCGGCGCAAGCTGGCCCGCAAGGTGAAGCGGAAGCGGCGCAGATCGGCGGTGAAGGAGATACCCCTCCTCATCACCGTCGCCCTGCTGATCGCGCTGGTCCTCAAGACCTTTCTGGTGCAGGCCTTCGTCATCCCGTCGGGGTCGATGGAACAGACCATCCGGATCGGTGACCGGGTGCTCGTGGACAAGCTCACGCCCTGGTTCGGGTCCAAGCCGCAGCGCGGCGACGTCGTCGTGTTCAAGAACCCTTCGGACTGGCCACCGCCGAACCCGGTGGGAGAGTCCAAGGAGTCGCCCGTCGTCATCAAACAGGTGAAGCAGGTACTGACCTTCATCGGTCTGCTGCCCTCCGACGACGAGCAGGATCTGATCAAGCGGGTGGTCGCCGTCGGCGGCGACACGGTGAAGTGCTGCGACAAGGACGGCAGGCTCACCGTCAACGGGACAGCGGTCGACGAGCCCTACATCTATCCCGGTGATTCGCCCTCCACGATCAAATTCGAGGTAAAGGTTCCAGCCGGAAGAATCTTCGTGATGGGGGACCACCGCTCCAATTCGGCCGACTCACGCTTCCACCTGGACAAGACGGGCAACGGCACGGTTTCCGAGGACGCGGTCGTGGGGCGGGCCGTGGTGATCGCCTGGCCCTTCGGGCACTGGCACGAACTGGAGGAACGTTCGACGTTCTCCTCGGTCCCGGACGCGCGTGCCGGGACCGCGGCTGCCCCCGGACCGTCGAATAGTGTGTCCCCGGATCCCAACGGATTGATCCGGCTCCCGACCCCTGCGGAACTCCCGCTCGTTATGGGAGTGGTGGGCCTGCACCGGCTAGGGCGCAGGCGGTGGCACGGAATAAGGAGTGGATGTGGGGGATTTGGCGGTCGGCGCACGATCCGGACACGACGAACCCGAGGACCGGCCGGACAATCCGGGGAACGCCGAGGCGACGGCGGACTCGACGGGGAGTGACGGAGACACCCCGAGCAGTGGCAGCACGGCACAGAAGAAGCCCCGCTCCTTCTGGAAGGAGCTGCCCCTCCTCATCGGCATCGCGCTCATTCTCGCGTTGCTGATCAAGACGTTCCTGGTGCAGGCCTTCTCGATTCCCTCGGACTCGATGCAGAACACGCTGCAGCGGGGCGACCGGGTGCTGGTGGACAAGCTGACGCCGTGGTTCGGCTCCGAGCCCGAGCGCGGTGAGGTGGTCGTCTTCCACGACCCGGGCGGCTGGCTGGAGGACACGGCGGCACCCGACCCGAACGTGGTGCAGAAGTTCCTGAGCTTCATCGGTCTGATGCCGTCGGCCGAGGAGAAGGACCTGATCAAGCGTGTCATCGCCATCGGCGGTGACACGGTGGAGTGCAAGAAGGACGGGCCCGTCACGGTCAACGGCAAGGCGCTGGACGACAAGTCGTTCATCTTCGAGGGCAACACTCCCTGCAACGACAAGCCGTTCGGGCCGATCAAGATCCCCAAGGACCGTATCTGGGTGATGGGCGACCACCGCCAGGACTCCCTCGACTCGCGCTACCACCAGGAGCTGCCGGGCGGCGGCACCGTCTCCACCGACGAGGTGGTCGGCCGGGCCGTGGTCATCGCATGGCCGGTCAACCGTTGGGCGACCCTGCCGGTGCCGAAGACCTTCGACCAGCCGGGGCTGAACGCCGCGATGGGTGCGGCGCCCGGTGCGATCGGCATCGCCGGCGCCGTGCCGCTCGTCCTCTGGCGACGCAGGCGGGCCGGACGTGATTCCGGTCGGTCGTAGTGGGTGACTCGTCATGATCCACTGAAGTGTGCCGGTTCGTCGGGACGCCGAGATGTCGTTGCGATCAAGGCATCGGCAAGACCGAGTACATACCGGCCGGCCGCCGAGCGTTCTTCGTACGTCATGTCGACCGACGTCGCACACCTGCGCAGCGGGAAGACCCGGCACATATTTCTCGGAACGCCGTATCTCAGGGACATGCCGGACGGTTTCTCCGTCGCGCCGGCGTGTGTGCAGCGACCTGACAGGTCTCCGTCGGCCGGAGCCGGACCGCACGGCCGAGGCCGTACGGTGTGTGAGGAAGGACGCCGATGCCCGCGCTGTGGGCTGGCATCGGACAGCACGGTTGAACCGCCCTCAGGCTGCTCTGCGAGCATGTTGAGCAGCCTGAGGGCGGTTTTCGGTGGTGGGGTGCCCGGTGGCCCGCTGACGACAGGGCGGCCGGGGACATGCTGTCCCTGCGGAACTCCCGTTCGTTGTCCGTGGCAGTGGGCTCGGACAGTGACCCCTGGAGCAGGTGTGGGCCGCAGAGTGAGGACTGGAACGTGAGTGACATGGCTGCTGGTGCACGACCTGGACATGGCGATCCCGCGAAGTTGCGTGACCAGCCCGCCGACGCTTCCTCCGATCCACCTGAGGAGACTCCGGTTGCGGACGCGCCGGCCAGGACATCGGTTCAGGACGTCCCCGCCGAGAGGTCCGTTCAGGACGCCCCTGCCGAGACTCCCGTTCCGGACCCCCGTGCGGAGACGGGCGCTGCGGATGGGTCCGGTGCCGGGGACGGCGGCGAGGACGGGGCCGGGGAGGGGAAGAAGGCGCGGAAGCCGCGTCCCTTCTGGAAGGAGCTGCCCCTCCTCATCGGCGTCGCGCTCGTTCTCGCGTTGCTGATCAAGACGTTCCTGGTGCAGGCGTTCTCGATTCCCTCGGACTCGATGCAGGACACGCTGCAGCGGGGCGACCGGGTGCTGGTGGACAAGCTGACGCCGTGGTTCGGCTCCGAGCCCGAGCGCGGTGAGGTGGTGGTGTTCCACGACCCGGACAACTGGCTGGCCGGGGAACCGACCCCACAGTCGAACGTGGTGCAGGACTTCCTGAGCTTCATCGGCCTGATGCCCTCGGCCCAGGAGAAGGACCTGATCAAGCGGACGATCGCGGTCGGCGGTGACACCGTGGAATGCGCGAAGGGCGGTCCCGTCAAGGTCAACGGGAAGGCGCTCGACGAGCCGTACATCTTCCCCGGCGACTCGGCGTGCGACGACAAGCCCTTCGGGCCGTTCACCGTGCCCGACGGGAAGATCTGGGTGATGGGCGACCACCGGCAGAACTCCTGGGACTCGCGCTATCACACCGAGGAAGCGACCAAGGGTTTCGTGCCCGTCAAGGACGTCGTGGGACGGGCCGTGGTGGTGGCGTGGCCGATCAATCGCTGGGCGCTGCTGTCGGTCCCGGACACCTTCGACCAGCCGGGGATCAACGCGGCGGCGGGGCTCGCCCCGGGGGCATTGGGAGTCGCGGGCGCGCTGCCTCTCGTGCTGTGGCGCCGCAGGAGGCTGACCAGCGGGCGTACCGCCGGGTAGGGTGCCGACTCGGATCAGCGATTGTCGATCTCCGATGGGGGACGCTGCGATGAGTGCAACAGGACGTACGGGTGACGGCAACGGCCGGCTCGGCAGCATGCTGTCGGGGCTGGCCGTGGCCGTCGGCTGTGTGCTCTTCCTCGGCGGCTTCGCGTGGGCGGCCGTGGTGTACCGGCCGTACACCGTGCCGACCGAGTCGATGACCCCGACGGTGAACGCGGGCGACCGGGTCCTCGCGCAGCGGGTGGACGGCAGCGAGGTCCGCCGGGGCGACGTGGTGGTGTTCACCGATCAGACGTGGGGTGACATGCCGATGGTGAAGCGGGTCGTCGGCATCGGCGGCGACAAGGTCGCCTGCTGCGAGAAGGACGGCCGGCTCACGGTCAACGGCATACCCGTGGCGGAAACGTATCTCCAGGCGGGCGATCCGGCCTCGGCGGTCGATTTCACGGCCGAGGTACCGAAGGGCAAGCTCTTCCTCCTGGGAGACGACCGCAGGGTCTCGCTGGACTCCCGGGTCCATCTGGAGGAGGGCGGGCAGGGTTCGGTGCCGCGCAGCGCCGTGCAGGCCCGGGTGGACGCCGTCGCCTGGCCGCTGGGCGGCATGATCGGACGTCCGCAGGCCTTTGCCGCACTGCCCGGCGGGGTGTCGTCCCAGGGGCCGCTGAAGCTTCAGCTCACCGCCCTGGCCGCAGGGGTGGTGCTCATCCTGGGCGGTGCTGTGTACGGGCCGGTCGCGGCGCGGTCCGCCCGGTCGAAGCGGAACAAGCAGGAGAAGGCGACCGCCGGTGCCCGCTGAGACGCGCAAGGTTGCCCGCCTGGTGCTCCTCGATCCGGACGACCGCATTCTGCTGATGCACGGGTTCGAACCGGAGGACCCCGCGAGCACCTGGTGGTTCACCCCCGGCGGCGGACTCGAGGGCGACGAGACCCGGGAGCAGGCCGCCCTGCGGGAGCTGGCCGAGGAAACCGGGATCACGGACGTCGAGCTGGGCCCGCTCCTCTGGCAGCGGATGTGCTCCTTTCCGTTCGACGGCCGGCGCTGGGACCAGGACGAGTGGTACTTCCTGGCCCGCACGGCGCAGACCACGACGGACACCAGTGGGCAGACCGGGCTGGAACGCCGCAGTGTCGCGGGTCTGAGGTGGTGGACCTCCGCCGAACTGTCGGCGGCGCGTGAGACGGTGTACCCGACCAGACTCGCCGAGCTGCTGCGCACGCTGCTCGACGACGGTCCTCCGCGTACGCCGCTGGTTCTCGCCCCCGAAATCGCCTGAGCGACCAAGGAGCCGGGCCCTGGCGCACAATGGGGGAACGCACGGCTGAAGGGGAACATGCCAATGAGCGCCGAGGACCTCGAGAAGTACGAGACCGAGATGGAGCTGAAGCTCTACCGGGAGTACCGCGATGTCGTCGGTCTGTTCAAATATGTGATCGAGACCGAACGGCGCTTCTACCTCACCAACGACTACGAGATGCAGGTGCACTCGGTCCAGGGCGAGGTTTTCTTCGAGGTGTCCATGGCGGATGCCTGGGTCTGGGACATGTACCGGCCCGCACGGTTCGTCAAGCAGGTACGGGTTCTGACGTTCAAGGACGTCAACATCGAGGAGCTCAACAAGAGCGATCTCGAACTTCCGGGTGGCTGAGTTGTCCACAACGGCTGAGTTGTCCACCAAGATCCACTAGTTGGGGGCGGACGCGTCACAGTCGGTGCCGGAGGTGGTGCCGATATGAACGCACGGGGGGCACTCGGGCGGTACGGCGAGGATCTGGCGGCACGGCTGCTGACCGATGCCGGCATGTCCGTACTCGAACGGAACTGGCGCTGTCGCGCCGGCGAGATCGACATCGTCGCGAAGGACGGTGACGCTCTCGTCATCTGCGAGGTGAAGACCCGCAGGGCGGGGGCTTTCGAGCACCCGATGGCCGGGGTCACCCCGGCCAAGGCGGACCGTCTGCGCCGGCTGGCCGGGCTCTGGCTGGCCGGCCACGGCGGTTCGCCGCCCGGCGGGGTGCGGATCGACCTGATCGGTGTGGTGCTGCCCCGACGTGGCGCGCCCCTGGCCGAGCATGCGCGGGGGGTGGCCTGATGGCGTTCGCGCGTGCCTGTGCGGTGGCCCTGGTCGGGGTCGAGGGCGTGGTGGTGGAGGTCCAGGCGGACCTGGAAGCCGGGGTCGCCGCGTTCACCCTGGTCGGTCTGCCGGACAAGAGCCTGGTGGAGAGCCGGGACCGGGTCAGGGCCGCCGTGGTCAATTCCGGGGCGGAGTGGCCGCAGAAGAAGCTCACCGTGGGGCTGTCCCCGGCCTCGGTGCCCAAGGGCGGGTCGGGATTCGATCTGGCCGTCGCCTGTGCCGTGCTCGGCGCGGCCGAGCGGATCGATCCCGCTTCGATCGCCGACGTGGTGATGATCGGGGAGCTGGGGCTGGACGGCAGGGTCCGGCCGGTGCGGGGGGTTCTGCCCGCCGTCCTGGCCGCGGCGGAGGCCGGGTACCGGCAGGTCGTGGTACCCGAGCAGACCGCGGGTGAGGCGGCTCTGGTGCCCGGGATCTCCGTGCTCGGGGTCCGGAGCCTGCGGCAGCTGATCGCCGTACTGTGCGACGAGCCGGTGCCCGACGAGGCTGAGGCCCATGACCAGGGGCGCCCCGACACCATGCTGGCCGGGCTGATGATGCCCGGTGCCGGTATGGGCACCGGGCTCGCCAGGGGTGCGGCGCAGGGCGAGGGCAACCGGCCGGACCTGGCGGACGTCGCAGGTCAGGAGCGGCCGCGCAAGGCCCTGGAGGTCGCGGCGGCGGGCGGACACCACCTCCTGCTGTCAGGACCGCCGGGCGCGGGCAAGACCATGCTGGCCGAACGGCTGCCCGCCATCCTGCCGCCGCTCACCAGGCAGGAATCCCTCGAGGTGACCGCGGTGCACTCGGTGGCGGGCATCCTGCCGCCGGGCGAACCCCTGGTCTCCCGCCCGCCCTACTGCGCACCGCACCACTCCGCGACCATGCAGTCGCTGGTCGGCGGGGGAAACGGGCTGCCCCGGCCCGGCGCGGTCTCGCTGGCGCATCGCGGGATTCTTTTTCTGGACGAGGCTCCGGAATTCTCCGTACGGGCGCTGGACGCGCTGCGCCAGCCGCTGGAGTCGGGGCATGTGGTGGTGGCACGCAGCGCCGGAGTGGTGCGGCTGCCTGCCCGCTTCCTGATGATGCTCGCCGCCAACCCTTGTCCCTGCGGGCGGCACACCCTGAGCGGGGCGGGGTGCGACTGCCCGCCCTCGGCTGTCCGCCGGTACCAGGCCAGGCTTTCCGGGCCGCTGCTCGACCGGGTGGACCTGCGGGTGACCGTGGACCCCGTCAGGCGTGAGGACCTGATGGGCGGGGGCGGCCGGGGCGAGTCGACCGAGACGGTGGCCGCCCGGGTGCTCCGGGCGAGGGCGCGGGCCGCGGAGAGGCTGCTGGGGACCCCGTGGACGACCAACAGCGAGGTGCCCGGGCATGAGCTGCGGACCCGGCTGGTCGCGGCACCGGGAGCGCTGATGGCGGCCGAGCGGGACATGGAGCGGGGCATGCTCACGGCGCGCGGACTGGACCGGGTGCTGAGGGTGGCGTGGACGGTCGCCGATCTGCGCGGGGCCGACCGTCCGGACGCCTCGGACATCGGGGTGGCCCTGGAGCTGCGGACCGGGATTCCGCGTGGGGTCTCGATGACGGCGGGGGCGTCATGACCGGGCAGCGGACCGAGGACTGCGCGGACGCAGCCGGGGGAGCGGGGCGGACGGTCGCGTCGTACGGGCAGGCGGCCGACGAGCGGCGGACACCCGGTGGGACCGGCTCCTCCGGCGGGACAGACGACCCCGGCGGGATTGGCTCGCACGGCGGGACCGGCCCTTCCGGTGGGGTGAGTGACCGGGAGCGGCTGGCGCGGGCGGCACTGACCCGGGTCATGGAGCCGGGGGACATGCGAGGCGGGCGCTGGCTGCGCGAGCACGGTGGCGCGGAGCTCATGCGGCGGATCACCACCCGGGACGGATCCGCCGAGCAGCTGAGCGGGATGACAGCGAAGCGTCTGGCCGGCTACCGGCTGCGGGCCCGGACCGTGGAGCCCGAGCGGGATCTGGCGGCGGTGGCCTCGGCGGGCGGGCGCTTCGTCTGCCCCGGTGACCGGGAATGGCCGAGTCAGCTCGATGACCTGGGCGACGCCAGGCCGACAGGGCTCTGGGTGAGGGGAAAGCCTGATCTGCGGCTCTGGGCGCTGCGCTCGGTCGCTGTGGTGGGAGCCCGTGCCTGCACACCGTACGGGGCCCACATGGCGACAGCGCTCGGCGCCGGTCTCGCGGAGCGGGGGTGGGTGGTCGTATCGGGTGCGGCGGCGGTTCTTTGTCCAGTAACCGTTGTTGGTGGGGTTCGTTGTCACTCGTGTGGTGGAGTTGAGCGCACAGTGTTGGCAAATGCATCGGCACGCGCCGAGCCGTACGGCGGATGCCGTGGCCGAGTTGCTCGGGGAGGTCCTGCAGGGCCGCACGGCGCGTGCGGAGCTCGGTGGCTTACACGCCGGGCAACGGTTTGTCCTCGGGCCTGACGGTCGGCCCGATCTGCGGGTGAACTACTGCCTGGGGTCGCCGAAGTGGCGGGGGCTGGCATGGCGTACGCAGCGTGACTACGCGTGTTCGCTCATGGTGTGGCTGAACTACCTGCTCACGATCGGTGTGAACTGGTGGGAGGCCGACGACGATGTGGCGTCGGACTTTCTGTTCTGGCGCGTCACGGACCCCGAGAACGAGGGCTCGGTGGAGGCGGGGACGTTCGCCGGGGACTTTGCCGGGTTGAAGAAGTTCTACTCGCTGGCCGCGCGCTTCGGAATCGCCGACCCGTTCGCTGATATGGACCCCCCTGCCATCGTTCGGCACGCGGACGTCAAGTGGCTCGATCCCGGCGGATACGCCCGATGGGTAGACCTCGGGATTCGGGGCTTTGATCTCCACGGTCGGCCGGATCCGTGGTGGAAGGGTCGCAACGACCAGCGCGACCGAGCATTCTGCGACGGTCTCTACGGCAATGGCCTGCGGGTTTCGGAGTGGGCCAGTGTGGTGCTGCCTGAGCTGCCCTCCTATGACCGGCGGCGGGGATTCTTCACCTGCGTGCTTGCCGACGCCTGCGCGAAGGGCGGCTACGGCCACAAGTACTGGACGCCCAGGTCGGCCCTACGTGGGGTGCTGGCCTACATCGAAGGTGCCCGGGCGGCCGCGGTCCGGCGAGCTCAGGCCGCTGGCCGCTACGAGCGGATCAGTGGCCGGCGCATCGTGCTGGCCACGCACGGGACGCACTCGGTGACCATGTCGAAGGCCGATGGCAGCTCGCAGAAGGAGGAGTGGAACGACATCGGGCCGCAGATCCGGATGCTGCTGTTCCGCCAGACCGCCCAGGGCCTGGAGCCGGTGGCCTTGTGGTTGAACGAGGACGGCCTGCCGCGCGACACTGGCGGCTGGGAGCACACCTTCGACGTCGCCAACGAGCGGATCGCCTCGCTCGGGCTGGAGAACTTCACCTGCACCGCTCACATGCTGCGGCACAGCTTCGCGCTGAGGTGGTACGCGGTCGGCAAGCTGATCAAGTACTCGCGGTTGGGGCATCTGACGGACGACGAACAGCGCGACTTCCGCGAAGAGATCGGCGACACCTGGCACCTAGTCCAGACGATGCTCGGACACCGGAGCGTCGAGACGACCAAGAGCGTCTACCTGGAGCCCTTCCTCACACTGGAGGTGGAAGCTCTGCTGGCGCATGCCGACGGCTTCCCGGTCGCGTCGTTTATGGCCGATGTGTTCGCTGAGCATCCCTGGGTCCGTACCGACCCGCTGGCGGTGGCGCGGTGAGCCGGGGACGGCCGGCGGCGCTGCCCGCCGGGCGTCGGACGCGGCACGGGCTGATGACCACAGAGGGCGGCCGCCAGATCGTCCGGTGCTACAGCCAGGACGGCGAGGATCGCGTCGATCTGGACGTGTCGGTACTGGCACTGCCCGAGGCCCTGCACGCGTCGCTGACCGCGGCCTTGGTCCTTCGTACCACGCCCGGCAAGGGGCTGACCTCGGTGGAGACGATGAACAAGGCCTACCGGGCACTGGTGAACTTCACCCGCTACCTCACGGGCCTGGACATCGTTCCGCAGAGCGCATCCGAGCTCACTCCGGACCATTTCGACGAGTTTTACAAGCACCGCAAGGCCGCCGGCATTAAGACCGCGTCGAATGAACTGGCCGATCTGCGGTTGGTGTTGATCTTGGCGAAGGGCCTCAACGATGCTCTTGCGGGCCGGCTCGCCGGGGCCCTGCCAGCCCGGCCTGAGGGCGAGCCCGCGCACAGCTATAGCCGCAACGAGCTGAAGAGGATCGCGCAGGCCGCGCGGACGATGTTACGAACTGCAGAGAAACGCATCCGTTCCAACCGTGAGTTGCTGGAGAAGTTCCGGGCCGGGGAGATCGATGCCAGTCGCGATACGGATCTGCGGCGCCGCCTGCAGATCCTCGATCACCTGGACCGCGCCGGTGACGTTCCGCGCCGGATGCGCAACACCGCGGGACTGATGCAGAACGCCCCCGAGACCTGGGTGACGTCGAGGGGCAAGGTCAGGGAGGTCGTCGGATGGCTCTACCTGACGCCGGAGGAGATCGCCGCCGCGGCGGTGCTGTTCGGCGTGATGACCGGGCAGAACCCGGAGCCGATCGTGAAGATGACCGCGGCTCACCACCGGGCGGACGGCGGCGTCGGCCCCGGCACAGCCATCGTCGGCCTGTGCAAACCACGCCGCCAGAGCCGGGCCTACATGGATCTGGCGTTGTCGGAGGTCCCGGACTGGATCAGTATCCCGGACCAACCCGATCAGATGGCAACCCGGGACATCCTGCACACACCCTTCGGCCTCTACGTCCTGGTCCACGAACTGACCGCCCGGGCCCGGCAGCTTGCCGGCGGCAACCGTCTCCTGGTCACTTACATGGCCAGCGGAGGTGGCCCCGGCACCGCCAAAGGCAGGGGATGGCGCCCGATGCGGACGGACGGAGCCCTGATCAGCAAGGTGGGCCGGGACTGGAACTTACCCTCGGACGAGACAGATAAGAAGGGCAATTCGCTGCCGCTGCGGCCGCTGCGGTTGGAGACGCTGCGGATGACCTACATCGAACTGCACCAGAAGCCTGTCGCCCATACCCGTCGGACGGCCACCCGCTATCTGGTCCGCAACCGCGGCAACATCAACGAATACCGGACGGTCGTCGCTCAGGCACTGACCGCCGAGGTCTCCAAGGCGCGGGCCCGCTCGAAGATCACCACGATGACAGCCGAACAGGTGGCTTATGCCCAGGAGAATGTCGACGAGGTCGCCGCCGAGATGGGCCTGGAGTCGGCCGTCCTCAAGCGGATGATCGCGGGAGAACTCGACACGGTGCTCGGGGCCTGCACCGACAACAACAACGGGTCCTACAACCCGGGGGAGCCCTGCAGGGCCTCGTTCCTGCTCTGCCTGAGCTGCGAATGCGCCAGAGCGCTGCCCCGGCACCTTCCAGTGCAGGTCGCCGTCCACGACCGGCTCGCCGAGCGCCACGAACAGATGGGCTCACTTGAGTGGGCCGAACGCTTCGCCGGCCCGCACGCCCAGCTGGCCGACCTGCTCGACCAGGCCGACGAGGCAGCCGTTGAGGACGTCCGCAAGGCTGCCGGGCCGGACGAACGCAAACTCGCGGACCGCCTGCTGAACAGGGAGCTCGATATCCGATGACCTCACCCGCCCCGATCCTTCTCGACGAGCCGGACACACGTCCCGACGGGCTACCGGACGGCACCGTCTGGCCGGGCCCGGACACGATCGTGCTGATGAACCGGCAGATCAGGAGCGACACTGACCCCGCCCGGCTGTCCCGCTTCACGGACGACCGCTGGGACCTCAACCCCGGGATCTTCGAGGGACACGCACGGTCCCAGACCCTGAACTTCGAGATCATCCCCGAGCCGCTGAGACTGGCCACGAAGTTCTACATCTGGCAGCTCATCAACCACCCCAAAGCCCGCACCCTGCGGCGCTCGGCGACGAACCGGGTGGCCCTGCACACGGTCGAAATCTTCTTCTACGGCTCTCTGCAGCCCGTCCTGAAGTGGTTCGCAGGCCGGGGGATCAGCGAGTTCTGCCAGGTCACGAACGACATGCTCTGGGACTTCCTGGACGCACTCGACGAGGACGGCGTCGCCATCCACAAACGCTATCGCCGCATCACCGAAGTGCGACGGCTGTGGATCCACCGCGACATTCTGCCGTTCTTTCTGCGGCTTCCCGAGGCACCTCCCTGGGACGGCGAAGACACCAAGGATCTGCTGGAGACTACCCGCGGTGGCCGGGAGAACCGCACCAAGCGAATTAGTGAGCAGTCGATGCAGCCCCTGCTGCGGTGGGCTATCCGTTTCCTGGAGGATCTCAGCGAGGACATCGTGGCAGCCTGGGATGAGTACAGGATGCTGCAGTCCCGGCGTCCGGAACACCGTCGGGGCCAGCGGCGCGGGCGGAAATCCGGAGAGCTGCAGGCCGACATCACGGCCTTTCTCAGCGAACTCCGCAGCCGGGGCGAGGGGCTGCCGGGCAGTCGGCGCAATGACGGCACGCTAGGGCCGGCATGGCGCCATATCGCGTCGCTCCTGAACTGCTCGGCCTCGATCGAGAACACCGGGTCGGGTCGTCTGATCTTGGAATCGGGCCTGCCCGTCGCTGATGACTGCTACCTCGACACCCCGGTCACCGCGGACCTGGATGGTCAACCCTGGCATCCGCGGATCCCGTTCCACGAGGCCCCGCGGCTTGCCCGCCTGCTGAGCACGGCCTGCTTCATCATCGTCGCCTACCTCTCGGGCGCCCGCGTCGGCGAGATTCTCAACCTGCGGCGCGGATGCGTCAGCCACGACAAGGTCCTGGGGCTGTGGTTGATGGAGGGGCTCTACTTCAAAGGCGCCGAGGACGAAGAAGGCAACAAGATCCCCGAAGGCACAGTCCGCGAAGACCCCTGGGTGATCATCGATATCGCAGCCAAGGCGGTTGCCATGCTGGAGCAGCTGCACGACAGCCACCTGCTCTTCCCGAACAGGCTCAAGCCGATCAAGACGACGCCCGGCATGGAGACGAAACGCCGTGGTGAGGCCCGCGCCGATCAAATCATCGCTGACGACATCACCAAGTTCATCGGCTGGGTCAACGAGCGTTGCCGGCAACTGGGGCGCAAGGACCACATCCCCGTCGACGCTGGCGGATCTATCGCCCCCAGCCGCTTCCGGCGCACGCTGGCCTGGTTTATCAGGCGCAAGCCTCGTGGATTGATTGCCGCTTCTATCCAATATGGACATGCACACACACAAATGCTTCAGGGGTATGCGGGCTCCTACGAGGCCGGATTCCTGGACGATTACGCGTTCGAGGACTGGCTCTTCCGCATCGAGGGCATCGCCGAGGACGAACGCCGTCTTCTCGCAGGCGAGCACGTGAGCGGGCCCGCCGCAGACGCCTACCGTTACCGCGTCCAAGCGGCCGGCCGCGAGTTCGCTGGCCGTGTCCTGAACAGTGAGCGTCATGCCCGGGACGTGCTCGGCAACCCGCTCCTGCAGATCCACCACGGCGAGGGCATGACCTGTGTCCTCACCCCAGCCCTCGCGGCCTGCCAACTACGAGGCTCGGTTGACGATCCCATGGTCACTCCGGACACCGACGACTGCCGCCCCAACTGCCAGTGCCTCGTCCACACCGACCGGGATATCGAGATCAACAAAGTGCGCGCCGCTGAACTCGCCGGAATCGTCAACGACACCCTCGCCCCACCGATCCGTCACGCGCGCGAGAAGCGAGAACTGAACCGGCTCCTCGCGATCATTGAGCACCACCAGCCCAAATCCCGACCATGACTGTCCTCCCGCTCGACGGCGAGCAGGACCCCGTCCGCCGCGACATCATCGCCGCCATCAACCGTCTGCTCGCCGGCACCCCACACCGGTCGAATGGTCGTCTCAACGTCACTCAGCTGGCAGTCGAGGCCGACGTCAAGCGCTGGTATCTCACTCACCAGCACACCGACCTCAAGGACCGGTTCCAGGCAGAGGCCGCCCAGGAGGAAGCCAAGCGCACGAAATCTGCCCAGACTGGAGACGACCTAGAGAAACTGAAGCGGGAGAACGCTGAGCTCCGCCAGCACTGCCGTCATCTTGAGAGCCGCCTGCAGATCTACGCGACGGCCCTCAACCAGCTCGCGCTGGAACATGCAGCTATGTCGGGACGCGATGCCGACGCTGCCAAGATTCGGACGCTGCCGCGGAGACGTCTGTCCAGTCCTTGATCGTCCGAACGCCTCTGTTTCACAGCCCTAAGGGCTGTCCCGCAATTCCTGGTGGATCAGCGCACGGCGTCAGATGCGGTGCATCGCAAGGCGGAGAGGCGCCCGCATACTGGATGTATTCGGGTGTTTCGACAACGCGGCGAGGTGCCGTAGCTGTCGTCGTGCGCCCGCCAGGAATTGCGGGACAGCCCTTAGGAAGATCCGTACTGACGGTCGCGGGCCGCCACTCGCGTCAGTGCATACTGCCGCATGCCACGGATGCTTGAGGGCCTGCTCGACGCAAGCAGAAGGGCCCGCAGGAGTACGGCCGTCCGGGCCGACGAGGCGCCCGGGACCCTTGTCTCCCGCAATCTGCCGAATTCCCCCGGGCGGCGACTCCGGAGAGCATAAGATTCCGAAAATATCGATCATGGGCCGTGCAGCCCGGGGGACTCCTTCCCGGAGAAAAGGGCACCGCGGCCCCGTCGGCGGGGGAATCTGTGTACTTGGCGCAACTTCGGGTCGAGAATTTCCGGGTCTTCGGAGCCGCGGCTCAGAGCGAAGGCGAGACGGACGCGTCGCTGGACCTGTCGTTCACGGCCGGGACGAACGTGCTCGTCGGTGAGAACGACAGCGGGAAGACAGCCATCATCGATGCGATCCGACTGTGCCTGCAGACCGCGGCGACGGACTACTACCGGGTCTCGCAGGACGACTTCCACCTCGGGCATGACGGGCGGGCGGAGACCTTCACCATCGTGTGCGGGTTCACCGCCCTGTCGACCGAGGAGCAGGCGGTCTTCCTGGAACTGCTGACCCACGACCGCGGCGGCGCTGCCTGGCTCTGCGTGACGTTCAAGGCCCAGCGGATGGACCCGGTCCGGAACCGGGTCTCGGTCACCACTCGGACCGGACCGGACGGCAACGGCCCCGCTCTGGACGGCGCCGCACGCGAACTCCTGCGCGCCACCTACCTGCGCCCCCTGCGCGACGCGGAGGCGGAACTGCGCTCGGGCCGCGGATCACGGCTGTCGCAGATTCTCGCAGGCTACCCGGCGATGAAGGACCAGGGTGTCGATGACTACGACCCAGAGGGGGACGACCCTCCGTCCACACTGGTGGGGATCCTGCGCCGCGCCGAGCACGACATCCGCAGTAACGATGCCGTCTCTGATGTGAGTCAGGACATCAACTCGGCTTACCTGCAGCGGTTCGCCATCGGAGACGACGTCCTACGCGCCAAGATCAGCGTCGCCACCGACGCGACGCTGGCCCGCGCTTTGGAGCGGCTCGAACTGAATCTCTTCGCTGAGTCTGACGATTGGACGCGCCGCGGGCTCGGCTACAACAACGCCTTGTTCATGGCCGCGGAGCTCCTCCTGCTGGGCAAGAGCGAACTGGCACCCCTGCTGCTGATCGAGGAGCCCGAGGCGCACCTCCACCCCCAGCTCCAGACCCGGATCATGGACCTGCTCCGCGACAAGGCCCAAGGGCCGCAGGAGGGCGGCAGGGCCCCGGTCCAGGTCATCCTGACCACCCACAGCCCCCAACTCGCTTCGTCGACGCCCGTCGAGTGCCTGACCCTTGTCGTCAAGGGCCGCACCTTCCCGCTGCGGCGCGGCATCACGCGTCTGACCGGCGAGGACTACGCGTTCCTGACCCGGTTTCTGGACGTCACCAAGGCCAATATGTTCTTCGCCCGGGGCCTGGCGATGGTCGAGGGCGACGCCGAGGCAATCTTCCTGCCCGCCCTCGCCGCCGCCCTGGACATGCCCTTCAACGAGCGCGGCGTCAGCGTAGTCAACGTCGGCCACGTCGGCCTGTTCCGCTACAGCCGCGTCTTCCAGCGCTCCGGCGAGCAGATACCCGTACCCGTCGCCTGCATCCGCGACCGCGATCTCGTCCCCGTCGGCACCCCGGAGAAGATGCGCGGCGAACTGAAGTGCTGGGACGAGATGACGGAGCAGCAAATCGCCACGCACGTCACGGACCTCGGCAGCGGCGACGACGGGCCGGTGAAGACCTTCGTGTCGACCTGGTGGACGCTGGAGTACGACCTCGCCGCCACCTCCTGGACCATGGCCAGGCTGATGCACCGCGCGGTCAAGCTGGCATCCGTTGCAGAACGGTCCTGGCCGGACGCTGCCAAGACCGAGCAGGTCATCGCCCGGGCCGACAAGGATGTCGACGAGTGGGAGGGCCAGGACCTCGCTCTGGAACAGGCTGCCCTGAATATCTACAGACCGCTCAAACTCAACAGCGCCAGCAAGTCGATCACTGCGCAGTTCGCCGCCCAACTCCTCACCTCCACCCCGCTGACGGAGAGCGACGTCCCGCCCTACCTGCTCGACGCCTTCAAGCACCTGTGTGGCGAGGTGGCCCCGTGACCGGCACCCACCTGCCCGATGCCTTCGCCACGCACAAAGTGGAGGCCATGGTGAAGCTCCTGGGACTCGACCCGCTCGACGCCGAGCAGTGGGACTTCCTGCAGAGCGAGACCACACAGGACCTCCAGGCCGCCCCGGGGTCGGGCAAGACCACCCTGATCGGGCTCAAGCTCACGCTCATGGCCGACGCATGGACCTCCATGACACGTGGGGTGTGCGTGCTGTCCCACACCAACACCGCCAAGAACGAGATCACCGATCGGGTGGCGTCCCTCGCCGCGGGGCGGAACCTGCTGCGCTACCCGCACTTCATCGGCACCATCCAGTCCTTCGTGCACACCTTCCTCGCGCTGCCGGCCGTACGGGCCAAGGGCGTCGAGGTCCGGTCCGTCGACGATGCTGCCTTCGAGACCGCAGCGATCCGGCTCCTGCAACACCCCGACTACTTCACCCTGCGCAGCTTCGTGGAACGCCAGCGCGACGGCACCAGCATCGTCACCAAGGCGACGTTCGCCTACAGGGACGGCGGACTCGTGGTCACCGGAGCGACCAGAGAACTCCCCTTTCGCGCCGAGACGACCAGCGGCAAACAGTTGTCCAGCCTCAAGCGGACTCTGGCCCGCCGCGGTGTCTTCCGCTACCAGGACATGTACGCCATCGCCCAGCAGTACCTTGCTGAGCGTCCCGGCATCGTCCCGGCTGTCTCCGCGCGTTTCCCGTTCGTTCTCCTCGACGAGATGCAGGACACCAGCGCCACCCAGCACGAACTGCTGGACCTCGTCTTCGCCTCCTCGCCCACCGTGGTGCAGCGGGTGGGTGACACCAACCAGGGCATCTACAGTGACGCCAGCACCGTGGACGGGCTTGCGTCGGCGTTCCCGCTGGCCGGCGCCGCAGAGCTGCCGGTCAGCCGCCGCTTCGGACCGCAGATCGCAGCAGTGGCCAGCCGCCTGGCCGTCCGGCGCCCCCAGCAGGTCCATGGAGCCGGTCCGGACGGCCAGGTGGCGGTCCTGCTGTTCGACGAGGCCACAGCGACCGACGTCGTGCCGACCTTCGAACGCATGGCCGCCGCGATCGTCCCCGAGGACATCCTCCTCAGTCGTCCGCCGCGGGTGCTGGGCGCGCGGCAGGGCCGGGGAGGCTCCCAGGCCTACCCGCAGTCGATCTCCTGCTACGTGCCCGGCTACACCCCACCCGGCCGCCCGACGGCCCATCTCGCCCTGATCGACGCGGCCCGCGCGGCAGCGACCCAGTGGAGGTCCGGCGCGGACAGCCACGAAGCGGCCACCGAGTTGTGGAACGCCCTGCGCGCGTCCTTCACGCCCCTGACCGGCGACGGGCTGCCGGCGCTCGGCCGCCTGGAGAGGTCTGCGGGGACCCCCGGCGGCAGGGTGCGGATCCTGCTGCGCGAACTCCTCGTCCACGGAGTCGGGTTCGACGAGGCGGGCTGGCGCATGATCACCGAGCAGCTGACCCTCCAGATGAAACTGCTCGCCGAGCGGCCGCTGAAGGCCGTCGGCCTGGAGTTCACCCCCGCAGCCGGACCGGCCGCAGCAGCGGGCGGCGTCACCAGGCCCTCCGCCGCAATTCCAGCGGTGCGGGCCGTACCCGGGACCATCCAAAGCGCCAAGGGCGAAACCCATGCGGCGACGCTGATCCTGGAATGCCTTGAGAAGAACGGCAAGAAGTTCGACGTGACCGAGGCGCTCCGCATGATCGCTGAGGAAAGAGACCCCCAGCGGGAGCTGAAGAGCGTCCAGGCCGCTGTGCAGCTCGTTTTCGTCGGAGCGACGCGCCCCACCCACCTCCTGGTGCTGGCCGCCCACCGCGCCCGCGGCAAGCGGTACGCGGCGGCCATGATCGACGCAGGCTGGGACGTCCGGGACCTCACCGAGCACTGACCCCTGCATCCGTCCCGGCGGACCCGTCCCGCCCCCTGGCTGGGGGCTCCGTCACCTTGCGGATCGGGCCCGCTGGGTTGGCGGGCCCCGTACCGGCAGCGGCGTAAGGATGAAGGCCCCAGCGCGTGCAGCACGCGCATGCGAGCGCCGGGTGTTCGCGACCAGGAAGCAGTACACCCACGTTGGCGATCCTTATAAAACTCGACCCTCATTTGAGGTAGAGTCTTTATAAGCCTACTGTCGACTCCCGGAGGTTCCCTTGACCCTGTCCCTTGTGAAGCCTTCCCCTGAACCTGATGAGGTTCGGGTCAAGTTGGGTGGCGTGGGGACCAGGCTGGAGCTCTTGCACGGAGTGTTGCGCGCGGGCGAGGTTGCAAGGCGCACCGCTGTCCGCAACGATCCGACGGGAACGGCGGGCCGACGGGCCTATGAGGCGCATGTGCGGACCATCCGCGAGCTGCACATCGAGAAGGAGAGGTGGGCGCGGCTCGTCCACGGTCGGCTCGAACTTGTCTGCAATCCGGATCGATCGGTTGCGATGGGCGTGATGGCGGGCAACGCCGCCACAGGGCAGGCAAGCCTGTTCCCGAAGAACGCACGGCGCCGCGGAGCCGCCACTGAAATGGTCACTCGTGCCAATGCCGGCGATGCCACCTCGTCCGTGCAGACAGCTCTGTTCGTGGCTGGCGCCGGCCCTCAGGGGGTTGCGTTGAGCGAAGAAGAGGCCTTCGCCCTGAAGACGTGGTTTCTGCTGTCCTGTCGCACCAAGATCGGTGACACGGTGAGGATCGACTGCGAGCTGTCGCAGCCGAAGGGCTTCCGGGACGGCTTCGTGAGCGAATGGGGTGAGCGGATTCCGCTTCCAGCCCTCGCGATGGACGGAATCGAACTTACGAACGATGATGGGCCTGAAGAGATCGACATCGCCGTCGATTTCCGCTGAGGCCGTTGGTGGGGCGGCGAAGTCAGGCGTCCCACCGTGCACCACCAATAACTGAGGCAGCCCCCATGGTGACCCCGTCCCGCATCACACTGGCCCGCAAGCGCAGGGGCCTTACTCTTGCCGAGCTGTCGGACCGGGCTGGGGTGTCACTGCAAAGCCTGTCAAACTACGAAACAGGACGCACTGCACCTCGCCCCGACACTATCGCCAAGATCGCCTCAGCACTCGACTTTCCTACTGCCTTCTTCGAAGGCCCTGCGCTGGACGAACTCCCTGCCGAGGGCATCTCGTGGCGGGCGCGCAGCAAGACATCGGCCAGGGTCCTCGAAGCCGCGCGAGCCGCAGGCACGCTGGGCGCGATGCTGTACGAGTGGATCGACGAAAGGTTCCGCCTACCGGCAGCGAATGTGCCTTCACTGGGCAAACCTGACCCGGAAACAGCTGCTGGCATGGTTCGCACCCGCTGGGGTCTAGCGGAAGCGCCAGCGCCCAACATGGTGCACCTTCTGGAAGCACACGGAGTTCGGGTGTTCTCACTCGATCCCGACCACGCAGAGGTCGACGCCTTCGCGGTGTGGCGCGACGGCGTTCCGTTCGTATTCCTCAACACACTGAAGTCCGCCGAGCGAGGGCGCTTCGACGCGGCCCATGAACTGGGGCACCTCGTCATGCACGGTAGCGAGCACGCCTGCTCAGGCCCCGAGGCCGAACGGCAAGCGAACGACTTTGCCTCCGCGTTCCTGATGCCTCGGGCCAGCGTTCTGGGACACATGCCCTCAGGCGCACACGTCGATCAGATCCTTCGCGGCAAGCGGATCTGGAACGTCTCGGCCATGGCTCTGACCTACCGTATGCACGACCTGGGGCTGCTCTCCGACTGGCAATACCGCTCTACCTGCGCCGAGCTAAGCCGGTTGGGATACCGCTCTGGCGAGCCCCAGGGCATGAGCCAGCGAGAAACGTCGCAGGTGTTGACGAAGGTCTTCACCGCCCTGCGTTCGAAGCACGTTCGCCCTGGATCTGTTGCGGCCGACCTCGGGCTCACCAGTGAAGAGATGAACCGACTCATGTTCGGACTCACCCTCACGACCTTCGAAGGCGAGGGTCGGCAGGCTACAGCCACTGCGACGCGCAGCCTATCCATCGTTCCCTGACGAGCACATCCCCGCGCCGGCCGCGGCAGCGCGGGCCATGGGGATCGGTGTCCTCATGGGCAATGCCTCGTAGGGTTGTCGGCGTGCTGATCGATCCAGGCCAGCCTTCGGGGGCAAGACCGGAAAAGGATCATCATTGGCGGGGCACTACACGTCACTTTGTGCATGCGACACCATCTGCGGTTCGGACGGATCCTTGCGGCACCTGCTGGGACAAGGCCACGACCGCGTGATCCTGGATGCTCGTGGATAGATCTGGGCGACGTTCCAGTACGGGCGGCCGGGCTCCAGGCCTACAAACCGCAAGGGCCCGTCGGTAGAGAGGCGTACGCCCTGGCTCCGCACCGGAAGCAGATGCTCATGGAGGCTTCCGGCTCTGCGAGGGTTGAAGCACCCAGCACCACCGTGTTGGTGTGGAACAACGAGGTCGCTGAGTCACTACACGGGCACTGAGTCAGGTACCCGGCGAGCTCGTGCTCGCGCAGGTACAAATCCGCCAGTTCCGCTGCTGGCCACCGCGCAGTGCAGAATCGACAGTTCAGCTCAACCTCAGGGATAAGACCCCACTCACCTAGCTTCTGGCCGTCTGGCGGGATGGTAACGGCGTACTGCTGGCAGTGCGGGCACAGAACGGTGTTCCTCTCCATGCCCTTAAGTGCGGCCCGAACGTCACCCATCCGATCCTTGACCAACGAGTCGATGCGGCCCAGCCTTTCCCGGATCGCTCCCATGGTGGTGAGGTACTCGGTTCCGAACTGGCTGGTCGACTGTGGGTCGTAGAGGTGCGCCGGGATGAAATCGAGGAGGAAGCTGAGCACCCGCGTGATCTGGGTCTCGACTGCGTATGCCGGCGCCGTGTGCCCGTAGTGAGTCAACGCGTTTCGCGTCCCGGTCAGGTTTTTGATGGCCGTGCGGTTTGCCTGGCCGATGTCGAGCCCAACGATGTCACGAAGTCGGTCCATGGCCGCTTCCACGGTCACGCTGCCGAAGTCACCCGCATGGAACTTCGCCTCGGTCGCTTTGCGCAGGTCGGTGATCACAAGACTCCAGTGGTCACGGACGAGGCGTGCTTTGAGTAGCACCTCGGTCGCAGCGTGCAAGTGCAGGACCGCGTACTTCAGGTCCCGGTCGGCGGGAGGCTGCTGCCCCTCCGTCAGGTGCTGTACTGCGCTGAGGAGGTAGTCCATCCCGTTGCGGACGGGCCGGAACTCAAGGTCCGGCCGATTCCCTCTACGCCGCGCCGGTGACTGCCCCTGTTGCGGAAAGCTGCCCATCCTCGCCCCCTGTGACTCACAGTCTCTACCCTCGAACTTCGGTAGACTGATGATCCCCCGTCAACCGGCCGTCTGCTATCGCGAAAGCGCGAGGCTAGGCAGCTTTGCCATCATCGGCCGGTTGAGACTGGCGCCACTTTTCGAGCGCCGGCTTCAGGAGAGCGCCGATCAGGTCTCCGGTCCATAGCCCTCTCGCGTATGCCATCCGCTTCAGGTCCTCGCGATCAGCCTTGGGCAACGTAACGAACTCCACGTTGGAGTCCTTCTGGTGGTATCCGCAGCAAAGGATGCGCATACAGACCGTCTCTGACGCCCCGGCCTCCGTCGACTCCCACGGCGGGTAAGGGTAGCGCGCCAGTACCTTCGTGCAGCGCTCGACTTCCTCATGCTTCTCGGATCGAAGCCGCGGTGTCTTTTTGTCGCCGTAGTGGCGCTCGAACCACTTACGTCGAGCGGCGTCCTGTATCTCGCGCTGTACCTGGACTATGCGTTCCTTGATCCCTTCGACGACGTGAAGCGGAAGTGCGTTGCGGGCGAAGCCGGCCTTCGGATGGGCGTGATGCATCTTCATGTCGAACGCCCACTCGGTTGCACTCTTCTTGTGCTTCCAGCCGTTGCACCGGTCACAGGCGGGGACAAGGTTCCACCAGATGTCTCGTCCTGCTCCGCTCGCCAGCGGTGCCTCGTGCTCCAGGGTTTGCGATGGCCTCTCGGCGCAGTACACGCAGTGACCACCATGGGCGGTTAGAACCATGATCCACACCCAGAGCGGCTGGTTCCCCCTGTCCCTACTCAGCACTTCCTGCTTGGCTACTGCCACATCCACCCCTTTGTCGCACAGTTCGACGACATCGTAAGGAGGGGCGCTGACAGTCGGCCTTGACTGCGTTCGGCAGAGCATCCGCCGGCACTGCTCAGGAATGCGAGGCGCTCAGGCTGCGGCTTCGCCGGGGTCTTCGTCCTCATCTTCCGAGGAGCCGCCCCGCTCGTACCCCGACACATCGATCTCGCGGCCGTCAGAGAGCCGCCTCGTGTGCGGAGTGACGGTGTGCCTGACGGGCGAGTTCCGCAGCTCACTTTCGTCCGCAGCGTCAGCGGCCGAGCCGGTGTCCTCGGCGTCGTCCGGGCTAGTGGTGTACGCGACGACTGCGACTGCGAAGAATGCGGCCACGGCGCCGACTGCGCCACCCACGGCGCGGATCGTCGGCCTGTTCTTCTCGTACCAGTTCTTCGTCTTCTGACCGAAGGAGGTGGGCTCGTCGTCCTCGGGCGTGGAGTCAGTCACGCCAACACATCTACCGGACGCATCCCCCCACCTGTCAGGCAATCAGCCGACATCGCCCGCGCTCGCCAGGCGAAGTACGTCTGTACGTCTTCCCGGAAGCCTTCTGTGCCGATCTCCGGGCGGCTCTGCTCCTTCGACGCTGTCTCGGTTCGCCGTCTCCCTTCGGGCGCCGTCGGAAGGTGATGCCTCACCTCCGTGACCGGTGGTTCTGTATCCCGACCCCTGAAAACCCCGGTAGCGAACCTCGGCAGTAACGGCGGCGCTCGCCCCTCGGCTGAACGCCGAGTCGGTGGCCACGGCCCCACCCTCGACGACGAGGCTTACTACCTCCTGCCCTACTCGGATGCGATCCGGGAAGGCCGGGAGCCTGAACTCGCGGTCGACGGCCCGATCTCCCCCGCTCATTGGTGGGGTGAGTACCTCCCGGCTAACCGGGATTGGAAGAGGATCGTCGGCCGCGCTGCATCTCCCCCCACGGAAGCGGGCCGCGAGGGCGGCCCCCGCGTGCACGAGTGACGCATTCCGCACTGAGATACACCGGTCAGGGATGCGGCAATCGATGGGACGTGTCGGTTCTTGTTACGATAATGCCGACGCGGAAAGCTGGTTCGTTCTGTTCAAGGCGGAGATCGGGACGACCGTCTGGGAGACCCGCCAGGCCGCCCGGGCCGACGTCTTCTGGTATATCGAGGTCGAATGCAACCGCAGCCGGCTCCGCCGGCACCCCGACCACGGATATGTCACCCCGCTCGAAACGAGATCCTTGCTCAGGCAGAACCTCGCCCGGCAGCGTAAACACCCGCTGTCCGACTCGCGGGGAGAACTTCACGTCGACGGGAAGAGGGCGCCTACGTCATCTGCAGTGATGAGGCGCCCACGCGAGGGAGCGAGCAGCTTGCCCAGCCAGCGGTCTTCTTGCGGCAAGAGCGATTCGATCTTCGTACGGGCTGCACCACGCGCTTCAGCGTCGTTGCCACCGCAGAGTGCGTCGTACTGGCGGAGCCGGTCGGCCAGCACATCGTAGAGTCTCACCGCCGCGCCGTGGTTGACCAGCACGATCTTGTCGTGGGCCGCTTCGGCTGCGTCGACCTGGGTGGTGGTCGCCGGGGTGAGCAAGCAGCCGAAGATGCGGGTCTTCGCAGAGCGCCTGGTCTCGACCTCGATTTGCCCGAGCAGCTGGTTCACGTCGCCGCGGTTGAGCGGATGGGGCTCACCCTCTGGGGCGGTCTTGACCTCCCAAACGCGGCGCTCGGCCCGCTTGACCGTGGACCATGTCCAGCGACAGTCCGTAGCACTCTGTTCCTTCCTCGGAGGGCGTTCGCCGATGGCACCTACGAGGCGGGCAAGTCTGGTCAATCCTTCGCATTGCTGATCATGGCTACCGTTGAGCAGGGCGCGCCCTTCGGTCAGGACACGGTCGAGTCGAACACCTGCTTCACGCCGCCACTCGTCCCACACGAGGAAGAACCGGTCGGTGTCATCAGCAGTGTGTTTGTAGCCTTCAAGGTCGGCGACGGTGCGTGCCAGGCGGCGGAACCAGGTGGTCCGGGGTCCACCGGCGATGGCGTCCTCCAGAGCTTTGCGCGCGGCGACTCGGTCTTGGGGGCGTCCTCGGTCGAAGTGGGCGTGGGCCTCCACGTAGCGCCAGAACGCTGCGTGCTCGGTTTCTCCGGCGATGGCGAGTTGGGTGGCTGCTTCGCCCGCTTTCTGGGCCGCTCTCGCGTGGTCGCCGAGCCAGAGGTCGGTCGCTGCGGAGACCTCGGCGTCGGCGCTGGAGACGTCGCTGTTCCCGCCGGCGTTACGGCCAGGCCGGGGCCTGCGACGAGGACCCGTTTGGGCGGCGGCTTCGCCAACTGCGGAGGGCTGGGCTGCTGGTTGCCAGAAGCTGGCGCAGGCCCGCAGGGAGCCCTCCCAGCCTTGATCATAGATCTCCAGGGCAGCGCGGACGGTGGGTTCGGTGCCTGCGGGAATCGACTTACGGACTGCCGGGTCGGCAAGCATCTGGGCGAAGCTCGGGTCCAGTCCGAGGTAGAGGGAGCGGTCAGTCTGGTCGCGGTTGGCGCGGCCCAGTGCCTGGGTGACTCGTTGGCCGACGCGGTGGCGCATGAAGCTGGCGTCGCCAAGGTAGGCAACGACAAACCGTTCGAACTCGCTGCTGGCCTGCGGGACCGTGGTGATGATGACCAACCTGCAGAGGTCGCCCGCGAGGTCGAGCCCGTCGTACCGGCCTGCAGTGATCAGGTGGCCGCTTGCGACGCCGCTCCAGGTCTCGACCATCGAGTCATCGCCGGGACGAAGCCGGTAGACCTGCTGCCCGGAGGCGCTGAGGGTCTCCTGAAGGGTGTCGGCCTCCGCGTGGCTGGCACACAACCAGGCTGCTCGGCCGTCGGCCGCATGGGCTTGGGCGAGGGCCCAGCCGAGGACGTTCGGGCTGAAGGGGTGCTCGGCGCTTGGGTTGAGTACCAACAGTCGCTCGCCCGTCGCGCCAGACGGCAGCGGCGTAGCGGTAGTCAGGCGGGTGATCGGCTCGCCACCGACTCGCCGTTGGAGGTCGTCCATCGAGCCAAGCGTGGCCGACAGGTAGATGCGCTGCTTGGCCCGGCTGTACTGGGCGTTGAGGGCAGTCGGAGGATGGTACGGGCGGATCTCGATGCCAGAGGGGCCGATGAGGATGCCGCATTGGGTGAGGTGGTCGCGGACGGTGGGCCAGACGTACCGCACCTCGTCCTTGCGCTCGTGTTCCGTGACGAGTGGTGATGCCTCAATTGCGTCACGTGTCGGACCTGCGATCGCGTCCCAGTCCCGGAAGGACAGCAGTTCGGGTGGAGTGCCGGGCTGGGCAGTGCCGTCGAGCATCGCCCGCAGGCCGGGATATGCGTCGGTGTGCGCCACCACCAGCTCGCAGATCGTCTGGTAGAGCTGGCGAGCGGGACCAAGCTTGTCGGGGATGCGCAAGGTCTGCAGCCCGCTGAGGGGCTGTTCGGCGAGATGGGCGTCATCGAAGATGACCAGGTCAGCGGGCTTCGGGATGGGGCTGCTGTTGAAGTAGACCCAGTAGTTCATCACGCCGACGGCCTGGGCCTGGTGGTAGTCGTCGAGTTTGGCGCCGCCGTAATCCCTTGAGGCAAAGCGGACGACATCCAGTCCCAGTACTTCGGCTTCCTCTTCAACCCGCTCGGCGAGTTGACGGGTGCCGGTCAGGTAGGCCACTGACCACCCGCGTGAGAGGGCATGATCGGCGACCAGCAACGCCAGCAGTGTCTTGCCCTCGCCGGTGGGCATTTCAATGGCCAGGTCTCTAGTGTCGAGGTGCTGCTCCGCGTATGTCGCTAGGACTTGGCGCTGACCAGGCCGAAGCTCAGTGAACCTTGCCGATCCGAAATCTGCGAGATTCTGTTCGAAGTCCGGCTTCGCTGCGTATGCCACCGCTCGCTCCTCGCTCGTGAGGTGAGAACACTACGGTGCTGGGCGGTGACTCGGATGCTCCATTTCCCGTTCAACGGCTGGGCGTTGGAATCATCTGGTCACCAAACGGGGCGCATGCCCCAGGCCGCCTCCGTTGCCGAGCAGGGTTCACGGCGCCGTCTTACTCCATGCCTCGGCGAAGTTCTTCGCCGAAGATGCCGTCCTGTTCGCTCAGCCCGAGGTCGGCCTACGAGATGCCAACGCGGGCGAGCATTCGGCCATTGTGGCCCGCCTGGGGAGCTGGGCTTCGAGAGCGTCCAAGTCGCCTGAACGCTCTGCGATGCGTTGCGTGGCCGCCGAGTAGCAAGCTGCAGTAAGAGCTTCCCCAGCAGCAGTGGAGCGAACTGATCGCGCTGATCGAGAACAAGCTCACCGGCCGGCGGGACCGCGATCTGCTCGACACGGTCGAAAAGTACGCCAGTAAGCCCCACCAGCTGGCGAAGGACCCGAGATCCACCTCCAGCTCAAGCGGTTCACCAACTGAAGGCCGCCTGGCGGCGACGTTGGGGGAGGTCCGAGCTAGCGCGGGGCTGGCGCCGTGCGGGCCGATGCCAGCGGCACCGCACCACCGGTGCAAGCGACGGCCCGCCCTAAGCGCCCCGGACCACCATGGCCAGGGGCGCCGCGGTCGGCTTATCTCCGCCGTGCCTTTTGGATCACCTCGCGCAGCGCGCGGGCGCTGGTGATCGCGGCCTGGTCGTCATCGGTGCCCATCGCGATGAACTCATCAAGGTCGGGCCAGTCGACGACTTGATCCAATAGTCGCAGTGAGCCGGCGTCGCCTTCGGTGAGCGCAGCGGCGCAGCTGACGCAGACGTTGCGGATCAGGTCGACGATGGCGTGCCGGAAGAGGCGTGGGGCTGCCGGATCGGCTTGCCAGTAGTTGACTTCTTCGATGGCCGCGTCCCACTTCGCCTGCCCGGCCAGGGCTTCGACGAGGCGGCGGCGGGTTTCCGCTTCGAGCGGTCCGGATACCCCTTGGTCCAGCAGTGCCCGGCAGTGCGTTTCCGCCTCGGCGTATCGGTGAGTGCGCAGGCAGTCCTCGGCCTGCTCCAGGAGTCTGTAGTTCGCGGCGTAGGTGGTCGGCTCGATTCGCGACTGCAGGTCGGTGAAGGCGTCGGCGAGCAGCGCAAGCCTTTTCGACGTGTCCCCCGGGATATGTGATCCCTGGATCAGGATGCGCGAGTCGACGGCCAGTTTCATGGCGGCCTTGGGGTAGTCGAACACCCATGACCTCGCCTGGCTGAGCACGAATTCCAGATGGCCTACCGCCTCATCCAGGGTGGTCCTCAGCGTCGGCCGCCGTTCGCTGCCGAGTTCTTGTACCTGGATGTGTATCGCGGCCAGGGCGAAGCGTGTCTGGACGACGAGGGCTTCGTTGTCCGCGTCGGCTCGCGCCAGGTAGTCGAGCTCGCGCAGGTAGAGCTCCTCGGCCCGTACGACGTCGCCCTGCGAGTAGTACGGGGCGGCGAGATTGCCGCAGATGAGGGCGGCCCGCTCACTGGGCAGGTCCATGGCTTCGATGTGCGCCAGGAGCATCTCGGCGTGCGACTGCATGATCCGCACGCGCTCCAGCTCGCCGAGCTGCGACGGCCCGGTGAGCCAACGCTCCACATGCCCGGCCAGCTGGTCGATCGCCGTCGCAGATGCCGAGTATCTGGCGAGGCGTTCGCGCATCAGTTCCTGGCTGACCGTGTTGATGGACAGGGAGCGGTCCGCCCCGGGCAGTGTCTCCCCGTGCGTAGGGGGCAGCGGCAGATCGTTCTTGATCAGCGAGAAGCGGGCCAGCTCGCGCAGCGCCTCCCCGATGTTGACGACGTCCGGGGGAATGAGCACCGGGCCGCGATGCTCGGGATCGAGGTCCTCGACCCGGCTGATCGCCGCGGCGAGCAGGAGATGCGCGGGTATCTGGTGGGAGGCCAGGTAGGCGGCCGCGTAGAACATATGCAGTCCGACATTGGCGACGTCGAGGTCGGTGCCCGGATGGATCCGCTCCTGGAGTTTGTCGATGCACATGCTGTGGGCGGCTATGAGCGTGCAGGGATAGCCATGCGGCACCATCTCCTCATCGGAGAGGGACCGGAGTTTCAGCGCGCTCAGGTAGTGGTCGACTTGGTCGAGTCCCATTCCGCAGGTGTAGAGGTAGCCGGCTCCGAGCTCCAAAGCCAAGGGCCAGTCGCCGAGTTCGCTGGCCAGCCGGTCCAGTGCGTGAGTCCAGGACGCCTCCTCCGGATCGCTGAGGTGAAGGCGCCGGGTCAGCAGCTGGACGGATTCGTTGCGCTCCATCGCGGAGACCTGCACCACCTCGCCGGTGCCCAGGTGGGTGGCAGCGTTCAGGGTGGTGAGGATGACATCGCCGCGGCCCGCCTTGGGTACCCAGGGCTCTGCCTGCCGTGTCGCGGCGACATTATCGAAGATGATCAGCCAGCGGCCGGACAGCTGGCCGAGGAGCCGCTGCACTGCCTGTTGCGTCTGGTCGGGCCGGGCTTCTTGGCCGCTGGTGGCGTTCGGATCCAGTGCGTCCAGCACCCGGAGGAACGACGCAAGGGTTGAGGATGGCGTCTCGCAGTCGATCCACCCGATGAAGTCGTAAGCGTCAGCCCGCTCCGCGATGTAGAGAGCCGCGGTGCTGGACTTCCCGATGCCGGAGGGGCCAACGAGGGTGGCCCGGCGTGTCTGGCGGGCCTTGGTGGCGGGGAAGGCGGCCAGGAGCGGATCGATGAGCCCTGGTCGGCGTACGTCGGGGACGGCCGGGAGCTGTCCCGCGATGGTGCCCCAGTCGCGAGTTCCAATCGACTGTGCCAGCGTCTGCGCATCGACAAGGACGAGCTTGCGCAGCTCGTCCAGGGAGAAGGCGGCCCGACCGCCGCTCACATCGGCGGCGCGGTCCAGGATCTCGGCGAGGAGGTATCCGGTGAGGAGCCCTGCAGACTGGTGACCGAGGCCTTGATTGGTTCGATTTCGGATGACGCGCAGGGAGTTGCGGAGCTCTTCGCGGATTTCGTCGTCATCGCGCGCATCGAACGCGATGTGGCAGCGGGCCAGCCGGGCGAGACCGTCGGCGTCCAGGCTCTGCAACTGGTCGCGGCGTTGCGGTGCGTCATGGAAGAGTTCCATCAGGGTGTCGCGAAGGACCTGCGGCTCGATGTCGGCGGACAGGACTTCGTCGAGCCGGTCCCCCTTGACGCCGGGCCGGGCGTTGGTCAGCAGCCAGTAACTCTCTGCCTCCTGGCCGCTGTTGAGCATTCCCAGCAGGACGCCCAGTGCCATGGCGCCGCTCATGGATCCACCAGCGACCCGGCTCTTGACCTGAACGGCGGTGCGCACGGAGCCGTCCATGTCCACCACGTCGAAGTCGACCTTGTCCACCGATCCGTCGCCGGCCGGCGGGCCTTCGACCCGCACGCAGGCGACCTCCGGCTCGTCGATCAGCGCGACCAGCTGCTCCAGTGTGCGCAGGTATTGGTAGTGATACCCCCGCGCCGCTCCGCGTCCCCCGTCCATGGCAGTGCTCCCCTTCCCTGCCGCCCCCCCGAGGATGGCCCCCGGCGGCGGTGTGATGATCAGCGGCCAAGGCTATGGGGTGGGTCTGACAGGGGCGGTGGCAACGGGGGATCTGACCTAATCGCGTCCTGGTCGGCCGACACGTGCGATCCGGTCGCCTGCAGCCCAACCCTCTGACCGCGTGCGGCGTCGGTGAGGGAGCGCTGGCGACGGCCGCCGACCGGCCAGCGGCACAGTCACTCCGCTTCACAGCGCTTCCACCCACTCGCCGGGCTCAGGGGTGAGATCCACCGGCGTCTCACCCGCGGGCACGCGCCTGCGCGGCACGGCCGTTTTCTCGGGGGGTTCCGGGACGGCTGCGGCGTGCGGGATGGCACCGGCGCATGCAGTGCAAGCGTCGGCGAGGTGCCAGGTCCGGCCACAGTCCGCCCGGATGAGCAGGAGTCGCAGCGGCCCCGAACAGGAACCCTGCCGCCGGTGCCACGCGCAGGACTTCTCGCGGCACTGGCAGGTGCGCAGATGCGGCGGCAGCCGGGACGCCATGAGGTGGCCTGCGAGATGCTGACGGATCTGCGCGACTGCGACAGCCCCCACCGCGGGGACGGGGAGTGCGCACCCGCTGCAGAGGAGCGTAGGGCGCCCCGCCGGGCTGCTGATCGTGACGGTCCAGGCGCGCGCGGACAGGGCCATGGGTATCGGTCCCTCCAAACCGTGATCGGTCAGTCGCCGACCCTGGTTCCGGGCGACTCCGGGAGCCGCCACCATAGTGCAGACCTCTGCCCTATCGATGGCGCTTCCGCATCGCCACAAATAGGGCAGAGGTCTGCACTGCCAGGGCAGGGGTCTGCACCATGTGATGGATGGGTGACGATCTTGCCGCCGCCGGAGCCCAATCCGACGGCACTACGGCTCTCCCTCTCGTACCTGCGTGCGCAGCACGGGTGGAGCTACGACGAGCTCGCCTCCCGCAGCGGCCTGTCTCGCCGCACCCTGATCGAGATTGAACAGGGCCGCACGATCGGCACGTTGGCCACCTGGCATGCGCTCGCCCATGCCTTCTCGCTTCCGCTGGGCGAGCTGCTTGGCCCGCTGTGCCAGGGCCACGAACCTCCACGCTCCGAAGGCTGAGCCCAGCCGCCCGGCGGCCACCCGAACGGGACAGCACTCTCGCTCATCCGTGCCGGATTCGCACTCTCGTTTCCCCATCGTCACCGTATCGAGGGGACCGGGCGGCGCGTACGCAGATGAGCGGCGGGTTCATTGGCACGTTTCCTCCAGCACCTGCCCCAGGTGCAGCCTATTTCGCGGTGCTCGTGCGCAGCGGACGTGGGCCCTCGAGCTTCCGGAGAGATCTGTCCCATGCCCTTTTCCCCGACCGACGAACAGGCCGCCGCTCTGGAGGCTTTCCGAAGCGGCGGCCATCTCGCCATTCAGGCCGGCGCCGGTACCGGCAAGACGTCCACCCTCGAATTCCTCGCCGCACAGATGCCCAAGCGTCGTGGGCGCTACGTCGCCTTCAACCGAGCCATCGCCCTGGATGCCGCCGCCCGTTTTCCGCCGACGGTGCAGTGCAAGACCGCCCACTCTCTGGCCTACGCCGCGCTCGGCCACCTCTACCGCGGCCGTCTCAACAGCCCTCGAAGGCCCGGCTGGCGGATCGGCCAGGACTTGGGCCTGAACACCCCGGCCAAGATCGGCCGGCTGGGCCTGATGCCGGCCACTCTGTCCAACGCGGTGCTGCGCACGGTGACCCGTTTCTGCCAGTCGGCCGATGCGGAACTGGCCTACCACCACGTTCCGCATCTGCGCGGCATCGACGACTCCGACGATCATGCGGAGCTGGCCGAGCTGATCCTGCCGTACGCACTCAAGGCGTGGGCCGACCTGCACGACCCACACGGCGGCACAGTGCGTTTCGAACACGACCACTACCTCAAGATGTGGGCGCTGACCGAGCCCGCCCTACCCGGCGACTTCCTGCTGCTGGACGAGGCGCAGGACACCAACCCTGTCCTCGAGCAGATCGTCCTGGCACACAGCGAGCGCTCCCAGATCGTCATGGTCGGCGACTCGGCGCAGGCCATCTATGGCTGGCGCGGCGCCCGCGACGTGATGGCCCGGTTCGCCGGCCAGCACCTCACCCTCACCCGCTCCTTCCGCTTCGGCCCGGCGCTCGCCGTCGAGGCCAACCGCTGGCTCGCCCTCGCAGGCGCCCCCATCCGGCTCTCCGGCACACCCGACATCCTCACCACTGTCGGATCCCGCACGGGCCGCCCTGACGTGGTCCTATGCCGGACCAACATCGGAGCGATGGCCGAGGTCCTCACTCTCATTGCCTCCGGTGCCGCCACCGCACTGGTCGGTGGCGGCGAATCACTGCGCGCTCTGGCATCAGCCGCCCGCGACCTCATCCAGGGACGGCCCACCCACCATCCCGAGCTCGTGCTCTTCACCACCTGGAACGCGCTGCGCGACTACGCTGAACACGACCCGGCTGGCAGCGACCTGCAGCCCTTCGCCAACCTCATCGACGAGCACGGCCCAGACACCATCCTCCAGGCCGTCGACCGCCTCGTCCCCGAGGCTGCAGCCAAGATCACCGTGTCCACCGCCCACAAAGCCAAGGGGCGGGAATGGTCCCGGGTGCGCATCGCATCCGACTTCACCCCGCCCAACGACAGCGACGAAGTTGATGCCCAGGGCCGTCCCGTTCCCCGGCCTGTCGACGAGGCAGAGGCTCGCCTGGCATACGTAGCCGTAACACGTGCTCGCCACCACCTGGACCCCACGGGTCTGGACTGGATCAGCCAACACCCTGACAACCCCGCCTAAACCGCATCCGAACCCAACGCGCGCGCATGGCATAGCTCCGACCTCAGGTGCATGTCGCGGCTCAGCCCAGCAGCCGGTATCCCATCGTGGAGGCGGTCACCGCCCGGCGGTCAGTGACGCGGCCGCCGACGCGGAGGCGCTGCTTCACCCTGAAGCGGCGGTGGGGGCACCCGATACGACACGACCGCCACCATCTATCTCACAGGACTCCACCTCGCTGGCATCTTCACCTCGTCAGCGCGGTGACCGGAAGGAACGGAAGGGCGGTGAAGCGTGATCCTCGGCGGGATACGCCATGCAACATCTCTGTTGCATTCCTTACTCAACGCCCAGCGATGATTTCGCCTGCTCAGCCCCTAGAGTCCAGGGGAAGGTGTAGAGGGCCGCCAGCCGACTGAACTAGCGGAAGAACCTTCGGGGTCGACGGGGCTGCTCATCGCGGCGCCCTGGCGGCCGGTGGCGCGACGATGGCGGTACTGGCCTGCGGGGTGGACGTCGCCTACCCGCGCGGCCATACCGAGCTGATCGGACGTGTGGTCGAACAGGGGCTCGTCCTCGGTGAACTGCCACCGGCCGAGCATCCCACCCGCAGCAGATTCATTCTGCGGAACAGGGTGATCGTCGATTCTCTGGGGGAGGCGCGTGTGGTGGAGCGTCGTTGACCCAGTTTGCGCAGCTCAGCGCACGTGGATTAGACACTAGTAACTGCAACACCTGTGGTGCAAGCGCTCGTAGTGGTGAGTGCCCGGGCAGCGTCTGGCGCCTGCCGTTGAGGGGGCTGCGCGGGGCAGTTGAAATCTGGGGCATATTCAGGTGCCACTTGTCCGGTGACGGCGCGTAATATTGCCGAGTGTTCTTGACCTATGTTGATGAGAGTCACTCGCGAGGGTTGTACTTCCTCGTTGCGTTGCTCTGTCCAGACACGGAGGCGAACTCCCTGTCGGACGCCCTGGATCAGGTGATCCTCAAGGCCGGACGCGCTCATGGGAAGCTCGCGCCCGAGACCGAGCTTCACGGATACGACATCTTTCAGGGCAAGCAGGCTTGGTCAGAGCTGAGCGACAAGCCCAGGGCACGCATCGCTGTCTATGGCGATGCCTTGCAGGCGATCGCCGAGCATGACGTCAAGGTCATCATTTCCGGAGTGGATCTCGTCCGGCTCAAGCAGCGGTATGGCCGCAACGCGGAGCCGGCGCACTCGATCGTCCTCTCCCACTTGCTGGAACGTATCGACGAGTATGCGAAGCCTCGCGGCGAGCTGGCCCTGATTATCTCTGACGAATGTGATGGGCAGGACGACTATCGTCGCGATCTGCGCCGCTATCGCTCCGAGGGAACCTGGGGCTATAAGCCTAGGAAGATCACGACGGTCGTTGACACGATGCACTTCGCCTCCTCAGAGGCGTCGCGGCTGGTCCAAGCGGCCGATCTCATCGCTTTCCTCCACCACCGGATCGAGTCCGGGAACGACAAGGATCCGAGGGCGAAGAGGGCCAACGCACGACTCTACGAACGTATCCAGCCGAAGATCGTGAGCGTGCGGACCTGGTTTCCGTAGACGCACGAAGGCCCCGCGCTCGGCGGGGCCTAAGGCTGGACGGGTGCCAGGTTCGCTGGTCACCTGCGACACCAGTATAGCAGCGAGAGCGTCACTGCCAATAGATTTCGGTTACTTCATAGCGCCTCTGACCTGGGGTTTTGCTGCTTCTCGGTTTGGGAGCGTGCGTGTGTCGACGTTGCCTCGGTCAGAGCTGATCACGCGCGTTGGTTGAGCGACCGAGTCAGTTCCCGGTTCGCTGCTCGCGCCGCCTCCAACTCCTCGGTCCGCTCGTCGAGCTCGTCCTGCTTCGCGGCGACTTCTTGTTCGAGGAGGGTGATGCGTCGCTGGAGTTGGTCGATGTCGACGGGTGCGCCGAGGCCGGATTCGGCCCAGACGGCGTCGCCGAGCTGGGAGGACAGGCGGTTCTCCAGCTGCCGGACCCGCGCTGTGAGGCGCTTGTTGCGTTCCAGCGCGTTCGCGAGATCGGTCTGCAGTGAGGCCCGGCTGACTGCGGCAACCCTTCCTTCCTCGGCAGGGGTGTTGGCGGCGGCGTGGACGCGTTCGAGTAGGTCGCGGTGGCGATAGAGGAAGGTGCGATCGACTCTGGCGGCTCTGGCGAGACCCGAGACGGTGATGTCTCCGCCGTTCTTGGCGGCAGCGTCGATGGCTTTGAGGACGCGTTCGCGGCGGCGGGTCGAGTCCGCGCGCTTTCCGTCGATCATGGGGTTGGTCATCCTGTGGGCCTTTCGGGGCGGAGGTCTTCGGGTGGCCCAACGCGGGGCAGGCCGAGTGAGACGACGCGGCGGGTGCGGCGGACCACAGTGACGGCTTCCTTGATCTGAATCTGGTCCTCCTCGGTGAGGTCGTCCAGGTCCTCCCGGACGCGTTTGATCAGGCGGCGGACCCGCGTGATCTCCTCGTCGGAAGGCATGGCATCGGCCTTCGCCCAGGAATCGGCTGCGAATGCGGCGAGGCGTTCGCGGCCGCGGAGGAGATCGGCGAGGTAGGCCTCCAGGTCGGGAAGGTAGGAGACGTCGGTGCGGAAGTGGTCGCAGCCGACGCAGCGGAATCGGACGGGGCAGTCGTGTCCACCGGCCTGCACGTTGGTGGGTTCGGTGCAGAGTCCATAAGGCACCTGGACCTCCCCGATGGCCCGGCGGGCATGCTCGGAGTCGAGCAGGGCCTGTGCCTTGCGCCAGACGCGGTTGCCGTTCCGGTCGAACTGCATCGCGGTGACCCGTTCCACCGCCTCACGCTTGCGTTTCTCGCCGACCCGGTAGTACTGCTGGGTGGTCGTCAGTTGACGATGGTCCATGAGTGACTGCAGGGCATCGGGAGCGACGCCGGCGTCAGCGTGCCGTTGAGCGTAGGTGTGTCGGTAGGCGTAGGGAAAGATCTTCGCCTTGTCGAACGGCAGCATCTGAGTGACCTGGCGGCCCTTGACTGTGACCACGGTGGGGACCAGGAACTCGGGTAGTGAATCCACCCAGGTTCGGTGGCGGGCGGACAGCCATTCTGCGGAGATCGGCTTGGTGCCCATCGCGTTGGTCAGGACGGTGGGCAGCAGCTTGAGCTCGCTGGTGGGGGTGTTCGGAAACCGTGCCCGTACTCGTTCCTGCTGAGCGGTGATCACGGCGCCTGTCTCGCCGCTGATGGGCAGGCGACGGGCTTTCCGCGCCGCCTTGTGGTTGTCGTAGACCAGCGTCAGCTTGCCGTCCTCGTCGCGCTCAAGGCAGTCGTAGGGAAGCCGGCAGATCTCCGTGGGCCGTCGGCCGGTGTCGATGACCAATTCCACGGCCGTGCGGATCTCGGGGGCTCCCGTGGTTTCGAGGCTGTCGAGGTGTTGGCAGAGCTGTGTCATCACCTCGGCTGGCAGATCGCGGCCGGCCTCGCTGTCCTCGGGGTCGTCCGGCACGTCCTCGGCCCGCAGGCCGAAGGTCTCGCAGATCCCGTGCAGGGGCTGATCGCGTTTGGTCAGGCCCAGGGTCCGCATTCGGCTCAGCAGGCGCCGGGCATACCGGACCAGGCGGACGTGTGTGTATCCGCTGATCTCGCCTTGCTCTTTCAGGAACAGCAGGCGGTTCAGGAAGATCGTCAGGTCATCGCGTGCGACAGTGCGAACGTCCTCGCCGTGGTCGGGCCGGTTCAGCCGAAGGCTGTCCGAGAGCTGGACGATTGCGTTGATGTGCGACTGGACGACCGTTCGGCCCTTGCCCCGCCGTTGCGGAATGTCGTCCAGGGCCCAGGCCTTCGTGGCCTCTCGCAGCCAGAATTGACTGATCTTGTCGAAGTGGATGTAGCCGTCCAGGCCAAACGCGTAGCCGGACCAGATGTCCTTGTGCCGCTCGGTCTCGGGGGTGAGACCGAAGCGGCCGAGGTGTTTGAGGAAGCCCTTGGCCGCGCCGGCCGTCGTGTGGTTGACGTTGCCCAGGTCGAGCTCGGTGAGCGTTGTCACCTGCTGTGAACGGATCAGATCGCAGAGCGGTCGCAGGATGTAGTCCTTCTGCATCACGCCCTCGCGGACACGTTCCTGCAGGCCGTAGAGGACCTCGTGGACCACTCGGTCGGGTAGTCCACGCAGGCTGATGACGCCATGCTCGGAGACCGCGTTCGTGGTCCGGCGCCAGTGGTCCTCGTCGCCCAGAGTTCCCTTGCGGATCGCGGCCCTGCGGCGTTGAGCGTGTGCGGGGCAGTAGCCGGTCGGACTCTGACGTTGCCGATAGCACGCGGCGACGTGACAGGGGCCGAAAGCCTCCAGAGGGACGACATCGGGATGCTGTACGAACTCTTCGACCGGGATCTTGTAGATCCGCTTCTGTTGATGAAGGTGAGCGGAGCAGAGGGGAGTGGACAGGCCGTTGCTCGGCCGGGCGCACTCAGGGACCTTGCAGGGAACCTCACCTATGGCCCGCCAGACCCGCTTTGCGGTTCCGGTGAACTCCTCGATGCTCTGTCCGCTCTTCTCCCACCGCCTCATGCAACCGACGCAGAGGCCGTGCTGAAACGCGTAGTAGACCATCTTGTCGCAGCCCGTGACCAAGCAGTCCGGCGCGCTGAACTGTGGATGGTCGCGAGGGATGATCAGCAACTTGATCTGTGGATCCCAGCTCATGAGCTGCAGAAACTCGGGGTTGACGGCTTCGTGCAGAGGGCTGGCGATCTCATCTGTAGTGGAGCTGGCGGTCGAGGCGACGGCGCGAAGGGTGCTCATCGGTCGGTGCCCCCGAACTGCAGGCGAGGAGAGGGGACCCGCTCGATGGCGTCCCGCAGCCGGGTGCGGGACGGGTGGAGATAGGGGCTTGGCGAGTGAGGATTCTTCTGGCCGAGCAGAGCCTGGACCTCGTCCAGACTGCCCCCGGCGTCCGCGACGTTGCTGGCCATTGCGTGGCGACACATCCGCGGCGTGATCATCCGGCCCAGGTTGGCCCGGCGGGACAAGGACTCGCAGAGCTCGCCGATCGCGTCCGTACTCACCGGCTTGCCGTATGGCGGCCGGAAGAGATTGACCAGCAGGAAGTCACTGTCGCCAGCGGGGAGATTCTCATGGCGTTCAAGCGCGTACTGATCGAATGCCTGAACCACGAGGAAGTCCACCGGCATCGCCCATGCCTTCTTCGACTTAGACCAGGCGCCGTTCTCGTTCTGCCGGCGGGCGACGTGGACGTGGGCGCCCTCGATGTCACACCCCAGCGGCCTGGAGTCCATCAGCAAATGCGAGTCGCTCCGGCGCAGGCCCGCAACTTGCCCCGGACGCAGGCCGACACGCGAGAGAAGCAGCAGCGTCAACCGGTCCCGCGCGGAACGACAGGCCAGGAACATCGCCACGACTTCCTCGTCGCTGGCGCGGTCGATGCCCGTCTCCGGCTCATCGACCCGATGGCGAGCACGCAGCCGCAAACGCATGCCACCGCTCTCGCCCTGGGCCTCCTCGGGCAGATCGCGGGTGTCGCCAACCTCGTAGATCTGCTCCAGCACCGAGCCCGCCACCAGCTTGTTCGTCACGGCGTAGAGCAGGAACATCCGCACCGCGGTGAGGACCTTGTTGACCCGGATCTCGGCCCGGACAGGCTTCGATCCCGGCCCTGGCACGACCACCGGTGCGTTGGCGCCGCGGCCTGGCGTCCACTTCAGCCAGAGCATGAACAGCCCCATCTCCCGGGCTGCGGTTCTCCAGTCCCGCCCCGTGGCCAAGCACCAGCGGAAATACAGGACGACTCCCTCGGCGTACGCCTTGGTGGTTGTCTCCGCTCGTCCCCTGGCCAAGCGGGTCTCTCGCAGGAACTGGTCGGCCTCCCTGATCACCTCGAAATCATCGTCAACCACGGTCCAGTACTGGGTGCCCGACGGCAGCACCACACGAAATGCCCGCACTTCCACTTTGCCTCCACGGCTTGATGCAACGATCTGCCGCAGAGCCACACCCCCTGAGACCTGTTGCAGAAGGACCCTACGAGAGGCCCTCCGCAACGACACACCACCCCTGCTGACCCCCCAGAGAACGCCGCGTTGACGCGTGGAACGGTCGTCGTCGAGGCCGAGTACCGCAGCGGTTCCCTCGTCACCGCGCGCTCCGCCCAACGGCTCGGCCGCTACACCATGGGCGTACCGGGCCCCGCCACCAGCGGTCTGTCGGCCGGCGTGCACGAACTCCTGCGCGGCGAAGGGGTGCTGGTGACGGACGCTGCGGAAGTGGCCGAACTGGTCGGGGACATCGGGGATCTGGCTCCGCCGAGGCGCGGGCCGATGCTGCCCCGCGACCACCTGGACCCCGTCTGCGGCAGGGTGCTCGACGCCCTGCCGGCCCATGGTTGCGTCAACGGACGAGAGGTCGCGCGCGCCGCGGCCACGAGTGCCGACGAGGCGCTCGGCAAGCTGTACGAACTGCACTCACTGGGGTTCGTCGAACGCGAAGGCGATGGATGGAGGTTGACGAAGCGGCCGACATGCAATGGCGACGCGCGGCGAGGCGGTTCTTGACCTGGGGCATTCGGGTGAAAAGGTGATGCCGATGACCTCGGTGGATCCGTCAGTGACGCCTCCGGGGCCGACGCGTGAGGCGACGGCCCCGGACATCCGTCATGTCCTCGCTCAGGTGCGCAATCGTGTCCGCCGCCGCGTCACGCTCCACGTCCGTTCGCCGGGAAGCGCACAGCACCGATCCCTTATCCTGCGCGGACCGCGACACGTCAGTCACGCTACGCTCACGAGGATTCCGGCCCAGATACAAGTCCCCCAGCACTTCACGGCAGAACGGCTCAAGGCACCACATGCCCCAGCACACCTCCGGGTCTGACCGCGCGGCAGCGCCACCGGCTGCGCGTGGCACTGTGCGCCCGCCCGCCCCCTCCTCGCTCGACGAGTTGTGGCGCTCGTACAAGACCACGGGCGACGGGCGGTTGCGGGAACAGCTGATCCTGCACTACTCGCCCCTGGTGAAGTACGTCGCCGGCCGGGTGAGTGTGGGCCTGCCGTCCAACGTCGAGCAGGCGGACTTCGTCTCCTCCGGAGTCTTCGGGCTGATCGACGCGATCGAGAAGTTCGACATCGAGCGCGCCATCAAGTTCGAGACGTACGCGATCACCCGCATCCGGGGGGCGATGATCGACGAACTGCGGGCGCTGGACTGGATCCCCCGCTCCGTGCGCCAGAAGGCGCGGGCGGTGGAGCGGGCCTACGCCACCCTGGAGGCGCAACTGCGACGCACACCCTCGGAGACGGAGGTCGCAGCCGAGATGGGCATCGCGCTGGAGGAACTGCACGCGGTCTTCAGCCAGTTGTCGCTCGCCAACGTCGTCGCGCTGGAGGAGCTGCTCCATGTGGGCGGTGAGGGGGGCGACCGTCTGAGCCTGATGGACACGCTGGAGGACACTGCTGCCGACAACCCGGTGGAGGTGGCCGAGGACCATGAGCTCAGACGGCTCCTCGCCCGCGCGATCAACACCCTCCCGGACCGCGAGAAGACGGTCGTCACGCTCTACTACTACGAGGGCCTCACCCTCGCCGAGATCGGCAACGTCCTCGGGGTCACCGAGAGCCGGGTCAGCCAGATTCACACCAAGTCGGTGCTGCAACTGCGCGCGAAGCTGGCCGACGCCGGACGTTGAGACGGCCGGGGGAGGCCGGGCGGACCCGGGTAGCCTCCCGGCTGGAGCGCTTCGGTCAACGAACCCGGCCGCCCGCCCCCCTCGTGAACACCGGCCGCCGTAGAGTGGTGGCGTGCCCAGGATTCGAGCGGCCTCCGTGGCCGAGCACCGGACCATGCAGCGCGGCGCCCTCCTGGACGCAGCGCGCTCCCTGCTGTCCGAGGGGGGCACGGAGGCGCTGACCTTCCCCGCTCTCGCCGAGCGCACGGGCCTCGCCCGGTCCTCCGTCTACGAGTACTTCCGCTCCCGTGCCGCCGTGGTCGAGGAGCTCTGCGCCGTCGACTTCCCCGTATGGGCGGCCGAGGTCGAGAGTGCGATGGAGCGGGCGGGGACACCCGAGGAGAAGATCGAGGCGTACGTCCGGCGGCAGCTCGACCTCGTCGGCGACCGCCGGCACCGAGCCGTCGTCGCGATCTCGGCGAGCGAGCTGGACGCGGGAGCCCGCGAGAAGATCCGGGCGGCGCACGGCGGCCTCATCGCCATGATCGTGGAGGCACTCGGTGACCTCGGGCACGATCAGCCCCGGCTCGCGGCCATGCTGCTCCAAGGCTCCGTGGACGCGGCGGTCCGCCGTATCGAGCTGAGCGTGGCGGAGGAGCCCGGAGTGATCGCGGACACCGCCGTCGCCATGGTGCTGAACGGCGTCCGGGGCATCCGCGGCGACCACGGCTGACCCTCTCGCGAGGCACCCCGCCCGGCTGCTTGCCGTGGCGACCGGAAGCTACGAACAGCGGTGCGGGGTACGGGCACACCTGACACCGGCAGCAGCCGTGAGGGTCCGCGCCGCAGCAGTGACGTCGGCAGCAGTGACAGCGGGTCCAGATACGCATCCGCGCGCCGCAGGCCCCAGTGCAGACAGCCGGACGCGCAGTGGGACGGCCCGGCCGACATGACCGCCACCACCTGCCCCGCCGCGACCTCGTCGCCCTTCGCGACCAGCGGGCGCACCGGCTCGTAGGTGGTCCGCAGCGGCGGATCGCCCGTCCCCGCCAGCTCGATGACGACCACGCCGCGCCCCGCCACGCCGCCCGCGAAGGAAACCCGCCCCGCAGCGGCCGCGAGCACCTGCGCACCCGGCCCGGCACCGAGGTCCACCCCGCGATGCCCCCGCCCGTACTCCGTGGCCGGAGGCTCCCACCCCCGCAGGACCGGGGGCCGCCCTTCCAGCGGCCAGACCCGTTCACCGCCCGGAACCGCCGGCCCGGGTGGATCGCCGGCCGCCGCATCGGGCGGCGCGCTGGCTGAAGCACCCGGCTCACCGGCCCCACGAGCAGCCCCCGAAGCCCCAGCCCCACCTGTCCCGGAAGCGCCGGCCCCAGCCCCAGCCTCACCCGTACCTGCACCCCGACCCGAAGCCCCAGCCCCACTGGAACCCGTACCCGTACCCGTACCCGCACCCCCGCCCCGACCCCCGGCCGCGCTCGGAGGTGGCCCTTCCGCCGCCAGGGCGTACGGCCCGCCGCATCCACCCGCGAGCAGCCCCATGAGCAGTAACCCCGTGACAGCCACCGTCGCCCTGCCGGCGCGCCATCCGGTCGCTCCGACCGGCGCGCCGCGACGGGCGGCCGTGCGGGTGGAGTGGATCCGGGAACCGTCCCGTTCAGATGTGAAACGCATGCCGCCACCGTCCCCCGCCCGGCGGATCCGCGGGGATCATGAACCGGATCTGTGGACTACCGACCGGTTGTGGACAGCGCCGTCACCCGGCACCCGGCGGGTCCCGTACACTTCTTTTGGCGATCCGGGTCACCGGGTCGACTTCGCACGCCCCGCCACCTCCCTCAGGGAAGGTGGCCGCGCTCCTCGGTCCTTCGTGGCACGGCGCGTCGGGGCGTCAGGCGTGACCGCAATCCTGCGGTCGCGATAACCGAGCACCTCAAGGAGTACGGCCATGGCCGTCGTCACGATGCGGGAGCTGCTGGAAAGCGGCGTCCACTTCGGTCACCAGACCCGTCGCTGGAACCCGAAGATGAAGCGCTTCATCTTCACCGAGCGCAACGGCATCTACATCATCGACCTGCTCCAGTCGCTGTCGTACATCGACCGCGCCTACGAGTTCGTCAAGGAGACCGTCGCCCACGGCGGCTCCATCATGTTCGTGGGTACGAAGAAGCAGGCCCAGGAGGCCATCGCCGAGCAGGCGACGCGCGTCGGCATGCCGTACGTCAACCAGCGTTGGCTCGGTGGCATGCTCACCAACTTCTCCACCGTGTACAAGCGCCTTCAGCGCCTGAAGGAGCTCGAGCTCATCGACTTCGAGGACGTGGCCGCCTCCGGCCTCACCAAGAAGGAGCTCCTGGTTCTCTCCCGCGAGAAGGCCAAGCTGGAGAAGACCCTCGGTGGTATCCGCGAGATGCAGAAGGTGCCGAGCGCCGTCTGGATCGTCGACACCAAGAAGGAGCACATCGCCGTCGGTGAGGCGCGCAAGCTCCACATCCCGGTCGTCGCGATCCTCGACACCAACTGCGACCCCGACGAGGTCGACTACAAGATCCCGGGCAACGACGACGCGATCCGCTCCGTCACCCTGCTCACCCGCGTGATCGCCGACGCCGTCGCCGAGGGCCTCATCGCCCGCTCCGGCGCCGCGACCGGCGACTCGAAGCCGGGCGAGAAGGCCGCCGGCGAGCCGCTCGCCGAGTGGGAGCGCGACCTGCTCGAGGGCGACAAGAAGGCCGACGCCGAGGTCCAGACCTCCGCCGAGACCGAGAAGGTCGCGGACGCCGAGGCCGCTGAGGCCCCCGCCGAGGCTGCTGCCGAGGCCCCCGCTGCCGAGGCTCCGGCCGCGGACGCCGAGCAGGCCTGACACCCGTCACGGCTGAAGACGGCGGGGGCCGGTGCCACAAGCACCGCCCCCGCCGTTCACCCGTAGATCTTTCAGACTTCGAGAGAGAAATACAGACTCATGGCGAACTACACCGCCGCTGACGTCAAGAAGCTCCGTGAGCTCACCGGCGCCGGCATGATGGACTGCAAGAAGGCGCTCGACGAGGCCGACGGCAACGTCGACGGAGCTGTCGAAGCCCTCCGTATCAAGGGTCAGAAGGGCGTCGCCAAGCGCGAAGGCCGTTCTGCCGAGAACGGCGCGGTCGTCTCCGTCGTCTCCGAGGACAAGACGTCCGGCGTCCTGCTCGAGCTGAAGTGCGAGACCGACTTCGTCGCCAAGGGTGACAAGTTCCAGGCCGTCGCCAACACGCTCGCCGCTCACGTCGCCGCGACTTCCCCGGCCGACATCGAGGCGCTCCTCGCCTCCGAGATCGAGCCCGGCAAGACCGTCCAGGCGTACGTGGACGAGGCCAACGCCAACCTCGGCGAGAAGATCGTCCTGGACCGCTTCGCGCAGTTCCAGGGTGCCTTCGTCTCCGTGTACATGCACCGCACCATGCCCGACCTGCCGCCGCAGATCGGTGTCCTGGTCGAGCTGGACAAGGCCGACGCCGACCTGGCGAAGGGCATCGCCCAGCACATCGCCGCCTTCGCGCCGAAGTACCTGTCCCGCGAGGACGTCCCGGCCGAGGTCGTCGAGGCCGAGCGCCGCGTCGCCGAGGAGACCACGCGCGCCGAGGGCAAGCCCGAGGCCGCGCTCCCGAAGATCGTCGAGGGTCGCGTCAACGGCTTCTTCAAGGAGGCCACCCTCCTCGGCCAGCCGTACGCGCTGGACAACAAGAAGTCCGTCCAGAAGGTCCTGGACGAGGCCGGTGTCACCCTGAAGCGCTTCTCGCGCATCAAGGTCGGCATCTGAGTCCGTCCGCGAAAAACGGTGGACCCCGATAGGGTCTGGTGCAGTCGACGGCCGCACACCGCCGTACGACCGCAGATCTGACGAGGAGGCCATTGCCGCTGAGGGACACCAGACCCACCGGCAATGGCCTTCTTCGTATGTGCACGAGGAGAATCTCCATGAACAAGGGCGCGGACGCCGCAACAGGTGACCACAAGCGCGACGACGGCAAGGTGCGCGGACGCTTCATGCTGAAGCTGTCCGGAGAGGCGTTCGCCGGCGGCGGGGGTCTCGGCGTCGACCCCGACGTCGTGCACGCCATCGCCCGCGAGATCGCGGCAGTCGTCCGCGACGGGGCGGAAATCGCGATCGTCATCGGTGGCGGCAACTTCTTCCGCGGTGCCGAGCTCCAGCAGCGCGGCATGGACCGGGCCCGGTCCGACTACATGGGCATGCTCGGCACCGTCATGAACTGCCTCGCGCTCCAGGACTTCCTGGAGAAGGAGGGCATCGACTCCCGTGTCCAGACGGCCATCACCATGGGCCAGGTCGCGGAGCCGTACATTCCGCTGCGTGCCGTACGGCACCTGGAGAAGGGGCGCGTCGTCATCTTCGGCGCGGGCATGGGCATGCCGTACTTCTCCACCGACACCACCGCGGCACAGCGCGCCCTGGAGATCGACGCCGAGGCGCTGCTGATGGGGAAGAACGGCGTGGACGGGGTCTACGACTCCGACCCGAAGACCAACCCCGGTGCCGTGAAGTTCGACGCGCTGGAGTACAGCGAGGTGCTCGCCCGCGATCTCAAGGTCGCCGACGCCACCGCCATCACGCTCTGCCGCGACAACCAGCTGCCGATCCTCGTCTTCGAGCTGACGACCGCGGGCAATATCGCCCGCGCCGTCAAGAGTGAGAAGATCGGCACGCTCGTGAGTGACCAGGGCACCCGGGCCTGACAACCGGGGGACTTCGCCGGGGCGACCCGGTGATGTCCCGGGGGCCCACGGGACGGCCCCGAAAGATGGACAACGGCCTGCCGGTCGGACACCGTGCAGGTGAGGACGCGACGCAGGACCCGCCGGGCCCGAGCACGCCGGGCCCACTCAAGACACGCAGGAGCACGTGGTGATCGAAGAAACCCTCCTCGAGGCCGAGGAGAAGATGGAGAAGGCCGTCGTGGTCGCGAAAGAGGACTTCGCCGCGATCCGCACCGGCCGTGCGCACCCGGCGATGTTCAACAAGATCGTCGCCGACTACTACGGCGCGCTGACCCCGATCAACCAGCTGGCTTCGTTCTCGGTGCCCGAGCCCCGCATGGCGGTTGTGACGCCGTTCGACAAGACCGCGCTGCGCAACATCGAGCAGGCCATCCGCGACTCGGACCTCGGCGTCAACCCGAGCAACGACGGAAACATCATCCGGGTGACCTTCCCCGACCTCACCGAAGAGCGCCGTCGCGACTACATCAAGGTCGCGAAGACCAAGGCCGAGGACTCCAAGATCTCGATCCGGGCTGTCCGCCGCAAGGCCAAGGAGACGCTCGACAAGCTGGTCAAGGACAAGGAGTCCGGCGAGGACGAGGTCCGCCGCGCCGAGAAGGAGCTCGACGACACCACCGCGAAGTACGTCGCGCAGGTGGACGAGCTGCTGAAGCACAAGGAAGCCGAGCTGCTCGAAGTCTGATGAACGACTCTTCCTGGGGCGTCCCGCAGGGCGCCGGCCATCGGGCTGCGCCCGAGATGCGGGCCGCTCCGGCGGGTCCTGCACACGATGTGCATGACGCCCAGCAGACTCGGCCCATGCCCATCGTGCCGGACGTTCCCGACGCAGGTAGAGACGCTGACGACCGTGATGACCGGGACCAGGGGGCCGGACGCCTGAGCGGCGGCCCCCTGTTCCGCGACGAGAAGCCGCAGGAGCCCATGTCCACCGCGCCGCCACCCCCGCAGAAGAAGCGTGCGGGCCGTGATCTGGGAGCCGCCATAGGGGTCGGCGTAGGGCTCGGTGCCGTCGTCGTCGCCTCGCTCTTCATCGTCCAGGCCGTCTTCGTCGGCGTGATCGTCGTCGCCGTCGTCGTGGGCCTGTGGGAGCTCACCTCCCGGCTGGAGGAGCGCAAGGGCATCAAGGCGCCCCTCGTACCGCTCGCGATCGGTGGCGCGGCCATGGTCGTGGCCGGTTACGCGCGGGGTGCGGAGGGTGCCTGGATCGCCATGGCCCTGACCGCTCTGGCGGTACTGGTCTGGCGGATGACCGAGCCACCGGAGGACTACCTCAGGGACGTCACGGCCGGCGTCTTCGCCGCGTTCTACGTGCCGTTCCTGGCGACCTTCGTGGCCATGCTCCTGACCGCCGACGACGGGCCGCAGCGGGTTCTGACCTTCCTGCTGCTGACCGTGGTCAGCGACACGGGGGCGTACGCCGTCGGCTGGCGCTTCGGCAAGCACAAGCTTGCACCGCGCATCAGCCCCGGGAAGACCCGCGAGGGCCTCTTCGGAGCCGTGGCCTTCGCGATGGTGGCCGGTGCGCTGTGCATGCAGTTCCTGATCGACGACGGCACGTGGTGGCAGGGCCTGCTGCTCGGCCTCGCGGTCGCCGCCAGCGCCACCCTGGGTGACCTGGGCGAGTCCATGATCAAGCGGGACCTCGGCATCAAGGACATGGGCACGCTGCTGCCCGGGCACGGCGGAATCATGGACCGGCTGGACTCCCTGCTGCCGACGGCGCCGGTCGTCTGGCTGCTGATGGTGATTTTCGTCGGCTCCGGCTGAGAAGTTCTCAGGTCACCCCTTCTGACCTGCATTTTTACGAGTGAGGGTCCGTTGTCCACAGGGCGGCGGGCCCTCACTGTTCTGTCTGCGACACTGGAAGAACCATGCCTAAGCCCGGAGAACTCACTTTCGTCGCGCCCCGCGGAGCCAAGAAGCCGCCGCGGCACCTCGCCGACCTCACGCCCGCCGAGCGCAAGGAAGCCGTCGCCGCGACGGGCGAGAAGCCCTTCCGCGCGCAGCAGCTCTCGCAGCACTACTTCGCGCGGTACGCGCACGACCCGTCGGAGTGGACCAACATCCCCGCCGGATCGCGGGACAAGCTCGCCGAGGCGCTGTTCCCCGATCTGATGTCCGTGGTCCGGCATATCAGCTGCGACGACGACACCACCCGTAAGACGCTGTGGAAGCTGCACGACGGGACGCTGGTCGAGTCCGTCCTGATGCGGTACCCCGAGCGCGTCACGATGTGTATCTCCTCGCAGGCCGGCTGCGGCATGAACTGCCCGTTCTGCGCCACCGGGCAGGCCGGTCTCGACCGCAACCTGTCCACCGCGGAGATCGTCCACCAGATCGTGGACGGCATGCGCGCGCTGCGCGACGGTGAGGTCCCGGGCGGCCCGGCCCGGCTCTCCAACATCGTCTTCATGGGTATGGGCGAGCCGCTCGCCAACTACAACCGCGTGGTCGGAGCGATCCGCCGGCTGACCGACCCCGAGCCCGACGGCCTCGGGCTCTCGCAGCGCGGGATCACGGTCTCCACCGTCGGCCTCGTCCCCGCGATGCTCCGCTTCGCCGACGAGGGCTTCAAGTGCCGTCTCGCTGTCTCGCTGCACGCCCCGGACGACGAGCTGCGCGACACCCTCGTGCCGGTCAACACCCGGTGGAAGGTGCGCGAGGTGCTGGACGCCGCGTGGGAGTACGCGGAGAAGTCCGGCCGCCGCATCTCCATCGAGTACGCGCTGATCCGCGACATCAACGACCAGGCCTGGCGGGGCGACCGGCTCGGCCGGCTCCTCAAGGGCAAGCGGGTCCACGTCAACCTGATCCCGCTGAACCCCACCCCCGGCTCGAAGTGGACCGCCTCGCGGCCCGAGGACGAGAAGGCGTTCGTCGAGGCGATCGCCGCCCACGGGGTGCCGGTGACCGTCCGGGACACCCGTGGGCAGGAGATCGACGGGGCCTGCGGACAGCTGGCGGCATCCGAGCGGTGAGGCCGAAACCGGGCGTGTAGCCTGGGCTCGAAATCAACTTCATATTCCGACAGGGGAGCGCCACAGCGCTGAGAGTGCGGCACCGAGGACAGGTTGGCCGCAGACCCTCTGAACCTCGCCCGGGTCATTCCGGGTAGGAAGTTCGGACCTTACTCAAGCTGTTGCGCCCTGCCCGCTTCCGGTTTCCACCGGCGCGGGCAGGGCCGCGTCTCTTCCTGGTCACCCCAGGAGGAATCACATGAGCACCACCAAGAAGATCGCGGTGACGGCCGTCGCCGCGGCGCTCGGCGCGACCGCGCTGGCGGGCTGCGGAAGCTCCGACGACTCGGCCGCCGGCAGCGGCGGTACCAAGGGCTCAGGCTCCAAGACCGTCACCCTCGTCAGCCATGACTCCTTCAACGCGTCCAAGGACGTGCTGAAGGAGTTCACCCGGCAGACCGGCTACACCGTCAAGGTGCTGAAGAGCGGGGACGCCGGCGCCGCCCTCAACCAGGAGATCCTCACCAAGGGTTCGCCCCGCGGTGACGTGTTCTTCGGCGTCGACAACACCCTGCTCTCGCGCGCCCTCGACAACGGCCTGTTCACGCCGTACGCCGCCAAGGGCATCGACCAGGTCGCCGCCGACGTGCAGCTGGATGCCGAGAAGCACCGGGTGACCCCCGTCGACACCGGTGACATCTGCATCAACTACGACAAGAAGTACTTCGCCGACAAGAAGCTCGCGCCGCCGAAGACGTTCGACGACCTGGCGAAGCCCGCGTACAAGAACCTGCTCGTCACCGAGAACGCGGCGACCTCCTCGCCCGGCCTCGGCTTCCTCCTCGGTACCGTCGCCACCTACGGCGAGGACGGCTACCAGGACTACTGGAAGAAGCTGAAGGACAACGGCGTCAAGGTCGTCGACGGCTGGGAGCAGGCGTACAACGAGGAGTTCTCCGGCTCCGCGGGTGGCAAGAAGGCCAAGGCCGACCGGCCGCTCGTCGTCAGTTACGCCTCCAGCCCGCCCGTCGAGGTGCTGTACGCGGACCCGCAGCCGAAGACCGCCCCGACCGGCGTCGCCACGGGGACGTGCTTCCGTCAGATCGAGTTCGCGGGCCTGCTCGACGGCGCGAAGAACGAGGCCGGCGGCAAGGCCCTGCTGGACTTCCTGATCAGCAAGAAGTTCCAGGAGGACATGCCGCTCAACATGTTCGTCAGCCCGGTCACCGAGGGCGCGAAGGTGCCGGACCTCTTCACGAAGTTCGGTGCCACGGTCGACAAGCCGACGACCGTCGCCCCGGACACGATCGCCAAGAACCGTGAGCAGTGGGTCCAGTCATGGTCCTCGCTCGTAGTGAAGTAGCGAAGACTCCCGTACGCGGTCCGGGCGCGCGCGGGAAGTCCGCGCGCGCCCGGACGCTGCGCGGGGGCGCGGTGCGGCTCGGTCTGATGGCCGTGCCCGTGGCGTTCTTCGCCGTGTTCTTCGCCTATCCCGTCGTGGCGATCGTCGGACGCGGGCTCAAGGCCGACGGCGTCTGGCAGTTCGGGCGGATCGGCGAGGTGCTGAGCCGGCCGGACATCCAGCACGTCCTCTGGTTCACGCTCTGGCAGGCCCTCGCCTCGACCGTGTTGACCCTGCTGATCGCCCTGCCGGGCGCGTACGTCTTCGCCCGCTTCGACTTTCCCGGCAAGCAACTGCTGCGGGCTGCCGTCACGGTGCCGTTCGTCCTGCCGACCGTCGTCGTGGGCACCGCGTTCCTCGCGCTGCTGGGCCGGGGCGGGTTCCTCGACGAGCTGTGGGGCGTACGGCTCGACACCACGGTGTGGGCGATCCTGCTCGCCCATGTCTTCTTCAACTACGCGGTCGTCGTGCGCACCGTCGGCGGACTCTGGTCGCAGCTCGACCCCCGGCAGGAGGAGGCCGCACGGGTCCTCGGCGCCGGACGGTTCGCCGCCTGGCGCCGGGTCACACTCCCCGCGCTCGGACCCGCCGTGGCCGCCGCCGCGCTGATGGTCTTCCTCTTCACCTTCACGTCCTTCGGCGTCGTGCAGATCCTCGGCGGCCCCGGCTTCTCCACCCTGGAGGTGGAGATCTACCGGCAGACCGCGCAGCTGCTGGCCCTGCCCACGGCCGCCGTGCTGACCCTGGTGCAGTTCGCCGCGGTGGGCGCCATCCTGGCCGTGCACGCCTGGACCGTACGGCGCAGGGAGACCGCACTGAAGCTGGTCGACCCGGCGCAGACCGCCCGCAGGCCGCGTGGCGCGGGCCAGTGGGCCCTGCTCGGCGGCGTCCTGCTGACCGTGCTGGTGCTGATCCTGCTGCCGCTCGCCGTCCTGGTGGAGCGGTCGCTCGATGTGCCGGGCGGCCACGGCTTCGCGTTCTACCGTGCGCTCGGATCGACGGAGGCCAACAGCGGTACGTTCCTGGCCGCGCCCATCGAGGCGATCGGGAACTCGCTGCGCTACGCCGTGGTCGCGACCCTCATCGCGCTGGTGGTCGGGGGGCTGGCCGCGGCGGCCCTGACCCGGAAGGCGGGCCGGCTCGTGCGGGGTTTCGACGCTCTGCTGATGCTGCCGCTCGGGGTCTCCGCGGTCACCGTCGGCTTCGGCTTCCTGATCACCCTCGACCGGCCGCCGCTGGATCTGCGGACCTCCTGGATCCTGGTGCCGCTCGCCCAGGCCCTGGTCGGGGTGCCCTTCGTCGTACGCACCATGCTCCCGGTCCTCAGAGCGGTCGACGGCCGGCTGCGTGAGGCGGCCGCGGTGCTCGGCGCTTCGCCGCTGCGGGCCTGGCGCGAGGTGGACCTGCCGCTGGTTCGCCGGGCGCTGCTGGTCGCGGCGGGCTTCGCGTTCGCCGTGTCGCTCGGCGAGTTCGGCGCCACGGTGTTCATCGCACGGCCCGACAACCCGACGCTCCCGGTCGCCGTGGCGCGGCTGCTCGGACGGTCCGGGGAGCTCAACTACGGCCAGGCGATGGCCCTCAGCACCATTCTGATGCTCGTGTGCGCGGTCTCGCTGCTGCTGCTCGAACGTATCCGCACCGACCGATCCGGGGAGTTCTAGGGATGCTGACACTCGAATCGGCCACCGTCCGCTTCGGAGAGCGGGCGGCACTGGACAAGGTGGACCTGGAGGTCGCCGAACACGAGATCGTCTGTGTGCTGGGGCCGAGCGGCAGCGGGAAGTCGACACTGCTGCGGGTGGTCGCCGGACTCCAGCACCTGGACGGCGGGCGGGTCCTGCTCGACGGCGCGGACCAGGACGGAGTGCCGGTCCACCGACGCGGACTCGGCCTGATGTTCCAGGACCACCAGCTGTTCCCGCACCGCGACGTCGGTGCCAACGTCGCCTTCGGGCTGCGGATGCACGGCGTGAGCCGGAGCGAACAGCAGCGCAGGGTCGCCGAACTCCTGGACCTGGTGGGGCTCCCCGGCGCGGGACGCCGCGCCGTGGCCGCGCTCTCGGGCGGTGAACAGCAGCGCGTCGCCCTGGCACGCGCGCTCGCGCCCCGGCCCAAGCTGCTGATGCTGGACGAACCCCTCGGACAGCTGGACCGCAGTCTGCGCGAACGCCTCGTCGTCGAACTGCGCACGCTGTTCGCCGGCTTGGGCACGACGGTGCTCGCCGTCACCCACGACCAGGGTGAGGCCTTCGCGCTGGCCGACCGCGTCATCGTGATGCGCGACGGACGCATCGCCCAGGCAGGCACCCCGCTGGAGGTCTGGCAGCGCCCCGCCTCCGCCTTCGTCGCCCGATTCCTCGGCTTCGACAACGTGGTGGAGGCGACGGTCACCGGCGAGGCCGCCGATACGGACTGGGGCAAGGTGCCCGTGCCCGCCGGATCACCGCAGGGGGCCTGCGATCTGCTGGTGCGTCCGGCCGGGGTGCTGGTCGGCGCCCCGCAGGACGGATTGCGCTGCACCGTGGGTGCCCGCACCTTCCGCGGCAACCACGTCGCGGTGAAGCTGCATCCCGAGCACGGTCCGGTCCTGGACGCGGAGTGCCCGCTGACCGGCACGCCGGACGAGGGCGCGCAGGTCGGTGTGACCTTTGCCGCGGCGCAGAGCGTCGTGCTGCCCGCCGTGTTCTGACCGGCCGCGGCCTACTTCGCCGACAGCCCCGCGAGCGCCTCGGCCGCTTCCTCCACCGTGTCGACGAGGGCGATGCGCGACTCCATCGGCCGGCCCGCGGCGAGGGCGCGGAGCAGCGGCCACGCGGGCAGCTCCCGCGTCCAGTGGTCCCGCCCCACCAGCACCATCGGCGACGGCTCACCGCGTGACTCGTAGTAGTTCGGGGTGGTGCTGTCGAAGATCTCCTGGACGGTACCGGCCGCGCCGGGGAGGAAGATCACGCCTGCGGTCGAGCGGGCCAGCAAGCCGTCCTCGCGCAGGGCGTTGGCGAAGTACTTGGCGATGTGGTCGGCGAACGGGTTCGGCGGCTCGTGGCCGTAGAACCAGGTGGGAATCGACACGGAGCCGCCGCCGTCCGGCCATTGCTCCCGTACGGCGAACGCCGCCAGCGCCCAGTCGGTCACCGACGGGGTGAACGAGGCTGTCGCGCCGAGGAGTTCGCAGGCCTTGTCCAGCATCGGGTCGGGGTGCGGGGCCGCGTAGGCGCCGAGGTTCGCCGCCTCCATCGCGCCGGGTCCGCCGCCGGTCGCCACCGTCAGGCCGCTGCGGGCCAGGGTCCTGCCGAGACGGGCGGCGGCAGCGTACGGGGCGCTGCCGCGCGGCGTCGCGTGGCCGCCCATCACGCCGACGACCCGGGCGCCGACGAGGACCTCGTCCAGCGCGTCGGAGACCGCGTCGTCGTGGAGCGCGCGCAGCATCGACGCGAACGCGTCGCCGTTCGTCCGTGTCTGCTGGAACCAGCGGTAGGCGCGGGCGTCGGGCGTGGCCTCGTAACCGCTCCGCCTCAGCCCGTCGTAGAGCGCGTCGGGGGAGTAGAGCAGACCTCGGTACGGGTCGAAGGGGAGCCCCGGCACCGGAGGGAAGACGACCGCGCCCTCGGCCCTTGCCTTCTCGGCGGCGCCGGCTTCCATCCGGCAGCCGAGGAAGACGGCGCCGGAGGTGTCGGTGGCCAGCAGGGCCGCGCTGCGGTCCGTCAGGTCGACGGACTGGACGCGGTGTCCGGCCAGCGGACCGGCGGCCACCACCGCGTCGAATTCGGCGAGCGACTCGATCTCGGCGCCCGGTGCGGGGATGCTCTCTGGCGGATTCTCCACACCGTCATGCTACGGACCGGCCGGGGCACACCCCCGGCCGGTCCGTTCAGGCGGTCAGCGGCAGTGCGGCCAGCTCGGCGATCGCCCAGGTCAGAGGGGCGAAGACGAGCAGCAGGGCGGCCGCGCGCAGCGCCGTCGCCGCGCGCAGCGCCGAGGCCGGTGCGCCGAGCCGCAGCAGCGCCCGGGCCGTCTCGGCGCGGGCCTGCCTCGCCTCCAGCGCCGACGTCAGGAGCGTCGCCGTGGTGCAGCCGATGACGAGCACCGCGCCGAGGGCGGTGAGCGGACCGAAGGGCCGCGGCCCCGTCCCGTAGAGCGCGAACACGGCGATGACCGCGGAGAGGACCGCGCAGACGACCCCCAGCGGGCGGCCGATCCGGCGTGCCTCGTCCATCAGGACCCGCCCCGCCAAGAGGCGTACGGCGCCGGGGCGCGCCATCTGGAGCAGCCGGCCGCACAGATACGTCAGCCCCGGGCCGGCCGTGGCCAGGCCGATCGCGGTCAGGGTCCATCCCACGAGGACCCAGGCCGGCGTGGAGTCGAGCTTGCCGGGCAGCGGGAAGGGGCTGCCGGGCGCGCCACGGCTCGCGTACGCCTCGACCGCCAGACCGGCGGCCGTCAGCGCCACGCCCCACGGCAGCCCGGTCGGCGGCGCGGCCGGGGCCGGGATGCGCTCCTCGGGTACCAGGTCCTCGGTGTCCTCCGGCGCGCCGGAGGCCCGTACCGGCCGCGTGCGCAGCGCCAGCGCGCTGGCCGTCGCCGCGGCGGCGGGCACCAGGGCCAGCAGGACCAGGACGGCGGCCGGTGGGAGCGGAGCCTCGGCGTTGAGCAGCCCGGCAGCGGCCCCGTCGAACGGCAGCCCGGACAGGTCGCCGCGCAGGTGGAGGAAGAAGAGCAGCGCCACCATCGAGCCGAGGGTGCACGAGACGGCGGTGGAGACCGCGGCGAGCACGCTGAGCCGCACCGGGCCGAGACCCACGGCCGACAGTCCGGCGCGTGGCCGGGTGCTCGGGTCCGTACGCGCGACCGCGACGGCGAACTGCACCGTGGCGGCCAGCGGTACGAAGCACCACAGCAGCCGCAGCACGGAGCCGGCGGAGTGCGCCGGGTGCCCCGAGGCGTAGCCGAGCGTGCACAGGAGGAGGAAGCCGACCCCGGCGGATGCGGCCGCGACGAGCAGTCGCCGCATCAGGACCAGTGGATGGGAACCGCGGGCTAGACGGAGAGCGAGCACGCCGCGCGGCCCTCCGTGTCGGTCACGGCGGGCAGGGCGACCGTGGCGACCCGGCGTCCGTCCAGGAGCGGCACCACCCGGTCGGCGAGCGCGGCGATCTCCACGTCGTGCGTGGCGAGCACCACCGTGATGCCGTGCGAACGGGCCGCGCTCGTGAGCGTGCGCAGGACGTGGGCGCGGTCGGTGCGGTGCAGGGTGGCGGTCGGCTCGTCGGCGAAGATCACCGAGGGCGCGGCGGCCAGGGCGCGGGCCACCGCGATCCGCTGCCGTTGGGCCTGCTGGAGGGCGTGCGGCCGCTTCCGCGCGCACATGCCGATGTCGAGGCGCTCCAGCCACTCCATGGCGGCCTTCTTGGCCTCGCGGTGCGAGGCGCCGCGCAGCAGCAGCGGCAGGGCGGTGTTCTCCCAGGTGTTCAGCTCCGGGACGAGCTGGGGTTCCGGGGCGATCCAGCCGAACTTGTCGCGGCGCAGCCGCTCGCGCAGCCGCGGGCCCATGGTGTGGACGGGGACGCTGTTGAACCACACCTCGCCCTGCTGGGGCACGAGCTGGCCGGAGAGGCAGTGCAACAGGGTCGTCTTGCCGCTGCCGCGCGGGCCGGTCACCGCGAGGATCTCGCCGTCGCGGATCCCCAGGGAGACGCCGCCGAGCGCGGGTGAGCCGTTGTGGGAGTGCTGCAGGGAACGCGCCCAGATCACGTCGTTGTCCGGCGGGGCCACCATGGCGTACACCTCGGTTCAGATCAGATATCCCGTTCCCCCGTACGGGGGAACGAAGGCGGGGCCGATCGGTCACTCGGCACCGTAGGGATTCGGACCGCGGTGTGCGCACAGCACGCGGCCCGGGTGCGCTTCTTCCCACTCGAATGGGCGCATCCGGGCCGCGTGGACCGTATGAAATGACCGCTGGAGGGCCGTCGTGGGACGGTCAAGCGGTGGTCAAGCCGGTGCCGGCCGCTGGGCCGTCCGGGCTATCGGTCAGAGCTTCGTCCAGGCCTCCGTCAGGACGGACCGCAGGATGCCCTCGATCTCGTCGAACGTGGACTGGTCGGAGATCAGCGGCGGGGCGAGCTGGACGACCGGGTCGCCGCGGTCGTCGGCCCGGCAGTACAGGCCGTTCTCGTACAGCGCCTTGGAGAGGAAGCCGTACAGGACGCGCTCGGTCTCCTCGTCGGTGAAGGTCTCCTTGGTGACCTTGTCCTTCACCAGCTCGATGCCGTAGAAGAAGCCGTTGCCGCGGACGTCGCCGACGATCGGCAGGTCGTGCAGCTTCTGCAGCGTCGTGAAGAAGGCGTTCTCGTTGTCGAGGACGTGCTGGTTGAGGCCCTCGCGCTCGAAGATGTCGAGGTTGGCGAGGCCGACCGCGGCGGAGACGGGGTGACCGCCGAAGGTGTAGCCGTGCAGGAAGGTGTTGTCGCCCTCGTAGAACGGCGCGGCGAGCTTGTCCGAGACGATGCAGGCGCCGATCGGCGAGTAGCCCGAGGTCATGCCCTTGGCGCAGGTGATCATGTCCGGCACGTAGCCGAACTTGTCACAGGCGAACATCGTGCCGAGGCGGCCGAAGGCGCAGATGACCTCGTCGGAGACGAGCAGCACGTCGTACTTGTCGCAGATCTCGCGGACGCGCTGGAAGTAGCCGGGCGGGGGCGGGAAGCAGCCGCCCGCGTTCTGTACGGGCTCCAGGAAGACGGCGGCGACGGTGTCCGCGCCCTCGAAGAGGATCTCCTGCTCGATCTGGTCGGCGGCCCAGCGGCCGAAGGCCACAGGATCGTCGGCGTGAGCGTGGCTCGGGGCGCGGTAGATGTTGGTGTTCGGCACCTTGTGCGCGCCGGGGACCAGCGGCTCGAAGGGGGCCTTGAGGGCCGGCAGACCGGTGATGGACAGGGCGCCCTGCGGGGTGCCGTGGTAGGCGACCGCACGCGAGATGACCTTGTACTTGGTCGGCTTGCCCTGGAGCTTGAAGTACTGCTTGGCCAGCTTCCAGGCGGTCTCGACGGCCTCGCCGCCACCGGTGGTGAAGAAGACCTTGTTGAGGTCGCCCGGGGCGTAGTCGGCGAGGCGCTCGGCCAGCTCGACGGCCTTCGGGTGGGCGTAGGACCACACCGGGAAGAAGGAGAGCTCCTGGGCCTGCTTGTACGCGGCCTCGGCGAGCTCGTGGCGGCCGTGGCCGGCGTTGACCACGAACAGGCCGGACAGGCCGTCGAGGTAGCGCTTGCCCTGGTCGTCGTAGATGTAGGTGCCCTCGCCACGCACGATGGTGGGAACGGGCGCGTTCTCGTAGTCCGACATGCGGGTGAAGTGCATCCACAGGTGGTCGTACGCGGTCCGGCTGAGGTCCTTGCTCACGGCTATCGGGTTCCCCACATATAGGTCTGCTTCTTGAGCTTGAGGTAGACGAAGCTCTCGGTGGAGCGCACGCCGGGTATGGCCCGGATGCGTTTGTTGATCGTCTCCAGCAGGTGGTCGTCGTCCTCGCAGACGATCTCCACCATCAGGTCGAAGGAGCCCGCGGTCATCACCACGTACTCGCACTCGGCCATGGCCGACAGGGCTTCCGCGACGGGGTCGAGGTCGCCCTCGACATTGATCCCGACCATGGCCTGTCGCCGGAACCCCACGGTGAGCGGGTCGGTGACGGCGACGATCTGCATCACGCCCTGGTCGAGCAGCTTCTGGACGCGCTGCCGCACGGCCGCCTCGGAGAGGCCCACGGCCTTGCCGATCGCGGCGTACGGACGGCGCCCGTCCTCCTGGAGCTGCTCGATGATTGCGAGGGACACGGCATCGACCGCTGGGGACGATCCGTTCCCTGTCCTGGAGTCTGCGCTGCGACTGGCCACGGAGCCACTCTGCACCGGGACTCGTCTGTCTCGCAACCCTCAATCGATGAAATTCGTTGTTGAGGGGCTCGTATCTCGCGGAATCCGAAGTTGGCGGCGGTTGGGTATGTCGAAACCGTTACCCATGCGACTAGGCTGGACGTCTCACCCATTGGACGTGTCGACAGGAGGAGTGGTTGTGACCACCGAGGTGCGCCGTCTGCGCAACTACATCAACGGAGAGTTCCGGGACGCCGCCGACGGGCGGACCATCGATGTGGTCAACCCGGTGACGGAGGAGGTCTACGCGACCTCCCCGCTGTCCGGCGAGGCCGACGTCGATGCCGCCATGGAAGCAGCCGCAGCCGCCTTCCCCGCGTGGCGCGACGCCACGCCCGCCGAGCGCCAGCGCGCCCTGCTGAAGATCGCGGACGCCTTCGAGGAGCGCGCCGAGGACCTCATCGCGGCCGAGTCCGAGAACACCGGCAAGCCGATCGGGCTCACCCGCACCGAAGAGATTCCGCCGATGGTGGACCAGATCCGCTTCTTCGCGGGTGCCGCCCGGCTGCTGGAGGGCCGCTCGGCCGGCGAGTACATGGAGGGTCTGACCTCCATCGTCCGCCGCGAGCCGGTCGGTGTCTGTGCGCAGGTCGCGCCGTGGAACTACCCGATGATGATGGCCGTCTGGAAGTTCGCCCCGGCCCTCGCCGCGGGCAACACCGTCGTCATCAAGCCGTCCGACACCACACCGGCGTCCACCGTGCTGATCGCCGAGATCATCGGGCAGATCCTGCCCAAGGGCGTCTTCAACGTCATCTGCGGCGACCGCGACACCGGACGGGCGATGGTCGAGCACCGGACCCCGGCGATGGCCTCCATCACCGGTTCGGTCCGGGCCGGCATGCAGGTCGCCGAGTCCGCCGCCAAGGACGTCAAGCGGGTCCACCTGGAGCTCGGCGGCAAGGCGCCCGTCGTCGTCTTCGAGGACACCGACCTGGCGAAGGCCGTCGAGGACATCTCGGTCGCGGGCTACTTCAACGCCGGCCAGGACTGCACCGCCGCGACCCGCGTGCTCGTCCACGAGTCGATCCACGACGAGTTCGTCACCGCGCTGGCCAAGGCCGCCGCGGACACGAAGACCGGGCAGCCGGACGACGAGGACGTGCTCTACGGCCCGCTCAACAACGCCAACCAGCTCGCCCAGGTCAGCGGCTTCATCGAGCGGCTCCCCGCGCACGCCAAGGTCGAGGCCGGCGGCCACCGGGTCGGCGACAAGGGCTACTTCTACGCCCCGACCGTCGTCTCGGGGCTCAAGCAGGACGACGAGATCATCCAGAACGAGGTCTTCGGCCCGGTCATCACCGTCCAGTCGTTCGCGGACGAGGCCCAGGCCCTGGAATGGGCGAACGGCGTCGATTACGCGCTGGCCTCCTCCGTGTGGACCAAGGACCACGCGCGTGCCATGCGGATGTCCAAGAACCTCGACTTCGGCTGCGTGTGGATCAACACCCACATCCCGCTCGTCGCCGAGATGCCGCACGGCGGGTTCAAGAAGTCCGGCTACGGCAAGGACCTCTCCGCCTACGGTTTCGAGGACTACACCCGCATCAAGCACGTCATGACCTCGCTCGACGGCTGACCGTCGAGGTACGGGTACGGATCCGGCCCCCGGGCGCACTGTGCGAGTGCCCGGGGGCCGGATCCGTACCGCCGGGGCCCGTCCGCCCTCGACAGGGTGTGCGCGGCGGGCGGGCACCGCTGGACGGTTGGTCCATTGCCCGCCGCGCCGGCGGACCGGCATCCTGCGCAGGTGCGAGCGATCCCGAACCACCCCATGTCCCGCCGGTCCCTGCTCCGCGCCTTCGGGGCGGGAGCGGCCGGCGTCACGCTGGCCGGCTGCGGAGTTCCCGCCGCCTATGTGGAGCCGGGCGACCGTGCCGGACACGACTACTCCGCCGGCGACCACACCCTGCACTTCGCCAACTGGCCCCTCTACATCGACACCGACGACGAGGACGAGTCGAAGCGGCCCACCCTCGACGCGTTCAGCAAGCGGACCGGGATCTCCGTCACGTACACCGAGGAGATCAACGACAACGACGAGTTCTTCGGCAAGATCAGCCCGGCCCTGATGAACCACCAGCAGACCGGCCGCGACCTGATCGTCATCAGCGACTGGATGGCCGCGCGGTTCGTCAGGCTCGGCTGGGTCCAGGAGATGGACCGGGCGAAGCAGCCCAACGTGACGAAGTATCTCGACCCGCAACTGCGCTCGCCCGCCTTCGACAAGGGCCGGACGCACAGCGTCCCCTGGCAGTCCGGGATCACCGGCATCGCGTACAACCGCAAGAGGCTGGGCCGGGAGATCAAGCACACGAGCGACCTGTGGGCGGACGATCTGCGCGGCAAGGTGACGCTGCTGTCGGGACTCGACGAGTCCTTCGCGCTGCTGATGCAGGGCAATGGCGTCGACATCACCCGTTGGAAGCGCGACGACTTCTACGACATCTGCGACCAGGTGGAGAAGCTGGTGAAGTCGAAGCACATCCGCCGCTTCACCGGCAACGACTACATCAAGGACCTCTCCACCGGGGACGTGCTCGCCTGCCAGGCCTACTCCGGCGACGTCATCCAGCTCCAGGCGGACAACCCCGAGATCGAGTTCGTGGTGCCCGAGGAAGGCGCCGAGCTCTGGGCGGAATCGCTCATGATTCCCAACCTCGCCCGCCACAAGCGCAACGCGGAGAAGCTGATCGACTACTACTACGAGCCCGAGGTCGCCGCCGAACTCGCCACCTGGGTCAATTACGTCTGCCCGGTGCCGGCCGCACGGGAGGTGCTCGCCTCCTCCAAGGACGAGGAGACGGCCGCACTGGCCGAGGACCCGCTGATCTTCCCCGACGACGCCATGCGCAAGCGGCTCGCCATCGCTCGCGACATCACCTCCGAGGAGCGCACCGAGTTCGCCAAGAAGTGGAACTCCATCGTCGGCCTGTGAAGCCCCGGGGGGCGTAAAGAGCTCGTAAACCCGGGCGTACGCTGCGGACATGAGCGAGCGACGCGCCCTTCGGAGGCGTATACGCGTGTGGTTGGTCGTCTTCATCGTCTGTCTGGTTCTGAGCGGGCTCACCGCGTTTCCGCTCGTTCACGAACTGCGCTGGGCCGAGGACCTGCTGAGCTCCTCGGCCTCGCCCGTCCCCGAACACTTCCCGGCCCTGATGGAGTGGATCACCCGCGTCCGCGCCGGCCTGGACGATGCCGATGCCACGTACCCCTTCGTGCTCTACGGCACGGACTGGCTGGCCTTTGCCCATCTGGTGATCGCGGTCGCCTTCTACGGCCCCTATCGCGACCCGGTCCGCAACATCTGGGTCGTCGAGTTCGGCATGATCGCCTGCGCCGGGATCATCCCGCTCGCCCTGATCTGCGGACCGATCCGCGGCATCCCCTTCTGGTGGTCGGTCATCGACATGTCCTTCGGTGTCTTCGGGGTCATCCCGCTGCTGATCGTGCGCCGCATGATCAAGCGATTGGAGGCCATGGAACGGACACCGCAGCCGGTGCCCGCGGGCGGGTCCGTTCCAGCGGTCTGAGTCACTCGGCGGACGGGGCGCCGAAAGCCGCCACCACGACGTCCAGTGCCGTGGCGTTCATGTCCAAGCCCTTCGCGTCCGTCGAGTTGACGCTGTAGACGAGAGTCCGCGAGAGGTCGCGGGTGGCGGCGATGGCCGTGTTGTACCCCCAGCGGCCACCCGTCTTGCCCCAGACCTGGCGGCCGCCCAGTGTCATCACGGAGAGACCGGCGCTGTACGCGGCGGGCCCGCCCGTGCCGTACTCCCGCACCGAGGCGTCGGGCAACGTGAACATCTCCTCCAGCAGCGGTCCGCGCACCACCTGCCCGCCGAAAAGTGCCCGGGTGAACTTCTCCAGATCGGCGGTGGTCGATATCAGGTCGCCGGCCGCCCAGGCGTCGCTCGCCCCCCACACCGTCACATCACGCAGCGCGCCCTGCGTACCGAATATCTGGTAGCCGTGGTTGTGCCGTCCGCGTATCGCCGGGTCGGTGCCGGGGAAGTAGGTGTCCACGAGGCGCAGTGGCTCCAGCACGCGGCGCGACACCTGGGAGGCGTACGTGTCGCCCGTGACCCGCTCGATCAGCAGGCCCGCCACCGTGTAGCCGATGTTGGCGTAGTGCTGCTGGGTGCCGGGCGCGAAATCCGGCCGGTGTGCGGTGGTTTCACGCACCACGTCCGCCGGGTCGACCAGGTCGAATCGGTGCTCGTACCAGTCCTCCAGCGTGTCGCCGTTGTCCGGGTCGACGGACGGGAGGCCGCTCGTGTGGTTCAGCAGCTGGCGCACCGTGACCTGCCCGTACGTCGCCGGGATCAGGTCGGGCAGGTAGTGCCGGACCGGGCGGTCCAGGCCGATCCTGCCCTCCGCGGCCAACTGGAGGACCACGGCGGCCGTGAAGACCTTGGTGACCGAACCGGCCCGGAAGCGCCCGGCCGGATCCGCCGGCCGCCCGGACGTCAGGTCGTGGACGCCGGCGCTGCCCCGCCAGACACCCCGGCTGCCCGACACGCGCACCAGCGCGGCCGTGGCGTCGTCCGACGGGAGCCCGCTGATCGCGGCCCGCAGCGCCTGCGCGTCCGATGTCCCGACGTGCGATGCCCCGACAGGCGATGGCAGCCGGGTGGCCGGGCCCGCCGCCGGGGAAGCCGCCGCGAGGGCAGGTGAGGCGGCCGGGCCCGCGGCGAGGCCGAGGAGCAGGGCGGCTGCGATGATGGTGCGGGACGTACGGGCGTTCATGTCGGTGCCTCCTGGGCGTGGGATCCGGTGGATTCCTCAACTGCTGTCGGAATCCATCCTGTTGATCCGGACCGCCCGGCGGATCACCCGTGCGGGGGTTTCCGGGAGGGAGACCTCCTCCCCTGCACGGGGGAGAAGCCTTCGGTCTCTCCCTCCGCGGAGGGAGAGACGACACCGCATTCGTAGGCGCAGATCACCGCCTGGATCCGGTCACGCAGGCCCAGCTTGGACAGCACATTGCCGACATGCGTCTTCACCGTGTGCTCGCTGACGACCAGCGCGGCCGCGATCTCCGCGTTCGACAGTCCGCGCGCCAGATGGAGCAGCGTCTCGTGTTCCCGTGTGGTCAGCACGTCCAGGCGCGCGGAAGGCTCCGCCACCGACGCCGACTGGGCCGCCGACGCCACCGACGCCACCGACGCCACCGACGCCGACGGGGCCGCCGAATCCGCCGGCCGCGAGGTGTACGCGGCGACCAGCCGACGGGCCACCGAGGGCGCCAGCAGCGACTCCCCGGCCGCCACCACCCGTACCGCGTGCACCAGATCGTCCCGGCGGACGTCCTTGAGCAGGAAGCCGCTCGCACCCGCGTGCAGTGCCTCGTAGACGTACTCGTCCGAGTCGAACGTCGTCAGCATGACCGTCCGGCAGCCGGTCCCGGCAGCGATGGCGCGGCAGGCCTCGATGCCGTCCGTGCCGGGCATGCGGATGTCGAGCAGCGCCACCTCGGGAGCCAGCCGCCGCACCGCGTCGACCGCAGCGGCGCCGTCACCCACCTCGGCCACCACCTCGATGTCCGGCTGCGCGTCCAGGATCATCGCGAAGCCGCTGCGCACCAGTTCCTGGTCGTCGGCCACCACTACGCGGATCGTCACTGCCCTGCTCCTGTCCGTCGTCCTGCCTGCGTTTCCGGCGCCGCGCGCGGGATCGTCACCCCGACCCGGAAGCCCCGGCCGTCCGGTCCCGGGCCGGTGCGGGCCGTGCCACCGTGAGCGGTGGCGCGCTCCCGGATGCCGGTCAGCCCCAGCCCCGCTCCACCGCCGGGGCCGCGGCCGTCGTCGGTGACCGTGAGCGTCAGCGCGTCGGGCCCGTGATCCAGTCGCACCCGGACCGCGGTCGCGTCCGCATGCCTGACCACGTTCGTCAGGGCCTCCTGCACGATCCGGTAGACGGTGGCCTCCACCGCCAGGCCCGGCGGGCGGGCATGGCCCGTGACCTCGTAGGAGACCGCCGGACCCGTCGCCCGCACCCGCTCCACCAGACCGGGCAGTCCGGACAGCGCGGGTTGCGGTTCGCGGGGAGCGTCCGGTGCGCCCTCGTTCTCGCGCAGCACGCCGAGCATGGTGCGCAGTTGCGCCATCGCGTCCCGGCCGGCCGCCGAGATCGCGTCGAAGGCGCCCTCGGCACGCTCCGGTGCCGTACGCACGGCCACCGGGCCGGCTTCCGCCTGCACGATCATCAGGCTCACCGCATGGGACAGGATGTCGTGCATCTCCCGGGCGATCCGCGCCCGTTCGCGGGCCGCCGCCTGTTCCGCCTCGATGCGGTGGGTGAGTTCCAGCTGACGGGCCCGGTCCTCCACCGCGCGCAGGTAGGCCTTGCGCGTCACGGCGAGCCGGCCGAAGGCGTACGCCGCGGCGAACACGAACAGGGAGAACAGCAGCTCCCTGAGCGCCTCGCCGTCGAGGCCGACCGATACCAGTATCCCCAGCGCCGTGAGGACCGCGACGCCGATCCGCTTCGGCGGCGAGGAGAGCTCGGCCACCGTGTAGCACGCCACGAGGCCGGTGTACGGGAGCGGCTGGCCCGGACCGTCGACGGCGAACTTGTACAGGCCGGAGGCCGCGAGCACGGCGACGAGGACCGCGACCGGCGCCCGGCGGCGGGCGACCAGCGGCAGCACCGTCAGGGAGGTCAGCCCGTACGCCGTCCACGTCGCTTCGGGCAGCTCCGGGGCGCGTGGGACGACGAACGGCATCGTCATGGCGGCCTGGACCAGCAGCGCGATGAGGAGGTCGACTGTGCGGGGGCCGGCCCGCCGCGCCCGCGCCGTGATGTCCCGTATGTGCATCGGACCGCTGCCGTCAGCGCTTCCGGGCCACCGCGCCGAACTGGGCGACCTCGGCCCCGGCCGGGCCGGGACCGGGGCGCCAGCGCGCGCACGAGACGATGCCCGGATCGACGATGTCCAGCCCGTCCAGGAACGCGGCGAACTCGAAACGGCCGCGGGCGGTGATCGGGGGAGTGGCGTTCTCGTTCCAGAACCGCATCGCGGCCTCGTTGCCCTCGCCGCCCAGCTCCAGCGTGGGGTGGGTGACGACCAGGTAGCTGCCGGACGGCACCGCGGCCATCAGCTGCCGGACGATCCGCAGCGCCTCGTCCGTGTCGAGCACGAAGTTCAGGATGCCCAGCAGCATGACCGCCACGGGGCGCTCCAGGTCCAGGGTGGGCTGCGCGGCTCGCAGGATCCGTTCCGGATGGCGGGCGTCCGCGTCGATGTACTCGGTCGCGCCCTCCGGTGAACTGGTGAGCAGCGAGCGGGCGTGCGCCAGGACGATCGGGTCGTTGTCGACGTAGACGACGCGGGCGTCGGGCGCGGTGTGCTGGGCCACCTCATGGGTGTTGTCCGCCGTGGGCAGGCCGGTGCCTATGTCCAGGAACTGGCCGATGCCCGCGTCACCGGCCAGATGCCGCACCGCCCGGCCGAGGAACGCCCGGTCCGCCCGGGCCACTTCGCCGATGCTCGGATACATGCCGGTGACCTGGTCGCCGACCGCCCGGTCCACCGGGAAGTGGTCCTTGCCGCCGAGCCAGTAGTTCCAGACGCGGGCGTTGTGGGCGACGTCGGAACGGACGCGGGCAGGAAGGGAATTGCTGCGGGGGGCGGTCACGTCTGGCTCCTTGGCGCGGGCCCGGCATCGGGACGGTGAGGTCCCGTCCATGATGCCGGACCGGTCAAGCCGCCCGGTCGCTATCGGAGTTGAGGATCACCTTGTGCAGGACGTCGATCCGGTTGGTGGTGATGGAGTCCACGCCCTGACGGATCAGCCGGCGCATGGTGCGGCCGGTGTCCGCCGTCCACACCGACACCAGCAGCCCGTCCCGGTGGTTGCGGTCCGTCAGCTCCCGGCTCACGAGCCCGAAACGGTAGTTCAGCCAGCGGGGCCGCACGGCCTCCAGCAGTGCCGCCCGGGGCGGTGCGAGCGTCGTCCAGGTCATCGCGATCTCGGCGGACGGGTCGGCGGCCCGCACCCGCAGCATCGCCTCCGGTCCCGCGCAGTAGTAGGCGCGTTCACCGGCCCCGCACTCCCGGACCACACCGACGGTCTTCCGTACGGAAGCCTCGGAGGCGCCGGGCAGATCGATCATGAGGCGGTGTGCCCCGGCGGCGAGCAGGGCCTCGCGCAGCGTCGGCACCCCGCCCACGGTCAGCTCGGTCAGCTCCTGATGGGTGAGCCGGTCCAGCCGCAGGTCATGCCCCCATAGCCGCTCCAGCGTGGCGTCGTGCAGCAGGACCGGCACGCCGTCGCGGGTGACGCGTACGTCGATCTCGACCGCGTCCGCCCCCCGGTCGAGAGCGGAGCGGATCGAGGGGAGGGTGTTCTCCCGGACGCGGTACGGATCGCCGCGGTGCGCGACGGCGGTGACAGGGGTGACAGGGGTGACAGTGGCCATGGGGCCATTGTCACCACCGAGTGGTCACCGGCCGGTGTGCTGCAGCCAGTCCGTCGTGTACGTGTCGATCTCGGCGGCCAGCGTGCGCTTGCCGGCCGCGTCGAGGAAGGACGCCTCGACGGCGTTCTTCGCGAGCGCGGCGAGCCCCCGCTCGTCGAGGCCGAGGAGGCGGGCCGCCACGCCGTACTCGCTGTTGAGGTCCGTACCGAACATGGGCGGGTCGTCGCTGTTGATGGTGACCAGGACACCGGCCTCCACCATCTCCCTGACCGGGTGCTGCTCGATGTCCGCGACCGCCCGGGTCGCGATGTTGGAGGTGGGGCACACCTCCAGCGCGATGCGGTGCTCGGCGAGGTGGTCCAGGAGCTTCGGGTCGCGCACCGAGCTGGTGCCGTGGCCGATGCGCTCGGCCCGCAGCGAGGTCAGCGCATCCCAGACCGTCTGCGGCCCGGTGGTCTCACCGGCGTGCGGTACGGAGTGCAGGCCCTCGGCGATCGCCCGGTCGAAGTAGGGCTTGAACTGTGGCCGCTCCACTCCGATTTCGGGGCCGCCGAGACCGAAGGAGACGAGTCCCTCGGGCCGCAGGTCCACGGCGAGCCGGGTGGTCTCCTCGGCCGCCTCCAGACCGGCCTCGCCCGGAATGTCGAAGCACCAGCGCAGGACGACCCCGAGCTCGGACTCCGCGGCCTTGCGGGCATCCTCTATGGCCTCCATGAACGCCTGCTCGGGAATGCCGCGGCGAGTGGAGGAGAAGGGGGTGACGGTCAGTTCCGCGTAACGGATGTTCTGCCGCGCCATGTCGCGGGCGACCTCGAACGTCAGGAGTCGGACGTCCTCCGGGGTGCGGATCAGATCCACGACCGAGAGGTACACGTCGATGAAGTGGCCGAAGTCGGTGAAGGAGAAGTAGTCGGCCAGCGCCTCGGGGGCGGTGGGGACCTTGGAGTCGGGATGGTGCGCGGCCAGTTCGGCGACGATGCGGGGCGAGGCCGAGCCGACATGGTGGACATGGAGCTCGGCCTTGGGCAGCCCCGCGATGAAGGGGTGCAGATCGGTCATCGGATCCTCCGGGGACATCGAGGTGACGCGGGGCCCGGTATGGCCGGAGCCCGGGCAGGGGACGGGAGTCATCGTAGGACGACGCGGCCCGTAGCATGACGGGCATTACGATGGGGGAGGCCCATGTCAGACAGCTCAGAACGGCCCGCTGACGGGTCCGTGCCGCGAGATCCGTGGGCTCCGCCGGACAACAGGGTGCCGCTGGAGAAGAACACCGGGGATTCCGGCCCGCAGCAGGACGAGGTCACCGGGAATCCCGGTCCGCCCCCGGTGCACGACCAGCAGACGGTCACGTCGATGCCGGGCCCCGGGACGGGTCCGATACCCACGGCCGGTTTCGGCCCACCCGACCAGGGACAGCCCACCGGACCCTGGCAGGGCCCCGGTGCGGTGCCGCCACCGCCCGTCGGACCGAACGGTCCGGGTCAGCCGGTCCCGCCGCCCGCCGGCCAGTACGGCTACCCGGCCCCGCAGCAGGCGCAGTACGGCTACCCGGCCCCGCCGGTCCAGCAGTATCCGGGCTACCCCGGTTACGGCGGCCAGCCCGCCTGGGGAGCCGGGCCCGCCAACGGCATGGGCACGGCGGCGATGGTGCTGGGGATCCTGGCCATCTGCCTCTTCTGCGTCTACGGCATCCCCAGCCTCGTCCTGGGCGCGCTCGCGCTGATCTTCGGCATCATCGGCCGCAAGCGGGTCGCCCGCGGCGAGGCCGACAACTCCGGCCAGGCGCTGGCCGGGGTCATCCTGGGGTCCATCGGCATCGCCATCGGCATCATCATCATCGGAGGCCTCATCTGGCTCTTCGCCACGCATGCGGACGAGTTCAACGACGACACCTACGACGACGACACCTACGGGACGTCACTGGTCATCGACGACGCACGATGACGGCCTGTGCCGTCGGTGTCCTGCGTTGACGGCTTGTGCCGTCGGTGTCGTGCGATGACGTCGCCGGGCCGGGGCGCTGCCCGACGAACGGGCGGGGCGCTGTCCGACGGGCGGGCGCGATGACGGTTTCGGTCGGCGCCGACACCCGATGACGTCCCCGGGCCCTGCCCGGCAGGCGGCCGGGGAGCCGGGCCCGCGGGGCGGCAGGGGAGACCCCCGCCGCCCCGCGGGCCGTTTCATATGCCGCCCGATGCGCTCCGCAGCGTGGCGCGCGCCTCCATCAGCGCGAACCCCAGCAGATTCAGGCCCTGCCACGTCGCCGGATCCCCGGCACGGGGATCGTCCGCCGCCAGCCCGATGCCCCAGATCCGGTCCATCGGACTCGCCTCGACCAGTACCCGGTCGCCCGTGCCCAGAAGGAACCCGCCCAGCTCAGGGTTCTGGCCGAACTTGTGGACGCTGCCCGCCACCACCAGGCCGTACCGCTCGCGCTCCCAGACGGTCCCGTCGAAATCGCGGACCAGCCGGCCCACCTTCTTCGCCTCCGCCGGGGTCCTCGCCGACACCGCCCGCTCCACGGCCTCCGCGTCGCCGAACAGCTTCGCCTTGGCGGCCATCATCCAGTGCTCGGCCGACGCGTACGTCACCCCGCCGACGGTGAACGGCGCGGGCCACCACTGACTGAGGCAGCTCGCCCCGATCCGGCCGTCCGGGCGCGGCCGGTGCCCCCAGAACAGCAGGTACTTGACTCGCTCGCCCTCGTCCCGGCCGGCCCGCGACACGAGCTCGCCGACATTCCGGACCTCCCCGATGTGTTTCATGACACGCGAGTCTGGCATCCGCCACTGACACTACGTACGGGGAATTCCGTGCCGACGCGACACATGGTCGACAGATTCCGTCGCGTAACCAAAAGGCAACAACGGAATCACTTGTTGGGCTCGGTCCCCTCTGTCAGGATCGGCAGTCAATTCGAGCAGAAGCTACGCCGCCCCCGGTCTGCGGGGCAGCGGCGGAGGAGAGCGTGATGGGCAACAGCTTCCAGGTGCAGGACCGCTTCGCGGACGGCGCGCAGTACATCGGCGGAAGGCTGCGGTCCGGCACATCAGGACGCAGGCACGAGGTGGTGAATCCGGCCACTGGCGAAACCGTCTACACGTACGAGCTGGCCGGCGCCGCCGATGTCGACGCGGCCGTCGCCGCCGCGCGCGACGCGTTCCCCGGCTGGTCGGGCGCCACCCCCGCCGAACGGTCCGAGGCGATGCACCGCTTCGCCGCCGTCCTCGCCGAGCAGGCCGACGACTTCGCCTACGCGGAGTCCCTCCAGTGCGGGAAGCCGGTCAAGCTCTCCACCGAGTTCGACGTCCCCGGCACGGTCGACAACACCTCCTTCTTCGCCGGCGCCGCCCGGCACCTGGAAGGCAAGTCCGCCGCCGAGTACGACGGCGACCACACCTCGTACGTACGGCGCGAGGCGATCGGGGTCATCGGGTCCATCGCCCCCTGGAACTACCCGCTCCAGATGGCCGCCTGGAAGGTCCTGCCGGCCATCGCGGCCGGTAACACTATCGTGCTCAAGCCCGCCGAGATCACCCCGCTGACCTCGCTGATGTTCGCGCAGGCGGCCACCGAGGCGGGCATCCCGGACGGTGTGATCAACATCGTCACCGGCGCGGGCAAGGACGCGGGTGAGCACCTCGTCGGTCACCCCGACGTCGTGATGACCTCCTTCACCGGCTCCACGGCCGTCGGCAAGCGCGTCGCGGAGATCGCCACCTCCACCGTCAAGCGCCTCCACCTCGAACTCGGCGGCAAGGCCCCCTTCGTGGTCTTCGACGACGCGGACCTGGAAGCCGCGGTCAACGGAGCCGTCGCGGGATCCCTCATCAACACCGGCCAGGACTGCACGGCGGCCACCCGCGCCTACGTCCAGCGCCCGCTGTACGACGCGTTCGTGCAGGGCGTCGCCGCACTGATGGAGACCGTCCGGCTGGGCGACCCGTTCGACGCGAAGACCGACCTCGGCCCGCTGATCAGCCACGCCCAGCGCGACCGGGTCGCCGCCTTCGTCGAGCGCGCCCGTGCCTACGCCACCGTCGTCACCGGCGGCGAGGCCCCGGGCGGCGACCTCGCGGACGGCGCGTACTACCGGCCGACCCTGGTCGCCGGGGCCGCGCAGGACAGCGAGATCGTCCAGGCCGAGATCTTCGGCCCGGTCCTGGTCGTGCTGCCCTTCGACACCGACGACGAGGGCATCGCCCTGGCCAACGACACCCCCTACGGACTCGCGGCCTCCGCCTGGACCCGCGACCTGTACCGGGCCAATCGCGCCACCCGCGAGATCAAGGCGGGCTGTGTGTGGATCAACGACCACATTCCGATCATCAGCGAGATGCCGCACGGCGGATACAAGGCCAGCGGCTTCGGCAAGGACATGTCGTCGTACTCCTTCGAGGAGTACACGCAGGTCAAGCACGTCATGTACGACAACACCGCGGTCGCCCGGAAGGACTGGCACCGCACGATCTTCGGGGACCGATAACCCGGCCGGTCCGGCCGCCACCCACCCGAAAGGGCAACGCGTATGGAGAGTTACGAGCCCGAGCGTCTTTCCGCGGCCCAGATGGCCGCGATGCGCCGGAGTCTGACCCACGGCAGGGGAGCCCTCACCCGCCGGTCGATGCTGCGCGCCTCAGGCCTCGGCGCGCTCGCGATCGGCGGACTGGGGACGCTGAGCGCGTGCGGCATCCCGCCCGCCAAACGCGAGGGCGACGCGGCGGCCGCCTCGGACGACCACTCGGCCAAGGAGAAGCAGATCAACTTCTCCAACTGGACCGAGTACATGGACGTCAGCGAGGACGAGAAGCACCGGCCCACCCTGGACGCCTTCACCGAACGCACCGGGATCAAGGTCAAGTACACCGAGGACATCAACGACAACGTCGAGTTCTTCGGGAAGATCAAACCGCAGCTCGCGGCCGGTCAGGACACCGGCCGCGACCTGATCATCGTCACCGACTGGCTGGCCGCCCGCATCATCCGGCTCGGCTGGGCCCAGAAGCTCGACCCCGCGAACCTGCCGCACGCGTTCGCCAACCTCTCACCCCAGTTCCGCACCCCCGACTGGGACCCCGGCCGCTCCTACTCCTACCCGTGGACCGGTATCCCGACCGTCATCGCGTACAACGCCAAGGCGACCGACGGCCGCAAGGTCGACTCCGTGACGCAGCTGCTCGACGACCCCACACTCAAGGGCCGGGTCGGTTTCCTCTCCGAGATGCGCGACTCCGTGGGGATGACCCTGCTCGACATGGGCAAGGACCCCGGGAAGTTCACCGACGCCGACTACGACGCGGCGATAGGCCGGCTCCAGAAGGGCGTCGACAAGAACCAGATACGCCGCTTCACCGGCAACGACTACACCGCCGACCTCGACAAGGGCGACATCGCCGCCTGCGTCGCCTGGGCCGGCGACATCATCCAGCTCCAGGCCGGAAACCCGGACATCAAGTTCGCGATCCCGGCCGCCGGATACATCACCTCCAGCGACAACATGCTGGTCCCGGCCAAGGCCCGGCACAAGACCAACGCCGAGAAGCTCATGGACTACTACTACGAGCCCCCGGTCGCCGCCCAGCTCGCCGCGTACATCAACTACGTCTGCCCAGTCGACGGGGTCCGCGAGGAACTCGCCAGGATCGACAAGGCGATGGCCGCCAACACGCTGATCCTCCCGGACAAGGCGATGGCCGCCAGGTCGCACGCCTTCCGCTCCCTCAGCTCCGAGGAAGAGACGGCGTACGAGGAGAAGTTCGCCAAGCTCATCGGCGCCTGACCTCCCGCACCTCCTCCTGCCCCCTTCTCCGATCTCCCCCTGATCTCCCTCTGACACCACTGGGACTGCGATCCATGACACAGCAGCAGACAGGCGGCGACGTCCGCCTCACCGGGATCAGCAAGACGTACGGCTCGTTCGCCGCCGTCCAACCGCTCGATCTGAACGTCCCGCAGGGCTCCTTCTTCGCGCTGCTCGGCGCGTCCGGCTGCGGCAAGACCACCACCCTGCGGATGATCGCGGGCCTGGAGGAGGCCACCACCGGCACCATCTCGCTCGGCGGCCGGGACATCACCGGCCTCCCCCCGTACAAGCGGCCCGTCAACACGGTCTTCCAGAGCTATGCGCTGTTCCCGCACCTCGACATCACGGAGAACGTCGCCTTCGGACTGCGCCGGCGCGGCATCAAATCGGTCAAGAAACAGGTCGACGACATGCTGGAGCTCGTCCAGCTCGGCGACTTCGCGAAGCGCAAGCCGCATCAGCTCTCCGGTGGCCAGCAGCAGCGTGTCGCCGTGGCCCGCGCCCTGATCAACCACCCCCAGGTGCTGCTGCTCGACGAACCGCTCGGCGCCCTCGACCTGAAGCTGCGCCGTCAGATGCAGCTCGAACTCAAGCGCATCCAGACCGAGGTCGGCATCACGTTCATCCATGTCACCCACGACCAGGAGGAGGCCATGACCATGGCCGACACCGTCGCGGTGATGAACGCGGGCCGGGTCGAGCAGCTCGGCGCCCCCGCCGACCTGTACGAGAACCCGTGTACGACGTTCGTCGCCAACTTCCTCGGCACCTCGAACCTCATCGAGGGCGAGGTCGTCTCCGGCGGCGCCGACCTCGTCGTGGCGGCCGGCGGCGGGAAGCTGCGGCTGCCGGCCGACCGGTGCGCCGGGCCCACCGAGAACGGCGGCAAGCTGCTGCTCGGCATCCGCCCGGAGAAGATATCGCTCGTCCACGCCGACGACGCGGACGCGATAGCGGACGGGCGCAACCGGGTCACCGGCCGGATCGTGGACTCCAGTTTCATCGGCGTCTCCACGCAGTACGTGGTCGAGAGCCCGGCGGGCAAGGCGCTGCACGTCTACGAGCAGAACGTCGAATCCCGCACCGGCCTCACCCCCGGCGCCGAGGTCGTCCTGCACTGGAACCCGGCGCACACCTTCGGCCTGGACGCCGCCCAGGACATCGACGCCGGCGTGGAGACGGTGGAGGACGCGGCGTGAGCCTCACCAAGGAGGCACCACCGGCCCCCGCCACCGAGCCGGTCCTGCGCAAGCCCTCCACCCGTAAGCGCCTCGTCCCCTACTGGCTGCTGCTCCCCGGCATCCTGTGGCTCGTCGTGTTCTTCGCGCTGCCGCTCGTCTACCAGGCGTCGACCTCCGTACAGACGGGATCCCTGGAGAAGGGGTTCGAGGTCACCTGGCACTTCCAGACCTACTGGGACGCGCTGACCGACTACTACCCGCAGTTCATCCGCTCCCTGCTGTACGCCGGCACCGCGACGGTCCTGTGCCTGCTCCTCGGCTACCCGCTCGCGTACTTCATCGCGTTCAAGGCCGGCCGCTGGCGCAACCTGGTGCTGGTCCTGGTCATCGCCCCGTTCTTCACCAGCTTCCTGATCCGTACGCTCGCCTGGAAGACGATCCTGGCGGACGGCGGCGCGGTCGTCGACGTCCTGAACACGCTGCACGTCCTGGACGTCACCAGCTGGCTCGGCTGGACCGAGAACAACCGGGTCCTGGCCACCCCGATGGCCGTGGTCTGCGGCCTCACGTACAACTTCCTGCCGTTCATGATCCTTCCGCTCTACACCTCGCTGGAGCGGATCGACGGGCGGCTGCACGAGGCGGCCGGGGACCTGTACGCCACCCCAGCCACCACCTTCCGCAAGGTGACGTTCCCGCTCTCCATGCCGGGGGTCGTCTCCGGGACCCTGCTGACCTTCATCCCGGCCAGCGGTGACTACGTCAACGCGGAACTGCTGGGATCGACCGACACCAAGATGGTCGGCAGCGTCATCCAGACCCAGTTCCTGCGCGTCCTCGACTATCCGACGGCGGCCGCGCTCTCCTTCATCCTCATGGCGGTCGTCCTGGTCATGGTCACCGTCTACATCCGCCGCTCCGGGACGGAGGACCTGGTCTGATGCCCGTACTGCGCTGGCTGCGACGCCATCTGATCGTCATCGCGGGTCTGCTGACCCTCGCCTACATGATCCTGCCGAACATCGTCGTGATGGTGTTCTCCTTCAACAAGCCCAACGGCCGCTTCAACTACTCCTGGCAGCGCTTCTCGCTGGACGCCTGGAAGGACCCCTGCGGCGTCGCCGACATGTGCGGCTCGCTCTCGCTGTCCCTGCAGATCGCCGCCTGGGCCACCATCGGGGCGACCGTGCTCGGCACGATGATCGCGTTCGCGCTGGTCCGCTACCGGTTCCGGGCGCGCGGCGCGATCAACTCGCTGATCTTCCTGCCGATGGCGATGCCCGAGGTCGTCATGGCCGCTTCGCTGCTCACGCTCTTCCTCAACATGGGCGCGCAGCTGGGCTTCTGGACGATCCTCATCGCCCACATCATGTTCTGCCTCAGTTTCGTCGTGACGGCCGTCAAGGCGCGCGTCATGTCGATGGACCCGAGGCTGGAGGAGGCGGCCCGCGATCTGTACGCCGGACCGGTGCAGACCTTCGTGCGGGTGACCCTGCCGATCGCCGCCCCCGGAATCGCCGCGGGAGCGCTGCTCGCCTTCGCGCTCTCCTTCGACGATTTCGTCATCACCAATTTCAACGCGGGTTCGACCGTGACCTTCCCCATGTTCGTCTGGGGCTCGGCACAACGCGGCACACCCGTGCAGATCAACGTCATCGGTACGGCGATGTTCATCATTGCGGTACTGGTGGTACTCGCCGGCCAGCTGATCGCCAACCGGCGGAAGAACGCACGACCCTGAAAGTCCCGAAGGAGTTGGAAACCATGGCCCCAGCTGCCATGCGTACTGCCGCACATTCACTCGCCGACGCGAAACCGGTGTCGTTCTGGCTGGACGATCCCGGCAGGCCCGAGGCGCTTCCCGCACTCACCGGGGACGAGCACTGCGACCTCCTCGTCATCGGGGGAGGCTACAGCGGACTGTGGACCGCGCTGCTCGCCAAGGAACGCGAACCGGAACGCGATGTCGTACTGATCGAGGGGCACGAGACGGGCTGGGCCGCCTCGGGTCGCAACGGCGGATTCTGCGCCGCCTCCCTCACCCACGGGCTGCCCAACGGCCTGGAGCGCTGGCCGGACGAGATCGGGAAGCTGGAGGAACTGGGCGCGCGCAACCTCGACGCCATCGAGGCGGCCGTGGCCCGCTACTCCATCGACTGCGAGTTCGAGCGGACCGGCGAGATCGATGTCGCCACCCAGCCCCACCAGCTCGAAGAACTGCGGGAATGGCATCAGGAGACCGAGCGGCGCGGCTTCGGCGGAACCGAGTTCCTCGACCGGGACGAGCTGCGTGAACAAGTCGACTCACCGACATTCCTGGGCGGTCTCTGGGACCGGCGGGGGGTCGCGATGCTGCATCCGGCCAAGCTGGTCTGGGGGCTGAAGCAGGCCTGTCTCGACCTCGGGGTGAGGATCTACGAGCACACCCGCGGGCTGGAACTGGCCAGAACCGGAACCGGAATGGCGGTCCGGACGCCGTACGGAAAGGTCCTCGCCCGCCGCGTGGCCCTGGGGACGAACATCTTCCCGTCGCTCGTGAAGCGGGTCCGCCCCTACACGGTCCCGGTCTACGACTACGCGCTGATGACCGAACCGCTGACCGAGGACCAGCTCGCCGCCATCGGCTGGAAGAACCGGCAGGGGCTGGGCGACAGCGCCAATCAATTCCATTACTTCCGGCTCTCCGCCGACAACCGGATTCTGTGGGGCGGATACGACGCCATCTATCCGTACGGCGGCCGGCTCAGCGCCGAACTCGACCAGCGTCCCGAGACGTTCCTGAAACTCGCCGGACAGTTCTTCGCGTGCTTCCCGCAATTGGCCGGCGTGCGATTCAGCCATGCCTGGGGAGGTGCGATCGACACCTGTTCCCGGTTCTCCGCGTTCTTCGGTACGGCCCATCAGGGCAGGGTCGCCTACGCCGCCGGATTCACCGGCCTCGGCGTCGGCGCCACCCGGTTCGGAGCCGATGTCATGCTCGACCTCCTCGCGGGGGCCCGGACCGAGCGCACCACGCTGGAGATGGTGCGGACCAAGCCGATGCCGTTCCCGCCGGAGCCGCTCGCCTGGGCCGGGATCGAACTCACGAAGCGGTCGCTGGCCAGGGCCGACGACAACGGCGGCCACCGCAATCTGTGGCTGCGGACGATGGACCGCGTGGGTCTCGGCTTCGACAGCTGAGTCACGGGGCGCGAGCGCCGCGGCCTCCGTGACCCAGCTCACTACCGATTGGTAGCCGAACCCGCGTAATGGATCGGCCCGACCCCTGTCTCCCGGGTGAACGCACCGGCAACTCCTGCCGGTGCGACACGGAATGGAGGCCGGCCATGACGGGCGCGGAGGTCAAGGCAGCAGTGGGATGGCTCGCTTCGGTGGCGCCGGATCCGGACGCCTGCCGGTGGGAATGGGAGCGCAATCCGCGAGGGATCGCGCTCCTGCCCGCCGGCCGGCGCTGGGACGTGCTGATCCTCCCGGGGAAACTGGGCTATCCGACGCTCGACGTGCTCACCCGCCTCATCGACCGGCCGGGCCCGGTCCTCTCCGACTTCGGTGACGCCCGCATGGGCTTCTTCGTGCCGCCGGGCACGGTCTCCCGCTGGGTGGGCACGGGCGTACGGGGCGCGGGCCGGGGCACCTGGATCGTGGTCCCCCACCCGGGGCGGGCAGCCGTCGGCGGGGTCCGCTGGCTGATCCCGCCGGACGGGTCCGGCACACTCACCGACGCCACGCTGCTGGAACTGGCGATGCACGAAGCCGCGGCGGGAAGCAGGGATTAGAGGGCTGGGTGCCAGAGGTCTTGACAACCTGATTGGTCTGGACCATGTTGTGCGCCACACCCAATTCCCCCCTGCACGGAGGCCGTTGTGGAACGCACGGGACCCCCCGCCCGCATGACCGGACTTCTGGCCGCCTTCTCGGCTGCCCTGCTGGCTGTCGGCGGGCTGGCCGCCACGGCACCGGGCGCCGCCGCGGCCGACGCCGATCTGGCGCGCAACGGCACCTTCGAAGCCGGCCTGACCGGCTGGAACTGTACGGGCGGCAGCGGAGCCGCTGTCAGCACGCCCGTACACGGGGGTACCTCGGCGCTGAAGGCGACCCCGGCCGGCAGCGACAACGCCAAGTGCTCCCAGGCGGTGACGGTCAAGCCCGGCTCCACGTACACGCTGAGCGCCTGGGTGCAGGGCAGCTACGTCTACCTGGGTGCGGAGGGCACCGGCACGACGGACGTGTCCACGTGGACGCAGTCCGCCGGGGACTGGAAGCAGCTCACCACCACGTTCAAGACGGGCCCGTCGACCACCTCGGTCACCGTGTACACGCACGGCTGGTACGGCACCCCCGCCTACTACGCCGACGACCTCACCCTCGTCGGCCCCGGCGGCGACCCGGTCGCCCTTCCGGCGGTCCCCGCAGGCCTCAAGGCCGGCACGCCCACCGCCTCCTCGGTCCCGCTGTCCTGGACCGCCGCCACGGGTGCCACCGGCTACAACGTCTACCGGGGTGGCACGAAGGTCCTCTCGGTCAGCGGCACCTCGGCGACGGTGACGGGTCTGGCCGCCTCGACCGCGTACAGCTTCCAGGTCAGCGCCACCAACTCCGCGGGCGAGTCCGCGAAGTCCGCCGCCGTCTCCGCCACCACGGCCACCGGCAGCACCGGGGGAGGGGGCGGCACGGACCTGCCGGCCCACGCGCTCGTCGGCTATCTGCACTCCAGCTTCGCCAACGGCTCCGGCTACACGCGCATGGCGGACGTGCCCGACTCCTGGGACGTCATCGACCTGGCCTTCGGCGAGCCGACCTCCGTCACCTCCGGAGACATCCGCTTCTCGCTCTGCCCGGTCACCGAGTGCCCGAACGTCGAGTCCGTGGCCGAGTTCAAGGCGGCCATCAAGGCCAAGCAGGCCGCCGGCAAGAAGGTGCTGATCTCCATCGGGGGCCAGAACGGCCAGGTGCAGCTCGCCACCACCGCTGCCCGTGACACGTTCGTCTCCTCGGTCAGCAAGATCATCGACGAATACGGCCTCGACGGCCTGGACATCGACTTCGAGGGCCACTCGCTCTCGCTGAACACCGGCGACACGGACTTCCGCAGCCCCACCACGCCGGTCATCGTCAACCTGATCTCCGCGGTGAAGACCCTCAAGGCCAAGTACGGCGAGAAGTTCGTCCTCACGATGGCCCCCGAGACCTTCTTCGTGCAGCTCGGCTACCAGTACTACGGCTCCGGGCCGTGGGGCGGTCAGGACCCGCGCGCCGGGGCCTACCTCCCGGTGATCCACGCCCTGCGCGACGACCTCACCCTGCTGCACGTCCAGGACTACAACTCGGGTTCCATCATGGGTCTGGACAACCAGTACCACTCGATGGGCGGCGCCGACTTCCACATCGCGATGACCGACATGCTGCTGACCGGCTTCCCCGTCGCGGGCGACCAGACGAAGGTCTTCCCCGGCCTGCGCCCCGACCAGGTCTCCATCGGCCTGCCGGCCTCCACCCAGGCGGGCAACGGACACACCTCGCCGGCCGAGGTCACCAAGGCGCTGAACTGCCTGACGAAGAAGACCGACTGCGGCTCGTACGCCACGCACGGGACGTGGTCGGGTCTGCGCGGACTGATGACGTGGTCCATCAACTGGGACCGCTTCAACAACTGGGAGTTCTCGAAGAACTTCGACGCCTACTTCGGCGGCTGACCAGCCACAGCGCCACCAGCATCACCCCGCACAGGCACCAGCTGCCGAGCACATCCAGCGGCCAGTGGTAGCCGCGGAGCACCAGACCGATGCCCGTCGCCACCGTCATCAGGACGGCGGCGACGGGCATCATCCATGAGCGCCGCACGTGCGGGGCCAGCAGGAGCGCCGCGGCGCCGTAGGCGACCGCGGCTGTCGCCGCATGGCCCGAGGGGTAGTAGCCGGTGGCATCCGTCAGCGGCCCCGGACGGGCGATCCAGTCCTTGAGCGGGACGACGAGCAGCGGCACCGCGACCATGGCCAGGACGGTGGCGAGGGGGGCCCGGCGCTCGCCGCGCAGCAGGGTCAGGACGACCGCGCAGCCGAGGACCGGGAGCGCGACCTGCATGTTGCCGAGATCGGCGAGGCATTCGGTGAGCCACTGCGGGCCGTGTCCGACGAGGGCCCGGCCGGCGCGCTCGTCCAGGCGGCGCAGCGGCCCGTCGGCCTCGATCTGCCAGGTGATGAGCGCGAACAGGGCCGACAGGCCCGATACCAGGGAGAAGAAAAGGGCCGTCCGGCCCGGAACAGGGGGGGTTGTTCCGGGCCGGACGGTGGGACCGGCTTGCCGCGCGCCCCGGGGGGTGTGGGACGGGCGGCCATCCGATCGGTGAGGAGTTCCGGAGCCGGAGGCTCCAGTGGCGTGCGCGAAGGCACAACCAGGACGGTGCCGGGGAAGCTCCGACCCGGTATCGCCCGCAGTCCCCTGCGGGCGGGGTGTATCTCTCATCTGCGGAAACCGTACGTCAGGCGATGGGGGGACCGACAGGTCGAACGGTATCCCGCCATCGCCCCCGCACACCTTCTTCACAGGCCCTCACCTGGGCACCGGGCATCCCCGGAGAAAACGCCGTGCGGAGCCCCGGAAACCACGCCCGTGGGATCAGACTCCGGCGAACGCCTGCTCGATGACGTCGAGGCCCTCGTTCAGCAGGTCCTCACCGATGACCAGCGGCGGCAGGAAGCGGAGGACGTTTCCGTACGTGCCGCAGGTGAGGACGAGAACGCCCTCGGCGTGGCAGGCCTTCGCGAGCTGCGCGGCGACCTCCGGGTTCGGGTCCTTCGTGCCCGCCTTCACCAGCTCGATGGCGATCATCGCGCCGCGGCCGCGGATGTCCCCGATGAGGTCGCCGTTGGGCAGCTTCGACTGCATGTCGGCCAGCCGGCCCTTCATGACCTCCTCGATGCGCTTCGCCTTCCCGTTCAGGTCCAGCTCGCGCATCGTCTCGATGGCGCCGAGCGCTCCCGCGCAGGCGACGGGGTTCCCGCCGTACGTACCGCCGAGGCCGCCGGCGTGCGCCGCGTCCATGATCTCGGCGCGGCCGGTCACGGCGGAGAGCGGAAGGCCGCCCGCGATGCCCTTGGCGGTCGTGATCAGGTCCGGGACGATGCCCTCGTCCTCGCAGGCGAACCACTGACCGGTGCGGCAGAAGCCGGACTGGATCTCGTCGGCGACGAAGACGATGCCGTTGTCCTTCGCGAACTGCGCGATGGCCGGCAGGAAGCCCTTCGCCGGCTCGATGAAGCCGCCCTCGCCGAGGACCGGCTCGATGATGATCGCGGCGACGTTGTCCGCGCCGATCTGCTTGGTGATCTCGTCGATGGCCTGGGCGGAGGCCTCCGCGCCGGCGTTCTCGGCACCGGTCGGCCAGCGGTAGCCGTACGCCACCGGCACCCGGTAGACCTCGGGCGCGAACGGGCCGAAGCCCTGCTTGTACGGCATGTTCTTCGCCGTCAGCGCCATCGTGAGGTTGGTCCTGCCGTGGTAGCCGTGGTCGAAGACGACGACGGCGGTGCGCTTGGTGTAGGCGCGGGCGATCTTCACCGCGTTCTCGACGGCCTCGGCGCCCGAGTTGAACAGCGCGGACTTCTTGGCGTGGTCGCCCGGCGTGAGCGCGGCGAGTTGCTCGCAGACCTCGACGTAGCCCTCGTACGGCGTGACCATGAAGCAGGTGTGGGTGAAGTCGGCGAGCTGCGCGGAGGCGCGGCGCACGACGGCCTCGGCGGAGGCGCCGACGGACGTCACGGCGATGCCGGAACCGAAGTCGATCAGACGGTTCCCGTCCACGTCCTCGATGATCCCGCCGCCGGCGCGGGCGGTGAACACCGGCAGAGTGGAGCCCACACCTGCGGCGACCGTCGCCAGCCGGCGGGCCTGCAGCTCCACCGACTTCGGGCCGGGAATGGCAGTGACAACGCGGCGCTCCTGCGGAATTGCGGTCATGCGGGGCTCCTGGGGGTGTTTCGGACGCTTCTCTTTCTGCAGGCTAGGGCCTGTGCCGAGTTGTACCGCGGACGAAGGAACGGGGCTGGGTGCATGCGATCGCAAGGCGCCGGAGCACCCTGGTAGCGGAGCTACCAGGGCGTTTCGGCAACGCCGCGAGCGCGCGTGCCCAGCCCCGTGACGCCGTGGGGCAACTCGGTACAGACCCTAGGGGTGGGGGCGGGGGTCCGGCATGCTCCGATCGGGAGTGGTGGCCGGACCGCGTTGTCCGTCGCGGACATAGTGGGGGTGCGTGGCCGAGGCCGTGGCGCCCCCGGCAAGCCCCGAAGACATCCCTGACGGACCGCGTCCGGCGGGGTGGCGCGGGGCACTAGATTGTTGACTGCGGGTGCGTGCGCCCGGAGTTACCGGTCGGCGCTGGTCAGGGGACGAGGGACAGCACATGGACACCGAGGGCACGTACGACTCGCGCGGTACCCGCTCCGGCCCTCCGGTGCCGAGGCCCGCCGGCCCGCCCCCGTCCGGACTCCCGCCCCGTCCGGGGTACGCGCCCGCTTCGGGGCCCTCGCTCCGTGACTGGCTGAGCACTCCGCGCGCGGCCGCCGAGCCGGGCCTGTGGCGACTGGGTCACACCCCGCGTCCCGAGCAGGACCCGGACCGGGTGCCCGACCGTGCGCTCATCGGCGGGGCGGTCGTGGCGCTGCTCGCGGCCGTTCTCGTCTGGTCGCTGTGGCGCAATGGGTACATTCCGCACAGCAGGATCCTCCTTGAGCTGGTGACGCCGACCGACTGGTGGGGTCTCGAACGGCCTGAGGCGGCCCAGAACGCCATCTACATCTACAACAGCCTGGTCGCCGGTCTGGTGATCTACGGCTTCGGCCGGCTGGGCAACTGGTACGAGGTCTTCCGCCGGTATGCCGTCGTCCCCACCCAGCCCGGCCGGGCGCTGCGCACCGCACTGGTCGGTGCCGTACTCGTCTGGGCTTTCGTGAAGGCCGACGATCTGCTGCCCTTCTACTATCTGGTCCTCGGACTCACGCCGCGTTCGTGGCTGTTCGGCGGCACGAACGAGCAGAACGCGGCGAGCCTGGAGCATTTCGGCACCGTCTACCACCTGGTGGGCGCCGCCGTGATCCTGTTCCCCATCGCCCGGGCGGGTGACTGGCTCACCTGCGTGCGGGGGTCCCTCGCCGGAGGGAAGAGGGAGCCGGAGGCGGCGACGCCTGACGCGAACCCCGCCGACTGGCCCCAGCTCCGCACCGCCGGTCAGACGGCGGTCGCGGATCGTCTGATGGCGGACGAGCGGGCCGGGCGCATGAACGACGTCGACTTCGTACGGATCCGGCGCGCCTGGGCCTCCGTGCAGGCCGACGCCTCGAAGCTCGGCCGGTTCGCCGACGCCGTGCTCGGCCAGGGCGCACACGCCTGTCTGCATCCGTCCGGCGACCGGGACCTCCCGGTCCGTACCGCCACCCACGACCTGCTCACCGCACAGGTGCGTCTCGGCCGGTACGCGGAGTTCGAACGCAACCCGGCGGCCCGCCGGGGCGCGGGCGCCGCCGTCGACCCGCGCTCCCTGGGTTCCTCGCTGCTCGCGGTCGGTCCCTTCGGCTCGGGCAAGACCCGGCACGTGGTGCGGCCCGTCGTGGAATCACTCGCTCTCCAGGCCCTCGCCGGCAAGGCGGCTGTGGTCGCGGTCTGCGCCTCGGGAACCCAGCTGGGCCACGACAACGGTTTCGACGTGGTCGTCAGGCCGGGTGACCCCGCCTCGGTCCACGACTTCGACCTCTACGGCGGCACCGACAACCCCGACGAGGCGGCGGCCATGCTGGCCGAGGCCCTCGCCGGTGACGTGCCCGAGGTGGACGTGCAACGGGCCGCGACCGCTCTTGCCCAGCTCATCGGGCCCTATCGCGCGGCCCATGGGCGTTTCCCGGCGATCCCGGTGCTGCGTGAGCTGCTCGACGGGTCGTCGGCCGCGACCGCGGACCTGCGCGCCCGGCTGGACACGGACGCGCACCACTCGTACATCCGCGAGCTCGACGCCCGTGCGCGACAGTCGGGAGCGCCGGGCGATCCGGGGCTCACTCTCGCCGACCGGATCGCCGTCCTGGACCGTCCGGCCTTCGCGGGATTCTTCGACACGACCGGTGAGACCCGTCCCTTCTCGCTCCGCACCCTTGAGCACCCCCTGCGGGTCCGCATCGACCTGCCGGAGCGGGCCCACCCCGAGGCCTCGCGCATCATCACCAGGCTGGTGCTCGCACAGTTCACCTCGGGCGCGGCCGCCCGCAGGGACCGTTCCCTGTTCGCCTTCCTGGCTCTGGACGACGCCACCCACGCCCTCACGTCCGAGTCCGTACGGGCCGTGCAGCGCCTGCGGAACTCCAACGCCGGGGTCCTGTTCACGCTGCGCGCGCTCGGCGACGTGCCGGAGAGCCTGCACACCGCGCTGCTCGGCTCGGTCGGCTGCCATATGACGTTCTCCGGGGTGACGACCTGGGACGGACAGCTCTTCGCGAAGGCGTGGGGGACCGAATGGGTGGAGACCACGGAGGTCGCCAAACACACGGTCTTCGCCGACCAGCCCCTCACCCGTGCCATGCACGCGTTGCGCAAGCTGGCCACAGGGAAAGCCGTGACGACCGACGCGGTCACCGTGCGCAAGGTCGAACGTGAGCGCTGGTCGGCTTCCGATCTGGCGCACCGCGTGCCCAGCGGCCACGCCGTACTCTCCCTGACCACGGTCCGGGGCGAGCACGCGCCGCCGCTCCTGGTGGACCTTCGCGACTGACCGAGCGCGGACGACCTGTCCGTCCTGGCAGAATCGGGGTGAGCCGTTCATACGCAGCGGCCAATGCCGCCCCGCGTGGCAGCCGTGCCGGCACACGGAGCGGCCCCTGCTCGATGCCCCCGTCCCCTCCCAAAGGTCCCCCGATCCCCATGCCCCCCACTCTCGCCTCGCTCGTCCAGCACTCGGCGCTCAAACTCACGGTGCGTGCGGGGGCGGACCGGCTCGACACGCCCGTGCGCTGGGCGCACGCCAGCGAGCTGGCCGACCCCGTCCCCTACATGGAAGGCGGGGAGCTCCTCCTGGTCACCGCGACCAACCTGGACGCGGAGGACCCGGACGTGATGCGGCGGTACGTACGACGGCTGGCGGGGGCCGGAGTCGTCGGGCTGGGATTCGCGGTCGGGGTCACCTACGACGACGTACCGCAGCCCCTGGTCGACGCCGCCGAGGAAGCCGGGCTGCCCCTGCTCGAAGTGCCGCGCCGCACCCCGTTCCTCGCCATCGCCAAGGCCGTCTCCTCGGAGATCGCCGCCGATCAGTACCGGGCCGTCACCGCGGGCTTCGAGGCACAGCGGGAACTCACCCGGGCGGCCCTCGCGGGCGACGGCCCCGCGGAACTCCTCACCCGGCTCGCCGCTCATGTCGACGGCTGGGCCGCGCTGTACGACGCCTCCGGGGCCGTCGTCGCCGCCGCCCCCGACTGGGCGGCCCGCCGCGCCGCCCGGCTCACCCCCGACGTGGAACGCCTGCGGGAGCGTCCGGCGCCGGCCAGCGTCGTCGTCGGCGACAGCGACGACCGCGTCGAGCTCCAGTCCCTGGGCACCGGCCGGCGGGCCCGCGGCGCACTGGCCGTGGGCACCGGGGCGGCGCTCGGCACCGCGGAGCGCTACGCGGTGCACTCGGCGGTCGCCCTGCTCACCCTCACCACGGCCCGCTCCCGTTCCCTCCAGGGCGCCGAACAGCGGCTCGGCGCCGCGGTGCTGCGCATGCTCCTGGCAGGCCAGCCCGACCACGCCCGCGGCGTCGCCGGGGATCTGTACGGCGGGCTGCTGGACGCGCCCTTCCGGCTGCTCATCGCCGAGGCCGCGGAACCCTCGACCACGGCGCAGCTGACCGAGGCCATGGAGACGGCCGCCGCCCGGTCCGGGGAGGCGCTGCTCACGGTGCCCGAGGGCGAACGCCTCGTCGTGCTCGCCGCCGACGGCGGGGCCGCGGTCGCCGCCTGCGCCGCCTACGCCGAGGCCCAGGAGGCCGCGCCTCCGCGCGAACCGGCCGCGGAGGACGGTCAGGTGGTCGTCGGCCTCTCCGCCCCGGCGGGACCGATCGCCGTCTCGGCCGCGTACAAGCAGGCCGAACAGGCACTCTCGGTGGCCCGCCGCCGCGGCCGGGCCCTGGTCGAGCACGAGGAGCTGGCGGCCGGATCCGTACTGCCGCTGCTCGCCGACGACGCGGTCAGGGCCTTCGCCGACGGCATGCTCCGTGCCCTGTACGAACACGACGCCAAGGGGCGGGGCGACCTCGTCGCCTCTCTGCGGGCGTGGCTCTCCCACCACGGCCAGTGGGACGCCGCCGCCGCGGACCTGGGCGTCCACCGGCACACCCTGCGCTACCGCATGCGACGCGTGGAAGAGATCCTGGGCCGTTCGCTGGACGACCCGGACGTGCGGATGGAGCTGTGGCTGGCCCTCAAGGTGGCGAGCCCCCCGATGGCGCCGTAGCCCCTCGCTCCCCTGCGACAAACCGGCGCACCCCGGCCCGCCTGTGCTCCACCCCGGACAAACGCCAGGCGGACACCGCGGCCCTACGGTGGGGGACGGAAACACCCCACGACATCGAAGGGCCGGAACCTCCATGACCTCCACCCACGCCTTCTGGCTGGCCGGCCGCGAGGCCACCGGCGAGGAAAGCTTCGACGTCACCAACTCCTGGGACGGCCGGCTCGTCGGCACGGTCAGCGTGCCCACCGAGGCCCAGGTCGAGGAGGCCGTCGCCGCCGCACACGCCGTGCGCGACGAGTTCGCCGCGACCCCGGCCCACGTCCGCGCCGCCGCGCTCGACCACGTGGCACGCCGGCTGACGGAGCGCACCGAGGAGATCGCCCAGGTGATCTCCGCCGAGAACGGCAAGCCCATCAAGTGGGCGCGCGGCGAGGTCGGCCGGGCCGTCTCCGTGTTCCGCTTCGCCTCCGAGGAGGCCCGCCGCTTCAACAGCGGTGACGCCCAGCGCCTGGACACCGACGCCGGCGGCACCGGCCGTCTCGGCCTGACCCGCCGCTTCCCGCGCGGCACGGTCCTCGGCATCGCGCCGTTCAACTTCCCGCTGAACCTGAGCGCGCACAAGGTCGCCCCGGCCATCGCCGTCGGCGCTCCGATCATCCTGAAGCCGGCCCCGGCCACCCCGATCTCGTCCCTGATCCTGGGCGAGCTGCTGGCCGAGACCGACCTGCCGGCCGGCTCCTGGTCCGTGCTGACGGTCCCCAACGACCGCATGCCCGCCCTCGTCCAGGACGAGCGCCTGCCCGTGATCTCCTTCACCGGGTCCGCCCCGGTCGGCTACTCGATCATGGACTCGGTGCCGCGCAAGCACTGCACCCTGGAGCTCGGCGGCAACGGCGCCGCGGTCGTCCTCGCCGACTACGCCTCCGAGAAGGACCTGGACTGGGCCGCGACCCGCATCGCGACCTTCTCCAACTACCAGGGCGGCCAGTCCTGCATCTCGGTACAGCGCGTCATCGCGGACGCCGCGGTCTACGACCGGCTCCTGCCGAAGATCGTCGCGGCCGTCGAGGCCCAGGTCACCGGTGACCCGTCCGACGCAGCCACCGACGTCGGCCCGCTCGTCGACGAGAAGGCCGCCCAGCGCGTCGAGTCCTGGGTCGACGAGGCCGTGAAGGCCGGCGCCCAGCTGCTCGCCGGAGGCAAGCGCGACGGGGCGACGTACGCGCCGACCGTCCTCGCCGAACTCCCCGACGGCGTCACCCTCTCCCACGAGGAGGTCTTCGGGCCGGTCCTCTCGGTGCAGAAGGTGGACGGCGAGGCCGAGGCCTTCGCCTCCGTGAACTCCTCCAAGTACGGCCTCCAGGCAGGGGTGTTCACCCATGACCTGCAGACCGCCTTCCGCGCGCACCGCGCGCTGGAGGTCGGCGGCGTGATCATCGGCGACGTCCCCTCGTACCGCGCCGACCAGATGCCGTACGGCGGCGCCAAGCAGTCCGGCGTCGGCCGCGAGGGCGTCCGCTACGCGATGGACGACTACACCTACGAGCGCGTCCTGGTCCTCACCGGCCTCGCCCTGTAGTCCTGCCTTCACCCGCCCGGACAGCCCTGGGGGACCGGCGCGGGACGAACGCGCGGCAGCCCCGGCAAGCGAACCGCTTGCCGGGGCTGTGTCCTGCACCGGGACGTGCAGCGTCTCGGTGGTCACGATGCAGGACAGGGGACGGCCCGGCGGACCGCCCGGCCGTACCGCGTGGCTACCGGACGTCGTAGGCGCGGGTGATGGTCTGAGCGACCGCGTTGCCGTTCGCGTCGGTGAGCGAGGTCTTCGTCATGACCTGCTTGCCGGTCGACCCCGTGAGGTCGAGAACCGCCGTCCACGTGCCCTTCTTCCGCTCGGTCGGCGCCTGGACCCAGGTGGTGCCGCCGTCGAGGGAGTAGGACAGCGAGGCGGCCGTGACCGCACCCGGGGTGTACCCGGCGTGACCCTCGACCGACAGGCCGATCCCGATACCGCTCTTCGCCGGAAGGGTGTTCATGCCGTCGGCCGGCACGTCGTACTTCGGGACGAGGATCGGCAGGCCGCGGGAGTAGACGTCCGGCTCCCGGTGGGAGCGGAAGCTCCACGTGGTGGTGGCGGCGGTGGAGCGCAGCCAGTTCTTGTCCGCGGACGGAATCTTCTCCAGGATCTGGGTGAGTTCGTACGCGGAGTCCTCGTCCGGCACGGTGAACACGCCGTACGGATCGACCCTGGTGGCGATCTGCTCGCCGTTGCGCTTCAGCACCAGCTTGCCGAGGTCACCGAACGACCCGCCATAGGTCCAGTGATCGCCCGACTCGTCGAGCCAGAGTGCGTTCTGGAAGCCGATCAGGTCACCCTGCCGCTCGGCGGCCAGCATCGGCTTGCCGTCGGCGTCGCGCGGTGCGGCCGGCCGCAGAGGGCCGCCGTACCACTCCTCGTTACGCCGCTCGCCCGCCCGGTAGACGCGCTCCTGGTCGCCCATGAAGGCGGCGAACGGGAAGCTGGTCATCGCGCCGTGGTACCAGGCCTCGTCACCGGTCGTGTAATAGGCGGTGCGGACGGCGGGCACGTGGACCGTACCCATCGGGGCCACCGGGAGGTAGGCGTCACTGCCCCCGGCGGGGCGGATGAACAGCGCGTCGACGTAGTCGGCCTCCTTGCCCATCGCCTTCCAGGTCTCGGTGACCCGGGCCAGGCCGGAGTCCCGGGTCCGGTAGACCTGGTCGGAGGAGAGCGGGCCCCGGGTCGGGAACGACAGGTTGTAGACGTAGGGCGAGCCTCCCTCGGAACCGGTCGCACGCCAGGTGGACCGGAACTCGAAGGTGCCCTCGCCGGCCCGTCCGTCGACGTCCGCGTAGAACGCGTGGACGGCGCTGTCGGCCGAGAGGGACGCGGATATCTGCCAGGTGTCGTCCCAGGTGCGGGCGTAGCTGAACGTGGTGTTGCTCACCGTCGAGGGGCGGTCGGTGCGCACGCTCAGCCGGTGGGCCCTGCGGGCGTCGAGGACGACGGTGGTGTCACGGGTGATCCGGAGCTGCGGCCGTGCCAGGTAGCTGACCGATTCGGCCGCCTTGTCGGCGTCGTACGTCGTCACGAAGCTGCTGAGGGAGTAGTCGCCCGGACGCACGCGGTACGTCTGGTCGGCCGCACCCGCGTTGGTGCGGCGCTCGCCCCTGTTGATGTCGAGGCTGACGAGGTCAAGGGACGACGTGCCCGTCGCGGGCTTGCCGTCGCGGCCGATGGCCTTGACCCGGAGCGTGACCGTCTCCGGCTCGACGTAGAGCGTGACGGGCACGGAGACGTGCGCACCGCCGCCGGTGGCCAGGATCCGTCCGGTGACCGCACCGTACTGGCCGTCCCGCAGCCGGGCCGTGGGGTCGATCCGTACCGGAAGCTGTGCGGTGGCCCCCGCGGGGACCTTCAGCCTGCCGGACGCCGGCTCGATGATGCCGGACCCGATCTCGCTGCCGTCGTTGCCGTGCACACCGCCGGCCTTCACGCTCAGGGTGAGGTCGCTGCCGGTGGTGTTGGTGAAGGGCACCTGCACGGTGGTGCGGTCCGAGGAGTCCTGCGGCCAGTTGTAGCTTCCGGCCTGGACGGCGGGTGCGGAGAACACCTTCTGGTTCACCGCGCCGAACACGTCGAGGACCCCGCCGCCGGTCTCGCCGGCACCGGCGACCTTCCCGCCGGTGCGGGCCGAGGAGACCAGGGCGGCCTTGATCCGCTGCGCGGACCAGTCCGGGTGGGCCTGGCGGACGACGGCCGCGGCGCCCGCGACGTGCGGGGTGGCCATGGAGGTTCCGGACATCGTCCGGTAGGCGTAGACACCGCGGCCGCCCGCACTGGCCGCCGAGATGTCGACGCCGGGGGCGGCGATCTCGGGCTTGAGAGTGTGGGTGACGGCCACGGGGCCGCGGCTGGAGAACGGTGCGGTGGTGTCGTCGCGGTCGACGGCTCCGACGGTCAGCACGCCGGGCACGCAGCCGGGCGAGGAGACGGTCTGGGTGCTCGGTCCTGCGTTGCCGGCGGCGATGACGAACAGCGTGTGCGTGTTCTTCGAGAGCTCCGCCGTGGCCTGGGCCATCGGGTCGTCGCAGTCGCCGATCGTGGGGTTGCCGAGGCTCATGGAGACGACGTCGGCCTTCTGGTCGACGGCCCACTGCATGCCCGCGATGATCCAGGAGTCCAGGCCGTAGCCCTGGTCGTTGAGTACCTTGCCGACGAGCAGCGAGGCGCCGGGGGCGACGCCCTTCTTGCGGCCGTCACTGGCCGCTCCGGATCCGCCGACGGTGGAGGCGGTGTGGGTGCCGTGACCCACCCGGTCGTCGGTGTCCTTGGAGTCCGTGAAGTTCTCGGACGCGGCGACCCGGTCCACCAGGTCCGGGTGCCCGGCGTCCACACCCGTGTCCAGCACGGCGACCTTGGTGCCCTTGCCGTCGTATCCGGCGGCCCAGGCCTCCGGGGCGTGCACCTGCGCGGTGGACCGGTCCAGCGTGGCCTCGGCCTTGCCGTCCAGCCACAGCTTCTTCAGTGTCGAGGCGGAACGTGAACGGGCGCCGGTGACGTCCTGCCAGAAGTCGGCGGCGGTGTCCTTGCCCGCCTTGAGCGCGACGCCGTCCACAGCGGGGAGGCTCAGGCCCCGCTCGGAACCTCGGGGGGCCGCCGGTGCGCTCTCGGCGACGTTCACGCTCTTGTCGTACGTGGCGATGAGCGGCAGCGCGTCCGTGTGCGCGTCGTCGTACCCCTGGCGGATGAGCCCGGTGACGTTGAACAACTGCTCGTCGACCTTGCCCTCGGCGATCGCCCCGGCGGCGGTCTCGGGGTAGACGTAGAGGTCCTTGCCCATCTGACGGGTCTGGAACGTCGGCTGCTCGCCGTCCGCGCGGGGCAGCACGGCAGCGGAGCTGCGGCCCGACGGGTCCGTCGTCACCAGCACCTTGTCGCCGGTGACGAGCGTGACCGTCGCCTGCTTGCCGCCCTGTGCGGCGGCGCTGCCGACGAGGGGTCTCCTGCCCGCGGCACCGTCGGGCGGAGGATCCGCCGCCCCGGACGGCGTGACCGCGGTGACGGCCAGGGCGACGGCGGTGGCCGTGCCCAAGGCTATACGCGTGATGGAGCGCATGAATTTCCCCACTTGATTGTGTGAAATGCCCTAGTGCCGCTGCAGCCTGGCAGACATGCGGATGACGTAGGGATGTCGCGCGTGACGGGTTTCCCGCATGTCGGATTTCCGTCACGCGGCCCCGTCCCGGTGCCGCGCGCCCGGCGGGGCAGAAGGGTCCGGCCCTCTCAACCGCCCCCCGGCGCAGCGATCGCCGCGGTTCCGGGCGGGACCGCGATCACCTCCGGGGAGCGCAACCGGAACGCATGGCGGGGGTGCCGAACCGGCCGCGGGTGACCGCCGGCAGGCGGATGCCCCGTGGCCCTCACGCCCGGGGTGCGGTCAGAGCCAGTTCGCGCGTGCGGCGTGCCACCCCAGCTGCAGGCGCGAGTCCGCTCCGGCAAGGTCCATCAGACGGCGGGTCCGCCGCTCCACCGTGCGTATGGAGAGGCCGAGTTGGGAGGCGGCGCGCCGGTCGGAGATCCCGGCGAGCAACAGGGCGAGGACTTCCAGTTCCCCCTCGGTCGGCGGCTGCTCGGTCGTCGTCTCCACCCGGACACCCGTGGGGACGGCGTGCAGCGGCCGCGCCTGGGCCCACTCCTTCTCGAAGAGATGGACCAGGGCCGTCAGCAGCCCGCTGCGGTGCACCACGATGGCGCTCGGCTCACCGCCGGAGTCCGTCATGTCCAGCGGCACCATGGCGCGTTCCCGGTCCGACACGACCATCTTCAGCGGCAACGACTCGACCAGGCGCATCTGGAGGCCGGCCGAGATGGCCGTCTTCATGTCCGTCACCAGCCCGGGCCCGTCGAGGTAGTCCCGTGCGGCCACGACCCGGAAGTCGACTCCGCGGTCCAGCGCGGAATTCTCCGACATGTCGGCGTCCTCCCGCGGCACCGCGATGGTCTCGCCGACGAGGAAGACGAGCAGTTCCCGCTGAGCGCCCCGCTGCAACTGGTGGAACCGGTGGGCGACCTGCTCCACGCCGACGACCACCTCCACGATGCTGCCCGCAGGGTGTGCGGCGGTGGCGCTGTACTGCTCGGTCAGCATCGAGAACGCGGTCTCCGCCCGGTGCAGTGCGTTGCGCTGCTCGACGAGGAACGGAGCCAGTGCCACCGAGGGGGGTGTCAGCCGGTAGCGCGCGGGTTCACCGTCGGCTGCCCCGTGCCCGGCGTCCGTGGCGTCTGCCACCAGGCCGCGTGCCGCCAGGTCGATCAGGACACGGTGCGTCTCGGCCTCGTCGAGACCGGTCTGCCGGACGAGTTCCTGCGCCGATGCCGCCGGGCGGGCCAGCAGCGCGGTGTAGACGGCCTCTTCGGCCGGGCCCAGTCCCAGTGCCTGCAGCATCCGGCTCTCCCTCGGGCGGCCACCGTGCGTGGCCTGGCGGAGCCCGGGTGGACCGATCGGATTCTTCCCGGCCGAACCCTATCCCGCCGGTCCGCCGGCGCTCCCGGAAGGGGAACACCCGCCCAACCCCCCATGTCCCGCACGTGACGGTACGGCCAAACGTCCTGCTCGCCGCCGGATTCCACTGCCGGACGACGGGGGCCCGAAGCTAGCATCGCCGTCCGTACATCCGATCGACCGCGAGGTACCCGTGGCAGCCCTCAGCACGTTCTACTCCCGACTGGACGACGTCGAGCTCCCGGACGCCATTCCCTACTCCCAGGTGAGCACGTGGGAACTGCGCTTCCTCTTCCTGCTGGGGCGTCACCGGCTCACCGGCCGCGGCCAGATCGTGGAGCTGGGATCCGGCGGTGGCGGGTCGACCTACGCGCTCGCGCTCGGGCTGCGGCAGAACCCTGCCTTCGACCCCGAGACCGACAGGCTGCACGCGTACGACTTCTTCCGGGTCGGCAAGGGAACCTTCGCCTCGGAGAAGTTCTTCTCGGCCGGAGTCGCACCCGACGACAGCAACTCCTTCCTCGATGACTTCAAGGACAAGCTGAAGCCGTTCATCGACTTCGTCGAGCTGCACCCCGGGGACATCTGGCAGACCTCCGACCCCGAGGACCGCCGCCCCATCGAGTTCCTCCACGTCGACATCGCCAAGACCGCGCGGGTCTTCCGCTGCGTGGCGGAACGTTTCCTGCCCCGGCTGGAGCCGGGCTCCGTGCTGCTGCACCAGGACTTCGCCAGCCCCCGGCTGCCGTGGCTGCACTACAGCACCGGGTTGCTGCTGCCGTACATCGAGATCGCGGGTCCCCCGATCCGCTCCACCCTGGCCTTCGAGGTGGTCAGGCCGATCCCGCAGGACGTGCTGCGGGCCATCGCGGAGGACTCGTTCAGCACGGACGAGAAGCTCGCGCTGATGACGGACGTCCAGGAGGTCCTCGACAGGGACCACACGGGCGGCATCCCGTTCAAGGCCGTGATCGAACTCGCCAAGGCCTATGTCGCCCACTACGAGGGTGACCACCGGCGCGCGTGGCGGATCGCCGAACCGCTCGTCTCGGATGCCTACCTCGCCCGGACCCGCAAGGACCACTTCGCCCAGCTGGAGAAGGCTCTTCAGCGGGACAGCGCCGCCACCGGATCCGGCAGCGGTGCCCGTGCCCTCACCCGGCTGTTCCGGAAGGTGGCCGGACGGGCCTGAGCCCCGCCGCCCGGAGGGAGCCGGTCCGCGGAAGCCGCGCGTCCGGCTCGCCTCCGGCGCGGATGACCCGAACGCCACCCCGTGGATGGTGGCCGCGCCGGTATTCGGGTAGATACGGACGAGGAGAACCTGTAGGTACGGCGGCCGCCGACCGCGCGCCGCGAGGACCTGCCGGAGCCGGACATCCCGACGAAGCGGCGAGGTGAGCTCCTCATGTCCGCACCATCCGAACCACGCACATCCGTACCCCCGCACCCGCCCAAGGTCACCGAACGCGAAGCGCGACAGGTGGCCGAGGAAGCGCGCGAGCAGGACTGGCGCAAACCCAGTTTCGCCAAGGAACTCTTCCTGGGCCGCTTCCGGCTCGACCTGATCCACCCGCATCCGCTGCCCGCCGCCGAGGACGTCCGGCGCGGCGAGGAGTTCCTCGCCCGGCTGCGCGAATTCTGCGAGACCCGGATCGACGGCGCCCTGATCGAGCGCGAGGCGAAGATCCCCGACGAGGTCGTGAACGGCCTCAAGGAACTCGGCGCGCTGGGCATGAAGATCGACGTGAAGTACGGCGGCCTCGGACTGACGCAGGTCTACTACAACAAGGCCCTCGCCCTGGCCGGCTCCGCCAGCCCCGCGATCGGCGCCCTGCTCTCCGCCCACCAGTCCATCGGCGTGCCGCAGCCGCTGAAGATCTTCGGCAGCCAGGAGCAGAAGGACACCTTCCTGCCGCGGCTGGCCCGTACCGACATCTCGGCGTTCCTCCTCACCGAACCGGACGTGGGCTCCGACCCTGCGCGGCTCGCCACCACGGCGGTCCGGGACGGGGACGACTACGTCCTCGACGGGGTGAAGCTGTGGACGACCAACGGGGTCGTCGCCGACCTGCTGGTCGTCATGGCGCGCGTACCGAAGTCGGAAGGGCACAAGGGCGGCATCACCGCCTTCGTCGTCGAGGCCGACGCCCCGGGCATCACCGTGGAACACCGCAATGCCTTCATGGGCCTGCGCGGTCTGGAGAACGGCGTCACCCGCTTCCACCGGGTGCGCGTCCCCGCCGCGAACCGCATCGGGCCCGAGGGCGCGGGGCTCAAGATCGCGCTGACCACCCTCAACACCGGCCGGCTCTCACTGCCCGCCATGTGTGTCGGCTCCGGGAAGTGGTGCCTGAAGATCGCCCGCGAATGGTCGGCGGTCCGCGAGCAGTGGGGCCGCCCCGTGGCCCGGCACGAGGCCGTCGGCGCGAAGATCTCCTTCATCGCCGCGACCACCTTCGCCCTGGAAGCCGTGGTCGACCTGTGCTCGCAGATGGCGGACGAGGACCGCAACGACATCCGGATCGAAGCCGCGCTCGCCAAGCTGTACGGCTCCGAGATGGGCTGCCTCATGGCCGACGAGCTGGTCCAGATCCGCGGTGGCCGGGGCTTCGAGACGGCGGACTCCCTCGCCGCCCGCGGCGAACGGGCCGTCCCGGCCGAGCAGATGCTCCGGGACATGCGGATCAACCGGATCTTCGAGGGCTCGACGGAGATCATGCATCTGCTGATCGCCCGCGAGGCCGTGGACGCCCACCTCAAGGTGGCCGGCGACATCATCGACCCCGACAAGCCGCTCTCCGCCAAGGCCAGGGCGGGTGCGAACGCCGCCGGGTTCTACGCGAAGTGGCTGCCGAAACTCGTCGCCGGACCGGGACAGCTCCCGCGCACCTACGGGGACTTCCACCCGGCCGGCCACGCCGACCTGTCCGGGCACCTCCGCTACGTCGAACGGGCCTCCCGCAAAATGGCCCGCTCCACCTTCTACGCCATGTCCCGCTGGCAGGGCCGGATGGAGACCAAGCAGGGCTTCCTCGGCAGGATCGTCGACATCGGCGCGGAACTCTTCGCCATGAGCGCCGCCTGCGTCCGGGCCGAACTCCTGCGCACCGAGGACGACCACGGCCGCGAGGCGTACCAGCTCGCCGACACCTTCTGCCGCCAGTCCCGGATCCGGGTCGAGGAACTCTTCACCCGGCTCTGGTCCAACACCGACGACCTCGACCGGCGCGTGGTCGACGGCGTCCTGTCCGGCACCTACACCTGGCTGGAGGAGGGCATCATCGACCCGAGCGACGACGGCCCGTGGATCGCCGACGCCACTCCGGGCCCCTCGGCCCGGGACAACGTCCACCGGCCGATCCGCTGAGTCCCTGACGCCGGACCGGCGGGGCGCGTCCACTCGATGGACGCGCCCCGCCGCCGCGTGGCCGGCACGGCAGGATGGGCCCACGTGACCGTCATCCATGTCCCCGGTTCCAAGTCCGTCACCGCGCGCGCCCTCTTCCTGGCCGCCGCCGCGAACGGCACCAGCACGCTCGTACGTCCGCTGAGCTCGGACGACACCGAAGGCTTCGCGGCGGGGCTCACCGCCCTCGGCTACGAGGTGACGCGGGAGGCGGATGCCTGGCACCTCACAGGACGCCCGTCCGGGCCGGGCGCCACCGACGCCGACGTCTACTGCCGGGACGGCGCGACCACCGCCCGCTTCCTGCCCACGCTCGCCGCGGCAGGCGCCCGCGGCAGCTTCCGCTTCGACGCCTCCGCCCAGATGCGCCGCCGACCGCTCGCCCCGCTCACCGAGGCGCTGCGCACGCTCGGCGTCGACCTCCGCCACGAGGCCGCCGAGGGCCACCACCCCCTGCGCATCGAGGCCGCCGGCATCAAGGGCGGCGAACTGACCCTGGACGCCGGGCAGTCCAGCCAGTACCTCACCGCGCTGCTCATGCTCGGGCCGCTGACCTCGGAAGGCCTCACGATCACCGTCACCGATCTGGTGTCGGCGCCGTACATCGAGATCACCCTGGCGATGATGCGGAGCTTCGGCGTCGAGGTCGCCCGCGGCGGCCCCGGCGACGCCGTGTTCACGGTGCCGCCCGGCGGCTACCGCGCCACCACGTACGCGGTCGAGCCGGACGCCTCCACCGCCAGTTACTTCTTCGCGGCGGCGGCCCTCACAGGCGGCGAGGTCACCGTTCCCGGCCTCGGACAGGGCGCCCTTCAGGGAGATCTGCGGTTCGTCGACGTCCTGCGCCGCATGGGCGCGGAGGTGCGCATGACGGCCGGGTCCACCACGGTCCGCTCCGCCGGCGAGCTCCACGGGGTCACCGTCAACATGCGCGACATCTCCGACACCATGCCGACGCTGGCCGCCATCGCCCCGTTCGCTTCGGGGCCGGTCCGCATCGAGGACGTCGGCAACACCCGGGTCAAGGAGTGCGACCGGCTGGAGGCGTGCGCCGAGAACCTCCGGCGGATGGGCATCACGGTCGCCACCGGCCCGGACTGGATCGAGATCCGGCCGGGTACACCCCGGCCCACGGAGATCGCCACCCACGGCGACCACCGCATCGTCATGTCGTTCGCCGTCACCGGTCTGCGGACTCCCGGCATCACGTACGACGACCCCGGCTGCGTACGCAAGACGTTTCCCCGGTTCCACGAGGCCTTCGCCGGGTTCGCGGAGCTCGTGACTGGATAGGAGGACGGGCCGGGGAATCTCCCGGCACGAGGCGGTGCGGGACGGCTAGGCTCCGCGGCATGATGTCCGCCTCCGATGTGCTGTCCGTGCTGTCCGTCGTGCGCGAGGCCGGGGCGGACGTGGTGATCGCCGGTGGCTGGGGTGTCGATGCCCTGCTCGGCGAGGAGACCCGCAGCCACCAGGACCTCGACCTGCTGCACCGCCGCGAGCAGGAGCCCGCTCTCGTCGCCGCACTGACCGCGGCCGGCTATGGGGAAACGCTCGACCGGCGTCCCGTACGCTTCGTCCTCAGCCACCCGTCCGGACTCGAAATCGACCTGCATCCCCTGCAGTTCGCTCCCGACGGTTCGGCGACGCAGTCCTCGTTCGACCCGGACAAGCCGTTCCGCTACCCGGCGGAGTGCTTCGTCACCGGCACCATCGGCGGGACACGGGTGCGCTGCATCTCGGCGGAGCGGCAGGCCGACTTCCACCAGGGGTACGACCCCGGCGCGGCCGACCTGCACGACATGGCCCGGCTGCGCGCGGAGTTCGGGGTGGCCACGCATTTCTGAGCCGATCGGCTCACCGGCGACCGGGCGGCGGCACACCGCACGACCGGGCGTCGGTCACGCACGCGAAGCAGAAGCGAAATCGGGGACCAGGGAATGGGAACAGGCATGTACGGGGCGAGGAACGTGCGGGGACGGCGGCGCGGGGTGGCGGTCATCGGGATCGCGGCCGCGATGGCGCTGGGCGTATCCGCCTGCGGCGGTGACGAGGACGGCGCGGGCGGCTCCGCCGGGGCGTCCGACGACAGCAAGGCCTCGGCCGCGCCCTCCGCGCCCGGGGCACCCGACACGGCGCGACTGACGGCCGCGTCCTTCACCGACGGCGAGAAGGTCGGCACGTACACGGCGTCCGCGTACGTCCTCGACGGCCCGCTCGGTGACGCGTACACCGCGGCCCCGGCCGGCTGCCAGCCGCTCGTCAGCCTCGCCGGCGAGGTCAGTGACCCGGACCCGGCCGCCCAGGTCCAGCGCAAGGTCGACGTCCCGGACGAGATGCTCGGCCTCACCGTCGACGTCACCCTGCGCAGCTACGCGAAGGGCGGCGCGGCCACCGTCATGAAGGCCCTGGGCAAGGCGGGCCGGGACTGCGCCGGCGGATTCACCGAGGAGCGGGCCGTCGCGTCCGCGAAGTATCTGAAGGTCGAACCCGCCAAGGCCCCCGCCTTCGCCGCCGAGGCCGACGAGTCGAAGGCGTACCGCTTCACCATCCTCGACGTGAAGGGGAAGGAGAAGCTGTACGAGTACCTCACCGTCGTCCGCTCCGGAGCCACGACCCTCGCCTTCCGGGCGGAGATCACCTCCACGAAGGACGTCGGCGGGGTGCCGCCCGAGGTCATGGCCGCCCAGTGGGCCAAGTTCCGTGCGGCGAAGGGCTGAGGGCCCGGTGAGCGAGCAGCCACGACGCGGCGCGAGGGGCGCGCTGTCCACGCACCCAGCCGATGCGGCAACAATGGGGGGCATGAGCGACAGCCCCGCCCCCCTCGCCGACCCGCACCTCGTCTTCGATGCCGTGGAAGGCTGCCGGGATCTCGTCATCCTCGGCTCCACCGGATCCATCGGCACCCAGGCCATCGACCTGGTGCTGCGCAACCCCGACCGCTTCCGGGTCACCGCGCTCTCCGCGGCGGGCGGCCGGGTCGCCCTCCTCGCCGAGCAGGCGCGCCGGCTGAGGGTGCGCACGGTCGCCGTCGCCTCTCCCGAGGCGGTGCCGGCGCTGCGTGAGGCGCTGCGCGAGGAGTACGGGGCGGGGGAGCAGCCCCCCGAGATCCTCGCCGGACCCGACGCCGCGACGGAGCTGGCCGGCAGCGACTGCCACACCGTGCTGAACGGGATCACCGGCTCGATCGGTCTCGCCCCGACCCTGGCCGCACTGAAGGCGGGACGCACGCTGGCGCTCGCCAACAAGGAGTCGCTGATCGTCGGCGGCCCGCTGGTCAAGGCGCTCGCCGCCCCGGGCCAGATCATCCCCGTCGACTCCGAGCACGCCGCGCTCTTCCAGGCACTCGCGGCGGGCAAGCGCTCCGATGTGCGCAAGCTGGTCGTCACCGCGTCCGGCGGCCCGTTCCGGGGGCGTACCAGGAGCGAGCTCGCGGACGTCACGCCCGAACAGGCGCTCGCCCACCCGACCTGGGCCATGGGCCCGGTCATCACGGTCAATTCGGCCACCCTGGTCAACAAGGGTCTTGAGGTCATCGAGGCGCACCTCCTCTACGACATCCCCTTCGACCGGATCGAGGTCGTGGTCCATCCCCAGTCCTACGTCCACTCCATGGTGGAGTTCACCGACGGCTCCACCCTCGCCCAGGCCACCCCGCCCGACATGCGCGGACCGATCGCCATCGGCCTCGGCTGGCCGCAGCGCGTCCCCGGCGCGGCCCCCGCCTTCGACTGGACGAAGGCCTCCACCTGGGAGTTCTACCCCCTCGACACCGAGGCCTTCCCGTCCGTCGGGCTCGCGCGGCACGTGGGCACGCTGGGCGGCACCGCGCCGGCGGTGTTCAACGCGGCGAACGAGGAGTGCGTGGACGCCTTCCTGGCCGGGCGGCTGGCCTTCAACGGCATCATGGACACCGTCACGGCGGTGGTGGAAGAACACGGAACGCCGGCGTCGGGAACTTCCCTCACGGTCGCGGACGTCCTTGAAGCGGAGACCTGGGCACGGACCCGGGCCCGGGAACTCTCGGCCAAGGCCACCGCGGAGGCACGCGCATGAGCATGACGACGATCCTGCTGACCATTCTCGGCATCGCGGTCTTCGCCTTCGGTCTGCTGTTCTCCATCGCCTGGCACGAGCTGGGCCACCTGTCGACCGCGAAGCTCTTCGGCATCCGCGTCCCCCAGTACATGGTCGGCTTCGGGCCGACCATCTGGTCGCGGAAGAAGGGCGACACGGAGTACGGGATCAAGGCCATTCCGGCAGGCGGCTACATCCGCATGATCGGGATGTTCCCGCCGGGCCCGGACGGGCGGCTGGAAGCCCGGTCCACCTCGCCGTGGCGCGGCATGATCGAGGACGCCAGATCCGCCGCGTTCGAGGAGCTCGAAGAGGGCGACGAGAAGCGCCTCTTCTACACGCGCAAGCCGTGGAAGCGTGTGATCGTCATGTTCGCCGGACCCTTCATGAACCTGGTCCTGGCCGTGGCGATCTTCCTCGGTGTGGCCATGAGCTTCGGATTCCAGACGCAGACGACCGACGTCGCCGGCGTCCAGAAGTGCGTGATCTCCCAGAGCGAGAAGCGGGAGACCTGCAAGGCGTCCGACCCGGTCTCGCCCGCACAGGCCGCGGGGCTGAAGGTGGGCGACAAGATCGTCGCCTTCAACGGCCAGAAGATCGACGAGTGGTCCGCACTCTCCGACAAGATCCGCGACACGATCGGCCCCGCCACGATCACGGTTCTGCGTGACGGGCAGGAGAAGACCCTCCACGCCGTGCTCAAGAAGAACGCCGTGGCGAAGAAGGACTCCGACGGCGAGGTGGTCCCGGGCAAGTTCGTCTCCGCCGGCTACCTCGGTTTCGCGGCGCAGACGGAGATCGTCCCGCTCTCCTTCGGCGACTCCGTCGTCCGCATGGGCGACATGATCGAGAACGGCGTCGATTCGATCATCGCCCTGCCGTCCAAGATCCCCGCCCTCTGGGACGCGGCCTTCAGCGACGGCGAGCGCGCGGCGGACTCCCCGGTGGGTGTCGTCGGTGCGGCCAGGATCGGCGGCGAGGTGATGACGCTGGACGTACCGGCGCAGAACCAGATCGCGATGATGCTGTTCCTGCTGGCCGGCTTCAACCTGTCGCTCTTCCTCTTCAACATGCTGCCCCTGCTGCCGCTCGACGGCGGGCACATCGCGGGGGCGCTGTGGGAGGCGCTGCGCCGGAACGCGGCGCGGCTCTTCAAGCGCCCCGACCCCGGCCCGTTCGACGTCGCCAAGCTGATGCCGGTCGCGTACGTGGTCGCCGGGGTGTTCATCTGCTTCACCCTGCTCGTCCTGGTCGCCGACGTCGTCAACCCGGTCAAGATCTCCTGACCGGCCCGTCCGGGGGCCATGCGTACCCCGAGTGACGGAGGATGCGCACGGTGCGTCCGGGAGCCCATATTTTGCCCGGGTTCCCGGACGCGGTGTGCTTCACGCCGTGCTCGGTGCCGTAACCTCGAAGGCCGGAGCCCGCCGACTTCGGGACCTCGATCCACACCTTGGGGATGCTCAGCGCATGACTGCGATTTCTCTCGGAATGCCCACCGTTCCGACCCAGCTCGCCGTACGGCGGGTCAGCCGCAAGATCCAGGTCGGATCGGTGGCGGTCGGTGGGGACGCGCCGGTCTCGGTGCAGTCGATGACGACGACGCGTACGTCGGACATCGGCGCGACGCTGCAGCAGATCGCGGAGCTGACGGCCTCGGGCTGTCAGATCGTGCGCGTGGCGTGCCCGACGCAGGACGACGCGGACGCGCTCGCGACGATCGCCTCGAAGTCGCAGATCCCGGTGATCGCGGACATCCACTTCCAGCCGAAGTACGTGTTCGCGGCGATCGACGCCGGCTGCGCGGCGGTGCGGGTGAACCCCGGGAACATCAAGCAGTTCGACGACAAGGTCAAGGAGATCGCGCGGGCGGCGAACGACGCCGGCACGCCGATCCGGATCGGCGTGAACGCGGGCTCGCTGGACGCGCGGCTGCTGAAGAAGTACGGCAAGGCGACGCCCGAGGCCCTGGTGGAGTCGGCGCTGTGGGAGGCGTCCCTCTTCGAGGAGCACGGCTTCCGGGACATCAAGATCTCGGTGAAGCACAACGACCCGGTCGTCATGGTCAACGCCTACCGGCAGCTCGCCGCGCAGTGCGACTACCCGCTGCACCTGGGCGTGACCGAGGCCGGTCCGGCGTTCCAGGGCACCATCAAGTCGGCCGTGGCCTTCGGCGCCCTGCTCAGCGAGGGCATCGGTGACACGATCCGGGTCTCGCTCTCCGCGCCGCCCGCCGAGGAGGTCAAGGTCGGACTCCAGATCCTGGAGTCGCTGAACCTGAAGCAGCGGCGGCTGGAGATCGTGTCCTGCCCGTCGTGCGGCCGTGCGCAGGTGGACGTGTACAAGCTCGCCGACCAGGTGAGCGCGGGGCTCGACGGCATGGAGGTCCCGCTGCGGGTCGCCGTGATGGGCTGTGTCGTCAACGGGCCCGGCGAGGCGCGCGAGGCCGACCTGGGCGTCGCCTCGGGCAACGGCAAGGGCCAGATCTTCGTCAAGGGCGAGATCATCAAGACCGTGCCCGAGTCGAAGATCGTCGAGACCCTCATCGAGGAAGCGCTCAAGATCGCCGAACAGATGGAGAAGGACGGCGTCGCCTCGGGCGAGCCCGAGGTCTCCATCAGCTGATCCCATGACACCCACGACAGCGCCCCGCCGGAGGAGGACTCCTCGCGGGGCGCTGTCCGTGAGCGAGCTCACCGCCTTCCGCAGAAACGGTTCGCGGCCACGGGCGGCGCCTCACAGCCTCTTTGGGTACAGTGCGGAAATCAGCAGACCGTATGGTGAGGCCCCCTCGTGTTGACGCAGACCACCACCCGGGTCCTCGAACCCAGCGACCTCGGCGCCGCCCTTGCGGTGCTGGAGAGCGAACCCGTAGCCAACGCCTTCGTGACCTCCCGGGTCCAGATCGCGGGCCTCGACCCCTGGCGCCTCGGCGGCGAGATGTGGGGCTGGTACGCGGACGGCCGCCTGCGCTCGCTCTGCTACTCGGGCGCCAACCTCGTCCCCATCTGCGCCACCCCCGAGGCCGTCCGGGCCTTCGCCGACCGCGCCCGCAGGGCGGGCCGCCGCTGCTCCTCGATCGTGGGCCCGGCCGGGCCCACCGCACAGCTGTGGCGGCTCCTCGAACCGGGCTGGGGCCCGGCCCGCGAGGTCCGGGCCAACCAGCCGCTCATGGTCACCGAGAGCCCGTCGGCCGACGTGGCCCCCGACCCGCTGGTCCGCCGCGTCCGCAAGGACGAGATCGACGTCCTGATGCCGGCCTGCGTCGACATGTTCACCGAAGAGGTCGGCATCTCGCCGCTCGCGGGCGACGGCGGCCTCCTCTACCAGGCCCGCGTCGCCGAGCTCGTAGGCGCCGGCCGCTCCTTCGCCAGGATCGACGACGGCAAGGTCGTCTTCAAGGCGGAGATCGGCGCCACCACCGCGCAGGCCTGCCAGATCCAGGGGGTCTGGGTCGCCCCCGAGTTCCGTGGCCGGGGCCACTCCGAGACCGGCATGGCGGCCGTCCTGAAGTACGCGCTGGCCGACGTCGCGCCGATCGTCAGCCTGTACGTGAACGACTACAACACCCCCGCCCGCAAGGCGTACCGCCGTATCGGCTTCCGTGAGACCGGCGCGTTCATGAGCGTGCTGTTCTGATCGCGCCGGCCCGCCCCGGCCCGTACCCCGTACCCCGCCACGGACAGTAGGGTCTGCTCATGGCAGCAGCTTCCGGGGACGGCCCCCACACTCCCAGCGTCCGGATCGGACCGATCGATCTTGCCGCGCGCGTGGACGAGGCGCTCGCCGTGCAGGCCGTCGCCTTCGGGCTCGGCCCCGAAGAGATCGAAGTGCGCCGCCACATCGTCCTCAGGCATCTCGACCACCCCTGCGCCCGCGCGCTCGGTGCCATGACCCCGGACGGGGGCCTCGTCGGGTTCGTGTACGGCATGCCCAACGAACGCGGCCACTGGTGGTCCACCGTCGTCGAGCCCTATCTGCGCGCCACCGGCTCGGCCGGCTGGCTCGACGACTCCTTCGTGATCACCGAGCTCCACGTCCACCCGGAGTTCCAGAACGCCGGCATCGGCCGCACCCTCATCACCACCATCACGGACGCCGTCGCCCAGCCCCGCTCCATCCTCTCCGCGATCGACACGGAGAGTCCGGCACGCGGTCTGTACCGCTCGCTCGGCTACCGGGACCTGGCCCGGCAGGTGCATTTCCCCAGCGCCCCCACACCGTACGCGGTGATGGGAGCACCGCTCCCGCTGCTCCGGGGCGGGCACCTCCGGGGCCGTCCGGAACCAATCGATTTCCGCCCGCCCCCGCCGCCCGGCTAACCTCCTGCACATCACCCTTCCGAGCAGGAGTTCACCATGGCCCAGGTCCAGCGCATGTCCCGATTGATGATCAAGACACTGCGCGACGACCCGGCGGACGCCGAGACGCTCAACCACAAGCTCCTCGTCCGCGCCGGTTACGTACGCCGCACCGCGGCCGGCATCTGGTCCTGGCTGCCGCTCGGCAAGAAGGTCCTGGAGAACATCACCCGCGTCGTCCGCGAGGAGATGGACGCCATCGGCGGCCAGGAGGTCCTGCTTCCCGCGCTGCTCCCCAAGGAGGCGTACGAGGCGAGCGGCCGGTACGACGAGTACGGCGACCTGCTGTTCCGGCTCAAGGACCGCAAGGGGGCCGACTACCTCCTCGGCCCGACGCACGAAGAGGTCTTCACCCAGGTCGTCAAGGACATGTGCTCGTCCTACAAGGACCTGCCCGTGATCCTCTACCAGATCCAGACGAAGTACCGCGACGAGGCCCGTCCCCGCGCCGGTGTGCTGCGCGGCCGTGAGTTCCAGATGAAGGACTCGTACTCCTTCGACACCACCGACGAGGGTCTCGCCGAGGCGTACCAGCTGCACCGCGGCGCCTACATCCGGATCTTCGAGCGGCTCGGCCTCGACCACCGCATCGTCTCCGCCGTCTCCGGCGCCATGGGCGGCTCGGCGTCCGAGGAGTTCCTCGCGCCCGCCCCGGCCGGCGAGGACACCTTCGTCGACTGCCCCCACTGCGACTACGCCGCCAACACCGAGGCCGTGACGTTCAACGCCACCCCGGCCGACGGCTCGGCGACCGGCCCCGTCGAGGAGCTGGACACCCCGGACACCCCGACCATCGAGACCCTCGCCGCCCACCTCGGCGTCCCGGCCTCCGCCACCCTGAAGAACCTCCTCGTCAAGGTCGACGGCGAGATCGTGGCCGTGGGCGTGCCCGGCGACCGTGAGGTCGACCTCGGCAAGCTCGGTGAGCACCTCACACCCGCCGTGGTCGAGCTCGTCACCGCCGAGGACTTCGTGGGCCGCCCCGACCTGGTGCGCGGCTACGTGGGCCCGCAGGGTCTCGAGAAGGTCCGCTACATCGCCGACCCGCGCGTCGCCGCCGGCACCGCCTGGATCACGGGTGCCAACAAGGAGGGCAAGCACGCGAAGAACGTCGTCGCGGGCCGTGACTTCGAGGTCGACGACTACCTCGACGTCGTCGTCGTCGAGGCGGGCGACCCCTGCCCCAAGTGCGGCACCGGCCTCCAGGTCGACCGTGCCATCGAGATCGGCCACATCTTCCAGCTCGGCCGCAAGTACGCCGACATCTTCTCGCTCGACGTCCTCGGCCAGCAGGGCAAGCCCGTCCGCGTCACGATGGGCTCGTACGGCATCGGCGTCTCCCGCGCGGTGGCCGCTCTGGCCGAGCAGACCGCCGACGACAAGGGCCTGTGCTGGCCCCGTGAGATCGCCCCCGCCGATGTGCACGTGGTCGCCGCGGGCAAGGCGCTCCAGACGGAGCTCGCCCTCGACGTCTCCGAGAAGCTGAGCGCCGCCGGCCTGCGCGTCCTGGTCGACGACCGTCCGGGCATCTCGCCCGGCGTCAAGTTCACCGACTCCGAGCTCATCGGTGTCCCGAAGATCCTGGTCGCCGGCCGTCGTTCGGCCGAGGGCGTCCTGGAGCTGAAGGACCGCCGTACGGGAGAGCGCGAGGAGCTCACGGTCGACGAGGCCATCGCCCGTCTCACCGAGCAGGGCTGACCGCACCGCTGACGGCGAAGGGCCCCGGCACGGATCTCCGTGCCGGGGCCCTTCGCCGTGGATGGAACACCGAGGTGTATTGCCCTGTGAGGGCGGGGCTCGCGTCGTCCGCGCGGTGCATCGCAAGGCGGAGGGGCGCCCGCGTACGGGGCGTAATCGGGCGATCCCGACGACACGGCGAGGTGCCGTGCCGGGCGCCGCGAGCCGGACGGGACAGCCCTCAGAGCCAGCCCGCGAACTCCAGCGTCACTTCGCCCTCCTGGTGACGGCCCGCCGCCAGTGCCCTGGTGCCCGACTCCACCGCGCGGAACAGCGTCCAGCCGTGCAGCCGCTCGCGGTCCACGTCCAGCGCGTCCGCGAGCTTCCTGACCCTGCGCCGGGCGGTCACCGCGCCACCGGGTGAGGCGATCAGGTCCTCGACCCGGTCCCGCACCAGCCGCGCCAGATCGTAGGCCCGCTCACCGACCACCGGCTCGGGGCCGACCGTCAGCCAGGGGGCCCGCTCGCCCGAAAGGACCTTGCTCTGCCGGAAGTTGCCGTGCAGCAGCAGATCGGCCTCGGGGGAGTGGGCGACCAGTTCCTCGCGGGCCGCCAGGGCCGCCGAGACCAGGGGCTCCAGGGCGGGATCGGCCGCGGCGGAGGCCAGCATCGCCTCGATCCGCAGCCCGGTCCGGCCGGCGACCGTCTCGAAGCCGTGCTCCGGAGGCGGTTCGACCCAGAGCCGCCGCACCGTCCCGGCCGCCTCCAGCAGGGCCTTCGCCTCCGGCAGCGAACGCAGCGACACCTCGGGGTGCAGCCGCTCCAGCAGCAGGGCCTCGCCCACGGCGGGCGCCTCTTCCGCGGACGCGATGAGGTTCACCGCGCCCCAGCCGTTCCAGTGCGCCAGCGCCGCCCTCTCGAGGTCCGGGGCCGCCCCGGCGGGGGAGAGCTTCAACGCCGCCGGGGTGCCGCCGGCATCCCGTACCAGCAGGACCAGGCTGCTGCGCCCGCCCGGGGCGGCGACCCGTTCCACGGTCATCCCCGGCCCGGCCGCGGCCAGCGCCCGTTCGGTCAGTGCGGGAAGGCGCGCGAGCCAGTCCCCGGCGGCCGTATCCCCGTACGACTCGCCGAGCGCTCGCACCAGACGCTGCGGCGGTTCAAAACCCATACGTGCCGTGTTCCCTTTCAGAGCTTGCTCAGTGCGCGGTGCCGGCCTCGGGCCGTCCGGCCTTCGCCGCCGTGCCGGTCCCGTCGGTCCCGTCGGTGCGGGACCCGTCCGCGGCCCGTTCGGCGAGCCCGGGAAAGGGTACGCCGCTGCCGCGCCAGCGGACCGCGCGCACCGCTGCCTCCCGCAGGGCGTCCGCCGCCGACCGTCGCAACGGCCCCTCCGAGGCCCGTACGAGGTCGGAGTAGACATCCGCCACCCGGTCCTCCAGCACGGCGGCGAGGCGTACGGCCGCGGCGGCGTCCGGTACCGCGAACGGCAGAGCGTACGCGGGGGCCGCGGCCACCGGTTCACCGCCCAGGTCGTGCACCGTCCGTACCAGCGCGTCGCGCCGGGCCCGGTGGGCGTGGTGCGCCGCGGTGGCCTCGGCGCGGCGGTCGGCGGCGACACGGGCGCCCGCTACCCCGTATCCGTACACGGTCGCGTGTTCGGCGGCCAGCGCCGCCTGTGCGGCCTTCAGGGTCCCGTCGTCGCTCATGCCTTCGTCTCCTTGGCCAGTTCGGTCAGCAGATAGGCGTGGGCCGAGGACGCGGCCGCGACCGACGCGAGCAGCCGTGCGAGCTCCGGCGGGGCCTCCACCAGCGCCTGCGTGTGCGAGGCCGCGGCACGGCGTTCGGCGGCGGCCAGTTCCCTGACCGCCGCCGCGGCGCCACCGGTGCCGGGCCGTGTGCGGACGAGGCCGAGCGCGTCGCCGGGGCCCAGTGCGGTGATGTGGGCGCGGACGGCGTCCCGCAGGGGAGTGAGCCCCGCGGCGGTCGCCGGATGGGTCCGGACGACGGTCTCGTACTGGGCGAGCAGCGACGTGCTCACACCACGGGCCTTCAGCCGGAGCGACGTCCCGGCCGGCGCCCGGTCGGCCGCGGTCCGCGCGTCCGCCCGTGCCGGACCCTCGCGTCCGGCGCTCTCGTCGTCGCCGCTGCCGCAGCCGGCCAGCACCGCCCCCATGGCGATCGCTCCCGTCGCGGTCAGCGCACCCCTGCGCGTCGTCCCCGTGCGCCGCACTTGTTCTCCTTCGGGCCTGGACCTGTCTTGACTGGATCTGTCCGGAAGTGATCACCGTTGGCGAGCGTACCCGCGCCCCGGGGGCCGACGGACAGCAACACCCTCTGGGACCGGATACCCTTTGACCAGACACGCGACGATCCCCACAACAGCACACGCGGCCGAGGAGTCACCCGGATGAGCACCACCCAGAGCGAGAGGCTGCGCGGGCTGGTCGAACCGCTCGTCAGCGCCGAGCAGCTGGATCTGGAAGAGATCGAAGTGTCCCGGGCCGGCCGTCGCCGGGTGCTGCGGATCATCGTGGACTCCGAAGAGGGCGTGGAGCTGGACGCCTGTGCGGATCTGAGCCGCGCGATCTCCGCCGAGCTCGACGAGACCGATGTGATGGGCGAGGACGAGTACGTCCTGGAGGTCAGCTCTCCCGGTGCCGACCGCCCGCTGACGGAGCACCGCCACTACGTACGTGCCACGGGCCGGCTGGCCCGGCTGACGTTGGGCGAGGGCGGCGAGCTGGTGGCCCGCATCCTCGCGGTCGACGAAGAAGGCCTGGATCTCGAAGTGCCGGGCGTCAAGGGCCGCAAGCCCACGTCCCGCCGGATCGCCTTCGCCGAGATCGCCAAGGCGCGCGTGGAGCTGGAATTCAACCGCAAGGACAAGAAGGAAGAGGAGGCGTAGCCGTGGACATCGATGTGAAGCTTCTGAAGGGCTTGGCGCAGGACAAGGAGATCCCGTTCGACGTGCTCGTCGAGGCGATCGAGTCGGCCCTCCTCATCGCGTACCACCGCACGGACGGCAGCCACCGCAGGGCGCGCGTGGAGCTGGACGAGCGCGGCCACGTGACCGTGTGGGCCAAGGAGGACCCGGCCGACCTCGAGGAGGGCCAGGAGCCCAAGGAGTTCGACGACACCCCGTCGGGCTTCGGCCGGATCGCCGCGACCACCGCCAAGCAGGTCATCCTGCAGCGGCTGCGCGACGCGGAGGACGACCGGACCTTCGGCGAGTACGCGGGCCACGAGGGCGATGTCGTGACCGGCGTCGTCCAGCAGGGCAAGGACCCGAAGAACGTCCTGGTCGACATCGGCAAGCTGGAAGCCATCCTGCCGGTGCAGGAGCAGGTGCCCGGCGAGGAGTACACCCACGGCCTGCGGCTGCGCACCTACGTCGTACGCGTCGCCAAGGGCGTCCGCGGCCCGTCGGTGACGCTGTCGCGGACCCACCCCAACCTGGTGAAGAAGCTCTTCGCGCTGGAGGTCCCGGAGATCGCGGACGGTTCCGTCGAGATCTGCGCGATCGCCCGCGAGGCCGGTCACCGTTCCAAGATCGCCGTCCGTTCCACCCGCTCGGGTCTCAACGCCAAGGGCGCCTGCATCGGCCCGATGGGCGGCCGTGTGCGCAATGTCATGGCCGAGCTGCACGGCGAGAAGATCGACATCGTGGACTGGTCGGACGACCCGGCCGAGATGGTCGCCAACGCGCTGTCACCCGCACGGGTGAGTGAAGTCGAGGTCGTTGACCTCGGCGCGCGCTCCGCCCGGGTCACCGTGCCCGACTACCAACTGTCGCTGGCGATCGGCAAGGAGGGGCAGAACGCCCGCCTGGCCGCCCGCCTGACGGGCTGGCGCATCGACATCCGCCCGGACACCGAGACCGACGCCGAGCGGGACGTCGCGGACCGCGAGCGGGCCGAGCGGGCCCGGGAGCGCTCCGAGCGACGCTGACCGACGACGGCCCCACGGGCCCCGACGGACCCCGGTCCGGACCGGGGTCCGAGGGGATGACAAGGAATAGATCTCGTCGCCACGCCGCTGAGATCACGACAACATCCGTTCGATTTTTGCCCCAAAGGGGTGAGGTCGGTGCGGGGAGGTAGACTTAAACGTGTCTGGCCGGACGCACGCCCGCGCTTGCCCCGAGCGAACCTGTGTGGGATGCCGGGAGCGAGCGGCCAAGAGCGAGCTGCTGCGCATCGTGGTGGACGAGGACGCATGCGTCCCTGATCCTCGCGGTACGCTGCCCGGCCGGGGTGCCTACGTACACCCCGTCTCCGACTGTCTGGACCTGGCGGTTCGCCGCCGGGCATTCCCCCGGGCCTTCAAGGCCAAGGGGCCGTTCGACCCCGCTGCGGTGCAGCGGTTCGTCGAGCGGGTGACACCGTAAGAAATTGAACGGCACGGGTCCCCGTGCGGTCAGGTACCTCGCGAGTTGGAAGTAGGTCGAGATTGCGATGAGCACTCGATGAGTACGCGATGAGTACGCCCATGAAGTAGCGACGGTCCGGCGGTAACCCGGACCTAAAAGGAGCGAAGTGGCTAAGGTCCGGGTATACGAACTCGCCAAGGAGTTCGGGGTTGAGAGCAAGGTCGTCATGGCCAAGCTCCAAGAACTCGGTGAATTCGTACGTTCGGCGTCCTCGACGATCGAGGCGCCGGTTGTACGCAAGTTGACTGACGCACTGCAGGGGCCCGGCGGCAACGCCGGCAAGTCCGCTGCAAAGCCTGGCGCGCCCCGCAAGGCCGCCCCTGTGAAGCCCGCAGCGCCCTCCCCGGCCGCTGCGGCACGTCCCGCTGCCCCGAAGCCCGGCGCCCCGGCTCCCAAGCCGGCCGCTGCCGAGGCACCGGCGAGCAGCACCCCCGCTGCACCCTCCGCGCCGTCCGCCGGCCCGCGTCCGGGCCCCAAGCCCGCGCCGAAGGCCGCTCCGGTCACCCCGGTGCCCGCAGCCGAGTTCTCGGCTCCGGCTCCGGCCCAGCCGGCAGCGCCGCAGCAGCAGCAGGCCCCGCGTCCCGCGGGTGCCACCCCGGGCCCCCGCCCTGCCCGTCCGGCTCCGGCCGGCGGTCAGCGTGACGGTGGCCGTGACGGTGGTCAGCGTGACGGCGGCCGCGGTGGAGAGCGTGGCGCCGAGCGCCCCGCACGCCCCGCGGGCCAGGGCGCCCCGCGCCCCAGCGGCGCCCGTCCGGCCGGTCCACGTCCGGGCAACAACCCCTTCACCTCCGGTGGCTCGACGGGCATGGCCCGTCCGCAGTCGCCCCGTCCCGGTGGCGCCCCGCGTCCCGGTGGCGGCTCGGAGCGCCCCGGCGCCCCGCGTCCGCAGGGCGGCCCCGGCGGCGCCCCGCGCCCGCAGGGTCAGAGCCAGGGCGGTGCACGTCCGTCTCCGGGGGGCATGCCGCGCCCGCAGTCCCCTCGTCCCGGCGGCGCCCCCGGCGCCGGCGGTAACCGTCCGAACCCGGGCATGATGCCGCAGCGTCCCGCTGCCGGCCCGCGTCCCGGTGGTGGCCCCGGCGGTGGCCGTGGTCCCGGTGGCGGCGGCGGTCGTCCCGGCGGCGGTGGCGGCGCAGGCCGTCCCGGTGGCGGCGGCTTCGCAGGCCGTCCGGCCGGTCCCGGTGGCGGCGGCGGCGGTTTCGCCGGTCGTCCCGGTGGCGGCGGTGGCGGTGGCGGCGCAGGCCGTCCCGGTGGTGGCGGCGGCTTCGGCGGTCGTCCCGGTTTCGGTGGACGTCCCGGCGGCCCCGGTGGCCGTGGTGGCACGCAGGGCGCCTTCGGCCGCCCCGGCGGTCCCGCGCGTCGTGGTCGCAAGTCGAAGCGGCAGAGGCGCCAGGAGTACGAGGCCATGCAGGCCCCGTCGGTGGGCGGCGTCATGCTGCCTCGCGGCAACGGACAGGCTGTCCGGCTGTCGCGCGGTGCCTCCCTCACCGATTTCGCCGAGAAGATCAACGCCAACCCGGCGTCGCTCGTCGGCGTGATGATGAACCTCGGCGAGATGGTCACTGCCACGCAGTCCGTCTCCGACGAGACGCTGAAGCTCCTCGCGGACGAGATGAACTTCGTCCTCGAGATCGTCAGCCCCGAGGAGGAGGACCGCGAGCTGCTCGAGTCCTTCGACATCGAGTTCGGCGAGGACGAGGGCGGCGAAGAGGCCCTGGTCTCCCGTCCGCCGGTCGTGACCGTCATGGGTCACGTCGACCACGGTAAGACCCGACTGCTGGACGCGATCCGCAAGACGAACGTCGTTGCGGGCGAGGCCGGCGGCATCACGCAGCACATCGGTGCGTACCAGGTCGGCGCCGAGGTCAACGGCGAGGACCGCCGCATCACCTTCATCGACACCCCGGGTCACGAGGCGTTCACCGCCATGCGTGCACGTGGTGCGAAGTCCACCGACATCGCGATCCTCGTGGTGGCGGCGAACGACGGTGTGATGCCCCAGACGATCGAGGCGCTGAACCACGCCAAGGCGGCCGACGTGCCGATCGTGGTCGCGGTCAACAAGATCGACGTCGAGGGTGCGGACCCGACCAAGGTGCGCGGTCAGCTCACCGAGTTCGGTCTGGTGGCCGAGGAGTACGGCGGCGACACGATGTTCGTCGACATCTCCGCCAAGCAGGGCCTCAACATCGAGGCTCTTCTGGAGGCCGTCGTCCTCACCGCCGACGCCTCGCTCGACCTGCGGGCCAACCCGGAGCAGGACGCGCAGGGTATTGCGATCGAGTCCCACCTCGACCGCGGCCGCGGTGCCGTCGCGACCGTCCTCGTCCAGCGAGGCACGCTCCGCGTCGGCGACACGATGGTCGTGGGCGACGCCTACGGCCGTGTGCGCGCCATGCTCGACGACAAGGGCGAGAACGTCGAGGAAGCGGGTCCCTCGACCCCCGTCCTCGTGCTGGGTCTCACCAACGTCCCGGGTGCCGGCGACAACTTCCTGGTCGTCGACGAGGACCGTACGGCCCGTCAGATCGCCGAGAAGCGTGCCGCCCGTGAGCGCAACGCCAACTTCGCCCGCAAGGGTGTCCGGTTCTCCCTGGAGAACCTGGACGAGGCGCTCAAGGCCGGTCTGGTCCAGGAACTCAACCTCATCATCAAGGGCGACGCGTCCGGTTCGGTGGAGGCTCTCGAGTCCTCGCTGCTCCAGCTCGACGTCGGTGAAGAGGTCGACATCCGGGTCCTGCACCGCGGTGTGGGTGCGGTCACCGAGTCGGACATCGACCTGGCGACCGGCTCCGACGCCATCGTGATCGGCTTCAACGTGCGCGCCGCAGGGCGTGCCGCGCAGATGGCCGACCGCGAAGGTGTGGACGTCCGGTACTACTCGGTCATCTACCAGGCGATCGAAGAGATCGAAGCGGCCCTCAAGGGCATGCTCAAGCCGGAGTACGAAGAGGTCGAGCTCGGCACGGCGGAGATCCGCGAGATCTTCCGCTCGTCCAAGCTGGGCAACATCGCCGGTGTGCTGGTCCGGTCCGGCGAGGTCAAGCGCAACACCAAGGCGCGCCTGCTGCGCGATGGCAAGGTCATCGCGGAGAACCTCAACATCTCCGGTCTGCGCCGCTTCAAGGACGACGTCACCGAGATCCGCGAAGGCTTCGAGGGCGGTATCAACCTCGGAAACTTCAACGACATCAAGATCGACGACGTCATCGCGACGTACGAGATGCGCGAGAAGCCGCGAGGCTGACCCGTACCTCAACAGTCGGGGCCGGTCGACGGGACGTATTTCCGTCGATCGGCCCCGGCCGTTCCGTGTACGGTTCTTGTGTCCCTGCCAATCACCGGCGGGGCGCGAACCCGAACCGGCGGGACATCCGGACACACATGTATGTGGGGACACTGTCCTTCGATCTGCTTCTCGGCGACGTACGGTCGCTCAAGGAGAAGCGCTCCATAGTCCGTCCGATCGTTGCCGAGCTCCAGCGCAAGTACGCGGTGAGCGTGGCGGAGACGGGCGGTCAGGACCTCCATCGCAGGGCCGAGATCGGCCTCGCCGTGGTCTCCGGGGAGACCGGGCACCTCACAGACGTACTCGACCGGTGCGAGCGGTTGGTCGCCGGCCGGCCGGAAGTGGAGCTGCTGTCCGTACGGCGGCGGCTGCACAGCGACGAAGACGATTGAGTAGGACCGGCCGGGAACCGGGGGCGGGCGACGCCGCCCCCGGTCCCCGGTCCGTTCAAAGCGAGAAGGAGACGGACCAGTGGCCGACAACGCGCGGGCTAAGAAGCTGGCGGACCTCATCCAGGAGGTGGTCGCCGAGAAACTGCAGCGCGGAATCAAGGACCCGCGCCTGGGTACGCACGTGACCATCACGGACACCCGCGTCACCGGTGACCTGCGGGAGGCCACGGTCTTCTACACGGTCTACGGCGACGACGAGGAGCGGGCGAGCGCGGCGGCCGGGCTGGAGAGCGCCAAGGGCATCCTGCGCTCCGCCGTCGGCTCGGCGGCGGGGACGAAGTTCACCCCCACGCTCTCCTTCGTGGCGGACGCGCTGCCCGAGAACGCCAAGGCGATCGAGGACCTCCTCGACCGGGCACGGGCCTCGGACGCCAAGGTGCGCGAGGCGTCCTCGGGCGCCACGTACGCGGGCGACGCCGACCCGTACCGCAAGCCGGAGGACGAGGACGAGGACTCACCTTCCGCATGACGCAGAACAAAACGCCGGACGGCCTTGTCATCGTCGACAAGCCGTCCGGCTTCACTTCGCACGACGTCGTCGCCAAGATGCGCGGCATCGCCCGGACCCGCCGGGTCGGCCACGCCGGCACGCTGGACCCGATGGCGACCGGAGTACTCGTACTCGGTGTCGAGAAGGCCACCAAGCTCCTCGGCCACCTCGCGCTGACCGAGAAGGAGTACCTCGGTACGATCCGGCTCGGCCAGGACACCGTCACGGACGACGCGGAGGGCGAGATCACCTCGTCCACCGACGCCTCCGGGGTGACGCGCGAGGGCATCGACGCGGGGGTCGCCGCCCTGACCGGCGCCATCATGCAGGTGCCGTCCAAGGTCAGCGCCATCAAGATCGACGGCAAGCGGTCCTACGCGCGGGTGCGCGGCGGCGAGGAGTTCGAGATCCCGGCCCGGCCGGTGACCATCTCGTCCTTCCGCGTCTACGACGTCCGTGAGGCCGTCGCCGAGGACGGCACTCCGGTGGTCGACCTGGTCGTCTCGGTGGTCTGCTCCTCCGGTACGTACATCCGGGCCATCGCGCGCGACCTCGGCGCGGGCCTCGGCGTGGGCGGGCATCTGACGGCACTGCGGCGCACCCGCGTCGGTCCGTACGGCCTCGATGCCGCGCGGACGCTCGACCAGCACCAGGAGGAACTGGTCGTGATGCCGGTGGCCGAGGCCGCCGACTCGGCGTTCCCCCGCTGGGACGTCGACGAGAGGCGGGCCAAGCTGCTGCTCAACGGCGTACGGCTCGACATGCCGGCATACCCGCCGGGCCCGGTCGCGGTCTTCGGGCCCGACGGACGGTTCCTGGTCCTCGTCGAGGAGCAGAAGGGCAAGGCCAAGAGCCTCGCGGTCTTCGTCTGACACCGGAGGCCCGTACCGGCCCCCGTCGTGGGGGGGGGGCCCCCCCGCCCCCCCCCCCCCCCCCCCCCCCCCGGGGGGGGGGCCGCCCCCCCCCCCCCCCCCCACCCCCAAACCGGCGCGACCCCC